>JBMOLI010000005.1:19448-35585 GCA_049325515.1 Actinomycetota bacterium | reverse complement strand
CTCCCCTCGCGCTCGACCGCACCGGTCAAGCCATCACCGTCCTCACATCCCTGCGCTGACCCGTCGCGCCCCGAACCCAGTCCACGACGTCCGAGCCACAATTGGGACGCGCCTCTAATAGGTCCCGCGCACCGTGGCCTGAGGCGATAGGTCCCGCATGTGGGACTCATTGCCTCGTCCTCGCGCGGGTGGGACCTATTGCCTCGCCAGGATCGGGGTTCGTCCCGCGGCTGCCCCCGGTAGGTTCGTTCGGGTGACGATGCCGAGCAGCCCCGCCGAGCTCGAAGCGCTCGACTCGCTGATCGACTCGTGGCTCGCGGCGCAACTCGAGGAGAACCCGGTCGTCGCGGCCGTCGAGCGCGACACCGAGTCGGGCGAGCGCCGCTGGTTCGTGCGGCTGCGCGGCGAGCAGAAGGACGTCTTCACGATCTGGTTCCACCTGCGCCAGCGCACCCTGCACTACGAGACCTACGTCATGCCGGCGCCCGAGGAGAACCACGCCGCCCTCTACGAGCACCTGCTGCGCCGCAACCTCAAGCTCTACGGCGCCGCCTTCGCGATCGGCGACGAGGACGCCGTCTTCCTCGTGGGCCAGCTCGCCAACGAGGCCGTCACGCCTGACGAGCTCGACCGGTTGCTGGGCTCGCTCTACGCCTGGGTCGAGCAGTACTTCCGGCCTGCCATGCGCATCGGCTACGCCAGCCGGTTCAAGGGCTGAGGCTTACATTGCATCTCATGTTGTTTCGGTCTAGTCTGCGCAACGACGGCGGCGTGCAGCACGACAGCACCCGATCGGGGAAGGGGTGAGCGAGCCCACTCCGCCGTCAGCACAAGCCCCGCTCCCGGCCGGGCGCCTGCACCGGCCGCCGCTCCCGCTGATCTTCTCGATCACGGTGACGGGCATCCTGGCCAACACGCTGGTCGGCCCCGCCATCCCCGACATCCTCGACTCCTTCGACCGCAGCGACGCCAGCGCCGGCCTCTTCGTGTCGGCCGGCACGCTCCCGGGCATCGTGATGGCACCGGTGATCGGCGTGCTGGCAGATCGCCACGGCCGCCGGGCCATCCTCACGCCCTGCCTGGTGGCCTTCGGCGTCTTCGGTCTGCTGTCCGCCCTCGCACCCACCTTCGAGATGCTGCTCGTGCTGCGCCTGCTCCAGGGAATCGGCTCGGCCGGGCTCATCAACCTGGCCGTCGTCATCATCGGCGACCACTGGGACGGCATCGACCGCGCCCGCCTGGTGGGCCAGAACGCGGCCGTGCTCACCGTGTCGCTCGCCGTCTTCCCGCCAGTCGGCGGCCTGCTCACCGAGCTCGGCGGCTGGCGACTGTCGTTCGCGCCTTACGGCGTGGGCCTCGCAACCGCCGTCCTCATCTGGCGCCGGCTCGACGCGGCCCGACCCGACGGCAACGTCACCCTGCGCTCGCAGCTCGGGGGCGCCCGCCTCGCCGCGCGGCACCGCGACGTGCTCGGGTCGACATCGATCGGGTTCGTGATCTTCGTGCTGATCTTCGGGCTCTTCCTCACCGCGATGCCCGTGCACCTCGAGCGCGAGTTCGGCCTCGGCGCCGGCCTGCGCGGCCTTGTGATCGCGGCGCCCGCGCTCACCTCCACCATCTCGGCGCTGCGCCTCGGACGCATGCGGGCGCGCTTCGGCGCCGTCACGATCCTCGCCGGGGCAGCGGTGCTGTTCACGATGGCCTTCGTCATCATCGGCGCGGCCGGTTCGCTGCCCGTGCTGATCGCCGGAGCGCTGCTCTACGGCGTGGGCGAAGGCCTGTTCATCCCGACGCTGCAAGACGTCGTCTCAGGTGCTGCGCCCGCCTCGCAGCGCGGCGCCGTCGTCGCCATGTGGGTCGGCGCCGCCCGCGCCGGCCAGACCGTCGGCCCGCTCGCGGTCGCCGGCCTCTACGGCGCAGTCGGCACCGGCGCCACCTTCGTCATCGGCGGAGCGGTGGCCGCCACGCTCGTCGTCGCCGAAGGAGTGGGCCGCTTCGGCGACGACCGCGCCAGCACCGCCCCCGCGCCCGCGTCCACCCCGGCCTGACCCGCCCCGCCGCTCACTGACGTTCGGGGCATGGGTGGCCCTGCTGGGGCTACTGCTGCCCCGAACCCCGGCGCCCCGGGGGGTTGGGGGCATGGGTGGCCCTGGTGGGGCTACGGGTGCCCCGAACCTCGGCGGGGACGGCGCGGCGGGTGACTCATCGGTTAGGCGCTGCGGTCCTCGGCACCGTGGTCGTCGTCCATCTCAAGCGACCTGCGAGCGTTGAGCGACTCGTGCAGAAGCGCTACCACCACGACCCCGGCACTGAGGCCGACGAGTGCCGTCGAGGCGAAGAGCAACCATTCTGGTGGCGACCCATCTCTGAGTGGATCACCGGGCTCAGCCGGTCCGCCTGGGTAGCGCCAAAGGATCCAAAGCAACGATCCGAGCAGACCGGTGCAGCCAGCCGTGAGGAGAATTGCGCCGTGGATGCGGTGGCGCGCCAAACAGCGAAGCAATCGGACGAACACGGACGAATGCTGCCCCGAACCTCGGCGGCCAGGCCGAGGCTAGGCCGTGCGCATTCAGGAAGCGGCCGCTAGTCGGGCGTCCAGGGCGGCCTCGTCCGGCAGGAACCACACGTGGTGCCCGGAGTTGGACTCGCGGACGAAGTCGCGCAGCGCCGAGCTCGCGTCCAGGTGGGCGTCGATGTCACCGATGATGGCGAGCCGGCAGCCGTAGTCGACGAACTTCTGCAGCACATCGCCCGCGATGCCGGTCGAGAGGATGAAGAGCTCGGGAGCGAGCCGCTCGACGGGGATCACCAGCAGGTCGGCGGCTTCACCCCATGTCTCGCCGATGATGTCGACGGCGCCCTGGCCATCGGCGATCAAGGGCCCAGCCGCGTCCAGTCGGTGCACCTTCATCGACCGATCGTCGTCGACGGCGGACATCACCGGCACGAGAAATTGCGGCTGACGCCCCCAGGTCGATCGACGGCGCCCGAAGGTTGGGGGCATGGATGGCCCTGCTGGGGCGACTGGTGCCCCGAACCTCGGAGGGGTGGGGGAGCGGCGAGCGGTACCGTCTGCGGATGGTCGTGCTGCAGGTGATCGGTGGCGGACGCATGGGCGAGGCCCTGGTCGGGGGCCTGCTCGCGGCTGGCACCGTGGCCCCCGCCGACGTGGGGGTCGTCGAGCCCGTCGAGGCGCGGCGCAAGGAGCTGGCCGACCTGCTGCCCGGCGTCGAGATCGCCGCGGAGCCGGGTCAGGCCGACGGCACCGTGATCGCCGTCAAGCCGAACGACGTCGCCACCGCTTGCCGGGCCGCGGCTGCCGCTGGCTCGGGCCGCGTGCTGTCGATCGCAGCCGGAGTGACGACCGCCGCGCTCGAGGCCGCGCTCGCCCCTGGCACCGCGGTCGTGCGCGCCATGCCGAACACGCCTGCGCTCGTCGGCGTGGGCGCGGCGGCGGTGGCGCCGGGAACGAATGCGTCCGACGACGACCTCGCTTGGGCCGAGTCTCTGCTCGGAGCGGTAGGCACCGTCGTGCGCGTGAAGGAGTCGCTGCTCGACGCCGTCACGGGACTGTCCGGCTCGGGCCCCGCCTACGTCTTCCTAGTGGCGGAGGCGCTCATCGACGCCGGCGTGCTCGCAGGCCTCCCGCGTGACGTCAGCACCAACCTCACCATCCAGACCCTGCTCGGTTCGGCCACGCTCCTGGCCCAGGGCGACGACGGCCCCGAGGCGCTGCGCGCAGCGGTCACCTCGCCCGGTGGCACGACCGCCGCCGGCCTGCGCACCCTCGAGCAGCACGGCGTGCGCGCCGCCTTCCTCGAGGCGGTCGCCGCCGCCACCGAGCGCTCCCGCCAGCTCGGCTCCTGACCCGCCCCGCCCCCGGATCGGGGCCCATCCAGCGGCTCTGAACAGGTGGCCCACATGGCCCACTAGCCACAGGAGCAACACGAGCGTACGCTTCGGCCACCATCTGCGGAGAAGGGTGCCTTTCATGGCGAATCCACAGTCGCGCCCTCGGTTCCTCACCCCTTCCGAGGTCGCCGAACAGCTGCGAGTGTCATCGATGACGGTGTATCGGCTGATCAAGTCGGGCGAGCTGCGGGCGGCTCGCATCGGCAAGTCGTATCGGATCAGCGAGGAAGACGTTGACGCCTACATCGCCGCTCGCTTCAGCGACGCCGGCTAGCGCAGAGAGCAGCCCAGCCAGTCTCGGGTAGGCGGCGCGCCAAGCCGCGCCGATAGCGTCGCGGGGGCCATGTCCCCCCGCTTCGACACGATCACGTTCCTCTCCGACTACGGCACCGGCGACGAGTTCGTCGGCGTCGTGCACTCCGTGATCCGCTCGATCGCCCCCCACGTCACGGTCATCGACCTCACCCACGAGATCCCCGCTTACGACGTGCGGGCCGGGTCCCTCACCCTCGGCCGCTCGGCCCAGTACCTGTGCCCGGGTGTGGTGCTGGCGGTGGTCGACCCGGGCGTCGGCAGCGAGCGCCGCGGCATCGCCGTCGAGGTGGGCGACGGGCAGAGCTACCTCGTGGGGCCAGACAACGGCCTGCTCGCCTCCGCCGTCGCCATGAGCGGCGGAGCCACCGCGGCCGTCGCCCTCGACAACCCCGCCTTCCAGCTGCCCGCGCCCGGGCCCACCTTCGCCGGCCGCGACGTCTTCGCCCCCGCCGCCGCCCACCTCTGCAACGGCGTGCCGCTCGACGAGCTCGGCTCGGCCGTCGACCCGCTGTCGCTGCTGCCGGGCATCGTGCCGCTCCCGCGCGACGACGAGGGCACGCTCGTTGCCCAGGTCATCTGGGTCGACCGCTTCGGCAACTGCCAGCTCAACATCGACCCCGACGAGGTCGACCACCTCGGCCCCCGCATCCAGCTGCGCTGGGGCGACGACGTTCGCACCGCCGAGCGCTCGGTCACCTACCAGGGCATCGCCCCCGGGCAGGTGGGCCTGGTCGTCGACAGCTACGGCATGCTCTCGGTCTGCCTCGGCAAGCGCTCAGCCGCAGACGAGCTGCGCATGCCGGTCGGCACCGAGGTCGCCCTCCTCCAGCCCGGCGCCGACGACACGGCGCCCGCCGCGCCCACCACGCAGTCCGTCACCCTCACACCCCGGAGCAGCTCATGAGACCAGGCACCACCATCGTCCTGGCCATCCTCCTCGCCCTCATCATGGGCGCCGCCGTCCTCCAGCTCTTCGTCCTGGCCCGCTAGCCCAGCCGCTCACTCACCCACCCACCCGCCCGCCCCACCCGCATTCTGTGGAGCCTCGCGCTCGCATAGCGCGCGTAACGCTCCAGCGAACCGGCGGCCGTCGGACCCGGTCAGGCGCGGATGGCGTTGCCGGTGGTGTGGTCGAAGAAGTGCAGCTTGTCGACGTTGACGGCGAGGCGCAGCGGGTCGTCGATGACGATCTGCGTGCGCGGGTCGAGGCGGGCGACCAGCTCGACGCCGGCCTCGCCGGTGAGCGTGGCGTCCGGGTCGCGCTGAGCCGTCTCGACCTGGGGCGCCGCCGCATCGAGCCGGGCGTGAGCGACGACCTCGGCGCCCAGGCCCTCGCGCAGCTCGACCACCACGTCGAGGAAGCGGTCGTCGCCGCCGGGGCCCGCGCCAACCAGCGCGGCGTCCTCCAGATCCTCCGGCCGGATGCCGACGACGACCTCGGCGCCGTCGAGCCCGCGTAGAGCCGGCCGCGCCGCCAGCACGGGCGGCGTCAGCGCCAGCCGGTGCCGGCCGACCAGCACATGCGCAGCGCCAGCCCCAGAGCCGCCGAGGTGGATCGTGCCGAGCACCAGGTTCATCTGGGGCGAACCGATGAAGGTGGCGACGAAGAGGTTGTCGGGGTCGTCGTAGAGGTTCTGCGGCGTGTCGACCTGCATCAAGAAGCCCTTCGACATCACGGCGACCCGGTGGCCCATCGTCATGGCCTCGATCTGGTCGTGCGTGACGTAGATGGTGGTGACGCCGATGTCGTGCTGCAGCCGGCTGATCTCGGCCCGCATCTGCACGCGCAGCTTGGCGTCGAGGTTGGACAGCGGTTCGTCCATCAGGAACACCTGCGGCCGGCGCACGATCGCCCGTCCCATCGCCACGCGCTGCCGCTGCCCGCCTGACAGCTGCCCCGGCTTGGTGTCGAGGTAGTCGGTCAGCTCGAGCAGGCGAGCCGCCTCGGCTACGCGCGCGTCGATCTCGTGACCCGCCACCTTGCGCAGCTTCAGCGCGAAGCCGATGTTCTGCCGCACGGTCATGTGTGGGTAGAGCGCGTAGTTCTGGAAGACGAATGCGATGTCTCGGTCCTTGGGGGCGACGTCGTTGACGACCCGGTCGCCGATCGACAGCGTGCCGCTCGTGATCGACTCGAGCCCGGCGATCATCCGCAGCGCCGTCGACTTGCCGCAGCCCGACGGCCCGACCAGCACGAGGAACTCGCTGTCCTTCACGTTCAGGTCGAGGTCGTGCACGGCGTGGAAGTCGTTCCCGTAGATCTTCTCGACACCCTCGAGGGTGACCTCGGCCATCGTTGTCCCCTATCCCTTCACCGACCCGGCCAGGAGGCCGCGCACGAAGTATCGCTGCAACGAGAAGAAGATGATCAGCGGAACGACCATCGAGATGAACGCGGCGGCGGGCAGCAGCTCGGTCCCCTGACCGCGTGACGTGACCAGGTTGACGAGCGGGATGGTCAGCGGCTGAGCATCGAGGTTCTGGTTCAGGAAGATCAGCGCGAGCAGGTAGTCGTTCCACACCCAAAGGAACTGGAAGATCGAGAACGCCGCGATCGCCGGCAGCGACAGCGGCAGCACGATGCGCCAGAAGATGCCGAAGTGGTTGGCGCCGTCGATGCGCGCCGCTTCGAACACGTCGCCTGGCAGCGATGCGATGTAGTTGTGCAGCAGGTAGATCGCCAGCGGCAACCCGAAGGCGGTGTGCGACAGCCACACCGAGATCGGTTTGTTGTTGAGGTCGAGGTCGGGGATGACGGTGAACGTCGTGTCAAACAGCGAGATGTGGGCGCCGCCCGAGAACAGCTGCTGCAGCGGCACCAGCGCCATCTGCAGCGGCACGGCCATCAGCAGGATGACGAGGACGAACAGCCAGTGGCGGCCCTTGAAGTCCATCCACGCGAACGCATAGGCGGCGGCGGCCGCTAGGGCGACGGGCACGATCGTGCCGGGCACGGCGATCGCGATCGAGTTCACGAACGCCTTCCAGAACGGCAGCGTGCCGCCCGGCGGGTTGAACAGCGCGGCGTGGTAGTTGTCGAACGTGAACGACGGGTCGGTGATCACGGCCCACCAGCCCGATTCGATCTGCTTGCGCTCGGGTCGCAGCGAGTTGACCAGCAACCCGATCGACGGGATCGTCCAGAGGACGACGAGCAGCCACAGCACCGACGTCGGCACCGCCGCCAACAGGCGGTGGGTGCGCGCGCCGACCGGCTCGTCGGCGCGCCCCAACCGACCAGCCCGCGCCCCCCGCCCGGCCCGCCCAGCCCCACGCTGCGCACCCTCCGCCGGCACCCCGGTCGCCACCGCGCTCTCGCTCATCGCGCTGCCTCCTGCCGAGCGCGGCGCACGTTGAGGTACATCACCGGCAGCACCAGCACGAGGATCATCACCGCGAAGCTGGACGACTGGGTGAAGTTGCCGTTGCGCAATTCGTCGACCATGCGGTTGGCGAGCACGTCGGTGTCGGCGGCGCCGCCTGTGGTGGCCTTCACCAGGTCGAAGATCTTCAGCACCGTGATCGTGAGCGTGGTGATGACGACGATGACCGTGCTGCGGATCTGCGGCAGCGTGATGCGCCAGAACACCTGCGCCTCGTTGGCGCCGTCGACCCGGGCCGCCTCGAGCAGGTCAGCCGACACGCCCTTGATGGCGGCGGACAGCACCACCATGGCGAAGCCGGTCTGGATCCAGATCATGATCACCATGATGAAGAAGTTGTTCCACGGCGCCATCGTGCCGCTGGGCGTGCTGCCGCGCAGGAAGTCGATCGGGCCGCCCGGCCACAGGATGTTGAGCAGCCCCTCCGACTGACCGGCGCCCGGCGTGTCGTAGAGGTACTTGAAGATGACGGCGGCGCCCACGAGCGAGATCGCCATCGGCATGAAGATGAAGGTCTTGGCCGCAGTCTCCTTGCGCGAGCGGTCGGCCAGCACCGCGAGCGCCAGCCCGAACAGGGTGGCGAGGCCGGCCACGACCACCACCCACCAGAGGTTGTTCCAGATCACGCCCCGCAGCGTGGAGAACACCGCCATCAGCGCGCCCACCACCGCCGCGACCAGCAGGATCGACACGACGGGGTTCGACGCGTCGATGCTGCGCCGCCGATCGGCCGCACCGACGCCGCTGGCGCGCCCGGCTCGAGCGCCGAGCCCCAGGCCGACTGCGAGCAGCACGATCGACACGAGGAACAGCCGGCTCGTGAAGATGTCGCCCACGCGCTCGAAGCTGATGACGTCGTCGTCGGTGAGGCGGTCGGTCCACGTCGACAGCGTGAAGCCCTCGTCGCCGCGGTCGCCGCCCCTGAAGCTGAGGACGATCGTGCGGATCGCGGGCACGATCAGCGCGACGATCAGGAACAGCATCGCCGGCCCCACGAACAGCCAAGGCCGCAGCCGCTCCTCCATCCGCTGCGACGCGGCGTTCAGCGCGACGTTGAGCCCGATGAACACGGCGGCGATGACGCCCAAGGCCGCCACCACGCCGACGAGGGTCGACAACAGCGAGCCCACGGCGCTCCTTCTTGGCTTCGATGTGTCGGTGGGCCCAGCCCGAGGGCCGGGCCCACCGATCAGCTACGTGCTTATGGGAACGACGCCTCGACGGCGTCGAGGAACTCCTCGAGGGTCTGGCTTCCCAGGACCCAGTCAGTGCCTTCGCTCCAGAAGGTACCGGCGCCGACCTCGGGAGGCATGGCGTCGGAGCCGTCGAAGCGAGCCGGGTCTGCCGTCACCAGGATCTCGGCCAATGTGCGGTCGAGGTCGGACGCGTACAGCGACGTGTCGTGTGCCTGGTTGGGTGACAGGAACCCGCCGCCGCCTGCCTCGATGCGGGCGTTGGCGTACTCAGGGCTGGCCAGGTACTCGATGGCGGCCAGCGTCTCGGGCTTGTCGTTGAAGGCGACGATGTACGTGCCACCTGTGAGGGTGACCCGACCGAACTCGTCGCTCTGGGTCGGGAAGTAGAAGGCGTCGACCTCACCGTCGGGCCCGAACTCCGTCACGCCGGCATCGGTGAAGTTGGCGGCGTAGAAGTTGGCCTGCCGGTGCATGCCGCAGTCGCCGTCCACGATCGGCAGGCCCGCCTGGGCGAAGCCGGTCGATGCGATGCTCTGGCGCCCGTTGAGGACGTTGCCATCGGTGAACCAGATCTCCTCGATCAGCTGGCCCACCTCGAGG
Source organism: Actinomycetota bacterium (assembly GCA_049325515.1). GTDB lineage: Bacteria > Actinomycetota > Acidimicrobiia > Acidimicrobiales > VFJN01 > VFJN01. The sequence goes on along the minus strand of JBMOLI010000005.1, from coordinate 26,179 downwards.
ATGCGCGGGTCGTTGAACGGGATCTCGTGGGCGACCCACTGGTCGTACACCTCGGGGCCGTGGAAGCGCAGCACGAGGTCTTCGAACCAGTCGGTGAGCGGCCAGCCGGTGGCCTCGCCCGACTCGATGCCGATGCACCACGGCGTGATCCCGTCATCGAGCATCTGGTCTTGCAGAGCGAGCAGCTCGTCGAAGGTCTCGGGGATCTCGTAGCTGTTCTCCTCGAACACCGAGGGCGAGTACCAGACGAGGCTCTTCACATCGCCCTTGTTGGGCACGCCGAGCACGTTGCCCGAGTCGTCGGTGACGAGGTCGAACAGCGTGGCGTCGTACTCGTCCTCGTGGGCGTCGAGCGTCTCCTGTGGCACGGGCACGATCTTGTCGCCGAGCTCGAGCACGAGGCCGGGCTGCGGGATGACCGCAAGGTCGGGCAGGTCGCCGCCCTCGGCGGCGACGCGGATCTGCGTCTCGAAGTCGCGCGAGCCGCTGTAGGTGACCTCGATGCCGCTCTCTTCTGTGAAGGCGTCGAGCGAGGCCTGGAAGCTGTCGGCTTCGACGCCTGTCTCCGGACCGGAGATCGTCAACGAGCCGCCACCACCTCCACCATCGGTCGTGGTGCCACCGTCGTCACCCGCGGTGTCGTCGTCATCGTTGCCACAAGCCGCGGCTACGAGCATTGCTGCCACGGTGACAGCGAGCAGGCGCTTGCGCCCGGCGTTTCTCATCATGCCGTTCCCCCTTGGTTCGGTGAGGCGAACCTATGCAAGCGCTTTCAGGGTGTCAAGCGGCTCCGCCGGAAGGGCGTCCGGTCGTGCCGCGCACCACCAAGTGGGTCGGCAGCTCGATGTGCTCGGGCTCGACGCCGGCGCCGGGCACGAGACGGTCGAGCAGGAGGCGCGCGGCGACGGCCCCGACGCGCCGCACGGGCTGCGCGATCGTCGTGAGCTCGACCACGTCGGCCAGCTCGTGGTCGTCGAAGCCGACGACGGACAGATCGCCGGGCACGTTGCGGCCGTGCTCGCGCGCAGCCTTCAGCACGCCGAAGGCCATCTCGTCGCTCATCGCGAACACCGCTGTCGGCGGCTTGGCGCGGCTCAGCATCATGCGCCCGGCGACGACTCCGTCGGCGACGGTGAACGCCGCGGGCAGCTCGAGCTCAGGGCTCGGCGTGATGCCCGCCGCCTCCAGCGCGCTGTGGTACCCGACCCGGCGGGCATGCGGCACGACGAACGGCACGGTCGCTGCCGGCTGGTCGCCGACTATGGCGATGGCCTCGTGCCCGAGCCCGAGAAGATGGCGAGTTGCGGCCGCTGCGCCTGCTTCGTCGTCGATCCGCACAGACGGCAGGCCCTCCGTGCTGTAGCCGATGGTGACGATCGGGGCGGCCTGAGCGGCCAGCTCGGCGGTCTCCTCCTCGTCGAGCGCGACGTCGACGAGGATGAGCCCGTCGACGCGCCTCGACAGCGCCGACCAGTTGGACACGATGCGGTGGCGCGCCTCGTCGGTGCCGACCGCGAACAGCAGCACGTCGTAGCCCTCGACCGCAACAGCCGCCTCGATCGCGGCGACGACGATCGAGAAGTACCAGCGCCCCAGCATCGGCACGCCGACCGCCACGGTCATCGTGCGACCGGCGGCGAGGCGCGAGGCGTGCGGGTCGGCGCGGTAGCTGAGCAGCTGAGCGGCGTCGGCGACGCGGGCCCGCGTGGCCTCGGCCACGTTGGGCAGCCCGCGCAGCGCCCGGCTCACGGTGGCGACTGACACACCGGCATGGGCCGCGACGTCTTCGATGGTCGCTCGCCGTGCTGCGGCCTCGGGACTCATGCCGACCATCTGACCGCCCCTGGAAGCGTTTGCAGTTTCCGTGGCATCCTACGGCCGATGTCTGGCGCTGTCACCACTCTGGCGGGCGCCATCGAAGGGCTCTACGGCGAGCGGGCCGAAGCCACCCTCGCTGCTGTCCTCGATCGAATCGAGCGAGCCCCCGCCGGAGCCGCGCGAGACCTGCCGGCCGACTGGCACCAGCAACCGGGCCGGGTCGGCTACGCCGCCTACGCCGATCGCTTCGGGGGTGACCTGGCCGGCGTCGAGGCCCACATCCCCTACCTCGTCGAGCTCGGCGTGGAGGTGCTGCACCTCATGTCCGTGCTGCGCCCGCGCGCCGGTGAGAACGATGGCGGCTTCGCCGTCGCCGACTACCGCTCGCCCGACCCGCGCCTCGGCACGCTGGATGACCTGCGCTCGCTGTCGAGCTCGCTGCGCGCCGCCGGCATCCGCCTCTGCCTCGACCTCGTGCTCAACCACACCAGTGACGATCACGAGTGGGCCCGCAAGGCGCGCGCCGGCTCCGCCTACCACCGCGCGCTCTACCACGTGTTCGAGGACCGCACGCTGCCCGACCGGTACGAGCGCACGCTGCCCCACGTGTTCCCCGAGCTGGCGCCGGGCAACTTCACGTTCGTGCCTGAGCTCGACGGGTGGGTCTGGACCACGTTCCATGACTATCAGTGGGACCTCGACTGGTCGAACCCCGACGTGCTGCTCGAGATGGTCGACGTCGTGCTGCACCTCGCGGAGCTCGGCGTCGACATGGTGCGGCTCGACGCCATCGCCTTCACGTGGAAGCGGCTCGGCACCGACTGCCAGAACCAGCCCGAGGCGCATCTAGTTGCCGCCGCCCTGCGCGCCGTGCTGCGCCTGGCCGCGCCCGGTGTCGTCACGCTGGCCGAGGCGATCGTTGGCCCCGATCATCTGCTCGCCTACCTCGACGAGTGCGACCTCGCCTACCACAACCAGCTCATGGTGATGGGCTGGTCGATGCTCGCCGAGCGCAACGCCTCGCTCGCCACCGCCGCGCTGAAGCGCCTCGACCCGGCACCGCCTCACGCCGCCTGGCTCACCTACGTGCGCTGCCACGACGACATCGGCTGGGCGGTCGACGACGTCGACGCCGCCGCCGTCGGCCTCTCCGGTTCCGCGCATCGCGCCTTCCTCACGGCCTTCTACCGCGGCGACTTCCCCGGCTCGTTCGCGCGCGGCACCCCGTTCTCCAACGCGCCCGACGGCGACGAGCGCACCTGCGGCATGACCTCCACCCTCACCGGTCTGGCCGCCGCCGACGCCACCGACGCCACCGACGCGGCCGACTCGGACTTGGCGCTGCGGCGCTACCTGCTGCTCTACGCCCTGGCCTTCGGCTACGGCGGCATCCCGCTGATCTGGATGGGCGACGAGCTGGCGCTGGGCGACGGCCCCGCCGGCGCTGACACGCGCTGGCTGCAGCGCCCGGCCATGGACTGGGCAGCCGCCGAGCGTCGCCACGACCCCTCAACCCGCGAGGGCGCGGTGTGGGCCGGCCTGCGCCGCCTCGTCTCCGCCAGGCGCGCGTGCCCAGCGCTGCACGCGGCCGCGTCGGTGCGGCCGGTGGACGTCGGCGAGCCGGCCGTGTTCGCCTGGCTGCGTCAGCACGAGGAGCACGGCACCCTGCTCGGCCTCGCCAACGTGGGCGAGCAGGAGGTTCACGTCGACCCCGTCGTCCTCGACCTCCTCGGCACCCCACACGGCATCGACCTGCTCGCCCCCGCCGACGAAGCGCCAGACACCCCGCTCACCACGCTCGCGCCTCTCCAGGTCCGCTGGTGCGTCCCCGGCTGACTCCGGTTCTGTGAACCCTGACGCGCTCCATGCGGCCGCGAGCGTTCCCAGATCGCGGAGGCGGCGGGCCCGCTAGGTTGCGCGTCGTGGCGACCTGGGGCGAGATCGAGCAGGCGGAACCCGAGCTCGCACGGCGGGTGCGCGAGCTGTTCGATGCGGGTCGCCACAAGACGATCGCCACGTTGCGAGCCGACGGTGCACCTCGCATCTCCGGCATCGAGTGCGAGATCACCGACGCCGACGTCACGTTCGGCTCGATGCCCGGCGCGCGCAAGGGCGCCGACCTGAGGCGCGACCCGCGCTTCGCGCTGCACGGCCCGACCTTCCATCCCGAGGAGGGCAAGGAGAGCGAGTGGCCGGGCGAGGCGAAGATCGCGGGCCGTGCCATCCCCGCCGGGCCGGTGCAAACGGACGCTGAGGGCGGCGGACCCGAGGGTGAGATGTTCCGCGCCGACATAACCGAAGTGGTGGTCACCAGGCTCAACGCAGAGGGCACGATGCTCGTGGTCGAGTCGTGGACGCCCAGCCGAGGCCTGCAACGAGTGGAGCGCGCCTAGACCTGCGCCCGATGCGGCGGGGACACGACCCGGGCTACGCCCCGCAGCAGGTACCAAGCCGCGAAGCCCAGCGCCGCGCCCAGGCTGTTCCAGCCGATGTCGGCGAGGCTCGGCGTTCGCCACGACAAGAACAGGCCCTGGGTGAGCTCGATGCAGGCCGAGAGCGTCACGCCGAGCGGGATGGCCCAGCGACGCCACCTCGGCATGGCCACCGGGAAGAGCAGCCCTAAGGGCACGAACATCGCGATGTTGCCGACGTCCTCTGCATCGAGGCCGGGGAACACGTCGCGCACAGGCGCGGAGGTGGAGGTGGCTCCGGCCCTGTCGCCTCTCGCCGCTGCGCGGGCGATGGCCTCGATGCGGCGGCCCTTCTCAGCGCCCTCGCCAAGCACCTCGTCGGGTGCCGGGCCGAACACGCTGATCGCAACGCCACCCAGGTAGATGAGCAGCACGAGGAGCATGGCCAGGCGACGCAGCACGCTCAAGGATGACCGACCGCCGGCATGAGCAGGGCGCGGGGTCTCGACTCGGTCAGACGCGGGCCGCGAGTTGGTCGCGCGTGAAGCGCTTGGCGCCGCCCCGCACGAGCAGCAGGGCGACCAACCAGATGGCACCGCCGATCGCGATGGCCACCGGCAGGGGTGCGAGCAGCAGGCCGCTCGACTGGCCGACCGACAGGAAGATGAGGGGCAGGATCACCGCGCCACCGAGCTGGTTGGCCTCCTGGCTCGTGCGCGCCCGGGCCGACACGCGCACCATCACGGCGAGCCCGAGCATCGCAACCGCCGGGCCGACCCAGAGGATCATCACGAGCCACAGCGGCGTGGGCACGAAGATGCGGTGCAGGATCGGCCAGGCGACGGTGTTGGACACGACCGCGAAGCACACGAAGCCGATCCACGACACCGCGATGGCCGGGATGAACGCGGTGAGCAGCTTGGCAAGGAACAGGTCGCGCTCCGCGATCGGCAGGTGCAGGAGCGACTCGAGGGTCTTGCGCTCCTTCTCGCCCGCGAACGCGTCGGCGGCGAGGACGGCCGACACCATCAGCGGCACGATCAGGAACAGCGGCGCCAGCAGGTAGCCGTTGACGAGAACGATGAGCTGCTCGCGCTGGGGCAGGTCGAGGATGGGGCGCGCCAGGTCGCCGGGCATCGAGCTGAGGATGCGGCCGACGTCGGGGTTCTCCGCTGCGCGCGCGCCGAGCCCGACGAAGAGCGGCAGCACGATCATCAGCAGCGCAGGCACGGCCAGCATCGGGATCACGACGGCCTTCGACCGGCGCACCGCCAGCAGGTCCTTGGCGATGATCGCCCGCATGACGGGCCAGCTGCGCCCCGCCTGCCGAGTCGCGCGGCCGGTCGTCGCCGCATCGCTCCGGTGAGCGTGCGCGTGCGCGTCGGAGGCAGCGGGCGCGTCCCGCATGTCCGGCGTCGAGGTCGGCGACGCCGGCGCGCTCATCGTCCGCCTCCCACCGCGCCGCTGATCAGCGCGGCTCTGGCGAGCGCTGCGTCGCGTCCCTCGGAGGCCGCGATGCGCGCCTCGACTGCGAAGTACACGTCCTCCAGCGACGGCGGGCGCGCCGACGCGCCGAACACAGGCACGCCGCGCTCGACGAGCAGGCGCACCACCGCCGGCACGCCGTCGCGCCGGTCGAGCCGCACGAGCGCGCCGCTCGAGATCGGCACCACGCGGGCCACGCCGTGCAGCTGCTCGAGGGCGGCGCTGGTGGCAGCGTCGATCGGCGCGCCGAGGTCGATCTCCGCGTCGACGCCGTCCCACAGGTCCGCCGCGATCTCCTCGGGCCGCCCGAAGGCGTGCAGCACTCCCTTGTGCAGCACCGCCATGCGGTCGGCCAGCCGGCCGGCCTCGCCGAGGAAGTGGGTGCACAGCACGATCGTGCGGCCGTGCTCGGTGGCGAGCGCGCCGATCAGGTCGATCACGTCGCGCGTGGCCGCAGGGTCGAGGCCGGATGTGGGCTCGTCGAGGAACAGCACCTCAGGGTCGTGCAGCAGCGCCCGTGCGAGCGCGAGCCGCTTGCGCTGCCCGGTCGAGGTGCCCTGCACGGTGACATCGGCGCGGTCGGCCATGCCGAAGCGCTCGAGCAGGTCGGTCGTGCGGCGCGCAGCCCAGGCCCGGTCGAGCCCGCGCATGCGGGCGGTCAGCTCGAGGTTCTCACGCGCCGTCAGCCGTTCGTCGAGACCGGCGTGCTCGGTGAGCACGCCGGTGCGCTGGCGCACGGCGTCGCCGTCGACCGCCGGGTCGAGACCCAGCACCGTCGCGCGGCCCCGATCGGGCGTCAGGATCCCGTTCAGCAGCCGGACCGTCGTCGTCTTGCCTGCGCCGTTCGGGCCGAGCAGCGCCAGCACCTCGCCCGGCTGCGCCGACAGGCTCAGCCCGTCGAGTGCGACCCCGCTCGGGAACGACCGCGTGAGGTCGTGCGTCTCGATGGCGGCAGTCACGGCACCAGTGTCCCCCAGCCCCAACGTCTGTGAACACCTACGTCCGCATACCGGCCAT
>JBMOLI010000005.1:0-19348 GCA_049325515.1 Actinomycetota bacterium | reverse complement strand
CCAACGTCTGTGAACACCTACGTCCGCATACCGGCCATGGGGGTTCACAGACGTTGGTTGTTGGGGGTTGGTCAAAGGCCTTGCTCGAGGGCGCGGAGGGGGTCGAGGACAGAGGCGACCCGCTCGCTGGTGGGCTGGGGTTGGGGCGGCGGCGGTGGGGCAGGCGCAGTGGTGGGCGGAGACGTGGTGGCCGTCGCGCTGCTCGGCGCCTTCGTGGTGGGCGACGAAGGAGCCGGAGGCGGCGGCGGGGGCGGGGGCGGCGGCGGAGGAGGCGGGGCCGCGCCCTTGGCCATGAAGTTGTGGGTGGTCCACATGCGGCCGTCGCCGGAGATGACGACGCCGACGGCGACCCAGTTCCAGTCCGGGTCGACCAGGTTCTTGTAGTGCGCCGGGCTGTTGATGAAGGCCTGCATGAGGCCGTCGACGTCGTAGCCGACGCCGACGTTCTCGCCGAGCTTGGTCCAGTTGCCGCTCACCTGTGAGCCGAGGTTCGGGTTGTGGGAGATCTGGCCGTCCTGCACCATCTTCTCGGTCCAGTTGCGAGCCACGCCGAGCAGCTCGCCGTCGACCTGCAGCTGGCTGAGGCCCTTCGACGCACGCAGGCTGTTGATGCGGCTCACGAACTGCGACTCGTACTGCGGCGACGGGGCGGCCGCTGAATAGGCAGATGCGGAGGACCCAGAGGAGGTGCTGGCGGACTGCGTCTGCGGCGCTGTGCGCTGCGCGTGCGAGCTCGGAGCGAGCGCCACGAGCCCCACGAGAAGCGCCCCGGTCAGCGCCGGGAACCAGTGGCGGGGAGGGCGCGAGCCCGCGCGTCGGGGAACCATCACTGCTGTGATCGGGACGAACTGCACATACCTTGAGCGAAGGGCGGCCAGAAGGCGCTCTGAGTAGCGCGTCGGCCGCTGTGCTGTGCTGGACTGACCGCCGATGAACCTGGCTTCGATCATCGACCCGCACCCGGCCGACTCGGTCGCCGTCATCTCACGTGGGAAGACCACCACATACGGCGCGCTGCGCGAGCAGGTCGCCGGGCTGCGCGGCGGGTTGGCAGGGCTCGGGCTCGACCCCGGTGACAGGGTCGGCATCGTCGCCGCCAACAACTGGTACTTCGTCGTCTCCTACCTGGCGGTGCTTGGCGGCGGCTACGTCGCCGTGCCGCTCAACCCCACCAGCCCCGGTCCCGAGATCGAGCGCCAGCTGGCCGCCATCGGGGCGCGCGCCGTGATCGCCGGTCCGTCCGCCAAGAGCACGATCGCCGACCTCGACCGCTCCAAGCTGCCGGCCCTCGAGCACGTCATCGCCAGCACCGGCGGTGCCATCGACGGCGCGCTCCTGCTCGACGAGCTCGTGGCGGCCGAGCCCGTCCCCCTCGTCGATCGCGCGGCCGACGACCTCGCCGTGCTGATCTTCACGAGCGGCACCGCCGGCTCGCCCAAGGCCGCCATGCTCACCCACGGCAACCTGCTCGCCAACCTCGACCAGTGCCAGCGCCTGCCCGGCCGATCGCAAGGCCCCGACGACGTCGTCCTGGGCGTGCTGCCGATGTTCCACATCTTCGGGCTCAACGTCGTGCTCGGCCTGTCGTTCGTGGCCGGTTCGACGGTGCTGCTGATCGAGCGCTTCGACCCGCAGTCGGCTCTCGAGGCGATCGCCAACCACGGCGTCACCGTCGTCAGCGGCGCCCCGACGATGTGGGCGGCGTGGGCGTCGCTGCCCGGCACCCGCCCCACCGCGCTGGCCACCGTCCGCCTCGCCACTTCGGGCGCCGCCAAGCTCGACCTCCAGGTGCAGCGCTCCATCAAGGAGCGCTTCGGCATCGACGTGATGGAGGGCTACGGCCTCACCGAGGCGTCGCCTGTCGTCACCTCCGGCACGGGCCTGTTCGCGCCCGAGGGCAGCATCGGCGCGCCGCTGCCCGGCCTGCGCGTGCGCCTCGTCGACGCCGACGGCCAGGACGCGCTCGTCGGTGACCCGGGCGAGCTGTGGGTGTGGGGTCCCAACGTGTTCGCCGGCTACTGGAACGACGCCGAGGCCACCCGCCAAGCGGTCGACACAGACGGCTGGCTCCACACGGGCGACATCGCGGTGGTCGACGACGACGGCTTCCTCTTCCTCGTCGACCGCGTGAAAGACCTCATCATCGTGTCGGGCTTCAACGTGTACCCGGCCGAGGTCGAAGACGTCATCTCGATGCACCCCGCCGTGCAGGACGTCGCCGTCATCGGAGTGGCACACCCCTACTCCGGCGAGGCCGTGAAGGCATACGTGGTGGTGGCTGAGGGAGTGTCCGTCGAGGAGGACGACATCATCGCCCACTGCGAGGCGCACCTGGCTCGCTACAAGTGCCCCGAGAAGGTCATGTTCGTCGACGAGATCCCGCAGAGCGTCGCGGGCAAGGTCCTCCGCACCGCCCTGCGCTGACCCGGTTCGCTCGCCGAGCCGCCCGGCCTGGCGGCGGCTTCAGGTCCCCATCGGGCCATCTGGCGTTCGTGAACACGTGAACAAGCAGCGGTAGTCTGGGCGGGCCATGGCGCCTCCCCGCAACCCCGCCCAGCCGCCCTCGCCCACCGCCCGCACCCGTCGCAAGATCCCCGAGGCGACGGTCGCCCGCCTGCCTCTCTATCTGCGCAGCCTGCTCGAGGGCCAGCACTCCGGTCTCACGACGATCTCGTCCGAGCGGCTCGCCGAGCTGGCCGGCGTCAACGCCGCCAAGGTGCGCAAAGACCTCTCCTATCTCGGGTCCTACGGCACGCGCGGCGTCGGCTACGACGTCGAGTACCTGCTCTTCCAGATGAGCCGCGAGCTGGGGCTCACACAGGACTGGCCCGTCGTCATCGTCGGCCAGGGCAACCTCGGGCAGGCGCTCGCCAACTACGTCGGCTTCGGCGACCGCGGCTTCCCGATCGTGGCGCTGTGCGACGCCGACCCGCGCGTCGTCGGCACGACCGTCCACGGCATCGTCGTCAGCCACATCGACGACCTGCCCTCCATCGCTGAGGAGCACGGCGTGGCGATCGGCATCATCGCCACACCCGCCTCTGCCGCGCAGGACGTCGCCGACATCCTCGTGGCGGCCGGCGTGTCGTCGATCCTCAACTTCGCACCCACCGTCATCGCCGTGCCCGACGACGTCTCGCTGCGCAAGGTCGATCTCGCAGTCGAGCTGCAGATCCTCAGCTTCTACCAGCAGCGCCGCAGCGGCGGCCCCGCCGTCATGCACGCGCTCGCCGAAGCCGACTGATGGCGTCGTCCTCGCTGATGCGTTCTCGGGCGATCTCTCCGTCTCTGGGACGGATTTCTGGCCCGAGTTCGGCTGGAGGTTCGGGCTCTGCCGGCACCACCTCGCGTTCTCGGGCGATCTCTCCGTCTCTGAGACGGATTTCCGGCCCGAGTTCGGCTGGCGGTTCGGGCGGGGCAGGCGCGGCGCGGGTGGTCGGATAGGGCGATGCCGGTGCCGTCGCCGCCGTACCCGGTGAACCTGCTGGTGGAGGGGCGGCGCGTGCTCGTGGTGGGCGGGGGCTCGGTCGCCGCTGCCAAGGTGCGCGGGCTGCTTGCGGCGGGCGCGGTGGTGCACGTCGTGGCGCGCGAGGTGTCGCACGAGGTGCGCGACCTCGGCGTCACGTGGGACGAGCGCGCCTACGAGCGCGGCGACGTCGCCGGCTATCGGCTGGCGGTCGCCTGCACCGACGACCCGTCGACCAACCAGGCCGTGTTCGACGACGGTGAGGCGGCGGGCGTCTGGGTCAACGCGGCCGACGACCCCGAGCGCTGCTCCTACACGCTGCCGGCGCGGCTGGAGCGGGGGCGGCTGCTCGTCACCGTGTCCACCTCGGGGCACAGCCCGGTGCTGGCGGGCTGGCTGCGAGACCGGCTCGCCGAGCAGCTCGGGCCCGAGCACGACACGCTGCTCGACCTGCTCGCCGAGGCCCGGGCGGAGCTGGCGGCCGAGGGCGTCTCGAGGCCCCCGGCCGATTGGCGGCAGGCCCTCGATTCGGGGATGCTGGACCTCATCCGGAGCGGTCGGAAGGCCGAGGCCCGGGAGTTGCTCCGTGCCTCCCTCCGCCTCGGCGATCCGCCCTCGACGGAGACCTAAGGAGCATCTACGCCGTGTCCGTCGTCGTCATCGGGCTGAACCACCGGAGCACTCCGCTCGACCTGCTCGAGCGGATGACCATCGCCGATGCCGCGCTGCCGAAGGCGCTGCACGATCTCGTGTCCCGCAGCGATGTTTCCGAGGCCGTCGTGCTGTCCACGTGCAACCGCACCGAGGTCTACGCCGTCGCCGAGCGCTTCCACGGCGCCTACCAAGACATCCGGGACTTCCTTGCCGAGGTGGCGTTCCTCGCGCCGGAAGACTTCAGCGACCACCTCTACACGCACTACGACGCGCCGGCCGTTGCGCACCTCTTCGCCGTGGCCTCGGGGCTCGACTCCGCGGTGCTCGGCGAGAGCGAGATCCTCGGCCAGGTGAAGGTGGCGTGGGAGCGTGCCCGTGAGGAGGGCGCCGCCGGGCCCGGCCTCAACCTGCTGTTCCGCCACGCGCTCGAAGCCGGCAAGCGGGCCCGCACCCACACCGGGATCGCGCGCCACATCTCGTCGGTCTCGCAAGCCGCGGTCGCGCTGGCGGCCCACCGGCTCGGCGGGCTCGATGGGCGCCGCGTCGTCGTGCTCGGCGCGGGCGACATGGGCGAGGCGATGGTGCTCGGGCTGGCCAAGGCCGGCGTGGCCGACATCGCCGTCGCCAACCGCACGTGGGACCGTGCCGTCGAGCTGGCCGGACGCGTCGCGGGGCGCGCCGTGCAGCTGGCCGAGGTGCCAGCGGCCGTCGCTGATGCGGACGTGCTGCTGTCGTCCACCGGTGCGGCGGCGCCGCTGCTCGAGGTCGACGACGTGCGCGACATCGTCGCCGTGCGCGGCGGTCGCCCGCTTCTCATCGTCGACATCGCGGTGCCTCGAGACGTCGACCCCGCGGTCGGCGCGCTCGACGGCGTCACCCTGCTCGACATGGACGATCTGCGCGCCTTCGCCGACGCCGGCGCCGAGGCCCGCCAGAGCGAGGTCACCGCGGTCCGCCAGATCCTCGACGAAGAGCTCGAGCGCTACCTCGGCGCCACCTCGGCGCGTGAGGTCGCGCCGATGATCGTCGCTCTGCGCGACCGTGCCGAGCAGGTGCGGCGCGCCGAGATGGAGCGCTACCGCAGCCGCCTCGAGTCGCTCGACCCCGAGCAGCAAGAGGCCGTCGAGGCGCTCACCCGCGGCATCATCGGCAAGCTGCTGCACGAGCCGTCGATCATGCTGAAGGACGCCGTCGGCTCGCCCCGCGGCGACCGCCTCGTCAGCTCCCTCCGCGAGCTCTTCGCCCTCGAGGACGAACCCCCCAGCAACCAACGTCTGTGAACCCGGATGGCCGCTATGCGGACGTAGGTGTTCACAGACGTTGCTTGGTCGACCGGTCCCGTCGGGCCGACCCCCGGCAACCAACGTCTGTGAACCCGGATGGCCGGTATGCGGACGTGGGTGTTCACAGACGTTGGTGGGTTGGGTGACGACGACTCTGCGAGCGGCCACTCGGGCCAGCCCGCTGGCGCGGTGGCAGGCGGAGCGCGTGGCCGAGCTGCTGCGGCGGATCGATCCGAGCGTGACGGTCGAGCTGGTCGTGGTCGACACCCAGGGCGACCGTCAGCTCGACGTGCCGATCTGGAAGCTGGGCGGCAAGGGCGTGTTCGCCAAAGATGTGCAGGCGGCGGTGCTCGACGGCCGAGCCGACATGGCAGTGCACTCGGCGAAAGACCTTCCGTCTGGGACGGTGCCGGGCCTCACATTGGCCACGGTGCCTGAGCGCGGCGATCCGCGCGATGCACTGGTCGGCTCCACCCTGGCCGACCTTCCGGATGGCGCCGAGGTGGCCACCGGCTCGCTGCGGCGCCAGGCCCAGCTTGCCGCCGCCCGTCCCGATCTTCGCTTCGTGGGGCTGCGCGGCAACATGGCCACGCGTATCGCCAAGGCGGCCGGCCACGACGCGGTCGTCGTAGCAGCGACAGCGCTCGACCGCCTCGGGCTTGCCGACCAGATCGCCGAGCGCCTGCGCACCGACCTCGTGCTGCCCCAGGTCGCACAAGCCGCGCTTGCCGTCGAGTGCCGCGAAGACGACGCGGCGCTGCTCGACCTGCTTCGTGCCATCGAGGACGTCGATGCGCGTCGCTGCGTCGACGTCGAGCGCGCCTTCCTCGCCGAGCTGGGCGGCGACTGCTCCCTGCCGGCCGCGGCCTACGCGACCGTCGCCGGCGGCGTCGTGTCGATCGAGGGTCGGCTGGCCGCGGTTGACGGGTCGACCGTGCTGCGCCACGTCGGCACCGACGGCGCCAGCGTCGCCCGCCACCTGCTCGACAACGGCGGCCACGCCCTGCTCGCCAACCAACGTCTGTGAACCCGGATGGCCGGGATGCGGACGTCTGGGTTCACAGACGTCGGTTGGTAGGGATCGCGGCGGCGAACAACGCGCAGTGGTGCGACATCGTCTGCCGCAGCCACGGCCTGGCGACCCGGTTCGAGCGCGACGCCTGGACGAGCGCTACGCGCACGCCGCCCTTCTACCCGGACGCGGTCACGCTCGAGCCCGATGCGCGCGCCCTAGACCTACTCGCTCGGATCGACGGCAGCGCGGGTTGCTCGATCAAGGACAGCTTCGCCTCGCTCGACCTGGCACCTCACGGCTTCAGCGTCCTCTTCGATGCGGAGTGGGTCGTGCTGCCGCCCGGCGCTGACGCCGGGCCGGGTGGAGGAAGCGGGCCGCGGTGGGAGGTGGTGCGGGACGGCGCCGCCTTCGCGCGATGGGAACGTGCTTGGCGGGGCGCCGAAGGTCCGGCTGACGTGCTGCGCGCGGCGGTGGTCGACGACGACTCGGTGAGCGTGCTCGCGGCCGTCGACGGCGGCGACGTCGTCGGTGGCGCGGTGCTCAACCGCACGGGTGATGCCGTGGGGATCTCCAACGTCTTCGCCATCGACGGCACCGACGCCTCGGCACTGTGGGTGGGCTGCGTGGCCCAGGCACGAGCTATGCACCCATGCGCACCGCTGGTGGGGTACGAGTCGGGCGCAGCACTCGCCGTCGCCGTCGCTCACGGATTCGAGCGAGTCGGCCCGCTGCGGGTGTGGCAGCGCGCCGGCTGAGCCTCCCCAGCGAGTCGGGCGCAGCACTCGCTGTCGCGTCGCGCTCGGCTTCGAGCGGGCCGGCCCGCGGCGGGTGTGGCTGCGCGACGGTTGAGGCTCGCCAGCGAGTCGGGCGCTGCGCTCGCCGTCGTCCTCGCTCACGGCTTCGAGCGGTGGGGTCGCTGCGCGCGTGGCAGCGCGCCAACCGAGACGGCGACCGCCCGGTCGGTGCGGGCTTGCCGTCGGCGGCCCGTACGATCGCCTCGATGACCGTGTACCTCGTCGGCGCCGGCCCGGGCGATCCCGGGCTCCTCACGGTGAGGGGCGCGGAGGTGCTGTCGCAGGCCGACGTCGTCGTCTACGACCGGCTGTCCGTCGAGGCGCTGCTCGATCTGGCCCCAGCTGCCGCCGAGCGCATCAGCGTCGGCAAGTCACCTGGCAGCGTGACGATGCCGCAGACGGACATCAACGCGCTGCTCGTCGAACGGGGCCGCGCCGGTGAGACCGTCGTGCGGCTCAAGGGCGGCGACCCGTTCGTGTTCGCGCGCGGCGGCGAAGAGGCCGCAGCCCTGGACGAAGCGGGCGTGCCGTTCGAGGTCGTCCCCGGAATCACATCTGCCATCGCAGTGCCGGCTTACGCGGGCATACCCGTCACGCTGCGCCACAGCTCCACCTCGTTCACCGTCGTCACCGGCCACGAAGATCCAGCGGTCGGCGACGACGGCACCGTCGACTGGCGCGCCGTGGCGCAGGTCGGCGGCACGATCGTTATCCTCATGGGGGTGGCTCGCATCGGTGCCATCGCCGAGCAGCTGATGGCGGGAGGTCGCTCGCCGGACACGCCAGTCGCCGCGGTGCAATGGGGCACGCGCCCTGAGCAGCAGACGACGCGCGCCACGCTCGCAACGATCGCCGACCAACCGCTGGCGGCTCCGTCGGTGATCGTGGTCGGTGAGGTGGCGGCAGTCGACCTTGCGTGGTTCGAGCGGCGACCGCTCTTCGGCAAGCGCGTGATCGTCACGCGCACGCGCCAGCAGGCATCGCAGCTGGCGGCGTCACTGCGCGAGCTCGGCGCCGAACCGATCGAGGTGCCCGTCATCGAGATCGCTGCGCCGGTCGACGGCGGTGCCGCGCTGCGCGCAGCCGCCAAGTCGCTCTCGTCGTACGACTGGGTCGTCGTCGCCTCACCGAACGGCGCAGGCCGCCTGCTTGCCGCGATCGAGGAGGTGGGCCTCGACGCTCGGTCGTTCGGCAGCGCCAAGGTCGCCGCCATCGGGCCGGGCACCGCCAGCACGCTCGCCAGCAACGGCCTGCGAGCCGACCTGGTGCCGCGGCCATACGTCGCCGAGGCGCTTCTCGAAGCGCTCGGCAGGCCGGCCGAAGGCGCGTCGCGCATCCTCATCGCGCGGGCCGAGGTGGGGCGGGACGTGCTGCCCGACGGACTGCGCGCCCGCGGCTGGGACGTCGACGTCGTGCATGCGTACCGCACTGTCGCCGCCAAGATCACCGACGTGCAGCGAACCGCCGTGCGCGACGCGGACATCATCACGTTCACGTCGTCGTCGACCGTCGAGCGCTTCCTGGAGGCGTTCGGCGCCGCCGCGGTGCCGCCGGTCGTCGCCTGCGTGGGCCCCGTCACGGCCGCGACCGCGCGCGACCACGGCCTCCACGTCGACATCGAGGCCGACGTCCACACGATCGACGGCTTGGTCGCCGCGCTCGTCCAGTGGTCCGCCGCCCACACCGACCCCCACATCGACCCCAAGCCCCAGCCCGACCCGAGGCAATAGGTCCCACCCCGCCGGGCCCGAGGCAATAGGTTCCGCATGTGGGACGCATTGCCTCAGGCTCGCTGAGTCGGGACCTATTGCCTCGAGCCACATGACGCTCGACGCGGTGGTGTTCGACTTCGACGGGCTCATCCTCGACACGGAGTGGGCCATCTTCGAATCGGCCGTGGCGGCGTTTGCGGCGCACGGCCACGAGCTGCCGATCGAGGCGTGGGCCACGATCATCGGGACCAACAGCGAAGAAGACGACGCCTGGTGGGACAAGGTGTGCGCCGCGGCCGGTGTGAGCGGCTTCGACCAAGCGCTGTTCGAAGCGGCCTACGAGATGCAAGACCGCTCCAGCCGCGACCGGCTTCCGGCTCTGCCCGGCGTCGTCGAGCTGGTGAACGAGCTCGCAGCCGCTGGCGTGCCGCTCGGCATCGCCTCGTCGTCGAGTCGTGCCTGGCTCGATCGCCACACCATACGCCTCGGCCTGATCGAGCACTTCGGCACGCTGGTCGGCGCGGATCTCGTCGGCGGCGTCGGCAAGCCGGCGCCCGACGTGTACCTCCGCGCCTGCGCCGACCTCGGTGCCGACCCGTCTCGGAGCGTCGCACTGGAGGACTCGGCCCACGGCGCGACCGCGGCCAGGGCCGCGGGCATGACCGTCGTCGCCGTCCCGAGCCGCATCACGCGATTCAACGACTTCGACCACGCCGACCTCGTGGTCGACAGCCTGCTCGACCTCAGCCTCAACCGCCTGACCGCCCTCGTGTAGCCGAGCGCACCGAGCACATCGAGCACACCCCGCACGCCCAGCACCTGACGCCGGAGCCGCGGCTGTGCCAGCCGCGGAGGGTGCCCGGTAGCCTGCCTCCGATGGCCTTCCCCGAACGGCGCATGCGCAGGCTGCGCCGCACGCCCGCGCTGCGGCGCCTCGTGGCCGAGACCCGAGTGAGCGTCGACGACCTCGTCGCACCGCTGTTCGTGCGCGAGGGCATCAGCGAGCCGCAGCCCATCGTGAGCCTGCCCGGCGTGGTGCAGCACACCCGCGACTCCCTGCGCAAAGAGGTGGCCGAGCTCGCAGATCTCGGCATCCCCGGCGTGATCCTGTTCGGCGTCCCGCAGCACAAAGACGCCGAGGGCTCGGGCGCGTGGGACCCCGATGGGATCGTGCAGCTCGCGCTCGGCGACCTGCGCGCCGAGGTGGGCGACGAGATGGTGCTCATCGCCGACCTCTGCGTCGACGAGTACACCGACCACGGCCACTGCGGCGTGCTCACCGCGGACGGCGAGGTCGACAACGACGCCACGCTGCGCATCTACGAGCGTGCCGCGATCGCACAGGCCGACGCCGGCGCCGACATCACCGCGCCGAGCGGGATGATGGACGGCCAGGTCGCCGCCATCCGTGCCGCTCTCGACGCGGCGGGCCATGAGACGACGGCGATCCTCGCCTATGCGGCCAAGTACGCGTCGGCTCTCTACGGCCCGTTCCGCGATGCAGTCGACGTGACGATCGCCGGCGGCGGCGACCGCAAGGGCTACCAGCAGCAGCCGGCCAACGCGCGCGAGGCGCTCGAGGAGATCCGTGCCGACGTGGCGGAAGGTGCCGACATCGTCATGGTGAAGCCGGCGCTCGCATACCTCGACGTCATCGCCGCCGCGCGCGCCGCAGTCGACCTACCGGTCGCGGCGTATCACGTGTCGGGCGAGTACTCGATGATCAAGGCAGCGGCAGAGCGTGGGTGGATCGACGGCGATGCGGTGGCGCTCGAGCACGTCACCGCCATCAAGCGGGCCGGCGCCGACATCATCCTCACCTACCTCGCCCGCGAGCTCGCCGAGCGCCTCCAGCGCGCATGACCAACGAAGAGCTCTTCGAACGGGCGCAGCGCGTCATCCCTGGTGGCGTCAACAGCCCGGTGCGCGCCTTCAAGAGCGTCGGCGGCACGCCCTACTTCGTGGCCCGCGCCGAGGGCGCTCACGTATGGGACGTCGAGGGCAAGAGGCGCATCGACCTCGTGCAGTCCTACGGCGCCATCATCGCCGGGCACGCCCACCCCGTGATCGTCGAGGCGGTGCAGAAGGCGGCGGTCGACGGCACGTCGTACGGCGCGCCGACCGAGCGCGAGGTGCTTCTCGCCGAGGCGGTATGCGAGCGCGTGCCGTCGGTCGAGATGGTGCGGCTCGTGTCGTCGGGCACCGAGGCGACGATGTCCGTGGTGCGAGTCGCGCGCGGCCACACGGGTCGTCGCACGATCGTGAAGTTCGCCGGCAACTACCACGGCCACGGCGACCTGCTCCTCGCCGAGGGTGGCAGCGGTCTCGCCGCGCTCGGCCTGCCGGGCTCGGCCGGTGTGACCGAGGGCGCGGTGGCCGACACGATCATCGCTCCGTACAACGTGGTGCCCACGCTCGACGACTCGACGGCTTGCGTGATCGTCGAGCCGATCGCCGCCAACATGGGGTTGATCCCGCCGGCCGACGGCTTCCTCAAGGGCCTGCGCGCGGAGTGCGACAGGGTCGGCGCGCTGCTCATCTTCGACGAGGTGATCACCGGATTCCGCGTCGCCTACGGCGGCGAGCAGTCGCGCTGCGGCGTCACACCCGACCTGTCGACCTTCGGCAAGGTCATCGGCGGTGGCCTCAACATCGGCGCCTATGGCGGCCGCGCCGACGTCATGCAGCAGGTCGCGCCGCTCGGGCCCGTCTACCAGGCGGGCACGCTGTCGGGGAACCCGCTGGCCACGGCAGCAGGCCTGGCCGCGCTGTCATTGCTCGACCGCACCGCGCACGCCTCCCTCACCGCCACAGCCGAGCGACTGGCGGCGCATCTGCGCGACGCGTTTGCCGCTGCTGGCGTGCCGGCTGTCGTCACGCAGGAGGCCTCGCTCGTCGGGCTTCACCTCGGCGCCGAAGCGCCGGTCGACTACGACAGCGCGCGCAGCACCGACGTGGCGCGCTACGCAGCCTTCTTCCACGCCATGCTCGAGCGCGGCGTGGCGCTGGCGCCGGGCGCCTACGAGGTGATGTTCCCGGGCCTCGCCCACACCGACGCGATCATCGACGAGATCGGCGCCGCCGCCCACGCCGCAGCGGCCACGCTGACGGAATGACCGCGCAAGCGGCTGTCGCATCGGGCGACGCAAGCCGCTGCTGCAGCGCACCCAGTGGAGGCCGCGTCAGGTGACCCCCGCCCCCACCCTCGATCAAGCGACGGTCGCTCGGCTCAAGGCGCTGGCCGTCAGCGCCGAGCACCCGGCGTGGCGCGACGCGGGACGCTGCCGGGCATGACCGCGACCGCGCTCGATCGGGCGGCCCTCGACCGGCTTGGTCCGCTGGCCGAGGGTGCTGCGGCCGTAGCCGCCGACCTGTTGAGCCGAGACGCGGTGCGTCGCATCTTCGCCAACGACCACACGCTCTGGCGCGACGACCCCACCGAGATCAGCGATCGGCTCGGCTGGATGCCCGTCGTCTCGGAGGTGCTCGACGGCCTCGACGAGCTGCGCGCACGGTGCGACGCGTTGCTCGACGGCGTCGACCACGTGCTCGTCATGGGCATGGGCGGGTCGAGCCTGTTCCCCGAGGTGTTGGCGCGCATGTTCGTCGACTCAAGTCGGCGCTCGGGCCCCACCTTGCACGTACTCGACACCACCGATCCCGTCGCGATCGCGCGCGTCTCGGCGGCATGCCCTGCTGACCGCACGCTGCACCTGGCGTCGTCGAAGTCGGGGTCGACGATCGAGACGCGCAGCCACCTCGAGTGGGCCTGGCAGCGCTCGGGCGACCCGGCGCGCTTCGCCGTCGTCACAGACCCTGGCTCCGAGCTCGGCGCGCTGGCGCGCGAGCGCGGGTTCGCCGAGGTGTTCGAGAACCGCGCCGACATCGGCGGCCGCTACTCGGCGCTGTCCTTCTTCGGGATCGTGCCGGCGCTGCTCGCCGGAGTGGATGCGGGCGAGCTGCTCCGCGGCGGCCTCGACGCACTCGCCGAGTGCGGGCCCAACGTTGACGCTGCGGGCAACCCGGCTCTCACCTTGGCCGCGGCACTGGCGGCAGGCGTGCGCGCCGGTCGCGACAAGGCGACGTTCGTGCTGCACCCGGCGGCTGCCTCGGTCGGGCTCTGGCTCGAGCAGCTGATCGCCGAGTCTCTCGGCAAGGACGGCACGGGCGTGGTGCCGATCGTCGGCGAACCGCTCGGGCCGCCCGCCGTCTACGGAGACGACCGGCTCTTCGTCGTCGACCCGAGCCAGCTCGATTCGATGGCCGACCTGATCGAAGCCGGCCATCCCGTCATCGCGCTGCCCAACCCGCTGATCGCCGCCATCGATCGCAGCGCGGCCGCGTCGGAAGGCAGCAGCTCGGCCGGTGCAGACGGTGGCTCCGCCCACCAACCCGTCGCCGCCTCGGTGGGCAGCAACATCGGGATGCCCAGCACGCGCGCGCTCGGGCACCTCGTCGTCGCTGCCGAGCTGGCGACTGCGCTCACTGCCGCTGCGATCGGCGTGCAGCCGTTCGACCAGCCCGATGTGGCGGCGGCCAAGGCGGCCACCAACGACGTCCTCGCCAGCGGCGACACAGGCCTCAGCGAGACGCCGCTGGCCGACCTGCTGGCGCAGCTCCGCCCGGGCGACCATCTCGCCATCCAGGCCTTCGTCGACCCAGGTGGTGAGCATGCGGCGTCGCTTGAAGCCGCCCGCAGCGCACTGCGCGAGGAGCATCGAGTCGCCACATCGCTCGGCTTCGGCCCGCGCTTCCTGCACTCGACAGGTCAGCTCCACAAGGGAGGCCCCGAGTCGATCGTGTGCGTGCAGGTCGTCGACGACGATCCCGTCGACATCCCCATCCCCGGTCGCGAGTTCGGCTTCGGCGAGCTGAAGCAGGCCCAAGCCACCGGCGATCTGCGCATCCTCCAGGCCCGCGGAGTCCGCGCCGGCCGAGTCCCCGCCGGTTCTCTGAACGCTTACGCGCGCCATGCGCGCGTAAGCGTGCACAGATCGGGGGATGGATGAAGATCGGGATGGTCGGGCTCGGCCGCATGGGCGCCAACATGGCCGAGCGGCTGCGCGAGAACGGCCACGAGGTGGTCGGCTACGACGTGTTCAGCGAAGCCACGCAGGTCGCCTCGCTCGAGGAGCTCGTGGCCGAGCTGCCGTCGCCGAAGGTCGTGTGGGTGATGGTGCCGGCGGGTGGCCCGACGGAGGACACCGTCGTCGCGCTCGGTCTGCTGCTGCAGGCGGGTGACGTAGTCATCGAAGGCGGCAACTCGAGCTGGCGCGACAGCGTGCGCCGCGCCGAGGGGCTCGCCACAGCCGGCATCGGCTACATCGACGCGGGCACGAGCGGCGGCATCTGGGGGCGCACCGAGGGCTACTGCCTGATGGTCGGCGGCGAGCCCGCCAACGTCGAGATCGCTCAGCCGCTGTTCGACGCGCTCGCTCCCGAGGGCGGCTTCGTTCACACAGGCCCGGTCGGCACGGGCCACTTCACGAAGATGGTGCACAACGGCATCGAGTACGGGCTCATGCACGCGTATGCCGAGGGCTACGAGCTGCTCGCCCGCTCCGGCCTCGACATCGACGCGGCGGGCGCGATGTCCGCGTGGCGGCAGGGGAGCGTGGTGCGGTCGTGGTTGCTCGACCTGTTCGTGCGAGCGCTCGACCAGCGACCCGGCCTGCACGGCCTCGCTCCCGTCGCGCAGGACTCGGGCGAGGGCCGTTGGATGGTGCAGGAAGCAGTGGAGCGCGGCGTGCCCGTGCCGGTCCTCACCGCTGCGCTGTTCGCGCGCTTCGTCAGCCAGGACGACGACGGCATGGCCATGCGGGCGATCGCCGCGCTGCGCGAGCAGTTCGGTGGCCACGCCGTGCTGCCGGAGGACTCGCCAGGCGAGGGCGCACCTGACGTGCAGCCGGCCGACGAGACACCGCGGTGAGCCACGAGCCCTCGGCCTCCGGCGCCTGCGACGCCCTCGTGCTCTTCGGAGCCACCGGCGACCTCGCCAAGAGGAAGATCTTCCCAGCGGTGTACCGCATGGCGCTGGCTGGTCACGCCAAGCTGCCGATCATCGGCTTCGCCTCGTCCGAGTGGGACGACGCGGCGCTGCGCGATCACGCGCGTCAGGCCATCGTGGCCAAGACCACGCTCGACGAGAGCGTCTGGAGCGACCTCGCCCAACGCATCTGCTTCGTGAACGGCGACTACCGCGACGCCGATTCGTTCGAGGCTCTCGCCAAGAAGCTGCGCGAGCTGGGCAGCGAGCGGCCGCTGTTCTACCTGGCCATCCCGCCCGAGCTCTTCGACGATGTCATCGTCGGTCTGGCCAGCCAGCAGCTCAACGAAGGCGCACGCGTGGTCGTTGAGAAGCCCTTCGGGCGCGACCGCCGTTCCGCACGCGAGCTCAACGAGATCCTGCACAAGGCGTTCCCCGAACACGACGTGTTCCGCATCGACCACTTCCTCGGCAAGGAGTCGGTCGAGAGCCTGCTCGTCTTCCGCTTCGCCAACTCGATGCTCGAGCCGGTGTGGAACCGCAGCTTCATATCGAACGTGCAGATCACGTTGTCGGAGGACTTCGGCGTGCAGGGCCGCGGCCGCTTCTACGAATCGGTCGGCGCGCTGCGCGATGTCGTGCAGAACCACCTGCTCCAGGTCGTGGCGCTGCTCGCGATGGAGCCGCCAGCGGGCAGCGACCCGGCTTCGCTGCACGACGAGCGCACCAAGCTGTTCCGCCAGATCCGCACCGTCGAGCCTGCCAGCGTGGTGAGGGGCCAGTACCGCGGGTACACGGACGAGGACGGCGTGGGGCCTGGCTCGGATGTGGAGACGTTCGTAGCGCTTCGGTTGGAGATCGACTCGTGGCGCTGGGCTGGCGTGCCATGGCTGATCCGCACGGGCAAGCACCTGCCCGTCACGGCGACCGAGGCGATCGTCGAGTTCAGTGCGCCGCCCCAGATGCTCTTCACCCCGAAGGGCGCGCAGGCGCCGCGCCCCAACCACCTCAGGTTCCGTCTCGGCCAGCAGGACGGCGTCACGCTGCACCTCCAGACCAAAGCGCCGGGCGACGACCTGCGCAGCCGACCGGTCGACCTCGAGGTGTCGTTCGACGAGGTGTTCGGCGAGCGCGAGGAGGCCTACCAACGGCTGCTCGAAGACGCCATGGCCGGCGACGTGCGCCGCTTCGGCCGGGCCGACGCGCTCGACGAGCAGTGGCGCATCTTCGAGGCCGCGCTAGACGCCCCGCACCCCGCGAGCCTCTATCACCGCGGCACCTGGGGACCGAGCGCAGCCGACACGCTCGCAGCCACCGTCGGCGGCTGGCACGAGCCCCTCTGACGAGACCCGACAAAGAGCCGTACCCCACGACGGCTGTGTCGCCTTCGTGCCGGTTGTCCGCGCGCTTGTTGCTGCGGCGCTGTGTTGGCGGCCCCGGCGTCTGACACCATGACCCCGTGCTCGCCGCCATCCCCTACACCACCTTCCCCACCATCGACCTCGGTCCACTGAACCTGCGCACCTTCGGGTTCGTAGTCGCCATCGGTGTGCTCGTGGGCGCCTGGTTCGCGGCGCGCCACGGCGAGCGATACGGCATCCCGCGCGACACCACCTACAGCCTGGCCATGCGCATGGTGCTGGCCGGCGTGATCGGATCGCGCATCACATGGGTGCTGTCGCACCTCGACTCGGTCGACTCGCCGATCGACGCCATCGCGATCTGGGAAGGCGGCCTGCAGTTCTCCGGCGGCTTCGTGTTCGCCGTCATAGCCGGCTATCCCGTCTACCGCCACTGGAACCGCCTCACGCGCTGGCACAGCCTCGACGGCTACGCCTACGGCCTGGCGATCGGCCTCGCCATCGGCCGCATCGCCTGTTACTCGGTCGGTGAGCACTTCGGGCGCACGACGTCGTTCGCGCTCGGCGTGCGCTACGACGGTGGCAGCGTGCGCGAGAGCACGCTCGGCGACATCCCGCTCGAGCCCGGCCTCGTCTTCCACCACACCGCGCTCTACGAGCTCATCTACATGCTCGCCCTCTTCGCGGTGCTCACCTGGCTGCTGCACCTCCGCAAGACGAAGCCGATCCCCGGCACCGCCATGGCGGTGTTCTGCGCCTGGTACGGGGTGGCCCGCTTCGCATCCGATTCGTTGCGGGTGAACGACGAGCGGCTGCTGGGGCTGACCGGCGCCCAGTTCATGTGCATCGCCCTGGTGCCGACGAGCCTGTGGATCTGGTTCCGGGTGCGCAAGCTGCTGGTCGCCGACATCGCGGCCGGCGTGCCCGTCGGCCTGGCGCTGGAAGCGACCGAGACGCCTGACGCGACCGATACGAGCGCTGCCGCCCCGGTGGGACCTCAGGACGGGACGGGAACGGAAGCCGGCGAACCGGGCCAGGAAGAGGCGTCCTCGGCCGAAAAGCTGTAGGTGAGCAGCACTCAGGGTGGGTCGAAATGAGGGGATATCACTCTCCGTGGTGATGCTTGTGCGGAGGGTCATATCACCGTAGGTTGACCTCATGCAGAGGGAGCAAGGCGGCACTCTTCGCCGTCGCGCAGGGGCGCTTGTGTCGCCGCTTGCCATGCGCGACTTCCGCCGTCTCTGGTCCGCCGACATGATCTCGCTGCTGGGCGACTGGGCCGGACGTCTGGCTCTCACGGTCTTGGTGCTCGAGCGCACCGGCTCACCCGCCTGGGCCGCCGCGGTGACCGCCGTCTCGCTCGCCGGCTTCGTCGGGATCGGCCAGGTGCTCGCCACCTTGGCCGACCGCTTCGGCCGCATCTCGGTGATGCTCGCGGCCGACGTCGCGCGCGCCGGTCTGTTCGCCGCCATGCTGCTCGAGCTCCCGGTCGGGATGCTGCTGCTGCTCGCCTTCCTGGCGGGTCTGGCCACTCCGCCCTTCGAGGCGGCCCGCTCCGCGGCGCTGCCCGACCTCGTGCCCGAGGAGCGCTACGGCGACTCTCTGGCGCTGGCCGGCATCTCGGTACAGGCGTCGATCGTGGTGGGCAACGCGCTAGGTGGCGTGCTGCTCGTGCTCGTCGGAGCGCGCGGCGCGCTGGCCATCAACGCGCTCTCGTTCCTCGCCTCGGCCGTCATCCTCCTGCAGCTGCGCACCACGCCCGCGGCGGCGCCAGCCGACGCCGACAGCTCGGTCGGCGGCTCGCTGCGCCTCGCCGCGTCGAACCTCTTCGGCGATCGCATGGTGCGCCGCGCGCTGGCGATCATCTCGATCACCGGCGCGCTCGGCACGGTCGACGAGGCGCTCGTCGTCCCCTACGCCGCCCACATCGGTCTGCCCAACGGCTACCTGGGTCTGCTCGCCGCTGCGGTGCCAGTCGGCACGCTGATCGGCACGGCCGTCATCGCTCGTTCCAGCAACCACCACACGCTCCTGCGCAGTGCCGGTCTGTGCACGGCTGTCACCGCAGCGATGGCAATCCCGTTCTTCTGGTTCGAGGTGGGCGGTGGTGGTGCGTTCGTCGCCTTCGTGATCTCTGGCGGCATGTTCGCCGTCTCGGTGCCGACCAACATCGTGATCGGCACCCGCCTGCACCGCGGGTCGCGCGCGTCGGCCATGGGGATCGCGGTCGGCGTGCTCATGGGCAGCCAAGCGCTCGGCGCCGCGGTCGGCGGTCTTGCTGCGAGCGCCTTCGGACCGCCGCGCGCGATCGTCGGCGCGCTCGGCATCGCGGCGGTGTTTGGCGCCTGGTCGGCAGTCACCACACCGGTCGAGGCAAAGCACATGGCCGGCCGCCGTCGCCCGGCGCGGGTCGAGCCGACGGTCGTCGTCGACCTGGTCGCGCTCGAGCAGGACCGGGCTGTGCCGGCCGGCGTCGCCTGGACCGACTGACCGCTCGCGCCCGCCAGACATCCCGTCCGAAGTCGGACATATCCTCTGGCATGCCCACGCCCAAGGAACAACGCATGTCCACCGCCCGCGCGCTGGCAGGTGCAGCCGTTGGGGTGCTCCTCCTGTTCGGTGCTGCCGCGTGCAGCGACGACGATGACAACGGAGGCGCCATCGTCGACGACACCTCGACCACCGCCACCACTGCGGCCGACGGCGGTGCCGCCGACGGCTCCACGGTCGTCGCGCGCGACTTCTCGCTCACCTCGATCACGGTTGCCCCCAGCACCGAGGTCACGTTCTCCAACGAGGGCGGGGCCACGCACACCCTCACAGCCGACGATGGCGCCTTCGACTCTGGCTCCGTGGCCAGCGGCTCCTCCGCCACCGTCACCGCCCCGGCCGAGCCCGGCGCCTACGCCTTCCACTGCGAGATCCACCCGTCGATGACCGGCACCCTCACCGTCGAGGGCTGAACCAACCAACGTCTGTGAACACCTACGTCCGCATACCGGCCACCCGGGTTCACAGACGTTGGTTGTTTGAGGGCTGACCCATCACCAACCAACGTCTGTGAACACCTACGTCCG
>JBMOLI010000004.1:255495-437105 GCA_049325515.1 Actinomycetota bacterium | reverse complement strand
GCTACACGCAGGATGAGCTCGACGCCGTCGCCGCGTCCCTCAATGACCGCCCACGCGAAACACTTGGCTGGAAGAAACCAGCCGAGAAACTCGACGAGCTCATTGCGATGACCGATTGAGACCGCCGAGCGTCAGCGTTCACAGATCTTGTGAGTTGCACATGCGGCAGGGCGCCAGACCGTCGTCCGCGGTGACGGATCGGAGGTCGTCGCGGCCGGCGACCGTGGGGCACGACGGCTGGTGCGCCAGCTTGCCGGACGGCGTGGCGACGAGCGCAGACGAGGCGGCCGGTGCGGCCGGGCTCGCTGGCGCGGCCGCGAGCGAAGAAGCGGCCAGGAGCGCCTCTATGCGCTCGAGGGTCGCCGTCATCTCACGGGCGGCCGACGCCACATCGTCGCTGCGCGCCTGCTGGTCCTGCACGAGGCGCGTCATCCACGAGGCGAGGTAGGCGCTGCCGCCCGCAACCGCGAGCACCACGCCGAGCAGACCGCCGGAGATGAGGTACGGGATCTGCAGGTAGACGCGGCTGGTGTGCGAGGCGCCGTACCACCCCAGCAGAACGAGGACCGCACCGGCCGCCGCGAGCATGCCGCCGCCGAGCGCAATGCGTCGCTCGACCGAGAGCGGGCCCGAGCTCCGGCGACGAAGAGCAGACAGCCGCTCCGCCAGTCGTTGCTGGAGCGAGTCGGCCTTCTCGGTCTCCTCGACGGGCACGGGCACGGGCACGGAAGCGTCGAACGGCAGCGCAGTCATGAGCGGGCTCCTTCGAGGGGACAGTTCACGGCGGCGGCCTGTGGCAGCAGTGCGGCTTCGCGCACGCGCCCGAGACCGAAGCCGGCGGCGACGATCGAGGCGAACCCGATGATGTAGGGCCAGATGGAGAGGTCGCGCACGAAGCTGATCGGCACGGGGCCGATGGCTTCCTCCTCCTCTGCGGGAGGGGCAGTGGTGGGGGGTGCGGTGGTGATCACGGGACCAGATGAAGGCGGCGGCGGCGTGAACACCGGGCCGCCGAGGTCGATCGTCGTGGGCACGGGCGGCAGGGTGGTGGGCGGCTCGAAGGCGAGGCCGACACGCAGGTCGACGGCTGCCTCTGAGCCGCAGATGTCATACGAGTAGCCGTAGTCGGTGCCCGGTGGATCCCAGATGACGACGAGCGAACCCGCTCGATGGCTGGCCGATGAGGTGCCCTCGGTGGTGCGCGGCGCCGCGATGAACATCGAGATGCCGAAGTTGGCCAGGACCTGGTTGCCGATGGGTGCGGTGGCCGGGTCCGTGAAGCGCACGCCCTCCTCGTCGACCTCGGCGTTCTGGCCGGCGACCTTCATGCCGGACACGACCGTGCGACCGCCGGCGCTGGCCGTGGCGCCATCGGTGATGGCCTGAGCCTCGGTGCGCACGGAGCCGATCGTGACGGCGCCGTCGGCGAAGTCCATGTCGGATGCGGTGCACGTGGAGACCGATTCGAGCTTGCCTGCCTCGAACGCCGAGTAGGAGCGCGTGCGCACGTCACCCGTTGCCGCGCCGGGTGCGCTCTCGAAGTCCTGCGCGCCGGCGACGGCCTCGGCGACGCCGCCTTCGGCGTGAGCCTCCATGCCGGGCAGCGAGGCGTCGTTGGGACCGCCTGGCGAGAACGCCTCCGCCCGGCCCGCGTAGTTCGCCTCGCCCGCTTGGCCGGGTGCGCCGAGCAGCACGGCGAGGCTGCCCGCGTTGGCGGCGAGCGGACCGGGCCAGAAGGTGCTGGCGAGCGCGTAGCCGGTGGGGCCGGCGGAGAGGGTGGCTTCGGTGTGCGCGATGTCGCCCTTGGCCACTGGGTACGGCTGCGCGTTCGGGTCGCCGAAGGTCTGCCCGATGCCTCCGCTGACGGCCACGGCGTCGAGCCCGTTGATCGCCTGTCCTCCGCCGACCTGTGCGGAGGCGCCGACGACACCGAGTGCGAGCGAGGCGATGCCCGCGGCGCCCAGCACCAGCCACGGCCAGCGGCGAGGTGTGGAAGGTGTCATGCCGCCCCCAGGTAGGCCTCGGACAGAGCCGTCTCGACGTCCTGCGGCTCGCCCACGATCTGGATGCGGCCCTGCGTCATGATCCCCGCGAAGTCGGCAACGGGAAGGGCGACGCGAGCGAACTGCTCGACGATGAGGATCGTGATCCCCTCCTCCGCGAGGTGCGCGACAGCTTCGTAGAGCTCGGCAACGATGAGCGGCGCCAGCCCCATCGAGATCTCGTCGAGCAGCAGCACGGCCGGGTTGGTCGTCAGCGCGCGGGCCAGGGCCAGCATCTGCTGCTCGCCGCCGGAGAGCGTGCCGGCGAGCTGCCCGCGGCGCTCACCCAGCACCGGGAAGCGCTCGAAGGCCGTGTCGCGCACGTCCTCGAACGACACGCCTCCGCGGTAGGTGGCCATGCGCAGGTTGTCGGACACGGTGAGGTTGGGGAAGATCCCGCGGCCCTCGGGCACGCTGCACAGGCCGGCGCGCGCGAGCCGCGCCGGCGGGGCGCCGTTCACGTGAACGCCGGCGACGTGCACGCAACCGGCCGTCGGACGCATGCGCCCGCTGATCACGCGCAGGGTCGTCGACTTGCCGGCGCCGTTCGGCCCGAGCAGGGCGAAGACCGAGCCAGCGGGCACGATGAGGTCGACGCCGCGCAGCACGTCGATGCGACCGTAGGCGGCGCGAACGCCGACCAGCTCGATGCCGGGCGTGGTCATGCCAAGGCTCCTTCCGGCACCAGCGCGGGCACCGCTGGCGTGAGGTCGCTGGGGACACCTTCCTCGGCCACGGCCGTGCCGTCGCTCTGTGCCGGTGAGGCGGGGCCGGCCGTGCGAGGGGGGAACAGCCTCTCGGGCAAGCTGTAGATCAGCCCGGCGAATCCATTGGGCAGCCGGCTCACGAGGATCGCGCCCGCACCGATGAAGAGACCCTGCAGGTCGGTGTCGAGGAAAGGCAGCGCCATGCCGCCGATGAGCGCGCCCGTCACGGTTGTGATGCCTCCGATCATGGCCAGCAGGAACGTGTTGAGGCTGATCAGCAGCAGGAAGTCGTTGGCCGACACGCTGGTGCGCAGCATCCCGAACAGAGCACCCGCGAAACCCGCCATGCCCGCCGACAGCGCGAAGACGGTCACCTTCGTGCGCACGAGGTTGAGGCCGAGCGTGAGGCAGGCGGCCGGGCTGTCGTTCATCGCCGCGAGGCGCCGGCCGAGCGGCCCGCGGCGTACCGCGAGCACCAGCACCGCCATGCCCGCGAAGCAGACGGCCAGGAAGACGAACATCCTCGTCTCGGTGTCGAGGTCGAAGCCGAGCAGCGACGGGCGCTCGAACGCGAGGGTGGCGCCCCGGTCGAACACCTTGGGGTGATCGAACAGCAGCCGCTCACCGAACAGCGCGAACGCAACCGTCGCCAGAGCGAGGTAGATGTCGCGCAGGCGCAGCGCCGGCAGTGCGACAAGCGCCCCGAACGCGGCCGCCACCGCGGTGGCAGCCACCAGGCCGAACAGCGAGCCGGAACCGAAGAACTTGCCCATGGTCGAGGCACCGATGCCGACGAAGGTGTACTGGCACAGCGACACCTGGCCCGAGTAGCCGACCAGCACCACCAGCGAGAGCATCACCATGCCGACCACCAAGCCGGTGCTGGCGTTGAAGAGCTCCGTCTCGGGGAGCGCCGTCGCGACGAGGGCGGCTACCACCACGAAGCCGGCCCCGCGTCGCAGCGACGTGGTCATGCCGGGCACGCGAGGCACCTTGGCGCCAGCCAGGCGACCGACCGTCAGACGCGTCTGTGGGAGCGCCACGATCACCGCGAAGAGGAACACGGTGGGGAGCACGGGGAGCAGCTCGGCGAGCACCCCGCCGGTGCCGAGGATGCCCTCGCCGAAGTTGAAGCGCTGGCTGTAGCCGATCAGGTACGCCTCGCCGACGCCGAGGATGAGCGCACCGACGAAGGTGAGCGGAAGGCTGCGCAGGCGCCCGAGGATGGCGGCTGCGTAGCCGTTGACGACGAGCAGCGTGAGGAAGAGGTGGTTGTAGCTGCGCCCCGGAGCGATGAGCACCCCTGCCAGCGAGGCCATCACCGAGCCCAGCACCCAGGCGAGCTGCGACACGCGCTCTGGCAGCGCTCCGTTGAGCACTGCCAGCTCGGGGTTGTCGACGACGGCGCGCATCGCCACGCCGGCTCGGCTTCGGAACAGCACGACGCGCAGTCCTGCCGCGACCGCGATGGTCACGAGCAGCACGATCACTTGGTGGGCCGAGACGCTCACGCCGCTCAGCTGGAAGCGCGTGTCGGGCAGGAACTCGGCCACCCGGCGGGTCTCGGTGCCGGACCAGATCCGCGAGGCGGCGCCGAAGAGCAGCACGAGCAGACCGACCGTCACGACGAGCGACACGCCGGTCGGCTTGCCCGCCAGCGGCCGCATCAGCAGCCGCTCGATGAGCAGCCCGAAGAGCGGTGCGAACACTCCCAGCACGAGGAGCAGCGCCGGCCACGTGCCCCAGCCCCAGTCCTCCTTCACCTGCCAGTAGAGGAAGGCGGCGACCATCCCGATGGCGCCGTGCGCGAAGTTGAACACCCCCGAGGTGGTGTAGGTGACGACGAGGCCGCTGGCGGCGATCGCGTAGATGGAGCCGGTGACGATCCCGACGATCGTGAACGCCAGCAGGTCCTGCATCGCTAGTCGTTCACCGGCTGGAAGCCACCGGTCGTGCAGTCGTACCCGGACGACGGGTGCTCGCGGACGAACTTGCCGCCCTGCACGCGGATGATGATGAAGCAGTCGGTCGCCTTCTTGCCGGCCGGGTTGGTCGTAGCGATCGCCCCGTTGGCGTCGAAGGCCGTGACCGTGCCGAGGGCGGCCAGCACCTTGTCCCGCGTGATGGCGGGCCCGGCATCGTGGAGCGCCTTCTCGAGCAGGCGACCGGACGTCCATGCGAACAGTGCGAAAAGATCGACGTCCTGGTTGGGGTCGACCTTGCCCATCCACTCCCGGAACAGCTTCACCTCGGGCAGGTGCGCGTCGCCTCCGAGGAACAGTGCGTGGGTCACGTCGATGCGCGAACCCTCGGCCGCCGCCCCGGCCTGCTTGAGGAACGCCTCTGAGTAGGCGGTGGATCCCGGGTTGAGGAGCGTCGGGTGGAAGCCCTGGTCGTTCATGGCTACCCAGAGGTCGGCGATCTGGTCGGCCTGGCCCTCCCACATGACTGTCTGGACGCCTTGGCGGTCCATCTGGATGACATCGCCCGTGTAGTTGGGCTCGTTGGGCTGGACCTCGCGGGTGTACACGATCTCGTAGCCGAGGCTCTCGAGCACCGTCCGCTCCCGGCGCGCCGCAACGCGGGCGGTCTCGACCGCGGAGACGAACATCGCCGTCTTCTTCATCGGGTTCGGCCCGAACGTCTTCATGTAGTACTTGGCCGGCCCCGTCTCCCAGCCCGGCGGGACTGGCACCGCCGCAAAGTTGTTGGGCAGCGCGAAGCGGGAGGGAGCCAGCGGCACCCCGACATCTGGGATGTTCGTGTCGCGCAGCTCCGAGACACCGCCGTCATCCACGACCGAGAACGACCCGAGGAAGCCGAAGACCTGGGCCTTGAGTGCCAGGTGCGAGTTCTTGTTGCGACCTGAGTCGAGGCCATCGTCGCCACTGCGGATCTCGATCAGGCGGCCATCGATCCCACCCTGGCTGTTGATCATCGCGGCCCAGGCCTGAGCGCCCACCAGTGCCCCGCGGAAGAGCCCAGGGACCGGGCCCGAGAGCGTGGAGACGTTGCCGAGCACGATGCGGTCGTCTGTGACGCCCACATCAGTTGCGCCGCCGTTGCCACCGGGAGGTGTCGTGCGGCCGGGATCGCTGCCGGTGCTGCCTCCGCCGTCGCCTCCGGACCCGCCGGTGCCGCCGCCCGAGGCGTCCTCACCAACCGCGAACCCATCGGTGGAGCTGCCGACCGAGCCCGAGCGGGTGCCCGTGCGACCGGAGCTCTCGCCGACCCCGAAGGCGACACCGTCCTCGGATGCCTCTGCCAGCACCTGTTCCTGGCTCACCCGCCCACCGCACGCGGCAACGAGCAGCACCCCGGTCAGCAGGCCAATGGCAGCGCGACGTCGCATCGAGACCCTTCCTCGGCAGATCTGACCCCCCGTCAGATAGTCATTCGCCGCGGCCCGCCCCGGACCCTGCCTGGTGTCTTACCTTCTGGCCCGACGGGTCAAGATGGCAGCGATGTCCCTCGACGTGGCCGCCCTGCGAGCCGAGACCCCGGCCTGCGCCGAGGTCGTGCACCTGAACAACGCGGGCGCCTCGCTGATGTCGGCCGCCGTCGTCGATGCGGTCGTGGGGCACATCCGGCTCGAGGCGCGAATCGGCGGCTACGAAGCCGCCGCAGCGGTGCAGGAGACCATCGAGCGCACCTACGACTCGGTCGCGAACCTGCTGGGCGCCCGGCGCCACGAGATCGCGCTGCTCGACAACGCCACGCGGGCCTGGTGCACCGCGTTCTATGCCATGAGGTTCGGGCCAGGAGACAGGATCCTGACTGCGAGGGCTGAGTACGGCAGCAACGTGGTCGCCATGCTCCAGGTGGCCGAGCGCAGTGGCGCGATCATCGACGTCGCACCGGACGACGAGACGGGCCAGGTGTCCGTGGCCGCCCTCGAGCAGATGATCAGCGACCGCACTCGGCTCATCGCGCTCACCCACGCCCCCGCGCACTGCGGGCTGGTCAACCCCGCGGCCGAGGTCGGCGCCCTCGCACGCGCTGCCGGCGTGCCGTTCCTCCTCGACGCCGCGCAGTCACTCGGCCAGCTGTCGATCGACGTCGCCCAGATCGGGTGCGACTTCCTGACGGCGACCGGCCGCAAGTTCCTGCGCGGCCCGCGAGGCACTGGCCTCCTCTACGTGAAGGAGGATCTGATCGCGCAGCTCGACCCGCCGATGCTCGACCTGCGAGCCGCGTCGTGGGTCGGCACCCAGAAGATCGAGGTGCGAGACGACGCCAGGCGCTTCGAGACCTGGGAGACGGCCGTCGCCGTTCGGCTCGGGCTCGGTGTGGCGGTCGATCAGGCTCTAGCGCTCGGTTCAGGCGCCATCGAGCAACGGATCACCTACCTCGCCGAACGGCTGCGCTCGATGCTGCGCGAGGTGCCACACATCGAGGTGCACGACAAGGGCGTCCGCAGCGGCGGCATCGTCACGTTCACCGACGACCGCCGCCCCGCGGCACAGGTCGCCGACCACCTCCGCGCACGCGCCATCAACGTCTCGGTCACCAACGCCGAGCAAGCCCGCTTCGACATCGACGATCGCGGCCTCCCCCCCACGGTCCGCGCGTCCGTCCACTGCTACAACACCGAAGAGGAGCTCGACCTCCTCGTCGAAGCCCTCAGCTGACGCGGCCATCCCCGGCCACCAGGGACTTACGGCCCTGGTGACGGGCTGGCGGCTTCGCGAGGCTTGTGGCATGGAAGGCCGCTCAGACAGTTGGCCGATCGTGGTCGGGGTGGACGGCTCGGAGCAGTCCCATCACGCACTGGCGTGGGCCCGCGAGGAGGCTCGGCTGCGCGGCACCGGAGTTCGCGCCGCCCATGTCTGGGCTCCCCCGGTGCCCGTGTCGGAGTTCGCCGCGATGGCGGCTCCGATCGACATCGAGGTGTACGAGAAGCTCGCGCACGGGGTCGTCGACGACGCTGTCGCTGACATCGGAGGGACGGCGGGCGGCGAGGTGCCGGTCGCACCACGCGTCGTCCGCGGATACCCGTCGACGGCCCTCTGCGAACAGGCTGAGGGAGCCGACCTCCTCGTCGTCGGGAGCCGCGGCCATGGTGGCTTCGCCGGGTTGCTCCTCGGTTCCGTGAGCCACCAGTGCGTCCACCATGCGACAAGCCCCGTGGCAGTCGTCCCTCTGTCGGCACCGATGCCCGACTCGAGCGACGTCGTGGTGGGCGTCGACGGCTCTGACAGCTCGCAGATCGCGCTCAGGTGGGCCGCTCGCGAGGCAGTGCTCAGGGCCGCGCGCCTGTCGGTGGTGCATGCCTGGTCCACGCCGTATGCGGTCGCGCCGGGCGGGTTCGGGATCGGCACCCTGCCGGTTCCCGAGGTGCTCGACGAGAGTCGGGCGATGCTCCACGCGCTCGTCGACAGGACGCTGACCGAAGTGGGCGATCGCCCGAAGGACATCGAGCTGCTCGCTGTCGACGACCGCCCGGCGCGAGCCCTGCTCGAGAGATCCGCCGAGGCTGGCCTCTTGGTCGTCGGCAGTCGAGGCCACGGCGGCTTCGCCGAGCTGATGCTCGGCTCCGTGAGCCACCAGTGCCTGCACCACGCCCGGTGCGCGGTGGTGGTCGTGCCTCACGCAAGGTGACGCTGCAGGCTGTCGGTAGGAGCTAGGTGCCGAAGTCCCAGCTCTGGCCTGACCGGTAGGAGCCGAGCACGTTCTTGGCGATGAGCACCTTGTGGACCTCGTCGGGGCCATCGGCGATGCGCAGCGTGCGGGCACCGAGGTACATGCCGGCGAGCGGCAGATCGTTGGACACGCCGGCTGCGCCCCACACCTGGATCGCCCGGTCGACGACGCGCGAGTAGGCGGCGGGCACCGCGATCTTGATCGCTGATATGTCCGTGCGCGCCGCGTCGAGGCCCTGGTCGATCTTCTCGGCGGCGTGGATCGTCATCAGCCGGGCGGCCTGGATGTCGATGTAGCTGTCTGCGATGAAGCCCTGCACGAACTGCTTGTCCTGAAGAAGCCCGCCGTGCACCTCTCGGGTGAGCGTCCGTTCGACCATGAGGTCGAAGGCTCGCCACATCTGCCCGACCGAGTTCATGCAGTGGAAGATGCGGCCTGCACCGAGCCGGTCCTGCGCCGCCTGGTGACCCTCGCCGACGCGACCGAGGATGTTCTCCTTCGGGATTCGCACGTCGTCGTAGACCACCTCGCAGTGGTCGGATGTGGGCCGACCCCAGATGCCGACGCCGCGCACGATGTTCACGCCCTTCGTGGCGGTTGGGACGATGAACTGCGCCATGGTGCCTTCGCGGCGCTTTGCGGCCTCGTCGGTCTCGGCCACGCGCGCCATCACGATGAAGAAGTCGGCATCGATGCCGTTCGACGTGAACCACTTGTGACCGTTGATCACCCAGTGATCGCCGTCGAGGACCGCGCTCGTGGTGATGCTGCGCGGGTCAGACCCGGCATTGGCGGGCTCGGTCATCGAGAAGCCGCTCTCCATCTCGCCCTCGATCAGGGGGAGGAGCCACTTCTGCTTCTGCTCAGCAGTGCCGTACTTCACGAGGATGGTCTGGTTGCCTGAGTTGGGAGCGACCACTCCGAAGAGCCTGGCCGCCCCGATGCCATAGGCGAGCACCTCGTTCATGTAGGCGTGGGCGAGGAAGTCGAGGCCCATTCCGCCGTACTCCTTCGGGAGGTGCGGGGCCCACAGGCCGGCCTTCCAGACGACCTCCTTGATCTCCTCGCGCAGCAGCACGGCGTCGCGGCGATCGTGGTCGCTCACCTCTCCGTTACGGCCCAGGTTCCACAGCCGCGCCTCGTTCGGGAGGATCCACTCGTTGACGATCTCAGCAGTGCGCATGCGGATGTCGTTGATGCGCTCGTCCAGCGTGGGGATCGGGTTCACGTTCATGGCCATGTCCCCACGCTGACCGCTCCGGCGCCGGAACGCCAGGGCCCTTCGTCCCGAAGCGCCGCTGCTCGTTCGGCGATCCTGGTCAGGGCGCCCCGCCGCCCTCGCCATCTGACTCGTGGTGGTCCTCGGGAAGGATCGTCGGATCAGGCTCGTGGTGGTGCGTGCTCGGCACCGCGCGGTGCATCGCCGCGAGCTGCACGTAGTAGCGCCAGCGTTCGTCGGCATCGGCCTGGAGCAGCTCGTTGAGGTCGGTCGCACGCTCGGGATGAGTCCGCTCGAGCGTCGCGAAGCGAGCCTCGGCTCCGGTGAAGTCGCTGACCGGGACGCTCGGCGGGTGCGAGTCGAGCTTGAACGGCTGGCCGTCCACCTCGCTCGGGTGGAAGCGGTAGAGCGGCCAGTAGCCGCTGCGAACTGCGTCCTTCTGGTGGGACATCGACGTCGCCATGTCGATGCCGTGCTCGATGCAGGTGCTGTAGGCGATCACCAGGGAAGGCCCCGGCCACGCATCCGCCTCGAGCAGCGCCTTGGTGGTCTGGAGCTCGTTGGCGCCCATCGCGATCTGAGCGACGTAGACGTCGCCGTAGGCACGCGCGATGGCCCCCAGGTCCTTCTTGTCGGTGCCCTTGCCGGCG
Organism: Actinomycetota bacterium; assembly: GCA_049325515.1. Lineage (GTDB taxonomy): Bacteria > Actinomycetota > Acidimicrobiia > Acidimicrobiales > VFJN01 > VFJN01. The sequence continues at coordinate 426,844 of JBMOLI010000004.1, read as the reverse complement.
GACGCGAACCGGGCGACAGCACCTCGCGGCGTCGCCTTCGAGGCCTGGCCACCGGTGTTCGAGTACACCTCGGTGTCGAGCACCAGGATGTTGACGTTGCGACCCGACGACAGCACGTGGTCGAGGCCGCCGAAGCCGATGTCGTAGGCCCAGCCGTCTCCGCCGATGAGCCACACGCTCTGACGGACGAGGTTGGGTGCGACCGTGGCGAGGCGCTCACCGGCTTGGCCGGCGGCCTGCCCCAGGTCTCCAAGCTCCTCCAACAGGTGGCCGACGAGGCGTCGCTGCTCCGCGATCTGCTCCTCGGTGTCCTGGGGGTTGTCGAGAAGCGAGCTCACGAGGTCGTCGCCGAGCAGCGGCGCCAGGTCTGCGAGAAGGGTGCGCGCGTGCTGCGCCTGAGCGTCGAGCGCCAAGCGCATCCCGAGACCGAACTCGGCGTTGTCCTCGAAGAGCGAGTTGCTCCACGCGGGTCCGCGACCGCTCGCGTCCGTCGCCCAAGGCGTGGTCGGGAGGTTGCCCCCGTAGATCGATGAGCAGCCGGTCGCGTTGGCGACGAGCATCCGATCCCCGAAGAGCTGGCTGACGAGCTTGATGTAGGGCGTCTCGCCGCACCCGGCACAGGCCCCCGAGAACTCGAACAGCGGCTCGAGCACCTGCGAGCCCTTCACCGAGTCGTGAGGCAGGAGCGACCGGTCGAGGGGCGGGATCGAGAGGAAGTGCTCCCAGCGGGTCCGCTCGACGTCGCGATGCTCGAGCACGGGCTCCATGTCGATCGCCTTGTGGCTCGGGTCGGTCTTGCTCTTGGCGGGGCACACGTCGACGCACACGCCGCAGCCTGTGCAGTCATCTGGCGCGACCTGGATGGTGAGCAGGTGATCGGCGAGATCTTTGGAGCGGAAGGGCTTGCTCAGGTGCTCGGGAGGCGCGTCGGTCACTGCCTCGGGGGCGAACACCTTCATCCTGATGGCGGCGTGGGGGCAGACGATGGTGCAGCGACCGCAGTCGATGCAGATCTCCGGATCCCAGATGGGGATCTCCTGCGCGATCGCTCGCTTCTCGTAGGCAGCCGTTCCGCTCGGGAAGGTGCCGTCCGCAGGCAGCGCGCTGACGGGCAACAGATCGCCCTCTCCCGCGAGCAGCCTGGCCGTCACCAGCGTGACGAAGTCGGGCGCGTCGGCGGGGACGGTCGACACCATCGCGCGGTGCCCCTCCATGGCCGACGGGATCTGCACTCGTTGCAGCTGAGCCAGAGCGGCGTCTATCGCCGCGAAGTTCCTCTCCACGAGCGCTCTTCCACGCCGGCCGTAGGTGTCTTCCACCGACTGCTTGATCCGGGCGACCGCATCGTCGGACGGGAGGACCCCGGACAGATGGAAGAAGCACGGCTGCATGACGGTGTTGATCCGGTTGCCCATCCCCGCTTCACGAGCGACCCGATGCCCATCGATCACCCAGAGGTCGATGCCCTTGTCGATCACCTGCCGTTGCACCTCGCGCGGCAGCTCCTCCCACACGCGGTCGGGCCCGTAGGGGCTGTTGAGCAGGAACGTTGCACCCTCCCGCGCTCGTTCGAGCACAGGCACGCGCTCGAGCAGGCCGAACTGGTGGCAGGCGACGAAGTCGGCCTCGTCGATGAGATAGGTGGAGCGGATCGGCTCCGGGCCGAAGCGCAGGTGGGACACCGTGACGGAGCCCGACTTCTTGGAGTCGTAGACGAAGTACCCCTGCGTGAACAGGTCGGTCGACTCACCGATGATCCGGATCGAGCCCTTGTTCGCACCAACCGTGCCGTCGGCGCCGAGACCGAAGAAGATCGCCTGCACCTCGCCGTCGGGCCGCGGGTGCTTGAAGCTCGAGTCGATCGGCAGGCTCAGCCTGGTGACGTCGTCGTAGATGCCGACCGTGAAGTGCCGCTTGGGGCGGTGCGCTGCGAGCTCGTCGAACACGGGCTTCAGCATCGACGGGGTCACCTCCTTGGAGGAGAGCCCGTAACGCCCACCGATGACGCGCGGTGCTAGCTCGAACGGCGGATCCTCACCGTCCATCGCCTCACTGAGCGCGGCGAGCACGGAGAGGTAGAGGGGTTCGCCGACCGCGCCCGGCTCCTTGGTGCGGTCGAGGACGGCGACCGCACGAACTGATCGCGGGAGCGCCTCCAGGAGCGCGGCCGCAGGGAATGGCTGGAAGAGCCGAACCCGCAGCAGCCCCACGCGCTCTCCTGCCGCCACCAGCTGGTCCACCGTCTCCTCCGCCGCACCTGCGGCTGAGCCCATGAGCACGATCACGCGATCCGCATCCGGCGCTCCGTGGTAGTCGACGAGCCCGTAGCGCCTGCCTGTGCGCTGCGCCAGCTCGTCCATGACCGTCTGCACGATCTCCGGCGTGGCCAGGTAGAAGGGATTGGAGGCCTCGCGGGCTTGGAAGAACACGTCCGGGTTCTGTGCCGTGCCGCGGATGACGGGTGCGTCGGGTGACAGCCCTCGAGCGCGATGGGCCAGCACGTCTGCCTCGCGTACGAGGGCCGCCAGGTCCTGGTCGTCCAGCAGAGCGATCTTGTCCATCTCGTGCGAGGTCCGGAAGCCGTCGAAGAAGTGCAGGAACGGCACCCGCGATCGCAGCGTGGCCGCGTGTGCCACGAGCGCCAGATCCTGCGCCTCCTGCACAGATCCCGCTGAGAGCATTGCCCAGCCGGTGCTGCGAGCGTGCATGACGTCGCTGTGGTCGCCGAAGATCGACAGCGCGTGGGTGGCCACGGTGCGAGCGGCCACGTGGATCACCGCAGGGGTCAGCTCGCCGGCGATCTTGAACATGTTGGGGACCATGAGGAGAAGTCCCTGCGACGCTGTGAACGTGCTGGCCAGCGCGCCCTGCTGAAGCGCGCCGTGCAGTGCGCCGGCTGCACCGGCCTCCGACTGCATCTCGACCACGTCGGGCACGATCCCCCACCGGTTGGGCCTGCCTTCCCCAGCCCAGTCATCGCAGTGCTCGCCCATCGGTGACGCCGGGGTGATCGGGTAGAGCGCGATCACCTCGCTCAGCGCGTACGCAACGCGGGCCACGGCCTCGTTGCCGTCGACGCAGGCCCAGACGGCGTCTCCGCTCGTCGGCCCGATGGATGTTGGTGTCGACTCGACGACCGTCATGACTGCCTCCATCGCGCAGCGGCCGGCGCGCAACGCGATCTGCACTTCGAGGATCGGCGAGCCGACGCCAGCGGTCCTAGAGGCCAAGGTCCCGCCGCTGAAGGCGGGAGGTCACTGGAGCGAGGAGGTCTCGAACGGCCGGGTGCGTCTATGCCAGGGCCACGCCGGCCGCCGCGGCGGCGACGCCCGCGACGCAGGTGGCTGCCAGGTAGGTGGCGGCCAGCGCGATCCGCCGCAGCTCGGCCAGAGCCACGATGTCGCGGGCGAAGCTCGAGAACGTCGTGAGCGCCCCGAGGCCTGCCACCCCGACCACCGTCATGGCGGGTGGAGCGACGTCCCACATCAGCCCCAGCAGGAAGGAACCCGTGACGTTCACCGCCAGTGTGCCGAAGGGCAGGCCTTCGTGACGGTTCCAGCGTCGCCCCGCCTCAGCTCGAGCCAGCGCGCCGAGCGCCGCGGCGGCGGCGAAGGCGACAAAGGTGATCACGGCTCCTCCTCCAGAGGCAGCGTGACTGCGCGGACATGGCGCAGCGCCGCCGCGCCGGCGAGCACGCCTGCGACAGATAGCACGACAGAGAGCGCGCCGTAGGCCGCAGCGATCCCCAAGTGGTCATCGCGCAGGAGGTCGACCACCTCGACCGCGAAGGTCGAGAAGGTCGTCAGCCCACCGCAGAAGCCGATGCCGCCGGCGTCATGCAAGAGCAGGCGCGCTGACGGGTGAGCCCACTCCTCTGCGAGCAGGACACCCAGGAGGATCGATCCGCCGACGTTCAGCAGGAGCAGCGTCCATGGCAGCTGGCCGGTGGGCTCGATGCTCACGAGCACCGCCCAGCGTGTGCCAGCCCCTACCGCACCACCGAGGGCGATGGCCGCGGCGCGCTGTCGGTCCCAGGCGGAGCGCATAGGACCGACAGCCTGCCCGTTCCACGGCGGAGTTGGTGGCGACCCACCACGGGAACGAGCGCGCCGCGCTCGGGCGTCAGGAAGCCAAGCCCGATCAGCGCCTCACCCAGTGGGTGGCGCAGAACGTGTTGCGAGCGGCAGCGGTGCCGTTCGTGATGCCGTTGTACAGGTAGCTCGAGCGCAGACCCAGAGCTATGTAGGCCGCACCGTCCTCGATCTCCTGGGCCACCTGGGCCCGCTCCGCCGCGGTGGTGGCGTTGGCGAGGCGCTCGGCGTTGCGCCAGGCGGCCTCCCGCCAGCTGACCAGCATCTGCACCATGGTCGAGTTGTCGATGGTGGTGCCGGGCACGTCACCGTCGTCGAGCGTCGGGTCGAGGTACTTCGCTGCCTCAGTCATCAGGTACTTGTTCACCGCGTTGAGGAAGTCGTTGACGCGGTCGTGGTCGGGCTTGCGGCTGCTGCCGTCAGGCTTGGTCAGGCCGATGGCGTTGAGCACGAACGGGAGATCGCGGTTCACGTGGGCGTTCATGCCGAGCAGCACGTTGCCCATGCCAGTGACCTCTTGGGCGTCGGCGGCCTTGAAGGCAACACGCCACGCAGGCGGCACGTCCTCGACCCGGCCGTGCTTCCACGCGTCGTACGCCTGGAAGTAGTAGTCGCCGAAGACGGCGTCCTGGTGGTTCACGAAAGCGTTGTCCTCGAAGAAGTTCGGGTCCTGCACCGCCTTGCGGTACTCCTCGGTGGTCACGAGGTAGGTGAACGCGAACATCGAGCTGTGGTCGCACTCGAGGGTGTTGTAGCGGCGGGTCATCTCCTTGATGACGTTGTCCACGCACTTGACGCTCCCCTTGGGGCAGTCGTTCTCGGTGCTGGCCGAGAAGTCAGAGCCGACGGCCGGCAGGAAGGTCGCCCAGCCGAGGAAGAAGGGGTCGTCGTAGGTGCCCGCACCGGCCGTGGCCGCGCCAGTCACCAGGCCCGCCAGGGCAAGAGCGCCGCTCGCCACCAGAATCCGAACTCGCCCTGCGCCCATGGTTCCCTCCAGGTCCCTCTGTCCGTCACTGACTGTGACAGCCACGGCGCGGGCCGTGAATCGCCCTTGAGGATGGTTTTCAGGTGGCCCGAACGGGCTGGCCCGTAGTGCACATGGGCGCCGCAAGGACTACCCGGTGGGGCTACTCCTCGATCGCGTCGACCAGGCCCCAGCGCAGTGCGGTGGTGGCGTCGATCGTCTCGCCGGTCAGCGCCAGGCGGGCGGTGCGATGGCGGCCGATGCGCCGGGGCAGGCTCTCGGTGCCACCCGCACCGGGGATCAAGCCGAGCGACACCTCGGGCAACGAGATCTCGGTCGATGGGTGGGCCACGACTCGCCGCGCAAAGGCCGGCAGCTCGATGCCGGAGCCGACGCAGGCGCCGTGCAGGTGGGCGGTCACGCGATCCGCCGAGCTCGCCATCAAGCGCCCGACGCTCTGCTGGAGCCGAACCAGGTGGGCCGAGGCGGGGTCGATGAACGAGCCGAACTCGTCGAGGTCTCCGCCCGAGCAGAAGGCCTCGCCGGCCCCGCGCAGGTGCACCTCCGCGATCCCAGGGTCTAGCTGAGGCAGCCGGAACGCCTCCACCAGCTGGTCGCGCATGGCGGTGTTCAGCGCGTTGCGGACGCGGGGGCGGTTGAGCGTGATCGTGAGGACGGCTCCATCTCGCTCGAGCAGCACGGGCTCGTCATCCTCGGGTCGAGTCCGGCGGGGTCGGCCGGCAAGCCACGCAGCGAACTCAGGACCAGCTTGCAGCGACGAGTAGACCGCCGACTCGGCGGACAGCCCGTCGTCGATCGATCGGTGCGGCGCCCCTCGGAGGAGCACCGCGAGGGCAGTGGCGGCCAGTGGGGTGCGCTCGGCGGCCTCGACGATCGGGGTGAGAACCGAGTCGTCGCGGCCAACCAGCACGTCACATGCACCCCCGTCCGGATGGCTGCGGCGCTCGTCGCTTGAAGTCCGGCCGACGACGATCGCCGCGACCCCCGGGTGCAGGTCGGGCAACGGCTCGTGAGGCTCGTCGAAGTCGACCACGAGCACGACGCCGGGGTCGGTCGTGGCGCTGTCTGACCCCCCTGCGAGCCCGCGAACCCACCGTGAGAGCTCGGCGGGAGAGAGGTCGATGGCTGGCATCTTCGGCAAGGTGGCGGCGCGGCCGCCGGGCGGCCATTGTCGCGCTGTGATGGGCGCGCCGGACAAGAGAGGTGTGACGCACCACTCCGAGCTCGGGGCCCACGTGGCGGCATGGGCTGAGAGCGGAGCGATGGCCATCACCGGGCGAGCGGGCGCGGACCGCGTTGGCCCGCCCGCCGGACTGGTGCCGGGCCTCGGGTCGATGGGCGCGGAGCTTGCACGCTCCGCGTCACGGCTCGGCGCCTCGATCGCTGTCGACGCGCTCGCCCTGCTCGGCGAGCGGGCCGCCATCGCGGGCCTGCGGCCGCGGGGTGAAGTGAGCTGCGGAGGAGCCACTCGGCTGCTGCGGGCCCGCGACGATTGGTTCGCGGTGACGCTGGCGCGCGCCGAGGACCTCGAGCTGGTGCCAGCCTGGCTGGAGGTCGACTGCCCGTACGACGCCGCTGAGGCGTGGTCAGCGATCGCTACCGCGACTGCGCCCCGCCCGGTCGCAGATGTCGTCGAGCGTGCCGCGCTCCTCGGGCTGCCGGCCGCTCGTCTGTCCGAAGCAGCTGCCGCCAGTCGAGAGCCCGTGGAGCTCGTGGCGATCGGCGGCCCGGCGTCGCCCGTGGGCCGGCTGTCTGACGTCATCGTCGTCGACCTCAGCGCGCTCTGGGCCGGACCTCTGTGCGGTGCGCTGCTGGCTGCCGGGGGCGCGACGGTGATCAAGGTGGAGTCGCTGGGCCGCCCCGACGGTGCCCGCCTCGGCTCACCTGGGTTCTTCGACCTGATGAACGCCGGCAAGCGCAGCGTCGCCCTCGACCTACCGAGCGCCGACGGCGTCGGTCTGCTCCGCCGCCTGCTCCAGCGAGCGGACGTGGTCATCGACTCCTCCCGCCCGCGGGCGCTGGAGCAGATGGGGATCCACGCGTCTGATCTGCTCGCCGCTGGGAGTCCGCGCGTCTGGGCCTCGATCACAGGCCACGGCCGCGCTGGTGCCGGACGCGACCGCAGCGCCTTCGGTGACGACGCCGCCGTGGCGGGCGGCCTCGTGTGCTGGGTCGAGCGCGAGCCGATCTTCTGCGCGGACGCGGTGGCCGACCCCGCGTCGGGCCTCTTCACGGCAGCGGCCATCCTCCGGGCTCTCGCCACCGATCGGCGCTGGCTCCTGGACGTCTCGATGGCCGCAGTGGCGGCGCACCTGGCGGGTCCGACGCTGGCCGTTCCTCATTCGTTCGCGGGGGACATCGCTCCCCCGCGGGCCCGGCCAGCCGCGGGCCGCGGGCCGCTTCTCGGTGAGCACACCGACGACGTGATGGCGGAGCTGGGGCTGTGACGGTCGGAGAGCGGGCGCTCGACCCGCCGCTGCTGCTGCGGAACGTCGAGGTCGAAGGCGTGGCCACCGACGTGCTCCTGGAGCACGGTCGCATCGCTGCCATCGACCCGAGGCTGGTGGCGCGGCAGGGCGCCGAGGAGGTCGACGGGCTCGGGGGCGCTCTAATCCCCGGCCTGCACGACCACCACATCCACCTGCTTGCGACTGCCGCCGCCGCGAGGTCGGTGACCTGCGGGCCGCCCGCAGTGCAGAACCGTGACGAGCTTGTCGATGCCTTGCGCGCGGCGGACCGGGCACTGCCGCCGGACCGGTGGATGCGGGCGGTCGGATATCACGAGTCAATCGCGGGCGACCTCGATCGCAGCGACATCGACCGGATCGTCCACCAACGTCCGGTCAGGCTCCAACACCGGAGCGGCGCCAGGTGGACTCTCAACAGCGCCGCCCTCAGTGCGTTGTCGATCGCCGACCGAACCGACCCGGGCATCGAGCGCGATGCCGGTGGGGAGCCCACCGGCCGCCTGCACCGCGCCGACTTCTGGCTGCGAGCCCTCCTCCCGCGCGACGAGGCACCCGACCTGGCCGCGCTGGGGACGCGCCTCGCCCGCTTCGGCGTCACCGGCGTGACCGACATGACGCCGTACGAGACAGCCGACGATCTCGCCGCGATCACGGACGCAGTCCGCTCGTGCGCGCTGCCTCAGCGCGTGATGGTCACCGGCGGGCCGGCGCTCGCCGGAGCAGCGTTCCCTGTCGAGCTCGAGCGAGGACCCGTGAAGCTTCTCATCGACGACGGCGACTACCCATCGCTCGAGCTGCTCACCGATCAGATCGCCGCCGCCCACGAGCACGAGCGGAGCGTCGCCATCCACTGCGTGACACAGACCTCCCTCGTGCTGGCGCTTGCCGCATGGGACGTCGTGGGGGCACGGGCCGGCGACCGGGTCGAGCACGGGTCCGTCATACCGCCTGAGCTGATCGAGGCGATGCGACGCCACAGGCTCACGGTTGTCACCCAACCGGGCTTCGTCGCCGAGCGCGGCGATGAGTACCTGCGCGACGTCGCCCCTGACGATCGGCCTCACCTCTACCGGTGCCGCTCACTCATCGAAGCCGGCCTGCCGGTAGCAGGCAGCACCGACTCTCCCTACTCCTCGCCTGATCCATGGCTCGCCATGCGCGCCGCCGTCAGCCGACGGTCACTTGCGGGCGCCACCATCGGCGAGCTCGAGCGGATCGATCCGGCTCAGGCCCTGTGCCTCTTCCTCGGCGACCTCGCTGATCCCGGCGGGCCGCCGAGACAGGTGTCGGTGGGCGCGCCTGCGGACCTGTGCCTGCTTGGGCAACCCCTGGCCGAGACGCTCGATCGGCTCGACTCTGGCGTCGTCGTAGCAACGATCCGCGCGGGGCGAGTCGTGCATCGCACCTGACTCCCGCCTGTCACGAGATCGGCGCCCACGGCGTGCATCTCGTGACAGCGTGCTCAAGGCGCTGCGGGTCAGTCCTCGAGCAGCACTGCGCGCTCGGGGCAGCTGCCGGCTGCGCGCCGAGCGTCCGCCTCGTGCTCCGGGGGCACGTCTTCCGAGATGACGACTCCGTTGCCCTCGTCGTCCGGCTCGAAGAGGGCCGGTGCCAGCGCATAGCAGCGACCGTGGCCGGTGCATGCGGCGGTGTCGATCCGGATCTTCATCCCGAGCAGAGTACCCGTCGGAGTCGCGTAGTCTGACAGTTGCGTCATGTTTCGGGCGCCGCCTGTCCACCCGTGAGGAGACCCATGGCCGACTACAAGTTCCTTCAGTACGAGACCCACGACGATGGCGCAATCGTTCGGATCCTTCTCGATCGGCCCGAGGCTCGGAACGCGCAGAACCGCGGGTTGCTCGTCGAGCTCGACGAGGCCTTCCTGCGGGCCGAGGCGGACGACACCTGCCGTGTGGTGATCCTCGGCGGCACCGGACCGCTCTTCTCCTCGGGCCACGACATGGGCTCGAAGGTGGCGATGGAGGAGTACCAGACGCACCCCACCTCGAAGATCAACGGAGCGACGAGGCTCGGCGCCGAGAAGCGGATGCTCCAGGAGTGGCACTACTACTTCGAGAACACGCGCCGCTGGCGCAACCTCCGCAAGATCACGATCGCCCAGGTGCAGGGCACGGTCTACGCGGCCGGCCTGATGCTGATGTGGTCGTGCGATCTGATCGTCGGTGCTGACGACGTGCTCTTCGCAGACGTAGTCGGCACGCGCCTCGGCATGTGCGGCCTCGAGTACTTCGCCCACCCGTGGGAGTTCGGTCCCCGCAAGACCAAGGAGCTCATGCTCACCGGAGACAGCATCGACGTGCACGAGGCCCATCGCCTCGGCATGGTCTCCAAGGTGTTCCCCCGCGCCGAGCTCGAGGACCGCACGCTCGACTTCGCCCGCCGCATCGCCAAGCTCCCCACGATGACCGCTCTCATGATCAAGGAGTCGGTGAACGAGACGCAGGACAACCAGGGCTTCTACAACAGCCTCAACGCCTGCTTCACCCTGCACCAGCTGAACCACGCCCACTGGGCCGAGATCCACGAAGACGGCTGGCCCGCCGCCAAGCCCGAGGACGGCATCCCTTCGTGGAAGGAAGCGCCGCCGATCGTGCCCGCCGAGAAGACCTCCGTCCGCGCCGCCGACGCCGTGTGAGCTAGCTGCCGGTCCGCTCGCGGTGCTTGCACCCGGGCCAACAGCAAGGCCGACGCTGGCCCTCCTCGAGCTCCTCTCGAGTGCGACGGATACGACGCTCGCGCGTCTTCGCCTGCTTGGCGTCTTCGACCCAGCAGATGAACTCGTTGCGGGCCAGCGGCGTGATGTCGCTCCAAGCATCGAGCGCCGTCGCGCTGCGGATCAGCGCCTCCCGCAGGTCTCCGGGCAGCTTGTGCACCACGCCCCCGGGCACTCGAGCAGCGCTCATGAGGCCAACGTAACCGCACCGTCGAGACCACCGGCGGCGATGACTCGACCGATCGCTCACAGGGCCGTGTAGCGGTTCTGCAGGCCCTCGGCTGAGGGCGGCGAAATATCCAACGTGACACGAATCGGTCGGATCGCCCTCCTGCTCGTTCTCACCGCGTCGTCGGGAGTGAGCAACCGGACCGCGCAGGCGCTCGCGCCGGAGTCCTGTCAGGCCACCGCGCACGCCAACGTGCTGGAGTGCCTGGTGCCCACCGACGGTCACGCTGGCGCGTTCTCACAGCTCGACACCAGAGTCAGCGTGATCGTGCCGCCGGGTGGGGCCAAGGGAAGGCCGGTCGTATACCTGCTGCACGGGGTCGGTGACACCTACCAGACCTGGGTGGCCAACACGGACATCGAGGCCTTCGTGACCGAGGCCAACCTCGACGTTGTGATCGTGATGCCCGACGGCGGCAAGAACACCGCGTCGGGCTGGTACAGCGACTGGTTGGACGCCTCCCGGGACGACGAGACCTTCCATCATGACGTGCTGATCCCCTGGGTCGAGTCCACCTTCGGCACGGCCACCGGACGAGCAAGCCGAGCAGTCATGGGTCTTTCGATGGGCGGCTTCGGCGCTCTGTCCTACGCCGCCCGTCACCCCGACACGTTCGGCGCCGCCGCCTCGTTCTCCGGTCTGCTGGACACCCAGATGACCGGACCCGCCGAGGGCTACGCGTTCGCCGGGCTACGCGCCTACTTCGGCACGCCCGACGAGCGCGTCTGGGGCGACCCCCTGCTCGACCGGGAAGTGTGGTCGGCCCACAACCCTGCCGCCCTAGCCCGCGATGGGGGGTACCGGCACCTCGACGGCAACCTCTGGCTCACCACCGGCACCGGCACCACAGGCGGCCCGGCGGGCGACGACCCCGCCAACCCGGGCGGGTACGGCGTCGAGCACTTCATCTGGCAGACGAACCAGTCCTTCAGGGCCGCGCTCGCCACCTCGGGCACGAGCTTCCACGACCTCAGCTACGTCGGTGGCTTCCACGGCTGGCCGTACTGGGAGCGCTCGCTGCACCTCGTGCTCCCTGAGGTCGTCGCCTCCATCGACTGAGCCACCGGGAGGTGACGGGCGCGTTAGATCTCGGCTAGAACAGCGCTCACGCCGAACGCTTGGGGGTCACGAGTGAGCGAGTGGAGCGAGCACCAGTGAGCGAGCAAAGCGAGCGAACCATGAGCACAGCTGCTCTACCCGGCACGAAGTGCCGAGCGCTCACTGCGTGCGAGCGGAGCGAGCACCAGTGAGCGATCTGAACATGATGGGGGGCGGCGACCAGGACCCTGAGGCGCTGGCTCACCCGCAGCCGCTGTTCAAGATGCTGCGCGACGCGGCGCCGGTGATCGACCTCGGACCCGACATGATGGGTGGGCTGATGATCGTCGGTGGGGACGAGGACGTTCACCACGTGCTGCAGCACCCTGAGGTCTTCAGCTCCGGCGTCGACGCCGTCGAGATCGGCCAAGTCCGGCCGCTCATCCCGCTGCAGATCGACCCACCGGAGCACAAGAAGTTCCGCAAGCTGCTCGACCCCATCTTCGCTCCGAAGCAGGTCGCGCTCCTCGAGGATCAGACCCGCAAGCTCGTGAGAGACCTCGTCGACGCGGTCAAGGACGACGGCCACTGCAACTTCCACAAGGCCGTGGCCGAGCCGCTGCCGAGCACCGTGTTCCTCCAGCTTCTGGGCCTACCCGTGTCCCGTACCGACGAGTTCATCAAGCTGAAGGACGGCATCATCCGCCCGCCGGCCAGGACGCCCGAGGAGCGCCTCGAGATGGTGAACGCCACCGGCCAGAAGATCTACGCGGTGCTGCAGGAGGTGATCGACGAGCGTCAGAAGGAGCGCAAGGACGACTTCATCTCGATGTTCCTCGACGCCGAGGTCGACGGCCACCGCCTCACCGACGACGACGTGCTCGACATCGGCTACCTGTTCTTCCTCGCCGGCCTCGACACCGTCACTGCTTCGCTCGATTGCATGCTCTCGTACCTCGCGCAACACCCCGACAAGCGCGAGCAGCTCGTGAAGGATCCATCGCTCATCCAGCACGCAGTGGAGGAGATGCTCCGTTGGGAATCGCCCGTGCAGGGCGTGATCCGGATCACCACGCAGGACACCGAGATCAAGGGCTGCCCGATCCCGGCCCACACGAAGGTGTCGGTCATGCTCGGCTCGGCCAACACCGACGAGCGCACCTGGGACGACCCCGACAACGTCGACTTCGAGCGCGAGGGCAACAAGCACATCGCCTTCGGTGGAGGCGCCCACCGCTGCCTCGGCTCACACCTCGCTCGCATGGAGCTGCGGGTGGCCCTAGAGGAGTGGCACAGGGCGATCCCGGACTACTCGCTCAAGGACGGCATCCAGCTGATGTACTCCCAAGGCCTCCGCGCCGTCGAGAACCTGGAGCTGGTCTGGTGAGGGTTTCGCACTCGCAAGCAGAGCTTGCTCGGCGAGCTAGCGGCGTCTTCGCCGACACGGCAAAGCCGGATCGGCTCCGACACGGAGGGCAACGCTGATGACAATGCAGGGCGAGCTGCGGATGCTGATCGACGGCAAGCTCGTCGAAGGCGAGCGCGGCGCCACCTTCGACAACATCAACCCGGCGACCGAGCAGGTGCTCGGCCAGGTGGCCGATGGCAGCCCCACAGACATGGAGGCAGCCATCGCGGCCGCCAGGCGGGCCTTCGACACAACGACCTGGTCGACTGACCACGCCTTCCGCAAGAAGTGCCTCTACCAGCTGCAGGCTGCTATCGAGTCGGAGCAGGAGGAGCTGCGCGCCGAGCTGGTGGCCGAGGTCGGCTGCCCGGTGCTCATCACCTACGGCCCGCAGCTCGACGCGCCACTGCGCGAGGCGCTCACGTGGCCGGCCGACATGATCGAGAAGTTCGCCTGGACGCGCGATCTCGGCGCCAAGGATCCCTTCGGTATGGGTGAGACCGCACGTGAGGTGTGGAAGGAGCCGATCGGAGTCATCGGCGTCATCGTGCCCTGGAACTTCCCGATCGAGATCATCCTCAACAAGCTCGGCCCTGTGCTGGCGATGGGCAACACGTGCGTGCTCAAGCCCGCTCCCGACACGCCATGGAACGCCACGCGACTCGGTCGGCTGATCGCCGAGAAGACCGACATCCCACCGGGCGTCGTCAACATCGTGACGTCGTCCGACCACCTGGTGGGCGAGGTGCTCAGCACGTCGCCCGACGTCGACATGATCGCCTTCACGGGCTCCACCGCCACGGGGCGCAGGATCATGGCCGCGGCAGCTCCCACGCTGAAGCCCGTCTTCCTCGAGCTCGGTGGCAAGTCGATCAACCTGGTGCTCGACGATGCCAGCTTCGAGGCGGTGATCCCCTCGTCATCCAGCGTCTGCTTCCACGGCGGCCAGGGCTGCGCCATGCCCACCCGGCTGCTCGTGCCCAACGCGCGCTACGACGAAGCCGTCGAGCTGGCGGCTGGAGGCTTCGCAGGCGTCAGCTACGGCGACCCCACCGACCCGTCCAACCTCATGGGTCCGCTCGTCTCCAAGCGACAGCAGGAGCGCGTGCTCGGCTACATCGAGCAGGGCAAGCGCGAGGGTGCCCGCCTCGTCACGGGCGGTGGCGTGCCCGCTCACCTGCCCACGGGCTACTACGTCGAGCCGACCCTTTTCGCCGACGTCGACAACTCGATGACGATCGCGCAGGAGGAGATCTTCGGCCCCGTGCTCGTCATCATCGGCTTCGACGACGACGACGATGCCGTGCGCATCGCCAACGACAGCCCCTACGGCCTCTCCGGCATGATCACCTCCGGCGACCTCGAGCGGGCGAAGAGCGTCGCCCGGCGCGTGCGCACCGGCACCCTGGGGCTCAACGGCGGAATCTGGTACGGCGCCGACGCCCCGTTCGGCGGCTACAAGCAGTCGGGCATCGGTCGGCAGTGCGGCATCGAGGGCCTCGAGATCTTCACCGAGACCAAGACGGTCGGCTGGCCCGCGGGCTGAGCCGGCACAGACAAAGGAGTCACAGTGCCTGGACCTCTGGACGGCATCCGCGTCATCGAGGTGGCGAGCTGGATGTTCATCCCCTCCGGCGGCAGCGTGCTGGTCGACTGGGGCGCCGACGTCATCAAGGTCGAGCCCATGACGGGCGACCCGCAGCGCGGCCTCATCACCTCCGGCCTGCTGCCGGGCGGGGCCGGCGGGGTGAACTTCATGGTGGAGCAGCCCCACCGCGGCAAGCGCTCGATCGGTCTCGACCTGGCGCATCCGGACGGACGTGAGGCTCTGCTGAAGCTGGTCGAGACGGCTGACGTCTTCCTCACCAACTACCTGCCGCAGGTTCGTCGCAAGCTGAAGATCGACACCGACGACATCCGCGCCCGCAACCCGAACATCATCATCGCCCGCGGCTCCGGTGCCGGCCCCAAGGGGCCCGACGCCGAGAAGGGCGGCTACGACGGTGCTTCCTTCTGGGCGCGCGGGGGCATGGGGATGACGCTGCCCGAGCGCCCCGACGGCTGGCCGTCCTCCCAGCCGACCGCGGCCTTCGGCGACGTGATGGGCGGCCTCGCCACTGCCGGCGCGATCGCGGCGGCGCTCGTCAAGCGGGAGCGCACCGGCGAGCCGAGCATCGTCGACGTCTCGCTGCTGGCGACCGCCATGTGGCAGCTGTCGCCCATGGTGATCGCCTCCAAGCTGTTCGGCTTCTCGAAGATCCCGCAGGGCGACCGCACGAAGAACCCGAACCCCGGCGTCGGCACCTACCGCACGAGCGACGACCGCTTCATCTCACTGATCCTCCTGCAGTCGGACAAGCACTGGGAGGACTTCGTGAAGCGCCTGGGCTTGCCAGAGCTCGCCACCGACGAGCGCTTCTGCGACTCCGCCGCGCGCGCCCAGAACGGTCCTGAGTGCATCGCACGGCTCGACGAGGCCTTCGGTTCGCAGCCTCTCTCCTATTGGCAGGAGGCCTTGGCCGACTTCGACGGCGTGTGGAGCCCGTTCCAGACGCTCGACGAGCTCTACGACGACGTGCAGGTCATCGCCAACGGCTACCTGCCGTCGATGACGGCGAGCAACGGCGACGAGGTGCAGCTCGTCGCCAGCCCCGCCCAGTTCGACGAGGTCGCCGTCACGGTCGAGCGCGCGCCTGAGCACGGCGAGCACACCGAGCTGCTCCTCATGGACCTCGGCTACGACTGGGACCAGATCGCCGAGATGAAGGAGTCCGGCGCCGTCCTGTGAGCCTCACGTGCGGAAGGGGCCGGACACCTCGTAGGTGATGCCGCTGCCGCCCTCGTGTGGGCCGCGCTGGGAGCTGAAGTAGAGGCGACTGCCGTCCGGGCTGAACGCCGGACCGGTGATCTCAGAACCGGGCTGGTCGAGCAGCCGCAGGAACGGCGACACCGCACCTGATGGCTCGATCAGCACGAGCTCGAGGTTGCCGCCGTCCTCCGCCACGAAGAGATCGCCGGAGGTCGAGCCGGTGATGTTGTCGACGTTGGTCAGCACCGGGCTCGGCGACGCATCGTCGTCGTAGATCACCTGGATCGTGTTCGGCGTGGAGCGCACGTCGAGCTCCCAGACGCGGCCGTCGCCCTTGGTGGTGAACCACACCGTGCCCTCTGCGTACCAGAGGCCCTCGCCGCCATCGAACGAGCTGCCGGCATCGATGTCTGTCGTCCAGCTCACCTCGCC
Source organism: Actinomycetota bacterium (assembly GCA_049325515.1). Classification (GTDB taxonomy): domain Bacteria; phylum Actinomycetota; class Acidimicrobiia; order Acidimicrobiales; family VFJN01; genus VFJN01. The sequence goes on along the minus strand of JBMOLI010000004.1, from coordinate 410,650 downwards.
GCCTTCGACGACAGCCGCCTCCAGCGTGCCCTCCGACAGATCACCCCAGGTGCTCGGCCGGAAGCGACGCAGCTTTCCTTCGGGTGTGTCCTCCGTCAGGTAGACGTGCTCGCCGACCGGGTCGCACGTCGCCGCCTCGTGGGTGAACTCACCGAGCGCTGGCCTGACGACCGCCTTGTCCTCGCCGAACGGGTCGCACTCCCAGACGCGTCCCTCGGGCACCTCCTCGCACGACAGCCACGTGCCCCAGGGCGTAGCGCCACCAGCGCAGTTGACCAGGGTGCCGGCGAGGATCCGATAGGCGTCGACCAAAGTCCCATCCCCGCCGAAGCGCAGAGCGCTGGCGCCTCCGGGGACCGTCTCGCTGTTCGACACGTAGACCCAACCACCGTCGCGATGCGGGAAGCAGGCACCGCCATCCGGCGCGACATGCCATGAGTACGAGGTGCCCGCCACCACTGAGCCGCTCGTCGCCACAACCCGAGCGGAGAACCCGCGTGGCAGCTGCATGCCGTTCGAGTCGGGGGCCTGGAGCTCGCTGTATGAGGTGAGCGCCTCGGCGGTCGTCTCGGTGCTGCTTCCCGTGCTTCCAGTGCCTCCCGTGGTCGGGTCGGGGGCCGCAGCGGGCGTGGGATCCGAGTCGCCGAAGAAGCGCACGCCGAGCACAGCTGCGCCTGCGCTGGCTCCTGCCCCTAGGAGGAGGAACGATCGCCGATCCATCGCCACCCCACGTTGTTGCCCGAGTCCACGACAGTCGCCGCTGGCACTCGGCCGCTGCGGCATCCCACTCTGCCACGACGACCGCGTCGTTCTGGCTCACCCCGGTGCTAGTCCCTAGTCGTCCTCGTCGCGGGCGTCGGGGAGGTCGCCCGGCGGGACGGGCGGGAGCTCGCCGCTCGTGCTGGTGACGATGCGGGCCAAGCTCATGAGCACGACGGCCGTTCCGACGAGGTGCAGCGGTTCGAGCGACTCGTCGAAGGCGAGCCATGCGAGCACTGCGACGAGCGCTGGCTGGCTCAGCAGGAACAGCGACGAGATCGTGACCGGCACGAAGCGGTGGGCCCAGGCGACGACTGTGTGCGCAAGCGTGCCGAACAGCGCCGCCATGGCGGCGAGCACGAGCGTCGAGCGGTCGACGCTGAACGTGCGGCCGGCGATCGTCGCCACCACGAGCAGCGAGACAGCGCCGGTGGCGAAGACCACCGACATGTAGGTGGTGGCGTCGAGGTGCGTTCGCGTGCGCACCCAGCGGCCCGAGAGGAACCACACGGAGTTCAGACCGAGGCCCAGCGCCGCGAGCAGGTCGCCGTGCAGGCTCCAAGTGCCCACGCCGGTCGAGGCGGCGGCGACGCCGGCCGCGCCTGCGATCGCGACGCCGACCCATGCGAGGAGGCGCCAGTCGACGGTCTCGCCCAGGTATCGCCCGGCGATGGCGGCCACGAGCGCCGGCTGCAGCGCATGGATCACGCCGACGTTGACGAGCGTCGTCTCGTTGATGGCGACGAAGTTGATGAGGGCGCTGAGCCCGAACAGCACCCCGATCCCGACCAAGCCGAGCTGCACTCCCACGCTGAGCGGCTCGCGTTGCTCGGCTCGGTCGCTGGCCGGGGGCCCCAGTCGCAAGGCCGCTGCGGTCAGCGCCAAGACCGGGATGGCGAAGACCATGCGCCAGGTCGTGAAGACCAGGATGTCGTCGGCGCGCCGGACGAAGATGACGTTCGCCGTCCAGAGCACGATCGCGACTGTCACGGCCCCGAGCGCGCGGCGCGGGATGGCCCCCAGAGACTCCGAGCTCGGCGCAGCCGTGTCGGTCACGTGGCGCTCGCGTTCGGCGATGTGAGCAAGGTGAGCCCGCCTCGGGTCGGTGAGCGCTCATCCTCCCGGGCCGCCCGTGGCGCCCGCAACTGCGTTCGGTGCCACCACGCGACGACTCGGCGCCGCCCCGGGCACGCTGGCTCGGCGCTCTCGATGGGGGCGGCGCACAAGGGTTAGAAGCGCGCGAACCGGCACCCGGCGTGGTGGAGTGTGTGCGTGACCGTCGAGCAGACCGCGCCAGCCGACGCCGAAGCTGCGGCTCCACCGGTCGAGCGCGATCGCTGGCTCGATCTGCTGCGTGCCGCCAGCCTGGGCGTCGTCGTGCTGTGGCACTGGGTGTTCACGATCATCCGCTGGGCGCCCGACGGGCCCCACGCCACCAACCCGATAGGCACGACCCGCGGGCTGTGGCTGGCCACCTGGTTCCTCCAGGTCATGCCCGTGTTCTTCGCGGTCGGTGGTGCCGTGCATGCGCGGGCTCTGGCGCGCCGGCCCAGCTGGAGATCGTTCGTGGGCCGCCGGCTCGCCGGCCTGCTGCCGGGTGCGCTCGTGCTGGTCGGCGCAGCACTGGCCCTGCACCGCACCTGGTCGATCGTCGGCGACCCACCTCAGTGGCTCGCCCGCGCGCTGATACTCCTGCTGTCACCGCTGTGGTTCCTCGGCGTCTACTCGCTGCTCATCGTGCTGGCGCCGCTCGCCTGGAAGCTGCACGAGAGGCTCGACTACCTCGTGCCGATCATCCTCGGCGGCCTCGCCATGACGGTCGACGTCGCTCGCTTCAGCTGGGACCTGCCCTGGGTCGAGTGGCTCAACTGGATCTTCGTCTGGGCACTCATACACCAGGTCGGGTTCCACTGGGACAAGCTCACCCACGCGCCGCGACGCTTCGCCTGGACGCTGACGTGGGTGGGCGGCTTCGCGCTGCTGGGGCTGACGAACATGAACTTCTATCCGCGCTCTGTGGTCGGTGTTCCAGGCGACCGCTTCTCGAACCTGGGTCCTCCCACCGTCGTGATCGTGGCGCTCGCCTGCTTCCAGTTCGGCGTCGTCACGCTCATCCGCGACCGGGCGCTCGAGCTCACCGCCGAAGGATGGGCCGGTCGGGCCTCTCGCTGGATCACGGTCAACGCGCAGACGCTGTACCTGGGCCATGCCTTCGCCTACGCCGCTGTCTTCGTTGCGGTCAGCGAGCTCGTCGGGAGGCCCGACGGCGAGACCACGTGGCAGTGGTGGCTCGCCCGCCCGTTCTGGTTCGCGGCGCCGGCGCTCGTCTTCGGCATCGCCTTCCGCGCCACGCGAGCCGTCCGAGTCCGCCGCAAGCGGGCCGGCCAACCCGCCCCCGCGCTAGACGCATAGCGCCGTCCCTCGCGCGACTCGTGCGCCGGCCGCTCGCCCGCGCCGATTCACGCACGACGTAGCGCCGCCTCAGCCCGCAGGGGGCTTGGGCTCGCGCGGCAGGCCGAGCACGCGCTCGGCGACGATGTTCTTGTTCACCTCGGTGGTGCCACCGGCGATGGTGAGCGAGCGGGAGCCGAGCAGCCCGGTGCCCCACGGCCCAGCCAGGGACTCCAAGCCGAGCACGTCTACGGCGGTGAGTGCCACCGCCTGCTCGGAGCGAGCCCACGCCAGCTTGATGACGCTTCCCTCTGCTCCGGGGGCGCGACCGCTGAGGGCCGCTCCTAGCGACCGCTTGGCGAGGAACTCGAGGTTGCGGGTGTCGATGTAGCGCGCCATCAGCTCGTCGCGGGCGACGGGCGAGTCGATCGCTCGCATGCCGTCGGGTCGGCGCTCGCCGGCGGCCACGAGAAGGCGGTCGAGCTTCTGGCGCAGGCTGAGGTAGAGGCTGGCGACTCCCGCCCGCTCGTTGGAGAGAGTGCTCGTCGCCACGCCCCAGCCGCCATCGAGGTCGCCGAGCATCGCAGTGATGGGAACGCGGGCGTCGGTGAAGAAGAGCTCGCTGAAGCCGGTGTCGCCCGCCATCGTGACGATGGGGCGCGCCTCCACGCCGGGCGTGCGCATGTCGACGAGCAGGCACGTGATGCCCTTGTGCTTGGCCACCTCCGTGTTGGTGCGCACGTAGAGCTGGCACCAGTCCGCTCGGTCGCCGTTGGAGTTCCAGGTCTTCTGGCCGTTGACGACGAAGTGGTCGCCGTCGAGCACGGCGCGGCAGCGAAGGGAGGCGAGGTCGGACCCGGCCTCGGGCTCCGACATCCCCTGGCTCCAGATCTCGTCGCCGCGCAGCATCGGTCTGATGAACCGTTGCCTCTGCTCCGGCGTGCCGAAGGCCAGGATCGCCGGCGCGATGTTGGCGACTCCGATGGCGTTGACCGGACCCGGTGCTCCGGCGCGCGCCATCTCCTCGTTGTAGACGAGCTGCTCAGCGATGCCGCTGTCCCTGCCACCGAACTCGGCCGGCCACGAGATGGCCCCGTAGCCGGCGTCGACCAGTGTGGCGTTCCAGCGGCGGTGCGCCTCGAAGGACTCGTCGCTCGCACGGTCACGGATGGCCGCTGCTACATCCGGCGTGAAGCTGACTTCGAGCCAGGCGCGCAGCTCGCGGCGGAAGCCCTCGGCGCCGTCGACCTGGTGGACCACCTCAGGTGTTGGACGAGGCCGCGCCGCGGCGCACCTCGCGATACGGGACGTCTCGGTCGGCGGCCATCTCCCGCGGCATACCGAGGAGGCGCTCGCTGATGATGTTGCGCTGGATCTCGTTGCTGCCTCCACCGAGGGAGAGGCCCTGCCGCCACAGCGTGAACTCGCTCAGGCGGCGCGCCACCGGCTGCTGGTCGACGGGCCATGCGGCGGCGCCCACGCCTGCCAGCTCCAGACCGATCTCGTAGCGGCGCATCACGTTGGTGGCGCTGTACAGCTTCAGCAGGGAGCCGGCCGGTGGCGCCATCTTGCCGGCGCTCACACCTTGTGTGACCCGGCGGATCAGCTGGCCTCCGACGACCTGGCGGGTGTGCGCCTCGGCGACGAGCTGTCGCACGTGCGGGTCACCGATGCGGCCGCTGGCGCGCGCCATCTCGGCGATGCTGTCGTCCTCGCGTGCTGGGTCGTGACCCTGCGACCGGCCGCTGGTGTACGGCGAGCCGCCGCCGACCGCGTTGCGCTCGTGCACGAGCAGGCGTGTGGCAACGGTCCAGCCGTCGTCGACCTCGCCGATCACATCCGTCGCAGGGATGGCGACGTCGTCGAAGAACTCCTGGCAGAACTCCATCGACCCATCCACCTGGCGGATCTGCTCGACCTGGATGCCGGGCTGGTGGATCTTCACGATGAACATCGTGAGGCCGCGGTGCTTGGGCACGTCCCAGTTGGTGCGGGCCAGGCACATCGCGTAGTCGCTCTCGGCCGCGCCCGAGCTCCAGATCTTCGAGCCGTTCATGACGAACACGTCGCCGTCGCGGTCCGCTCTGGTCAGGCAGCCCGCGAGGTCGGAGCCCCCGCTCGGCTCGGACAGGAACTGCACCCACAGCTCCTCGCCCCGCAGGATGGCGGGCAGGTGGCGCGCCTTCTGCTCGTGGGTGCCGAAGTCGACCAGCGTCGCTGCGAGGATCCCAAGGGTGGGCACGTTGAGCGAGAACGGCATGTCGTACGGGAGCGACTCCTGGGTGAAGGCCCGCTGGTGCTCCACGGTCAGGCCCAGCCCGCCGTACTCGGCTGGGAAGCAGATCCCGGCGAAGCCTCCGTCCCAGAGGCGGCGCTGCAGCTTGCGCTCGACGTCACGCCGGCCCGCGTCGCCGCGCTCGGTCGCCTCGGCCGGCACCGGCGGCATGTTCTCGGCCAGCCACTTCCGCGCGCGGAGGCGGAAGTCGTCGACCGGCTCGATCTCGGCGGCGCTCACGACGCCGCGCCCAGCAGCTCGACGGCGATGCGCTCTGAGTGTTCCTCAGGCGTGCCGTAGGTGACGCGGTCGACGGTGGCGCGCCGAAGGTAGAGGTGGAGGTCGTGCTCCCAGGTGACGCCGATGCCGCCGTGGAGCTGGACGCAGTCTTGGATCAGCTCGGTGGCGTGCGGCCCGATCCACGCCTTCGCGGTGCTCACCAGCTCGGCCGCGTCGTCCGCGCCGGTGGCCACCGCCCGGGCTGCGGCCGTGGCGATCGCATGACACGCCTCGAGCCACATCTTGTCGTCCGCCACCCGGTGCTTCAGCGCTTGGTAGGAGGAGAGAGGTCGGCCGAAGGAGTAGCGATCGCCCATGTACTCGAGCGTCAGCTCGAACATCTGGTCGGCCGCACCGACCATCTCCGCGCACTGGAGCACCACCGCCGTCTGCAGCTGCCGCTCGATGTCGGCACCGGCCCCTCCGACCGCGCCCACCACTGCCGACGCAGGCACCTCCACGCCGTCGAAGACGACCTCGGCGAACCGCCTGACGAGGTCGAGCCCGTCGAGCGGCGTGACGGTGAGCCCCGGTGCTCCGGCCTGGACGAGCAGCTGCGTCGGGCCGTCCTCGGTGACCGCGGTGACCAAGAGGTGCTGCGCCTGTGCTCCCGCTTCCACTGGTGCCGCCCGACCCGACAGCACAAACCCGTCGATGCCGCGGGAGACCGCCACCGTCTGTGAACCCGGATGGCCGGATGGCGGACGTGGGGGTTCACAGACGTTGGATGGGTGGACCCAGGCCGCGACGGTCTCGCCGGAGAGGAGGCCGGGCAAGACATCGGCGCGCTGCTCGGGCGAGCCCGACGCCGCGATCGTGGCGGCCACCACGTTGCAGGGCACCAGTGGGCCCGGCGACACCATGCGACCCATCTCCTCGGCGACGAGGACGAGGTCGAGCAGGCCGTGCTCGCTCAGGCTGCCGCCGCCGTCGGCCTCGGGCACGAGCATCGACGTCCAGCCGAGCTCCGCGCCGCGGCGCCAGTAGTCAGCCCCGAACCCGGCGGGGTCGGCCTCGAGGGATCTGACCGTGGCTATGGGGCACTCGGCGGCGAGGAACTTCCTGGTGGTCTGGCGGAAGAACTCCTGATCCTCGCTGAGCTCGAGCTCCACTCCCACGTCCTCGCTGCTGTGGCGGCGCCGCTTTCGCCGTCGGGAAGGGCAAGCGTATAGTCATCTAACAGCAGTGTCATCATCGCCTCAGGGAGACTCCATGCCCTCACGTCAGCTCGACTTCCCGGTCTTCGACGCCGACAACCACATGTACGAGACGCAGGAGGCCCTCACCAAGTTCCTGCCCGAGGAGTACGCCGGCGTCATCGACTTCGTCGAGGTGAGGGGTCGCAAGAAGATCACGGTGAAGGGCCGCATCAGCGACTACATCCCCAACCCCACCTTCGACCGCGTGGCGGCGCCGGGGGCGCAGGAGGAGTACTTCAAGGTCGGCAACCCGGACGGCAAGAGCCGCCGCGAGATCATGGGCAAGGCGATCGACTCGATCCCGGCCTTCCGCGAACCCGGCCCGCGCCTCGAGCTGATGGACGAGCTCGGCCTCGACCGGGCCCTGATGTGGCCCACGCTCGCCAGCCTCGTCGAGGAGCGCCTGCGTGACGACCCCGATGCCACCCATGCCGTGATCCACGCGCTCAACCAGTGGATGCACGAGACGTGGACCTTCAACTACGAGAACCGCATCTTCCCCACTCCGGTGATCACGCTCCCGATCGTCGAGAAGGCCATCGACGAGCTGGAGTGGGTCACCGAGCGCGGCGCCAAGATCATCTTGATCCGGCCGGCTCCCGTGCCCGGCTTCCGCGGCCCGCGGTCCTTCGCTCTACCTGAGTTCGACCCGTTCTGGGAGCTCGTGCAGGAGAAGGACATCGTCGTCGGCATGCACGCGTCCGACAGCGGCTACCAGCGCTACATCAACGAGTGGGAGGGCGTGCGGGACGACGAGTTCACGCCCTTCAAGGGCGGGTCCGGCTTCGCTGCGATCACGGGTGCGCAGCACCGCTCGATCATCGACACGGTCGCGTCGGCCATCGGGCACGGCCTCTGCACCCGCTTCCCGGGCCTCAAGATCACACCCGTCGAGAACGGCAGCGGATGGGTTCGGCCTCTTCTCCACGACATGGAGTCGGCCTACTCGTTCAACCCGCACATGTTCGAGGAAGACCCGGTCAAGGTGTTCAAGCGCAACATCTTCGTGCACCCCTTCCACGAGGACGACCCCGTGGGCCTGTGCAAGGAGATCGGCGCCGACAACGTCCTGTTCGGCTCCGACTACCCGCATCCCGAAGGCATGTCCGACCCGATCAGCTTCGTCGACGACCTGAAGGGCCTCTCGCCCGAGGACGTCGCCAAGGTCATGGGCGGCAACCTCTCGCGCCTGATGAACGTCGCCTGATCGACCCGGCACCGTGGCGTGGGACTTCACCACAGACCCTGAGTTCCAGGCCCAGCTCGACTGGATGGACGACTTCGTCCGTCGCGAGATCGAGCCGCTCGACCTGCTGTTCGGGCGCTTCACGTACCACCGCATCGAGGAGCCGCTGAAGACGCTGGTCGACGCGCTCAAGGATCAGGTTCGGGCGCGGGGTCTCTGGGCGTGCCACCTGGGCCCAGATCTCGGCGGCCAGGGCTACGGGCAGCTCAAGCTCGCTCTGATGAACGAGATCCTCGGTCGATCCGGGTGGGCGCCGATCGTGTTCGGCTGCCAGGCACCCGACACCGGCAACGCCGAGATCATCGCCCACTACGGCACCGCAGAGCAGAAGGAGCGCTGGCTCCAGCCCCTCCTCGACGGCCAGGTCTTCTCCTGCTACTCGATGACGGAGCCGCAGGGCGGGTCCGACCCCACGATGTTCACCTGCCGGGCCGAGCTAGACGGCGACGAATGGGTCATCAACGGCGAGAAGTTCTTCTCGTCGAACCTGCGCGAGGCGTCGTTCCTCATCGTGATGGCGGTCACCGACCCTGACGTGAGCGCGTACCGCGGCATGTCGATGTTCCTCGTACCGAGCGACACGCCCGGCATCGAGGTGCTCGCCAACATCGGCCTGGGCAGCGAGGACTGGGGAGAGGGGATGCACGCGCATGTGCGCTACAGCAACGTGCGCGTTCCTGCGGAGAACCTCCTCGGCGGCGAGGGGCAGGCCTTCGAGGTGGCCCAACGCCGCCTCGGCGGCGGGCGCATCCACCACGCCATGCGAGCGGTCGCCGGGGCGCGCAAGCAGCTCGACATGCTCTGCGAGCGGGCGCTCAGCCGCACCACTCAGGGAGAGCCGCTGGCGAAGAAGCAGATGGTGCAGGAGATGGTGGCCGACTCTTGGATCCAGCTCCAGAGCTTCCGGCTCATGGTGCTGCACACCGCTTGGCTCATCGACCAGTCGAGCACCGCCGAGGCGCGCCGCCAGATCGCTGCGTGCAAGGTGCTCGCCGCCGAGGTGCTGAGCGACATCAGCCGCCGCTCGCAGCACCTGCACGGCGCGCTGGGCGTCTCGAACCTCATGGGCTTCGCCACCGCGACCGGGGCGATGATGGGGATCATGGACGGGCCCACCGAGGTCCACAAGGTGTCCGTCGCGCGTCAGGTCCTGAAGGGCTACAGCCCCTCACCCGACATGTGGCCGTCAGAGTTCGGTCCGCGCAAGATGGTCGACGCGCGCCGCCGCTTCGACGAGATGGTCGACGGGCTGGCCCCCGATGTGCAGCAGCGGGCCGCCTTCGACGAGCTCCTCCAGCGCTCAGCCGGTGACGACGAGACCGTCAAGCAGATGCAGGCCTACCTCGACGCGACCATCTCCAACCTCTGATGACGTCGGCTCCGAAGCAGAGCTCAGGACACGCGTTGCCGTGCGTCTGCGATCAGCGCCGGGAGCATCACGGACATGCGGGCGAGGATCTGCTCGTCGCCGCGCCGGGCGGCGTGCTTGGCGATCAGCGCCATGGCGGCCGCCTCCTTGTAGCGGGTGAGCGCGTGGAACCAGTCCAGATCGGCGACCGGTGCGCCCACCGCCTCCTCATAGGCAGCGAGCAGCTCGACGTCGCTCGGCACACCGGAGTCGACGCCGGGCGCGACCACCGGGTGCTGCGCCTCCTCGGTGAAGAACAGGAACCACGACAGGTCGATGCGTGGATCAGAGCGCGACCAGATCTCCCAATCGATGATCGCTCGCACCTCGGTGCCCTCCGACAGCATGTTGCCGAGCCGGTAGTCGCCATGCACGATCACCGACGGCACCGCGGAGGGCGCCGTGGCCCGCAGCGCGTCCGCGCAGGCTTCGTAGCCGGTGCGCACCTCGTCTGGCACGGTGTCGAAGGTGCGGGTCCAGCGGTCGACCTCACCGATGAGCGTCGTCTCCGGCTCGTCGCCGAGTCCGATGGCAGCCGGCTCCACGTGGTGAAGGGCGGCGAGCATTCGAGCGGCGGCGAAGGAGCGGCCGCGCACGATCTCGTCCGGACGCCGGTTGCGTACCGCGTCGAGCAGGGGCTCCGCGCACTCCCCCGTGACGAAGCCGCTCGCGAAGAACGGCGGCACGTCGTCGGGCTCGCCCTCGTCGGTGAAGAGCACGGTCGGCACGCCGACCCCAGGCTGGCCCCCGAGCGCAGCCATGCAGCGCGCCTGGCGCAGCACGTCGCGGTTCCGCACCGGAGGCAGCCCCGGCGGCGCCACCTTCAGCACGATGCGCTCGTGCTCCGGGGGGCCGCCGAGCACCGCAGCGGAGAAGACGATCCCCACGGTCCCGCCCTCGAGCGGCTCGAGCTGACCGACCTCGCAGCCCGGTGCCCAGCCCTGGGCGGCGGCGTTGGCGCGAGCCTGCAGGTCGTCGATGTCGAGCTCGTGCACCGCGTGAACCTAACAACAGCGTCACCTAGCCGGCCTGCGACGATCAGCGCCCGTATCGGGCACCGTTTGTCGCAGGCCCGCAAACGGGGCGGCGACAGCGTGCTCGCGCAGACCTCCGGAGGCGAGTGATGTACCCGGGCGTGTTCGCGCGCACTCGTCCCGACCACGCTGCGATCGTCATGGCGGCGAGCGGCGAGCGCGTCACCTACCGGGAGCTTGACGAGCGCTCGAACCGCCTCGCCAACCTCTGGTACGAGCGCGGGCTCCGCCGCGGCGACCACGTCGCGATCCTGCTGGCGAACGAGCCCCGCTGGTTCGACGCCGTCTGGGCCGCACTGCGCTCAGGCCTCTACTACACGCCGGTCAACTGGCACCTCACAGCGCCAGAGGTCGCCTACATCGTCAGGGACTGCGGGGCGCGCTCAGTGCTGACCTCCGCGTCCTTCGCAGACAAGGTCGCCGGTCTCGACGTCGAGGTGCCGCTGGTGGTCGACGGCGACATCGACGGCTGGGAGAGCTACGAGAAGGCGGTGGCGGACAAGTCGCCCAAGCCTCTCGCCCGTGAGCCTGAGGGAGCGGGGATGTTCTACTCATCGGGCACGACGGGGCGGCCGAAGGGCATCCTGTTCCCGCTGCCCGACCGGACCGTGCACGACGAGCACCCGATCCTGAAGTACGAGAGCCCGATCGCCAACGGGCCGGAGTCGATCTACCTGTCGACGGCCCCGATGTACCACACCGCTCCAGTGGTCACCTGCTCCCTGGCCCATCGCAGCGGAGCCACCACGGTGATCATGGAGCGCTGGGATCCGGAGGCCTGTCTCGCCGCGATCGAGCGCCACCGGGTCACGAGCGCGCAGTTCGTGCCGACGATGTTCGTCCGCCTCCTCAAGCTCCCGCCGGAGGTGCGCCAGCGATACGACGTGTCCTCCCTGCAGCTCGTCACCCACGCGGCGGCACCGTGCCCCGTCGAGGTGAAGCAGCAGATGATGGACTGGTTCGGCCCGATCATCTGGGAGTACTACGCCGGGTCCGAGAACGTGGGCTCCACGCTCATCGGGCCCGAGGAGTGGTTGGCGCATCCGGGCTCGGTGGGCCTGCCACGCTTCACGACGGTGCACATCTGTGATGACGACCACCGCGAGCTGCCCGTGGGAGACGTCGGCAACATCTGGTTCGACACGCCCGGCGCGGCGTTCGAGTACCACGGCGACCCGGCCAAGACGGCCGCCTCGCGCAGCCCCGAGGGCTGGTTCAACCTCGGTGACGTCGGCTACCTCGACAGCGACGGCTACCTCTACCTCACAGACCGTCAGTCGTTCACGATCATCTCTGGCGGCGTGAACATCTACCCGCAGGAGACCGAGGACGTGCTCGTGATGCACCCGGCCGTCGCCGACGTTGCCGTCTTCGGCATCCCCAACGACGATCTCGGTGAGGAGGTGAAGGCCGTGGTGCAGCTCCTCGACCACGAGCTGGCCGGTCCGGCCATGGAGGCGGAGCTGATGGCGTTCTGCCGCGAGCGGCTCGCCGCCTTCAAGTGCCCTCGCACGATCGACTTCGACCCGGCCCTGCCCCGGCAGGACACCGGCAAGCTCTACAAGCGACTGCTCAAAGACCGCTACTGGGGCAACCGTGCCTCCCGCATCGTCTAGGACTGCTGCCGTGGCGCGCACACCTTCGTTCCCAGAGTTCACCCCGACGAGCGGCAACCTCATCCGCGCGTGCGCACAGCGCCACGGCGACCGCACCTTCGCGGTGCTCGGCGACGATCGCCTCACCTACGCGGATGCTGAGGCGCGGTCCGCGCAGCTCGCCAAGGGGCTGCTGGCCTCGGGAGCAGGAAAGGGAACTCGCGTCGGTCTGCTCGCACCGAACAGCCCGGAGTGGATCGTGGGCTGGTTGGCGGCCACCCGCATCGGCTGCGTGGTGGCGCTCCTCAACACCTACAGCAAGGCCCGTGAGCTCGGATGGACCCTCCGCCACGCCGACGTGCAGGTGCTGCTCACCGTCGACTCGCACCTCGGCCATGACTACCTCGAACGGCTCGAGCAGGCCGCCCCCGACCTGGCCGGTCAGACCAACGAGCGGATCCTCCTCGAGTCGCATCCCTATCTCCGCTCTGTCTGGACCTGGGGTGCGGCCACTCGCCCTTGGGCAGGGCCGGTCGCCGATCTTGCCGAGCGCGGCAGCGCCATCACCGATGCGCTCCTGCGCGAGGTCGAGTCCGAGGTAGCGCCCGCTGATCCCATGGTGGTCGTGTACTCCTCGGGCAGCACGGCTGACCCCAAAGGTGCGGTGCACAGCCACGGCGCCAGCGTGCGCCACGCCCACAACCTCGGCCAGATGCGCGACCTCATCTCCGACGACGTGCTCTACACGCCGATGCCGCTCTTCTGGGTGGGCGGCTTCAGCTTCACGCTGATCGCCGCCATGCATGTGGGCGCGAGCCTCGTCTTCGAGGAGCAGTTCGAGCCTGGCGCCACGCTCGACCTGATCGAGCGCGAGCGCGTCACCCAGGTGCTCGGGTGGCCTCACATGGCCAAGGCTCTCATCGACCACCCGTCGTTCGCGGGACGCGACCTGTCGTCGATCCGTGGTGGGTCCTACGCGGCACTGCTACCGCAGGAGCAACAGGCGGAGGCCGAGGTCCCCAAGGCCAACTCGCTCGGCATGACCGAGACGCTCGGCCCCCACACCTTCGACAGCAAGGACAACCCGCTACCGCCCGAAAAGGAGGGTTCCTTCGGGCTGTCGGTGCCAGGGGTGGAGCACAAGATCGTCGACCCGGTCACCTTGGAAGACCTGCCGGTCGGCGAGACAGGAGAGCTCTGGCTGCGGGGCTACTCGCTCATGCTCGGGCTGCACAAGCGGGAGCGCGCTGACACGTTCACGCCCGACGGTTGGTACCGCACAGGCGACGGCGGCTACTTCGATGACGACGGGCACTTCTACTTCACGGGCCGCATGGGCGATCTCATCAAGTCGTCCGGTATGAACATCACGCCGCGCGACGTCGAGCTGGTGCTCGAGACCTTCCCGGAGGTCGTGATGGCCTTCGTCACCGGCGTGCCACACCCCGACCGCGGGCAGGACGTCGCCGCTGCAATCGCGCTGCGCCCAGGCGAGACGCTCGACGCCGAAGAGGCGCGCAAGCGCGTGAAGGAGGAGCTGGCGAGCTACAAGGTCCCTCGCCACGTCGCGGTGTTCGCCGATCAGACCGAGCTGCCCTGGCTCGACTCGGGCAAGATCGATCGTCGACGGCTCACCGCCATGCTCGAGGAGCGGTTCGCGCCCACAACACCGACGGAGGAGAGCTGATGGAGCTGCGTCCCGGCCTGCGCCTCGAGAGCGCCACCTGCGACACCCAAGTGGTGGTCGTCAAGGCCCCAAAGGCGGGCGGTGACATCGACGTCCGCTGCGGCGGCCAACCCATGCGCGAGATCGGCTCCGGCGGCGACCGTCTGCCCATCGCCGGTGAGGGTGATGCGACGCTCCTCGGCAAGCGCTACGCGGACGACGACCTCGGCATCGAGCTGCTCTGCACCCAGGGTGGGGCCGGAGCGCTGAGCATCGGCGACGCACCCCTGCTGGTGAAGGGCGCCAAACCGCTGCCTTCATCCGACTGAACAGAAGGTGAATCACTAGTGTCCGCCAGATGACGGACAGATTCGAGGCTCCCGGTCCAGGCACGTGGCTGCTGGACAAGTCGCACATGCCGCTCCCCACGAGCCACGTGCTCGCCGGCCAGGTCGATGGCATCACCGCCGGCTTCAACGAGACGTTCGCCCGCTACGGGTCGCTCGTCGTGTCGATGACGCCTCGGATGGTCAACGGCTGGTTCTACATGCGCATGCTCGCGTTGGGTGAGCCCGGAGACGACGGACCGCCCTCGCCCGAGGAGGTCGAGCGCGGATTCGGTGAGCGCATCGGCTTGGCGGCGGCGGCCTTCGAGACGAAGCTCTGGCGACAGGACATCGAGCAGTTCGACAATGTCGACAGGCCTGCCGCGATCGCGCGGCATCGCGAGCTGTGGGATGTCGAGCGCCCCTCGCTGGGCGACGACGCGCTGGCCGCACATCTCGAGGACTGCGCCGCCCACCACCGGGCGATGCTCACGATGCACCACCGCAACAACATGGCCGCTCTGGTGCCAGTGGGCGACTTCCTCGCGCACGCCTCCGGCTGGTGCCAGCGCCCGCCTGACTCGCTCATGGCGGTGCTGGCCGGCTTCTCTCCGATCTCCGGCAGCCGCAACGAGGAGATCGCAGCTGCCGCCGATGCAGTCGCGGCCAACCCGGCCGCCGTCGATCTGCTCACCGGAACGAGCGAGCCCGCCGAGCGATTGGAACAGCTTCGCCAGCTCGTGCCGGAGGTCGCCGCATGGCTCGACGAAGTCGAGTTCCGCCTCGCCTACGGCTTCGATCCGAGCACACCCACCCTGGCCGAGACACCGGCGCTGACCCTCGGTCGGCTCGAGGCGGCGATCCGCGACGGTGAGCGCCCCGACCCGAGTGGGTTGGTGGCCGAGCTGCGCGCACTCGTGCCGGAAGATCAGCGCGAGACCTTCGACGAGCTTCTCGCTGAGGCACGCCACGTCTACCGGCTGCGTGACGAGCGGGGGATCTACGGCGACATCTCCGCTGGTGGCATCTTGCGCCACGCCCTGCTGGCTGTCGGCGCCCGGCTCGCAGCGCGCGGGGCACTCGAAGATGCTGACCACGTGTTCGACGCGTCGGTGCCCGAGCTGGTCGGACTGCTGCGGGGGACCACATCCCCGACCGCAGCTGAGCTTCAGAAGAGGTACGACGCGCGCCAGGCCGCGGCCCTCGAGGACGCGCCGCCCTTCCTCGGCCCCCCTCCGCACGACCCCCCGCCGGCCGACACGCTGCCCCCTCCTCTGGCCCGCCTCATGTCGGCCATCGGCATCTCCATCGGAGCCGTCCTGCGCGGCCTGCCGGAGCCGGCTGGTGATGACTCCACGATCAAGGGGATCGTGGGCGCGCCCGGTGTCTACGAGGGGGTGGTGCGCCTGGTCGAGTCGCTCGATGAGCTGCTCGAGCTCGAGGATGGCGAGGTGCTCGTCTCGCCGATGACGACGGAGGCGTTCAACGCCGCCATCCACATCCCCGGCGCCATCGTCACCGACCACGGCGGCGCCGCGTCACACGCTGCGATCGTCTCTCGCGAGGCCGGCATACCGGCGGTCGTCGGAACGCTCGTGGCGACCTCACGCTTGAAGAACGGCATGCGCGTGGTGGTCGACGGCGACGCCGGTGAGGTCCGCATCCTCGGGTGACCGCTCCCCACGCCCGCGCCACCCTCGCAGCCGCCATCGTCGGGGCGGCACTCGTGCCGCTGAACTCGACGATGATCGCGGTGGCGCTGCCGGACGTGAGCCGAGATCTCGATGTCGGCGCAGGCCGCACCGGGGTTCTGGTGCTCGCCTACCTGATCGCGATGGCGCTCCTCCAGCCGATGTCTGGCCGAGTCAGCGACCGGGTGGGCCACAGGCGCATGGCACTCGGCGCCCTCGCCGGCTTCGGTCTCAGCTCGGCCGCCGCCGGGCTGGCGCCGACCTTCGGCCTGCTCGTCGCATGTCGCAGCGCGCAGGCGGTCTTCGGCGCCGGTCTGATCCCCGCGCTCCAAGCGCTGCTGCGGGCCGCCACTGACGACGCAACGCGGGGCCGTGCCTTCGGCCTGCTCGGAACAGGCATCGGCGCCGGGGCAGCCCTGGGTCCTGTGGTGGGAGGCCTCGCACTGAGCCTCGGGGGATGGCGCTCCATCTTCGTGCTCAACGTGCCGGTGGTCGCCGCTGCGGTCGTCCTCCTGACACGGCTCCCGCCAGCGCCGGCCGCAGCCAAGGCCAAGATCGCTCCGACAGCGCACCTCGAGCGCGCTCCCCTCCGATCGCCCGTCTTCGTCGCGGCGTGCACCATCCAGGGCGCAGCCAACCTCGGGCAGTACGCCCTGCTGCTCGTCGTCCCCCTCATCCTCGACGGGCGCGGCTGGGACGACCGCAGCATCGGCCTCGCACTCTCAGTGCTGACCGTTGGTCTGGTCGGCCTGTCGCCGATCGGCGGGAGGCTCGGCGACCGGCTCGGCCGGCGGGCGCCGGCCTCCACGGGCCTGGCGATCGTGGCGGTCGGGTTGGCGCTCGCCACCACGCTGTCCGAGCGGACATCTCCGACAGGCCTCATCGTGGCCATGGGGCTCGTCGGGGTCGGCATGGGCCTGGCGTCGGCCAGCGTCCAGACGGCCGGTCTGGAAGCGGTGCCCGTGTCGGTGACGGGAGCGGCCGCGGGCCTGCTGTCGACCAGTCGCTACATCGGGAGCATCTCCTGCAGCGCCGTGCTCGCGCTCACGGTCAGCGAGGGCGGTCAGGGGTCGCGCCCGCTCATGGCCCTCGGTGTTGCCGCCGGGCTGGCCGCGCTCTATGCCTCGACGAAGCTCCCCAGTGGTGTCCCCAGACCCGCTCGTGCGGTCGCACCGACCGCCGCCGCGACCACCGCGATGGGGCAGGATTGAGCATGGAGTTCGATCCTCTCGGCGAGGAGTTCTTCGAGCGGCCCTACGACGTGTACCGCT
Source organism: Actinomycetota bacterium (assembly GCA_049325515.1). Taxonomy (GTDB): domain Bacteria; phylum Actinomycetota; class Acidimicrobiia; order Acidimicrobiales; family VFJN01; genus VFJN01. The sequence continues at coordinate 393,510 of JBMOLI010000004.1, read as the reverse complement.
GGCTGCGCGACGAAGCACCCGCCTACCACAACGAGCGGATCGGCTTCTGGGCGCTGTCCCGCTACGACGACTGCGTGGAGGCGCACCGCGACGTCGCGACGTACACGTCCACGCGCGGGCTCACGCTGGCGCAGCTGACCAGCGCCGAGTTCGGGGCGGTGGTCGAGCACGTCAGCTCGATGATCATGATGGACCCGCCCATGCACGAGCGCATGCGCAAGCTCGTGAACCGAGCGTTCACGCCGCGCCGGATCGCCGAGTGGGAGCCGGTGGTGCGCCGGGTGATCGAGGGCCTGCTCGACGAGCTGGCCGGCACCGGATCGTTCGATGCCGTCGTGGACTTCGCGGGGCCGTTCCCGGTGGAGGTGATCTGCACGATCGTCGGTGTGCCCGAAGGTGACCGCCAGCAGATCCGCCACTGGACCGACTCGATGCTCGAGCTAGAGGTCGGCAACCCCTTCCCCACTGCCGCCGGCATCGAAGCCGCCATCGCGCTCAACGAGTACATGTTGGCGCTCGTGGCCGACAAGAGGCTCCACCCCTCGAGCGACATGATCGGCCACCTGATCGAGGCGGAGGTGGAGCGTGAAGACGGCACCGTCGAACGCCTCGACGACGGGGAGGTCGCTGGCTTCATCTCCCTGCTGGCCGCGGCCGGTGCCGAGACCGTCACCAAGCTGGTGGGCAACGGCGTGATCACCTTCGCTGAGCACCCCGGCCAGCTCGCACGCTTGCAGGCCGATCCAGCACTGGCTCCCTCCGCCGTGGAAGAGCTGCTGCGGTGGCGAGCACCTTCGCAGTACCAGGGGCGCTACGCACTGCGCGACCGCGAGTGGCACGGCGTGACCATCCCGGCCGGCAGTCCCCTTCTCATCGTGACCGGAGCCGCCAACCGCGATCCGAGGGCCTACGAAGAGCCCGACGAGTTCGACATCACGCGAAACGGTCCACTCGGCATCTCCTTCGGCCACGGCATCCACTACTGCATCGGTGCGCACCTCGCCCGGCTCGAAGGCCAGGTCGCGTTCACCGAGATCTACCGCCGCTGGCCCGACCTGCAAGCCGACCTCGATGCCGTGAGGTGGGTGCACATGGCCAACGTGGCCGGCCCCTCGTCGGTGCCCGTGAGCGCCGGCTGAGGGGTTGGCCGGCGATCGCCCATGAGCGATGCGGCCAACCCCTCGGCGGTTGAGGGATCAGAGCTGGTCGGGGAACTGCTTGGCCGTCGCTGAGGCCAGAGCGTCGGCCGTCCCAGACATGTGGTGGACCGCCTCTCGCAGCAGTCGAGCGACCTCGGCCGCGTCGCCAGCCTTCTGCGCATCGATCACGGCTAGGAGAGTCGTGGCGTGCCCCTTGATCGCCTCCTCCACGACGTCGGCGGGGAGGTTCTGGTTCACCGAGCTCAGCGTCTCGCCAAAGGTCTTGGCGTACTCGAGGAGGTCGTTCACGGCGCGCTCCTTGGCGTCTTCGTCTCCCGCTGCCACCGCTTGCGTGTACGCAACGAAGGCAGGGATGTGCTTCTCCGACCGCCACAGCCCATCGAAGGCTTTCGCGATCTCGTCGCCGTAGATCCCACCGATGGCCGCCACCAGGTCGGCGCTGTTGCTGCTGTCCGGACCGTTGAGGGCGGCCGCGGCAGCTTCGAGCTGCGGCATGCGCCCGCCGATGGCAGCGCCGGTTGCACTGGCCGCCAGCCACACGTGCTCGCGCAGCAGCGAGTGGAGCCCGGCGCGCAGCGCGGAGGCCGGGGAGTCGGCATCGCCGTCGAACTTGTCCGGCAGCTTCGTCGCCGTGGCACCCGCCAGCGCAGCGGCCGTCATGTCCATGTGGTGGTAGGCGGTCCGCAGCGACTGGTACACCGCTGGCTGGTCACCGGCCTTCTGCGCATCGATCACTGCCAGCAGAGTCGTGGCGTGTGCGGTGATCGACTCGGCCACCACATCCGCCGGCAAGTTCTCGTTCACGCTGTTGAGGGTCTCGCCGAACGTCTTGGCGTAGGACGTCAGGCGCTCGACGGCGGCGGCCTTGCCCGCCTCGTCGTCCGCCGCTGCGGCCTGCGTGTAGGCGACGAACGCTGGGATGTGGTCTTCCGAGCGCCACATCCCGTCGAACGCGTTGCCCACGTCGTCGCCATAGGCAGAGGTGACCGCGGCAACGAGATCGGCGGTGTTGCTGTCCTCGGGGCCGTTGAGCGCAGCCGCGTAGGCCTCGAAGCCGGCCGTGTCGCCACGCAGGGCCGCTCCGGTTGCAAGGGCGGCGAGATAGACGTGCTCTCCCAGGAGATCGGTCAAGCCGGCGCGCAGAGTGGCCGCGCCGGTTTCGGTGCTGGCGCTCTCGCCCTGTGCGCCATCTGGTGCCTCAGTGACCTCGGAGCCGCCGCCAACAGGATCGTCGTCACCACCGCAGGCGGTGGCGACGACAGAGAGCGCGACGAGCGGCGCCACGAGCTTGATCAGGGTCCTGCGTTGCATTGCGTTCCTCTTTCGTGGGTCAGGTGACGCGGATCTCGCCGCGCATGGTTGCTGGGTGAATGGAGCAGAAGTACGGGTAGGTGCCGGGCTCAGCGAAGGCGCGCTCAAACGTCTCGCCCTTGGCCAGCTCGCCCGAGTCGAAGGCACCATCGGGCTGTAGGGTCACCCCGGCGCCGCCTTGCTCGACGCTGCCGGAGGTGACGGTGTGTGCGCCGGGATCGGCGTTGCGCCATGTGACCGTGGCGCCGGCAGGCACCTCGAGCTGCTCGGGCTGGAAGGCGACCAGCTCGATCAATACCTCGGAGGCTTCCTGCGAGCCACCGTCATCACCACCGCACCCGGCCAGCGCGATGCCGGCAGCTGTCGCCAGCGCCATCGTCAGGCGCCGGGTTGAACGCAGAGTGTTCGTGGTCACGGGCACTCTACGGAGCGCCCCCTATGTCCGGATCGAGATCTCTTCGTCTGATCGCACGGAATGTGCGCGAGTGAGCGCCGACGATCGAGCCCGCTCGACGATTCCGAGCCCGGCGAGCCCGGGCAGGCGGTCGATGTGACGATCGACGCGCCGCGCTGCGGCCAGTCCGTCCTCACCGTCGAACAGCCACGCCGCGACGAAGTCGACCTCAGACCGGGGGACGATGCCGCTCCCGACGGGACGCCAGGCGCGCTTCAGCGCGAGCCGCACGACCTGCTGGGAGCGGCGACTGGTGGCGAGTCGATCGGCCGCCTGGCTCGCGTAGAAGTCGACGTGGCGCCCCTCCTGGCGCATCAGGCGCCGGAGCAGCTCGCCGAGCACCGGGTGAGGTGCGCGCGCGAGCAAGCGCGCGTAGGCGGCTTGCGTGGTCCACTCGTTGACGGCACCCCAGGTCATGTGAAGCGCACCGAGCTCTCGCTCGACCGCTCCACCCAAGACAGATGCCGCAAGCGACCACGGCGCGACGCGACGGTCGCGCCGCCGAACCGTGCCAACCCGAGGCCGTCCCGCCGGCTCCCCGTGCGCCGCCAGCACCATGCCGAGCGCCTCGCCGTGCCAGAACTCCTCGTAGTTCCACAGCGTCAGGAACGCGGTGATGTCCGCGTCGGCGTGGGCAGGCGAGGCCAGCAGGTCACGCAGATAGCAGACCGTGTGGTACTCGACGTCGTGCATGTAGCGGATGCAGCGCAGCGCCGCCTCCGGCAGCGGGTGGTCCTCGAACTCGCCGAAGTCGAGGTCGTCGACGACCAGCCGGGCGCTGCGCTCCTTGTAGGTCTCGAGATGGAAGCGCACGATCCTGTTACGGTGCCGCCGCTGGGGCTGGATCATTCCGAGCATCCGAATGAGGCTTCGGCACCGTATGGAGGTTGTGAACTCGCACCTCGAAGAGGCCAGCGACGCGGCGCTGATCGTCGCCGTCGGGCGATGGCGGCAGGACGCTCTTGCCGAGGTCTACCGCCGGCACGCTGGAGCCGTGTTCGCCTTGGCGCGCCGCCTGCTGAACGCTCAGGAGGACGCCGAGGAGGTGGTGCAGGAGGTCTTCGTCAGGCTCTGGAACCAACCGGAGCGGTTCGACCCCGAGCGCGGCTCGTTGCGGTCGTACCTCCTGGCCCAGACCCATGGCCGCGCCATCGACCTTCTGCGGTCCGACACAGCCCGCCGCGCGCGCGAAGAGCGTGAGAGCCGGCTGACTGCGACCCGCGAGTACAACGTCGAGCTCGAGGCGGCAGACCTGCTGGTCGCCGAGAACGTGCGTGCCGCGCTGGACGTGCTCACCGACAACGAGCGCGCGGTCGTCCAGCTCGCCTACTTCGGTGGACACACCTACTCCGAGGTGGCCACGATGTTGCAGACGCCGGATGGGACCGTGAAGAGTCGGATGCGGTCGGCGCTCGCAAAGCTTCGAGGAGAGCTCGTGTCGCTGGGGGTGGTGCAGGTATGAACGACCGCCTCAGCCACGCCGACCTTCAGGAGCTGCTGGGCGCCTACGCGCTCGATGCCGTCGGTCCCGACGAAGCCGCCGAGATCGGCGACCACCTGCGCGAGTGCCCGCGCTGCCGCGCCGAGGTGGCAGAGCACCGCGAGACTGCGGCGCTGCTGGTCGAAGCGCGCATCGAACCACCCCCCGCGCTGTGGGACCGCCTGGCGGCAACGCTCGACGAAGCACCCCCTCCGCTCGACCTCGCGCGCTACTCGTCCCGCCGGGAGAGTCGCCGAGCGAGGTTCAGCAAGCAGCTGATGGCAGCCGCTGCGGCCGCCGCCATCGTCGTCGGCTTCGGCGCGGTTGCGTACCAGCAGCGCCAGGAGGTCTCGGAGCTGCGCGCGGCGCTGGATGACCAGGAGCTCGCCGTCTCGGCGCTGGCGGCCTTCGACGAACCGCAGGCCCGGCAGACCCTCTTGCGAGCTGGCGACGGGTCACTCGAGCTGCGGGCCGTCGTCCTCCCCGACGGCGTCGGTTACCTCCTGGCGGAGCGGCTCCCCGACCTGCCGTCCGACCGCACCTACCAGCTGTGGGCCATCGTCGACGGCGAGCCGATCTCAGCGGGCGTGCTGGGCCAGCGCCCCGATGTCGTCACGTTCAACGTGGCTGACGACATCTCGGCGCTTGCGATCTCCGAGGAGCGAGCCGGCGGCGCCGACCAACCAACGCTTCCCGCGCGCCTGACCGGCCTGGTCGACGCCTGATACTCAGTGCCCGGGCTGTTCGCTGAGGGCGAAGGCGCAGAACTCGTTGCCTTCCGGATCGGCCAGCACTGTCCATCGCGGGTGCTCCTCGATCACGCTGGCCCCTCGGCTGACGAGCTCGTCGACATCGGCGAAGACGTCGATGTGCACACGGTTCTTGGCCACCTTTCCCTCAGGCACGCGGAGGAACCACACGCTGGGCCCCGGCTCGTCGATCGGGTCGAGCGCTATGTAAGGATCGTCCTCCGGCCGATCGATCCCCTGCTCCCGTAGCTGGGCCAGATCGTTCTCGGTGTGCGGCCGCACCCGGTAGCCGAGGACCTCGGCCCACCAGTGGGCGAGGGTCCAGGGGTCCGCACAGTCAAAGCAGATGTCCTTGAGCCGTCCCATTCCCCCGAGGCTACGAACATCACGGCCCGACCGCCGCGGGTCGACCGACCCCTAGTTGTTGGGTGAGCGCATGATCGTGAACGCCAGCTGGCAGGCCGCGGCGAGAGGACCGTCGCGCCCGTCGTAGATCTCGACGCGCGTGACGACGGCGCGCTTGCCACGGCGCAGCACCGTGCCGACAGCGTGCGCGCAGCCGCCGGTGACGCCTGACAGGTAGTGGACAGTGAGGTCGGAGGTGACCACGATCGACTGGTCGTCCAGCCCCACCATCGCCATGCGGCCTCCGACGATGTCGGCGAGTGTGGCAACGAGCCCGCCCTGCAGGGCCCCGCCCGGGTTGGTCAGCGAGTCGTCGACCTCGAGCTCCACCGCCAGATCGGCGCCTTCGACGGGCACGTCGCGCATGCGCAGGCCCGAGAGCAGGTGCTTGCCGTCCGCCAGGATCTGCTTGTGGCGTGCGATCGCCGCAGCGATGTCAGTCATGAGCGCTCCTAGTGGTCTGTCGCCGGAGTGGCGGCGTGGGATCGGCGAGTCATCGGCGTCGCTGGCAAGGATCGACGACGAAGGCGCAGCCGTAGCTGCGGCGAGGAGGAGGACGCCGTCCAGCGGCGTCGATGGCCGGCCAGACCCGGCGAATCATTCCGGCGACAGACCACTAGTACGGCTCTGCGAACGGTGACTCGCCGGCGGCGGCAAGGCCGTCGAACAGCTCGGTGAGCGGCTCGCCGTCCGTTGGCACAGCAGCCCGGCTCGCCATGATGCCCTCGCGCTGGCGCAGCCCGAGCATGCTCTCGCGCCGACCGGAGTAGGTGACGGGTTGGCCCAGCATCCAGAGCACGCCCTCGGCTGCGACCTCGCAGGGCTCCCAGGTCGATCGGTCGACGCCGGGCGTGTTCGCCACGAAGCCCTCCGAGGCGACGGGGAGGTCGATGCGGAAGCAGTTGACGGCGACGCCGTCACCCTGGAGCTGACGAGCAAGGTCGACCGTGAGCCTCTCAAGGGCGATCTTCGAGATGCCGTACGACATCAGTCCAGGGAACGGCACGAGGGCAGCCACGGACGAGACGTTCAGGATGCGGCCGCCGCCGGAGGCGCGAAGGTGCGGCAGAGCGGCGCGGGAGGCAACCAGAGGCGCGTGGAGGTTCACCGCCATCACGAGGTCGTGGCGCGCCAGCGGGATGTCGATGTCGCCGACGAAGGTGATGGCCGCGTTGTTCACGAGGATGTCCAGCCGGCCCAGCTCCTGGACGGTGCGCTCCACCATCGCCTCGACCTGGTCGACCTTGGCGAGGTTGGTGGGCACGGCGATGGCGGTGCCGCCGATGCGACGGATCCTCGACACCGTCTCGTCGAGCGTGCCGGGCGTGCGTTGAGGCGCTTCGCTGGTTGAGCGCGCCGCGCAGGCGACCGCCGCTCCAGCTTCGGCCAGCGCCAGGGCCACGGCCGCACCTACGCCACGCGAGGCACCGGTCACCAGCGCCACCTGCCCGGGTTCGACCTGACGTCCCGTCGTCACGGCGGCCGCCTCGGTCCTCTCCTGAGCTGCCGCGCGACAATCGTGGGATGGAGCGATACCGGGGCCTTGTCTCCGACAGCATGCGATGGCAGGGCTTCGAGCTGCGCCCCGGCGACATCATCTTGAGCACACCTCCGAAGTGCGGCACGACTTGGATGCAGATGATCTTGGCGTTGCTCATCCTCGGCGAGCCTGAGCTGCGGGTTCCTCTCTCGAAGCTGTCCCCGTGGCTCGACAAGCAGGACCGTGCTCGTAGGGACGTCGTGGCCGATCTGGAGGCGCAGACGCATCGCCGGTTCATCAAGACCCACACACCCCTCGACGGCCTGCCGGCCGACGATCGCGTCACCTACGTGTGCATCGGTCGCGATCCGCGCGACGTGGCGATGTCGATGGACAACCACATGGACAACCTCGACATCGAGGCGTTCCTGGTCGCACGAGAGGCCGCCGCTAAGCGCGACGGCATCGAGCTCGAACCCGTGCTCGCTCCCCGCCCGCGGTCGGACGATCCGCTCGAGCGCTTCTGGGCTTGGGTCGACAACGACACGCCGCCGACGCAGATCAACTCGTCGCTCCTGCGCACGCTGCGACACCTCGAATCGTTCTTCAATGCCCCGAGCGGCCTTGACGTGGTGCTTCTGCGCTACGAAGACCTGAAGCGTGATCTGGACACCTCGATGCGCGGGCTTGCAGAACGGCTGCAGATCGCCGTTCGCCCGGACGTGTGGCCTCAGCTGATCGCTGCGGCAAGCTTCGAGGCGATGCGGGGAAATGCGGCGATGACCGTGCCCGGCGCCGGCGTGGACCACTGGAAGGACAATGAGCGCTTCTTCAACCGCGGCACGAGCGGCCAGTGGCGCGAGCTGCTCGACGACCGCGACCTCACGCGCTACTGGTCGCGCGCCCGAGCGATCGGTCCCGGCGACGTGATCGACTGGATCCACGAGGGCAGCTGACCAACGGCTCATCGGCGCAACGCCGCTGCCAGCGCCGTGGCCCCCATGAGGGAGCGCAGCACGTCGTTGAGGTGGGTACACGTGCTGGTGCCCGTGAAGTCGGACGCAACGAGAGATCGCAGCGCGCTGACCGGCTGACCGACGACTCGTGCAGCACTCCCGAGCGCACCGGGGCACTCAGGCCACGGGAGCACTCGTGCGACCGCCTCGGCGGCGCGCACCACGAGGGTCACGGGTTCGAGGGCGGCGGTCAACGTGTACTCGTGCAGCACGTCCTCGAGGCCGTCGGCACCGAGGTGGCTGTCACGGAAGTGAACGTCGAGCTCGAGCGGCTCGCCCGGACTCAGGTCGAGACGGCGGCGGCGGCGGACCGAGCGCGGAGCCATCGGCGGCAGCTCGTGCCAACCGAGCGGGTCGTCGGGTGCGCTCAGGTCGGGCGCCGGCGGGCCGACCGGGATCGGGAAGATCCCGGTGCGGGCCAGCGCGTCGAGCATCGTGGCGCCGGCGGCCCATCCAGCGCACAGGTCGGTGAGGCGCTCACCGGCCTCGGGCGGCAGCGCGAATGCGGGCTGCTCGCGAGACGAGCCGTACATCGAGATGAGTGCCGCCATCGGGAAGTCGTCGAGGAGCTGCAGGAGCAGGGTGCCGCCCTCGCGATGCGCCGGAAGCAGCTCGTCGATGCGAGCGCGCATGCCCTTGCTCATGTGGCCGCCCACGAGCTCGTGCAGCTCCGGCACCGCGGGCTCCGTGTCGATGGCAACGATCGTGCCCATGGCGTCAACGGTGGCCGTCAGCGCCACGGCATCGACGACCTCTGTGGTGCCGTCCGGACGCGTCAGCAGGTCACGCCCGCTGGCCACGACCAGCTGCTGCTCGGCACCGAGCTCACCCCGGCGCTGGTCGATGCTCGTCGTTCGGCGCACGGTGCCGGGTCGCCGCGGCGGCGTCCGACCCAGCGGCTCGTGCGGGCCGTGCGGCAGCTCGGCCATCAGAAGGTCGCGCTTGCTCACCCCCACAGCGTTCTCGGGCGATTCGTCCGTCCCCGGGGCGGACGGATCGCCCGAGAACGAGGATGGGGGCGCGGTCACGACTGCGGCTCCAGGCTGCGGATCATCGACTCCTGGGCGAACGAGGCCACCACCTGACCCGCCTGGGTGAACACATCACCCCGACCGAAGCCGCGGCCGTTGGCGACGACGGGACTCTCCTGAGCCACCAGCAGCCACTCGTCGAGGCGGAACGGCTGGTGGAACCACATCGAGTGCGAGGTGACGGCGGTGTGCAGCGTGACGGTGGAGTCGGCCTGCGACACACCCTCGAACGGGCGCAGCGCAGTGCCGATCACAGTCAGGTCGGTCGCGTGCGCGAGGAGGGCTTGGTGCACGGAGCGACGGTCGCTGAGCGCCGGAGCGCGCATCCACATCTCGAAGCGGGGTGGACCTGCGTCACGCGACGCGAGGTCGACGCCATCGACGGACCGCACCTCCCACGGCACCATCGGCAGCTCGAGCGGGCTGGCATCGCCGGGATCGCCGACCTCGGGCGGAGCAGCACTGCGATGGAGGCCGTGCTCGTCGACGTGCAATGACACGGCCGCGACGGCGATCACCTTGCCGTCTTGTGTGGCGACCACCTCAGTCGTGCCGAAGGTGCGGCCGTCCTGGAGCTTGGCCACCCGGTACCGCATTGGCTTGGAGGTGTCGCCCTCGCGGGGGAACAGGACCGTCAGCGACTTCACCGACTTGTCGGGTGAGGCATCGGCCGCGGCAGTAAGCACCTGGGCGAGGATCTGGCCGCCGAACACGCGGTGGTAGCCGATATCGAGGTTCTGCCCCTCGACGAGACCCGGCTCGACCTCCCCCAGCGAGAGACAGGCGACGAGACCGTCGAGATCGAAGGCCATCAGGCCAGAGCCTCCAGGTCGGCGAGCACGGCCCGTCGGAGCAGCTTGCCCGTCTCGGTGTGAGGCAGGTCGTCGCGAAAGACGATCAGGTCGGGTGTCTTGGCGGAGCGCAGACGTTCGCGCGCGAACTCACGCAGCTCGTCGGCCTCGATGACGGCGCCGTCACGGCACACGACTGCGGCGGCGATGCGCTGGCCCCACTCGTCATCGGGCAGGCCGACGACGGCCACATCGCGGATCGCCGGATGTGCGAGGAGCACATCCTCGATCTCGGCGGGCGCGATGTTCTCGCCGCCGCGGATGATGGTGTCGTCGCTGCGGCCTTCGATGTAGAGGTAGCCGTCGGCATCGACCCACCCACGGTCGCGCGTGGCGAACCAGCCGTCGGCGTCGACTGCCGCGCCCTGGCCGAGGTACTCGCCCGACACCTGCTCGCCCCTGACCCAGATCTCGCCGTCGCGGATGTCGACCTCGATGCCGGGCACCAAGCGCCCGACCGAGGAGAGCCGGCGGCGCGCCTCCACATCCCCGCGAGCCGCCTCTCGGTGGTCGTCGGGGCCCAGCACCGCGATGGTCGAGCTGGTCTCGGTCAGGCCGTAGGCGTTGACGAAGTCGGTCGTCGGAAACGCTGCCAAGGCTGACTCGAGCACCCGAGCCGGCATGCGCGCGCCGCCGTAGGCCAAGGAGCGCAGAGTGGGAGTGTCGGCCGGAGAGCCCTCACCGAGCTCGTCGACCACACGGGCGAGCATCGTGGGTACGACCATCGCGTGCGTGATTCCTTCGGCGCGCACTGTTTCGATCCAGCGCGTGGCCGTGAACGACGGGAGGTACACGAGTCGGCGCGCCGCGTAGACGTTGGACAGCACGTTGGCGACGCCGGCGATGTGGTAAGGCGGCACGCTCACGAGCGTCGCCTCGTCCTCATCGGCTGCAGCGAACTCGACCGCGCTGATCACGTATGACGTGAGGTGCCGGTGACGCAGCACGACGGCCTTGGGCGCTGAGGTGGTGCCACTGGTGTACAGCAGCACCGCGGTGTCGTCACCATCTGTGTCACACGGAGCCGCGTCGACGGTCTCGCTCGTCGCGTCGATCCACTCCGCGGTCGACAGCGTGCCGCTGCAGATCGAGCCGAGGCCGGGGGCGCCGTCGTCACCGGTGAGCAGGAGCACATCCTCGTGCGCAGCGAGCAGAGCCCTCAGCTGCTCCTCGCCTAGCCGGTAGTTGAGCGGCAGGAACGGCACGCCTGCCCACGCACTCGCGAACAGCGCGATGGGGTAGGCCTCATCGCTCGGTGCGAGGTAGGCGAGATGGCGCGCGCCGCGGCTGCGGAGCAGCTCGGCCCCGGCGGCGGCACGGTCGTGGAGCTGCTGGTAGGTGAGGCCACGCTGCGCTGTGCCGACGCCGAGACGATCGCCGAAGGCCGACGCGATCATCTCGAGGAGCATCAGCAGCGTCACCGCTCAGCCGTCTCGCGTGAGCAGCATGGCGCCGGCGATGGGCCCGCCGCCGTTGGCCACCGCGGCCACCTCGACAGAGCCCGTCACCTGCCGGTCGCCGCCTTCGCCTCGCAGCTGCAGGCAGGCCTCGTGGATGAACCCGAAGCCGTGGAGGCGACCGGCCGAGAGCTGCCCGCCGTGGGTGTTGAGCGGAAGCTCGCCATCGAGGGCGATGCGGCTGCCCCCCTCGATGTAGGGGCCGGACTCCCCCTTGCCGCAGAAGCCCAGCGCCTCGAGCCAGGTCATGGTGAGGAAGCTGAAGCCGTCGTAGAGCTCGGCGACGTCGACATCAGCCGGCTTCAGGTCGGTGCGGGTCCACAGCTGCGCGCCGGCGTCGCGCGCTGCCATGGTCGTCAGGTCGTCGAACTGATCCCATGACGGGCGCCCGCGCAGTGCCGTGCCCATCGCCTCCACCCGTGCGACTGGGTGGTCGACGTTGGGAGCGTGGTCTGCGGCCGACACGATCACGGCCGTCGACCCGTCGACCGGCGCATCGCAGTCGAAGAGCCGGAAGGGCGTGGTGACCATGCGCGCGGCGAAGTAGTCGTCGAGCGTCATCGGATCGCGGTAGACGGCCTTGGGGTTGAGGGCGGCGTTCTTGCGGGAGTTGATGGCGATCATCGCCATCTGCTCCGCGGTCGTGCCGAACTCGTGGAAGTGGCGCTGCGCGTTCATGGCGAGCCAGTTGGCGGCGGAGTAGGCGCGGAACGGGATGCTCCACTGGAACTGCCCGCCGATCTTCGGCGCACCCCCGCCACCGCCGCCTCCTGCACCGGCCATGACGTGCATCCCCTGACGACCGCCGTCGCCCTGAGCCGACGCTTCGGTGACGGTGCGGTAGACGAGGACGTGGCGGGCCAGCCCAGCGCCCACGGCCATGACTGCGCTGATCACAGCCGCCAGCTGCGCCGCGCCTTCGATGCCGCCCGTGTGCCAGTTCACCTCGAGGCGCAGCGCGTCCTGCACCTCGGGCGTGCCCGGGCCGGAGAACGGCTCGCCACCGCCGCCCGCACCCGGGTAGGTGGCGATGCCGTCGATGTCGGCGGTGGTGAGGCCCGCGTCCTCGATGGCAGCGACCGCCGCCTCGAGCGTGAGGTCGAGACCGGTGCGGTAGAGCCGCCGCCCCACCTGCGACTGCCCGATCCCCGAGATGATCGATCGGCGCTCGAAGTCGGTCATGGGGCAACCGGCTCGAAGAGCGGGAACCACACGTCGTCACGCTGCTCGAAGGCGACCCGGAGCGGCATGCCGATGTGGATCTCCTCAGGCGGGCAGCCGACCACGTTGCTCGTCATGCGCAGGTCTTCCTGCTCGGGGAACGACACCACCGCGATGGCGTAGGGCTCGGTGGAGCCATCCCATGACTGGTGGTTGACCGTGAACGAGAACACCTCGGCCCGACCACTCACAGGTTCGGGCGCGACGTCGCGACCTCCGCACGACGGGCACCGAGGCAGCGGCGGGTGGAGGTAGTAGCCGCAGCCCTGGCAGCGCAGGAAGCGCAGCTGGCCATCCTCCCCCGAGGTCCAGAAGAAGCGGTTGGTGTCGTTGAGGGCGGGCAGGACCCGGAAGACGGCTTCGCTCAACCCTTCCCCATCCGCTGGGCCAACGTCATGGCTGTGACGATGCCCTCGTCCTGGAACTTGCCCGTGCCGTGGCTCACAGGGGTGGTGTCGACATCGGTGGCCTGCGCGCGCAGAGCGCCGACGGTTGCCTGCTCCCGCGGGATGTGGGCGAACGGGTCGTAGGAGAAGTTCCGCATGGCGTTCAGGTGGGTGATCTTGTTCACCTCGTCGTCGGGGACGCCAGCCAGGTACTTCATCGCCATCTCCGGCGCGTTGGGCCAGGTGGAATCTGAGTGGGGGTAGTCGCACTCCCAGTGGATGTGGTCGCCATTGAGGTGGTGGCGCACCTCCATGCCGACGGCGTCGTCGATGAAGCAGGTGAGGATGTTCTCGTTGAACACCTGGCTGGGCAGCTTGTCGCCGAAGTCCTGGTTCGTCCACGCCTTGTGGTGCTGGTACACGTAGTCGATGCGCTCGAGGAAGTAGGGCACCCAGCCGATGCCGCCCTCGCTGAGGGCCACCTTGAGGTTGGGGAACTTGCGGAACATGGGCGACCAGACGAGGTCGGCCGCGCACTGCACGATGTTCATCGGCTGGAGCGTGATGAGCGTGTCGATCGGCGCGTCGATCGAGGTGATCACGGTCTCTGACGACGAGCCGATGTGAAGGCACATCACCGTGCCCGTCTCCTCGCAAGCGGCGAGGAACGGGTCCCAGTGGTCGGTGTGGTAGCTCGGCATCTTCAGCTTCGACGGGTTCTCCGAGAAGGTGACCGCGTGACAGCCCTTGGCGGCCATGCGCCGCACCTCGTCCGCCATGAGCTGCGGGTCCCAGATGGGCGGGACGGCCAGCGGGATCATGCGCCCCGGGTAGGTGCCGCACCAGTCGTCGACGTGCCAGTCGTTGTAGGCGCGCAGCAGCTCGATCGCGACGTCCTTGTCGTCACAGGTGGAGAAGAGCTGGCCGGTGAAGCCGGCCAGGCTCGGGAAGTTGAGCGAGCCGAGCACGCCGTTGACGTTCATGTCTCGGATTCGCTCGTGGATGTCGTAGCAGCCCGGACGCATCTCCTCGAAGGCCAGCGGGTCGAGGCCGTACTCCTCGGGCACACGCCCGGCGACCGCGTTGAGACCGACGTTCGGCAGAGCGTGGCCCTCGAACATCCAGACCTCGCGCCCGTTGTCGAGCTTCTCGATGAAGGGCGCACGCTCGGCTGCCTTCGACGACAGCCGGCCCTCGAAGAGGTCGGGCGGCTCGACCACGTGGTCGTCGACGCTCACCAAGATCAGATCGTCGACCTGCATCGTTCCCCTCCAGAGCTGGATGTGACAGCGCTGTTAGATTAGTCGACGGGTCCGACGGCGCAACCAGCCGCGACGGAGGTGCAGGGATGCCAATCGAGCTGTCGGGGCAGCGGGTGCTCGTCGTCGGCGCCTCCTCCGGCATCGGTGCGGCCATCGCCAGCCAGGCCGCAGCGGGCGGTGCGCGCGTGGTAGTGAGCGCCCGGCGCGCCGACCAGCTCGAGAGCCTGGCCGGGTCGTTGGAGGGAGCGGTCGCACTCCCCGCCGACGTGCGCGACGAGCGCGCTGTGCGCGACATGGTCGGCAGCGCCGTCGAGTCGCTCGGAGGGCTCGACGCCGTCGTCTACGCAGCCGCCACCTCGCCCCTGCTCCCGATGTCTGAGGCCACGCAGGCGCACTGGCGCGAGGTGCTCGACACGAACGTCGTGGGTGCTGCGCTCGTTGCGTCTGCCACCGCACCCCACCTCGTGGCCTCTGGCGGTCGCCTCGTGATGCTCTCGTCGAAGTCGGTGCGCCAGCCCTTCGCAGACCTTGGCTTGTACTCCACCTCCAAGGCCGCGCTCGACGGGCTCATCCGCTGCCTGCCAGTCGAGTTCCCCGGCCTGCGGGTCACTCGTGTCGTCGTCGGCAACACCCACAGCACCGACTTCGCGGCCGGGTGGGACGGTGAGGCGCTGGGGGCCGCGATCGACCGCTGGATCGAGTCCGGCGCGCTCGGCGCCAGCGACCCGCTGCACCCCGACGAGGTCGCCGCGTCGGTGCTCCACGTGCTCACCTCCGCAGCCCACATCGACGACGTCGCAGTGCTCGACACCCCCTCCCCGGTAGCCGAAGCGCCCGACGGGCGAGGACTAGCGTGACCCCGATGGACGGCACCAGCATCGTGCGGCGCCCGCCCTTCGGCACCAACCCGCTCGTCGGAGAGCGGGGCAGCGACACGCAGCGCCGGATCCTCGGGGCGGCGCTCGAGGTCTTCGCCGAGGTCGGCTTCAACGACACGCGAGTCGAGCTCATCACCGAGCGGGCCGGGTGCTCGCGCCCGGCCTTCTACCAGTACTTCTCCAGCAAGGACGATGTCTTCTGGAAGCTTGCGGCGCAGCTGGGCCACGAGATGGTCGACCTGGGTGAGCGCATCGGCCAGATCACGCCCGACGCCGCCGGCGTGGCCGCTCTGGCCGCCTGGATCGACGAGTTCGCCGCCCTCTACACCGCCTACTCACCGGTCTTCTCCGCCTTCCAGGCCGCCAGCCGCGATCACCTGCCGCTGGCTCGAGGGTCGAGCACCATCAGCGAGCGCTTCGGCAAGGCCTTGCTGAGCGGGTTCGGGGTGGACGGGAGCGCGGCCGACGCCAGCGTCGCGACGGCAGTCGTCGCCGTGCTGATCCGCTGCAGCTTCTACTGGGAGAGCGTGGCCGGCGCGCTGTCGCGCGAGCGGATGGTCGATGCCCTGGCACAGATCGTGCACCGCCTCTTCGCCGGCCCGATCGACGGCGTCAACGTCGTGCGCACCGGGCCCGCCCGCCGGCGCCCCCGCGAGGCGCCGATCCCAGAAGCGCCGACTGCAGTCCATGGCCGGGCGCTGCGCCCTCGCGGCGAGCGGACGCGCCAGCGCTTGCTCGCGGCCGGCAGCGAGGTCCTTCCCAAGCGCGGCTACCACGATGCTCGGGTCGACGACATCGTCGAAGCCGCCGGCGTGTCCCACGGAAGCTTCTATCGCTACTTCCAGAACAAGGACGACTTCTTCCGCGCCCTTGCCGAGACGGCGAGCACACGGATGGTCGAGCTGCTCGACGACTTTCCCGCAGATGGTGATCCAGGCGTGATGCACCGCTGGTTGGAGGAGTGGTTCGACACGTACGAGAGCAATGGCGGCGTCATCAGCACCTGGCAGGAGATGCAGTCGCACGACCCCGACCTCGTCTCCTTCTCGCAGCAGGTGGCCGCTTCGGTCGTCACCCGGCTGATGGCGATGCTCGACGAGCGCGGCTTCGGCGACTCGGCCGCCGACGCGTTGGCCCTGCTCGCCCTCATCGAGCGCACCCCCTACAGCGTCTTCACGCTGCAGTTCACCGACCGCGCCGACGCCATCGACGCGATGGTCACGATCTACCGGCGGGGCTTCCTGGCCCTCGCAGCGACGACAGAGTGACGTAGTGGACTTCGAGTTCACGGACGAGCAGCTCGCGCTTCGCGAGAACGCCCGCGCAGTGCTTGCGTCGACCTGTCCCCCACAGGTTGTGCGTGCCGTCTACGAGGGTCGCGACGGCGCGGATGCCCTGTGGTCGGCTCTGGTCGACCTCGACTGGCCGGCCATCGGCGTGAGCGAGGAGAGCGGTGGTCTCGGCCTGAGCTTCATCGAGGTCGGGATCGTCGTGGAGGAGCTGGGGCGAGTGGTCGCGCCATCGCCGTTCCTCGCCACCGTCACCCAGCTGGCGCCCCTCCTCAGGCAGGCGGGCAGCGAGAGCTGGCTCGCGCGCGTCGCAGAGGGCTCGTGCACCGGCACACTCGCCGTTGCCGAGCGCGGGCTCTGGCAGGCCGATGCCACGACGACCACGGCTCGTCGCGACGGCGAGAGCTGGATCCTCACGGGCGAGAAGTCGCACGTCTTCGACGGAGCGACAGCGGATGAGATCGCTGTGATCGCTCGCCTCGAGGGCACCAAGGGTGCCGAGGGCCTCGGCGCCTTCCTGCTCCCCGCTGCGAGCGTGGGCGCCAGTCCGGTCACCGTCATCGATCCGACGATGCCGCTCGCAACGCTCTCGCTCGACGCCATCGAGGTCACCGGCGATCGAGTCCTGCTCGAGCCCGGTGATCCACGGGCAGGGTCCGCCATCGAGCGCACCCTGCAAGAGGCCACGACCGCCATCGCGCTGTCGACCACCGCCACGTGCCGAGCGATCTTCGAGACCACCCTCGAGTACGCCAAGGACCGCGAGCAGTTCGGTCGCCCCATCGGGTCGTTCCAGGCGCTCAAGCACCGGCTCGCGGACATGTACCTCTCAGTGGAGCGCGCCACCTCGCTCGCCTACTTCGCGGCGCTGACGATCGCTGAGGACGACGACCGCAAGGCCGTGGCGACATCGATGGCCAAGGCGGCGGCGGGCGACTGCCAACGGCTGGTGGCCGGCGATGGCCTGCAGCTCCATGGTGGGATCGGCTTCACCTGGGAGCACGACCTGCACTTCCTGCTGAAGCGAGCGAAGTCTGGCGACCTGCTCTTCGGAACCGCCGGCGCGCATCGCGCCGAGCTGGCCCGGCTGCTGGGGATCGCAGCATGAGGCTGCGCTTCGACGACTCGGTGGAGGCGTTCCGCGCCGAGCTGCTCGAATGGCTGGCGGCCAACCGACCGAGCGCTGAGGAGATGGCGGCCGACCCGTCAGTGTCGACGGGCCACGCACCCGAGTGGGCGCGTCGCTGGACCCGCACCATGTTCGACGCCGGCTGGCTGGTGCCGGGCTGGCCGCCCGAGCTGGGCGGCCGCAACGCCGGACCCATCGAGACTCTCGTCTACATCGAGGAGCTGGCCAAGGCGCGCGTGCCTCGTACCACCAACGTGCAGGGCCTCGGCATCGTCGCACCTTCGATCCTGGACTACGGCAGCGAGGCCCAGATCCGCGACTACGCCATGCCGATCTTGCGCGGCGAGGCAACTGCCTGCCTGGGCATGAGCGAACCGGGTGCCGGGAGCGACCTTGCCTCGCTCAGCACGCGCGCGGTGCTGGACGGCGACAACTTCGTGATCAACGGCCAGAAGGTCTGGACCTCGGGTGCCAACTACGCCGACTTCTGCTTCCTCTTCTGCCGCACCGACCCGAGCGCGCCGAAGCACAAGGGCATCAGCATCGTGCTCGTCGACATGAGCACGCCTGGCATCACCGTGCGCCCGCTGCCCGAGATCATCCGGCCCGAGCACCCCGACCTCAACGAGGTGTTCTTCGCCGACGTGGTCGTGCCAGCGAGCAACCTCGTGGGTGAGATGAACAACGGCTGGGCCATGGCCAACGGGTCGCTCGCTCACGAGCGGGGCATGGTGTGGGTCAGCGCCGTGATGGGCCTCGAAGAGGCGATGGAGAAGCTCCTGCACGACGCTTCGCGCCTGACCTCGCTGATGACTCAGCAGGAGCGGGCCGTCGCCGTCGACCAGATCGTCCGCCTGGCCATCGACACGACGGCGGCACGGTGTCTCGGCTACCGGGGCTTCGCCAAGCTGGCGCGAGGTGGCAGCGCTCCGGAGCAGGCGTTGATGAAGGTGTTCGCCAGTGAGGCGCGCCAACGAGTCGCGCTCGTCGCCGCCGAGATCCAAGGGGCGGACGCGGTCGAGGTGGGCACAGTCGACCCGGACGGACACCAGAGCATCGACGAGCCACAAGGCACGTGGCTCGAGCAGTACTTCCACTCGTTCGCCAACACGATCTCAGCGGGTGCCTCCGAGATCCAGCGCAACATCATCGCCGAGCGGGTGCTCGGCCTGCCCCGGTCGTAGATCCCTCTGATGGGCAGCGCGCGCAGAGGCCTGGCACGGAGCACGAATCGCCGTGGGTGACTCCGCCGCACGGCTGCTCGCGGAGACCGTCGCCGAGCTGTTAGCGCGCCGCGCCGACGACGCGAACGAGGCGCTTCGAGCCGCCGGGTCGAGCTGGTCGTGGAGCGAGGTCGTGGCTGAGAGCTGTGCGCGTGCAGCTCTGTTCGCCACGTTGGCCGACGCCGGGCCGCTCCACGTCGGTGTTCTGCTGGAGAACGTGCCCGAGTACGTGTTCGTGCTGGGAGGTGCCGCGCTTTCGGGCAGCGTCGTCGTCGGCATCAACCCGACTCGTCGTGGTGAGGAGCTGGCGCTCGACATCCGCCACACCGACTGCCACGTGCTGCTGACCGACCAGGCCCATGCGGCCCTCGTCGAGGGCCTCGAGCTGGGAGCCTGCGAAGTGGTCGTCGTGGACGATCCGAGATGGCACGGCCGCGTCGACCGTCACCGCGGAGCGCCTGTGCCGGCGGCGCTGCCGCAGCCCGACGACCTGTACCTCCTGCTGTTCACATCTGGATCCACCGGCGCACCGAAGGCTGTGCGAATGAGCCAGGGACGTGCCGCCCGCACGGCGGCGGCGTCGGCTGTGGCCTTCACGAGTGCGGACGTCCTGTACTGCGCCATGCCGCTCTTCCACGGCAACGCGCTGCTCGCCAACCTCCTGCCGGGCGCTGTCGTCGGCGCCACCGTCGTCTTGCGGCCCCGCTTCTCGGCGTCGGCCTTCCTGCCCGACGTGCGGGCGCACGGCTGCACCTACTTCAACTACGTGGGCCGGGCCCTGTCCTACATCCTCGCCGTGCCGGAGACGGCCGCCGATCGAGACAACGCGCTCAAGTGGGGGCTCGGGTCTGAGGCCTCACCCCGGGACCTGGAGGAGTTCCGTCGCCGCTTCGGCTGCCCTGTGATCGAGGGCTACGGATCGAGCGAAGGCGCCGTCGTGATCCAACCGTTCCCCGGGATGCCACCCGAGGCACTGGGTCGCCCCAAGGACGGGCTCGACGTGGCCGTGGTCGACCCCGAGACAGGGCAGGAGTGCGCCCGGGCGATCTTCGGCGAGGGGCGTCGCCTGCTGAACGCGGCGGAAGCGACGGGCGAGATCGTGGGGCGAAACGGCCTGACCTTGTTCGAGGGCTACTACGCCAACCCGGATGCAGACGCCGAGCGCACCCGCAACGGGTGGTACTGGACCGGCGACCTCGGCTACCGAGACGAGGACGGCACCTTCTACTTCGCGGGGCGCACAGCGGACTGGCTCCGGGTCGACGGCGAGAACTTCGCAGCGGCTCCGGTCGAGCGCATCATCGGCCGCTTCCCAGGGGTGGCTGCCGTGGTCGTCTACGCCGTTCCCGATCCACGCACTGCCGACCAGGTCATGGCGTCGATCGAGCTGGACGAAGGAGTCGCGTTCGATCCGGATGCCTTCGCCCGCTTCCTGGCGGAGCAGCCCGACCTCGGCACCAAGTGGGCGCCGCGCTTCGTCCGCATCGTCGACGCCCTTCCGCTGACCGCCACTCGCAAGATCGACCGCAAGCCGCTGCGCGCGGAGCGATGGCTGACCTCCGACCCCGTGTGGTGGCGGCCCTCGGCGCGTGACCCATACCGCCTCCTCGCCGACGCAGACGTCGAGGCGCTCCGCCGAGCCTTCGAGGAAGCGGGTCGCTCAGGGATGCTCGCATGAGGTTCGCCTTCACCTACCCGATGGTCAGCCACCCGTATCACCCCGAACTCGTCGCCGGCCCGGGTCTGGCGAGGGTCGCCAAGCTGGCGGAGGAGGCCGGCTTCGACGGGATCGGGTTCACCGACCACCCGGCCCCGTCACAGCGCTGGCTCGACGGCGGCGGCCACGACACGCTCGACCCCTTCGTGGCGCTCGCCTTCTGCGCCGCTGCCACCGAGCGCATGCGCCTCATCCCCAACGTCGTTGTGCTGCCGTATCGCAACCCGTTCGTGGTGGCGAAGGCGGCGGCGAGCCTCGACGTCCTCTCCGGTGGGCGCTTCACGCTGGCCGTCGGCGCCGGCTACCTGAAGGGCGAGTTCGCCGCGCTCGGGGTCGAGCACGCCGAACGCAACGACCTCTTCGACGAGGCGCTGCGCACGATCAAGGCCGTGTGGACCTCCGACGATGTCACCGTCGAAGGTCACCACTTCAGCGCGCGCGGCATCACGGCTCACCCGCGTCCCGTGACGGTGCCCCACCCGCCGATCTGGATCGGGGGCAACAGCGCTCGTGCACGACAGCGCGTCGCCGACCATGGCGACGGCTGGGCGCCGTTCCCCGCCCCCGCCGGAGTGGCGCGCACGGCACGCACGGTCGCGCTCGGCACCATCGACGAGCTCGCCGTGCTGATCGATGATCTGCGCGCTCGCTTGGTGGCAGCCGGTCGCGACGTCGCAGAGGTCGACATCACGTTCGCGTGCCATGCCGGAGGCGACCCTGCATCAGACGACTTCGACGCAGATGCACACCTGGCGGGCCTGGCCGATCTTGCCGCTCTCGGCGTGACGTGGGTGCAGGTGGGCATGCCCGGCGACGACCTCGACCGCACCATCGCCACGATCGAGCGCTACGGCGACCAGGTCATCTCACGCGCCTAGGAGATGCGCTGATGGTCCGACGGGCAGTGGCCGGCTCGTTCCGGCCACGGTCGCGCGTCGTTCTCGGGCGGTTTCTCCGTCTCCACGACGGACAGATCGCCCGAGAACGAAGTGAAGCCGGGTCGCGGCTACGTTCAGCCGCGTGGTCCTCGATGCGAGCGCGGCGCTGCTCACCGACATGGTCGCCGTCGTCACCGGCGGGGGTGCTGGCATCGGTCGTGGGATCGCCAACGGGTTCGCTGCCTTCGGCGCGCGGGTGGCGATCTGGGAGCACGACGAGGCCACCTGCCGTGCCGCCGCCGAGGAGGTTGGCGGGCTGGCGTGCGTCGCTGACGTCCGCGAGCCGGACCAGGTGGATGCGGCACTGGCCCGCACCATCGCGGAGCTCGGTAGCCCGAGGATCCTCGTCAACAACGCTGGCGGGGTGTTCCTCTCGCCGCTGGTCGAGACCAGGCCCAAGGGATGGGACGCCCTCCTGCGCGCCAACCTCGGCCACGTGCTGCTCTGCACACAGCGTGTCGCTCGGGTGATGGTCGACTCTCAGCGCGGCGGCAGCATCATCAACATCACCTCGATCGAGGGCACGCGAGGCGCCCCGGGGTTCGCCGCCTACGCGGCCGCCAAGGCGGGAGTGATCAGCCTCACGAAGACGGCCGCACTCGAGCTGGCGCCGCATGGGATCCGAGTCAACGCGCTGGCCCCGGACGTCACGCTGACCGACGGGCTGCTCAGCGTGGCGACCGATCCGATGCACCTCAGCGGCGCCATACCGATGGGTCGCGCTGGACACGTCGACGAGATGGCGGGAGCAGCCGTCTTCCTCGCCTCCTCGCTGTCGTCCTACGTCACGGGTCAGACGATCCACGTCGACGGCGGCACCGAGGCGGCGGGCGGCTGGTACCCCCACCCCGAGACCGGCAGCTACATCCTCGGCCCCGCCCACTGACCCGCCACGGCCACCCCATCGACCTGGCCACCCCGCCCTGCCCCGCCCACCCCGTCCCGACCCGAGGCGATAGGTCCCACTGCGCGCAGCACGAGGCAATGGGTCCCGCATGTGGGAGTCATAGCCTCGAGCTCGGTCCGATGGGACCTATTGCCTCGGCTGAGAACCTCAGCCGGCCGGCAGGACCTCGGGAGGCAGGGGGTGGCGGAAGAGTGCGGCGGCGTTCTCGCAGCACATGGCGCGCCGCTCGGCGGGCGGGATGTGGCCCCAGGCCTCGTGGATCACCGTCTGCGTGTCGGGCCAGGTGGAGTCGCCATGGGGGTAGTCGACCTCCACCATGATGTTCTCCACGCCGATCGCGTGGCGCGTGTCGATGGTGGACGGGTCGTCGATGGTGCAGAACCAGAAGTTGCGGCGCAGCACGTCGGCCGGCCGCTCGTCCCAGCCGAGGCCGTAGCCCGACCGGTCGATCAGGTTGTCGAGCCGGTCGAGCAGCATCGCAACCCAGCCGATGCCGCCCTCCGACATAGCGATCTTGAGGTCGGGGATGCGGGCTGGCCAGCCCGACCACAGCCACTCGATGCACGCATGCAACGAGAGCGGCCCGAACATCGTGGCCGCGAGCGGCATGATCGCCTCGCCGCAATCGGACGGGAACTCGCCGATGCCCGACGACCCGACGTGCAGGCTCACGACCGTGTCGGTCTCGGCGCAGGCTCGCAGCATCGGCTCCCAGTGGTCGCTGAAGATCGAGGGCAGCCCGATCTGGTGCGGGCGCTCGGGCAGCGTGACCGACCGGAAACCCCGCTCGGCGTTGCGACGGATCTCCTGCGCCCCGATCTCCGGGTCGGTCAGCCATGTGATGCCGAGCGGGATGATGCGATCGGGATGCGGCTGCCACCACTCGTCGTGCACCCAGTCGTTGTAAGCGCGAGTGGTGGCCAGACCGAGCTCGGGATCGGAGCACTGCGAGTACACCCGGCCGCAGAAACCCGTGATCATCGACGGGAAGCTCATCGATGCCCACACGCCGTTGAGGTCCATGTCGTGCACGCGGGCGTCGATGTCCCAGCAGCCCTTGCGCATCTGGTCGAAGCGGAACGGCTCGACCTTCACCGTCTCGGGGCGCCGGCCCACCACCGCGTTCATGCCGACCTGAGAGTGCTGCTGCCCGTCGAAGTCCCAGACCTCGTGGCCCCACTCCGTGGTGACGATGCGCGGCGCGCGGTCCTGAAGGTGCTTGGGCAAGCGTCCCACGAACATGTCCGGCGGTTCGACCAGGTGGTCGTCGACAGAGATGATCGTGTTCAGCACCTGGCGCGGCTCGGGCTCCGGCAGGAACAGGTCGGCGGCCAGGTCAGTCATCAGCTGACACGGAGGCCGGAGGCGAGCCGGCATCGCCGGTCGCCGGGAGGCACGTGCGGAGGCAGGAGCGGAGCGACACCCGGAGCACGCATCAGATGCAGGTCGGGTCGGCGCGCAGCTCGCGACGAGCCATGGCCTCGAACAGGCCGGGGAACGACACGTGGTCGAACGGAGCAGCGAAGCGCTTGAACACCTCGGGTCGGACCGGCACGCCGTTGCCGAGCGCCTCGACGTGCCAAGCCTGGCGGCAGCGCCACTCGAGCACGACGGCGCGGTGGTGAGCCTGGGCGATGTCGCGACCCACGACGAACACGCCGTGGTTGGCGAGAAGTGCCATGCGGGCGTCGCCGAGCGCCTCCACGCAGGCGCGGGCGTTCTCCACGGCGTCCACTGATCCGCCGAAGTCGTCGTAGAGGGCCGGGTCCTCGGGCACCATCGCCGAGGTCTGGTCGTAGACGGGCGGCACCCGGTGGAGGTCGGCCCAGATGGTCCCCCAGCGCGGATGGTTGTGCACCGCTACAGCAGTGTCGGGACGCGCCTTGTGCAGCTCGAGGTGCAGCGGGATCGCGGGGGTGACCGTCCACTTGCCGTCGAGCACGTTGCCGTCGAGGTCGATCCGCATGATGTCCGAAGCGGTCACCTCGTCCCAGGTGAGCCCCCACGGGTTGACGAGCAGCGTCCCGTCGGGCTGGCGGTAGGTGATGTGACCCGCGAGGTGGTCGTCGTACCCCTCGCGGAAGAGCATCCGGCACAGCAGCGCCACCTCAGCCTGCGGCGAGAGCGGCGGCAGCGCGGGTGCCATCGGGTTGCGTCGCAGCTCGGCTGTGCTCATGTGGTCCCCCTGCAGCTAGATGACACGAACGTTAGTAGGGTCGCCCTGTGAGCGCCTTCAACCACGTCGGCCACTGCGTCACCGATGTCGCCAGGTCCCGCCGCTTCTACGAGGAGCTCTTCGGCTTCGCGCTGCGCAACGAGCTGACCGTGCCCGACGGGCCGACCGCCAAGCTGCTGCGCGTCACTCCACCCGTCGGGCTCAGCGCCGTGTACCTCGAGCGCGACGGCTTCGTACTGGAGCTCCTGCACTTCGACCGCGACGGCAACGCGCCGCAGCGAGCGCGCGACTTCACCGAGCCAGGCCTCACCCATCTCTCGTTCTCGGTGGAAGACCTCGATGCCGCGTGTTCGCGCGTCGTCGAGCTCGGCGGCGAGGTGCTCGCGGACACGAACGTCGGTGGCATGGCGGTGATGATCCAAGACCCGGATGGTCAGCTGATCGAGCTGCTCCCCATGAGCTACCGCAGCAGCTGACCGTCACCCACCGCAGCGGCCGGCGACAACAAGCGACCGATTCGGGCGCTCCCCGTCGCACGCCGCAGGGCAGTTGCGCTGGCTTGCTCCTAGCCTGGGAAGGGTGAGCGGGCACACGGGCAGTGCGCAGCAGGTCCAACAGGAGCAGCACGCCGCGGACGAGCTGAGAGAGCTGCGGCTGCTGCGGAGCACGATCAACCTGCTCCAGGCGGGCGACCTCGGTGTCGGCATGGCGGACTTCGTGGCCGAGCTGAGCGATGAGCTCTGCCTCGACGACGTGACGATCGAGTCACGCTCCGAACGCCAGGAGGTGACGCCGGCCGGCGGCTCGGCGGCGTCACCTGCCACTGCGGGCGATGGCAGCCCAGGAGCCGGCCCGACCCCGCTTCCGATCGCGCCCGGCGAGCGGTTCGAGCTTCCGTTGATGTGTGGCACGAACGTCGTCGGAACCCTTGGCGCACGCGCCCGCGATGGTCTGTCGCCCGCTGCCCGTCTGAGCCTCGAGCGCGCCTGCGAGATGCTGGCGGTGGCGATCGACCGGGCGCGGATCCTCCACGATGAGCAGCGAACCGTTGCAGGCCTTCGGGAGCTGGCCGAGATGAAGGCGGCGTTCCTCGGCTCGGTGACGCACGAGCTGCGGACCACCGTCACGATCATCGAGGGGTTCGCCATGCTCTTGAGCCGCCAAGCCGAACACCTCGACGAGCACCAACGGGCCGACTTCATCGACCGGATCTGGCACAGCTCGCGCTCGTTGGGAACCCTCGTCGAAGACCTGCTCGATCTGGCCCGCATCGAAGGGTCGGGGCTCAAGGTCGTGCTGCAGCCGGTTGACCTGAGCTCACTCGTGCCGAAGATCGTCGGACAGATGTCGACCGTGCTCGGTCATCATCGGGTCGTCATGTCGATCGCTCCGAACGTTGCGGCGGTCTCCGACCCCGGCGCGATCGAGCGAGTGCTCATCAACCTCGTGTCGAACGCTGCCAAGTACACGCCTCCCGCCACGACCGTGGGAGTCGGCCTGCGTGCCGACGCGCACCACGCCGTGCTCACCGTGGAGGACGAGGGGCCCGGCATCCCGCTGCACGAGCGCACCCGCGTCTTCGATCGCTTCTATCGAATCGACAACGGCGGGGAGGCGATGGTGCGGGGCATGGGGATCGGCCTGGCGCTGGTCCGAGATCTCGTGACGCTGAACGGCGGCAACGTCACCATCGACGATGCGCCAGGGGGAGGGGCGCGCGTCACGGTGGAGATCCCGCTGGCTGACTGAGCTGCGGCAGCGCGGGCGCGTCAGTCCGGCGGCCTCCACGCCCTCGCCTCGTCGATGGAGGAGAACATCGCCATCCGCGAGATGAGGCCGTCGCGGAAGCCAAACCGCTGCACGATGTCGGTTCGCTTGAGCAGCTCTGCTCGGGTGTCCCGATCGAGCACGCGCTGCACGCTCGTGACGACACAGTCGTCCGCCACGTGCACGATCTCGGTGATCGTGACCTCCGGGATCGCGACCGCCACCTGGCGCTCCCAGTACTCGCGCACGGCGGCGCGACCCCAGATCAGCTTGTCGTCCATCAGATCGGGCCACTCGACCATCGGATGGAACAGCTCGGCGGCGCGATCGAGGTCGCCGGCGTTGAAGAGCTCCACCGCCGAGCGGATGAGGGCTGCCCTATCGTCCGCCTCCACGGCCGCAGGGTACTCCCGCCGACTCTCTGGCTGATCAGCGCTTGGGGAGCTTGATGGCGCGGTCGGCGATGATGTTCTTCTGCACCTCGGTGGCGCCCGCACCTATCGACGTGAAGCGCTGCCATGGGTAGTTGTGCGCCGCGTGTCCCCCGGCGACAGCGTCGGGCCCGCCCTTGGCGAGGACGCCGATCCCACCGAGCATGTCTACGTTGAGCTCGGCCAGGGACTGGGACAGGTGGCTCCACTGGAGCTTGGCGATCGGCACCTCGGGCCAGGTCTTCTCGCCCTTCAGCACCTTCGAGAGCGCTCGCGCGTTGAGAAGTCGCGTGAGCTCGATCTGAGTGTGCATGCGAGCGATGCGCTCGCGGATCCCCGGATCGTCGAGCGCGTCCGGGTTGTGCCGGCGGGCAGTAGCGATCATCTCGTCGAGCTCGGATCGAAGGCCGATCGCGATGCCGCCCGTGCCCACGCGCTCGTGCGTGAGAGTGCCCATGGCGACGGTCCAGCCCTCGCCTTCGCCGCCGAGCCGGTATGCGGTCGGCACGCGAGCGTCCGTGAAGACCACCTCATCGAACATCGCCTCACCGGTGATCTCGCGGATCGGGTTGCACTGCACACCGGGCGCGTGCATGTCGACGATCAGCGCCGTGATCCCCTCGTGCTTGGTGCCACGAGCGATGGCGTCGGGGTCGGTGCGCACGAGGAACAAGCCCCAGCGCGCCAGGTGTGCGGTCGAGATCCAGATCTTGGTGCCGTTGAGCACGTACTCGTCGCCATCGGCCACGGCCAGGGTGCGAAGGTTGGCGAGGTCGCTTC
The DNA here is from genome assembly GCA_049325515.1 of Actinomycetota bacterium. GTDB lineage: Bacteria > Actinomycetota > Acidimicrobiia > Acidimicrobiales > VFJN01 > VFJN01. The sequence continues at coordinate 366,012 of JBMOLI010000004.1, read as the reverse complement.
CCGCCTGCGGCTCGGTGAACCCCTGGCACCAGTGCTCGGATGCGTCGATGATGCCGGGCAGCCAGCGCTTCTTCTGCTCGTCGGTGCCCCAACGGATGATCATCGGCCCGATCTGCCAGATGCCGTTGGCGTTGTAGATGCCTGGGGCCTTCGCCTTTGCCATCACCTCGGAGTAGATGACGTTCTGCATCGTCGTGGCCTCGCGGCCGCCCCACTCGTTGGGCCAGTTGATCGCCGCCCAGCGGCCCTCATGCAGCCGCTGCTGCCAGGCCTGGCGCCGAGCCATGGTGCGGGTGAGCGAGTCAGCGTGCTCCTCGCCGATCTCTCCCTGGTCGACGAAGTCGCCGAGGTTGGCGTCGAGCCAGGCCTGGAGCTCAGCCCGGAAGGCCTCGTCCTCGGGCTCGTAGGCGAAGTCCACGGGCGAAACCTAACAGTGGCGTCACCTAGTGTGACGAGCCGTGGACTTCACCTTCAGCCCCGAGCAGGACGCTCTGCGAACTGTCGCACGCTCCTTCTTGGCGGCCGAAGCGCCGTCCGCCTACGTGCGGGCGATGATCGACGACGAGCGCGGCTTCACCGACGCCTTCTGGGCCAAGACCGTCGACCTCGGTTGGCCCGGGCTCCTCGTGCCGGAGGCGCGCGGCGGCGCCGGGTTGGGCATGCTCGACGCTGTCGTGCTGTGCGAGGAGATGGGTGGGCTCCCGCTGCCCGGGCCGTGGTTCTCCTCCGCTCTGTGCGCGACTCTGCTCGCGCTGCGCCTGGACGACGCCGTCGTCTTGCCCGACCTCACCTCTGGTGCACTTCGCGCAACTCTGGCCGTGGAGGAGTCGGGCACGCGCGATCCGCTCGACGGCATCACCTGCACGGCGCGCCGCCGTGGCGACTTCTGGATGCTCGACGGTGTCAAGCCACTCGTCATCGACGGCCACACCGCTGATCTCGCCTACGTGGTCGCGCGCGATGCCGACGGCCTCGCCACCTTCGCTCTGGAGCAGCCGGCTGGTGAGCTGGTGCCCTCGCTCGACGTCACCCGCAAGATGGCCCGCGTCGTGCTCGACGGGCGGCCGGCTCGCCGCGTGGGCCCGGCAGGCAGCCAGCGCGCCCTGCTCGCGCGGGTGCTCGACGACATCGGCATCGCGCTGTGCGCCGAGAGCGTGGGCGCATGCGACCGCGCCCTCGAGATGGCCACCGAGTACGCCAAGGCCCGGGTGCAGTTCGACCGCCCGATCGCCACGTTCCAGGTGATCAAGCACAAGATCGTCGACATGCTCCACCAGCTCGAGCTGGCCAGGGTGGCCACGCACTACGCGGCATGGGTCAGCCAGGTCGACCACCCCGATCGCGAGGCGGCCGCCGCCATGTGCAAGGGCTTCGTGGCCGAGGCCGCCACCATGATCACCGGCGAGAACATCCAGGTGCACGGCGGCATGGGCTTCACCTGGGACATCGACTGCCACCTGCTCTTCCGCAGGGTCAAGGCCAACGACGTCCTCTTCGGCCGCCAAGGCTGGCAGCGCCAACGCCTGGCCGACCTCGTCATCGGCTGACCCACCACTCGTTCTCGGGCGATGAATCCGTCCCTGAGACGGAGGAATCGCCCGAGTTCGCTGAAGCGGTCGCCGAGCGGCGGTTGGAGCGACCGGCTCCAGTCGGCGTGCCTGGTACGGACGGGTCGTTCGGCCCTACCCGCCAGCGGCGTGTCGAGCGTCCACTGGAAGTCGGAGCGGGTCTGCCACGACCCGACAGGAGGGATCTACATGAGCGCAGCGACCACCCGGCCGGCGAAGCTGCCGCCGGAATGGTTCAAGCACAGCTTCTGGCGTGTCCACCGCGCCTTGTACCGCCTCAGTGGTGGACGCTTCCTGTGGACCTCCGCAAGCAAGCGCGGCTGGGGCGCGCTCGCCCTCGAGACCACCGGATGGAAGTCAGGCAGGCAACGCACCGTCATCGTCGGCTACATCGAGGACGGACCCAACCTCATCACGTTGGCGATGAACGGCTGGGACGAAGGCCACCCCGCGTGGTGGCGAAACCTCGAAGCTCACCCGGACGCCGTCGTCCGGCTGGCTCACCAGCGGCCGCGTCCCGTCCGCGCTCGCTCAGCCACAGGCGAGGAGCGCGAGCGGTTGTGGCAGCGCTGGAGGGAGATCGACGTTGGTCTCGACACCTATGCCAATGGACGCTCGACCGAGACTCCCGTGGTCGTCCTCGAACCGCGACACCAACCCGCTTGAGAGCACGAACCCGCCCGAGCTCGCTGAGCCTCGCGGGGGCTCTCAGGCTTCGGTGACGCGGATGGCGTTGGTGGGGCAGTGCTCGGCGGCGACTTGGACGCGGTCGGGGTGGGCGTCGGGGTCGCCCACGACGACTGCGATCATGTCGTCGGCCACGTCGAACACCTCGCCAGCCCAGTAGACGCAGTTGCCCGAGCCCATGCACTTCTCGCGGTCGATCTCGATGCGCAGGCTCACGGCAAGACCGTCTCGGTGTCACGACCGGAGCGCAGAAGCGTGCCGGGCGTGGCGCCGGTGGGCGCACCGCTCTCCACCACAGTCACGCCGTTGACGAGAACGCGCTCGATGCCCGTCGCCTCCGAGTGCAGCCGCCATGCACCACCGGGCAGGTCGTATCTCATGCGCTCGGGTAGGTAGCCGACCGTGGCCGGGTCGAACAGGACCAGGTCAGCCGAGTAGCCGGGCGCGATGCGGCCACGCTCGCGCAGCCCGTAGAAGCGAGCGGGCACGTCGGTGATCTCGTGCACGGCGTCTTCGAGCGTGATGACCCCGTAGTCGCGCACGCCGTGCGACAGCAGCGCTGTGCTGTAGATGGCGCCGCACATCATGTCGAGGTGGGCTCCGGCGTCGGAGCCGCCGATCACCGCGCGCGGGTCGCGCCAGACGTCGGCGCGCAGCTCCCAGTCGGCCTTGCTGTCGCGCAGCCCGGACGGGCGCAGGCCAGTCCGCAGCTCGTCGGCCAGCACGATGTCGAGCAGCAGGTCGAACGGGTCGACACCATCGCCTCGCTCATCGGCGATCTCACCGATCGTGCGGCCCTCGTGGGAGGCGTTCTCGGGGGCGAACGCCTCGATGACCTCCAGGTTGCGCCACGCGGCCAGGCCTCGCAGCAGACCCGCTTCGTCCGAGCTGGCGCCAGCGTCGAGGCGGCGACGGACGTCGGGATCGGCCAGCGCGGCCATGCGCTGCGGGATCGGGAGCGACAGCACCTCACGCCAACCCGGGAAGCCGTCGAGCACGAAGCCGGACAGGAACGACAGCCGCAGGCGCATCGTGTGCGGCAGCGTCAGCGCCACGACGCGCCCGCCCTGCGCAGCGGCGTGGTCGGACGCGGCGAGCTGCGACTCGTGGCCGGTCGGGTTCATCGACGACACGCCGAGCACGTTCCAGTTCACCGGTCGCTGCGCGGCGACCGACATGGCGGCCAAGAGGTCGCGCTCGTCGTCCGTGAAGCCGTTGATGCAGCCCGCGAGGATCGCCTCGATCGTGGTGCCGGGAACGTCGCGCACCGCCGCGGCGAGCGCGGCGAGCTCATCTGGGGTGGCGCCACGCGATGGCACCGGCGAACCGTCGCCGTCGTTGTGCGTCGGCGCGGTCGACGTGGAGAACCCAAGCGCGCCGGCGGCGCACGCCTCTGCGACGATCTGGGCCATCGCCGCGATCTGCTCGGCAGACGCTGCGTCGTGACACTGATCCCCCATCACGGCGCGGCGCACGGCCGAGTGGCCGACCAGGAACCCGGCGTTCACCCCGATGCGCCCGTCGAGCCGGCTCGACCAGTCGGCCCAGTCGGTCCAGTCCCACGAAAGCCCCGCCTCGAGCGCCTCGAGCGGCATGCCCTCGACCCGAGCCATCATCCGCATGAGGTAGGCCGCGTGCTCCTCACCGGCCGGGGCAAGGGTGAACCCGCAGTTGCCGCCGAACACCGTGGTGACGCCGTGCAGCGACGACGGCGAAGCCGACGGGTCCCAGGTGAGCTGCGCGTCGTAGTGGGTGTGGAGGTCGACGAAACCGGGGGCGACGACGAGGTCGGTGGCGTCGACCACCTCGTGGCCGGAGTCGAGCTCGTCGGCAGGAACGATGCGGCCGTCGCGCACCGCGACGTCGCCCACGACACCAGGCGCGCCGGTGCCGTCGACGACGAGCCCGCCGCGGATCAGGAGGGAGGCCATCTGAAGAGCGTCTCCGCGTTCTCGTGGGTGATCTTGGCGATCACGTCGGGGGCGAGGTGGCCGATCGCTTCGTGCACGTAGCGCTGCGTGTCGGGCCAGGTGGAGTCGGCGTGGGGGTAGTCGACCTCGAGCATCACGTGGTCGGGGCCGAAGCGCTCGAGCACGCCATCGAGCGTGCTGGGGTCGTCGATCGAGCAGTACCAGAAGCTCTCGGCCATCACCTCGCTCGGTCGCCGCTCGTCGGACCAGTGGCCCCCGTCGACACCGGAGGCCGAGTGGTCGAGCACGTAGTCGGAGCGGTCGGCCAGCATGTTCACCCAGCCCAGGCCGCCCTCGGACAGCGCGACCTGCAGGCGCGGGAAGCGGGTGCACACGCCCGACCAGAGCCAGTCGGCCGTGGTGACGTACGCGTTCACCGGGAACAGCGTCGGCAGCAGCTCGAAGGGCGGGTCGTCGCAAGGAAGCGGGATCCACGACGACGAGCCGGTGTGCAGGCAGACGACGGTCTCGGTTTCCTCACACGCCGCGAGCAGCGGGTCCCAGTGACCCGAGTGCAGCGACGGCAGCCCCAGCTTGACCGGCATCTCCGCGAAGCTGAGCGCCCGGAATCCGCGCTCGGCGTTGGCGCGCACGATCTCCGCCGCCACGAGCGGGTCCTTCAGCCAGGTGATCTGCGTGGGGATGATCCGCCCTGGATAGGTGCCGGCCCAGACCTCGTGGTGCCAGTCGTTCCATGCCCGCACGCACGCCAGGCCGAGCTCGGGGTCCTTCGACTGGGAGAACACCGACCCGCAGAACCCGGCGATGAGCGACGGGAAGCAGACTGAGGCGCCAATGCCGGCGAGGTCCATGTCCTCGATGCGGGCGTGGATGTCCCAGCAGCCGCGACGCATCTCGTCGAAGTCGGCCGGTGCCATCGACCACTCGTCGCGGGGTCGCCCGACGACGGCGTTGAGCCCGATGTTCGGGTAGATGTTCCCCTCGTAGGTCCACACCTGCCTGCCGTCGTCGTCCTTGACGATCTGCGGCGCGCGCTCGGCCAGGTGCTGCGGCATGCGCCCTTCGAACAGATCGGCCGGCTCGATCAGGTGGTCGTCGACCGAGACGATCCGGTAGCGCACCTCCGGCGCGACGTCGACCGGGGCGGCGCTCACGTTGGATCCCACACCAGCGGCAGGTGCTCGGCCTGGCGGATCCCGGTGGAGTAGTGCACCTCGGCGCCGGGAGCGATGGCGTAGTCGGGGATGCGAGCGTGCAGCTCTTCGAGTGCCACGCGCAGCTCGAGGCGGGCCAGGTGCGCACCGAGGCAGAGATGGTGGCCGCCGCCGAAGGCGACGTGCTTGTTCGGATCGCGGGCGAAGTCGACCTCGTGATCGCCGAACTCGGCCTCGTCGCCGTTGGCGGCCCCGATCACGAGGGTGACGCCGTCGCCCTTCTTGATCTCGACATCACGCAGCGAGATGTCCTCGGAGGCGGTGCGCGGCACCACCATCACCGGACTGAGCCAGCGCAGCAGCTCCTCCACCGCCGCTGGGATGCGCGCTGGGTCGTCGACCAGCTGCCGGCGGTGCTCGGGATGCGTGGCCAGGAAGGCGACCATGCAGTCGAGCGTTGCCGTCACCGTGTCGAGGCCCCCGAGCAGGAGGAGGTGGCTGATGCCGAGCAGCTCCGCTTCTGAGAGAGGGGCGCCGTCCACCTCTGCGTGGACGATCGTCGACAGGAGCGTGTCGTCAGGGGCGGCGCGGCGCTCAGCGATCCGCTGGCGGAAGTAGTCGCTGATGGCGTGTGCTGTCTCGTCACGGATCCTCGCGGCGCCCTCGAAGTCGCCAGGTTCGACGTCGGGGCGGATCGTGTTGTCGCGCCACTGCAGGAACATCGGCAGGTCGCTCATCGGCAGGCCCATGAGCTCGAGGAAGATGCCGGACGGGAGCGGTGTGGCGAACTCGTCGTGGAAGTCGCACTCACCGCGGCTGGCGAAGCCATCGAGCAGCTCGCCCACGAGCTTGCGGATGGCCGGCTCGAGCTTGTTGATCTCGCGCGGGACGAACTGCGGGTTGAGGATGCGGCGGTAGGCGGTGTGCTGCGGTGGGTCGACCTCGAGCGGCAGCAGAGGCTGCTCGCCGAGGTTGAGGTTGCCACCCGCCGAGGTGAAGGCCTCGGGGTGGCGCATCGCCCAGAGCACGTCCTCGTAGCGCGACAGCAGCACGACGGAGTGCTCGCCCAGCTCACCTCTCGCCACCGGGCACTCCTTGCGGAGCTGTGCGTAGGCCGGGTGCGGGTCGGCTGCGACCTCCGGCGAGAACAGGTTGAGCGCTGCGGTCGTGCCATCGAGCTCGGTCATCGTGGATCCTCCAGAGGTTCAGCGACCGGGCAGGTCGCCCTTGACCACCTTGCCGGTCGCGTTGCGCGGCAGCTCGTCCAGGAACGTGAAGTGGCGCGGCCGCTTGTAGTCGGAGAGCCGTTCGGCGCAGAAGGCGCTGAGCTCGTCGACAGAAGCCACGGCACCTGGCGCCAGGACGATCCAGGCGCCCACGTCCTCGCCGAGCACTGCGTGCGGCACACCCGCGACCGCTGCCTCTCGAACAGCCGGGTGCTCGTAGAGCACCGACTCGACGTCGGTCGCGTGGATGTTGTTGCCGCCGCGGATGATGACGTCCTTCTGGCGCCCGACGATGTAGAGGAAGCCGTCCTCGTCGAGGTAGGCCAGGTCACCGGAGTGCAGCCACCCGTCCCGCCATGTCGCAGCGGTCGCCTCGGCGTCGTTGAAGTACTCGCGCTCGCGTCCCGGGTTGCGCACGATGAGCTCGCCGATCTCGCGAGCGGGGAGCACGTTGCCGTCCTCGTCGACGATGCGGAACTCCGTCGGCGCCATCGGCTTGCCCACCGAGCCGATGCGCTTGGCCTGCTCTTCGGGTGGCATGAAGCAGAAGGCGGGACCAGCCTCCGTCATGCCCCAGCTGTTCGACACCATGGCGTTCGGCAGCTTGGCCTGCAGGCGCTGCAGCGTGGCGGGGCTGACGGGCGCGCTGCCCAGCGGGCAGATCGTGATGCTCGACAGGTCGGCCTCAGCGAAGCGGGGGCTGGCGATGAGCAGCTCGGCCATCGCCGGTACGAGGAACGTGGCCGACGGACGCATCTTCTCCACGACGTCGAACCAGTGGTCGACATCGAAGCGCGGCATGTAGAGCAGCTGCATGCCGAGCTTCATCGGGTTGTAGGTGGACGCGATGCCGGCGAACGTGAACATCGGCGAGGCGTGGAGCCAGCCGTTCCCCGACCAGGCGGGCAGGCCGTTCGGCACCATGGCCACGTTGCGATGGCGCACCACGACGCCCTTGGGGCGACCGGTCGTGCCGGAGGTGTACATGACGTCCGCGATGTCATCGCCCGACACCGGCACCTGGATCTCGCTGCTGTCCTCGTCGGTCGCCTCGTCCCAGGCGACCAAGCCGAGCTCGGACGCGAGGCCGGTGGTGACGATCGCACGCACCTCGGGGAGATCGCTACGAGCAGCCGCCAGCAGCGGCGTGCTGCTCTCCCCGCTGATCGCGATGACAGCACCGGCGTGGCCCAACACGTAGCCCAGCTCGCGCGATACGAGCCGCGTGCTCGTGGGCACCGCCACCGCGCCCGCCTTGTGGATCGCCGAGTAGCTGACCAGGAAGACGAGGCCCTCCTCAGGCGGCACGTGGATGGCGACGCGGTCGCCCCGCTCCACGCCCTGCCCCACGAGCCAGCGCGCCAGCTGGTTCGATCGCTTCTCCCACTCGGCGAAGGTGAGCGACCTCCCACTGCCGACATCGGTGACCGCCACCTCGTCGGGGAAGGCCTGCGCCATCATCCGGAGCTGATCCGGCAGCAGCCCGCTCAACGTCTGTGAACCCGGATGGCCGTCATGCGAGCGTGTGTGTTCACAGACGTTGGTTGGTGATCGGTTCGGGGTCACGCGGGAGGCCGAGGAGCCGCTCCGCGATGACGTTGCGCTGGATCTCGCTGGTGCCGCCGGCGATGGTGAGGCAGCGGTTGGCGAGGAAGCCGAAGGTCCACTGCGCGGCCGCACCGACGGTGGTGGCTCCCTCCGGCCCGAGCAGCGAGAGGCCCATCTCCTGGGTGCGCTGGTCGTGCTCGACGCCGAGCAGCTTGCGCACGCTCGCCTCCGGCCCGGGGCGAGCACCGGACAGGGAGCGCTGCGTGGAGCGCAGACCGAGGACGGCGACGGTGTGCGCCTCCGCGACGAGCGCGCCCACCTGGTCGAGCAGCAGCGGGTCGGCCTCGAGCGTGCCGTCCGCCAGGCGCTCGGTCACGAGGGCTAGCAGCGCCTCGATGCCTCCGCCGAAGGACGACCCGCTGCCCATCGCGACCCGCTCGTTGGCGAGGGTGGTGCGGGCGAGCGGCCAGCCACCGTCGACCTCGCCGATCACGCAGTCGTCGGGGACGAAGACGTCGTCGAGGAACACCTCGTTGAACATGGCCAGGCCGGTCATCTCCTTGAGCGGCCTGATGTCGATGCCAGGCGACCGCATGTCGACGATGACGTAGGTGATCCCGAGGTGCTTGGGCGCAGACGGGTTGGTGCGCACGAGGCAGATGCCCCAGTCGGCCTCGAGCGCCATCGAGGTCCACACCTTCTGCCCATTGAGGAGCCAGCCGCCCTCGGTGCGCGTGCCTGTCGTGGTGAGGGCCGCCAGGTCGGAGCCGGCCTCGGGCTCGCTGAAGAGCTGGCACCACGAGATCGTGCCCAGCAGCGTGGGGCGCACCCAGCGCTCCTGCTGCTCCGGCGTGCCGTGGGCGGCGATCGTCGGGGCCGCCCAGGCGCCGACCTGGAGGTGGGGCACACGCACACGGACGCGCCGCAGCTCCTGGTCGATGACGAGCTGCTCGACGGCACCGGCGTTGCGTCCCCACGGCGGTGGCCAGTGGGGGACGATGAAGCCCGACTCAGCCAGCCGCTCACGACGCTCCTCCTTCGGCAGCGCCGCGATCGCTTCGGCTTCGGCGCGCACCTCGGCCCGCAGCGCCTCGGCCTCCTCAGGCAGAGCAAGCGAGAGATGGCGGCGCGTGCCCGCAGTGGCTTCGCTCGCCACCTTGCGGCGCCACGGCGATGTGCCACCCAGCAGCTGACGCAGCGACATGGCCCGGCGCAGGTAGAGGTGAGCATCGTGCTCCCACGTGAAGCCGATGCCACCGAGCACCTGGATGCAGTCCTTGGCGACGGTGGCGAAGGCGTCGGGAGCGACGGCGCCCGCCACGGCCGCAGCCAGCTCGACCGTGGAGGGCGACGACTGCGGGTCGGTGGTCTCGTCGAGTGCCATCGCGGCGTCCCAGGCAGCGCTGCGCGCCTGCTCGACAGCAACCAGCATGTCGGCGCAGCGGTGCTTGACGCCCTGGAACTGTCCGATCGGTCGGCCGAACTGGCGGCGGACAGCCGCGTACTCGGCCGCCGTGTCGACGCACCAGCCAGCACCGCCGGCGCACTCCGCCGCCGCGATCGCCGCGGCGAGCGCCTCGACCTGCGTGCGCTCGGCGGTCGGCAGCACGGCGCCCGCCTCGACGACCAGACCGTCGAAGGACACGTTGGCCAAGCCCCGCGTGGGGTCGAGCGGCTCGAGCGCGGTGACGGTGACCGCACCGCCAGCACCGCCAGCACCGCCAGCACCGCCAGCCCCATCAGCTGCCGCAGCGCCGATGTCGACCACGCACCAGCTCTCGGCCCCGGCGATGTCGACCGGCACGACGACGATCTGCGCGACCCCGGCGCACAGCACCGGGCCGGTGCTGCCGGTGATCGCGACCGAGCCGCCGGGCATCGATTCGCCAGTCAGCGACGGGCCGAGTGCGACCGCGCCGATGCTGCGGCCCGACGCGAGCTCGCGCAGCAGCTCAGGTGCACCACCGCCGGCGTGGACCACGGCGCTCGTCAGCACCGTCGGCATGAACGGACCCGGCGCCAGCGCGCGCCCGAGCTCATCGACCACCACGGCCAGCTCCACGAAGCCGTAGCCCTCGCCGCCCACCGACTCGGGCAGGTGGAGCCCGAGCCAGCCGAGCCCAGCGAGCTCGGCCCAGAAGTCGGGCAGCTCGTCGGAGGGGGCATCGATCGCTGCTCGAACCACCTTCGGGTCGCAGCGGTTGGCCGTGAAACGGCGAACCGTCTCGGCCAGCGCGAGGTGGTCGTCGCCGATGGCAATGCTCACGTGGCTCGCGACCTCCCCTCGTCTAACGATCACGTCACGTTAGTCGCGGAGCCGATCTAGTCTGCGAGCCGATGCCGATCCACTACGAGCAGGTGGGCGGGCACGTGGCTCGCATCACGATCGATCGCCCCGAAGCGCGCAACGCGCTCGACCTGCACGGATTCCGCGATCTCGCCAACGCCTGGCGCCGGTTCCGCGACGACCCGGACGACTGGGTCGCCATCGTCACCGGCGTCGACGGCAACTTCATGGTCGGGGCCGACCTCAAGACCTACATCCCCCAGATCACTGCGCTCCAGGAGCAGATCTCCGCCGGCGGGGTCGACGAGATCGACGGCTGCAAGCTGCGTGACGGCACCGACGCCGTGCTGCGCAGCCTCAAGATCTACAAGCCGATCATCGCGGCGGTCGACGGCCCCTGCGTGGCCGGCGGCATGGAGATGCTCGGAGGCATCGACATCCGCATCGCCACCGAGCGCGCCACCTTCGGCGTGATGGAGCCGAAGCGCGGCCTGTTCGCCGGTGGCGGCACGACGGTGCGGCTGCCGCGCCAGCTCGCCTACCCGGCGGCGATGGAGTTCCTGCTCACGGCCGAAGCGTTCCCCGCCTCCCGCGCGCTCGAGCTGGGGCTGCTCAACGAGATCGTGCCAGAGGCAGATCTGGCCGAGAGGGCGCTGTGGTGGGCGCATCGCATCACCGCCAACGCGCCACTGGCCGTGCAGGCCACGAAGGAGAGCGTGCTGCGCGGCCTCGCCGTCGACCAGCGCGAGGCCTACAAGATCGAGAGCGAGCTCGCCAGCAAGGTGTTCTCGAGCGACGACGCCAAGGAGGGCCCCAAAGCGTTCGCCGAGAAGCGCGACCCCGCGTGGAAGGGACGATGAGCGGCCCAGCCGCGATCGACCCTCGCACGCCATGCCTCATAGGCGTCGCCCAGCGAACCGTGCGGCCCGACGACGGCCCGTGCGCGGAACCGCTCGCTCTCTGGGAGCACACCTGCCGCCACGCAGCGGAAGACGCGCTGCCCGGTGGAGGCAACCGCGTGCTGAGCGCGGCGGACAGCCTTCAGGTCGTGTACTGCATGGCGTGGCCCTACGACCGGCCCGTCGACCGGTTGGCAGACGCGCTCGAGATCGACCCTGCGCAGCGCGTCTACTCAGGCATCGGCGGCACCACGCCGCAGGTGCTCGTGCAGGACGCGGCACGGTCGATCCTGCGCGGCGAGATCGACCTGGCGATCATCACCGGAGCCGAAGCTCTCGACACGAGGCGGCGCGCCAAGAAGGCGGGCGAGCGCCTGGCGTGGAGCCACCGCGCGAGCGATCCGGCGCCGTTCCCGTTCGAGGCGCCGTTCCACCCGGCAGAGGTCGCGCACGAGGTCTTCCAGGCCTGGGCCACGTTCCCCCTCTTCGACATCGCACGGCGCGCCCGCCTCGGCGTCTCCCCTGCCGCCTACAACGAGCAGGTCGGCGAGCTGCTCGCGCCCTTCAGCCAGGTGGCGGCGCAGAACCCGCACGCCTGGTTCCCCGTAGCGCGCAGCGCGGCCGAGCTGTGCACCCCGAGCCCCGACAACCGGCTCGTCGGCTACCCGTACACGAAGTGGGCCGTGTCGGTGATGGACGTCGACATGGCCGCCGCCGTCGTGGTCGCCAGCCACGCCAAGGCCGACGAGCTAGGCGTGCCCGCCGACCGTCGCGTCTACCTGCGCGGCTGGTGCTACGCGACCGACCCCGTCTACGTGGCCGAGCACGTTGACCTGTCGAGCTCGCCGGCCATGGCCGCCGCCAGCGCGGAGGCGCTGCGATGCGCCGGGGCGGGCATCGACGACGTCGCCTACCTCGACCTCTACAGCTGCTTCGCCAGCTCGGTGCACCTGGCGTGCGACGCGCTGGGCCTCGCCTCGGACGACGCACGCGGTCTCACGGTCACCGGCGGGCTCCCGTTCTCCGGCGGCGCAGGCAGCAACTACATGCTGCACAGCATCGCCACGATGGCCGAGGTGCTGCGTGACGATCCCGGCTCTCTGGGCATGGTCACGGGCGTAGGCATGCACATGACCAAGCATGTGTTCGGCTTGTACTCCACCGAGCCGCCGCCCACCGGCCGGGTCGATCCGCCCGACGAGACAGCTGTGCAGTCCCGGCTCGACGCCACCGTGCCCGTGGCCATCATCGAGAGGTATGGCGGCGCAGCGACGGTGGCGTCCTACACGGTCGCCCACGGTCGCGGCGGCGAGCCCGAGTGGGGTCTCGTCATCGCAGACGTGAGGGACTGGGTTCGCGCCTACGCGCGCGTCGAGGACCGCGACCTGCTGGAGTCGATGGAGTCAATCGACTGGGTCGGCCACCCGATCGAGCTACGGACCAATGAAACCGGCGTCAACCTCGTGAGCGCCTGACAGCACCGCCGTGTAAGTGAGTTCGCGCGAGCCGAAGGAAGGCGGCCGTCGCGATGCAGCCAAGGCCCAGTGTCACCGCCCACAACAGCGACGCCTGGCCGCCTGTCGACGGCAGGGCCGCAGCGCTGGCGCGCGCTGTGCCCAGAGCGGCGGCCGACGCCGAGCCGTGGGCGTTGGCAAAGAAGCTCCCGCCTGTGTCGCCGGAATCCGCAGCGCACGCCATGGCCGACACGAAGCCAAGGTGATCGCTGGGCCACAACCACTGACCGTCATCGAGCGGCTCCGGCACGGTGCCGATGGCTTCGCTGGCGGAGACACCGAGGCTGCAGTCGCTCGGTGGTCGTGCGAGCACGTAGTCGATGCGCTCTGACATCCTGCGCGTGGGCCCGTCGCTGAACACCTCGTCGCCCTCAGGTGGACCGCCAGAACAGCCAGGCGCGCCGACCTCGGGGTCGCAGGGGTTCCCGTCAGCAGCGGCGTAGGTGTCGATGAAGCCGGCATCCGCCGTCGCCTGGATCGCCGCGCTCTCGGGTGTGCTGTTGAAGTCACCCACGAGGAAGTCGGGCAGGGCATCATCGGTGGCCCACTCGGTCGCGATCGCCGCCGCCTGCTGCGACTGCAACGTCTTGGTCGTGTCGCTCAAGTCAGTCAGGTGGTGAGCGATGTGAGTGGTGAACATGTCGACCATGCCGCCTTGCGCGTCGACTCGAGCCCACAGCACCTGGCGCGAGTCGAAGGTGGCGTCGAGCGGGCAGAACGGGTTGGGTTCGGTGCACGCGGGCGCCTCGTAGGAGCGCGGCGTCAGCCTCCGGAACCGCGACTCCTCGATCGGGTAGCGCGAGAAGATCGCCAACCCCTCGCTGAAGTCACCAGAGTCTGGGAAGTTGCCGTTGGCCGCGGCCGCGTCGTCGAGGGGATTGCCCCCACCCTCGTCAACGTCAGGCGTCAGGGGCACATGCGGGTTGGACAGCGACCAGCACCAGTGCCATGTTTCGCCGGTGCGCTCGGCGATCGCTTCGGCAAGGCGCTGCGCGACGAGACCGTGCTTCTGCGGCGACTCCGCCGCCGGATCGAACGTGATGTTGCGCGTCACCTCTTGCGCTCCGACGATGTCCGCTCCTGAGTCGACGATCGCGTCCGCCAGCAGCGGCAGCCGAGCGCCGAGGCTGATGTCTCCGTCGTCGGTTTCGCTGTGGAGCACGTTGAAGGTGGCGACACGCAGCTCACCGTCGTCGGTCGGCAACGTCGCCTCATCCGGCGCAGCCACTCCGCACAGGGGTGCCCCATCGGTCGGAAGACCAGACCCGCCGACCGAGTCCTGAGCGCGGGTGGGGCTCGCCGGGAGCACCAAGCCGAGCAGCACAGCGGCCGCGCCGATCCAGCGGATTTGTCGCATTCGCCCCATCCCCATCTGCGGCACCGTACATGACGTCGCTGTCAGATGCGCCTGAAGCAAGATCGAGGGCCCGCCGGATCGGGTGCCGCTGGGGCTCGCATGCAAAGATGACGCCACTGTCAGAAGTCAGGTCGAGCGCGTGCGGGACGCGCGCCGTGATCCAAGGAGACGCAGTGGCCGGGATGTGCGAGGGACGGGTGGCGATCGTCACCGGGGCGGGTCGGGGCATCGGTCGTGAGCATGCGCTGATGCTTGCGTCGGAGGGCGCCGCGGTCGTCGTCAACGACCTGGGCGCGTCGCCCGATGGCGAGGGTGCAGACCTCGGGCCCGCCAACGACGTCGTCGCCGAGATCGAGGCCATGGGCGGCACTGCGATCGTCAACGGAGCGAACGTCACCAGCTTCGAAGAGTCCGCCGCCATGATCGACCAGGCGGTGAGCGAGCTCGGGCGGCTCGACATCCTCGTCAACAACGCCGGCATCCTGCGCGACCGCATGGTCTTCTCGATGACCGAAGCCGAGTGGGACGACGTCGTCGCTGTGCACATGAAGGGCCACTTCTGCCCCACCCGCCATGCCGCCGCCTACTGGCGCGCGGAGTCGAAGGCCGGCCGCGAGGTCGACGCGCGCATCATCAACACGGCGTCGCCGTCGGGGCTCTATGGCAACGTCGGCCAAGCGAACTACGGCGCTGCCAAGGCTGGCATCGCCTCGTTCACGATGGTCTGCGCGCTCGAGCTCGGCCGGCTCGGCGTGACCGCCAACTGCCTGGCACCCACCGCGATCACCCGACTGGTCGCACCCGTGATGGGCGGCGAGGAGAACATCACGCCGGAGATGCGCGAGAAGCTCTCACCCCGCTGGGTGGCCACGGTCGCCACGTGGCTCGCCAGCCCGGCGGCGCGTGGTGTGACCGGGCGCGTGTTCGACGTGCGCGGCGACACGATCGCCATCGCCGAGGGCTGGCACCGCGGCCCCGACGGCACCAACCCGGGCGACCCAGCCGGCGCCGGCAAGGTCATCGAGCAGCTCCTCGCCAGCGCACGCCCCAACGCCGACCTCGACGGCAACGACGATCCCTCTCGCTTCTGAACAACCAACGTCTGTGAACCCCCGCGTCCGCCATGCGAGCGCCGGCGTTCACAGACGGGTCAATTCGTAGTCGCGCAGGGACAGGTCGGCGGTGGCCGCTGCCACGTCGACTAGCGGCACGGGTTGTGCGCGGGTCGCGTAGACGAAGGCCGCCGCGCAGTAGTCGTCGACCCGTTCGCAGATGCCCCAGGTGACCTCACCCTCAGCCCCCATGACCTGCCAACCGGCTCCCGCAGGTGGGTTGGTGCGCTCGTAGGCCGCGCGCTCGCGCTCCTCGTCAGAGCGGAAGGAGATCGCACCGATCTGTTGGATGGTCACCCGCAGGTCCCGTTCGAACATGATCGGGTCCGGCAGGTGCCAGCGGTAGAAGCCGACGAGGTCGGGCAGCGACGCCATCCCGGTGGCACCGTCGCCCTGCGGGCCGCGGACCAGCGGAGCCCCGCCATGCGGAGCGTGATGGGCACCCATGCCCCAGGCAGTGCCGACGTAGTCCTCGAGACCGGTGCCACAGATCGTGGGGAGATCCGTGTCGCCGTCTCGATACACCTTCACCTCACCCTCGCCGTACCAGTGGGCGTGGTCGATCACCCTCACCCCGACGACGCAGCCGAGGAATCGCCCGGGACCGTCAATGCCCTCGACGATGACGAAGTCGTCGCGCAGCACGGTCGGGTTCTGGCGGCGGAAGGCCACGTGCAGCAAGCCCAGCTCCTCGGGCAGCTCCGGTTGCAGCGTGTAGTCGATCTGGTAGTAGAGGAGCGTCGGCCGGTCGCCGTGGTTCGTGAAGGTGACCTCGACGTGCTCCCGGAACGGCATCGGGATGTATGCGTTGAACCCGCGGCCCTCCTGCGCCGTCGTCAGCGCCGACACATAGGGCACCGCGCGGCCGTGGGGCAGGCCGAAGAAGTCGAGCACCGGGACGGCCACGCTCGGCTCGGCGGCCCCGTCGTAGCGCACCTCGAGCACGAGCGAGCGCAAGCGCTCCGGCCGGGCCCGCGGCACCGTGAGCCACACGTGCCGGATCACCCCCGGCCCCTCGAGGTCGGCGAGCACCACCCGCTCCCCCGGCGCCACCTCCCTGCTGGGCGCTCCCTTGCGTCCACCGTGGGCCGTACCACCGGCGCCGCGGGCACCAGTGGGGTTCTCGAACGTGGCCGCGCGACTGTCGAGCCGAGTGTCGATGAGCGCGGGGTTCGCCACGAGGGGATCGAGGTGCATGGGGCTTGTTGGCGACGTCTGTGAACACCCACGTCCGCCATGCGAGCGCGGACGTTCACAGACGTTGGTTGCTTCAGGTCTTCTTGGCCAGGGGGATCTTGTAGAGGCGCTCCCAGTTGTCGCCGCAGATCTTGCGCTTCGACTCGTCGGGGAAGGGCAGCTTGTCGAACGTCTCGACGGCGTGGGGGTACTGCGAGTCGCCGTGCGGGTAGTCGGTGGAGAAGACGAGGTTGTCGTCACCGAACCAGTCGAGGTAGTGGACGGCCGTCGACTCCTCGGCCTCGACGCCGAGGAAGCACTGCCGGCGGAAGTAGTCGCTCGGCTTCATCGTGAGGTCGGTGGCCTCGTACCAGCCGGTCCACTCGTAGTGCTCGTCGAGGCGGTCGAGCAGCCAAGGCGCCCACGAGCAGTTGCCCTCGAGCAGCGCGACACGCAGGTTCGGGAAGCGCTCGAGCACTCCGCCGCCGCACAGGCTCGTCGTCACGAACTGGATGGCGAGCGGCTGGTTGAACGTGTGCCAGAGCATCAGCTTGTCGAGCACCTGCAGCGAGAAGTCAGGTGTGAGGTAGGTCTGCCCGCCCCCGTGGAACGACAGCGGTACGTCGAGCCGCTCGATCTCCGCCCACAGCGGGTCGTAGGCGGGGTGGTGCCACGGGCGGTTGTTGACGCAGCCGGGTGACAGGAACACCGCCTTGAAGCCAAGCTCTTCCACCGCGCGCCGGGCCTCCAGCACCGCGCCTTCGACGTCGTGCGGGGCGACCATGGCGGCGCCGAACATGCGATCAGGCGCGTGCGCGCAGAAGTCGGCGAGCCAGTCGTTGTAGGCGCGCGCGATCGCGGTGGCGAAGGCGGGCTCGAGGCCGTCCGATCCGATTTGCTCGCTCGAGTCGAGGCCGAGCACGAAGAGCCCGCGCGACGGGAACATCACAGCCAGATCCAGGCCCTCGACGTCCATCGCCCTCACCTGTGAGGCAGCGTCCCAGTCGTTGGCCTCGGCATCCGCGTAGACGGACTCGTGCTCCTCGCGCCATCCGGTCTTGCGGCCGTCGATCCGCTGGGGGCGAACGGCACCGAGCCGCAGCAGCGTGTGGTTCTTCACCCGCACCCTCATGTCGCGGGTGAGCTCCGTCAGCCCGATCGGCGCCGCGTGGCGGTACTCGGGGGCGATGTAGCGCTGCCACAAGTCGGCCGGTTCCATCACGTGGAGATCGCTGTCCGCGATCACATGGTCCTTCAGCGCCACGGTCTCCCCTGTTCGCCGGTGCGGTCGAGGCAGTCTAACGACGGTGTCAGGTACGGGGTTCCCGCAGCTTCGCGTTGAGCCGCGCAGCCTGGCGGGTCTGGTGCCCGCGCTCGGCGAGGTTGGGCGCGTTGCGTGCAGCGACCGCATAAAGGAGCGCGGCGACGTCGAGGTCGCCGTTCTTCTCGTGGAGGTGCGCAGCCACTGCGTCGCGCCGTGGGACGTGGTCGTCGATCTCCGCCAGCGCCGCCAACCCGGCGGGGGCGCCATCAGCCTCCCCCACCGCCACCGCCCGATTGAGCCGCACGACAGGCGTGTCGGCGAATCGAAGCAGCTCGTCGTACCACTCGACGATCTGCACCCAGTCGGTCTCCCCGACGCTCGCCGCGTCGGCATGGAGCGCCGCGATCGCTGCTTGCGCCTGGTACTCGCCAAGCCGGTCCGACACGAGTGCGGCCTGCACGATGGCGATGCCCTCGGCAATGAGGCCCGGGTCCCACTGGCTGCGGTCCTGCTCAGCCAGCGGCACGATGCTTCCGTCGGGGCGGGTGCGACTCAGCCGGCGGGCGTGGTGGAGGAGCATCAGGGCGAGCAGACCCTGCACCTCGGGGTCGTCGACGAGGGTGGCGAGCTCCCGGGTCAGGCGGATCGCCTCGGCCGCGAGGTCGATGTCGCCCGAATAGCCCTCGTTGAAGACGAGGTAGAGGACGCGCATCACCGTGTTGACATCGCCGGGCCGCGCGACACCCGCTTGTCCGACCACGCGCTTGGCTCGGCTGATGCGCTGCCCCATGGTGGCCTCGGGCACCAGGTAGGCCTGGGCGATCTGCCGGGTGGTGAGGCCGGCGACAGCGCGGAGCGTGAGCGCCACCGCCGACGATGGCGTGAGGTCGGGGTGCGCGCACAGGAAGTAGAGGTGCAACGTGTCGTCCGCGCTCGGGGTGGCATCCGCTGGCGGCTCGACCTCGAACCTCACCTCGCGATTGCGACGCGCCACGTCAGAGCGCGCCATGTCAAGGAATGCTCGCCACGCCACGGTGACGAGCCACCCGGTCGGGTTGGCAGGCGGGTCCGCCTCCCAGGCCATCAGCGCCCGGACCAGGGCCTCCTGCACGGCGTCCTCGGCCGTCGCGAAGTCCGCTCCGCGACGGACGAGGACGCTCAACACCCGAGGGACGAGCCGGCGCAGCTCGACCTCGTCCACGGTCACTCGGTGACGGTGGACGGGTGGGTCAGGAACGGACGCAGCTCGAGCCACTCGTGGATCGGCTTGCCGTTCGCGCCAGGTGCGGCCGACAGCTCGCCGGCGAGCTCGATCGCCCGCTCCTGGCTGTCGACGTCTATGACCATCCAGCCAGCGATCAGGTCTTTCGTCTCGGCGAAGGGGCCGTCGGTCACCGGCGGCCGCCCCTCACCGTCGTGGCGCACCCACATGCCGTCGGGGGAGAGTGCTTGACCGTCGACGAACTCGCCAGAGTGCTCGAGCCGTGAAGCGAAGTCGTTCATGTACTTGATGTGCGCGTCGACCTCTTGGGGCGCCCACTTGTCCATGGGGACGTCGTTCACCGCCGCAGGTGCGCCTCGGTAGTGCTTGAGCAACAGGTACTTGGCCATTGGGGTTCTCCTTGTGCTCTGCCGGCCCGGCTGGCCGACCTCACCCCTGGGACGAAGCCGATCGCGGGTTCTCGACATCGTGGCGCGAATCTCCTCCGGGAAATGCACCGCGGCCTTCAGCACCTGCTGGGAGACACTGATCCGATGAGTGGAGCCCCGCCGGCGATCGGACGCCGGATCATCGTCACGGGGCTCGCCGGCTCGGGGAAGAGCACGTTGTCCGTCGCGCTCGCCTCCAAGACCGGCGTGCCGCTCGTCCACCTCGACCTCCACTACTGGAAGCCGGGCTGGGTCGCGCCGTCGGATGCCGAGTGGCGCGAGAAGCAGCGTGACGTGCTGGGCGGAGACGCCTGGATCGCCGACGGCAACTACCACGAGACGCTCGACCTGCGGCTGGAGCGAGCGGACACCGTCGTGTTCCTCGACCTGCCGTGGTGGCGCTGCTCGCTTCGAGCGCTCCGGCGCGGCTTCAAGATGTGGGGTGAGCTGCCCGAGGGCTGCGACTACACGCGTTGGCGACGGTTGCGGGACGAGTGGGGCTTGGCTGTTCGCATCTGGCGAGAGACCCGCTCACACCCAGAGATCGAGCGAGAGATCATCTCGCAGCACGGCTCGCACGTGGCGCTCCACGTGCTCAGCTCCTCGCGCGAGGTCAGGGAGCTGCTCGCCGCGGTCGACGCCAACCGCACGGCAGCCTCCCCATAGTCGCCAGCGACATGGCAGCTTCGGCCGCGACCGGGCCACAACGACGAGCTCTACGAGGTCAGGTGAGCGCGCTGATCGCGCCCAAGACGAGCGCTGTGGCCCCAGCGATGGCGCCGCCGAGCCAGACGGTCTGGCGGTGTAGCGCTTCGGCGAGCTCGGCCCGGAGGAACTGCTTGGTGACGAGCTCGTCGACTTCGAGAGAGGGGAACTCTGACATCAGCAGGTTCGCATCGTGCTCGCCCAGGATGGGCACGAAGCTCTGGTAGATCGACGATCGGCTGCGGGCATCGAGTGCCATGGTGGCCCACGTCCTTCGTGGAGACAACTGACGAAGGGGAAGGCCGCTCGTAGTGACAGGGGTGAGAGAGCCACTCGTGAATCCGCGCCGACCGCTGCTCAGACGGGTCGGACGTCGGCGAGGTGCCTGATGGCGTGGTCGTCGTCCCAGCAGACGGCGGCCGTCCAGGCGGAGAACGCCTGCGCGGCGATGTCGTGGGCGGCCTCATCCAGACCGGCAGCGTTGTGGGGCAGGACCAGGTCGAGGTCGGGGACGTCGACGTGCGCCTCGTCCCAGTCGATCAGCGCCACCCGGTCGGCGGTGATGCGCACGTTGGCGGGGCTCTCCGGGTTGCCGTGCACTACGCAGGTCTCGCGATCGGCGAGCCGCGCCCACGCCGCTCGGCATCGAGCCACCGCCTCAGGTGGCATGGCGCCCAGGTCGACCCTCGTCCCGGTCTCGGCGTGGATCAGGTCGATCGACGATCGCCACCCTGGGCGCTGCGGCCAGCCACCGGTGACCCGGTGCAGATCGCGGAGCGTGTCGGCCACGCGGCGCCAGTCGGCCTCCGTCGCCGGCGGTTCGCCTTCGACGTAGGTCATGACCACCAGGCCGTCGACGAAGAGCCGGCCGTCGGTCGCTGGGATGGGCAGCGGCACGGCGAGACCCTCACGGTCGAGGTGCTGGAGGAGCTCCATCTCCCACGCCAGATCCGCGTCCGATCTGGCACCTAGGCGGCCGACCGCGAGCCGCCCGTCGACGCGCACGCTCCACACGTCGTTGACGCCAGCGCCGCCGGTGAGGCGCTCGACGCGGGTGACGTCGTCACCCCACTGCTCGAGCGCCTCCCACCCCACCGCCTCATCTTCGCGTAGGGCCCGGGCCCGATCTAACGTGCGCGTCATGTCTGGGATCCCGCCGTTCGTGCGCACCACCGGCCTCGCCAACTGGAACCGCTACGCGGCAGTGAACGACGAGTTCATCGACATCCACATGGACGACGAAGCCGCACGCGCCGTCGGCATGGCCGGCGTGTTCGGAATGGGCAACCTGCGCATCGCCTACCTCCACAACCTGTTGGCCGACTGGCTCGGTGACGAGGGCGACATCGTCGACTTCCGCTGCGAGTTCCGCGGCCTCAACATGAAGGGCGACACGCTGACCTGCAGCGCCTCCCCATCCAGCGACACGGAGATCGACGGCGCCCCGTGCACGACCGTGGAGCTGTCGGTGAAGAACCAGGACGACGTGGAGACGTGCCCTGGCTCCGCCACGGTCGTGCACTTCGAGGAAGGCAAGGCCGCCATGCCTGGCGAGCCCGAACCCCGACAGCCGTCCGGCGAGGCCGCGCCCGGCACGTTCCTCACGCAGGAGACGATCGACAAGATCGGCCGAGCGCTGCCTGCGGTCGCTGCGCCGGCGGTGGGCGCCAACGACATCGCCCGCTGGGCCATCGCCACCTACTGGCCCGAGCCCCCGCCCGCCCGCTACCTCGAGGCCTCGGTGGCGGCCTACGGTCCGTGGGGCGGCATCGTGGCGACGCGCGACTTCGATCCGTTCGCTTGGATGCCCAACCGCCCGTGGGCCGGCGACTGGCTCTGGGGCATGGGCACCGAACCGGGCAAGCGCCTCCTCAATGGCGGCCAGCACAACCGCTACGCGGAGCCCATCCGCCCCGGCGAC
This sequence comes from Actinomycetota bacterium, assembly GCA_049325515.1. Taxonomy (GTDB): domain Bacteria; phylum Actinomycetota; class Acidimicrobiia; order Acidimicrobiales; family VFJN01; genus VFJN01. Next base: position 344,013 of record JBMOLI010000004.1, on the reverse strand, counting down.
GTCATCTCCGTGACGAGGCGCTTCGTCGACGTCGTCGAGCGCGAGACTAAGCGCGGTCCCATGGTCTTCTTCACCAGCGAGTTCCGCTGGGAGAACCAAGACGGCGCGCTCGTGCGCCTCGGCGAGCAAACGTCGATCTACTACTGAGCGGCGCTCCCCCGGGGCCTCGAGGGCCCGCCGCCTGGTCAGCGGCGGCGCGGCTTCGGCGGCTTGGATCTGGCGTGGTCCACACCGCGGCGCACCCATGGCGCGAGCTGGCGCTTGGTGCGCACGCCGTCGTCGGACACTCGGATCCAGCCGGACATCTCGCGGCCGCGCATCACCATGGGGCAGGTGTGCGGCTTGCGGAGGAGCTTGGCCGCGTCATCCGGGTCGACGCCGAGGAGCACGCCACCTTCCCCGCTGGCCGCCACCGCCATGTGACCGTTGACGAGGAAGGCGAGCCCGCCGAACATCTTCTGCTCCCGCACGCCGACGCCGAGGTCTTCGAGCAGCTCCCGGATGCGGTGGGCGAGGTCCTCGTCGTAGCCGCGCCGGGCCTGCTGTTGGGCTGGACCCGCGAAGTCGAACGCTTCGGCGAGCAGGCGGGCCCAGCCCGACGGGTCTGGTGTCGGGACCGACACCCACTCGCGGAAGACCTTGCCGTTGGGGGCGAACGGTTCGCCCTTTCCCTTGTCGATGAGCGTTTCGACCCGTTCGGCGGGGAGCTTCACGACGAGGCAGTCGCCCTTCGGATCGAAGGAGGCGAAGAAGCGCCCGGCCCGCCGCACACACGGGTGGCCCATCATCGTCGACCGTCCGACGGCCGGGTCGTAGAGCAGGTCGTCGGTGAGGTCGTCGTACAGCTTGCGGGCCGGGCTGGCGTCGTCGGTCACGAGAGCAAGTCTTCCCTCGGTCAGCCCGGCGGGGGCGCGAACACGCCGAACAGGTTGCCGAGCGGGTCGCGCAGGTAGGCGTTGGGCGGGCCGGCCTTGGGCGAGAGGTCCTCGAGCACGACGGTGCCACCCAGCTTCTCGGTGGCCCGGCAGATGGCGCCGACGTCGGCCACGGCGATGGAGAAGACGGCATGGGGCGGCATGGCGCCGCCGGTGGCGAGGACGCCTCCGAACGGCGCGCCGCCCTCGCGTTGGGTGGCGACGCGGTAGTCGACACCGGCCTCCTCGGGATCAGCGAACGGTGTGAAGGTCCAGCCGAACAGATCGGTGTAGAAGGCGGTTGCGGTGTCCGGGTCGTCGGTGGCGACCTCGAACCAGGCCAGGGTGTTGGTGGGGTTGGTCATGGCCCCACTCTCCGGGAGCTCGGCGACAGCCCTATGTCGGTGTTTCGCGCACTTACTCGAAGGTGAGCGACCGAGCCTCGTAGTCCTCGACGCCGTGGTCCCGGACCGGCTGGAGGAACGGTCCCGAGAGGGGCTCGACGGTATGGATGCGGTCGAGGCGGAACCAGCGCTCGTCCTCGCGCAGGCGGCACCACGCGGCCACATACGAGCCGTTGGGGCCGAGCGCCACCTGATGGGGCTCGATCTCTCGCACGGTGTCGCGGCCCCCGACGTCGAGGTAGTCGATGCGGATCGGCGTGCGGTTCTCGACCGCCTGGACGACAGCGTCGGCGATCGCCTGATCGGGCCGGCTGACCGGTTGCGCGAGGAGACGGACGCCGTCGGCCAGCTTCCGGGCCCGGTCGGCGGCCGCGTCGGGCATGGCCGCAACGATCTTCAAGAGGGCGGTGCGGGCATCCCGCGCCCAGGGCGTGTCGTCGAGCCGCCGGAGCCCGATGGCGGTGGCGACCGCTTCGGCTGGCGTGAAGTTGAGCGGCGGCAGCGTCATCGACCGATCGAGCAGGTACCCGCCGCGCCGACCGACCTGAGACGAGATGGGCACGCCCGCCTCCTGCAAGGCGAGGATGTCGCGCTCGACCGTTCGCACACTCACCTCGAACCGCTCCGCCAACCGACGGGCGCTCCGCCCCCGCGGCCCGGCGGCACGAAGCTCCTCCACCACCGCATACAGCCGGTCCACCCGATTCATCGCCAGCCGACGCTACCGACGGCGTGGCGCCCTACGCGTCCTATTCCTCCACAACCTGCTGGCCGACCGGCTCGGCGACGACGACATCGCCGACGTCGCTGCGAGTTCCGCGGCCTCGCCAGACCCCGGTGGCAGCTTTCACGAGCAGGCCCTTCCTCGAGGGACTATCGGAGTTGATCGGCAAGGCTTCCCAGCGAATCCAGATTGTGAGCTCGGCGTGCGTTACAGAACGCAATGGCTACGCCGACCGGAGTTATTTCGATCACTCCATGAATCCCGTTCCAGAACAGCCGGACCTGATTCAGGGCCGGGTAGGACCGTTCGATCCGCTCGGAGAGTCCTTCTGACGCGCTCGGGAATTGCTCGTCATGGCGAGCGAGGTCCAGTACCGCCCGAAGCCGGTCCGCGTCCGGGGGGAGATCATCCGTGTCGCTCCGAGAACGGATGAACGCATCACCCGACTCACGGATGTTGAGCCGGAATCGATCCTGCACCAAAGCATGCGGAACGACCTCGATGGGTGTCGCAAGTTCTGCGATGGCAGCCTGAACTGCGGGGATCTCGTCCCCCGTAAACCCTGCGGACACGTAGCCCGGGAGGCGAGAGCAGAGGTATTCCTCGAATGGCTTCAGCCCGGCAAGTGCGCCCTCCACACGCACGCAGTCCAGGATGTCAAGATCAGCGGACCACTTCCGCGAGTGCTCTGAGGGGACTGGTGCGATCGTGAGCAGATTGGCAGCGAGAGTCTCCAACGCGGCCAGGCCCACGAGCGGCTCGGCTGCCGCCGGCGCAATCCGGTCTGCGAACCAGAATAGGGTGAGGCCCGCCAACGACTGATCATCCAACTGGTCAATCGTCTGAACCGCCCGATCCACGGCAAGTCGGATTCTGGCTTCGTCTCGCGATGCCCGCTCGGTCAAGAGCGAGGTGAGGAGTTCATGATCCTGGGCCGAGTCAGTGCCAGCTGCACAGAACTGGGCCTTCACGTATGTGGATTGAAAGGATGGGCTGGCAAAGGCGGCAAGGAGTTCGGGTCTCCCGGCCATTGCCTCCAGTAGGCGGTCAGCCAGGGCCTGGCCGTTCTCGAGTGCCTTCTGGTGGGCTTCTTCCGTGAATTGCTCGGCCACGCGAACGACCTCAGCACGAGCGATCTCCGAGGCCCGCTCCTCAGTGACACCCTGAACGACGACGAGGTCTCCGGCGACCTGAACCTGTTTCGCCTGGTGTCCTGCGCTCTGCGCCTGCTTATTCCTTCGGCCGAACATCCCCACCGATTTGCGTCTGGGTCGCCTGATCGCCGGCCTTTTGAAGTTGACGGACGACCCGCTTCTCCTTGTAGCTGAGCAGTGCGCGGTCGCCGGCCACCCCGAGGACTACGCCGACGGCCAGCGTGCCGAGCCCCTCGAAAAGCCACTCCACGGAACAAGCCTACGGGAGCAGTGACCCGCACTACGCGGCCCGATGCCAGGAGAGGCGACGTCAACGGGACCCACCCGCTGCCGGATCAAGCGACCGAGCACAGCGGTCAACGCTGATTGGGAGCTTCTCGGCATGTTGGACCTGCACCGCCCATCTCCAGCCAAGAGGCCCCGCAAGACACGGCCTGATCGGTCCTACGCAAGGCGAGCCCCTAACTGCCGGCGGGCCTTGTCGATCCAATGCATCTCGTCATGGTCCCGCTGCCGCGGCTCTATCGCATGGAGCGCGGAAGCGTTGTCGCCGAGGATCTTCTGCTTAAACTCTCGCGTGAGCTCGGGGTAACCGTGGGCCTCTTGTAGGCGTTCGGGGATGGTGAAGGCACGGAAGGCGTCGATGAGGGGTTGGGGCGGGCCGTACCAGACGGAGTCGGTGCCCCACAGGATGCGGTCCTCGCCGACCGCGAGGAGGAGCTTGCCGAGCACATGGGCCGCCTCCTCGGGGCGGCGCAGGATCAGCGACCAGGTGGAGCCGAGCTCGGCCCACACGTTGGCGCCTGGTGGCACGCCGGCGGCAGCCAGGCTCGACACCAACCGGCTGACGCCGCGCTGCGGGTCGAGCTCGTGGGCACCTTCCATGCTGCCGGCGTCGATGTCGTAGCCGGAGTGGTACACGACGAAGTCGATGTCGGGGTGGGCGACTGCCGCGGGGCCGACGTCGCGCGGTGACGCCGCGGCCGGGGCGAGCGACGGGATCGGGCCGGCGAGTCCCTTGTGGGCGCAGACGATGCGCGGACCGACCTCGCGTACTCGGTCGAGGAAGGCAGCGCCGACGTCGTCGTCGAGGTACCAGCCGCCGGTGGGGCCGCCTGGCGGGTCCCAGAGCGTGTACACCTTCCAACCGGCCGGGCGGAGCCGGGCGGACCACTCCCCCATCCGCTCGAGCTCGTCGGGGCCGGCGTTGGGGTGGACGATCGTGTGGGTGAGCACGCGCCCGGTGCCGGCGTAGCGGTCGACCACCTCGCGGGCGGCGGCGATGTCAGCGTTGTCGATCACCGAGTCGCCCTCGAGACCGGGCGGCGACGTGAGGAGGGCGACCGACGTCTCGCTGCCGCCGAACACGCAGCTCGCCCACGCTGGCGCCGACAGGTGCGCGGGGTCGATCGGGTCGCGCCAGCGCTCGGGCTCCACCATCCGCAGGAAGCCCAGCAGCGCCTTGGCGCTGTCAGTGGAGATGCGACTCGGACGTACGAGGTGCGTCTGCACATCGACCACCGGCCCGAGAGCGGCGAAGCACTCGTCGGCGGCCGCCGGGTCGACCTCCGCCTCGGGCGGGACGTCGAAGAACCCGCCGCCGTGCTCGGCGTCGAGCGCCCGCAGTGTGGCGGCGGTGCCGACCCGGTCGCGCAGGTACTCGGGTGTCGTCAGGTCGAGGCGCGGCGCGCTCTCGTCGGCCAGCGCGACGGCGCGGTGGTACGCCCGCCGCTGCCGCGGGCCAGCCGGCACCGGCGCGTACTCGTCGGTGGACCGGGGCGACAGCAGCGGGACGTCGATGCGCGGAACCTAGTGCTGCGTCGGACCGTCCATGCGCTGCAGCAGCGCCGGACTCAGTCCCCCGGCGTGAAGTAGTTGTGCACGTCGAAGAACTGCATCTCGGGCGGCGGGAGGCCGACCTCCGCGGAGAACGGGCCGATCTGCTCCTGGGCGAAGGCGTCGAACGCCTCCCGCGTCTGCCAGACGTCGACCACCCGCAGGCCCGAGTCGGTCATGGTCGCGAAGTGCGAGATCGCCCCCGCGGGACCCGGTCCTTTCGGGGTGAGGCCCATCAGCTTGCAGACCTGGTCGTACTGGTCGAGCGTGGCTCCTTCGAAGTCCAGCTGCACGGCGATAGCCATGGTGCGCACCTCCTTCGGCTTCGCTCCCCCCTGGAGCGGCGCGTCCAGCATGTCGCATCAGCCGCGGCCGTGCTCTGCGAACCGCCGGGTGCTATCCGGTGGGCGGCCGCAGGTGGAAGGTGCCGGTGGCGCGCAGCACCTCGCGCGAGCGTTCGTCGGTCATGGTCGCGTCGGCGTGCGCGATGGTGCGGCCCCGGCGGACGACCCGTCCCTCGCAGCGGAAGCGGCCGGCGAGCGGCACGGGCCTCAGGTAGGTGACGTTGAGGTTCGTCGTCACGACATCCGCGCCAGCCTCCAGCTCCGTCATGACGGCGGTGCTCAGAGCGAAGTCGGCGACCGCGGCGAGCACGCCGCCATGCGTGGTGGAGCCGTTGCTGTAGCGGTCGTCGCTCGTGAAGCCGAAGGTGATGCGCCCCTCCGTGACCTCATCGATCTCGAGGCCGAGGAGGAGCGCCGCCGGCGGGGGTGGCAGCACGCCGGCGGCGATCGCCTCCATCAGCCGGAGCCCGGCCGGCGCCTCGCTCGTGACCGCGCTCACGCCGGCAGCGCCTCGGCCGCGAGCCCGACGGGTGCGGTCGCTTCGACTCGGCGCGCCTGACGACTCGAGATGGCGGCCGACACCAGGGAGGCGACGGTGGTCATGAGCCACGCTTGGCGGAAGGCGTCTAGCGCCTCGTCGGGCGAGGTGGGCGTGCCGAGGATGGCCACGAGCAGCGCCACGCCGAGCACGGCTCCCATCTGCCGGGCGGTCTGGTTGACAGCGCCGCCGATGCCGAACCGGTCGGGCGGCAGGCCCGCCACCGCGGCCGCGCTGAGCACCGGGAAGGTGAGCGCCACGCCGAGCCCGGTGAGGAGGCTGGCCGGGAGCCAGCGGCCGAGGTAGTCGGGCTCGATCGGCATGAGGAACACGCTCCAGAGCTGGGCGGCCGCGAACACGAGGCTGCCGGCGACCAGCACCGGCCGGTAGCCGATGCGCGCGGCGAGGGCGCCGGTGTAGCGGCTGAGCGCCGCCACGACGAGCGGGCCCGGGGTGATCGCCAGCCCCGCCTTCAGCGTCGAGTACTCCCACACCGAGGTGAGGAACAAGACGTTGGCGAGGAGCATGGCGAAGAAGCCGACGGCGTAGGCCACCGTTGCGGCGTTGGCGAGAGCCACGGTGCGGTTCTCGAACAGGGTGAGGTCGATGGCTGGCGCCCGGTGCACCCGCGCCCGCTGCACTGCGACGACGCCGAGGACGATCGAGGCAGCCAGCGCGCCGAGCACGGCGACACTCGTCCAGCCCCACTCGTCGCTCTGGGTGATGCCGAGCGCGAGCGACGCGACCGCGAGGGACAGGACGATCACGCCGAGCAGGTCAGGCGGCGGGCCACCGACCACCGACTCCCGCACCACCCGCCGGGTGACGACCGAGACGACGATGAGCACCGGCAGGTTGATGAAGAACGCCCACCGCCAGCCGCCGCTGTCGATCAGCACTGCTCCGAGCGAGGGTCCGGTAGCCACCGCGAGCGCGGAGATGCCACCCCACATCGCCACCGCCTGTGCCCGCAGCGGCGCGGCGGTGGCGTCGAGCAGCAGCGCCAGCGAAGCCGGCATGAGCAGCGCAGCGCCGACGGCCTGCACGACCCGGCCGCCGATGAGCAGCCATGGCGAGGTGGCGATGCCGCACAGGAGCGAGCCGAGCGTGAACACGGCAACGCCCCGCAAGAACCAGAGCCGCCGTCCTGAGCGGTCGGCGATGCGGCCGGCGCCGAGCAGCAGCGCGCCGAACACCACGCTGTAGGCGGACAGCACCCACGAGAGCTGCGTGGTGGATGCGTGGGGGAAGGAGGCGTTGATCGACGGGAAGGCGACGTTGACGATCGACAGGTCGAGCGCCACCACGAACGCCCCGGCCACGGTCACTGCGAACACGGGCCAGGGGATCTGCGGCGCGGCTTCCCTGAGGGCGCCCTCGGCGGCACCGCCGGACGGCACCGGGCTGTTGCGTTGCGTCATGACACTGACCATGGCAGATAGAGTTGCATGACGCAACCCAGAATCGTAGGATGACGCTGTGAAAAAGGTCTCCTTCGCCGACATGCACTGCTCGGTGGCGCAGGCGCTCGAGGTAATCGGCGAGTGGTGGACGCTGCTCATCCTGCGAGACGCCTTCCTAGGGGTCACCCGCTTCGATGACTTCGCCACCCGCCTCGGCATCTCGCGCAACATCCTGACGGCGCGCCTCGACACCCTCGTGGAGCACGACGTCCTCGCTCGGGTGCCCTACGACGAGGCACGGGGGCGCTACGACTACCGCCTCACCGACAAGGGGCGTGCCCTGCTCCCTGTGATGACGGCCATCCGCCAATGGGGCGACGAGTGGATCCTCGGCAAGGACCACGCTCCTGTCGTCGTGGAGCACACCACCTGCGGCGAGATCAGCAGGGGCGTGCTCACCTGCGACCACTGCGGCGACGAGCTCACCACCAAGACGGTGAGGGCTCGCCGCGGCCCGGGCGCCACCGACGACTCGCTGTTGCCCGCCAGCTGAGGCCGAGCGTGTGCGCGGTCGTCGACCCAGGTGATGAGCTCGGCTGCTGAGTGCGCCGTCCGACTTCGCACGCCTCTCTCCTCGCGAGCGCGTGCGACGATCTCCCGATGGTGAACGACGACCGCGGGTACTTCATACCGACCGACGAAGGTCTGGCGCCGGTGCCCGAGGCGAGCAGCCCGTGGTCGCCCGACATGCTGCACGGCCGTCTGCTCGCCGGCCTCGCCGCCCGCGCCGTCGAGCAGCACCCCGAAGTCGACCCGGAGCTGCGCCTCGCTCGCCTCACCGTCGACATGTATCGGTTCCCACCGATGACGCCACACCAGGTGAGCGTCCGCGTCGTGCGCCAGGGTCGGCGTGTCGGGGCGCTCGACGTGTCGATCACCGCGACGAGCGACGAGGGGCGCAACGAGGTGGCCCGCGCCAGCGCGCTGCTGCTGCGCCCGGGCCCGCCCCCTGCGACGTCAGCTTGGCGGGCGCCCGAGTGGGACGTCCCTCGCCCCGACGAGCTGCCCGCGCTGCGAGGTGCGGACGGCGGCGAGGTGCGGACGAGTGGGAGATCCGTCTCATCAACCCCGGTGGGTTCTGGAGCGACGAGCGCAAGCAGGTCTGGTCCCGCGACAACCGGCCGCTCGTCGCCGGCGAACCGCTCACGCCGCTCGTGCGGGCCGCGTTGTCGGCCGATCTTCCCAACCCGCTCGCCAACGCCGACGTCGGCGGCCTGGCGTTCATCAACGCCGACCTCACCCTCTTCCTGGCCCGCCCACCTACCTCCGACTGGATCGGCCTCGAGGTGGCGGACCACATCGCCGCCGACGGCCTGGCGATCGGCACCTGCACGCTCTACGACTTCGACGGTCCCATCGGCTGGTCGAGCGTGTGCGCCGTCGCCAACGAGGTGATGGGCTCGACGAGCTGACGCCCTGCGTCAGGGGACGTACGCCGCGCAGTGGCTGAGGTGGACGACCTCAGGGGTGAGCGCCTTGAGCCGGCGGATCGACTCGACGGCGGCCGACTGCAGCTCCGGGATGGGATCGACGTTGGCGCGGCTGGCGACCTCGGCGGCCAGCTCCTCGGGCTGCCATGCGACCTGGGCTCCGATCACCACTCGCCGGCCCGCCGCCTCGACGAGAACGGACTGATGGCCAGCGGTGTGCCCCGGCGTGGCGAGGATCGTGACTCCGTCGGCGATCTGCTCGTCGCCGCTGATAGCCCGGCGTTGCGCAGTCGGGGCCAGCGCCCATGAGGCATCGGTGTAGAAGCGGTCTGCTTCGACCGCCTCGATCTCAGCAGCCTGCGCATAGAAGGCGGTCGCCCCACCGAACAGCGTCGGGTTCTGCCCGCAGTGGTCGAAGTGAAGGTGGCTGTTGACGACGGCCACGACGGCGTCGAGGTCGATGCCCACCTTTGACAGCGCGGCCCCGAGCTCGAGGCGGCTCGGCTGGAAGAGCTCGTCGATGAAGGCGTTCCCGTACCCGACACCGGTGTCGACCAGGATCGGGCCGTCGGGGTGGTCGATGAGGAACCCGTGCACCGCGACCGTCCTCCCGAGGTCGGCGGCCGGATGGTCGGGCGGGAGCTCGACGGTGGCGAGATCGAGCCGTTCGATCCGAGGCAAGTGAGCGAGAGGCACCGGCCCCATCCTGCTGCCCCCGATCGCTCGTCACACCCCGTTCGGGGCTGGAAGTGGAGCCCCTGCGACCCCTCAGCCTCAGCGCGCCTCTCTATCACTTGACAATATATCAAGAAGTGATAGAGATGAGGTGTGAGCGCTCCCGATCCCACCTCCTTCCTCCCATTGCCGCAGGCGCAGTTCCACGTACTCGTCGCCCTCACCAAGGGCGAGCGCCACGGCTACGCCATCATGCAGGACGTCGAGGCGTCGTCCGAGGGGACCGTCCGAATGGGGCCCGCCACCCTCTACGGCACGCTCAAGAAGCTCGTTGACCAGGGTCTCGCCGAGGATCTGGCGAGACGCCCGGCGGACGACGATGACCACCGTCGCCGCTACTACCGGCTCACCGGCCTGGGCGAGCAGGTCTGCGCAGCCGAAGCCGATCGGCTTGCCGGACTGGTGCGGATCGCCCGTCGCAACCTTCGTCCCGGCCTCGCCTGACCATGGCCTCCCCCCACCCGGCATACCGGCTGCTGGTTCGCCTCTATCCGAGCAGCTTCCGGCATGAGTACGGCGAAGACCTCGTGGCGCACTACGCCGACCTCGTCGCCGACCGTGGCGCTCGGGCGGCCCAGGCTCGGACGGCCCTCGACCTCGCCATAACCATCCCCCGCTACCACTTGGAGCACGTCATGACCGAACAGCAGAGCACCACCGTCCTCGCCGTCATCCTCAGCCTGCTGGCAGGCGGGGGCGTCCTCAGCCTGCTCACCGGGGCGTATCCCGGCATGCTGCTCTTCGTCGGGGCCGCCGTTGTCGCGATCGCGCAGCGGAGCACCCTTGCCCGCGCCCTACGGGTGCCGAGCTCGCAGCTGCGGCGCCGCCGGCTGCAGACGGCCGCTGTGCTAGGCGCCGTGTTCGTCGCCCTCTACGTCGTGTACCTGGCCACGATCGGCGACACCTGGACCAATCGAGACACCGTGCTCGCCACGGTCGGGACTCTCGCCATGTTCGGATCCATCGGGTTCCTCGCCGCCGGTCTCCTCACTCCTCGCACCCCGAGCACGCCCGACGGTCGCGTGGCATCAGGCAACGGCTGACCTGCGACCTCGCTGAGAGGCAGAGCGCCCGACCGGCATCACACCGCTGGCTCAGGGCCCGTCCGAGCACTGGCGGCAGCGGGTTCAGCGCCGGTTGGGGGATCGCACGGCACCTCGAGGCAGGCGACGACGCCGAGAGCGTGCCCGCGGCCACCCTGACCGACGACGAGTTCCGCTCTCTCGCGGAGATCAGCCCACGGCTAGCGGGCTGCTACCCGTGTTGGGTCGGGAGCTCGAGCACTCGTCTGCAGGAGCCGAGCGGCTGCTCGCCTGGTTGCGTCGACCTTCGGCCGCAACTGTCGACGCGGCCCAGAGCCTGCTCGCTCACGGCAGCCGACCCGTAGGCCTGCGGCGCGATCTGCGCAGCGCTAGAGGGGGCGTCTCCTTGACGGGAAGCGGCTGGAGGCGCGCCTGGTCGCGGCGGAGATCGCACAGCGGGCCAACTCCGCTCCGTGGTCGATGTGCTCGACGACCATCGTCGAGACCCTCCCGTGCCTGATCAGCCGTCCAAGGGGCAGACGAGGTGGATGTCCTCGGGTTCTTGTGCGAACAGTTCCGGGTGCACGGGATCTGCCAAACGGCATCCACGCCTGAGGTAGAAGCCGACGGCGCTACCGGTCGGAGTGGCCGAGACGTAGAGGGAGCGAGCCCCGGCCTCGCGGGCCAGCGCAACGCTCGCGTCCCACAGCGCCGACGCGGCCCCGCGCCGTCGATGGAGCCGGCCGACGTGGAGCGTGGCCAGCCACGCGAGCCCGCGCTCGAAGGTCGGATGCAGCGTCGCGAGGCCCATGAGCTCACCGTCGTCGGCGAACGCGCCGAACAGCGCGGCACCATCGGCGATCACCGACGCGCAGAAGGCGACGTGGCTGGCCACACTGTGCTCGCCAACCCCGTCTGGATCCCACGCGGGGATGTCGGCCACGCCCACGGGCGTCTCGACCAGACGACCATCGTCGACCCGGTACTGCACCTCGACGTGCTCCGACCGGTCAATGGCGGCCACCAGGGCGACGTCGCTCGGCTCCAGTCGGCGGACGTTTACGCCAGAGGACATCGGGGTCACGTGTATGGCCCGATCACTCGACGCCGAAGACCTCGGCTGCGGTCTTGAGCGCCTCGTTGGCGGCGGGCACTCCGGCGTAGACAGCCGTCTGCATGAGGACCTCGACCAGCTCCTCTTGTGAGATGCCGACGTTGAGCGCGCCGCGGAGGTGGGCCTTGAGCTCCTCGGTCTTGCCGAGGGCGGCGAGCTGCGCGCAGGTGACCAGGCTCCGATCGCGGATGGCGAGGCCGGGACGCGACCAGATCATGCCGAAGGCCGTCTCGGCCACGTAGCGGTAGAAGTCTGGCGCCAGCTTGGCTGCGGGGAACGCCCCCGTCGGCCCCGAGGCCACCTGCGGCCACAGCTGTGCCTGTATCTCGCGGCCCTTGGCCAGCAGCTCGTCACTCATCGCGACCTCCCTCGCTTTCCCGAGGCAATAGGTCCCGCCAACCCGAGGTCGAGGCAATAGGTCCCGCATGCGGGACTCATGGCCTCGACCTCCTCGACGTGGGACCTATTGCCTCGACCATCAGTCGGCTTCGAACAGGTTGACGGTGCAGACGCTGCCGCCGCCTACGAGGTGGGCGAGACCGCGGCGGGCCCCCTCCACCTGGCGGGCGCCGGCCTCGCCGCGCAGCTGCGTCACGATCTCGTGCACCATGGCGAGACCCGTGGGCCCGCCGGGGTGGCCGCGAGCGATCAGCCCTCCGTCGGTGTTGAAGGGGATGCGCCCGCCCAACGCCGTGTCGCCCGCCTCGAGCAGCTTCTCGCCCTCCCCTTCCGCACAGAAGCCGAGCAGCTCGTAGTACTCGAGCTCCTCGTTGGCGAAGGCGTCGTGGCACAGCGCCAGGTGCATGTCGTCCGGGCCGAGGCCGGCGTCCTCATAGGCGAGTCGTGCCGTCGTCGACGTCATCGTGGCCGGGCCGACCACGGGCCCGAGGAACGTGTGCCCCGGCGAGTAGGCCTCGCTCTGCAAGGCCGACGCGATCGGTCGCACGATGCGGCGGTCGGGCTGGTGCGCCCGCACCCACTCGGTCGAAGCGACGATCACGCAGGCGGCGCCGTCATCGGCCGGGCAGGCCATCATCGCCGTGAGGGGCGACGACACCATCCGCGATGCCAGCACCTCCTCGACCGTGACGGTGTGGTCGGGTTGGCGATGGCTGAACGGGTTGAGCGCACCGTGGTTCCAGTTCTTGGCCGCGATCGCGGCGAAGTGCTCGGGCCTGGTGCCGTGGTCGTGCATGCGGCGCTGCGCCCACAGCGCGAAGTAGGCGGCGGGAAGGATCGTCGAGTCGATCTGGTCGCGCCCGGTGCCGCGGCTGCTGCCACCGCCTCGGGTCATGTCGCTCATCTTGTCGAAGGCGATCGCCATCGCCACCTCGGCCCGTCCCGACGCGACGGCCCACGCCGCTTCGCGGAAGGCGACCAGGCCCGTGGCCGAGGCGTTCTCGATGTGCGTTACGGGCAGACCGGTGAGGCCCAGCTCCTTCATCGCCTTGATCCCGATCATGGCGGCGGGCTGGATGTACCCGACGAAGGCCTCGTCCACGTCGGCCAGCGTGATGCCGGCGTCGTGAAGCGCTGCCAGCCCCGCATCGCGAGCCAGCTCGGAGGTGCTGCGGCCACGGTGGTCGCCGAAGCGCACCATGCCGATCCCCGCGATTGCGGCGCCGTCGATCCTCATGACGACGCCTCCCGCGCGGTCTGTGAACCCGCGCGTCCACTATCCGAGCGTGGGGGTTCACAGACGTTGGTTGCTGCGGGCTTGAAGCGGTAGATGACGACGTCGTTGCCGTCGCGGTCGGGGCCCAGGTCCTCCAGGTCGAGCTCGAGCTCCATGCCGATCTCGAAGTCGTCGGGGCCGCCGACGAGGATGGCCTGCACCCGAGGACCCTCCGGCAGGTCGACCTGACCGACGCCGTACGAGTCGACCGAGCCGTCCTTCTTGGCGAACAGCGGCACGTGCACGTAGGTCCACGTGTAGAGCCGGCCGGTGGGCCCGAGCGTGACGTCCTCGCAGCCCTCGTGGAGGCACTTGGCGCAGACGAGGCGGTGTGGGAAGAAGTGCTCCCCGCAGCTCGGGCAGCGGCTGCCGAGCAGGCGCGGCGCCTCGCCGATGCTGTCGGGGATCGTGAAGTAGCCGTCTTCGATCGCTACGCGGGGCACGGGTTCGTCCTTGGGTGTCGGGCGGGTCGTTGGTCGGTCAGTCAGGCGGTCGGTCGGTCAGTCAGCGGGGGATGGAGCGAGGGTGAGCTCGACGGACCCTCGGGCTTCGGCGGCGAGCACCAGGTCGCTCCAGTCGTGGTCGCCCAAGCCGCGCCCCACGGCGTCGTGGAGCACCTCGGCCATGGCGGCTGCCATCACGGCGGGTATGCCCGAGGCGACGGCGACCTGCTGGATCAGCTCCGCGTCCTTGGCGGCGAGGTCGAGCGCGAACTGGGTGGGGCGGTTACGCACGTTGATGCCCTCGACGGCGCGGTCGATGAAGAAGTTGGACGCGCCGCCCGTGCGAACGACCTCGACCGCAGTGCGCAGGTCGACGCCAGCGGCAGCGGCGAGCGAGAGCCCCTCGAGCGAGGCCCACGTGCACGCGAACGCCAGCAGGCTGTTCACGAGCTTCATCGTCGAGCCTGTGCCGACCGGCCCGAGGTGGAACGTGGCACGCCCGAGCTGATCGAGAAGCGAACGGCAGCGAGCCACCGGCTCCTCGTCGCCACCCACCATGAACACCAGCGAGCGGTTCTGCGCGCCGATGGCCCCGCCAGTCAACGGGGCTTCGACGAAGTGGTGCCCGCTCGCCGCCAGCCGCTCGGCGATCTCTCGGTTGCTGGCCGGAAGCGTGGTGGAGAGGTCGAGCAGGATCGACCCGGGCGACGCTGCGCTGGCCCACTCGGTTGCAACAGCCGACACCACGCTCGGGTTGGGCAGCGAGGTGATGGTGATGTCGCTGTCCGCAGCGACCTCGGCGGCCGAGCCGACGACCGTGGCCCCCTCGACGGCAACCGCGCGCTGGGGATCTGCGTCAGTGACGGTGACGGCGTGGCCGTCGGCCACAAGGTTGGCGGCGACGGCGCCGCCGATGTTGCCGAGTCCGATCACGCCGACTGATCGCGTGCCTGACGTCGGCCCGTCCGTCATCGACGCATCTGTCTCCGGCGCACCTGGCATCCGGACATCATGCCGGATGAACATGACACGCGCGTCAGATACGTTCTCCTGCATGCAGATCGACGGCTCCAAGGTCCTCGTCACGGGCGCGTCATCCGGCATCGGTGCTGCGCTCGCCCCTTCGCTGGCCGAGCGCGGAGCCACTGTGGGGCTCGTCGCTCGGCGCGGGGACCGGCTCGCCGAGGTGCTCGAGCTGTGCCGAGCTCATGCTCCGGACTCGCGCATGTGGGTCGCCGACCTGGCAGACACCGACGCGGCCGAGGCACTCGCGCTCCAGGCGTGGGACGAGATGGGCGGGCTCGACGCGCTCGTGAACAACGCCGCCATCCCCAAGCGGCGCCGCGTGCAGGACATCACGCTTGCGGACATCCGCCAGACGATGGCCGTCAACTTCGAGTCGCCGGTGCGGATGAGCCTGGCGGTGCTGCCGAAGATGCTCGAGCGCGACAGCGGCATGATCGTGAACGTGTCGAGCTTCGGGGGCAGGGCCGGCATCCTCGGCGAGACCGCCTACTGCGCGTCCAAGTTCGCGCTGTGCGGGTGGAGCGAGTCGATGGCGCTCGACCTGTGGCACACGGGTGTCGACGTGCGCCTGATCCTCCCGGGAGCGATCGACACGGAGATCTGGGACGTGCCGGGCAACGACGAGGCACCCTTCCACGGTCCGCTCGAGCCGCCCGCGACCGTCGCCGCTGGGATCATCGACGCCATGGAGGGCGACCGCTTCGAGCTCTACGTGCCCGACATGAAGGCGATCGCCGAGTTCAAGACGAGCGCCATCGAGGACTTCTTCGCCGGCGTGATCGCCTTCACCGAGCAGCAACGAGCCGAACAGGAACACGCCAACCCGTCCTGATCCTGTGGAGGCTGACGCTCGCCATGCGGGCGCCGGGCTCCACAGAACGAGTGGGCTACAGCGGGCGCGGGGTGAGCAGCTCGAGGACGTTGTCGCGCATGATGGCGCGGGTCTCGGCCTCGTCGAAGGTGGGGATGTCCTTCGTGAAGTAGGTGGGCTCGGGCAGGCCTTCGGCGTGCGGGAAGTCGGAGCCGAAGAGCAGCCGATCGATGCCGAGGACGTCCTTCAGCATCGCCATGTCGTCCTCGTAGAACGGTGCCACCCAGACCTGCTGCTTGAACTGCTCGACCGGGTGGACCTTGAAGGCGAAGGGCATCTTGCCGTAGCCGTCCTGCAGGTTGCGGAGCAGGTCGGGCACCCACATGGCGCCGTTCTCGATCGAGGCGAGCCGCAGGTTGGGGAAGCGCTCGAGCACTCCGTGGCAGATGAGCGCCGCGAAGGTGTCGGAGATGCCCCGGTCCTGGAAGGCGACCATCGGGAACGCAGCGTGCTTGAAGCCCTCGAAGTCGCCGCCGCCTGATGCGGGCGCTGCGCTCCACAGCTTGCCGTACTGCGACACACCGCTGAGGCCGGCGTGGAGCGCCAGCGGCACGCCCGCTTCGTTGAGCTGCGCCCACACCGGGTCGAACTGCGTGTGCCCGGGAGACACGTAGCGCTCGCCGTTGGGCACGGGCCCCGGGATCATGATGAGGATGCGGGCCCCCGCCTCGAGCACGCGGCGCACCTCTTCCGCGGCTAGCACCGGATCGGCCAGCGTGATCATCGGAGCCGCATACATGCGACCATCGCCGCGGTCGAAGCCCCAGTCGTCGTCGAGCCACTCGTTGAAGGCCCTGAACGCGGCGTGCAGCGCGGGCACGTCCCGCTTGAGCGCCTCCTGCATGCCCACGCCAAGCGTCGGGAACAGCAGCGCGCCGTCGATGCCCTGCTCGTCGAGCAACCGGACGCGGGCCTCGCGGTCGCGGTAGCCGGGGTGCTCGCTCAGCGGATCGAGGTCGCCGAACATGGTCTTGAGGTCGAGACCCTTGGCGTTGTGGCCGCGGAAGTAGTCCTCGAGGCTGCCCGGCTTGGCGATCGGGTCGAAGGTGGGGTTGGGGATGAACTTGTTGATCTTCCCGGCCACCAGGAGCCGACGCTTGCCGTTGACCTCGGCCCACTGCATGCAGCGCTTGGCCATCGACGGCTCGATGTAGCGGATGAAGGCGTCTTCCGCTTCGTAGTAGTGCTGGTCGGCGTCGAAGGGGCGAAAGCCGAGATCGTGCATGGGCGGATCGTACCTTGTCGGCACGATTTCTGACAGTTGCGTCAGGTACTGTGCCCGCCATGGTCGTCGACGCATGGGTCAACCTCTTCCCTGAAGCCTTCGCCTCGAAGTGGGTGGCGCAAGAGGAGAACCAGGGCGTGCGGCAGCTCTTCGGCGACGACCTCGCCAAGGGTCCATCCGTGGAGGGCCTGCTGGAGGCGATGGACGCGGCGGGCGTCGAGACGGGCGTGCTCACGAGCGGGCTTAGCGACCCCGAGCGGGCGCACCGCATGGGTGGCTACGCGGCCGAGGACTTCCTCGCCATCGCCGAGGCGCACCCGGGCCGCTTCCTCGTGTCAGCCGCGGTCGACAAGGCGAGTCGCCCCGTCGCCAACTGCCGTCGAGTGCGCGAGCTGGCGCAGCACGAGAGCTTCGTGATGGTGCGGGTCACACCGCTCGTCGAGCAGTACGAGCTCAACCACCGCCTCTACTACCCCGTCTACGCGACGTGCACCGAGCTGGGGTTGCCCGTCTCGATCAACGTCGGCGTGCCCGGCCCGCAGGTGCGCTCCAGGTGCCAAGACCCCGTGCTGCTGGAAGACGTGCTCATCGACTTCCGCGACCTCACCGTGGTCGGCGCGCACATGGGCCACCCCTACGAAGCGCTGCTGATCCAGTACATGCTCAAGTGGCCGCAGCTGCACCTCATGACGTCGGCCTACCTCGCCACCTACATCGACCCCGCCATCGTCAAGTTCATGGACTCGTCGCGCGGGCGCGGTCGGATCCTCTTCGCGTCCGACCACCCGGTCATCCCGGCGCAGAAGGCGCTCGACGCGGCTCGCAAGCTGCCGCTGTCGGAGGAGGGGATGGCCGAGTACCTGGGCGACGCCGCCCGTCGCCTGCTCGCTCGTCGCCAGTGAGCTTCGACCCTGCGGGCGAGCACCTCGGCGCCCACGCGCTAGACACACCCGACCGCGCTGCACTGGTGATGGCGGGCAGCGGTGCGACCCGCACCTACGCGGAGGTCGACGCTGCATCGCGCCGGCTCGCTCTGGTGCTGCGCGAGCGCGGGCTGCGGACGGGCGACCACATCGCCGTGCTGCTCGAGAACCAACCCGAGTTCTACGACGTCGTGTGGGCCGCCAACCGCGCCGGGCTCTACGTCACACCGATCAACTGGCACCTCGCTGCGGCCGAGGCCGCCTACATCGTGCGTGACTGCGACGCCACCGCGCTCTTCGCGACGGCGCACCTGGCGGAAGTGGTAGCCGCCATGCAGGACGACCTGGCGGCGGTGCGCACGCGCATCTCGGTCGACGGCGAGATGGCCGGCTTCGAGCGCTACGAGGACGCAGTGGAAGGCGTCGACCCGGCGACGGTGCCCGACGAGCGCGAGGGCGGCTGGATGTTCTACTCGTCGGGCACCACCGGCCAGCCGAAGGGCATCCTCCCTCCACTGGTCGAGGGCGACCTGGGCGCGGTGTCGTTCCTGACGCGCCTGCTGACGGGCCTCTTCGGCTTCACGCGCGACACCGTCTACCTGAGCCCAGCGCCGCTGTACCACGCGGCTCCGGCCGGTTGGACGGTCGGCACGCAGCGGCTCGGTGGCACGGCGGTGGTGATGGAGCACTTCGACCCGCTCGACTTCCTCGCCGCTGTGGAACGCCACCGCGTCACCCACACACAGCTCGTGCCCACCCACATGATCCGGTTGCTGAAGCTCAGCGACGAGGAGCGCTCGCGCTACGACCTCTCGAGCCTCCAGATGGTCGTCCACGCGGCCGCGCCGTGCCCGGTAGAGGTGAAGCAGGCCTGCCTCGACTGGCTGGGGCCGATCGTGCACGAGTTCTACTCGGGCAGCGAGGGTGCCGGGTTCTGCTACATCGGCCCCGAGGAGTGGCTCGCCCACCCCGGTTCCGTCGGCAAGTCGATGACGGGCACGATCCACATCCTGGACGACGACGGCGAGGAGCTCCCGGCAGGCGGGGAGGGCGAGGTCTGGTTCGAGACCAACCGCACGTTCGAGTACCACAAGGACCCAGCCAAGACGGCGGCCGCATGGGACCCGCGCGGCTGGAGCTGGCTGGGCGACGTAGGCCGCGTCGATGCGGACGGCTACCTCTACCTCACCGACCGCGCCTCCAACATGATCATCTCGGGCGGGGTGAACATCTACCCGCGCGAGATCGAGGACATCCTCGTGATGCACCCGGCGGTCGCCGACGTAGGCGTGATCGGCACGCCCGACCCCGACATGGGTGAACAGGTCACCGCCTTCGTCCAGCTGGTGCCCGACGAATCCGTCACCGAAGACGAGCTGATCGCCTACTGCCGCGAGCGCCTGAGCCACTTCAAGTGCCCGCGCTCGGTCCGCTTCGTCGACGAACTCCCCCGCCTGCCCACCGGCAAGCTGCTCAAGCGCCTGCTCCCCCGCTGACCCGGAGCGGTTCTCGGGCGATGTTTCCGTCTCCTGGACGGACAGATCGCCCGAGAACGGTAGTTGGTCGGCCGCTAGCCGCTCGCGCCCTGCCCCAGCTTCGTGCGGAGGTCGGCCTCGAACTCGCGCACGGCTGGGCCGACCGCAGCGTCCTTCAGCGCCTTGAACTTGGGGAAGCCGGCATCGCGCTCGGCGTCCCACTCGTCGGCGAACGCGCCGCTGGTGATCCCCTCGACGATCTCGCGCATCGGCCCGGCCACGTCGATGTGCGCGAACTCGGGGACGCGCGACAGCTGGCCGTACTGGCTGGCCGGCGAGTGGTGCTCCATCTGCGCGGCGTACCCCTCCTCGCGCAGCAACCGGTAGGTGCGCTCCACCTCGCCGGACAGCACCAGCTCCGTGATGATCGCCTCGAGCGGGATGCCCTGCTCCAGCATGACCCCCATGAACGACTGCGACACGCGGCTGAGCGCCGGGGAGAGCGCCTGCTCCACCGCCAGGTCGAGGATGGCCTCCTGCCGCGGCGTGAGCTCGATGGCACCTTGGCGCAGGCCTCCGATGGCCTTGGCGACCGCCAAGGTGCGCTCCTTCGCGCGGCCTGTGACGTCGCGATGCACGCCGACGGCCGTGATGAAGCCGATGTTCTCCTGGTAGCAGAGGCGCACCTCCGGGCCGAGCATGCGGGGAGCGATCATGCCGACGTCACAAGCAGGGTCGAGGCGGTCGAAGGCGAGCGTGTAGCCGCTGGCGACGACGACCAGCGCGTCGGGCTGCGGTGCGAGCGGGAGGCTCGGGATGGCGTCGTCGGGCACGAGGATGCACACGACATCCGCCGTCGATGCGGCGTCGAGATCGTGGGCGGAGAAGCCGTCCGCTTCGGCTTGGCGTCGGGTGTCGTCCGCCCGCACGCACACCTTCACGTCGAGACCGGAGTCGCGCATGTTGAGCGCCCACGGCCGACCCTGGTTGCCGTAGCCGACGACGGCGACCTGCTGACCGCTCAGCTCGGCGACGTCCGCGTCGCGCTCGTAGTAGATGACCGTCATCCCTCAGCTCCCCTTCGGCTTCAGCCGCTCGGCGGCGGCCGCGTACTCAGCGGTGTCGTGTGACTGGCTCTCGGCGGCAAGGCCATACCCCAGGGCACGAACCGCGTTGGCACGCAGATGCTGGTTGAGGATGGCCTTCGTCTCCTGCACCGCTTGAGGTGGCTGGGCCGCCAGGCGGTGCGCGTATGCGAGGGCGTCGTCTAGCAGACGATCAGCCGGGACCACGAAGTTGGCGAGACCGAGCTCGACCGCCTCCGATGCCGACAGGCGGTCACCCGTGAGCAGGTACTGCTTGGCGCGCAACAGGCTCGTGTGCGCTGGCCAGGTGACCGCGCCGCCGTCGCCGGCCACCAGCGCCACCGATACGTGCGTGTCCGCGAGGAACGCGGTGTCCGCCATGAAGACGATGTCGCACAAGGTGGTGACCGTGCAGCCGAGCCCGACGGCGGGTCCGTTGACCGCAGCAACCACCGGCACCGCCACCGACAGCATCTCGTCGACGAGCCGCTTGGCGAGCCGCACGCTGCGGCGACGCACGGCCATGTCGACCCGGCGGTGCTCGAAGTCCTCGTAGCTGCCGCCGGCGCTGAACGCCTTGCCTGCGCCCGTCAGCACGATGGCGCGTGCGTCGTCGTCGGCCTCGACGTGCTGCCACAGGTCGACGAAGGTCGCGTGGAAGTCCTCGGTGAACGAGTTGAGCTCGTCGGGCCGGTTCATGGTGATGATGCGCACCGGGCCGTCGGCCCGGACGTCTATTCCGGCCAGCTCGTACAACGTAGGTTCCTCCCCATGGACGAAGGCCCGAGGGTAGCGATCATCACCGGAGGCAGCAGCGGGATCGGGCTCGCCTGCGGGCGCCTGCTCGTCGCCGGCGGCTACGACGTGGTCCTGACGGCTCGCCGCGAAGGGCCGCTCCGCCAGGCCGCGAGCGACATCGGTGCGCGCTGGGTCGCCGCCGACTGCGCGGACGAAACAGCGTTCGCCGAGGTGGTGGCGGCGGCCGGCCGAGTCGACCTGCTCGTCCATGCCGCCGGGGTGATGGCGGGCACGTTCGTCCGCAAGGAGACAGCGTCGACCTTCGACGATGTGATCCGCACCAACCTGCGCGCGGCGTTCGTGGTGACCTCCGCGTCGCTACAGGTGATGAGCGCCGGTGGACGGATCGTGTTCCTGTCTTCCTCGTCTGCCCACTCACCCCAGCCCGGCAAGGCCGCCTACTCGGCGTCCAAGGCGGGCCTCAACGCCTTCGCCGCCGCACTCGCCAAGGAGGTCGACCGCGATGGCATCGCGGTTCACGTGGTCACCACCGGGCCGGTCGCCACCCCCATGCTCGAAGACGTGCACTTCCCGATGCTGGCGCTCGACGTGGACGACGTAGCGCGCGCCGTCGTCTGGCTCGACACGCTCGCGCCCAACGTGAGCCTTCCCGAGGTCGTGCTCAGCTCCGTCGAGCGAGGCCCATTCGCGCCGGAGCCCTTCGTGCCCGAAGCTGCGCGAGCCCTGGGCCGCACCGAGCTGTCCTCGTGAGGCAGGCGCGCGGCCGGTGAGCGAGGAGCTGGCGCAGGTTCGGCGGATCGCGCTGGCCCTTCCGGGCGTGACCGAGCGCGTGAGCCACGGGGAGCCTTGCTTCTTCGTTCAGGACAAGCGCCCGCTCTGCTACTTCCACGACGACCACCGTGGCGACGGGCGGATCTCCTTGTGGTGCCCGGCTCCCCGCGGTGTCCCGGCCGAGCTCGTGAGCGCCGAGCCACGCCGCTTCTTCCATCCGACCCCGTCGGCATCCGGCGTGTTCTCCGACTGGCTGGGGGTCTACCTCGACACGGGGGGCGACGACCGCGTCGATTGGCGCGAGATCGCCGGCATCCTCGGAGACGCGTTCCGCACGATCGCGCCAAGGAGCCTGATCGCTCAGCTCGACCGTAGGTGACAGGTGCTCTCCGCGGCATCGCGTCGCATGGAGGAACACACCTCTGTGCATCGATGCCGGAAGTAGCGTCCGGCCGTGGACTTGGGGCTCAGCGGACGGGCGGCGATCGTCACCGGTGCTAGCCGCGGCATCGGCCGGGCGATCGCGCTCGCACTTGCGACTGAGGGCTGCCACGTCGCCGTCTGCGGTCGCGACGAGGCGGCACTCGATGGGGTCGTCGCGGGGATCGAGGCGATGGGCGCGCAGGCGATCGGTGTCGCCGCTGAGCTGAGCAACGATTCGGCAGCAGAGCTGATCGCCGGTCGCTGCCTCGACGCATTCGGCCGCCTCGACGTCCTCGTCAACAACGCCGGGGGCGCCGCCCCCAAGCCGCTCGACCAGCTGACGGCTGTCGATTGGCAAGAAGGCATCGATCTGAACTTCATGACGGCTGCGCGCATGTCCGTGGCATGCCTTCCTGCCATGCGGGCAGCCGGGTGGGGGCGCATCGTGCACGTCGCCTCTGTGAGCGGCCGCGAGCCCGACCCGCTCTTCGCGCCGTACTCCGCTGCCAAGGCGGCGCTCCTCAACCTGTCGACGTCGCTGTCGAGGGCCTACGCGGCGGAAGGCGTGCTGAGCAGCTGCGTGGTCCCTGGCGTGACGATCACGGAGCTGGTCGAGGCCAATGCCGCCGCGACGGCCGAGCGCACGGGCTCCTCGGCAGAGGATGTGATGGCGCGCCTGCTCGCCAAGCAGGGTGTGGCGGCTGGCCGCTTCGGCACACCCGAGGAGATCGCCGCGGCGGTCGTGTTCCTGGCCTCCGAGCAGGCCGCCTGGATCACCGGAGCCACGCTCGAGGTCGACGGCGGCACGCTGCGCTCGACCTGACTCACGGCTGCGGGTGGATTCGAGCTCGCACTAGCCTCTAACAGAGGCGTCACGTTGGCGGGAGCGAGGGGATGATGGTGCGAGATGAGTGACGGGGACCCCGGGTTCGACCCGGATGCCGTCCACGCCAAGTACCTGGCCGAGCGCGACAAGCGGCTCGTGCCGGGGCGCGCCGACATCCGCGACCTGACGCTCGACGAGCACTTCGCCGCCTTCCGCCGCGACCCGTTCACGCCTTTCATAGAGCGCGAACCGATAGCCGACGATGTCGACGTCGTCATCGTGGGAGGCGGCATCGCCGGCGTGCTGGCCGGCGTCAACCTTCGCAAGGCCGGCGTCGAGCGCATCCGCATCATCGACCAGGCCGGCGGCATCGGCGGCACGTGGTACTGGAACCGCTACCCCGGCGTGATGTGCGACGTGGAGTCCTACATCTACATGCCGATGCTGGAGGAGCTCGGCTACATCCCCAAGGACCGCTACGCGTCGGGCGAGGAGATCCGCCTCCACCTCGACGCGATCGCCGACAGGTACGACCTCGTGCCCGACGCGCTGTTCCACACCGGCGTGGCTCGCGCGGAGTGGGACGAGAGCGCGGGCCGGTGGCGGGTCAGCACCGACCGGGGCGACGAGCTCACGTGCCGCTACTACGTGCTGGCAGTCGGGATCCTCAACCTGATGAAGCTCCCGGCCATCCCGGGCATGGAGCAGTTCGCGGGTCACTCGTTCCACACGGCCCGCTGGGACTACGAGTACACGGGCGGAGGCCCGGGCGAGCCACTCTCGAAGCTCGGCGACAAGGTCGTCGCTCTCATCGGCACCGGGGCGACGGGCATCCAGTGCCTCCCGCCTCTCGCTGCCGCGGCCAAGCACGTCTACGTGTTCCAGCGCACACCGTCGGCCGTGGGCGTGCGCGGCAACCGTCCGACCGAGCCCGACTTCGCTGCGGAGCTGCCGGCTGGCTGGCAGCAGGAGCGGATGGACAACTTCGAGACCGTCATGCTGGGCCGCCCCGTCGACGTCGACCTGATCGACGACGGGTGGACGCACCACTACGCCGCGGTGCAGCACCCGCCGCGGCGCAAGGGGATGTCGATCGAGGACTACATGCGCGGTGCCGAGGAGATCGACTTCGGGATCATGGAGGAGCACCGGCGGCGCGTCGAGCAGCTCGTGAGCGACCCGGGCGCCGCCGAGACCCTCAAGCCCTACTACCGCTACCTCTGCAAGCGGCCCTGCTTCCACGACGAGTACCTGCAGGCGTTCAACAACCCCAACGTCACGCTCATCGATTGCCCGGGCGGCATGGATCGCATCACCGAGCGGGGCCCGGTGGTGGCAGGCCACCAGTACGAGGTCGACTGCATCGTCTACGGCACCGGCTTCGAGGCCGAGCTCACGCCGCTGTTCCGTCGGGCTGGCCACGACATCGTCGGCCGGGGCGGTGTGCGACTGGCCGACAAGTGGGCAGATGGCGCGGCCAGCCTGTTCGGCATGATGAGCCGCGGCTTCCCGAACATGTTCGTGATGCCGGCGCCGGGCCAGCAGGCGGTCGTCACGGTCAACTACACACACCTCGCCGTGCTGGGCGCGGAGTTCGTCGGCCGAGCAGTTGGGGTCCTCGAGAAGCGCGGCGCGGCGGTGTTCGATGTCAGCGCCGAGGCGGAAGAGGCCTGGACGCAGAAGATCGTCGACTCCTTCGTCGACGCCAGCTCGGTCATGGCTGCGTGCACTCCGTCGCGGATCAACCTCGAGGGCCACCCCGAAGCGATGAACCCGCGCAACGGCAACTACGGCCGTGGCCGCGGCGACTACTTCGCCTATCGCGAGCTGCTCGAGCAGTGGCTTGCCCAAGGCGACTGCGAGGGCCTGGAGCTCGACACCCGCTTCGCGGAGACGTGACCGTGGCGGAGCGCCAGCGCGTCGTGGTCGTGACGGGTGGCGGAGGTGGGATCGGTGCCGCCATCGCCGAGGTGCTGGGCCGCCGCGGCGCCTTCGTCGTCACGATGGACCCACTCGTGTCGCTCGACGGATCTGAGCAGCTGCCGCCGCCAGAGGAGACCACGGCCGGGCGCATCGTGGCGGCGGGCGGTTCGGCGCGAGCGTCCTCCGTGTCGGTGACGGATGCGCCGGGTGTCAGCGAGCTGTTCGCGTCTCTGGTCGAGGAGCACGGCGGGCTCGACACGGTCGTGAACGTCGCCGGCATCACGCGCCCGACCAGCTTCACGAAGGGAAGCCAGGCCGACTGGCGCAGCGTGCTCGAGGTGCACCTCGACGGCTACCTCAACATCCTCAACGCGGCGCTTCCGATCATGGCTGCCGCCGGCCACGGACGCATCCTCGGTGTCACCTCCGGGTCCGGCTGGCGCCCGGCCAACACCGGCGCGTACGGATGCGCCAAGCGAGCCGTGGCGGCGCTCACCTGGCAGCTCGGCCGGGAGGTTCCACCCGGTGTCATCGTCAACGCCGTGTCGCCGATCGCGGTGACCCGGATGGTGACGGCCGCGCTCAGCCGTGCGCGGCCTCCTGGCGCGGGTGGCGGCGCGCCGTCGTCTTCGGCGACGGCCACGGGTGGGTTGTCGCTCGGTTCTATGCCTGCTCCAGAGGAGCTCGGGCCGCTCGGCGCTCACCTCGTGAGTGACGCCTTCGCGTGGTGCAGCGGGCAGGTGCTGTTCGCTGGCGGATCGGAGGTCGCGGTGATCGAGCAGCCGCGCCTGCTCGAGGTGGTCCGCACCCATGGCGTGAAGTCGCTCGCGCACATTCTCGAGGCGGTGACCACGGGTGCGCTGGTGCCGGCCGAGGCGAAGCAGGTCAGCAACGGCGGCAGCAATCCGCGCTTCGGCTCGATCTTCGACGACGCTCCGGGTACCGCTGATGCGGCAGCTGTGCGCTCGTGTGCGGTCGTGTCCGACCAGCACGCGTTGGCCTCCGCTGCATCGGCGGCGATCGAAGCCCGGGGCGTGACATGCCACAGCATCGACCCTGCGCAGGTGCCGCCCGGGTTCGAGGGTGCAGCGGGCGCACTTGCTGCTCTTGCGGAGCGAGCAGGCCCTCTCGACGCCGTCGTGATCGCCCTCGGGGTTGGCAAGCCCGCCCCCGCTTCGGCTGCCCCCTGGGAGCGGCTGCTCGTGGAGCACACTGGGATTGTCGATCAGATCCACACCGACGCCGGCTGGGCGCGGGCGGTCTCGGACTACTCGGCCGGCGCAGATCGGCCGGTCCGGCTGCTCACGCTCACCGACGCGACCACCGCCGGCGGGCGCAGCCGAGCTCAGGCGGCGGCCCAGCACGCCCGCTCGGCACGAGGCGCGACCGACGATCGGGTGACCGCGTTCTCGGTCAGCGTCGAGGCGCCACTCGACGGCGATGGCGCGGTGCTCGGGGAGCTGGCAGCCCATCTGTTGTGCAGCGCTGATGCTCCCGCGCTGTCCGGCGCCGAGCTGGTGGCAGGCGATGGCTGGTTGGGGCTGCGCAGCCACCCGCGCCCGAGCGCGAGCATCACCTTCGGCGGTCCCGCCGTGCCCGACTGGCTCGACGACACGCTGCGGCGCATCGTCGGCGAGGTGGCTCCTTGATCAGGCGACCCGCGCGCGTGGTCGATGCGCACGTGCACCTCTGGGACCCGGCTCGAACCGACTGGTACCCGTACCTGTCTGGCCGGCAGCAGCTCAACATGGGTGACGTCTCGGGCATGGCCCGTCGCTTCGACGTCGCCACCTACATGTCGGAGGCGGCCGGCTGGAACGTCGAGAAGCTCGTGAACGTGGCCGCTGCCACCGGCCGCCACTCCATCGACGAGACGCTCGACCTGGAACGCCGCGCCGAGCTCGACGGCCATCCCGACGCCATCATCGGAGGCATCCCGCCCACCGACTCCGTGGCCGAGGCCATCGAGCTCATCGATCGCCAGATGGGCGCCACGCGCTTCCGGGGCGTGCGACCGATGGGCGTGTTCGACGGCCCGCTACCTGGCGACGAGGTCCTGCGAGCGCTTCAGGACCGCGGGCTGCTGTTCGAATTGATGTGCCACCCCGACCAGCTCCAGGCAGCAGCCAGCGGGCTCGAGGCCTTCGACGACCTCACCGTCGTCGTCGAGCACACGGGCTGGCCGCGCTCGAGCTCCGCCGAGGAGCGGACGCTGTGGCGGACGGGCATCGACGCCCTCGCCGCGCTCGGCGACAACGTCGTCTGCAAGCTCTCCGGGCTGGCGATGCCACTGGCCTCCATGAGCGTCGACGCGTTCTCGCCGTGGCTCGAGCACGCCATCGAGGTGTTCGGCGTCGACCGGTGCATGTTCGCCAGCAACTTCCCCGTCGACGGCATGCACGGCACCTTCGACGAGCTCTACTCCACCTTCGCCGCCGTCACCGACGGTCTCGACGACTCGTCCCGCGACAAGCTCTTCGCCACCACCGCCGAGCGCATCTACCGCTGCTAGATGGGGCTCCGCAGAGTCGCACGTCGATCTGGCCCGAGCCATCGGCGGCCGATCACGCTCGGTCGTGCTCCGGCAGCTCAACGCAGGGTGCTCGCGCTGGACTTTGCTCCACTGTTGATCGCACCGAGCGTCATGGCGGCTCCGCTCGCCGCTGGCAGCGTTGTCCGATACATAGCGATCCTGGCGGTCCTGGACTCCATGGTCGCGGGTATCGGCTGGAGACGGATCTCCCGCGTCAACGTCGCCCTGGCCGATGGCGAGATCAGGATCGACAACGTCTTTCGTTCGTGGACAGTGCCGGTATCCGGCGTGCGAGCGGTCGTGACCCGGCGATCGTGGATCGGGGGGATCTACGCTGACTGCTTCGGTATACGCCTGATGCCAAAGTGGGCTCTGCGCTCGATTCCGATCCACGCACTGACGGGTTCCGACGACCAAGTCGACGAGCTGATGCAGCTGCTAGGTGTGCCCACGTGACATGTTCTCAGCCAGGCGTTGTGGCAGAAGGCGCACTGGCGGCTGCGTCGGAACACTCGTCATGCAGCTTGTTGGCCGGGGCCGAGCGGCACCCCGGCACATCAATCGAGCAGCTTTGGAGCGACAATCGTCTTGGTCCGGCTGGGCACATGAGAGTTGTCGCTCCAAAGCTGCTCGAACCGGGGGCTGTCAGAAACCGTCTGAATGCTCCGACTTTCTGAAAGTATGATCATCGGATGCCGCGCACGACACTTCGAGCCAAGGGCCAGCTGACCCTCCCCGAGGAGATTCGCTCGGCCGCCCACCTCGAGGAGGGCGACCTGTTCGATGCCGAGCTGACCGACGAGGGCATTCTCCTGCGCCCCCGCAAGGTCATCGACGCCACGCAGGCCTGGTTCTGGACCACTGAGTGGCAGGCAGGCGAGCGGGAAGCCGACGCGGACCGTGCGGCCGGTCGAGTGGAGACCTTCGACTCCGAAGATGGCTTCAAGGCAGCCTTGCGCTCGATCGCCGGTCGTGCCGCCAAGCGGCAGCGCAATCGCTGACCATCCGTGCCGACCTACGCGTGGCTGGCGCGGTTCCGTGCCGACCTCGAGCGGCTGACACCGGCGCAGCGATCAGCGTTCCTGAACGCCGTCGACCAGTTCGTCGAGGATCTTCGCTCCGATCGACCGTTCCGCAAGGGCTTACGGGTCAAGCGCATCCAGGGGGCAACCGGGATCTTCGAGATGACATGGGCAGACGACGGTCGCGCCACCTTCGAGTACGGCGATGAGGTGATCGAAGGACAGCCTCACGTGGTCTGGCGCCGCGTCGGCACCCACTCCGTGTTCAGGCAGCCGTGAGCGAAACCCTCAAGACCGGAATCGCCCGTCTCACAGCAGGGCGGCGAGCTCCTTGCGGATGATCTTGCCCATGGCGTTGCGGGGGAAGGCGTCGACCACGACGAAGCGCTCGGGCACCTTGTACTTGGCCAGGTTGGCGAGGCAGTGGTCACGCACGCGTGCCTCGTCCAGCGCCGCACCAGCGCTCAGCTCGACCACCGCGACCACGCGCTCTCCGAGGCGCTCGTCGGGCACGCCGAGCACGGCACAGGCCGCAACCCCGGGTGCCTCGAGCAGGACCCGCTCGACCTCGGCCGGGTAGACGTTGGCGCCACCCCGGATGATGACGAGGCTCTTGCGGTCGCGCACGTGGAGGAAGCCGTCGTCGTCGAGGAAGCCGAGGTCGCCGGTGTGCAGCTCGCCGTCCACGAGGGTCTCCGCCGTCGCCTCCGGCCGCTGCCAGTAGCCGAGCATCGTGCGATAGAGCGGCTCAGCAGGACCCGCCGCCGGCCCGACGCAGATCTCACCCGTCTCGCCGGGCGCAAGCGTGGCCCCGTCAGCGGATGAGATGCGCACCGCCAAGTGAGGTAGCGGCCGCCCGCTCGCACCGGTGACGTGAGGGCCGCCGCGAGGGTCGATCGCCACCACCGTGGGTGCCTCGCTCAAGCCATAGGTGGCGAGCACGGGCAGCCCGAACTTCTCCTCGAACATCGACCGGATCGCCTCCGGGCAGTCGGCGCCGCCGGTCCACACCTCGGTCAGCGAGGCGAGGTCGGCCGTCGCGATCGAGTCGTCCGTCGCCAGGCTGTGCAGCAGAGCGGGCGGACCGTTCCACGTCGTGACGCGCTCGGTGCGGATCCACTCGGCCACACCCTGGGCGTCGATGCGATCCATCACGATCGAGCAGCCTCCTGCCTGCGACACGAGCAGCGTGGTGAGCACCGCCATGTTGAGGATCGTGAACGGGAAGCAGTCGCCCTTGCGAAGCGATGCGTCGTAGCCGCGGCTGGCCACCAGCACGGCTCCGGGCACGAGCAGGTTCCACTGCGAGTGCACGGCGCCCTTGGGATGACCGGTGGTGCCGCTCGTGTAGGCGATCCCGGCCGGAGCGTGCGGGTCCACCACCCCCTCGATCGGCTCGTCTGGTGCATCGTCAACTGCGGCCCGCCACTCGGCCGCACTCACGATGCGGAGGTCGAGGCCCGGCACCTCGTCGTCGCAGAGCAGCAGGGAGGAGCCCGAGTCGTCGCACAAGTAGCGCTTCTCAGGCGGAGCGAGCGCCCGGTTCACGCCCACCCACACAGCGCCGATGCGCATCGCCCCGTGGAACGCCACCACGACATCGGCCTCGTTCGTCCAGGAGGCCGCGACCCGATCGCCGGCGCCGATCCCCATGCCGCCCAGTGCGTGAGCGGCCTGTGTGGCGAGCCGATCCAGCTCGACGTAGGTGAGGCGGCGGGTGCGCGTCACGAGTGCCTCTGCGTCGGGTCGCTCCGCCAGCGCCCGGTCGAGCACTCGGGCCACGGAGGCCGGAACGGCGGGCTGCATCGGCCCTGACACTACGCGACTAACATTGCCGTCAGGTTTGAGCAGAGGAGATCGATGGACTTCGACCTCGGCGAGCGCGCAGCCGAGCTGCGGGCGCGGCTGCGGGCGCTGATCGCGGCCAACATCGCGGAGGACTACCTCGGCGCGTTCACCGACGATCCCGCTGATCTCGAGGTCGCCCAGCAGTTCTGCCGCACGCTCGCAGAGGAGGGGCTACTTACGATCGCCTGGCCCGAGGAGTACGGCGGGGGCGGCGGCTCGGTGTGGGACCAGACCGTCGTGCGGGAGGAGATGTGGGCGCACCACGAGCCGCGTGGCGCCCAGTACATGGGCCTCAACTGGGTCGGGCCGGCGATCATGGCGTTCGGCACGGACGCTCAGAAGCGCCAGCACCTCACCGCGATCGCGGCGGGCGAGGTCATCTGGTGCCAGGGGTTCAGCGAGCCCGACGCTGGGTCTGACCTCGCCGCGCTGAGCACCAAGGCCACACCCGACGGCGACGGTTGGCGCATCAACGGCCAGAAGATCTGGACCTCCTACGCGGGCATGGCGCAGTGGTGCGTCCTGGCAGCCCGTGTCGGCAGCGGTGAGCGCCACGAAGGGATCACGATGTTCCTGGTGCCGATGGACACGCCCGGCATCACGGTCCGACCGATCCGCAGCATGCTCGGCCCACACCACCTCAACGAGGTCTTCTTCGAGGACGTCTGGGCGGGGCCCGACTCCGTGCTCGGCGGGGTGGGCGAGGGCTGGGCCGTGATCCGCAAGGCGCTGGCCCACGAACGGGTCGGCATCGCCCGCTACGCGCGCTGCGAGCGGCTGCTGTCCGCCCTCGGCCGCGAGCTCGCCCCCGTGTGGCACCAGCTGCCCCCGGCCCTGCACAGCCAGTGGGCGCGCGCCCT
The DNA here is from genome assembly GCA_049325515.1 of Actinomycetota bacterium. Taxonomy (GTDB): domain Bacteria; phylum Actinomycetota; class Acidimicrobiia; order Acidimicrobiales; family VFJN01; genus VFJN01. The sequence continues at coordinate 312,647 of JBMOLI010000004.1, read as the reverse complement.
CATCCAGGTGCGGGTGGCGCGCCTGCTCGCCTATCGCACGGTGCGGGCGCAGGAGACAGGCGAGCCGCCCGACGTGATGGCGAGCGCCGCCAGGATCGCTGTCACGCAGTGCGACCAGCAGGTGGCCGAGCTCCTCTTCCAGGCAGTCGAGCACGAGAGCCTCGAGGCGGGCACCGGCGCTCCGCTCCACGGCGCCATCGAGGACCACTGGCGCTACGCGCAGGCGGCCACCGTCGCGTCCGGCACGATCGAGGTGCAGCGCATGATCGTGTCCAAGGCGCTCCTCGGCGGGCGCTCGTGAACCCCTGCCTGCCCGAGGAGGCCACCGCCTTCGGGGCTGCCGCCGGCCGTGCCTTCGCCGACCTCGGAGGCGTCGACGCGGCACGCCGTGCCGAGGAGGCACCCGAGCGGCGCCGCGCGGAGATCGAACCGGCCCTGCGCGCACTCGGCATCGACGACCTCGACCCGCGCGCCGACGCCGACACCCTGGCCGCTGCCGCAGCTCTGTGCGAAGCGGCCGGTCGTGTCGCGCTCCCCTACCCGTTGCCTGCGGTCCTGCTCCGAGACCCAGCGCTCCACGACGGTGCGCCGTTCGCCGTCGTGCCCGACGACCGCTTGCGAGTCGACCACGGCGACTTGTTCGATGAGTGGCGCCTCGCAGTCGTCGCAGGCCCGACCGCTCTCGCCAGCCCGAAGGACGGCGTGCTGGGCTCGCGGCTGGGCCCGTTCGTGGCCGACCTCGTCGCCACCGGCGACACAGCTCCGGTGGGCTCAGAGCAGTCCGCGGCAACCGACATCGCGCTGCACCTCGCGCTGAGCGCTTGGCAGGTGCTCGGCACGGTCGACCGAGCCGTCGAGCTGGCGGTTGACCACGTCAGCAGCCGAATCCAGTTCGGCAAGCCGCTGTCCGCCTTCCAGGCCGTGCAGTTCCAGCTGGCTGACGCCGCAGTCGCCGTCGCCGGCCTGCGCGAGCTGGCTCAGTTCACGATCTGGCGCTTGTCACTCGCACCAAGCGAGGCGCTCGTCGACTCGCTGGCACTGCGCGTCCACGCCATCGACGTAGCCCGAGCCGTGCTGCGCACCACCCAGCAGCTCCACGGCGCGGCGGGCGTCTGCGATGAGTACGACATCTCCGTGCTGGCGCGCCACGTGCAGCCCGCCATCCGGCTGCCGCTCAGCGCCGAGCGCACAGCCGCACTGCTCGCTGATGGCATCCAGCAGCACGGCTTCGAGGGACTGTTCCCGCACGGTGCGGCCCACGGCAGCGTCACGCGATGACGACCCTCCACGGCCCGCCGCTCGACAGCATCGAGGGGATCGGCGCGCTCACCATGGGTGGCTTCCTCGACGAGATTGCGGCCCGCTTCGGACCCAACGAGGCGCTCGTGTTCGACGAGCCGCTCCTCTCCGGGGCCACGCACCGATGCACCTACCGAGATCTGCGAGACGAGGCACGACGCATCGCGAAGGGCCTCATCGCCATCGGCGTCGAGCGCGGCGAGCGCGTCGCGATCCTGATGGGAAACCGTCCCGAGGCGGTCGCGGCGCTGTTCGGCGCCGCCATGGCTGGCGCTGTGGCGGTCCCGTTGTCCACCTTCTCACCGGATGCCGAGCTGGCGTTCCTCCTCACCGACTGCGAAGCGGTCGTCGTCCTCACACAGACGCGGATGCTCGCTCGCCGCTACGCCGACGACATCGACGGGCTCCGAGGCCGGCTTCCCGCTCTGCGCGAGGTCGTAGCAGTGGGCGACAGCACCTGGGACCGGCTCCTCGCGGGAGGCGGTCCCATCCAGGACCACACGGTTGATGACCTGATCGCAAGCACTCAGCCGAGCGACCACGCGCTGATCATCTACAGCAGCGGCACGACGAGCACACCGAAGGGGATGCTGCACAACCACAGGGCACCCACCCTCCAGTTCTGGGTGCAGTCGCAGATCTTCCGGCGCCACGAACGCACGCGGATGTGGACGGCACTGCCGATCTTCTGGACCGCCGGCCTCAACACCGCGATGGGCTCCACGCTCGCTGCCGGTGGGTGCTGGGTGATGCAAGAGACGTTCGAGCCGGGCGAAGCGCTGGCGCTGATGGAGCGCGAGCGCGTCACCGAGCCCTATGCGCTCCCGCACCAGATCGCCGCTCTGGAGGAGCATCCGGCGTGGGAGACCACCGACCTGTCCTCGCTCAAGTACGTCTTCGGCAAGTCAGCGTTGGCGCGCCACCCGAGCGTCAACGGCGACACGACCTGGAACATGCCGGTCGGCTACGGGCTGTCTGAGACCTGCGCGTTCTTCTCATCGCACTGGTCCGACACGCCGCGCGAGCTCCTGAAGCAGAGCATGGGCCGGCTGCTGCCGGGCAACGAGCTCCGGGTCGTCGACCCCGACACGGGGCGAGGGCTGGGTCCGGGCGAGGACGGCGAGCTCGCCATCAAGGGACCGACGCTGATGGAGCACTACGTCGGCTCCTCGCCGGAGGAGTGCTTCGACGCCGACGGCTTCTTCCACACAGGTGATGCCGGCTTCTTCGACGAGGACGGCTACCTCCACTGGACGGGCCGCCGCAGCGAGATGATCAAGACCGCTGGCGCCAACGTCTCGCCTGCCGAGCTGGAGGTGCAGCTGCGCGCCTGCCCGCCCGTGAAGCTGTCGCGCATCGTGGGCATGCCCGACGAGAGGCTGGGCGAGATCGTCGTGGCCTGCATCACGCTGAAGGACGGTGTCGAGGCCAGCGAGCGCGACATCCAAGACTTCCTTCGCACGCGTGTCGCCGCCTACAAGGTGCCGAAGCGCGTGTTCTTCTTCGCCGAAGGTGAGATCCCGATGACGAGCAGCGACACGAAGGTGAGAGACACCGAGCTGGTGGCGCTCGTCGCCGACCGGCTGGCCCGCGACGTGTCACAGACCGTCCCCTCTACGAGCGGAGAACGATGACCACGATCGAAGAGCAGACACCGGACGACACGGACACGCTCGACGCGTCCGACCTCGACCAGTACATGGGCGTGCCGATGGAGCCCGGCGAGCTGAAGGAGCCGGTCGCGACCAACGACATCCGCCGCTGGGTGCAGGGCATGCACTACCCCAACCCGCTCCACTACGACGAGCAGTGGGCGGCCGAGAGCCGCTTCGGCTCGATCGTGGCGCCGCAGTCCTTCACCGTCGCGTGCGACACCAGCCACGGCTGCTCGCCCGCTCAGGTCGGCAAGATCCCGAGCTCCCACCTCATCTTCGGTGGTGACGACTGGTGGTTCTTCGGTCCACGCATCCGGCCAGGGGACCACCTCGTCTGCCATCGCATGCCCTACGACTACAAGGTCACCGAGACGAAGTTCGCAGGCCCGACCTGCTTCCAGCGCGGAGACACGCTCTACATCAACCAGCGCGGCGAGCGCGTGGCTCTCCAGCGTTCCACCGCTATCCGCTACCGCGTGCGTGAGGCGAAGGAGAAGAAGCTCTTCTCCGAGCCGAAGGAGCCGGAGTGGACCGACGAGCAGCTCGACGAGCTCGAAGCCCGCAAGCTGGAGTTCATCGACCAGATCCAGACCCTGCGCCACGACAAGCGCCTCTTCGACACCGTCGCCCTCGGCGACCGGCTCGCCTCCAACGTGCTCGGCCCCCACAGCCTCGCCAGCTTCACCACCGAGTGGCGGGCCTACCCGATGACCACGTGGGGTGCCATGGCGAAGGGGCCGACGACCGTGCGTGCGGAAGCACTCGGCTACACGAAGGAGATGGCCGGCTTCGAAGGCGACCGCCGCATGGAACGGGTCAACCCCGAGCTCACCGACGGCGCCTACTACGGCCCGTCGCGGGGACACCTCCAGCCGCGCTGGGCACAGCACGTCGGCATGCCCCGCGGCTACGGCTACGGCGCCTCGATGGGCGCCTGGATCATCGACTACGTCGCAGCCTGGGCCGGCGAGTGGGGTTTCATCACCCACTCGACGGCGCAGTACCGCAACCCAGCCTTCACGGGTGACGCCACCTTCATCACCGGAGAGGTCATCGACAAGCGGGTGGAGCGCAAGCGCCGCCACCTCGTCAGGGTGAAGGTGGAGCTGCGCAACCAGGACGACGCCGTGATGGCCAAGGCCGAGGTAGAGGCCGAGCTGCCATCCGAATGAGCGAGCCGCTGGGGACGCAGGCGAACGGAGGCGGGCCAACCCATCACGGGGTTGTCCGCTACGGCGCGTTCCCAGTCGTCGCGCTCGGGGCCACGCTCATGCTCGAGCAGGGTGAGCGCCTCTCGCTCGCGCAAGCCCTCGACGGCATACGAGCCGAGTTCGACGTCGGCCGTGGGGCTGTCGGCGCGCTGGCATCGGCCATGGTGCTCGTCGGCGTGGCCGGAGGGATCCCCTTCGGCGTGCTGGCCGACAGGTGGCGCCGCTCGACCCTGCTCGTCATCGCGATGCTCGTCTGGACCGTCTGCATGGGTCTCGGTGCGATCGCGCCCGGCTTCGTGCTGCTGTTCCTCGGTCGGCTCGGCGTCGGAGCCGTGGAGGCGAACGGCCCAGCAGCCGTCTCCCTGATGTCGGACTACTACCCCGTCACCACGAGGGCCCGCATGATGGGTCGCTACCAGATGGGCGGCATCGCTGGAGGGCTGCTGGGCGTCGCGCTGTCCGGTGTGCTGGTCGACACCTTCGGCTGGCGCGCCGCGTTCTGGATGTGGATCCCGTTCGGCGCCTTCGTCGCGCTGCTCCTCACACGACTGCCGGAGCCAGAGCGCGGAGCACAGGACCGCGCCTTCCACGACGAGGCCATGACCGGGGTCGAGGTCGACGGGGTTCCAGGCCTGCAACCCGACCTGCACCTGCCGCCGCCGCGCTGGACCGACCTCGACTACGACAAGGCCAGCTGGTTCGAGGTGTTCGCCGAGCTGCGCCACATCCGGTCCATGTGGTTCGCGGTGATGTCGCTGACGATCTCGGCGTTCCTGTCTGGCGCACTGCAGGTATGGGGCATCGACTTCTTCAAGACGGCCTTCGACCTCTCGGCCACGAAGGCCGGCGCCTTCGTGCCGGTGATCGGCGCAGGCGCTGCGATCGGCCTGATGGCCGGTGGCGAGGTGGCCGACAGACTGCTCAGGCGCGGAGTCGCCAACGCGCGGGTCTACGTCACCGCTGTCTCGTCGGTTCTGGCCACCGTGTTCTTCTTGCCCGGCTTCCTCACCTCGTCGCTGCCGCTCTCCGCGACGCTGCTGTTCTTGGGGAGCCTCTGCCTCACCACGCCGATCGCGCCGAGCGAGGCCCTGATGGCCGACGTCGTCCCGGCTCCGCTGCGCGGCCGCGCCGCTGCGATCCGCTCGATCGTGCGAGCTCTCGCTGCACTGGCACCGTGGATCGTGGGCCTCGTGGCCGACGCCTCCGACCTGCCGACCGCGCTGGCCATCGTCACGCCCCTCTACGCGATCGGTGGCCTCGTGATGCTGCTCGCGGCGCGCTCATATCCCCGCGACCTCGCTTCGGCGGCGGCGGAGACCGCTCGCCGGGGCGCACCGATCGCATCCATGGTCGAATGACCGGCCACCCGAACCACTCGAAGCAGGAGCCATGACCGACCGCCACATCATCTTCTCGACAGCTCCCTTGCGCGGCCCCGGGCTCGATGCGCTGCGAGCGCTGGGCGAGGTGATCGTCGACCCGTGGATCGATCACCAGCCCCTGCGCCTCTACAACGAGGAGCAGCTGGCAGCGCGCGCGGCGGAGGTCGGAGCGACCATCTTGATCTGCGAGGCGGACAAGTGCGCGGGGCCAGTGTTCGACCTACCCCTCGTCGCCATCGGGTCTACGAGGGGCGACCCCACCAACGTCGATCTGGCGGGCGCCACCGCCAAGGGCATCCCGGTGCTGCGCGCACCTGGACGCAACGCGGACGGCGTTGCCGAGCTCACCGTCGGCCTGCTGCTGGCGGTCACCCGCCACCTCATCGCCGCCGACCGGGACGTTCGCGAGGGGCAGATCTACCGAGATGGATCCATCCCCTACCAGCGCTTCCGCGGCTGGCAGCTCGCCGGTCGCACCGCCGGTCTGGTCGGCCTCGGGGCGGTCGGGCGGGCAACCCGCTGGCGCCTCGAGGGCCTCGGGATGCATGTCATCGCCAGCGACCCCTTCGCCGTCGACGCGACCCACGAGCTCGACGAGCTGCTGGCCGAGTCCGACGTCGTGTCCATGCACGCTGCCGTCACTCCCGACTCCCTCGGCCTGATGTCGGCCGAGCGCTTCGCTTTGATGCGCTCCGGCGCGGTGTACGTGAACTCGGCCCGCGCCGGCCTGCACGACCTCGACGCTCTCACCGGCGCTCTGGCGTCGGGCCACCTGGCGGCCGCCGCGCTCGACCACTTCGAGGGCGAGAGCATCGCAACCGATCACCCTCTCGTCGCGATGCCCAACGTCATCCTCACCCCGCACATCGGGGGCGCCACCTACGACACCGAGACCAACCACACCACCCTCATGGCCGACGGCATCGCCGCGCTCCTGGCGGGCGCGCGACCGGCCAACCTCGCCAACCCGGAGGTTCTCAGCCATGGCTGACGCGATCACATCACCGACCACGACGCGGGAGGCCGTGCTCGCGGCGGCCAAGCGCATGCTCGCGGAGGGCCTGGTCGAGGGCACCTCGGGCAACATCTCCGGCCGGCTCCCCGATGGCCTGGTGTGCTTGTCCCCGTCGTCTGTCCCCTACGACACGATGACCTTGGAAGACCTCGTCGTCGTCGACCTCGACGGCAACGTGGTCGAGGGTGAGCGGTCACCGACCACCGAGAAGGATCTGCACCTTTCGGCGCTGCGCAGCTATCCCGAGCTCGGTTCGGTGATCCACACCCACGCCGTCTACGCCACGATGTTCGCGCTGGCGCACGAGCCCATCCCCGCCGTGATCGAGGAGGTCGTCGTCTACGTCGGCGGCGACGTTCCGTGCTGCGAGTACAAGGGCACTGGTAGCGCCGAGCTCGGCGACGAGGTGGCCGCCCACCTGGCCGATCGAGGTGCCGCGCTGCTGGCCAACCACGGGCTGGTGACCTGTGGTTCGTCGCCCGAGAAGGCCCTGCACAACGCGGCACTGGTCGAGCGGACCGCCAAGATCATCTGGGGGACGAGGGCCATGGGAGCGCCGATCCACCCGCTGCCCGACAAGGTCAACCGCGACATGGCCGGCGTGTACCGCTTCCTGCGTGACAACCCGTGACGGCAGGACTCGCTCCTGCCGGCGGCGAAGTCAGTACGGGTGGTTTTGGGGCGATTGGGGTGGCCACAGGATGAGATCGAAGACCGTTGTGATGCTCGTGGGGGCGCTGCTCCTCGCCGCCTGCGGCACACGGCTGCCTGACTCGGCCTTCGAGGAGACTCGCGTGTCCTCGGGCGGAGGCTCCTCCGACGAGAGCGCCGGAGACGACTTCCTTGACGGTGGCTTCGACGGCTCCACCACGGGCGGCGAGAGCACGACCGACGGTGCCGGCACCGGCTCCACTGGTGGCTCTGGTTCCGCTGGTGGCTCCGGTTCCACCGGCGGTTCCGGCTCGACGGGCGGGACGGGTGGTGCGAGCGGCCCCAACCAAGCATCCGATGTCGGCATCACGCCCACATCGATCACGCTCGGCACGATCGTCGCCGAGAACGGAGTGCTCGATGATGCCTTCGCGCCGGCGGCCCGTGGCCTGCGCGCGTGGACGCAGGCCACCAACGCCCAGGGCGGCATCAACGGCCGCAAGGTGATCCTGAAGACCTGCGACGACCGCGAGGACAGGAGCCGCGCCCTCGAGTGCGCTCGCCGGCTCATCGAGCAGGATGAGGTCTTCGCGATGGTCGCCACCAACACGAGGGCCTTCGGCGGAGCCGCCGAGTACATCAACAGCAAGGGCGTGCCGGTCATCGGCATCCCGATCACCAACAGCTTCTACCGGTACCCGCACATGTGGAGCGGCTACCCGAACGGCTACCCGCGCGACGGCAAGACCGTCGGCTACAAGGGCAAGCTCATGAGCCTCTCGGGCTCCTATCGCTGGTTCAAGACCACCCAGGGTGTGACCAAGGCCGCCGTATTCTCCTACGACATCGACGAGTCGAAGCAGGCCGGCAACTTCATCGCCCAGGGCCTCGAGCTCGAGGGATTCCAGGTCAAGTCGTACAACGTCAACTTCGCAGCGCCGAGCTTCGACCAGGCCGTTGCCGAGATGCAGAACAACGGCACGCAGATCATCTTCGACGCCATGGACGACGGTGCCAACCGCAAGCTGTGCGACGCCATGGCTCGGCGCAACTTCTCGGTGAAGGCCAAGGTGTCGACCATCGTGTCCTTCGGCGCCGCGGTGGGCGATGCGTACAACGACACTTGCCGCAACTCGGTCTTCATCGTGGGAGAGTCGAAGCCCTACACGTCCACCGACGTTCCCGCCATCGCCGAGTTCCGCAACGCATTCAGCCGCTACCAGCCTGGCCAGCCGCTCCACCAGTGGGCGCTCGAGGCCTGGGCTCAGGCCACATTGGTCGCCGATGCCGTCAAGGCGATGGGCCCGGCTCCCACCCGCAAGGGCCTGGAGGACTACTTCCGGTCGCTGGACGGCTACACGGCCGGGGGCATCATGGTCGGCCTCGACTGGAAGCCGCAGGACTACGAGGCCAAGACGTGGGAAGACTGCTTCACCGTCGCCCGCTGGCTCGACAACAAGGGCGGCTGGGTGACGGCGACCGACAAGTTCCCGTTCTGCTACCCCGACGCCAAGCAGTACGGCACGCCGGCACTGGAGCAAGGCAACTGACAAGTGGCGGCTCGGCCCGGGCCTCAGCCCGGTCGGAGAGTCGTGAGTCAGTCAGCGGGCGTCACGCGGTGAGGTAGGTCGCCGCGCTCGGGAGGTGCCGGATCTCTGATGGCTCTCCTGCCCAGGCCACGCGCCCCTTTGCGAGCACGTAGCAGAGGTCGGCCAGCTCGAGCGCATAGGTCAGGTACTGCTCGACGAGGACGATGGTGCGTCCGGCGTCGCGCAGCGCGGCCACACGGTCGAACAGCTCGGCGACCACCAGAGGAGCCAGCCCCATCGAGAGCTCGTCGAACAGCACCACGCTCGGGCTCCCGACCAGAGCCCGGCAGAGCGCGAGCATCTGCTGCTCACCGCCGGACAGCGAACCAGCCGTCTGCTCGAGACGCTCGCCCAAGCGCGGGAACGTGGCGACGATCTCGTCGAGCCACTGCTCCCACTGCCCGGCGACCTCGCTCGGCGCGCTGTGGTGGGCCACCCGCAGGTTGTCGAGCACCGAGAGGGCAGGGAACACACCGCGGCCTTCTGGGACGAGGACCGCTCCGCGAGCCGCGATCGTGCTGGCGCGCCGGTTGTCGATGCGCCGGCCGTCGAGCCGAATGGAGCCGGAGGTGACGGGAAGGGTGCCCGAGATCGCCTTCAGCGTCGTGGTCTTGCCCACGCCGTTGGGACCGAGCAGCGCCACGACCGAGCCGCGCGGCACCTGAAGGCTGACGCCGTGCAGGATCTCGATGCGGCCGTAGCCGGCGTGCACGTCCTCGAGCTCGAGGGCCATCGTCATACAGCCAGCTCCTCATCCGCTGGAACGCCTAGGTACGCCTCTCGCACGGCGGGATCGCTCGCAACCTCGTCGGGACCGCCGACCGCGATGACCTTCCCGAAGTCGAGCACGTAGACGAGCTGGGACAGCGCCATGACTAGCTCCACGTCGTGCTCGACCAGCAGCACCCCTATGCCGTTCGCAGCGACTCCTCGAAGCACCTCTTGGAAGGCCTCGCTCTCACCGGTGTCGAGACCGCTGCTGGGCTCGTCGAGCAGCAGCACCTGTGGTCTCAGGCACAGCGCGCGGCCCAATTCCACCTGGCGCAACGATCCGGTGCTGAGCGACCCTGCGATCCGATCGCGCACATCCTGGAGACCGACGAGATCGAGCACCTCCTCGACCGTCGACACGATCTCAGGCTCGTCTGGATGGCGCCACCTGAACAAGCCACTGAAGGTGCGGCCCGGGGAGGCGGCCTCGGCGGCTACCTGGAGGTTCTCGAAGACCGTCATGCCGCTGAAGATCTCGAGGCGCTGGAACGTCCGCGCCATGCCGAGGCGCGACCGTGCGTCGGTAGGCAGCGCCGTCACATCGGTTCCGCCGAGGACGACTTGGCCTGAGTCCGGGCGCAGGAGACCCGTCAGAGCGTTGAACAGCGTCGTCTTGCCAGCACCGTTCGGCCCGATGAGCGACGTGATCGAGCCCGGCGCCACCGCCAGTGAGACCTGGTCGACGGCGACCAGCCCCCCGAAGCGGACGGTGATGCTCTGAGCCTCGAGCACAGGCGCAGTCATGCGCGACCTCGCTCGGCGAGCAGACGTTCTGCGAACGGGCTCGGAACAGGAGCCGGGGCGGGAGGCGGCGCCGGCCGCCGGGCGATGCGGTACTGCTCGGCAATCCGATGCTGGAGCGCCTCACCGAGACGGCCGAGCTGGGCGATCAGACCACCCGGCAGACGGCCGAGCAGCAGCGCGCCCAGGCCGAAGAAGCCGATGGCGCTCTGGATGTCCAGGTCGAGCTGCCTGGGGATCAGCACGTAGAGCACGGCTGCCAGCACCGCTCCTCGCACGCTCGACACCCCACAGACCACGACGGTCGTGAACCAGAACAGCCCGAGCACGGGGTTGAAGGTGAAGGTGTCCCAGTTCTGGTGAGCCTGCGTCAGGAGCGAACCGCCGATGCCGGCCATCGCGGCGGAGACACCGAACACGAACAGCTTGGCTCGCCGCAGCCCGATGCCCACCGACTGCGCCGCCGTCTCCGAGTCGCGCATCGCCGCGAGCACGCGACCCAAGCGGCCGCTGCGCAGGTTGTGGGCCAGCACGAGCATCAGGACGACCACCACCAGCTCGTAGAAGTAGAAGGCACGGTCGCCGCTGAGATCGAGGCCGAACAGCGATGGGCGCTCGACCACTAGCCCACCCGGCCCGCCCTTGAACAGCTCGGCGTTGAAGACGAAGCGATCGATGATCAAGGCCAAGCCCAAAGTGGTGAGCCCGAGGAAGAGACCCTTGCGTCGGAGCGCTGGATAGCCAGCCAGCATGCCGGCACCCACCGCGACAGCCGCGCCGACGACCATGGCGAGAAGCACGGGCAGATCGAGCGAGTTGGCTGCACGCGCCGTGAAGAAGGCGCCGATGCCGGCGATGGAGGCCTGCCCCAGCGTGAGGTGGCCCGAGAACCCGGTGATGCACACGATCGAGACGAAGATGACGACCAGCGCCAAGGCGACGTGGGCCAGGCGCAGGTCGGGGCCCCCGAGCGCGAAGGGAGCGACCAGCGCAGCGATGGCAGCCGCCACCGTCACGGCCGTTCCGCTCTTCGTGGTCTGCGCACGACCGAAGGCCCCGGTGACGAGACCCTGACCGGCCGAAGCCGACTCTCCCAGCTCATCCAGCTTGCGGAAGGCCACCAGCGCCACGAAGAGCACGATGCTCGAAAGGTTGAGAACCACGGCCTGGTAGGTCTCGGACCATCCGCCCGTGTCGCCGAACGGCTCGAACTGGTCGAGCAGGGCGCGACCGAGGCCCATGGCGAAGAAGCCGAACAGGATCGCCTTGGGAACGCTCGTGAGCCGAGCCACCACGGCGACGGAGAAGGTCTCGATCCCGAAGAAGATGATTCGTGTGGGCTCGAGCGTGCCCTGCGGGATGATCAGGCCGGTGAGAGCGGCCAGCGAGCACCCGAGAGACCAGGCCACCTGCGAGATGCGGTTTGCGTCGATCGCAGACAGCTCGGCCAGCTCCCGGCGGTCGACCACTGCGCGGATCGACGTGCCGAGGAACGTCTTCTGGAACAGCAGGTAGAGGAGGCCGGCCACGACGAGCACCGTGGCCAGCAAGCCCATCTGCTCCATGTCGAAGGTGAGGGGCCCGACCTCGAAAGGCCTGATGCCGAACATGCGCGGTACGGGCTCCGTGGTGGTGCCCTGTACGCCAGGGCCCCAGATGACGTCGATGAGAGCGAGCAGCACCACCGTCACGCCGAGTGCGGCCACGAGCTTCTCCGAGCTGGACGCCCGCCGCTCCTGGAGCGGTCGGAAGACCACCCGCTCGAGCACCAACCCGAGGAGCGGACCGCAGACGAGCAGCACGACAGGGACGACGACGATGAGCGGCAGACCCCAGCGACCGCTCAGCTGCCAGCCGAGGTAGCCGGCCAGCAGGGCGATGGCGAAGTGAGCGATGTTGAACACGCCCGTGGCCATGTACGTGAGCACGATGCCCGTGGCCGAGAGCGCGTACAGGCACCCGAAGATGATCCCGATCAGTGCGATCTCGACGTAGAACATCGATGCTGGATCAGGAGACCGCGCTGGCGGGCGCGGGGGTGCAGGCGGGGCAGGGCCGCAGGCCGCGCTTGCGGGCAGCTGCCGGCGTCAGCTCTTCCGCGTCCTTGCCGGCGACGAGCGCGCAGCTCTCGAGATGGAACATCTCGCCACCCTCGACGACCACCACGCGGCGTGTCTGCCGACCGCTGCCGTTCGTTGCGGCGCTCGACGCCGACGGACCATCCGCGCCGCCTGACTCGGTCGAGCCGATGTCGATGACCGGGGCATCGGGCCTGCGCAGCAGCGCCATGTGGAGCTCTTCCACCATGCGCTCGAGCCGATCGAGGCGGCCGCTGTCGCGGCGCAGCTCCTGGGTGCCGAGGAAGTAGGCACCCACGACGGCGAGGAAGACACCACCGATGCCACCTGAGACGAGATACGGGATCTGCTTGGCCGGGATCGCCTCGCGCGACACACCGAAGTAGCCGATCAGCATCACGAGCGCGCCTGCGCCGATCAGGATCCACCCGACGTAGGGGCGAACGGCAGCCGCCACCCAGCGCCACAACAGGCCCGGATCGGGCTCGTCGTCTAGAAGCGGTCGTTGTGCCTCGTCGGCCGACATTGGGTCTCCTTGGATCACGTGTGGCGCCCGCCGAACCGTGCAGGCATGGAGAAGCTGGGAGCGATGCAGCACCCGAGCACGGCGAACATCAGCGACAGGTACATCAATCCCATGCGATCGCCGAAGCGGTCGCCCAGCGAGCGTGTGAGCACCCCATCGTTGGTGTTGGGGCGAGACCGCGGCTCTGACACCACGCCCGGTCCGGCGTCGGGCGAAGCAGGCGGTAGCGCTCCCTCGAAGCTGCCACCATCGAAGTCGGCGCTGCCGCTGTCGAAGCCGACATCGGGCAGATCGGGGAGGTCGGGGTCGATGTCGCCGGTGAAGTCGTCGTCGAAGTCGAAGGCGGCCCCCAGCGCGCCCGTGGTGCCCAGCTGGATGGAGCCGGTGTAGAGGCCGTTGGGGTCGGCCTCGGTGTTGGGGAACCTGGGATCGGGGAACCGGGGCGTGGACGGGAGGCCCTGCACGTCGCGCTCGAACTCGATCAGCAAGCCGCCCACGCCGGCGACAGCAGCCCCGTCGCGTGTTAGATCCTTCTCGGAGTCGAGCGTCGTCACTCGGATGTTGAAGGCGCGCAGGATCTCGTTGAGCCCGCTCTGGAGCTGCTGATCGAGTGGTCCGCTGGCGCTCGTGCCCAGCACGAAGCCCTGGTCGGTGAGCTTGGCCGGCTGCCCGCCCACGGTGATGCCGCTCATCGTGAGAGAGGGGACTGCGGTGCGCTTGCCCCTGGCGTCGTCGGTGACCTTGGAGAACGAGCGCAGGTTCTCGATGCGGATCAGCCCGCCGATCATGCTGATACCGGAGAGCGTCGCCTCCGACTCGACCACGAGCACGCCATCCTCGATGCGCTGGTCGGTGCGGCTCACGGCGCTGTCGACCTTGAGCAGCGAGGTGTCCATCTCGAAGCCTGGGAGCTGTGGCGTGACCGGCCCGAAGGGCGGGACGCCGAGCACCCGCAGGTCCTGCATCACCGCGTCGGTGGTGGTCTTGTCCTCGCCCGCGTGCGCCTTGGCTCGTATCGCGTTGCCGGAGATCGGATCGTTCGACGCTCCCAGCGCAAGCGAGCCGCTCGTGGCGCCGTCGGGCTGGAAGTCATCCGCGAAGACGGTGAGCGGGTACTTGTACTGCAAGCAGGCCGCCAGCAGGGGCTTCAGGATGGGGTCGAAGCTGCTGAACTCTGGCGGGAGCGACCCGGCGAAGGTGCCGCAAGCCAGCGAGGGCCCGAGGATGAGCCCGTTGCCCGGGAAGAAGAGCGACGAGCGCGCCTCCCGGAAGCTCGACTCGTAAGTGCCTTGGCCGTCGAGCACGATGAACCGGAACAGGTCCGGTACTGGCAGGAGCGCCTTTCGGTCGACCTGGACCGAGATGACCTGCGAGGTGGCGGAGCCCCGGAACACCTCAGGACGCGGTCCTAGGTCGGCTTCCTGGGCCGGGGACGAAGGCGCGACGGCGGCGAACAGAGCGCACGCGCCAGCGGCGGCGAGACACGCCCGGCGCGCCTGAAGCCGCAGCCCTCCCCTCATCCTTGCCTCCCCTTGTTGTCCTCCTGATCAGTTCCACGCACGGGCGTCCGCATCCTGCTCAACGTCGGCTAACAAGGGGTCCTGTGGGCGAATTGTTCGACGAGGACGAACGGGCGCAGGTGGGTGCGGCTCTCGACGAGCAGGTGCCGGGCGCCAGCGCTCTCGGTGCGGTCGACTACGTCGAGAACCTGCTGACGGCCCTGGATCACGACCCACCCCGCATCTGGGCCGCGCCGGGTCCTTGGAGCGGCGCGCCCGACGGGGGTTGGCTCGACCTGGGCCCGTGGGAGCGGCACGCCTGGAGGAAGCGCATCGACGATCTGCGCGCCGTCTACCAGCGAGTGGTCGATGGCCGGCCCGAGCCAGGCGACGCCCGCACCTTGCACGCCCACGCCTGCGAGGCCGCCTACGGCGATCCTGCCTACGGCGGCAACCGTGCGAGCCGCGGCTGGCAGCGGATCGCCTTCCCCGAGCCGCTCTTCCCGCCGGCACGAGGCGCCAGCTGATGGCGGACTGCGACGCCATCATCGTCGGGTCGGGCCCGGGCGGCGCGACCGTCGCCGAGGTGCTGACCGACGCCGGTTGGTCAGTCGTCGTGCTCGAGAAGGGCCGCAACCACCTCGTCGATCTCGCCCCACCGCACGCGCCGCTCGCCCACTTCTCCAACGACGAGATCGCGCTCACCCGCCGCCACATGCTGGGCCCCGACCCGCTGCTCGAGCCGCGGACCTACCGCCGCTCGGTCGACGACGGCGATCGCATCCTCGTCGGCGAGGTGAACAACCTCCCCTCCACGGTCGGCGGCGGTGGCGTGCACGCCGATGCCAAGCTCCCGCGCTTTCGCGAGGAGGACTTCCGTCTGCGCAGCGAGCGCGGGCCGGTCGACGGCGCCTCCGTCGAGGACTGGCCGCTCGGCTACGACGACCTCGAGGCGCACTACGCCGCCGTCGAGGCCGCGTTCGGCGTGGCAGGCGAGGACGGCGCCAACCCGTTCGCGGCGTGGCGCAGCTCACCGTTCCCGATGCCGCCCGGCGATGACATGCAGATGGCACTCGTGTCGTCGGCCGCAGCCGAACGTGCGGGACTGCACCCGTACCGCGCGCCGACCGGCGCCAACTCGATCGAGTACGACGGTCGCCCCGCCTGCGCCGACTGCGGGTTCTGCGGCGGCTACGGCTGCCCCATCCACGCCAAGGGCGACCCAATCGCGTCGCTCCAACGCGCGCTCCGCTCCGGACGCTGCGACCTGCGGCCCGACTCATACGTGCGCGACCTCGTGCTCGACGGGTCGGGACGCCGCGCCACCGGGGTGCGCTACCTCGACCTCACGAGCTACCCCGAGCCACGCCTCGTCGAGCTCAGCGCGGCGAGGGCGGTCGTGCTGGCGTGCGGTGCCTTCGAGACGCCGCGGCTGCTGCTTCGCAGCGGCCTCGGCGGCGATCTCGTCGGGCGCTTCCTCACGTACCACTTCCAGACGTTCACGGTCGGCATCTTCCCGGAGCCCACGGGCGGTGAGCGGGGTCGCAGCGTCACCCACCTGCATGACGATCTGATGATCGACACACCCGAGATGCGCGCTGCAGCGAGGGCGGCGGGCCTGCCGTGGATGAGGGGCGGCGTGGTCGAGCACGGCGCCGGGCCGGGGCCGATCGACGAGGCGGCGACCTACCCGGTGGGCGAGGCGCACCTCACGTCGATGGCCGACAGCGCGCTGCGCCGCCGGCTGTGGGTGTTCACCGTGCAGGGCGAGGACCTCCCGCAGCCACAGAACCGCATCGACCTCGATCCTGAGGTGCGCGACGCGTGGGGCCTGCCGGCCGGACGCGTCACCTACTCGCCGCATCGTCACGAACTGGCCGCGTCTGCGTACGCGGCTCCGCTGCACGAGGCCGTCATGATGGACGCCGGCGCGCAGCTCGCCTTCTCGGCGACCTCGCCACCACAGGGAGACTTCGATCTGCACGCCACGTCGAGCCCGCTCGGCATCGCGCCGGCGAGCCGCCATGTGATGGGCACGGCGCGGATGGGAACGGATCCAGCAACCTCGGTGGTCTCACCCGAGCAGCGCCTGTGGGACGTGGACAACCTTCTGGTCTGCGACTCCTCCGTCTTCGTCACCTCAGCCGGCTACAACCCCACACTCACCCTCGCCGCTCTGGCCCACCGCGCGGCCACCCTCCTGTCGACCTGACCCCGATCTGACCCGAGGCAATAGGTCCCGTCAGCGGACGGGCGAGGCGATGACTCCCACATGCGGGACTCATCGCCTCAGGCTCGCCAGAGTGGGACTCATTGCCTCGAGCCAAAGCTCTCGCTTCGGACACCTGACGCGCGTGTCAACTACGCTGCGGCACCGATGGGGGACCTGCCAGAGAGCATGCGGGCGGCCGTGCTGAAGGGCCCTGGCCGACTCGACATCGACGAGGTGCCGGTGCCGCCGGTCGGCCCAGACGACGTGCTCGTAGCTGTCGACCTCTGCGGCATCTGCGGGAGCGACCTCCACATGGTGCTCGAGGGCTGGGGTGCACCGGGAAGCTGGCAGGGACACGAGTGGATGGGGCGGATAGAGGCGGTCGGCGACGCCGTCACGCGCTGGCAGCCGGGCGACGTCGTGGTTGGCGGGCCCACCGTCCGCTGTGGCACCTGCGACATGTGCGTCGCCGGCCGTCCCTCGCTCTGCGCCGGACGCGACACGCCAGGGATAGGGCTCGAGCAAGGGGCCTTCGCCACCTACAAGGTCTCCCCTGCCGACGAGGTCCTGCCCATGCCAGCCGGCCTCGAACCGCGCGCCGCCGCTCTCGCCGAGCCCCTGGCCGTTGCTCTCCATGGCATCCATCAAGGCAAGGCGGCACCGGGCCTGCGGGTCCTCGTGCTCGGCGCCGGGCCCATCGGCGCCCTGACGATCGCCGCGCTGCGCGCTCTCGGAGTCGACGAAGTTCGCTGCGCCGAGCCCTCGGCCAGCCGTCAGGCGCTGGCCTCCGCCGTCGGCGCCAGCGAGGTCCTCCACCCCGACGACCTCGTCGTACCGAGCATCGCCGAGCCGGGGCTCGTCGTCGATGGCGCCGTCGACCTGGTGCTCGAGTGCTCCGGCAAGGCGCGGGCGATGGAGGCGGGTCTGGCGCAGCTCGTGCGCGGAGGCACGCTGGTGCTGGTCGGCGCGGGCATCGAGCCCCCGCGGTTCGACCCCAACCGCATCCTGCTGAACGAGCTCGTCATCACGGGCGCCTTCACGTACGACCAGGGTGGGTTCGAGCAAGCCCTCGATCTGCTCGCGTCGGGCGACATGCCGATCGACGAGCTGCTCGAGCCCGAGGACGTTCCCCTGACAGGCCTCCTCGACGCCATGCGAGGGCTGGCCGACGGCACGCTCGCAGGCAAGGTGCTGGTGCGACCATGAGGTGCACTCGATGACCGGGCCCAGCTTCGCCAAGCCGCCCCGCCTCAACCACGTGGCCATGTCCGTCGCCCCGGATGAGCTCGATGGTGACGGGCGCGCCGCTCTCATCGCGTTCTATGGCGACGTGTTCGGCCTGGAGGAGTACGAGGACCTGACCGAGGACCGCCGGCGTCTCGTCTTCCGCGCGCACAGCCACGAGCAGTTCGTGTTCCTAATCGCGGAAGACCAGCCCATGACAGCACCGCGGCTCGACCACTTCGGCCTGTCAGTGGCGACGCTCGAGGACTTCGAAGAGGTCGCACGACGAGCTGCCGCATGGAAGGCCAAGGAGCCAGAAGTCGTCGACCTCATCGAGCCGACCTACGAGGAGTACGTCGGGGCGCTGCGGCTGCACAGCTTCTACGTGCGCTACCGCCTGCCTCTCATGGTCGAGACGCAGCACTTCGAATATCTCTTCTGATCCTCGTCGCTCGCCTATCACGCCTCGGCGGTCAGTCCCCGGAAGCGGTTGTATCTCTCGGTGGCTGCTTGCTCCCAGTCGTTGCGGGGTTCGATCGTGCGGGCTGTTCTTGCCCAGCGGGAGGCGTCGACCATCGATGTCTCCAGGCCGGCGACGCAGCGAGCGATGAAGGCCGAGCCGAGCGCGGCACCCTCCGGCACAGCGGCAACGTCGACAGGTAGGCCAGTGCAGTCGGCCAGTGCGCGCATCCACGCCTCCACCTGAGTGCCGCCACCTGTGGCGACGATCCTCTTCGGTGCGAGACCGACGTCTCGGGCCAGGTCGAGGTGGTGCCGCACGACGAACCCGGCGGCCTCGTACGCCGCGCGCAGCAGGTGCGCTGCGTCGTGGTGCAGCGCGGCGCCGTGAAGCGAGGAACGAAGGTCGCGTCGGTGCAACGGAGTGCGCTCGCCCCTGACGTAGGGCAGCCAGACAGGCAGGTCGCCGGGCGCGAGATCGAGCAGGTCGTGGGTGGCATCGTTGCCGAGCCAGCGCCTGACGCGCTCGAGGAAGAGGCCGCCCCCGTTGCTCGGACCGCCGATCATGCTCTTGCCTGGCGCGGTGTGAGGGATGGTCCAGAGACCCGGCACCTCCTTCCAGTCGTCGAGCACGCCCCAGGTGATGAGGGTGGTGCCGCACAGCACGAGCACGTCACCCGTGTGGTCAGCGCCGGCGACGAGCTGCTCAGCCAGCGCATCGATCGTGCCCCCGCCGAGCAGGGCTCCGGCGCCGACCAGATCGGCACTGATGCGCCCGGCCGGCTCGACCCCCGAGACGATGGCCGGGAGGGCCGCTGGCGTCGTGCCCGCCTCGGCCGCCAGTGCCTCGTCCCACCCGGTGAAGTCGAACAGCGGATGAGCCGTCATGGCGGTCGTCGAGTCGATGACGCCGCGGCCGCACAGCGCGTGGTTGGCGACAGCCTGCGCCGGCCAGAAGCCAGCAGCGTCAGGCGTGGTCGACGCATGCCAGGCGAGGAAGGCGAGCAGCTCCCCGCTGTCGCCAGCGCGAGTGACATCATGCCCGGCCCGCTCGCCGCGGAAGTCGCCATAGAGGAGCCCGGGGCCCACAGCCATGCCGTCGGCCGCGACCGCGCCGAGCGACGGCACCATCGCCGAGACGTTCACCGCCTCGACCGAGTGGTCGGCCGCTACCTGCGCCAGCGCATCGACGACGTTGGCTCGCCAGGCCCGGTCGACGTCGTGCTGGAACGCACCCGCGACTGGGGTCTGGACGGCATGAGGCACACGCGCACGGGCGAGCACGTTGCCATCGAGGTCCGCCGCCACAGCCTTGACAGAGGTGGTGCCGATGTCGATCCCGACGGTGATCCCGCCCGCCTGCCTCGCCGTATCTGACACGCGTGTCAGCCTATGCTCTGGCTGTCGCAGAGCCGGGGGGATGGCATGGATCTGGTCGTCGGCACCTTGGTGGGCCGTTGGTACGTGACGCTGTTCGGCCTGACCTTCCTGTGGCGAGCCTCACAGCAGCTCGGCTGGCGTCGCACGGGCGCATATGTGGCGATCGCACTCGTCGTCGGCGTCGCGGCTGAGAACGGTTCAGTGCACTTGGGCTTCCCGTACACGCGCTACTCGTTCAACGACGCACTGCGCGACGACGAGCTGTTCATCTTCGACGTTCCGCTCATGGTGCCGCTCAGCTACACGTTCATGGCCTACTTCGCCTTCGCGGCGGGCCGGCTGATCGCGGCCGGGCCCTTCCGCACACGCGCCCCACGCGCTTGGCACGAGCTGGCGGTCGCTTGGATGCTCGCTGTGTGGGCACTGTGGGTGCTCGACCCGGTGAGCCGCCTGGGAGATCGCTTCTACCTCGGCGAGCTGTTCCACTACCACGGGCCAGGGTTCTGGTTCGGGCTGCCGCTCGGCTCGCAGGCTGGCTTCGCTGCGACCGCGGGTGTGCTCATCCTCGGTCTTCATCACCTCGACAGGGATGCGCCTGCCGAGGTCGTCGCCGGTGGGCTGCGTGACAACCCGCACCTGGTGGCGCTCATCACCTACCACGCTCAGGTCTTCCACCTGGCGGTCGTCGCCTTCTACTTGGATGCCGACACGCTGGGCGGGGCCGCCGTGCTCATGTGGGTGCCCGCCGCGGTGACCACGGCCGTGCACTGGAGCCAGCTGTCGATCCGTCGACGATCCGACGTCGAGGAGCGGCAGGTCGCCGACCTGGTCATCGAGGAGCCGGCGCCCCGGGCCTAGCCGTGCTCACTGAGCCGTGCGCTACCGCTCCTCGTGCTCTGCTGTCAGCACGATCGTCTGGTCCGTGGTGTCCCAGACGACCGCCAGGAGGTGGCGAGGCTGCGCGAACCCCTTCAGGGGCCTGAGCCCTCGATCGGTGAGCTCGGTGCCGGGCGCCAGATGATCTGCCACGGGTTCAGTGACGAGGATCTCACCGGGTTGTGCAGCCTCGCTGACACGGGCGGCCAGGTTGATGACACGACCCACGAGGTCGTTGTCATCGGCGGTGACCTCCCCAGCGTGGATGCCCGCACGCAGCTCGGGCACGAAGGCTCCGCCGACGCGAGCCTCGCTCATCGCACGGTGCACGCTCACCGCACAGGAGACGGCCGCGTCGGGGGTGTCGAAGCGGACCAGGAAGCCGTCGCCCTGCGTGCCGACCTCCGTGCCCCGATGCTCCTGCACGCATCCGCGGACGAGCCGGCGATGGCTCGCCAGCACCTCATGCCAGGTGGCGTCACCCAGGCTCTCGGCCAAGCTCGTGCTTCCCACCAAGTCCGTGAACAGCACGGCCACCCATTGGCGATCGGGGCCGGCGGTTGCGGGCTTCGGCGGCTGCGGCGTCGCTCGGGCGGCGATCGACTCCACCAGCCCGATCGCAGCGCGCGCCGCATCCTTCGCCAGGTCGGCGCGCGGCGCCCCGGCCGAGGCCGGCGCTGCTGGGGTGGCGGGAGTGGCCGGGGTTGGTGGGTGGCCGTGCTGTCGAGTCCGCTCGTGGCGCTTCCGCTTGCGCTGTCGGCGACGTCGGCCCGGTAGGGATCCGATCCAGGCCGCCGCGTGGATGACGAGCGCGCCACCCCACGTCGCTCCGACGATGAGGGGCCAGAAGCCGTCCTGCACGGCGCGCAGCGGATCGTCCTGCACACGTGAGAGGCCATCGGTGGAGCCGGTCGTCACGAGCCACACGCCCACCAGCAGCGCGTTGACGACCGCGAAGACGACCGCGTGGATGAACAGGCCGCGCATCAGGTCACCCTCCGCGTGCAGGACGACTGGTCACCAGTGAGCTCGCCCACGGGCGGCGAGCCTAATGGCGCTGTTCGCCCGAAACGGTCGAGCGGGCCCCCACCAGCGCGGGGCGAACCCGAGCATTCCTGTCGTGCTTCGCCCGCCGGTTGGCGGACGGGACGTCACCTAACGCCCGTGTCAACTGTTGCTGCTACGTTCCGGCAGCGATGAGAGCGCTCGTGTTCGGGGTCGACGCGGAACCGTGGACGCCTCCGCCGGGCGCCAACCGGCTGGCGGGCAACCTGGCGGTCACTCCGGTCGCCTTGCGCGTCCTTCCCGACGCCCGGCCGCTGCGTCCCGACTGGCTCGTCACGCGCCCCCTCCTCACGGGCATCTGCGGCTCGGACTCCAAGCAGATCCTCTTGGACTTCGAAGGCGACAGCGACAGCGCCATGAGCGGGTTGTGCTCGTTCCCCCAGGTCATGGGACATGAGGTGGTCGCGCGGGTGACAGAGCTGGGCCCCGAGGCGGAGGGGCTCGATGTAGGTGAGCGCGTGGTCCTCAACCCGTGGCTGTCGTGCGCGCCGCGGGGGATCGAGCCCCTGTGCCCGGCATGCGCGGACGGCGACTACAGCCTCTGCTGGAGCTTCACCGACGGCGACATCAGCAAGGGCATCCACACGGGCGTGTCGAGCGATGCAACCGGCGGTTACGCCGAGCTCATGCCTGCGCACTCGTCGATGCTGTTCAAGGTGCCTGACACCATCGACGACGAGCACGCCATCTTCGCCGACCCGTTCGCAGTGTCCCTCCACAGCATCACCCGACACCCACCGCCTGCGGGCGGCAAGGCGCTCGTCTGGGGAGCGGGTGCGCTGGGGTCCTGTGCGGTCGCGATCCTGCGAGCTCTGCACCCCGACGTGGAGGTCGCGGTGGTGGCGCGCTTCGACGCGCAGGCCGCCCTCGCGACCAAGCTGGGTGCGCACAAGGTCGTCCGGCTCGGCGCCAAGCTCGAGCTGGTCGAGGAGCTGGCCGCCTGGTCCGGTGGCGTGCTGCGCCCCACGATGGAGGGGCTCGACGGACTGCCGATGTGCCACCCCGGCGGCATCGACGTGGCCTACGACACGATCGCCAAGCCAGAGACCTTCGAGGTCGAGGTGAGGGTGCTGAAGGCGCGAGGCACCCTCGTGAAGAGCGGCGTGCACGCACCGGGCCGCTGGGAGTGGAGCCCGCTGTACTTCAAGGAGATCAGCTGGGTCGGCTCCAACGCGTTCGGCATGGAGGAGGTCGAGGGCGTCCGCAAGCACGGCATCGAGCACTACATCGACCTGGTCGAAGCGGGCCGCATCGACCTCTCCGGGATGCTCACCCACACGTTCGCCCTATCGGAGTGGCGCGACGCCTTCCTCGCGATCGCCGACCAGGAGCGGAGCGGTGCGATCAAGGTCGCCATCGACCCGGCACGCTGACCGGGAGGGAGCGCTCGCGTGAAGCACCCTCTCGACCCGCTCACAGCTGAGGAGATCCGGGCAGCGGTCGCCGCGGTCCGCGCGAGCGGACGCATCACGGAGGCGGCCCGCTTCTCGACGGTCACGCTCGACGAACCTGCAAAGGGCCTCACCGACGCGCGGCGCGCCGCACGCCTGCTGATCGTGCCCGGGCCGGAGTGCTCCGTGGTCGAGGCGACCGTCGCCGTCGAGTCGGGCGAGGTGACCTCGTGGACGGAGCGTCCCGGAGTGAGGCCGGCCCTCGGCTTCGAGGAGTCCTTCAACGCCATCGTCGCCTTGCACGCGCATGAGGGGTTCCGTGCGGCGCTCGCCGAGCGCGGCATCACCGACCTCGAGAAGGTCCAGATCGACCCGTGGCCTACCGGCAGCTTCGGCATCTCACTGGAGGAAGGTCGTCGAGTCGCGCGATGCATCCCCTACTTCCGGGAGCAACCTGGCGACAACGGCTACGCCCGACCGATCGAGGGCCTGCTCGCCCACGTCGACATGGCGCGAGGCGAGGTGCTCGAAGTGGTCGACCATGGCACCGTCCCGCTGCCACCGGAGCCCGGCAGCTACTACCCCGAGGACAACACCCCGCTGCGTGACGACCTGCGACCGCTCACGATCACGCAGCCGGAGGGTGTGAGCTTCGTGCTAGACGGCAACCACCTGAGCTGGCAGCGCTGGTCGATGAAGATCGGGTTCGATCCGCTGGAAGGCCTGGTGCTCCACGGGGTCGGCTACGACGACAAGGGCAGCAAGCGCCCGATCCTGCATCGGGCATCGATCTGCGAGATGGTCGTGCCCTACGGCGACACCGACCCGGCACATGGCTGGAAGAACGCCTTCGATGTGGGCGAGTGGGGCCTCGGCCGCATGGCGAACTCGCTGGCGCTCGGCTGTGACTGCCTTGGCGAGATCACGTACATGGACGCGACCTTCGCCGACGAGCACGGCAACCCGACGACGCTTGCGAACGCGGTCTGCATCCACGAGGAGGACTACGGGATCCTGTGGAAGCACGTCGATCTGCACAGCGGGCGCATCGAGGTGAGACGCTCCCGGCGGCTCGTCGTGTCGTCGATCTCCACGGTCGGCAACTACGAGTACGGCTTCTACTGGTACTTCTACCAAGACGGCTCGCTCGAGCTCGAGGTGAAGCTCACCGGCATCATGTCGACCAAGGCGCTCGCCGAGGGTGAGCGGTCGCCGCATGCACCGGCCATCGCTCCCGGTTTGGCTGCCCCCGTGCACCAGCACCTCTTCTGCGCGCGGCTCGACTTCGACGTGGACGGTCCCGTCAACGAGGTGCACGAGATCGACGTCGAGCCGGCAGCGCCGGGTGGCGCCAACGTCTGGGCCAACGGCTTCGCGGCCCGGGTGACGAGGCTCGAGAGCGAGCTCCAAGCGCAGCGCGATGTCGACCCGTCGCGCAGCAGGTCGTGGAAGGTCGTCAACCCGCGGGTGCGCAACCGAGTTGGCGAGCCCGTGGCCTACAAGCTCATCCCCGGCGCATCTCCGAGGCTTCTCGCGCAGGAGGGTTCGAGCGTCAGGGAGAGGGCCCGCTTCGCCACGCACAACCTCTGGGTCACCCCTTACGAGCCGGCCGAGCGCCGCGCCGCAGGCGACCACCCAAACCAGCACGCAGGCGGTGACGGTCTTCCCAGATGGACCGCCGCCGACCGCTCGCTCGTCGACCAGGACATCGTGGTGTGGCACACCTTCGGGGTCACGCACATCCCCCGTCCCGAGGACTGGCCCGTGATGCCGGTGGAGCGGTGCGGGTTCCTCCTGTCCCCCGCCGGCTTCTTCGATGCCAACCCGGCCCTCGACGTGGCGCCGCCGGCGCACTGCCACTGATCGATGCACCAGCCGATCGCCTTCGTCTGTGCCATGCCGATGGAGCTCAGACCGCTGGTCAAGCGGCTGGGCCTGCGCAAGCAGGCCATCGCAGGCATGCCGGCGCGCGTCGGCTCGCTCGACGGGCAGGACGTGGTGGCCATCGTCACGGGCATGGGCACCGATCTCGCCACCCGCGGCACGGAGCGGCTGCTCGAAGCGACGGACCCTCAGCGCGTCGTAGTGGTCGGCATCACCGGCGCCGTCGAGAACGAGACACCGATCGGCACCCTCGTGCTCCCGGAGGTCGTCGTGAACAGCGAGACGGGCTCGGAGCACCGGCCTTCGCAGATCGGCGGCGGCGAGCACACGGGCACGATGTGGACGACCAACGTGATCACGCCTCCCGTGGCGCTTCCCGCCTTGCGTGCGCGGGGTGTGGTCGCGCTCGACATGGAGACGGCAGCCATCGCCGCATGCTGCGAGGCGCGGGGCGTCCCGTGGTCCGTCTTCCGAGCGATCAGCGATCGCGCCAGCGACGGCACGATCGACGACGAGATCTTCGGCCTGAGCCACCAGGACGGCACTCCCAATGCCGGAGCGATCGCGCGCTACGTCCTGCGCCATCCGAACCGGATCCCGCGGATGGCGATCCTCGCCAAGGGCGCCAAGCTGGCGACGGAGCGCGCCGCCGGGGCGGCGATCGCAGCGGTGCGATCGATCAGCTGAGCCTTCGCAGCGGCCGGCCAACCGCCGAGGCGCTAGCTGCCGGCAGACGAGCCGAACACCTCGGTCACCACGCGAGCCCCTGCCTCCGAAGCCGGCCCCTCCCAAGCGATCGTCCCATGGTCGAGGACGACCACCCGGTCGCAGAGAGCGAGAGCGTGGCCGACGTGCTGCTCGACGATGAGCATCGACGTGCCGGCACCTCGCAGCCGCTCGAGCGTGGAGTACACCTCGTCGACCACGATCGGCGCCAACCCCAGCGACAGCTCGTCGGCGACCAGCACGCTCGGGGCTTCGACCAAGACCCGCGCCATGGCGAGCATCCGCTGCTCACCACCGGACAGGGTTCCGGCTGTCTGGCCGCGCCGCGCCGCCAGCACGGGGAACAGCTCGAACGCTTCGGACAGCGCACCGCGAGCCCCGGCGCGCCCCCGCGACTGGCGGAACGACAGTATGAGGTTCTCCTCGACGGTGAGCGTGGCGAAGACCGACCGACCCTCGGGCGCATGGAGCACTCCCGCCCCTGCGAAGCGGTGCACGGGTGCACCCGTCATGTCGTTGCCCGCCACCTCGACGGCTCCGGCGGTCGGTACGACGAGCCCGCTGGCGACCCTGGCGACGGTCGTCTTGCCGACCCCGTTGGCACCAAGGAGAGCGACGGCCTCGCCGGCGCGTACGGTCACGGAGACGCCGAACAGCGCTTGGAACGGGCCATAGCCGGCCGAGACCTCGCGCAGCTCGAGGACCGGGCTGACGGTGCTCACGGCTGACCCACGTTTCCGAGGTACGCCTGCCGCACGAGGTCGCTCTGCAGCACCTCCGCAGTGGGTCCGTGAGCGATCATGGACCCGAAGTCGAGCACGTAGGTCCTCTGCGTGAAGCTGGCGACGAACTCCACGTCGTGCTCTACGAGCAAGATCGCAAAGCCCTGCTCCGCCTGCGCTGCCTGGAGCGTCTGGGCCAGATCCGCCGTCTCGGCCCGGTCGAGACCGGACGACGGTTCGTCGAGGAGCAGCAAGCGGGGTCTCGTCATGAGAGCGCGTCCGACCTCGACGAGCCGCCCTTTTCCGAGGCTCAAGTGCTCGATCGGCTCCTCGGCGAGATCGCCGATCCCGAGCAGGTCGAGCACGGCGTCGCACGTCTCGACCTCGGAGCGGGTCGGGCGGCCACGCCCGAGGAGGTCCTTCCAGAGGCTGCCACCACCACTGCGCACGCGCTCGGCGATGAGAAGGTGCTCGCGCACCGTCGACTCGGCGAACAGCTCGATGCGCTGAAAGGTCCGTCCGATCCCACGGCGTGCGCGCGCGTGGACTGGAAGACCGGCCAGGTCCTCGCCGGCGAGCCGCACCGTGCCCCGATCAGTTCGCAGGACGCCCAGCACGCAGTTGAAGAACGTGGTCTTGCCGGCGCCGTTGGGACCGATCAGCCCGACGCGCTCGCCTTCGGCCACGTGGAGATCGAGATCGCGCAGAGCGACGATGCCCGAGAAGCTCTTGCGGATCTCGACTGCTTCGAGCACGTGCGTCATGGCACTGGTTCCTCGACGGGTGCAGCTGGGTCGACGTCGCCCGGAGCTCCGCGGCGAGCCAACCGCGCCAGCAGCTGGTCCGTGCGCTGGCCCGCCCGACGCTTGCCGTGCTCGACGAGGCCCTCCGGGTGGCGCGCGAACTGGATGGTGCCGAGCCCGAAGAGGATGAACCGCCACTTCGGCGAGACGGGGAAGATCCCCGGGACTCGCTCAGATCCTCGGAAGAGCCAGCCGAACAGCGACCCCTTGAGCACCACGGCGTCGAAGAGCGAGAACGCACCGCCGGCCTGGATCGCGCCCTCGACCGTGCGGGAGCCCAACGACACGACCAGCACCAGCCAGAAGAGCGCTGCAAACGGGGAGAAGTTGCTGCTGTAGTTCACGTTCTGCTGGTGGATGCTGAGCATGGCGCCGCCGAGTCCGGCGATGAACGCCGAGACGGCGAAGGCCGTCACGCGCGCCCTGGCGGGCGAGATCCCGATCGCCTCCGCCGCCACCTCGCTGCCGCGCAGTGCGCGCAGCGTTCGTCCGACCGTGCCCTCGCGGATCTGGATCACGGCGATCGACACGACGACAAGCACGACGAGGGCCAGGACGAGGAAGGTCCGGTCGTCAGCCAGATCCCACGGGCCGATGGTCGGACGCGGGACCCGCGTGCCCTGCAGCAGCGACGTGCCTCCACCGCCGATCCACGGGAGCTTCACCATGACGGCGTCGAAGAAGAACGCGAAGGCCAGTGTTGCGATGGCGACCCACACGCCGCCGAGGCGCAGCACTGGCAGCGACAGCAGCGCGCCTGCGGCCGCCGCAACGGTCGCCCCTATGAACGCCGCGAGCAGCACCGACATCTCGAGCCGGTCGGCCAGCTGGAACACCGTGAACCCACCGATCGCCGCGAAGGTCCCCTGGCAGAGCGATATCTGACCGGCGAGCCCAGTGATGACCGTGATCGACAGGTAGATGGTCGAGAGGATGACGGCCTGCGTCACGAGGAACAACCACGACGAGTCGGCTCGGGTGAAGATCACGAGGCCGGACGTCCCCAAGAACACGACCGCGAAGATGCGCGTCGCCCTGGTCAGAGCCGCGCTTCGGGTCGTCGCCGCGAGCGATGGCGGCGGCGGGTCCACACCCGAGAGCGGGTCGGTCGCCTCCCGAGTTCGGCGGATCGCGGGCCAGAGCACGAGGACGGAGAAGAGGACCACGAAGGGCATCGCCGGCGTGAGGTTGTCCTGGATCGGGCGCAGCCATGTGTGGTCGTCCGACCAGCGAGGGAGGAACGTGTCGACCAGCGCGATCAAGATCCCGAGGCCGAGCCCGCCGATCAGCGCGCGAGGGAGGCTGACCAGACGCCCCACAGCAGCCGCGGCGATGGCCACGACGACCAGGTTGAAGAAGTCGGGAGCAGCAAGGGTGTTGAACCG
Source organism: Actinomycetota bacterium (assembly GCA_049325515.1). GTDB lineage: Bacteria > Actinomycetota > Acidimicrobiia > Acidimicrobiales > VFJN01 > VFJN01. The sequence continues at coordinate 284,103 of JBMOLI010000004.1, read as the reverse complement.
CGGCGCGATCAGCACACCCGCCATGCCGGCGAACATGCTCGACAGAGCCCAGCTGAAGGACGACACGCGCTCCGCGCGTATGCCGTTCAGCTCTGCCATGCGCGGGCTCTCCACCACGGCGCGCATCTGGAGCCCGAGGGCTGTGTAGCGGAACAGCGCGGCCAGGCCCAGCATCGCCACGATCGCGACCACCATCGCAGTCAGCTCGTCGCGACTGAACGCGTACACCCCGAACGGGTCGTAGAACACGCTCGCTCCGTCGGCGACGATCCCCTGAGGTGTTCTGCCCGCGACAGCCTCGAAGCCGACGATGAGGTCGAACAGGTTGGGCAGCGCGACCGACAATCCCAGGGCAACGACGAGCTTCGCGACCGAAGAGCCCGTGCGAAGGTGCCGGAAGATGAGTCGCTCGAGCAGCAACCCGAGCGCCGGCGCCAGCAGGACGACCGACACGACCAGAGCAACGGGGATCGACCAGCCCCACTCCGTGCGCGCCTGGAAGTACATCGCGGCCGAGACGTAGGCCTGTGCGCCGAAAGCCAGGTTGAACACGCCAGACGTCTTGTAGGTGAGGACGAAGCCCAACGCTATGAGCGCGAAGACGGTGCCTGGTGGGGTGCCCTGGAGGAGAGCCCTGAGGATGTCCTCAGCTACCGAGGCGGCCAGTGTCATGCGAGAGCGTGCTGGCGGTCAGCCGAAGGACGTAGGAGTTGGCTCCGACCAGGAGAGGTCCTCTCCGTCCCAGCACAGCCACGGTCGGTCTTCGGGACCGACGGTCACAAATGCGCTGTCCTCCACGCGAACGAGCACCGTGCACTCGTCACCCGTGTCGACGCTGCGCGTCTCCTGCGTGTAGGGAACGTGTGCCTCGGTCCAGTCGATGGGCTCGATGAGACCGCCAGCGTCGAAGTCCGTCATGGCGTTCGTCGCGGAGAGGACCTTGGCGCGGTCGAAGTCCGGACCGGCCGCGAGCAGGCCCTCGAAGGCCAGCGAAGCGTTTAGCCATCCCACCATCGCGAGCTCTGACGGCTCGCTGCCCTGCTTGTCCATCCAGGTGAGGAAGTCACCGAGCGCCGACCCCGACGACTCGCTCTCGAACGCAAGGAACTGCACCGAGACGAAGTCGCCCTCGAAGATGCCGCCGGCCTCCTCGACGAACTGATGGTTGTAAGTGTTCGGGTGGTAGAGCACGACGTCTTCCATCCCCTGGCGCACGAGCTCCTGGGCGAGGGTCTTCATGCCGTTCAGGTCGATGCAGGTTGCAATGAAGTCCACGCCGGCTTCCTTCATCGCGGTGACCTCAGGGCCGATGCCACTCGACAGGCCGAAGTCGAGATCGTCGTTGAGGTAAGCCATCTCTGCATCGATGTCGCCCCCGTAGAGATCGATCGACGCCTTGATCGTCTGCGCGCACACCTTGGAGTTCTCGCTCACGCCGTAGCCCAGCGACGCGACGCGGGAGGCCCCAGCTGTCTTGACCGCGAAGGGCACGGCACGGCCGGTGCAGTCGGCGCAGCGAATGGCGATGCTCGGGAAGATGTTCGAGCGGTTGGCTGCCTCGGTGGCGTGGATGCCCCACACGTAGGTGGGCACGCCAGCCGCGTCGAGGTCGCCCCAGCCGCTCGCCAAGAGTGTCGCCTGGAACGCTCCGAAGACGTTGTCGCTCGAGGTCACCTCAAGCGCTCGCACCTGGTTCTGGCCCAGCTCGTCATCCAGCTCCTGCGCCAGCACCAGGTCGCGGCCGTAGATCCCTCCCTCTGAGTTGCGGAAGGCGAAATAGGCCTTTACACCGTCCAGGTAGCAGTCGAAGAGACAGGTTCCGAGCGGGTTGTTCGTCCTCGTGCCGATCGCCGCGTAGGCGATCTCGTCGTCGGTCACCCCGGGCACGCCGGTGATCTCGACGAAGGTGTCGCGATCGCCAGCGCCATCTGGTGCGGTCGTGCCGGGCTCGGCGTCCGTGGTGGTGGGGCCTCCACTGTCGTCGCCTGAGTTCCCGCATGCCGCGGCCGCCACTGACAGGACGAAGAGCACGGCGAGTGATCGCCGGATCGGTCGTGACACGATTCCCCCCGGGTACCTGGTGCAACGAAGCGTCCACCCGAAGGTGACGCACGAGTCAGATCCGCACGCTATCCGAGTGATACGAGCCGGGTGCGGTGATCTTGGCGGGCGCGTCTACCGGTCTTGCAGGAGCTCACGCAGGAGCGAGGCCCGGGTCTGCGCCAGCGCGCCTTCCATCTGGCTCAGGAGCTCAGGCACCGAGCTCAGCTGGCCCGACACAGCCGCTGACTCGATCGACCTGCACACAGATGCCAGGCCGCAGGCACCCAGGCTCGCACTGCTGCCGGCCAGGCTGTGCGCCACCCGAGCCAGCCCGTCGGAGTCGCCTGCACCGGCCGCTTGCTTCAGGTCGAGCGCACGCTCGTCACTGCACGCGAGGTAGGTCGACACGAGATGCCTGATGCCCTCCGCACTCGCGGCCGAGCGGGCGGCCATCTCCCGCAGGGATGTGACGATCCGAGGATCGAGCGGACCTGGCGCAGGCCGACCCAACCCGGGTTCGGCGGCACCACCGGGCTGTCGTCCTCGCAGGACGTCCCCCACTCGATCACCTCCCTTGCGGTGCGCAGAGTTTCGCACTGTTCGGCGCAGAGTGCCCAAGATGACCGATATCGGCACGGCCGGTCACCTCCGATCCAGGTGGGCGTGTCTCCCCGGCTGCCTGCCAGCAGAACGGGCTAGCGTCCGCCAACATCGAAGCGCCATCCGCCACGCCTGGAGCCAGCGGCGATGCCTGGACCGATGCGCAGCTGGCGAGCCTGGCACGGCAGCTGCCCGACGCCGTCGTGGCGATCGACGTGGAGGGTCGTTTGCGTTGGGGCAACTTGGCCGCCGAGCGGCTCTTCGGGTGGCCGCTCGCCAACTGGCTCGGCGTGTCCGGGATCGAGCTCGTGCACCCCGACGACCTCGAGGTGACGTTGCTTGCGCTGTCGTCCATCCAGAGCAAGGAGGTGGGCACACCGCTCGAGATCCGCCTCCGCACAGCGACCGGCTGGAAGCTCGTAGAGCTGATCGGGGCACCGCAGGGCGACGACGGTGACGGCTCGATCATCTTGTGCTTGCGCGACCTGACACAACGACGGCGATGGGAGATAGCCAGTGGCGACGAAGCGAGCTTCCGCACGCTCGTCCACAACTCGGCAACGCTCATCATGCTGGTGCTGCCCAACGGTGATGTGCAGTCGGTGTCCGCATCGCTGACCCGCATGCTGGGCCATGACCAAGAGGTCGTCGAGGGTCGGCCGCTGGCCGAGCTGGTGCACCCGGACGACCAGCCCCTTCTGGCGAACGCATTCGAGCGCAGCCTGTCGAGAGGGCTCGACTCCAAGCAGCCGCCGCTCACCGTGGAGGTTCGGCTGAAGCAACGAGCGCGCCGAGCGACCGTCCCCTTCGAGCTGACGATCGTCAACCTCGTCGACGACCCGACGGTGGGTGGGTTCGTCGTATCGGGCCACGACATCTCCCGTCTGCGCGCCGCCCAGGAGGAGCTCGAGTCCCTCGCTCGCAAGGACGCGCTGACCGGGCTGCCCAACCGCGCAAGCCTCGACGCCTACCTCACGGAGGCGCTCGTGCGCGAGCGACCGGTGGCCGTCGCCTTCATCGATCTCGACCGCTTCAAGCCGGTGAACGACCTCTTCGGTCACGACGCGGGCGACGAGCTCCTCAAGCAGCTGGCTTCCCGTCTGAAGGCGGAGCTCCGCGGCAGAGACTTCGTGGCGCGCTTCGGTGGCGACGAGTTCGTCGTCGTCGCAGATGCCGGGCCAGCGGACGCGGCCGGGCTGGTCGAGCGGCTGGAGTCGCTCGTGTCCGAACCCTTCGAGCTCGCCTCGGGCCCCGCCCAGGTGTTCGCCAGCGTGGGCGTGGCCTACGCAGCAGGCGGCCACACCGCCGAGTCGCTTCTCGCCGAGGCCGACGCCGACATGTACACGGTGAAGCGCCGACGCCGGGGAGGGCCGACCGAGCCTTCTCTCGCCATCGCCACGAGGCGCAAGCTGAACGAGGGGCTCCCCGATGCTCTCGCGCAGAGCCAGTTCGAGGTCCACTACCAGCCCATCTGGCGATTGAAGCCCCGCGAGCTGTGGGGCTACGAGGCACTCGTGCGCTGGCAGCACCCTGAGCGCGGCTTGCTCGAGCCCGCTGAGTTCCTCGGCGTGATCGACGATGCGGGTCGCGACAGCGACCTCGGCGAGCTGGTGCTGCGGATGGCCTGCGACTTCGCCAAGGGGCTGCCGGACGATTCAGCCTTCATCTCGGTCAACGTGTCTGCGGGCCAGATCGCGTCTGACGTCTTCCCCGACCTGGTGGCCGAGACCATCGCAGCGAGCGGCCTCAACGCCAGCCGCCTCTGCCTCGAGGTGAGCGAGAGGAGCATCCTCGATCGCCCGGCCCAGGGCCCTGCCACTCCCATCCTGCGCAACCTCGAGCGGCTGGCGTCCCTCGGCATCCGCCTTGCGATCGACGACTACGGCACGGGCTACTCCTCGCTGTCCCACGTCCTGGACTTTCCCGTGACCATGCTCAAGATCGACGAGTCATTCGTGCACGGCATGGCCGCTGAGCGTCAGAGCCGGTCCGTCGTCGCCGCGCTCATCGAGCTCGCCCGCGGCATCGGGGTCGATGCCGTTGCCGAAGGGATCGAGGAAGCCGACCAGCTCGAGATGCTCGAGGGGATGGGTTGCCCCTTCGGCCAGGGCTACCTGCTGGGCCGCCCGGCCGCCGCACCGCTGGCGCCTGCCTGACGCCCGGGTCGCAGCCGGAGCAACCTCAGCGGCCGACCGCGCGTTCGAGCTCTGCCTTGTTCATCTTCGAGCGGCCCTTGATGCCCTTCTCTCGCGCCTCGTTGTAGAGCTGGTCGCGGGTGCGTCCGCCCGGCCCACGGTGCGAACGGAGCCCTCCGCGCCGCCCGGATGAGATGTCCTGGGTCGAGGTGCGGCTAGCCGTACGAGCCTCTCCGCTCCGGGCGCGCTCCTTGTTCACCGTCCTGGCTGCGATCTCCTCCGCCTCGTCCTCGGGCTCGCCGCGCTCCAAGAGGCCTTCCTTGATGTGGTCGTACTGACGTTCCCGCTTGTCGCTCCACCTTCCGCGTGGCATGGCGTCCTCCGTTCCTGTGCGAATCGGCTCGACCTGATGCCATACCCGCGCTCGGTGGCAACCAACCGACCCGCCGCTTCTGTCGGCGCCGGCGCGCGCAGCATTGGTTGAAGCTCGACCGACCTGGGTAGCGCGCCCCTGAGGCATTCACCGAGATCGAGTGAGAGGCGGACGACACGTGAGTGGCATCGCAGTCATCACCGAGGCGTGCATCGACGTGAAGGACCGAGCCTGCGTGGATGTGTGCCCCGTCCAGTGCATCTACGAGTTCGATCCCGCCAAGAGCGTCCTCTTCTCTGAGGACGAGCACGGCAGCGGCGTCATCGAGAACACCCACACCCCCGACGCCGACAACATCGCGATCTTCGCCGACACGATGCTCTACGTGAACATGGACGAGTGCACGTCGTGCACGGCCTGCTACCAGCCCGACGTGTGCCCTGTCGGAGCGATCTACCCCGATGAGCAGGTGCCTGACGGCTCAGCCAGTGCTCGCTACAACCCGGCCGACCCGAACAAGGGCCACGACCACCGCTTCTTCATCGAGCACAGCCGCGCAGTGTTCGCGGACTAGCCCACCGGGGGCAGCCGCTCAGAGCGACCGCGGGGTGAGGACGTCCGCGCGGCCGTAGTGGCCGACCACGTCGAAGTAGCGCTTGGCGTGCAGCGCCTCTCGCAGATCGCAATCCGCCACGACGATGCCCTCCTCGTCGTAGAGAGGGCCTCCGATGATGCCGCCTCCGGGCGCTACGACGCAGGCACCGCCTCGACCAAAGATCTCTTGGCCATCAGGCAGCGAGAGCGGGAAGTCGCTCGGGAAGGCCGCCGCCGGGATCAGCTGCGGCACGCTGACCACGAAGGCTCCAGCCTCGATGGCGATGTGGCGCATCGATGCGATCCAGCCCTCGCTGTCGTCCGCTGTGGGCGCCAGCCAGATCTGCGGACCCCCCTCGTAGACGGCCCAGCGCGCCAGCGGCATTCGGTTCTCCCAGCAGATCAGGCCGCCGACCCGGGCCACCGCAGGGATGTCTACGACATCGAGATCGTCGCCGGCGCCCACGCCGTGGAACACGCGCTCGTGCATCGTTGGCATGAGCTTGCGGTGCCTGTGCAGCACGCCGCCCGGGCCGATGATCAACAGCGTGTTGTACAGAGACCCCGGACGGTGATCCTCGCGCTCGTTGATGCCGATGGCCATGTGAACCTCGTGCTCAGCGCACGCTGCTGCCAGGCGAGCCACCTGAGGACCGTTGACGTCGACGCTCGACCCCCACATCCGCTCCCACAGCTCATCGCACCCACTCGACCAAGTGGCAGCCTGCGCTGCCCACGCACCGCTCGGGTACAGCGACACGAAGCACTCGGGGAAGACGACGAGCCGGGCTCCGAGGTCGGCGGCCTCTCCCATCAGGCGAACCGCCTTTTCGATCGTCGCGTCGACATCGAGGATCACGGGAGTGGCCTGCACGGCTGCGACTCGTACCGCCTCGAAGTCCGCCACGGCGGGGAACGTAACACCCGTGGCACGCGGGGATGGGCGCCGGGCCCGCAGCTGCACGACTGAGGTCGCCGGCGCCGGCGACCAGTCCTGACTGCCGCAGACCCCCGGGGAGAGACCGTGGGGGGAACGTCGGCCTCTTCCCGGGAGCCAGACGGGTGCGTCAGGCGGCGGTGCTGCTTGCTTCGATCTGCCTTGCACCAGCCGAGGACGTGACCTCGACCTTGCGCGGCTTGGCCTGGTCGGCGACGGGGATCCTGACCGTCAGAACGCCCTTGTCGTAGGCCGCCTCCACCTGGTCGAGGTCGAGGCCATCGCCGAGGAAGAGCTGGCGACGGAACTTGCCCTGGGGTCGCTCGGATGCCAGCACGTCGGTGCCGTTCTCGCGCTGCCACGTGCGCTCAGCCGTGATGGTCAGCGCGTTCTTCTCGACGGTGAGGTCGATCGAAGAAGTCTCCACCCCGGGCAGGTCGAAGTGCACCACGACTTCGTCGCCCTGCTTGTAGGCGTCCATCGGCATCGCAGGCGGGGTGCGGGTGGCGCCCCACAACTGGTCGGCGAGGCGGTCGAACTCTCGGAACGGGTCGGACCGCATGAGCATCGTCTCTACCTCCTGTTTCGTGTTGCTGCCCTCAGAGGGATCCCAGATGGATCGCCTCTCGCCGTCTCACGATAACTCCCATCAGAGTTCTTGACAAGATCAGACTCAGATTCTATCCATGTGGAAGCAGCAGATGGGAGACGGCTCGATGAACTCTGGCTTCGGCAGCCTCGACGGTGCAGAGCACTTGACGCCGACTCCGGCTCGCGACCCCGACGCAGGTGTGTACGTCATGTCCGTCGCGGCGGACCTCGTCGGGGTCCACCCCCAGACGCTGCGGATCTACGAGCGGCGAGGCCTCCTCGAGCCCGCCCGCACGCTCGGCGGCACGCGCCGCTACAGCGACTCCGACCTCGCCCGGCTGCGCCACATCGGCGAGCTCACAGGAGTGGGCGTGAGCATCGAAGGAGTCCGGCGCATCCTGGAGCTGGAGGCCGAGCTGGCCGAGCTGAGAGCCGAGCTGGACCGCGTGCGGCGCACCACTCAGACTTCGGGCGACACGCCGGCCTGACGCAGCAGCCCGCCTTGTCGACGGCGAAGGCCGGCGTCCGGCACGACTCACCCACAAGGAGAAGCCATGGCAAAGCAGCCTCGTGACGTGGAGCGCATGTACTCGACCCCCGAGGTGGTCGCCAAGCTGCGGCGCTTGGCCGATGCCCTCGAGTCAGGAAGCCCCTTTCGGATCCAAGTGGCCGGCGAGCGGATCCACGTGCCGGTCCGCGCTGAGTTCAGCGTGGAGCACGAGCGCGGTGACGGCGAGGAGGAGATCGAGCTGCAGCTCCGCTGGTCACTGACCGAGGACGACGACGAGAGCGACGACGAGCCGCTGGTGTAGCGCTCGAGCGGGTGCGGCCCGCGCCGGGCTGACACCTGCTGGGACGCGACTGCGCCCCACCGGGTGGGGCCGGTGGGGCGCAGCCAGGGCTACCAGGACTGGCTAGCCGTCAGTCGTCGACACCATCCGAGTCCACGTCGGCGTCGATCGTGTCGTCGATGCCGTCGCCGTCACGGTCCGCGTCGGCGCCGTTGAGGATGCCGTCACCGTCCATGTCGGGGTCGGTCGCATCCGGCACCTCGTCGCCGTCGATGTCGGACTCGGGGATCGAGATGTCACCGAGCGAGTCACCGTCGATGTCGGTCTCCGCAGCGGAGTCATCCGCCAGGCCGTCACCGTCGATGTCGAGCTCAGCAGCAGCATCGTCGGCGAGGCCGTCGCCGTCGATGTCCGAGTCGCCAGCGTTGTCGTTCACGCCGTCACCGTCGATGTCCAGCTCGGCCACCGCATCGTCTGCGAGGTTGTCGCCGTCGATGTCGAGCTCCGAGGCGGAGTTGTCCGCCAGGCCGTCACCATCGATGTCGAGCTCCGACGCCGAGGTATCCGCCAGGCCGTCACCGTCGATGTCTGCCTCACCGGCAGCGTCATCGTTTGCGCCGTCGCCGTCGATGTCGAGCTCGCCGGCAGCGTTGTCTGCCAGGTTGTCGCCATCGATGTCGGTCTCGGTGCTGCCGTTGTCAGCCAGGCCGTCACCATCGATGTCGGTCTCGGTGGCGGAGTCGTCGTTGAGCCCGTCACCATCGATGTCGAGCTCGGTCGCACCGTCGTCCGCCAGGCCGTCGCCGTCGATGTCCAGCTCGCCCGCCGCGTTGTCGGCAAGGGCATCGCCGTCGATGTCGGTCTCAGCGGCAGCGTTGTCTGCCAAGCCGTCGCCATCGATGTCGGCTTCCGAGGCGGAGTTGTCCGCCAGGTTGTCGCTGTCGATGTCCAGCTCGGTCGATGCGTTGTCCGCCAGGTTGTCGCTGTCGATGTCCAGCTCGGTCGCTGCGTTGTCCGCCAGGTTGTCGCTGTCCATGTCGGTCTCGGAGCCGGCGTTGTCGTTCACGCCGTCACCGTCGATGTCGCCCTCGGAGGAGGAGCTGTCAGCCACACCGTCGCCGTCGACGTCGCCCTCGGAGGTCGAGTTGTCGGCCACACCGTCGCCGTCGACGTCAGCCTCTGAGGTCGAACCATCGGTGACGCCGTCACCGTCGATGTCGCTCTCCGAGCCGGCGTTGTCGTTCAGGCCATCGCCATCGATGTCGGCTTCCGTACCGGCGTTGTCTGCCAGGTTGTCGCCGTCGATGTCCAGCTCCGTCGAGGAGTTGTCAGCACGACCATCGCCATCGATGTCGGTCTCAGCCGAGGCGTTGTCAGCCAAGCCGTCGCCATCGATGTCGGACTCTGTGCTGGAGTTGTCCGCACGGCCGTCGCCGTCCATGTCGAGCTCGCCTGCCGCGTCGTCGGCAAGCGAGTCACCGTCGATGTCGGTCTCGGTCGAGGCATTGTCCGCGCGACCGTCGCCATCGATGTCGGTCTCGACCGACGCGTCGTCGGCGCGGCCGTCGCTGTCGATGTCGGTCTCGGTCGCCGAGTTGTCCGCCAGACCGTCGCTGTCGATGTCGAGCTCCGCAGCGGAGTCATCTGCATTGGCGTCACCGTCGATGTCGAGCTCCGTCGCGGCGTCATCAGCCAGCCCGTCGCTGTCCATGTCGAGCTCCGTAAGAGCGCTGTTCAGAACACCGTCGCCGTCGATGTCGCGGTCGCCGTGGTTTGCGATGCCGTCGCCGTCGACGTCGAGGTCGGCCCCGTTGAGGATCCCGTCGTTGTCGAGATCGGTGGGACTGGCGCCCGCTACCGACGTTCCGAACATCGCGAACGACAGCGCACTCGCTGTCGCAAGCGCCGCAACGCCTCGCGCTACGCGCCGATTGACCAAAACACTCATCCGAAGTCCCCCCGTGTCTGCACGACCTCCGGTCGGAGCCCGCCCTGAGGCGCCCAACATAAAGGGCGACCGCACAGAGTGTCAATGGACCTCACTCAACGTGACCGAATTGTCCGCTAGGACCTTAGATAGAGGGCCGCGTCATTTGGGCCGACATTGCGCGTATCTCGCCAGTGTCCCCCTGGCGATCCGCTAGAACACCGCAGGTCAGACCGCATTTCTCCAAGACTGTGCGCACAGCGGCTGTACACGAGCCAGGTGCTGTCGGGCAGCTAGATCTCCCCCATCGAGAGCCGCTCGAAGAGATGCGATTGTCCGCATTCTCTTGACTGGTAAAAGAGATATTGAGCATCCATTCGATTGGCCTATTTGCAGGCTGTGCGGATCCCTCGGCTACGCCTTCGTCAGACGCGCCGAATCGCGTCACGCACTCTGTCGGCCACGGCCAGGAACGGACCGACCACCAGGTTGCCGATCGGGCCGTCAGGGCCATGCGGATGCGGATGTGTCGGCGCGATCGCCTCGGCGGCCTTCAGCTCGGTCGTCATGCGAGTGAGAACGGCCTCGTCGTGAGCATCCCGGAGCATCGGGAACTCCAGGCTCTCCTCGTTCTCGGCATGCTCGAGCACCGCTGCGCGGAAGACGGCGAAGTTCGTGTCGAAGGAGGGGTCGTGGACGCCCATCTCCTCGAGGTCGGCCAGCATCTGCTTGGCCTTGCCCTCCTCGCCCACCCGCGCGTCGACCACCCTTCCGGCCAGGTCGCTCTGACGAGCCTCGGGGTGCACGACCTCCTCCTCCGCTGTCTCGTGTACAGCGAGCAGGCGCACCAAGCATTGGAACAGCTCGGCCTTCTCCTCACCGGCCTCTCTCTCGACCCGCTCCATCAGGTCACGGATCTCCGAGTGCTGGGTCTGCAGGAAGTCGATGGCGTCGGACTTGTCGTGGGTAGCGGTCATGTGTGTCCTCCAAGGATCGTTCGAGGGCGCGTACCCGAGTCGCGCGCCGCTCAGCCGTCCTGCGCCGGGCCAAGTGCTCGCGTGGCCTTCGGTCGTGCACGAGCCGTCGGGAACTCAGGCGCTCGGGCGCGGTCCAGCAGGGGGTCATCCTCGACAAGGGGGTCATCGGCCACCTGCCACTCGAGCGCCTCGTCGAAGCCCGCCAGAAGGTCCAGGATCCGGCTCATCTGGTGCGCCTTCCCGCTTTCCACAGTGGGCACACCACCTCGTGCACAGCGGTCGAGGTTCTCGAAGGACCGAGGTTTCGATCCGCAGCTGAGTGGATAGACAACTTTGCGTCACACCCCACCCAGGGCGGGCGCCGCTGCCCCTCAATGCCGGCGTCCGCCTTGGTGGGTGAGACGCGTACCTCCCCGAGGAGGGCTCACCATGACCACGGCACACGCAGCATCATCGAGCGACGGCCTCCTAACGGCCGCCAGCGATCTCCGATCGCTCGGCTCTCGATTGGAGCAGCGAACCGATCTCGATCGAATCGTGGAGCCAGTCCGCGAGCGGCTCTCGAGGCTCTTGCCAGATGGGCCGCGCAAGGACGCCCTCCAGGGATCCTGGCTGGGCCACCCCGTCCACCCTGCGCTGACCGATCTGCCGATCGGGTTCTGGACCAGCGCGCTGGTGCTCGATGTCATAGGTGGCCGCCGCGGCAGGACCGCGGCCGATCTGATGATCGCTCTCGGGGTCCTCACCGCAATACCGACTGCAGCGACGGGCGCGGCCGACTGGGCCGACATGGAGCGCCCGCGACAGCGGACGGGGATCGTGCACGCTGGCGCCAACGCGTTGGCCACCGCGCTCTATGCGATGTCGTTCGTGCGGCGTCGCCGCGGCAGGAGGTTCAGAGGGTTCGTGCTGAGCACTGCCGGGATGGGCATGGCCACGTTGGGCGGGTACCTCGGCGGGCATCTGGCCTTCGGAGAGTCCGGCTCATCCAGCGAAGGTCGATCCGACCACGCCGAGGTGTGGTCGCTGGCGCGAGCACCTTGGGACCACCCGTCCCGCACCGGGCGCGCCTAGATGGACGCCCAGCCGGGAGGGCACGGGGGCTGACCCTGCGCGGGGAGGCTTGTACTCTGGCGCGGCCATGAGCACGAGCCCCGAGGACGACGGCCTCACGGTTCTCGGCCAGACCGTTCGACACGCCATCGACCACCTCGAGTGCTTCGACGCGCCTGATCACGTGACAAGCGTGCGGTTCACGACGCACGAGGTGATGTCGATGTGCCCCGTCACGGGCCAGCCAGACCTGTCCTCGCTCGTGATCGACTATCGCCCCGACAAGCGGTGCATCGAGTCGAAGTCGCTGAAGCTCTACCTGTGGTCCTTCCGGGACAGGAAGGTGTTCTGTGAGGCTCTCGCGGCAGAGATCGCCGAGGAGGTCGTCCGCGCGGCCGACCCGCACGAGGTGTCCGTCACCCTCAGCCAGCAGCCCCGAGGAGGGATCGTCATCGAGGCCACTGCCACCCGGCGAAGGGGCTCGTGAGCGTCGTAGTCACGACCCTCTCGGGCGGGCTCGACTCCGTCACCCTGGCCCACTCGCTCGCTGCAGACGGCCACCAGCTCGTCGCACTCTCCTTCGACTACGGGCAGCGACACGCCAAGGAGATCGACTTCGCTGCACGGTGCGCCAGAAGGCTCGGCTCCGACCACCGGGTGATCGACCTGCGATCGGTCGGCTCGCTCCTCAGCGGCTCCGCGCTGACCGACGACCGAGTCGATGTTCCGGAGGGGCACTACACGGATCGTTCGATGGCGGCGACTGTGGTCCCCAACCGCAACGCCATCATGTTGTCGGTAGCCGTAGGCGTTGCCGTCGCTCGCGGCGCCGAGGCCGTGGCCACCGCCGTCCACGCCGGCGACCACCCCATCTACCCAGATTGCCGGCCCGCCTTCATCGAGGCGATCGAGCACGAGGCCCGAGTGGCAAACGAGGGCTTCATCAAACCCGACTTCGAGGTGCGGGCGCCGTTCCTGCACCTGGGAAAGGACGACATCGTCCGGATCGGTGCGGCCCTCGGCGTACCGTTCGAGGAGACCTGGTCGTGCTACGTGGGTGGCGATCACCACTGCGGCCGCTGCGGCACCTGCGTCGAGCGGCGCGAGGCCTTCGATCTTGCGGGCGTCGCCGATCCCACCTCCTACAGCGAGGCGACTCTGTGACCTTCTCGATCGGCAAGCGCTTCTCGTTCTCCGCCTCGCATGTGCTGACCCTGGTGCCTGAGGACCACAAGTGCCGTCGACTGCACGGACACAACTACGAGGTGGAGGTCATCTGCGTTGCGGACCAGCTCGATCACCGTTCGATGGTGGTCGACTACTTCGACCTCGATCCCGCAAAGCGATTCATCGACCAAGCGGTAGACCACCGCCACCTGAACGACGTCATCCCGGGCGAGCCGACGGCCGAGCGACTGGCTCAGTGGCTCTTCGACTCGCTCCGCGAGGCTCTGCCACCGGATGTGGCGCGGACCCTCGTGGCCGTACGCGTCCACGAGACACCGAGCACATGGGCCGAGTACCGGTCGAGCTGACCCCGGGCGAGGACGAGCTCGTTGTCACCGAGGTGTTTGGTCCGACCTTCCAGGGAGAAGGACCGTCGATCGGCCGGCGAGCGGGGTTCGTCCGTCTGGGGCGCTGCAACTTGGACTGCACATGGTGCGATACCCCCTACACCTGGGACTGGGAGCGCTACGACCCGGCCGAGGAGCTGCACCGCGTCCGAGTCGAGGACGCGATCGCACAGCTCGAGGCGATGGCGCCCGAGATCGTGGTGGTGACGGGCGGCGAGCCGCTTCTCCAGCAGCGCCGCCTGGTCGACCTCGTCGAGCGGTGCGCGGATCGGGGGTGGGCTGTCGAGATCGAGACGAACGGCACCATCGTCCCCAGCCCAGAGCTTGCGGGCCTCGTTCGGCAGTGGAACGTGTCGCCGAAGCTGGCGAACAGCGGAATCGCACTCGATCGACGGCTTCGCCCGGACGCGCTGAGCGCGCTGGTCGCGACCTCGGCGGCGGTGTTCAAGTTCGTCGTGACCGACGAGGCCGAGCTGGACGAGGTTGCGGAGATCGTCAGCACCCACGCCCTGGCCCCGGTGTGGATCATGCCGGAGGGCACGGACAGCGACACAGTTGGGCGACGCGCACGCTCCCTGGCGCAGCCCGTGCTCGAGCGGGGTTGGAACCTCACCACGCGCCTCCACGTGCTGCTGTGGGGCGACGAGCGGGGTCGCTGACCGATGAGCGTGCTCGGGTGGGCGGCCACAGCGAAAATGAGTTGCGCATGACACGACGATTCGAAGGAGCCGGGCACTTGATCCATCACACCTGTCAGGGGCAACACACGGGTTCGGGGCCCGCATCGTGACCGTCGACGTCGTGACCGAGACCGTGATCGACCGTCCGGTCGAAGCCGTCTCGTCGTATGCGCTCGACCCCTCCAACGCGCCGCACTGGTACGCCAACATCGAAGCGGTCGCGTGGAAGACATCGCCGCCAGCCACGGTGGGAACCAAGGTCGCGTTCGTGGCGCGGTTCCTGGGCCGACGCCTCGAGTACACCTACGAGCTGTGCGATGTCGTGCCGGGTGAGCGGCTGGTCATGCGCACGGCCGAGGGCCCGTTTCCGATGGAGACCACCTACACGTGGGCGCCGGTCGGGTTCGGCTCGACTCGGATGACATTGCGCAACCGAGGAGAGCCGGCCGGGTTCTCCAAGCTGATCGCTCCCCTCATCGCTCCGGCGATGCGCCGAGCCAACCGCAAGGACCTGGCCCAGTTGAAGGAGATCCTCGAGCACGAGGGCAGCGGCTCCTGACGACAATCAGGCCGGCCAGTCAGACGAACTTCGGCACCTTGCGCGACGGTCTCAGGAGCGTGCGCATCACCCTGTGGGCGACGTCGGCAGTCGGCTCGAACATGAGGGGGCAACCACCGTCTATGACGGTCATGCCGCGGGAGCGGCCATAGACCGTCGCCTCGTCGCACACACTGCCGGACCCGAACCCGCGATGCATCCAGACGTGCTTCACGCCCAGGTCGGCGCACTCCCGCATGGTCGCCTCGGCCCGGTCTGGTCGGGTGGCGATGACGACGGCGTCGACCCCGCCGGGGATGCTGGCAAGGTCGTGGAAGCAGCGGTCGCCCTCGACGACCTCCGCGTTCGGGTTGACGGCGAACACGTCATAGCCCCGCTCCCGAAGCCTCTTGTAGACGGCGTTGCTGCCGTGGGCACCCGGGTTCCGTGACACGCCCGTTACCGCGATGCGCCGGTTGGCGAGGAACGCGGCAGCCGCGTCCTTCACAGCTGGCATGGGCCTCTCCTCTCGCTGTACCTGGCCTCATCGAACTAGGAGGAGCACCAGCTCGGTAGGGGCTAAGGCCACATGTTGGGCGGAGGGTCGCCGCTGTGTGCCAACAAGGGGTGGTTGTCAGGACCTTCGAGCGGTGGCCCGCCCTCCCTTGCGGCCGGCCTCCTTCTTCTGGGCAGTCGTGCCACCCTGCTTGGGGGAGCTGCCGGAGCCGCTCTTGCTGCCACCGCGCTTGGACGCGCCGGGAGAGTTGGCGATCTTGGCGGCTCGCTGCTTGGACATGCCCTTGTCCTTCAGCGCCTCGTACTGCTTCTCGTTCTTCACGCCCGGTCGCTTGTCACCTGGCATCGTCTCCTCCTTCGGTGAACCCCTGTCGGCTAGGCGTGAGACTCCACCCGATCGCGGGCCTCCTGCGCTCCAGTCGCCTCACGGGCGCAATGGGCGCAGCAGAAGAAGCGCCCATCTACTTCGACCCCGTGCCCGACCACGCGGCACTCGCAGTGCTGGCAGATAGGCGCAAGCCGGTGAATGGCGCACTCGAAGCTGTCAAAGGTGTGTTGCTGGCCCGCCGAGACAACCTCGAACGTCTTGTCGTACTCGTTGCGACACACTTCGCAGGTTCCCATCGCTCACCTCCATGACGGCTGTGCGGATCTAGCAGGTCCCGAGCACTGGCTCGACAGAACGGTCGGCGCTCCCTGACGCGACACACAGAGCTGGTGCCCGCGTGACTACTTGCCCGCGAGCCGAGCGACCTAACCGCGAAGGCATTGCCGCATCCCCAGGTGGAGCGTCAACGCATCCGCCGGAGGTCGGTCGGGGGGGATGGCTCGGCCGAGCCGACGCGGACGCGCGCATCGACCGTGACCGCTCCCTCCGTCGACACGATCACGGGATTGAGGTCGAGCTCGAGCAGCTCCGGCACGCTCCCGGCCAAGCGGGCAACACGTTGAAGCAGGTCTTCCAGAGCTTCGACTGCAACAGGCGCGGCCCCGCGGTATCCGAAGAGGAGCGGCGACGACCGGAGTGACCTGACGAGCTCAGCAGCATCGGCATCGGTCAGAGGCAGGATGCGGAAGGACCTGTCTCCGAGCAGCTCGGTGGCCACTCCGCCCAGCCCGAACATGACGAGTGGGCCGAAGAGCGGATCCTGTAGGACGCCGATGATCGTCTCAACACCTGGCGCGGCCATCCTCTGGACGGTCGCGCCCGTCATGACTCCATCCAGATCTGCCGCCATCTCGACATACGCCTGAGCGACCTCGTCGAGCGACCTCAGATCGAGGCGCACGCCGCCCACGTCGCTCTTGTGGACCAGGGCTGGGCCCATCGCCTTGAGGGCGACCGGCAGACCCAGAGTCGCGGCCGCCTCTGTTGCCGCCGTCGAGCTGGAGGCGCTGAGGCCGGCGATCGTCCGCACACCGGCGGTACCGAGCAGAGCTTCCACGTCGTGGGCAGAGAGCCAGTGGTCGTCCTCGTTAGCGGCAAGTGAGGACTCGACCACAGCCTTGGCGCCTTCGAGGTCGAAGCCGACGAGCTCCGGGACAGTTCCTGGCGAGCGGTGCCGCCACTGGCCGTAGGTCGCCGCTCGTGCCAGGGCCCGAGCGGCGGGTTCCGGCGAAGCGAACGCCGGGATGCCGTGCTGATCCTCGCCGTCGTTCCCCGCCCCGCCGAGCAACGGTGTCAGCTCTGGCCAGGCGAGAAAGCAGCCCAGGACCGGCTTCGTGGTCGTCGCTGTCACGGACCGCACGGCCGCCGCAACGCTGGCGGGCGGCGCCGCGAACGTCGGCGTGCAGATCACGATCACGGCATCGATCTCGTCATCGGCCAGCACCAGCTCCAGCGCTCGCCGATACACGTCGGGGGTTGCTGCGGCTACGAGGTCGACCGGGTTGTCCACCGACGCGATCGGGTCGGCGACCAGTCTGAGGGCCTCTCGTGTCTCGCGGGACAGCGTCGGCACCTCCAGGCCGGCGCCGTCACACGCGTCGGTGGCCATGATCCCGGGGCCTCCTGAGTTGCCGACGATCGCAACTCGCCGCCCCGACGGCAATGGCTGCGAGCCGAGCACAAGCGCCATGTCGAACAGCTCGTCGAGCGTGTCGACCCGGATCACGCCAGCCTGCCGGAAGAGCGCCTCGACCGCGACGTCCGTGCTGGCCAGTGCCGCCGTGTGCGACGACGCCGCTCGCACGCCGGCTTCGGAACGACCGCTCTTCACAGCGACGATGGGCTTGCGGCGCGCCACCCGTCGTGCGATTCGGCTGAACTTGCGAGGGTTGCCGAAGGATTCGAGGTACAGGAGCACGACATCGGTGTTGGGGTCGTCCTCCCAGAACTGGAGCAGGTCGTTGCCGCTGACGTCGGCCTTGTTCCCCACGGATACGAAGCTCGACACCCCCAAGCCGAGTCGCGCTGAGCGCTCCAGGATGGCGATGCCGAGCGCTCCCGACTGTGACTGCATCGCTATGCGGCCGGCGCGCGGTGCGTAGGGGGAGAAGGTGGCGTTCAGCCCAACGGCCGTGTTGGCGACGCCGATGCAGTTGGGACCGACCAGCCTCATGCCGTGGCGCCGTGCCAACGCCCGCAGCTCCGCTTGCGCGGCCGCACCTGAGGGACCCACCTCGCTGAACCCCGCCGACAGGACCACGAGACCTGCTACGCCCTTGCGGGCGCAGTCGCGAGCCGCGTCGAGGACGGCCGGACTCGGCACCGCAATTACGGCCACATCGATGTCGTCCGGGACGTCGAGGACTGTGGGATACGCCTTCACGCTTGCCACATGTGACGCGCTGGGATTGACGGGGAACACGGGTCCGGCGAAGCCGCCCGCGAGCAGGTTGCGGAGAACTTGGTGGCCAACGGTGGCCGGGTTGCGGCTGGCGCCGACGACCGCGACGGACCGCGGAGCGAGCAGACGAGCGACCGAGGCAGCCTCCGCACGGTGCTCGCGCTCCTCGATCACTGCTCTGGTCCGGTCGGTCGGCTCGATCACGAGCTCGACGTGCGCGACACCGTCCTCGAGTCGCGCCCGCTCGTCGAAGCCCGCCGAGCGAAACACGTCGAGCATCTTGCGATTGTGCGGGAGGGTCTCGGCCACGAAGCGCGTGATGCCGCGCTCCCGGGCGGCGGCCGCGAGGTGCTCGAGCAGGATCGTTGCAAGACCTCGTCCCTGGTGCTCATCGGCTACGACGAAGGCGACCTCCGCCTCCTCCATCCCGGGGTGGCGGTCGTAGCGCGCGACGGCGATGAGGCGGTCGCCGAGCTCCGCGACGAGCGCGGCACGATCGACGTGGTCGACGTTCGTGAAGTGCTGGACCTCGGCAGCCGTGAGCGATCTTCGGGGCGAGAAGAAGCGCAGGTACACGCTCTCGTCTGACAGGCGAGCGTGGAACTCGACCAGTGCAGCGGCGTCGGACGGGCTGATCGGTCGGATGTGGACCGTGCGCCCGTCAGACAGCAGCACATCCGACGCCCAGTGCGAAGGCGCTTCCGTCGACGCGGAGGTCACACCGGCGACCCTACCCATCTCCCCTGGGGTCGACCCCCGCCGCGCGCGAGTTCTGGTCCCTCGACCGATGGGTAGGCAGCAAGAGCTGCGCTGTGGCGAGATGACCAGGAGGCTCGGATGTCGGTCGAGATGGCAACGGCAGGAGATCGGGGTGCGCCGGGGTCGCGGGGCCGCACCGCAGACACCCCGGCGGCGATCCCCCGACCGGGCTGGCGGGACGTGCTGGCTAGGACCATGGCCGAGACCAAGGCGGACAATGTGCCGCTGCTCTCCGCAGGGGTCGCCTTCTTCGGATTGCTCGCCGCCGTGCCAGCGCTGGCTGCGCTCGCCTCGCTCTACGGTCTGGTGACCTCCCCGGCGGACGTCGCTGCGGACACGTCCGATCTGCTTCGAGGTGCACCGCGGGAGGTTCGCGAGCTGGTCGAGATGCAGCTCCGTGCCATCGCCGATGGCAGGAGCAGCGACGCGAGCGTCGGTGCCGCGGTGGGGTTCCTCGTGTCCCTGTGGTCCGCGGCCAGCGGGACGAGGCACGCCATCGCGGGTGCCAACGCGGCCTACGACGAGGAGGAGACCCGCGGTTTCGTGAGGCTGCGCGTCCTGTCCATGATGCTGACTGTGGGTCTGATGATCTTCGTCGTCGCTGCGCTCGCCATGATCACGCTGTTGCCTGCGATAGGTGCCGAGCTCTCCCTGGGCGAACCAGCCCGCTTGGCCATCGTCATCCTGCGATGGCCAGCCCTCGCCATCGCGTTCGCGCTCGCGCTAGCCGTCTTCTACCGGTATGCACCTGACCGAGATGATGCCCAGTGGCGCTGGGTGTCCCCAGGAGCGGTCGTCGCGACGCTGATGTGGCTGCTCGGGTCGCTTGCCTTCGCCGCCTACACCGCCAACCTCGGCCGGTACAACGAGACCTATGGCTCGCTCGGCGTGGTCGTCGTGGTGATGCTCTGGCTGTTCCTCGGTGCCTTCGCGGTCATCTTCGGAGCCGAGCTCAACGCGGAGGTCGAGCGCCAGACCGTCAAGGACACGACTGAGGGCAGGCCGCGCCCCATGGGCACGCGCCAGGCCTACGCGGCAGACACCCTCGGGGAGAGCCCCGCCAGCCATGACTGCGGTACCGGCTCGCGCTCCGACGCCCGTACATCGAGCTAGCGAGCTTCCGCCACCTCACCGCTGGGGCTTGTAGTCATCACCGCCGACGTTCGCCGAGATGTCCTGGATCGTCTCGCTGGCGGTATCCGATCGTTCGTGCGTCAAGGTGGCGATCGGATGCCCCTCTCGTGACACCTCGTCGACGCGCAGGGGATCGTGGCGGAGCAGGGCCTCCCGAGCAGCGACGGTGTCGCGGGACACGTGCAGGACCACCCCACGCGCCGCCGTGGGCAGCTCGCCCGGCCGAGGCGCCCCGCCAGCCGGTCCCACCACGAGCGCGACTGTGAGACCGAAGGCGGCGATGACCGTCGCGAACACGAGCCAACGAACCCAGTACGTCGAGCCGAGATCGATGAGAGCCAAGGGCAAGGCGGCCACGAGGCTCAGGACGACGGCCACGGCGGCACCGATGACCAAGCCGCGGGCTGCTCCGGCCGGATAGACGACGGCGGCGTTGGGCACGACCCACGCCCGCGTGAGCTCGTCGTGCATCTCAGCACGAAGTGATGACACGGCGTCGAGGTCGTCATCCAATCGGACCTCGGCGTCGCCGATCCCAGCTGCGCGAAGGTCACGGCAAGCGTCCTCGGCATGGACGAGGTCGGGGAAGACGGCGAGCAGCTCGCGTTCGGACTCTGGCGTGAAGCTCGGATCTGTCACGACTGCACCTCCCACATGTTGCGGACCACGGTCGCTCGGCTTGGCTCCGGCGGCACCGGCGACCAAGCCACGAACACTTCCAGGTACCCCTCTTTCCAGGTACCCATCTGGGCTCTGGGGCAACCACGGGTGGCGCTCGCGATCCGCCCGTGTCGTGAGGCCGCGAACTGGGTAGAGAGCCAATTCGCGATGCGGGAAGGAGCGATGCCGATGCCGCCGGAGACCTATCACCTGCCAGACCTGCCCTACGACCCTGGCGCGCTGGAGCCATGCATCAGCGGTCGGATCATGGAGCTCCACCACGACAAGCACCACGCCGCCTACGTGAAGGGCGCCAACACCGCTCTCGAGCAGCTGGCCGACCTGCGTGGCGCGCGGGAGTTCCAGACCATCTCGATGGTCGAGAAGAACCTGGCCTTTAATGTCTCGGGGCACGTGCTCCACTCGGTGCTCTGGACCAACCTCTCGCCCGACGGTGGTGGCGAGCCCTCCGGCACCTTGGCCGAGACGATCGAGTCGACCTTCGGGGGCCTCCCCGCGTTCCGCTCGCAGATGACACAAGCTGCGTCCACGATCCAGGGGTCGGGCTGGGCGCTCGCTTCATGGGAGCCGATCGCGGGCCGGGTCGTGGTCCAGCAGGTGTACGACCACCAGGGCAACCACGGGCAGGGCACCGTGCCGCTGCTCGCCATCGATGCGTGGGAGCACGCCTACTACCTCCAGTACGAGAACCGGAAGGCCGAGTTCTTCGACGCGATCTGGGACGTCATCAGCTGGGACGATGTCGGGCGCCGCCTCGAGGCCGCCCGCGACCTGGAGCTCGCGACCGCATGACGGACCACTAGGTTCCTGGTGGGCACGAGATCGGAGGTTCCGAATGTCAAGCGTCGAGGCCATCCCCACCAACTACCCGAGGGTCACGCCGTACCTGTCGATCGACGGGGCTGCGGCGGCGATCGACTTCTACCGCGACATCTTGGGAGCTTCGCTGCGCGGCGACGTCATGAAGTCCCCCGACGGGAAGGTGGGCCACGCCGAGCTCGAGATCGGCGGCTCGGTGATCATGATGTCCGACACGTTCCCCGAGATGGGCGCTCCTTCGCCCAAGGCACTCGGCGGGTCGGCGGTGACGCTGATGGTGTACGTGGAAGACGTCGATGATGTGTTCGCGCGGGCCATCAAGGCCGGGGCCAGCGAGATCGCTCCCGTGGCCGACCAGTTTTACGGTGACCGCTCAGGTCAGTTCGAAGATCCGTGGGGCCACCGCTGGAACGTGGCCACCCATGTCGAGGACGTTCCACCTGACGAGATGGAGAAGCGTGCCATCGCCGCGATGGGCGGTGGCTGACCACATGCTCCAGAGCTGATCTCTGGACGATCGACCGCCAGAGGCAGCTCGGCTTGAGCACCCCGGCCGGTCCGCGGACATCGCACTCGGTTGGTGAAGGCTGGCGTGCGTGATCCACCTTCGTCTGATCGTGGCTGATGGGCTCACCGCCGAGGTGCTCGACCATCTGAGGGCTCGCCCGGGGGTCGCGCATGTCCTCCACCTGCCTGCCGTCTCCGTGAAGCCGCGGGGTGACCTCGTGATGTGCGACGTCGCCCGAGAGGCGGCCAACGATCTGATCGAGTGGCTGCAGCGCAAGGGCGTTCACCATTCGGGTGCGATCTCGGTCGACTCGTCGGTCACGGTCGTGTCCGACTCCGCTGCACAGGCAGATGCCGACGCGCCGGGCCAGGCCGGCGACGCGCTGATCTGGGAGCAGATGGAGTCGCAGGCCCGAACTGACGCCGCCCCGACGGCGTCGTTCTTCGTTCTCATGGCGATCGCCGCTGTGATCGCCAGCGTCGGGATCCTGTTGGACTCCCCCATCCTCATCGTCGGCGCCATGGTGGTAGGGCCTGAGTACGGGCCCATCGCCGCAAGCTGCGTCTCCGCTGCGCGAAGGCGTTGGCGTCCGGCCGGCCGTGCGGCGGCCACGCTGAGCACCGGCCTGCTCGCCGCGGCGCTGGCGTCGCTGCTCGCGACCGTCGGCTTTCGGGCGACAGGGTTGGCTCTGGAGAGCTACGACCTGAGCGACCGCGAACTGACTGCGTTCATCTCACACCCCGATGGCATGGCCGCGATCGTCGCCCTGCTGGCCGGCGTGGTCGGAATGCTCTCGCTGACGCAGGCGCGTAGCGGTGCGCTGGTCGGCGTTCTGGTGTCCGTCACGACCATTCCGGCGGTCGCGAACGTCGGGGTGGCTGCTGCGTACAGCGAGTGGACCGAGGTGGGCGGCGCCCTGCTGCAGCTCGGACTCAACGTCGCGGCCCTCGGCACGGCCGGCATCGCAACGCTGGCAGTGCAGCACGGCGCGACCGCGGGGCTCCGGACGAGCAGAGCCTGACGGAGCATGTGGCGTCGGTCGACCGCCGCCCACGCGCGCGCGGGCGGCCGACTGCATGCCCCGAGGCGCGTGAGCTAGCCCTGCTCAGGCGCTGAGAAGAAGGAGGTCGCCCGCTGCTTCGGCGATCGACCGCGGTCGGCTGGTGGCGAGCTTGTCCACCTCGGCAGAACCCATTCCCGCGATCACGGCCGCCTCCGCCGCACATCTGCGGTGCCCCTCGCTCGGCGACGGGAACGGGAGCTCCCGCCGGTCGGGTGTCGACGACGCCACGCCCAGCAGGCGGGCGGCGGCAGGAAGGTCGCCCTGCTCGACCGCAATGTGGGCGAGCTCCACTGCCAGGCGCACACCCTCACCAGGTGGCGCCTCGACGAGACCCTCCAGCGCTCGCCGCGCGCAG
The DNA here is from genome assembly GCA_049325515.1 of Actinomycetota bacterium. GTDB lineage: Bacteria > Actinomycetota > Acidimicrobiia > Acidimicrobiales > VFJN01 > VFJN01. The sequence goes on along the minus strand of JBMOLI010000004.1, from coordinate 260,666 downwards.
GTAGCCGTAGCGCTGAGATCGCCGTCGAGAGCGTGCGCCCTCATCGCCACTGTCCAAGCCCAGGGCTCGTAGGTGGCTGCTCTCGCGGCCCGGGCCATCTCCAGGGCGGCGCCGGCCCGCTCGAGGGCAAGCCGGCTGTCACCCCGGTCCGCCGCGATCTCCCCCAGCCCGATGTTGATGTGGATCGCGGTGCCGCGGTTGCCCACTCGAGCGCAGAGCTCGCGGGCCTCGCTCCAGTCGGCCAGCGCCGCGGCGTCGTCGCCGAGAAGACGGTGGCAGTGGCCCAGGTACGACAAGTTGTGCGCGATGTTGAACGGGCTCTTGATCTCTCGCCGAACCACACCGAGCACCTCCTGCTGGATCTCGAGGCCGGTGCTCACGTCACCGTCCAGCACCAGCGCCACCCCCAGGAACTTGCGGGCTTCGCTCCACTCGAGGAGGCGACCCGCGTCCTCGAAGGTCGACGCTGCATCGGCAGCGAGCTCAATCGCCTCGCGGGTGCGTCCGAGCCACCAGCATCCGATCGATCGGAGGTGCCTGGCATAGGCCACGAGTCGTTGCTCCCCTAGGGAGGCAGCCATGGCCTCGGCCCGCTCGGCGTGCGACAGGTCGAACTGGTGCATCGGCCCGGGACGCGAGCGAAACGCATGAGCTCGCGCCCGCATGGCAGATGGTGGGCCCTCGATGGCTAGAGCGGCATCGAACAGCTCGATCTTCTCGGCCCACCAACCGAGCACGTAGAGCGGCATCTCCATTCGACTCACGAGCGCGAGCGCTCGCTCCGCGTCGCCCGTGCGGGCGAGGTGCTGGAGCGCTTGTCGGTGGCGCGGTAGATCTGCCTCGAAGCGCCTCTCGAGACCGGGGTCCGCTCGGTCTCCGGTTGCGTTGGCCATGCGCGCCCGGTCGATGCACGCGTCCACGCAGCGGTCGAGCACCCGAACGGTTCGATCCGGCTGCTCTTGGCCCAGGACGACTTCACGAATCGGCTCGAGCACCGAATACGGAAGGGGCTCCTCTGGCCGCGCCTGCACGAGTCCGTGGTCAACGAGCTCGGGGATGGCGTCCACGAACCGCTCCCGCTCCATCGCGGTGACGCGGGCTCCCAGGTCCACGTCAACAGCCCCACCGACCACGCACAGGTCGAGGAACGCCTCGGAGACATCGACATCGAGAAGGTTGAGTAAAGCCCGCGTCGCTGCCGCGATCTCGTCTTGAGCGGGTGTTTGAGAGCGTCCGACGATCGCCTCGACCGGCAGGGCTCGGGCAGCGGCCGCGCTCAATCGCAGGACGAGCGGCAAGCCGCCCGAGCGCTTCGCTATCCGAGCTGCGTCGGCGGCCCCAAGCGATGCCGACGGCGCCAGCTCGGCCATTGCAGCTCGCAGCGCTTGGACCGCCGGTGATGATTCGATCTCATGGTCGTCGGCTCCCGCTCCTGGTAGCGCCAGTGGCTGGATGAGCTCGACTTGGACATGGGCGTCGAGCGGCACGCGACTGGTGACGAGAACGCGGACATCGACTGACCGAGCGGCCAGAGCGCGAACCGTCGCGGAAGCGTCGTCACTAGCCGATTCGGCGTTGTCGAGAACCACGAGCGCACCCGGATGCCTGCGACTCCACTCCACCAGTCGCTCGCACGCCCGGGCGGATGCGCCAGTCTCCCGCAGGTCAATCCAAGCGACCTGCTCGGTGCCGAGCCGACGCGCGACCTCTATCGCCAGCCTGGTCTTACCGACTCCAGGGGAACCGAGCAGTGCGACCCGGTGGCCGTTGGCGAGGGCAGCGGCCACGCGCTCGAGCTCCTGGTCGCGTCCGACGAGCGGGCCGGGCACGGACGGCGGAACCCCGAGGGGGTCTTCCAGCACATCGTTAAGTCGCAGTCGGGCTAGGTCGTGCGTCAGGGCTGCGGCCTCCAGGTCCTGCAGATCCCGACCGGGTTCGATGCCCAGCTCCTCCACGAGAGCCGCCCGAGCCTGCTGGTAGGTGGCAAGGGCGTCTGCCGTGTGGCCGGCGAGGTACCGAGCCCGCAAGAGCTGTCCCCAGCGGTTCTCGCGCAGCGGCTCCGCCTCAACACAGGCCAGTGCCGACGCCTCCGCCCTCGCGGCATCACCCGTCCGCAGCAGCCCCTCGACGCGAAGCTCCTCGGCGTCGCGACGGGCCACCTCGAGCTGGTGCCAGGAGGGCATGTCCATGACCTCGCCGTCCACGGCGAACGGCTCACCCCGCCAGAGCTGAAGGGCCGCGTCGGCCAGCGCTGTGGATCTCGCCGGGTCCGGGTCGAGCTGCTGGCGGGCCGCTGCGAGGATCTCGAGCGCCAGGTCGGCGTCGACCTCCCAGCCCTCGCGAAGGAGCACATAGCCGCCGTCGGACCTGACCACAGTGCACCCATCGCCACCGGCGGCGAGCAGGCGGCGCAGCGAGCCCAAGTGCACGTGCAGGGCAGCGCGGTGGGTGGCGGGGGGTGCGTCGCCCCAGAGCGCCGTCGCCAGGCGATCGAGGGTGCACGGTCCAGTGGCGGCAACGAGCGTGATGAGAAGGCGAGCCGGATGGCCGCGAACGTGGACGTGATCGGCCCCGTTGGCGATCCGAGGGGGACCGAGCACCTCGATTCGTGGCAAGGAGAGGCGCGCCCTCGCCTCGTCACCTGTCATCGGCCCATCGTAGGGCGGCTGCGTCGGGTCCCTTTGCTCGGCCTTTGCTCCTGACTCGTACACCTGTCCCGGGAAGAAGTGGGCGAGGGAGGAAAAGTGGGACGCACTCGTAGGTCGACAGCAGCCCTGATCACGGCGGTGGTGGTTGGACAGGCGGTGGCGGTCGGGGTCGCCGGTGGGGCGGCAGCCGCGCTCCCACCTGGGAACACGCTCGTCAGCGTCGATAGCGACGAGGTCCAGGGCAACGGCGACAGCGGGATGTTCGGCGCGTTCGTCGACGTCAGCGGCGACGGGCACCACGTGACGTTCACCTCATCGGCGAGCAATCTCGTGCCAAGCGACACCAACGGGACGAGCGACGTCTTCGTCCGTGATCTCGACACGGGAACCACCGAGCTGGTCAGCGTGACGGCGGGGGGCGCCGCCGGAGGCGGCGCAAGCAACGGCAGCTCCATCTCATCGACGGGGCGCTTCGTCGTGTTCAACTCGGCCGCGCCGAACCTCGTGTCCGGGGACACGAACGGCACGCTGGATGTCTTTGTGCGCGACCGGCAGCTCGGCACCACAGAGCTGGTGAGCGTCTCCGGGGCGGAGGCCCTGGCGAACAGCCTCAGCGGATGGGGATCCGCGACGCCCGATGGCCGCTTCATCGCGTTCCATTCGTATGCGTCGAACCTGGTGCCTGGCGACACGAACGGCGCTCCGGACATCTTCGTGCGAGACCGGCAGCTCGGCACGACCGAGCGGGTGAGCGTGTCGACTGCCGGTTCGCAGGCGACGGCCACGAGCCAGATGGCACGAATCAGCGCGGACGGGTCGCTGGTGTTCTTCGAGTCCGATGCACCGAACCTGGTTCCCGACGACACCAACGGCTGGCGCGACGTGTTCGTGCACGACCGCAACACCGCCGAGACATCTCGGGTGAGCTTGACCGAGTCGGATGGACAGCTCACGTCGTGCTGCGGCGCGAGCTCGCCAACGATCAGCCCCGACGGCCGCTACGTCTCCTTCGGCTCGAACTCGAGCGGGGTCGTCGCGGGCGCGAGCGGATATCAGGTGTACCTCCGTGACCGCGTCCTGGGCACCACCGAGCTCGTCAGCGCTACCGGCGCCGGCGCACCCGGGAACGCAGGCAGCACGCCGAGCTTCATGCGCGGGGTGAGCGATGACGGCCGCTACATCACGTTCAGCTCTCTGGCCAGCAACCTCGCTGCCGGTGACGACAACAGCGCCTCGGATGTCTTCGTGCGCGACCTCGTGGACGGCACCACCGCGCTTGTCAGCATCGCGACTGACGGTTCGGTACCCAACGCGCCCAGCGGCAACCAGGTGATAAGCGGGGATGGCTCGGTCATCGCCTTCGACTCGGGGGCGACCGACCTGGTCGTCGACGACGACAACGCGGCCCACGACGTGTTCGTGCGCGGGTTCGATGTCAGCGGCCCGCCACAGCCTCCCATCGGAGATCGGATCGTCTTCGCGACCGACGGCGCCACATACCCCCACCTCGACCTGTGGACGATCGCGCCCGATGGCACCGACCCTGTCCAGCTCACATCCGATCCTGGTACCGAGAACGACGGCTCGTGGTCGCCCGACGCAACCCGGATCGCTTACGTGCAGGACAGCACCTCGCTGCGCATCACCAACAGCGATGGCAGCGGCGGAACGACCACCGTGCACACGGGCGTCGCCATCAGCGGCACCGATTGGTCAGATGACGGCGCGCATCTGGCCTTCTCCTCCTTCAACGGTTCGACGTCGGGCTTCGACGTCTCGATGATCGCTCCGGACGGGTCCGGGCTCGTCAACCTCACCGCGTCGATGGTTGCCGGAGGGTCCCCGCGCCAAGAAGGAGACCCGGCGTGGTCGCCCGACGGCACCATGGTCGCGTTCCTCTCGACCAGCGGGGCCACCTCGCCAGCCACACAAGACCTCTTCGTGATCGACCTCACCGACCTGGGCGCCGGACCCCAGCAGCTGACGACAGACGGCGCAGCCAAGAGCAGGGTCGAGTGGCTGCCAGACGGTTCAGGCATCACGTTCTCACCGTCAGGCGGGTTCCTCACACGCGTCGACGTCACCGATCACTCCGTCACGACCTATCCGTTCAGCATCGGCTCGAGCGGGTACTCCTGGTCACCTGACGGGGCGCGGCTCGCATATGCCGGCGGCCCGGCGGATCTCTTCGTCCGCGCGCTGGCAGGCGGCCAAGCGAACATCACCAACACGGGTCTGCGCGTCTTCTATCCGGAGTGGCACGGCACCGCGGTGCTACCCGCAGACACCGATGGTGACGGCGTGCCCGACGCCGATGACAGCTGCGTGAACGACGCCAACCCGGCCCAGGAGGACCTCGACGGAGACGGCTTGGGCGACGTGTGCGACGACGACACCGACGGCGACGGCCTGGACGATCACGATGAGGTGCTCATCCACGGCACCGACCCACTCGACAGCGACACCGACAACGACGGCATCCCCGACGGCGACGAGACCAACCTCGGCACCGACCCACTCGAC
>JBMOLI010000004.1:151264-255395 GCA_049325515.1 Actinomycetota bacterium | reverse complement strand
CGACACCGACAACGACGGCATCCCCGACGGCGACGAGACCAACCTCGGCACCGACCCACTCGACAGCGACACCGACAACGACGGCATCCCCGACGGCGACGATCCAGCTCCCCTCGCGGCGCAGGCGCTCTGCGCCGGCTCCGCGGTGGCCACTGATCCCATGCCTCTGGGCTCATCCCTGTCCGTGTGCTTGACCTTCGGTGGCAGCGGGTTCGTGTCCGGGGGGATCGACTGGGGCGACGGCCACAGCAGCTCGACGACCTCTGCCGGCGCCTTCTCCGGTTCCCACGCCTACACCGCCGCGGGCGTCTACACGGTCACCACCCAAGTCACCGACAGCACCGGTGGGGTGCAGGTGACGGAGCACGTGGTGGTCGTGTTCGACCCAAGCGCAGGGTTCGTGACGGGGGGTGGTTGGTTCGAGTCACCCGCCGGCGCCGTGGTGGCGCAACCCACGGTGAGCGGTCCTGCCAAGTTCGGCTTCGTATCGCAGTACAAGAAGGGCGCGTCAGTCCCAGCCGGTAGCACCCAGTTCCAGCTGCAGGCCGCGGGGCTCGGCTTCCAGTCGACCAGCTACGAGTGGCTGGTGATCTCCGGCATGCGCGCTCAGTACAAGGGCAAGGGCACCTTGAACGGGACCGATGGCTACGGGTTCATGCTAACCGCGACGGATGGAGACCTCACCGGTGGAGACGGTGTCGATCGAATCCGGATCAAGATCTGGGACGCCTCCGGCGATCTCGTCTACGACAACCAGATCGGATCGGCCAACAGCGACAATCCGACGACCCAGGTGGGCGGAGGCTCGATCGTGATCCACAAGAGCAAGCGCTGAAGCGGCGGGCAGCGGTAAGTGGCGGCTAGAGCAGCCGCCTCAGCCACTCGTGGTCGCCCATCAACTCGAGGCGACGGCGCAGGACCGGGTTGTCGATCGCTTGGCTGCGGTGGCACTCGATGGCGGCGAGCTGCGCGGTGCGGTCTACGGAGAGAACGTTGTGCTCAGGGTCAGGTTCGCGGCCGACGAACTTGGTTCCGAGCTCGCGGTTGAGCGTCTCTGCCACGCTGGCTGGCACGACCCACCCGTAGACGGGCAGGTCGAGGAGCGCCGCAGCGACAAGGGCCGCCTGCGTGGCTGCCTGGTGGTCGGGATGACCTGTGATGCCGCCGTGGTCGAAGACGAGCAGCATGGTGGCCGCCGTCCGCAGTGCGACTCGACGAACATCCTCCGCCAGCTCGGCCGACGGCTTCGCGCCGAGTGCACCATCCGGGTAGTCGAGGAGCTCGATCTGTTCCACCGCGAGGTGCCTGCTGGCGGCCTCGAGCTCGGCGGCTCGGACGCTGGCCAGGTCGCCGGCGACGCCATGCAGCGTCGAGGCCTCACCATGGGTGAAGCACAGCACGCTCACCCTGCTGCCTCTCTCTGCGAAGGCGTGGATCACGGCGCCGAGTCCGAAGGACTCATCGTCGGGATGGGCACAGACGACCAGCACCTCTCCGAAGGCCGGCAGGCGATGGTCCCATCTGTCGTGTCCTGAGGACTGGGAGGCCGTGGGAGGTGCGCCGGGCCGGGGTAGGTCGGGCGCCTTCGCGCGGGGAGCCTCCGTTGCACCCATCACGACCGCGCTGCGACGACGGCGGGCTCCCAAACTGACTCGCAGGCCGCCGCGCAGAGGCCGAGCACCTGTGGCCCCGCGAGCCGGTTGGCGATCCGGGTCCCGTCTCGCCGAGACATCACCAGCCCGGCGCTGCGGAGTCGTCCCAGATGGTGAGAGGTGTTGGCGACCGACAGACCGAGGCGCTCCGCAATGTCCGAGACATCCAGCTCTTCATCAGCGAGAAGCCTCACGATCTGGATCCGCCACGGACTGGCCAAGGCCGCCATCACGCCGGCTGCCTGACCCGGATCACAGGCCGATCGGCGTGTGTCCCCCTCGGGGGTGACACATGTGAGGTCGTCCATTGCGGCGGCTCCTCAGAAGCTGACCGTGCGGTCAGCCCACATCGTCCAGTCGGCCAGCTCGTCCAGCGTCGATCGGTGGGCGCCCTTGGTGAGGTGATCGTCACTGATGCCTCGGGCGTCCATGCACGTGCCGCAACAGCCCACCTCCGCGCCGTGACGAGCGGCCGAGAGGATCATGCGATCCAGGTGGTAGTAGCCGTCCGGCACCTTTTGGTCGGCCATCGCGCATCCGACGGCGTCACCGATCAGGAACACCCGAACGTCGCTGTCGTCACGCTTGGCGAGGGCACCGGCGAGGCGCAGACCGTTGTAGGAACGCTCGGTGCCGTAGGCCGGGTCATTGAGGATCAGCAGCGTCTTCATCTAGATCACTCCCCTCCGGCGGCGACCGGTAGCCCGGCCAGCCGCCACTCAGGCATCCCGTCGACGAGCCGTCGTGCCCGGTAGCCCTTGGCGCGCAGGCGCTCGACGGCCTGCGCCGCCAGCACGCAGTACGGACCTCGGCAATAGGCGACGACCTGAGCTCGCTTGGGGATCCGCGAGAGCGCATCGTCCAGCTGGTCCAGCGGGACCGATCGTGCTCCCGGGATGTGCCCGGCGAGGAACTCGGCGTGCGGGCGCACGTCCAAGATGACGATGTCCCCTCGTTCGGCGCGCTCCAGCAGATCGGCGCGACCCACCGGCTCCAGGGCGTCGCGGGCGACGAAGTAGTCCTGCACGATCCGGTCGACGTCCGCGAGGCGAGATCGCGCGAGGTCGCGGAGACCGGCGAGGAACGCTGCGACCTCATCGCTGGCAAGGCGATAGTGGACCTTGGTGCCCTCCTTGCGGGTCTCGACGAGGCCGGCTCGGCGCAGCACCTGGAGGTGTGCGGACGCATTGGTCACCGCCAGCGCTGTGGACTCTGCCAGCACGTCGACGGTGCGCTCGCCCTGGGCAAGCACGTCGAGCAGCTCGAGCCGCTTGGGGCTTGCTACCGCCTTGGCCACCCGGGCGAACTGCTCGTAGAGACGATCCTTGGCTTCGCGTCCGTTCACCGGGGAACCATCCTTCAATCTTCTAACGATCTATGGATCAGCGTAGGCATCGCTAGTCCGACCGAGACAGGGACCTTCGTCGTCAATCTTCTGGGACTATCATCCATAGTTCTATGGAATACTAGCAAAGAGGAGGCCGTTGGATCGTCCGTGACGGCTCGGCATCGAAGGCGGCGTGTGTGTTGGAGATCGTGAGCATCCTGGATGAGGGCCTCGGCCATTCGTCCTACGTCGTGGGACTGGGGAACAGCACGGCGCTCGTCATCGACCCAGCGCGCTTCCCGGAACGCCAGCGTGCTGCCGCCGCCGAGCGCGGTTGGCGCATAGCGTGGACCGCGGACACCCACTCGCATGCCGACTACATCTCGGGTAGCCCAGAGCTCGCTGCCGAGGGCGCCGAGTTCCTCGCTTCCGCAGGCGCCGGGCTCGAGGTCCCCCACCACCCGCTAGGCGCGGGCGACGAGCTGGACCTCGCTCCTGGCGTGACGGTCAAGGCCATCGCCACGCCCGGGCACACTCCTGATCACCTGGCCTACTTGGTCTCGGCTGGCGGGGCCCCCGTGGCCCTGTTCTCAGGTGGGTCGCTCATGGTGGGAGCACTGGGGCGGACCGACCTGCTGGGCGACGAGCGTCGAGATGCCCTGGCGCGCCAGCTGTTCCGAGCGGTCCGCAACGAGATCCTGGCGCTGCCAGATGACCTCGCCGTATACCCGACACACGGCGCTGGGTCGTTCTGCTCCGCGCCGGCGGGCTCGGCGCGGACGACCACGATCGGCATCGAGCGAGCCAGCAACACCCTGCTGCAGATGGAAGACGAGGATGCGTTCGTGAGAGCGCTGCTCTCGGAGCTCGGGTCGTTCCCCAGCTACTTCCGCCAGCTCCCCGAGATCAACCGCCGGGGCCCTCGCCTGTACCCGGCGCTACCGGGGCTCGCCAGACTGGGACTCGATGTCGTGCGAGAGCACCTTGCGGCTGGCGCAGCCCTCGTCGATGCCCGCTCGATGGCGGCGTTCGCCCGCTCCCACGCCGCCGGCTCCATCTCGATCGAGCATCGCCCTGTGTTCGGCAGCTGGCTCGGCTGGCTGGTGGACCTCGACCGGCCCGTGGTCTTCGTCCTCGACGACGACACGGACCGGACCGACCTGGTTCGACAGAGCCTGACGATCGGCCATGACGCCATCGTCGGTGAGCTCGAGGGAGGGCTCGACACGTGGGCCGCAGCGGGGTTGCCCGTGTCATCGATCCCCCTGGTGGACGCCCGAGCCGTCGGTGACGTTGTCCTCGACGTTCGGCAGGCGAACGAGTGGCACGCTGGTCACATCCCGGGCGCCGTGCACATCGAGCTCGGCAAGCTGGCAGGCCACCCGATCCCGGCGGGGCCGATCACGGTGATGTGCGGCCACGGCGAGCGAGCGATGACAGGTGCCAGCATCCTCCAGGCCGAGGGCCACGACGCAGTGTCGGTTCTCCGCGGCGGCCCGGCTGACTGGGCCGAAGCGTCCGGCAGAGCACTGGTCAGCACGTGATCGCCACCGAGCGGCCGGGGCAAGCCAAGACGCCGCTTCTCGGGTTGCAGGCGAACCTCGGGCAGTTCGCGCTCCTGGTCGGCGTGAACGCGCTGGTGGGCGGGATGATCGGTCAAGAGCGAACGGTCCTGCCGTTGCTCGCCGATCGGGTCTTCCACCTCGAGGCCGTGACGGCCGCGCTGACGTTCATCCTCGCCTTCGGCGTGGTCAAGGCAGGCACCAACTTCTTCGCTGGCGCCCTCTCGGATCGGTACGGCCGCAAGCCTGTCCTCATCACCGGCTGGGTGATCGGCATCCCCGTCCCATTCATGTTGATGTGGGCGCCGTCGTGGGGCTGGGTGATCGCGGCCAACGTCCTGCTCGGTGTGAACCAGGGCCTGACCTGGTCGATGACCGTCATCATGAAGATCGACCTCGCGGGATCGGCCAAGCGGGGTCTTGCCATGGGCCTGAACGAGGCCGCTGGATACGGGGCGGTCGCGGCCACCGCCCTCGCGACGGGCTTCATCGCAGGCCAGTACGGGCTGCGCCCGGAACCGTTCTACCTCGGCGTCGCCTTTGCCGGACTCGGCCTCGGCCTCTCGGTCCTGTTCGTGCGCGAGACGCACGGCCACGCCATGCACGAAGCCAGCGAGCACGTCCCGGCATCCGCCGGGCTGCACGAGGCGCTGACCACCCGCGAGGTCTTCGTGCTGACGAGCTTCCGGGAGAAGGCTCTCTCGGCCGCCAGCCAGGCCGGGATGGTCAACAACCTCAACGACGGTCTCGCCTGGGGCCTGCTCCCCCTCTTCTTCGCGCGCCACGGCCTGTCGGTGGGTCGCATCGGCGTCCTCGCTGCCCTCTATCCGGCGGTGTGGGGACTAGGTCAGCTCGTCACAGGGGCGCTTTCCGATCGATGGGGGCGCAAGTGGCTCATCGCCGCAGGCATGTGGACCCAAGCCGCGGCCATCGCTCTGATCGCAGCGTCGGCCAGCTTCACCTGGTGGGCGCTGGGCGCCGTCGTCCTTGGCGCCGGCACCGCCATGGTCTACCCAACTCTCCTCGCAACCATCGGAGATGTCGCTCACCCGCTGTGGCGGGCCTCGGCCGTGGGCGTCTACCGGCTCTGGCGCGACGGGGGCTTCGCCGTGGGGGCCCTCCTCGCCGGAGTCACCGCAGACCTGTTCGGGCTGGAGGCTGCCATCTGGGCAGTCGCGGGGCTCACCTCGGCGTCCGGGATCGTCGTGGCGGTCCGGATGTACGAGTCACACCCGCGCCGAGACGCCAATTGCGGCCCCGCAAGCCGCGCCGCTCGGCTGGTCTGACCGAAGTCGAAGGTCAGACAGGAGGTTCAGCCGCGAGCGCAGGAGGCCCCCATGGCCCGGTCCTCTTCGGCCCAGCCTTGCGCGCCACCCTCTGGCCAGAAGTCTCCGGTGTGCGCGTCCTGGACGTAGCCCACCGACGCTGGTGCCCCGGAGGCGATCTCGGCGACGGCCGCCACGAGCCGGTCGATGTCGGCGCCCGATGTCGACAACCCGGCGCTGGCACGAACCGCTCCTGGCATCGTGCGGCGATCGTGGTGGAGTACGGCGGTCCGGTAGGCAGCGATCTCATCTGCGGTCAGGTCGAGCAGGCGCATCAGGTACGGGTGGGCGCAGAAGCAGCCATGGCGCACGCCGATGCCGTGCTCAGCGCTGAGACGAGCGGCGACGAGCGCGTGGTGGACACCCTCGACCGTGAAGGTGGCGAGTGGCAGCGTCGGTTCGGCGAGCCCCGGACCGAGGAGCCGTACGCCGGGAATGGCCGCCAGACCGGTTCGCAGACGCCCGGCCAGCACCACGTCGTGCCCGGCTATGGCCTCCCAGCCGATGTCCTCGAGCTCGGAGATGGCGGCGGCCAGGGCCACCGCACCGATCACGTTCGGCGATCCCGCCTCCTCCCGATCGGGCGGGTCAGTCCAGGCGACCTCATCGAGATCAACAAGGTCGACGGCGCCCCCGCCAGCCAGGAAGGGATCACCGTCGACGAAGGCGTCACGCGGTCCGACGAGCACACCGGCACCGAATGGCGCGTACATCTTGTGGCCGCTCCAGGCGACGTAGTCAGCATCGGGCGGAAGGGGCCCGTGAGGCGCCAGCTGGGCCGCGTCGACCAGGACGGGCACACCTCGATGGTGCGCCGCTTCGATGATGCCCTCGAGCGGTGGGGACCAACCGGTGACGTTCGATGCTCCGGTGATGGCGAGCAGCTTGGGCGCCGGGGCCTGCGCCAAGACCGCGATCACGTCCTCCAGTCCGAAGGTGCCTTCCGCTGAGCACTCCACGAAGCGCCGCTGACACAGCCGGGCCCATGGCAACAGGTTGGCGTGGTGCTCCGCGACCGTGGTGGCGATCACATCGCGGCTTTCCAGCCGCAAGCGGTAGGCCAGGTGGTTGATCGCCTCGGTCGTGTTGCGGCAGATGATCGCGATGTGGTCCTGGTCCTGCCGTCCGGCGAAGGCCAGAGCGGCCGCCCGGGCCTCCTCATAGGCCGTGGTGGCCCGACGCGACTTGAAGCCGGCGCCGCGGTGCACGCTCGAGTACCACGGCAGGAACTCGTGCACGCGCTCGGCCACGGCCGGCAGCGCGCTGGTCGATGCCGCGGCGTCCAAGTTCAAGTAGGGCCGATCGACACCATCGACACATGGCACCACGAGCCCGTCGCCGATGAGAGCGACGGGCAACCCTCGAGCCGCTTGCCCACCATCCACCGCGTCATCCTCGCCTAGGCGCGGTCGGTCAACAAGGAGCGCGGCCCCTCGCGACTCTCCTCAGCGATCGAAGGCCGTTCGCGTCAACCGATCTCGCCCATCACCGCGACCGTCATGGGGCATCGCGGTCACTCGGCACGATGTTCTTGTTGTGGTGAAACAGGTTGTCGGGGTCGTACTTGGCCTTGATCTCGGCAAGTCGTCTATACGTCTCGCTGCCGTAGGCCTCGCGGACGCGGCTCTGGTCGTCGTCGGAGTCGAGGAAGTTGACGTAGACACCGGCTCGGTGAGGCTCGAGCGCGCCGACGAGCGACCGAGCCCATTCGGTCTCGACCATCGCGACTGCGTCGTCCTGCTCGGGCAGCCAGGCGGCATCCACGATGATGTTGTGCTCGACATCCCGGCCTGAGTAGGCAGTGGCGTCTCGCGACGTCCTCGACACCGCGCCGCCCAGGTGGAACATCGCCGCGTATGACCTGGGCGAGGTTGCCAGATAGGCATGCTCCGCGATGATCTCGATCACGTCGTCTGACAGCTCAGCGAGATCGGTTGCCTTCCAGTAGTAGTGCCAGCCGTGCGGAACGGTGTCGTCCAAGCCGCTCTGGTGGTCGACGTATCGAGTGGGTCCGACAAGGTCCAACAGCGGTGAACCGAACCGTCGAAGGGCTCGGACTGCATGCTCGCCCGCCTCGACGGTCCCGGCGTAGCAGCTCGCCACGGCGATGGCAGGGCGGTGGTGAAGCGACGCATCAACGACCGGGAGCGGTGGGATCGTTCCCAGTCGCACCACGTTCCCCAGCTCGTCGGGGGCATCGCCCACAAAGTCGCGGTAGAAGCGAAGAACATCGACGGTGTCCTCGGCAGCCCAGAAGACGGGGCCGGCCGTGACGAGAGGCCCAACCGGGTGCAGCGCGAAGCGGAACCAGGTGACCACGCCGAAGTTCCCGCCCCCACCTCGAAGTGCCCAGAACAGGTCCGGATGCTCGGTAGCGGAGGCCCGCACGATCTCGCCGGTGGCGGTGACGACCTCTGCCTCCAAGAGGTTGTCGATGACGAGCCCGTGCTTGCGCATCAGCCAGCCGATGCCCCCGCCGACGGTCAGGCCGCCAACACCGGTGTGCCCGACGATGCCGCCGGTTGTCGCCAATCCGTGCGCCTGGGTCTGCTGGTCCACATCCCCCCACAGGGCACCGCCCTGGACCACGGCGGTGCGCTCGACCGGGTCGACGAGGACGGCGCGCATCGCGGAGAGGTCGATGACGATGCCGCCGTCGCACACAGCCATGCCACCCACGTTGTGGCCTCCACCCCGAACCGCAACCTCAAGGTCAGCTTCGCGGGCGAAGCGCACTGCAGTAGCGACGTCTGCAGTACCGCTGCAGCGAGCAATGAGACGCGGGCGTCGGTCAACACTGCCGTTCCACACGGCTCGCGCCTCCTCGTAGCGAGGGTGGCCGGGAGCCATCACCTCGCCACGGATGGCCGGGATCTGCGTCGCTGTCGATGCTGGCATCGTTCCTCCTGCTCGCGATCACTCATCCGCACTGGACGTGGTCATCCCAACATCGGTGCGCGCTCGCCCGGAAGTCAGCGATCTGGACTTCGAAGTAAGGAATCTGGACTTCACGGGCGCGCAGAGCAGCGGGACACTGCTGGCATGAGGACCTACGGCCAGTACTGCCCGATCGCCCGCGGCGCGGAGATCTTCGCCGAGCGCTGGACGCCGCTGATCATCCGCAACCTGCACCTGCGATGCGAGACCTTCGGCGAGATCCTCGAGGGCGCACCCGGGCTGTCGCGCACTCTTCTCGCGCAGCGGCTCCGCCAGCTCGAACGTGTCGGCATCGTGGAGTCGGCACCCAAGGGCCAGGGCCGGGGGCATCGCTACCGCCTGACGAGCTCTGGGCGCGACCTCTTCAAGGTCTGCGAGGCGTTGGGCGAGTGGGGTGCTCGCTGGCTCGAGATCGCGCCCGAGAACCTCGACCCCTTCGTTGCCCTTTGGTCGATGTGCAACGCGCTACGGAGGGATCGCCTGCCCGATCAACGGATCGTGATCCGATTGGACTTCACAGGCCTCCGTCGCCATGAGCGCTACTGGTTGCTGCTCGAGCAGGGCGACACGGAGATCTGCAAGACCTATGCCGGCCTGGATGAGGACCTCTACATCACGGCCGACGCCGAGGCCTTCGTGAAGTGGCACGCCGGCCAGCTCTCATGGGCCGAGGCCATTCGTGACTCGCGCATCCAGCTCGATGGCCCATCGTGGCTCGCTCGGGCCTTCCCCACCTGGAACGCTCGCAGTGCCTTCGCACACATCAGACCCGATCCGAGGGCTGCCGTCGCCGGGTGACGTACGGAGCGAGGGTTGGCGCGAGCAGGCTGGGCTGCAGCGCCTCAGGAACGGGTGACGGGACTTGCGGGCTGGGACACGGTCACGGACGCGGCCTCGCGCACCTTGCCCAGGCGCTCGCGGGCCGCGCGGGTGGCCTCCGGGTTCAAGGGAGGCAGGCGGAACCCCGTGTACAGGACTCGGCGCTCTCGTTCGACAGGCGGCTGAGCCATGTGCAGGGTGCAGCTGGCATGGACGGTGACGTCGCCGGTCTGCGTCGGCAGGTCGATCACCGGCAGGTCGTTGTCCGACCGCACGAACGCTGGCCAGACCAGCGCCCGATGAGATCCGGCGACCACGCGCAGCTGGCCAGAGGTCGCGTCGGCACCGCTGACGGATATGCCGACGGTGAGGCTGTAGCACTCGTAGCTGTGGCGGCCGAGCGAGCAGTCCTTGTGCCATGGCACGTCGGAGATCCCCTCGACGACGCCGATGGGCTTGAACAGCGCCTCGATCCGGTTGCCGGCGCGGGTTCCCCACTCGTGGCCGCTGCGTGACAGCGCCCCGATCCGTGCCAGACGATCGTCCTCGACCAAGCGACCTATCGAGGGACAGACGGTGTCGGCCCCCTGCATGCGCACGAGACGATCGACGCCATCGCCCGTTCGCGCCCACCACGAACGGCCGTCGCCCTTCTCGTAGGTGGGGGCAGCGGCGTCCATGTCTCTGCTCACCGCCGCCATCTCGTCGTCGGCGTAGACGCCTCGGATGTGGACGAAGCCAGCGGTCTCCAAGAACGCCACGATGTCCTCGTCACGATCGCCGAGTGAGAAGGACCGTCCAAGGTCCAAGGCGCTGAGGTCGATGTCGCCGGCCACGTGCGGCGCACGCCGGTCGATCGCTCCTCTGAGCAGCACCCACCAGTCGAGCAGGTGCTCGAGGCGACCCTCGAGCTGGAGCGCCCCGCTCGAGAACCACCCCATCGGAGTGGCCTGATCACACCAGAGGTCGTTGAGCTGATCCGGGGTCAACCGCAACCGCAGGCCGTCACTGGCTGGACCGTCGACCAGGTCCACCGAGCTGCCGTTGCTCCTCAGGTGCCAGACATCGCCGGCGACATCCACCGTCAGCGGCCGCTTGGCGTAGTGGAGGGCAGGGCGGAGCAGGTCGGCACCCGACTCGAATGCCGCCGCGATGGCGTGTCGGGCGCTGTCAGGATCGAGGCGGGCCGCTTCGCCGTCGACCCTGGTCCGCACGTCGAACGACATCGCCACATCATGACCCATCTGCTTGCCATGGGCGGTTTGGACGGCTTCTGGGTATCATTGCGATCGCGTTACGACTACCGAGAGGTCCGACGGTCGTCGGGGCGCTGAACACCCGGCCAGAGCGGGCGAAGGAGGCATCGACGATGACCTTTCGCAGCGAGGCACTCAACGTCACCGGACACGAGGCGCGTGATGAGCACGGGGTGAAGGTCGGCACCGTCACCGATGTGCTGTTCGACACCGATGGCACCCCGCGCTGGGCGGTCGTGGACCCGGGGCTCCTGCATCGCCCTCACTACGCCCCGCTCGACGGCGCCTACCAGACCGACGAGGGCAACGTGGTGCTAGCCGTCGACAACGCGACTTTGAAGCACGCTCCGGTCGCACCGCGCGACCACGTGCTCACGCCGGAGATCGAGGCCAAGCTGGTCGAGCACTACAGCTGATCTGTAGCAGCTCACCCGGTTCGGTCGCTAGCGGAAGCGCAGGGTCAGCGTCTCGCTCTCCCCGGCGTCGATGACGCCATCAGCGTCGGCGGGCGGTCCGTCGTAGGCGATCGTGCGGCCAGGGAGGGTCCAGCGGCGGGCACCGAGCTCGCCGCCGTGCGAGGTGTCGACCATCACCGGCTGACGGCCCAGGCGGTGATGGTCGTGCACCTCCACCGTCAACACGCCCTCGGTCGCCGTCGCGGAGACGCGGCCGCGATGGCGAAGGCGCAACCAACCGACCGAGCCGCCTGGCATCGCCCAGTGCGCCGTGGCGGGATGGAACTGGCCCTCCGCCCTGAAGGGCGCGCCGCGCTCGCCTCCCGCCATGACTCCTGGTGCAAGCCAGCCCGTCGCGGTTCGCCCGCCGGGAAGCTGTTGCTCGACCACGCGCTCCTCGTCGCTCAGCTTCGCGTCGATCGGGCCACCACCGAGCAGCTGCACCAGCGGTGCCATCGTCATGTCATGGCTGTGCCCGAAGGGCGCGCCGAGCGACGGCATCGCGGGCTCAGGCATCCACAGTCCCAACAGCCCAACGTCTCCGGACATGTCCATGCCGTAGGCGCGGCTGTAGGGACCGCACAGGTTGCGCAGCCCGGGGTGCCACCAGCGCGCGATGTCTGCCCACAGCACCGACCACAGGCGCTGGCCCCACTCTGCGAAGTGTGGCGTCGGCGGGTGCTGCCGCCAGAGAGCGAGGGCGAGGAGGTCGATCCCGTAGTACGTCGGCGAGCCGTACTCCTCGAACGCTCCGTGCTCGTCGAACACCTCGACGATGGCCTGTGCGTAGCTCTCGTCGGCCTCCAGCCAGGCCTTCATCAGCGCGATGTTCGAGTAGCCGGGCGGGACCCGGTCTCGCGGTTCACCTGCGATCGCCAGGTCGATCGCGTGACGCATCCTTGCTTCGAGGTCGGCTGATACGGGAAAGCTTCGGAGGATCAGCGCGAAGGTCGTGCCCACAAACTGTCGCCAGTTCGGGTTGTAGTCGACCCACTCGACCGCATCAGCGTCGGGCGGGTCGGGCCACTCGGCGAAGCGAGCGAAGGTGCCGTGCCACACGACACCGGGTCGGTCGTACTGCAAGGAGCACAGGGCGTGGAGCACGCGCTCGGCGCGCGCGGCATCGCCACGCATCAGCAAGCCGACCGCGTACCAGGCGGACTGCGGGACCATGTGCAGGGACCGCGGGGGCGTCAGCTCGTCGAACGATCCCGGTGGGTTCCACAGCAGCGAACGACCTTCGTCCCACGAACCGTCCGCCCACGCCGTCGCTCGTTCAGCCAGCGTCGACATGGATCCCGAGGGTGCCGCAGCAGCCGTAGCGACGCTCGCTGTGCGACAGGCGTCGAGCGCTGACCATGGCACCCGCAAGGTGAGACGCGTCGCCCAGCGCCAGGGCCGCCAGCTGATCGCCGGTCGCTGACGAAGCGGCCGCCGGGCCGCTCTGCCAGATGCGCCCCCACTCCTCCAGCCGCGGAGCGACCAGCGCGCATGCGGCCTCGTGAAACGAGCGCAGCGGCGCGGTGTCGCCTCGCTGCATGGCTTCGACCAGCGCCAAGAAGGAGGGCACTGCGAGATCACGCCGGCTCCGGGATGCGTCTGACGGCCCCGTGGTGGTCCGTTGGTCCTCGGGCAGGGTCGCGGCGACGGCGTACTTCTCCGCATGGCCGAGAACCTCCGGCGGGAACGTGATGACCATGTCTCCCGCCTCGGGCAGGCCGGCGTTGGCCATCAGCACCAGGATCTCGAGATCACCCTTGTTGATGAGGCGGTGGATCGTGCCCGGGGTGAACCACACGAGGGCACCTGGCTCGAGCGGCCGCTCGGCATAGCCCGACATCGTGAGCGTCTGGACGGCCCCGGTCCCGGCGACCACCACATATGCCTCGGTGCACACGGTGTGCAGGTGCGGCGTGCCGCCTGCCAGACCGTCAGGCGCCAGGGTGTCGTAGACGCGGAGGTGCGACACGCCGATGCCGCCTGGAAGCCCTGACGTGTCGCTCATGCACCCACCCAGCGGGACCATTCGGCGTGGCAGCGGTCCGCTTCCCACACCCCGTCGTGCACGATGATGCGGAAGTCGAGAGGCAGACGCTCACCCGCTGCAACGGTCAGAGGTGCCTCCCACAGGAATGCTGCGTTGAGGAAGTTCGACCAGCCTTCCTCGCCGTACGTGTCGGCCTTCGTCGAGCCGTACCACGGCACCGGGTGGCGCACGTTGGTGGGGGCGTGCATCAGCAGCAGCCCAGCGCTGGAGCCGTCGACCCGGCCCGACAGGTCGCACCATGCGGACGGCGCTCCCAGCACTCGGTCGTGCGACGTGCCGTCGTCGAGCAGAAGTCGAGTGTCAGTCCAGTCGCCACGGCCCCGCAGCGCCAGCCCGCCGTAGCCGCCCCAGGTCGTGAACGGCGTGCGATCAAGGACGACATCGACTTGCGGCTCGAGCGTGATCGACCAGTCGATCGCATAGGCGCCGTCGTCGATCTCGACCTCGACGATCGACCGCTTGTCGATCATGACCACCGTCTCGCGATCGGGCCGGATCCAGTGGACGGTGTCGGCGTCGACGTGACGGAGCACGCCATAGGGCGGAGCCTCCTCCCAGTAGTTCTCGTCGTTCACCAGCTTGATCGTGAACCACAGGCCGTGGTGCCACGGATGGTCGGGTGGGGCGTCGCGGGTGAGCACGATCCCAGCCGGCGTCGCTACCGGGTGCACGTTGGGCCGCTTGCGGTGATCCGCGTTGTAGGTGAAGCGCGTCATGGCAGCCAGCTCCGGTAGAAGGGATGGTCGTCCGAGATGGGCAGGATCACGTCCTCGGCCGTGCGGGCAGACGCGTAGAGCGCCGTCAGCATCTCGAGCGACGCCCGGGCGTCGGCAAGGGTCACGGGCGGCTCCCGGCCCGCGTCGAGAGAGTCGGCGAAGCGCAGGAGCTGGCCCTCCCACTCCTCTGGCTGGTCGACCCAGTCGGCGAGCACCGCCTCGATGGCGGCCTGTGCCTCAGGTGTGTCCGGCGTGATGGTCCAGGGCTTGGCGGACGGCGTGTAGGGAGCGGTCCCCGACTCGGCGGAGAAGGCCTCGAAGTGGAAGCGGTGGCGGCTGATCTCCTGCGACGAGCCGAGTGTGGCTGTCACCGTTGCGAGCGATCCGTCGTGCAGCTCGATCGATGCCGCTGCGCAGTCCTCCACCTCGATCGCGTTCACGCGCGTCGTGGTGCGGCAGAACACGCGCGACGGAGGCCCCATGACGTAGGTGAGTGTGTCGAGGGCGTGCACGGCTTGGCTGAGGAGCACCCCTCCGCGCTCAGTGGCCCAGCGCCCGCGCCACGGCGCTGCGTAGTAGTCCTCGCGCCGCCGCCATGCGACCTCCGCCGAGGACGTGTACGCGCGCCCGGCGATGCCCGCGTCGAGGAGCGCCTTCACCTGCTGGAGGCCGTTGCCGAACCGGTACTGGAAGACGGGCATGAGCCAGCGACCGGCTGCCCTCTCCGCTGCGATGAGCAGATCGACGTCGGCCAGAGAGTTCACGACCGGCTTCTCGCACACAACGTGCTTGTTGGCGGCGAGCGCGGCAAGGCACTGGTCGAGGTGCATTGCAGGTGGGGTGCAGATGTGCACCACGTCGACGTCGTCCCTGGCGATCACCTCCTCGAAGGAGGAGACGGCTGCGCCGATGCGCTCGCCTACAGGACCACTCCTCGACTCGTCCGGGTCGCACACCGCGACGACCGAGAAGCGGTCACGCAGGCGGCGCAGCGCTCGCACGTGCATCGTGCCGATGCCTAGACCGACGACGGCGGCACCGCGGACGGTCGGGTCAGACATCAGCCACCTGCCTCACACGTCGCTTGACCGCGGCCAGCTCCAGGCGGTCCGGCCGGTCGCGGTAGAAGTCGTCGAGCGGCCAGCAGCCCGAGACGAGGCCATGCCTCGGCGCCGTAGTGCAGTCGGAGAACGTGCGGCAGAGTCGGCGCTGATCGAGCGGCCGACCTGCCAGCACATCCGCTGGCGCGTCGTGGTAGCTGAGCGCGAGCCGTCCGATGCCGACCGACGCGACGGGCGTGTCGCGAACGACGGCCGATGCCACGTGCGGCAGCCACTCCTGCAGGTACGACACACCGCTCGCGACCACGGTTGCGTGTGGTGCTGCTCGTGCCAGCTCGACCGCCGCCCCGACCAGTCGAGCGACCCCGACGAGGGGATCCTCCGGCGGGCGATAGCCGTCGCTCGGAGGGAAGTACGCGGGTCTCTGCACATGGGGGCAGTAGTACGGGCTGCCCGCCGTGACGCAGACGAGATCTACGCCGAGCTGTGCCAGCAGCGCGGGTGCTTCTGCGGCGGCGAACCCGAAGGGCTCCGACATCGACGCCTCAGGCTCGCCCACGCCGTCAGCTCCGGCACGGTGCGGCACGACATCGAACACCGACAGTCGCACGCCGATGCCGATCTCTGGGGCGGCGGCGCGCACGCGCTCGATGGCCGTGCGCAGCCACCGCCCACGAACCTCGAGAGAGCCTTCGGCTCCGAGCAGCTCGTGCTGCAGATAGCCGTGACAAGCCTTCACGTCGACGAAGTCGAAGCCGGCGTCGCGGGCGAGGACGGCTGATGCCGCGTAGTCGTCGGCGAGCGCGTCGAGCTCGGCGTCGCTCCAGCCGACACCGGATCGTCGCCGGTCAAGGAGCGGCTCGGGTCGGCCGGGACGGGGCTCGAGTGCCCAGCGTCCGGAGTGGGTCAGCTGGAGGCCGGTCACCTGGCTCGGAGCGAGGAGTCCGCGCAGCTCGGCGAGATCCGCTGCGGATGCGGGTCCGCGGCAGAGCTGGTGCGGGTTGGCGCGCCCGTCCGGGCGCACGGCGAAGGCCTCGCCGCCCCACACGAGTCCGGCTCCGCTCGAGCCGAAGCGGCCCCAGCGGCGTCGCACCAGGTCGGTGGGGCGGCCGTCGTCGGTTCCGTCCCAGCCCTCCATCGGCAAGATGGCCAACCGGTTGGGCGCGGAGCGTCCAGCGATCTCGATCGGTGCGGCCAGAGCGTCGGTGGCCGGGGGGTCGGCGAAGGGCATCGCGCTGCCGAGCTTCTCCAGCCGGCCGCGGAACGCGTCCGCCGACTTGAGCCCCTTCACCTGCGGCCACCGCTGCACGGTCACCAGAGTCCCAGCCGCTCGCCGCACTCACGCAGCAGTGCTTCTTCGTGCGCCGGGCGGCGTGGCACACCATCGGGCGTCGCATCCGACGCGATCCAGCCGCGCATGCTCAGGAACAGCGCCGCCGAGTGTCGGTAGGCGGGGACCGGCGGACGGAAGGCGATGTTGCCGAGATGCTGCAGGGCATCGTTGAGCTCGTAGAAGTCTGGATCCCCGGCAGCCCACATCGTGTCTCGCACCGCGAACAGGTCTGGTGCGAACGTCGAGAGCCCGAGCAGGTAGTCGCTGCCGTACATCACCATGTCGATCGCGAGGTCGTTGCCGGTGAGCACCTGGAAGGCGGGGCGCTCCGCGTCGCGCAGCTGAAGGCGATCCCACTCTGGCCCGCGCCGCAGAGACGAGTGCTTGGCTCCGACGCACGCCTCGATGTGGACGATCCCCTTGTAGGTGGCGAGGTCCCAGATGCGCCCGGCGGGATGGAAGGCCGGGCTCAGCTCGAACCCGATGAACCGATCGACGCTGTCCGCCAGTCGTCGGTAGGTGTCCACGACGTCATCGCCAAGCCGGTCGCTCGGAACCATCACCGGAGTGCCGCCGAGCTCGCGCACCTCGACTGCGTCGGCCGCGTCGAGCGCACCCGCGACGAAGTCGTCGCCCGCGATGGCGACGGTGCGCTCGAGGACGCGCCGCCTCGTCACCGCGTCGAGCAGGTGGACGTAGCCGGTGTCCATGTTCACTGCCGGCGTGAGACCCGCCGTCGCAGTGCGCTCCACGTGCGCGTCGAAGCCGTCCCAGTCAGGTCGGCCGGCGTCGGTGAACGGCAGGAGGACCGCGGACATCCCGACGATCTCGCGTGGCCGGATCATGTCGAGGGGCGACGCCATGGCGACAGGACACTACGACGGGCCGGACTCGCCGACAGTGCGCCTGGACCCACACCCTACTCAACCAACCGGTTGACAACTCGACCTGGGCTGCCTAGGTTCTTCATCAACCAGTTGGTTGTGGAAGGAGGGCCGTGTCCGAGGACAACCTGTCTCGCATCTTCGCTGCGCTCGCCGATCCGACGAGGCGCGACATGGTGGCCCGCCTGGCGGTGGCCGACGCGACCGTGGGCGAGCTGGCCGAGCCATACGACGTGTCGGTGCAGGCGGTGTCGAAGCACCTCAAGGTCCTCGCCGACGCCGGCCTGGTGAGCCAGCGGAGGGAGGCTCAACGGCGGCACTGCCACCTGGAGGCGGAGGTCTTCGACCTGATGACGAAGTGGATCGAGCGCTACCGGCAGCAGGCCGACGAGCGCTATCAGCGCCTCGACGCCGTCCTGGCCGAGATGCGCAACGAGGAGCAACCGACCAAGACCCGAACCCGGCAGCAAGGAGCAGCCTCATGAACACAACCGGAAACCGCTACAAGGTCTCGATCGAGGCCGACCCGACCGTGCCGATCATCCGCATGACGCGCGACTTCGACGCCACCACCGCACAGCTGATGCGTGCTCACCTCGACCCGGTCGTGTTCGCGCGCTGGGTCGGCCCCAACGAGATGGATACGGAGATCCTCGACTGGGACGCCACCACCGGCGGGCGCTGGCGCTACGTCGCACGCCGCGATGGCGATGAGTACGGGTTCCACGGCTGCTTCCACGAGGTGGGCGAGGACCGCATCGTCCAGACCTTCACCTTCGACGGACAGCCCGAGGGCGTCGCCCTCGAGACGCTCTGGTTCGAGGACCTCGGCGAGGGTCGCACACGGCTGCACGCCCAGTCGCTCGTCGACAGCTTCGAAGGCCGGGATCAGTGGCTCGCCAGCGGCATGGAGAGCGGCGTCGACGAGGGCTATGGCAAGCTCGACGCTTTGGTCGCCGAGCTGTGACGGACAGCGCGCAGGAGCACAGACGCGTAGCCGGAGAGTTCACGGCCACGGTCGAGGGCACCGCCCCGGCGGCGTGGGACGACCCCGCGCCGCCGGAGGGGTGGGTGGCCCGTGACGTCGTGCGACACCTGGTCGAGTGGTTCCCCGCCTTCCTCCTCGGCTCGACCGGCATCGCACTGCCGGGTGGTCCCTCCGTTGACGACGACCCGGTCGGCGCCTGGCGTGCGCAGACCGAGGCCGTGCAAGCACTGTTGGACGACCCGGCCACTGCCGAGCGTCAGTACGACTTCGCGCACATCGGCACGATGGCGCTCGGGCAGGCCATCGACATGATCTACAAGGGGGACGTGTTCCTGCACCGTTGGGACCTCGCCCGAGCGACCGGCCAAGACGACACGCTCGACGCTCGCAAGTGCGCCGAGATGCTCGAGGGCATGCTGCCGATGGACGAGGCGCTCCGGAGCAGCGGTCACTACGGACCGCGCGTCGCCGTGCCCGATGACGCCGACGCGCAGACCAAGCTGCTCGCCTTCATCGGCAGACGTCTGTGAACCGCCACGTCCGCATACCGGCCGCCGGGGTTCACAGACGTTGGTTGGTGGGCTGACCTGTCAGCGCTCGATGCGAGTGTGCTCGACCAAGAGCATGGCGGCCAGGAAGACGTCGACTGTCACCAGCAGCACAGCTCCGTTGACCGATCCGCCTAACAGCAGCAGCGCCCCGATCGGGACAGCAGCGACGATGCGCTCACGGGCGACGGCGTGGAAGGCCCTCCATACCGCAGCGCTGATCCCGACAACTCCGAGCACCAGGCCGCCGAGCAGCATGGCCCGAAAGGCGAGGGCGACGTCCGCGTTCGGATGTTCCGCTATCGCGTCGAGGCCCGCCGCGGCTAGGACCACGCCCGCGACGATGGGGGCGTGGGCCCACGTGTAGACGTCGCGGACGAAGCGGCCTCGTTCGACATCGCCTTCGATCCGCTCGGCCCGGTGCTCGAGCGCGGGGCCGACCCGATCGAAGTAGGCCCACCACAGCAGCCCGGCGAACACGCCGGAGGCCAGAAGCGCCACGACCCTCGCGCCGGGAAGGCCTTCGCCTTCCTCGAGCGCCCGCACGACTGGTGCCCCGATCGCTACCACGACCTCCCCGAGGGCGATGATCACGATCAATCCGTGGCGCTCGGCGAAGTGGCCCGAGCGGATGATCCAGTCGCCACGACCCGCAGCGATCATCGCCCCAAGCACGATGGCGAGGCTGAGGAGCCAGAGGACGATCCTCCCGCGCCCCTCGACGAGTGATCCGCCGATCAGCACAGCTAGCGCAACTGCGTTCGGTGCCACCCAGCGAACGACCGCCCGGTGGAACGCCGAGCCGCGCTTGACCCCGAGCATCTGGGTGAGGAACCCAAGAGCCATGATCACGCCGAGTGTCACCGCGAAGACCGGACCGCCCGCGGTGAGGGCTGTCGAGGTGGCGGCAGCCATCGGGACGCTTGCAGCGGTAGCGACGAGGAAGATCAGTCGCACCGCGCGCCCGTTGCCCGACACGGCGTTTGCCGCCCATGTCAGCTGCTGCCACGGCAACCACAGGAGCCCGAACAGCAGCGCCGCCCTGCCCACACCGATCCACGTGGGTTCGTCGACGAGACGACCAACCAGCTGCGAGAAGGCGAAGACGTAGGCCAGATCGAAGAACAGCTCGACCGGATCGGCGGTGAAGTCCTCCGAGCGCTCGGGCACCTCGATGTCCTTCACCATTGCGATCGTAGGTGTGCCCGCAGGGCGTCGAGCTGCGCAAGGCGGCGAAGGTGAGAAGAGCGACGTGACGACCCGCTGACCAGCGCTCACCAGGCGATGGCGGCACCGGACAGCGCACGCGGGTCGCTTGCGCCGGAGAGCATTCCGTCAGCGCCGACGACGATTGCGTGGGCGTGGCCGAAGTTGGTCCAGCGCCCCGCCCTGACCACGTGGTGACCGCGCTCGACCAAGCCGTCAACCCACGCCTCGGGTGCATCGGCCTCGATGGCCATGGACTGGGGCCCACCGCCCGCCCAGGTGTCGAAGCCACCGCTGCCGAGCATCCAGCGAGGCGCCCTCACAGCTGTGCCGGGTGACTGGCCGTTGCGGAGGATCCGTGCGAGCAGCTGCAGGACAACCTGCGGCTGGATGTCGCCACCCATCGTTCCGAGCACGCTTCGAAGCGCGCCACCCGCGGTGACCACGGCGGGCGAAAGGGTGTGCGGCGGGCGCCGGTCGGGTGCCAGCTCGGCTGGGTGACCGGGATCGAGGCTGAAGCCGATGCCGCGGTTGTGCAGGAAGATCCCGGTGCCGGGCACGACCAGATGGCACCCCCAGCCCGCTGCATTGGACTGGATCAACGAGACACCCATCGCATCGGAATCGACGGCGCAGAGGTAGATCGTCCCTCCGCCGCGGGTGTCAGCCGATGGCATGCCGCGCCGTCCCGGATCGATCGACGCCCGGCGAGGCGCGAGCCGTTCCGGCGCGAGCAGCTCGCCGCCGTTGGCGCCGTCGTAGAGCACGTCTAGGCGGTCGTGACCTGCGACCCTCGCGGCCTCCGCCAAGAGGTGGACCCACGCCGGGCCCTCCGTGTCGTCCGGCAGCTCGAGACCGTCAGCGATCCAAGCCGAGGCGAGCGTGAGGTAGCCCTGCGACGGCGGCGGCACCGTCCAGACGTCATGGTCCCACGCCGTCACGCGCAGCGGCTCGACCCAGTCAGCCAGGGAGCGCGCAAGGTCGTCGGGCGTGAACAGGCCCTCTCCGAGCTGCTGCAGCCCGGCGCCAAACGAGCCTTCGTAGAACGCCTCGCGCCCACCCGTGACGATCGCTTCCAAGACCTGTGCAACGAGCGGTCGCCGCACGCGACCTCCGGGCCGCAGGCCTTCGATCCGGTAGTCGTCGGCGCCGGCCAGCGCCGCGATGGACGGAACCGACGCAGCAAGAAGCGGCGACGCGGGGAACCCGTCGCGTGCGTAGCCGATGGCCGGCTCGAGCACCTCGGCAAGCGGCAAGCGACCGAAGCGCTCGTGCAGGGCCAGCCAGCCGTCGACGCAGCCCGGCACGGTGGCGGTCCGGACATCGCCGAGGGGTGGCATGGCGGTGAGGCCCTCAGCTCTCATGGCTGCCGCGTCGGCGCCGGATCCTGCCCGCCCCACCGCCGCCAGCGCGCGCGGCGCCGGTGCTGTTGCGTCGTGGACGAGTGCGAACAGGTCGCCCCCCATGCCGCACATGTGCTGTGTGGTCACCGCCAGCACGGCGCTCGTGGCGACGGCTGCATCGGCGGCCGAGCCACCCTCTCGCAGGATGCTCACGCCGGCCGACGAGGCGAGGTGGTCGACCGAGCACACCATCCCGCGGGGACCATGGACCGTGCGGCCTGCCGGGAGCATCCCGGCACCGTAGCGACGACGGTGACGCACCGAGGCGCACCATGCCCTGACTAGGTGACCTCCCGACGGACTCCCTCCAGGCGCTTCCGGCTACCGCCGCATGGGACACCGCGACCACTGCGCCTTCACTCCGGGCGGGCCCTCAGCCCTTCGGCACGGCCTGATCACGCGAACGCGAGCTGCCCGAGCCCCGCCCTTCTCACGCAGCCATCGGGTCGGCGGGCGGCGCCTGCGGCTCGGGCCCTGGCGCTGGCTCTTCGGGGCCGTTGTCGAGCCGGAACGGCGGATACTCGTCTCGCATGAGCGCGGCATAGGCGAGCACCCGGTAGCACCAGCGGTTCATGCCCATCACGAAGTCGAACAGCGACTGCGGGTAGCTGCGTCCGAACAGGACCATGACCATCGAGATGACCGCCAGCAGAGCCACGAGGCCGGTGCCGGCGAGCTGCAGGTTGCCGTCCTGGAACGCGACGCCCCAGCCACCGGCGAACACCGCGACGATCAGGTAGTGCGGTATCGCCAAGAGCCACCACTTCACCAGGACGAGACCGCGCGAGAGCTCCTCCGGATAGTCGACCTCGAAGTCGGCCGGATAGCTGTCGTCGGGTTGGAGGCTGAACGGTGGGTACTTGTCGGTGCCGAACGCGGAGACCGTGTAGAAGCCGACCCGCCAGGTCCAGCGCATCACACCGACGTTGAAGTCGAAGATCGAGCGCGGATACCGACCGGTGAACAAGATCGAGAACCCCGCCACCACGGTGAGCGCAGCGACCGCCAGCCACAGGAAGGCCAGCACCACCGCGTGCGGGATGGCGAGCACCCACTTCACAAGCCAGAGCCAGCGGCTCACGGGGAGGTCGAGCCGGCCACGGAGGCGGGCTGGGTAGGTCGTGTTGGTCATGTGTTCCTTCTTCCTACGCGGCTGCGCTTGGTGTGTCCGGTGCCCAACGAGAGTCGTGACGCTCGTCTGTGCGTCGTTCGCGATCTCCTCCCACTGTGCCGTGTCAACGGGTGGTGTCCTAGGGCCGGAAGTCCCCGCGGAGGTGACCCGTGGGACAGCTGCCGACGGGGGCGCCAGTTACCCTCGCCGCCGATGGACTTCGCCGAGGCGACCGCCGTGGTTCCCGATCCCAGCCTGCCCGGCACATACCGCGCAGCAGTCGCACCCGGTTGGGACATCGGTGGGAACGCCAACGGCGGCTACCTGCTCTCCATCGCCTCGCGGGCCATGGCGCATGCGGCCGAGCGCCCCGACCCAGTCACGCTGACCGCCCACTACCTCTCGCCTGGCAAGCCCGGTGCGCTCCGGATCGAGACCGAGCTCGTGAAGGCAGGCAAGCGCTTCGCCACGGTGCGGGCGGTCATGCGCGACCCGAACGACAAGGTCGTGATCGCCGTGCTCGGCACGTTCGGCGACTTGGACCCGTCCGCCGCGGCCGACACGCCCACCTCAGTGCACTCCCCGCCACCGGACCTACCACCGATAGACGAGTGCACCCCGATGCGACGTGTCGCGATGAGCGACGGCTCGGGGCCGCCCGACTTCATGCACAACATCGAGCTCGCGCTGCACCCGGATGACGCGGGGTTCATGGTGGGCGAGCGCAGCGGGACGGCGCGCATGAGCGGCTGGTTCAAGCTCCGTCACCACGAAACCGTGGACACGATCGGTCTGCTCACCGCGGTGGACTCGTTCCCGCCGACGATCTTCAACCTGGGATTGCCGGTCGGCTGGGTTCCGACCGTCGAGCTCACGGCCCACGTGCGCGCTCGGCCCGCTCCCGGATCACTGCGGTGCACCTTCACCACCAGGTTCGTGACCGGTGGGTTTCTCGAGGAGGACGGCGAGGTGTGGGACAGCACGGGCACGTTGGTCGCACAGTCACGTCAGCTGGCGCTGCTTCCCCGCACCTGACTCAACGAAGCGTGCAGTCACCTCCGAGGCCGAGCTCACTCAGGTGAACGGCTCGGCCCTCCTCGATCGAACGATGTGCCGCGGCCCCGACGGCCACCGACCACAGGCCGTCCTCCACCGTCACGCCGGGGTTCGTGCCGGCGCGGATGGCTTCACACAGGTGCACATGCTCGAGGTAGGACGCGCCGTGGTGAGCGCCGTGCACGGCGATGCGATCGTCGTCGGTCACGTCTGACTCCTCGACAGACCAGTCGTGTCGCGTACCGCGCACGATCTGAGGCTGCCTTCCACGGCCCACCTCCATGAACCCGGGCACGAACGCCTCGACCTTGCCCGCGTCACCCGTGGCGACCAGCTCCTGCTCCCAGCGCGAGCCCTCGGCGAACATGCAGAGGTCGAGGCAAGCCCGCACCCCATTGGCGTAGTCGACCACCACAAACGCGTTGTCGAGCAGGTCGCTCCCCTCGCCGTCGTAGACCTCATCTAGGTGGTTGACGTCCTGTCCGCCGCTCGCCAGCACGCGCGAGGGGCGAGCACCGGCAACCAGGTTCATCAGATCGAAGAAGTGGCAGCACTTCTCCACGAGCGTGCCCCCCGTGTTGCGCGACAACCGGTTCCAGTTGTCGACCTTCACGAGGAACGGGAATCGGTGCTCGCGGATGAAGAGCATCTTCAGGTCGCCGACCGCGCCCGCCTGAACTTCCTCGATGAAGCGCGTGACCGCCGGCATGTAGCGGTACTCCAGACCCATCCACACGAGGCCCGGGTGATCAGCGGCGCGCTCGACGACCTCGAGGCAATCCTCGACTGTGGTGCACAGCGGCTTCTCGACCATGAGGTGCAGCGGGCGACCCCACAGATCGGCAAGGACACGGTGGTGCGTGTGGTTGGGCGTGGAGATGACGACCACATCGAGATCTGCGCTGTCGAGCATCCGACGGTGGTCGTCGAAGGTCGAGGGCCGCGCAGGACCGTCGACGAGAGCGAGCGCCTGCGCGATCGAAGGCTCGTGTGGATCAGCGAAGGCGACGACTTCCGCACCGGGCAACGCCAGGACGTTGCGCACGTGCTCCTGGCCCATCATGCCCAGGCCGACGAAGCCGTAGCGCAGCAGGTGCTTCCCCTCGCCCACGTGCCCTCCTCGCTCGGCCGGCGAGCATTGCAGGCACCGCCGCAGCCCGCCAGCCATGGGATCTGGCCCTGCGAGACTCGACCGGTGACCGATGCCATCCCGGCGGCAGCCTCGGAACGAAATGAGTGGAAGACCCGTTCGGGGTTCATCCTCGCGACGATCGGCTCGGCGGTCGGGATCGGCAGCATCTGGAAGTTCCCGTACGAGGTCGGCGCCAACGGCGGCGGGGCGTTCGTACTCGTCTATGTCACCGGTCTCGCACTCGTGGTCGTGCCGATGATGCTGGCGGAGTTCGCGATCGGACGGCGCGGACGTGCGGATGCGGCCACGAGCATGCGGGTGACTGCCGTCAGCGAGGGAGCATCGCCGCGATGGCGCGCCGTCGGCATGTTCGGCGCCATCACCTCGTTCTTGATCCTGAGCTTCTACGCGGTGATCGGCGGCTGGGCTGTGACGTACGCCTTCGACACGCTGGTCCGCGGCCTTCCGCGGGGAACGGCCGCTGTCGAGGACAAGTACGCGGACCTCCTCGCCTCCCCGGTGCGGATGGCGGCGTTCCAGGCCCTGTTCTTGGGTGCCGTCGCACTCGTAGTGGTCCGCGGAGTGCAGCGCGGGATCGAGTCGAGCATGAAGGTCCTCATGCCGCTGCTCGCCGCTCTCCTCGCCGCGCTTGCCGTGTACTCGATGAGCACCGGCGACGCGAGCGAAGCTCTGAGGTTCTTGTTCGTCCCCGACTTCGGGCACCTCACCGGCCGAGGCGTGCTAGATGCGCTCGGTCTCGGGTTCTTCTCGATTGGGGTCGGTCTCGGGATCCTGCTCACCTACGCCGCGTACAGCCCGCCGACGATCGGGCTCAAGACTGTGGCGGTCGTGTCGGTCGCCGGAGACACCGTCGTGTCTCTGCTGGCCGGGCTCGCGATCTTTCCCGTGGTGTTTGCTCACGACGTCGACCCGGGAAGCGGGCCCGGGTTGGCGTTCGTCTCCCTCCCGCTCGCATTTGATGCGATGCCGGCCGGGCGGTGGGCCGCGACGGGGTTCTTCTTCATGCTCGCCATCGCGGCGTTGGGCTCAGCGATCTCGATGCTGGAAGCGGTCGTGGCGGTGTTCGATCGGCGGCTCGGCTGGTCCCGAGCTCGCGGCACAGCCGTCGCTGGGACCGCGTGCTTCGTCGTCGGCCTCGCGACAGTCCTGTCCTTCAACCACTGGGCGGGCTTCCACCCGCTCGGCGGCATCGGTCGGTATGCCAGGGCGACGGTGTTCGACCTTCTCGATGACCTGACCTCGCAGGTGCTGCTGCCACTCGGCGGCGTAGCGCTCGCAGTGTTCGCCGCGTGGGTGATGTCGGGTCGCCTGCTCGGTGAAGAGCTGCGATTGCGCGGCGCGCCGCTACGCGGTCTGCGGCTCACATTGCGGTTCGTCGCCCCAGGTCTGTTGGTGGCCGCCGCTTTGATGTCGGTCCTCAGCGCGTGATGTCGCCGGTGGGGGCAAGGCTGTGGGGAGCTCGCACTGCCGGCTACCAGATGCCGGAGGCGGCCCGCCCGCCCGTGTAGAGAGCGACGGCGACGAGCAGCACCGCGAACGAGCGCTGCATCGTCCGCGGTTCGATCCGATCGGCGATGCGGGTGCCGGCACCGACACCAGCGATGGCCGCGGCCGCAAACAGCAGCGTGGTGGCCCAGTCGATCGAACCACCCAGACGGGCCGCGAACGCAGTTGCCGTGTTGACAGCGATGACGACCAGGGAGGTGCCGATCGCCTGAGGCATCGAGTACTGCAGGACGAGGGTGAGCGCGGGCACGATGACGAAGCCGCCACCGACGCCGAACAGCCCGGCGAGGAACCCGACGAACGTCCCGGCGAGGATCAGCTTCACGATCCGCGCTGTGTCGGGACGCGCGCGCACGGCCACGCCACCTCCGGCGGCTGCGGGTCGCAGCGCGTTGGCCTCCCCAACTCGGGTGCAGCTCGGGCAGCCGGCGACGATCCGCCAGGCGGCGACGACGATGAGCCCGGCGAACGCGAGGAGCAAGACATCACCGTCAAGGCGGCGGTTCAGCGCTGAGCCGGCGAGGGAGCCGGCCACGCCAAGCAGCCCGACCAGCAGGCCGGGCCCGAGGCGCACTCGGCCATGGCGCCAGTGGCCAGCGGCACCGAACGTGGACGCGGCGCCCACAACGAGCAGCGAGGTTGTGGTCGCATCCGCCGGGGTCTGCCCGGCGACGAACACGAGGACAGGAACGGCGAGGATCGAGCCGCCGCCGCCGAGGGCGCCGAGGGACACGCCGATCAGGAAGCCGAGCGGCGAGGCCAGCAGCGCCCGGACCGTCACGGGGTCCGTCCGGTTTGGACGAGCGCGCCCAGAGGGGTTCGATCGCAGTCGCCGGTGGTGACGGTGCTCCGCACGGCCTGCGAGACAACGAAGCTGGACAAGAGAAGGCTCAGGCCAGCTTGGTGAACATCTTCTGCACGTCGGCCAGCTCGTAGCCTTGTGCGGCGGACCGTTGGGGATCCTCCAGGCACCAGGTCAGCCCGGCAGCCACGAGCACGAAACCGGCCTGCTCGAGCGCCTTGTTTGCCGCCGACAGCTGCGTCACCACCTCACGGCAGTCACGGCCGTCGGTCAGCATCTGCTGTAGCCCACGCACCTGACCCTCGACCCGTCGCAGGCGGCGGATCAGATCGTTGACAGTCTCTTCCGGCAGCTCCATGACGGCATGGTATCACATACCCCCCGGGGTATCCAGACTGCCATGGACGCGCCCTACGGAGCACCGTGGACCGGCAAGCCGGTGCGGTCGCGCGCGGCGAGGACGTAGCGTCACGCGAGAGCATCGAAGAGGGAGGGCTCAATGGCGCTGACGATCTACTTCGTGCCCAGCGCAGCGCGCGAGCAATGCCACCCGATTGCGCGAGAGCTAGACGCTGCGGATGCCCAGCATCGCAAGCGCAGGCAGCGCCAGGGCATACCGGGGCCTGGCTGCTCTCAAGAGGCCGGTGCTCTGTAGTGGTGTGGCGGGCAACCGAGCAGCTGCGAATCGGCGCCGCACCTGATGTGGTGTGGCAGGTCGTGGCCGACATCGAAGGTCACACCCGACTCGCTGGCAGCGGCGAGGTGAAGGCCATCCGGATCAACGGGCCGGTCGCCCCCGGCACGACCTTCGAGGGTGACATCACCACGGGCGAGGTCGGGTCCTTCGTTGCGCGCGGCGTCATCGAAGTCGCTGACGAGCCCCGCCGGCTGGCGTGGGCGTCGTTCCCGCCGCTGGATGAGGACGAGACCGAGGACCACCAGATCGAGGTGCACTGGGCGTTCGACCTGGTCCCCGACGGCGACGGCACGCTGCTCACCCACACCTTTGAGGTACCTCGACCGAAGGCCGGAGGCGACGAGCTGGCGGCGTTCCTCGAGCGCACCGATCGGATCGCGACGGTGCGCGCCGGAATGGCGCGAACGCTCGAGAACGTGCGCTCCGCCGCCGAGCGCGGCTGAAGAGACGGTCAGCCGCTGATGATCGTGACTCGAAGGTTTGGCGACCGGGAGGAGGACGGATGGACGTTGAGCTTCAGTACTTCGAGGGTTGCCCGAACTGGCGCATCGCCGGCGAGCGACTCGCCCGGATCGCCGCCGAACACCCGTCGCTCACGGTGCGTCACCGGATCGTGGTCACGCCCGAGGAGGCCGACGCAGTCGGCTTTCGGGGCTCGCCGACCATCCTGATCGACGGGCGCGACGTCTTCGCCGAAGGAGACGAGCCGACCGGGCTCGCTTGTCGCATCTACCAGACACCCGACGGGCCGGCAGGCTCCCCCACGCTTGCCCAGCTCCGCGATGCCGTCGGGATCTGAGCGCTCGCTGGTGTGGCCAGCGGTACGGGCGCTGCTGGAGGGAAGGGTCTACTGCCTGGCCTGCATTCCTCGCCGCTACCAGCCCGCCGGCGTTCGACACGGGGAACGGCACCAGGTTGCGTCGTAGAGACTGTCGCTCTACCCGACGAGATTGGAGAAGCCCGTGAGCTTTCACGCCTACCTGTTCTTCAGCGGAACCTGCAAGGAGGCCTTCACCCGCTACAACGAGATCTTCGGCGGTGAGCTGTTCCTCATGACGAACTCCGAGGCGCCCGAGGGTGGCATGCCCGGCGCCGCCCTCGACACGGTCATCCACGCATCGATCACGCTCGACAACGGCGGCCTGCTGATGGCCTCCGACGACCCGACAGGAGACGGCAGCGGGACGAAGGGGATCTCCGTGAGCTACACGGCCAAGAACACCGACGAGGCCAGGCGGGTGTTCGACGCGCTCACCGCGGGCGGCGAGATCACCGGTCCGCTCCAGGAGACGTTCTTCTCACCGCTGTTCGGCACGTGCGTCGACCGCTGGGGCGTCGCCTGGATGGTGAACACCGAAGCGGGCGCCTGAGGCGCCGAGGCCGCCGCCCTTCCGCTCGCGACGGACGCCCGTAGGCCCGAAGGACCCCACCCCGCCGACCCAGGTCACCGTCGCCGCGCCCGCTGCGCCCCGATGACCATCTGCGCATGGCCAAGGGCCGTTCGCCCCTACGACCCCTTCGGTCACGTTCGTACGGTGGACAGACCGAGACGCGTCCAACCGAGGCGCCTCTCGGTGGGAGGTCGATACCGACGATCACCGCGCTCGCGAGGCTCCTGCGGGCCGAACGCAGCGAGGCGGCCCGGCACCCAGCCATCACCGGCCTCGAGCAGGCGGCCGAGGAGGCGGCGTGACCGACGTGCCGGGCCGACCCGGCGCTGCCTGGATCGATCTCTATTGGATTCCGCTCGGTGCCGGACAGAACTCAGTGCGCATCAACGGGATCGTCTACGAAGCCACGCTTGCCGCACTCCAGCGCCGTGGGCGCTGCGACCTGTACCACGCGGTGCTCGAGCTGCGCGTGCCGTCGGGGCACTACTGGATCGAGATGACACCCGTACCTGACCGACATGGCGATCGGCGCGGCGTCGTTGCCCAAGGACCGGTCGGCCTCGCCGCCCTCGGGCGCTTCCGTCTGTTTCGATACGAGATCCGGTGCTGGCCAGACGGTGTCGTCCCCGACCTTGCCTACGCCGTCGACAGCCCCGTCCGGCTCACGACCGATCTCTTGATGGCGCAACGGGTCTTCGACTTCCTCCCACGTGTCCCGACGCTCGTGTGGGGCCGAGACGAGTGTTCCGTCGGTGACATGTGGAGCTGCAACTCGATCATCTCCTGGACCCTCGCGCGCGCAGGAGTCGACGTCAGCTCGATCCGCATGCCCACACACGCGCGTGCCCCCGGCTGGGAGGCAGGCATAGCCATCGCACATGCAAAGTGCAACAGGCTGAGGACGGCCACCGTCACAGGTTCGGGCGTGCCCGAAGGTGCACCGATCGGGAAGGGCCCGTAGCCGATTGCGTCCCACGAAGCCGGGTCAGGCAGTGCGGCGAACATGTCCAGGGGCGACTTCAGGTCCGCGGCCATCCCATACCTCTTACGTCGTCGCCAGGTCGTCGCGGATCTCCGTGTCGGTCAGATCGAGGTTCCTTCGGTCAGGCATGCGACGGCGCCGGCGGCGCACCGTCGAGCTCGAAGAACAGGCGATCGGCGTAGCACCACCACCAGTCCTCACCCGGCTCGTAGCTTCGGATCAGCGGGTGATCGGGCTGGGCGTGCCAGTGCGCGGTGGCGTGGCGGTTTGGCGAGCTGTCACAACACCCGACATGGCCGCAGTGCATGCACAGCCGCAGGTGCACCCAGCGGCCGCCGGTGCGCAGGCAGTCTTCGCAGCCGTCGCCCGCCGGCCTGACGTCCTTGACCGTCTCGAGGTGCGTGCAGGCGTCAGTCATGGTCACTCACGGCCTCATGCTCGCGCTCGTGCGCCGGTGCTCATCGTGGGTCGACTCGTCGAACCCGGCCAGCACCACTTCGGCCGCATCGCCGAGAGCGTCGAGCTGTTCGGGCGTGAGACGGTCCACGAACAGGCGACGAACCTCCGCCACGTGCCCTGGAGTGGCCACCTCGATCTCCCGCCGGCCGCGGGGTGTGACCACGACGTAGAACCCGCGGCGATCCGACGCACACCTCTGCTTCTTCACCAGCCCCCGTTCGACCATGCGCCCGACATGATGCGACGCGCGGCTCTTCTCCCAGCCGAGGACGCCGGCGAGCTCGAAGAGGCGCATGCGGCCATCGGGCTGGTCGGTGAGTGCCACCAGCACGAGGTAGTCGGGGTACGACAGACCCGAGTCGACTGCCAGCTGCCGGGCGAGCTCGCCCTCGAGGCGCATCTGCATGAACTGCAACGCGCGCCACGCCCGTTCCTCTCGTTCGCTGAGCCATCGGGCCTCGGTCATGCCCACATCCTACGTGGGGAATAGAGGACACGTCCACCATGTTAGATGACGTGTCCACCAACTTCCGAGGAGATCCACGATGACCATCACCACCACCATCCCCGCCACCCTGACTGGCGACTACGCCATCGACCCCACCCACAGCCGCATCGGCTTCGTGGCCCGCCATGCCATGGTCACCAAGGTGCGCGGCTCGTTCAACGAGTTCGAGGGCTCCGGCTTCTTCGACGCCGAGAACCCCTCCAAGTCGCGCCTGGCCCTGACCATCCAGGCCGCCAGCATCGACACCCGCAACGCCGACCGCGACGGCCACCTGAAGGGCAACGACTTCTTCGACATGGAGAGCTACCCGGTGATCACCTTCACCTCGACCGCAGTCGACCAGGTCGACGCCGAGAGCTACCGAGTGACCGGTGACCTCACCATCAAGGACGTCACCAAGCCCGTCACCGTCGACTTCGAGTACACCGGCACGGCCGTCGACCCGTACGGCAACACCCGCATCGGGCTCGAAGGCAAGACCACCATCAACCGCAAGGACTGGGGCGTCAGCTGGAACGCGGCGCTCGAAGCAGGCGGCGTGCTGGTCAGCGAGAAGGTGACCCTCGAGTTCGAGGTGTCCGCCGTCCGCAACGACGCCAGCTGACCTAACCCCCGACAGCCCGACCCGGGCCGGCCCCGCCGCCGACCCGGGCGGGCACCTCTTGATGTGAAAGGACCCGTCATGGCCATCTCCCCGGTCCGGCTCAACCACGCCGTGCTGTTCGTCGCCGACCTCGACCGATCGGTGCGCTTCTACACCGACGTCTTCGGCATGGACGTCATCGCCCGCGAACCGCGCGCCAACGCCGCGTTCCTGCGGCTGCCCCGCTCGGGCAACCACCACGACCTGGGGCTGTTCGGCGTCGGAACCGGTGGCGGCCCCAAGCGCCGCGGCGCCATCGGCCTGTACCACCTGGCCTGGCAGCTCGACACCATCGACGAGCTCGCCGCTGCCCGACGAGCGCTGCTCGACGCCGGCGCCTACGCCGGCGAGTCCAGCCACGGTGCCACCAAGAGCCTGTACGGCGGCGACCCCGACGGCAACGAGTTCGAGCTCATGTGGATGCTCCCCCGCGACGAGTGGGGTCCCTATGAGAACGCCGCGCCCATCGACCACCTCGACCTCGATGGCGAGGTCCGCCGTTGGAGCGGGGTCCGCACGGCTGGCCAGATCACCGCAACAGCTGAGGAGGCACGGTCATGACCACCTTCGCAGCACCGGTGGTGGCATGGCGCGGCCAGCAGGACGACGAGCGCCCGCTCGTCGTCCTGCTCCACGGGCGAGGCTCCAACGAGGCCGACATCGTCGCCCTCGCCGACCACCTCCCCGACCACCTCGCCTACGCCGCGGTGCGGGCGCCGATCGCAGAAGGCGGCGGCTACGCCTGGTTCGCCAACCGCGGCATCGGCCGTCCCGTCGCCGAGTCCCTGGCCGACACCATGGCCTGGTTCCGCACCTGGCTCGACGCCACTGCTCCGCCGGGACGGCCGGTCGTGCTCGTCGGGTTCAGCGGCGGCGCCGCCTTCGCGGGCGGTCTGATCCTGAACGATCCGCAGCGGTACGCGGGGACCGCGGACCTGTACGGAACGGTTCCCTTCGACGCTGGCGTCCCCACCACGCCTGGTCGGCTTGCCGGGCTGCCGGTCCTCGTCGTGCACGGCGACGACGATGCAGTGATCCCCCGCGACCTCCTCGAGCGCACCTGGACCTACCTCCACGGCGACGCCGGCAGCGACACCACCGGCGTCCGCGACCCCGGCGGGCACGGGCTCAGCGCGAGCGCGGTCGGCGAGCTGAACCGCTGGCTGACGCAGCTCACCACTACGACAGGGAGCGACGGGTGAGCACCACGCGTCCGTTCGAGATCGGGCTGTTCCCCTTCGGTGAGATCACCGCCGACCCCGCCACGGGCCGGTCGATCGACCCCGCTGTGCGGCTACGCGAGTTCATCGACCTGGCCACGCTTGCCGACCAGGCCGGGCTCGACGTGTTCGGCGTCGGCGAGCACCACCGACCCGACTTCGCCATCGCGTCGCCGCCTGTGGTCCTCGCTGCCATTGCCCAGGCGACCGAGCGAATCCGGCTCACCAGCACCGTCACCGTGCTGTCCACCGCCGATCCCGTCAAGGTGTTCGAGGACTTCGCCGCCGTCGACCTCATCTCCGCCGGCCGGGCCGAGATCACCGCGGGCCGCGGCGCATACACCGAGTCGTTCCCCCTCTTCGGCCACGACCTCGCCGACTACGACGAGCTGTTCGAGGAGAAGCTCGACCTGCTCCTGCGGCTCAACCGCCAGGAGCAGGTCACGTGGAGCGGCATGCACCGCCCGCCGCTCGTCGACGCCGGCGTCTACCCCCGACCCGTGCAGGACGAGCTGCCGGTGTGGATCGCCGTCGGCGGCACGCCTGCCAGCGTCGTGCGCGCCGGGCGCAACGGGCTACCGCTCTACCTGGCCATCCTCGGCCAACCGGAACGGTTCGCGCCGCTCGCCGATCTCTACCGCCAGTCGGCGGCCGACGCTCACCATGCGACCGACGCACTCCGGATCGGTGTCACGAGCCACTTCTACCTCGAGCCCACCTCGCAAGGCGCCCGCGACACCTTCTACCCCTACTACTCGCGCTACATCGGCAACAACCTGCCCGGCGCGCGCGGCCAGCTCCTGCCTCGAGAGGCCTTCGACGCCTGGGCGGCACCTCGGGGCGCGCTGTTCGCCGGCAGCCCGCAAGAGATCATCGACAAGATCCTCTGGGAGCACGAGCTGCTCGGCCACGACCGCTTCCTCGCCCAGATCGGCCTCGGGGGCTTGCCGTTCGCCGACACCGCGCGCTCGATCGAGCTCCTCGCCACCGAGGTGCTTCCAGTCATCCGTCGCGAGACCGTCGGCACGGCGAAGCACGCCGCCTGAGCTGCAGCACCTCCCGGGCGGACCCGGTCGGTCGTACCAGGCCGCTCTCTCACCGTCTCGACTGCTTCGGCATCAGCAGCACGGGCCTCACGACCGAGCTACCAGCTGGCTCTCTAGCGCCCTCCCGTCACAGTACGAGCAAGGGCTTCACCACGGCGCCGGATTCCGAATCGTCGAACGGAGGTCTTGCCCCGTGATACCCTGGGGGGTATGTGCAGCCGAGTCGAGTGTCCAATCTGTCAGCGGCCGACCTACGCGGGGTGCGGCAGTCATGTCGAGCAGGTCCTCGGCGACGTCGAGCCCGGCGCTCGCTGCCAGTGCGCCTCGCGCCAGGGCGCGGACCGGCGCGGCGACAGGCGTCGGTGGCGTCTGTCGTGAAAGCGCCCGCCCACGACCCTCTGAGCCGTCACCGCGACCCCTAACGTGGCCGACGTACGCACCGTCGCCGAGGACAGCACAGCCGTGATACCTCCGACCACCGTCCACGATCGCCTCACGAACGTGGTGACCAGCGTCGAGCCCGGACGGGTTCTCGAACGCCGCGGCCGAGCGTGGCTGCTGTGGTCATTTCTGCTGTGCCCGTGCCACCTGCCGCTCAGCCTGGCGGCGCTCACGACGGTGCTGGCGGGCACGTCGTTCGGCGTCATGCTGCGCGACCACGTCTGGGTTGCAGGCACGCTGATCACGGTCGCCTGGGTGGTCGGCACCGGCTACGGCTTCCGGCTCATCCGCCAAGCCGAGCGCGCCGGCGGCGCCTGCCCGACCCGACCCGCGAAGCAGTGACCGCCGACCCCTTCGACGCCAAGGCCGCCACCTGGGACGCCGATCCCGCCAAGGTCGCCCGTGCCGCCGCGGTCGCTCGCTGCATCGCCACCGCCGTCCCCGTCGGCCCGTCGACGCGGCTGCTCGAGTACGGCGCCGGTACGGCCCTGGTCACCCAGGCGCTGCGCGAGAGCGTCGGCCCGGTCACCCTGGCCGACACCTCCACCGGGATGCGCGCCGCCATGCAGGCCAAGGTCGACTCCGGCGCACTCGTCGACGCGCGGATCTGGGACCTCAACCTCGAGCTCGAACCGCCGCCGCGCGACGAGCAGTTCGACCTGATCGTGACGGTGCTCACCTTGCACCACGTCCACGACCTCGCCCGCGTGCTCGCCGGCTTCGCGAGTCTTCTCGTCCCTGGCGGTCACCTGTGCATCGCCGACCTCGAACAGGAGGACGGCTCGTTCCATGGCGCCGACTTCGACGGGCACCACGGCTTCGATCGCACTGCGCTGGCGAGCGACCTCGCCAACGCCGGCTTCACCGACACCACCTTCACGGACTGCACACAGCTCGAACGCGACGGCAGGACCTACCCGGTCTTCCTCGCCACCTGCGCCCTCGTCTAGGCGCCATGGCGCCCGATGGAATACCTGATCCCGATCGGTGTTATACCCCCTAGGGTATCAACCGGAGTTGGAGAGGATCAGCCAGATGGCCACCGTGAACCTGACCGAGGACACCTTCGAGGCAGCAGTCAGCGGCGAGGGCATCACTCTCGTCGACTGGTGGGCGTCGTGGTGTGGCCCCTGCCGCATGTTCGCTCCCGTCTTCGAAGCAGCCAGCGAGGCACACAGCGACATCGTCTTCGCCAAGGTCGACACCGAGACCGAACAGCGCCTGGCCAGCTCCGCCCGGATCATGTCCATCCCCACGCTGATGGCCTTCCGCGACGGCGTGCTCGTCTTCTCCCAGCCCGGCGCGCTGCCCGCTGCTTCGCTCGAGCAGGTCATCGCTGCAGTGCGTGACCTCGACATGGACGATGTGCGCCGCCAGCTCGACGAGCAACGTGCGACCCGCCCGTCGTGACCATGACGACACATCACCACGTCCGCGACGTGAACTACCCGCCCGAGATGTAGGGCCCGCTCGCAGAGCGAGAGGCAAACCTCCTGGTCACAGCGTGGCGCCGCTCGGAGGGACTCGAACTGTGGGGTGTCGGGTCACCGGCGCTGGGCGGGCTCATGGCCCGGCGATGAGCAGCGAGTGGGAGCGGACCTCAAAGGCTATGCCGTCGTAGGTGCCAGCGAACTCCTCGGTGGCCTCCAAGATCATGCCGAGCTCGGGTGACCAGCACGCCGTTTGGTGCTGCTCGCCGCTGGCGTCGCCGGTGAAGGTGGTGTCGGAGCGCACGTCGTAGCAGTGGAGCGCGCGGCCGGCGATGGTGAGGTCGCGCTCACCGATGACGCGGCTGTCCGTGTGGCCGCTGGTCGATCCGGTCGTCCAGTCCGAGGACCAGGTGGCGCCGATCTCGATGGGCCAGCGAATGAGGGTCTGTGGCGGTTGGAAGGTGCCGCCGAAGGTGGTCGGGCCGGACGCCAGCTCGGTGGCGAGGAGTTGCACGGCGTCGGGCGCGTAGCGGCGTACCTGTTCCTGGCTGCCATTGCTGGACTCGGTGCGCAGCCGGACCTCGGGGGCCTCGGCGGTGCCGCCCGTGTGGGTCACGTCGGTGGTGGCGTCCTCCTTGAAGGACTGCGGGGAGCCGGCCGCGCCCAACTTTCGGGTGCCGTCGAGGTGGTAGCGCCATGACCCGGCGGCCGGCGTGGCGACGCGGGCCGGCCCGGCCGGTTCGGAGTCGGGTGGGGGCGCACCTGGCGCTGCCGTGACCGCGTCCGCCGGCGCGGCAACGGTAGTGGTGCTCTGATCGGCGGAGCTCGCTTCGGGTGTGGGCGGGGCGGTTTGCGCCGCGGCGGTCGCGGCGGACGAGGGCGGGGCTTTGGTCTGGGTAGTGGCCGCGGCGGCGACCGAGGTGACCGGCTCGTCGATGTCGCTGGTGAGGACGAGCGCGGCGAGCACGGCGACGAGAGCCGTGACCGCGGCAATTGCGGCACCGACGCGGTGGGGCGTGAGCGCGGCCCGAGCCGAGCGGGTGCCGGGCAGCACAGGCCAGAACGCCCAACGTCCGAAGACCATCGTGGCCGAGGGGACCAGGATCGATCGCACCAGGAACGTGTCGATGAGCACTCCCAGGGTTACGCCGACGCCGATCTGGCGCAGGTTGGGCAGCGGAGCGAGCATCAACGCGGCGAACGTCCCCGCAAGGATGAGTCCGGCGGAAGTGATGACACGCCCGGTCAGCACCATCCCGCGGCTGGTTGCTTCATGGATCTCGTAGCCGGCATCCGCCTCCTCGCGGATGCGGCTCATGATGAAGATGTTGTAGTCAGCTCCGAGCGCCACGAGGATGATGAACAGGAAGCTCGGCAGCCAGAAGCTGATGCCCGGGTCGCCCATGATGCCTTGGAAGAGCACGACGCAGATGCCCATCGTGGCGGCGTACGACAGCACGACCGTGAGCAGTAGGTAGAGCGGCGCGACCAACGAGCGCAACAACGCGGCGAGCACAACGAAGATTGCGGCAATGAGCACCGCTGTCATCACCCGGAAGTCGCGGTTGGCGATGGTGCGCATGTCCACGTAGAAGCTGGTCGGCCCACCGACGACGAACTGTGCATCGGAGAGCGCCGTGCCCGCGAGGGTTCGTGCCGTGGTGTCGTCGATTGTCTTGAACGCGTCGAGCGCGTCGGTCTCGTACGGGTTGCCCTCGAGGGCGATGATGAGACGCGTCGAGTTGCCGTCGACGCCGAGCAGGAGACCGAGCCGATCGGTGATCTGGGGGAACTGCTGCAGCATCGTCGCCGTGAACCGCAACCCGCTGGGTGAGGCGAGCGCGTCAAGCAGGGGTGCGAGATCTACCTGGTTCGGATCCAAGCCGATCGACGCGGGGTCCCCATCACCGAACCGCGACAAGGTCTCCATGGTGAGTGGCGCGGCGGCGGGCTGCGTGACCGAGCGCACTTCGGCGATGCCTGGCTGCGTCCGTAGTTCGTCGGTGAGCCGGTCGATGGCCGCCATGCGAGCGTCTTCGAGGATCGGTCCGTTCGACCGCACGACGAGGTATATCGGCGAGAGGGTGCCCCCCGGGTAGTGCCCGGACAGCGTCTCGAACCCCTGGCGGGCGTCGGCGTCTGGTGGCAGGTCG
The DNA here is from genome assembly GCA_049325515.1 of Actinomycetota bacterium. Lineage (GTDB taxonomy): Bacteria > Actinomycetota > Acidimicrobiia > Acidimicrobiales > VFJN01 > VFJN01. The sequence continues at coordinate 217,278 of JBMOLI010000004.1, read as the reverse complement.
TTGACCAGGTCGAAGGACTGCGAGAACCAGCCGAGCCCGGCCGCGGGAATCAGCAGCGCGATGATCCCGGCGAGGAACATCTCCGCCGGTCGCCGACGGATCACGGCGGCGAGACGATCCCACCGCGCGCTGTGATCGGACGTTCCACGGACAGCGTCGAGGCGCTGGGGCCAGAACACCTTGGTGCCGGTCACACGCAGCAACGCAGGCGTCAAGGTGAGTCCCGCGATCAGGGTGATGAGGATGGCGATGCCCATGGCCGGGCCCATGGTGCGGTAGATCCCGAACTCAGCGGTGAGCTGGGACAGGAAACCGACGATCACCGTCGCCGCCGACGCGGCGATCACCGCGCCCATGATCCGCATCGTGCGCCGCACCGTGGCCGGCACTGGTTCGCCGTGGGCGAGGTCCTGGCGGTACCGGGAGACGATGAACAGGCAGTAGTCGGTGCCCGCGCCGAAGATCATGACCACCATGAAGGTGCCGACTTGGCTGGAGACCCTCATCCCGGCCTCGGCGAGGAGCCCAACCACCGATTGGGCGACGATGAACGCGACGCCGATGGTCACCAGCGGAACCAGCGGAGCGACCGCTGAGCGGTACACGAGGAACAGGATCAGCAGCACCAGGACGACCGACACGATGGCAGTGCGGTCGAAGGACTCCAGCAGGGCGTCGGCCTGGTCCGAGGCCAATCCGGCAATGCCGGTCAGGTTGTGGGTCAGTCCATCCGGCGCGGTGGCCTCAAGGTGCTCACGAACGGCGTGGACGGCGTCATTGGTCTGCGGGGTGAACGGCGCGGTGGTGAAGCTGACGACGAGCAGCTCGGCGGCTCCGTCGGGTGAGCGCAGGAACGGAGCGAGATCGGGGCTGTCCGCCACCGATTGCACCGCCTTGACCCGCTCCGCCATCCCCGGCGATCGCAGCCACTCCGAGAGCTGACCCGCGTAACCATGGTCGGTGTCGGTGAGCCCACCTTCGCGGGCCATGACCACGATGGCCGACTCGCGCGTCGGGTCATTTGGGAACAGCTGCTGCAGGACGCGGTCTGCCCGCTGAGACGGGGCGTCGGCGGGCAGGAACGACGAGGTGTCCTGGGTACCGACGTCGTTCAGTGACGGTGCAACGACCGCGAGACCAACCATGGCGATCAGCCACCCGGCGATCAGCCACCACGCCCGCCGCTCCGAGAAGCCAGCGAGACGGTCGAACATCAGCCTTCTACCGGCCATCGTCTCATCGGGGATCCAGTCCTTCCAGGAGCAATGCCTCGAGCCGCGCGACGACGTCCGAGACCGACACACCGCCGCCGCCGACGACAAGGTGCGAAAGTCCGCTGACGGTGACGGCACCGAAGATCGCGACCGCGGTGGCGGTCGGGTCGGTGAGCCGGCGCAGCGAGCCGTCCGCCTCGCCCTCGCGAAGCAGCTGCTCGAGCGGTGCGTAGAAGCCCTCCGTGATCGCGACGGCGACGTCGGGGATGCGCCCGGCCCGGCCCAAGTCGCTGATGAGAGCGCGGCACACATCGGGCTGGTCAGCCATGACCTGCAGCTGGGCGGCGATCACACCGAGCAGCCGGTCCCGCGCCGCGCCGGCCGCGTCTACGGCGATCGCGACAGCGTCAGCCACCGCCACGAGGGTGTCGCGCAGGAGGAAGGCGAGGATCTCCTCCTTGCCGGCGAAGTAGTAGTAGAGCGTCGCCTTGGGCACCCCGGTGATCTCAGCGACATCGTCGATCTTGGTCTGGTCCAACCCGCGCTCAGCGAACAGGGCGCCAGCCCGCAGCACCTTCTGAGCGATTGAGCTGGGCACCTCGCGCACTGGCGCTCCCCAAGATAGGACGGGCTTTGAACCGCTGGTCCAAACTATTGCTCCAATCCTGCTGCACTGTCCAGATCAGCCGAGATGGTCCCGTTCGCGCACCCTCACACCTCGTCCGCGCCGACGTTGATGCTGTCCCGCCGTGGCGGCGTCGTCAGGAAGCACGCCGGGGCGAAGCCGACCAGCAACACGGGTACCGAGTGCAGCAGCACACGCAGTGGGTGGCGCCGCTCCAATTGTTCCTGTTGTCTGGACTCTAAAGTCAGTTCGCGATGTCGTCTTTGCCCACTTCGCCAGGGTCGTTCCGAGGTGTACTGCTGGGGGCAGCGATCGTGGGCGTGGCCCTGGTAGCTGTTGGCGTCGCTCTAGCGGTCGTGGGTTTGACGCGGCCAAGTGACGACGAGCTCCGACGGGAGGTGGTCGCCGATCTCGGTGTCCCCGAGGCGGTGCTCGATGTTCCGCTCGTCGACGACATGGTCGCCCGGGCCGGGGCCCAGGCGCAGGACAGCGTGCTCGACGAGCTCGACGCCAGCCTGGCGATGGGGGCTGCGGCAGGCGTCGCCAGCGCAGTGGTGCTAGCAGCCGGTGTCGTTTGGTTGGTCCGACGTCAGCGGTCCTAGCGGGGAGGATGCTGGAGGGCCCGGGCCAGCTCTCCCCAGGGTCCAAGGGCCCGCTCGTCGCGCGCCCACGCCATGCCCGCGAAGTACGAGACGAGCCGGGTGGCCGTGCCCCGGTAGCGCTCGATCAGCCCGTCGGCCACCGTGGCCCAGTCGCCACTGATGCAGAAGTGCTCGAGGAGGTCGTCGTCGATCTGCGCCGCCATCCCGGCGATGTCACCGGCCTTCTGGCGATCACGGATGCGTTCAGTGGTGCCCTCACGACCGAGCTGGTCGAAGATGAAGGCGTAGTTCGGGGTCGACCCGTAGAACGCGACCTGCATGCGGGCCATCTCGCGCCACTCCCCCGCCTCGTCACTGGTCGACCCCGGTGCGGCGAAGGTCGGAACGATGACCTCGAGGTCGGTGCGGTTGCGGCCCGCACGGGTCGCACCGGCATGGAGGTTCGGGGTCACGGTGTCGCGCAGGTACGTCGGCGTGTTCAACGGGTGCACGTGAACCCCATCCGCGATCTCACCGGCCATCCGCAACATCCACGGGTTCACGGCAGCGACATCGATCGGCGGGTCGGGCGCCGCGATCGGACGCGGCGACCACATCTCAGGCAGGAGCGAGAAGCTCCAGAACTCGCCTTCGTGCTGCAACGGGCTCCGCTCGCCGAAGGCGGCGAAGATCGCCCGCAGGGCCAGCACATAATCACGCATCCGAGGGCCCGGCCGGTCAAAGGCGGTCCCGTAGCGACGTTCGATGTGGGCTCGGACCTGGGTGCCGAGGCCAAGGCGGAAGCGCCCACCGGTGGTTTCGGCCAGCTCCCAGGCGACCTGAGCCGTAACCATCGGGCTGCGCGGGAAGGCGACAGCGACGCCTGTGAGCACGTCGATGTCGGCGGCTAGTGCAGCCGCGGCGCAACCGAGGTAGGCGGTACGTCCGGCCTCGGTGATGACGAGTCCGGAGAACCCTGCGGCCTGGGCATCCTGGGCGAGCTGCTGCATGCGTCGCAGCGGCAGCCCGCCGGTCATGAGGTCGACCTTCACGACCGGGCCATCTTGGGTTCGCCGATGGTGAGCGGATCGGGGCGGACGTCGAGCTCCGCGGTCATCGTGCCGGGCCCGACGTCAGTGGTACGGATGCCGAGGTAGTCGGGAATGCCGGCCACCACAGGGGTGCCGCCATCATGAGGTCGGCGGCGGGAGCACTGCTGTCGAAGACTTGCCGCTGTGTGGCGTCCTTCATGCGACGGCGTACCGATGGGGGGCGTCCGAGCTGCGGACCAGGCGGCCATCGTCCTCAAGTACGTCGAGGTGACCGACGACCTCGGACACGCCGAGCATGACCGCGAAGTCGGCGATGTGAGGAAACAGATGACCGGACAGCTCGAAGGGGGTGGCCTCACCGAGGCGTCGGACGATCGCAAGGATCTCATCGGCGCGCTCCGTGTGGTGGTGTCGCATCGACTCCGTGAGAGCGGGGACGTCGCGGAAGCGCGGACCGTGACCAGGGAGGACGACCAGCGGATCGATCCGGACGAACCGGTCGAGGGAGGCGAGGTACTCGACGAGGCTGCGGCGGCGCCCGTCTGGGCTGTCGAGGTCCGGTTCGAGCACGGGGTTCGGCGTGATGCAGGCAAGCAGGTGATCACCGGACACGAGCACGCGGGTTTCGGAGTTGTAAAGCGACACGTGCCCAACGGAGTGGCCGGGCGTGACGTGGACCTGCCAATCCCGGCCGCCAGCGGACAGCACGTCGCCGTCGTCGAGGAGAACGAGGCGATCCACGCGGATCGGGTGCACGAGATCGCGGACCCCCTCGTAGAACAACCGGAAGGTGCTCTGCATCTCGTCGGGGATGCCGAGGCGTCCGACGACATCGACCATGCGAGCGCGGTCCACCTGACCGGTGAGCTTGGACTGCTCAGCCCTGCCACACAGCACGATGGCGTCGGCCTCGTCCGCCAACCATCCCGCAGCACCGAAGTGGTCGGGATGACCGTGGGTGACAAGCACCCGGTCGATGTCGGTCACCGACCGGCCGGCGGCCGCAAGAGCGGCTTTGAGCTGGGCAGTGCTGTCGGCCCAGATCATCCCGGGATCTACAACCGTCATGGGTGCATCGAGAAGGACGTAGCAGTTCACGGGTCCCACCGGGAATGGGGTTGGAAGCGGGACGTGGAGGATGCCTTCGGGCAGCTGCCCCTCGATGGGGGCGAGCGCGTGGGTGCTCACGGCTTCGGTCGTGGCGAGCGGAGGGGGCTCTGACGAACGAGCCCCGACGAAAAGATCGGGAAGAGGGCGTCCGCGACACGGTCGACATCTATCCGGCCGTCCATGAGCAGAGACCTGAGACCGACGATGGTGACGGCGCCGTAGAGGGCGGTCGTCGCTATCTCGACGTCCACGTCGGCGAGGACGCCCCGAACGATGCCGTCGGCAAGAATGCTCCTGACGGGAGCATGGAAGCCTTCGTCGACTCCTGCCGCGATCAGGCCAATGCGGCCGGTCCGACCGAGGTTGGTGAGCAGCAGCCGACCAGCTGCTGGATTGGCCGCGAGGTGGGCGAGCTGAGCGCGGACGACAGCCGAAAGGCGCGTCACCGGGTCACCCTCAGTGGCCGCCGCTATGGCCACCGAGACGCGCAGGTCGTCGAGCATCGACTGCAATAGGAAGGCGAGCACGTCGTCCTTCCCGGCGAAGTAGTAGTACAGCGTCGCTCGGGGAATGCCGCTCGCCCTGGCGATGTCGTCCATGCGGACGTCGTCGAACGCCGAAGCGAACTCGCCAGCCGCCGCCGCGAGCTTGTCGCCCAGCTCCACCGGGAGAGCGCGCGTGGTCACGCTGCCGCCTTGCTGTTCATGGCTCGCGGGGAGCTGCTCAATGGCATCACTTTGGACAGCCTATCTAGACAGATGATTCAGATCCCATTCCACACCCCGCTGCCAGCTTCACGAGCCGCACGCCCCCGCCCACGTGGGCAGGTCATGGTGGGAACCCGTCCGTCGCCTCCCGGAACCACACCGGGCGAGCCGTGCGTCGTCGATGAGGCCCCGTACTAGCCCAGATCGTCGGAGATCTTGGTGAGGAAGCACTTGCCGCCGTAGCGCTCTTTCTGATCGCTCGTGAAGTAGCCCGTCGCCGGTTCCCGCACCGCTTGGCGTTGCTGTGCGTCCCAGCGCCACTGGCCGATCCACACCACCTCGGAACCCGTCTTGCAGTCGGGGGCCATGGAGATGATCGGCGGGGTGATCCCCGTGTCGAAGTTCTCGATACCGGCGATCCAAGAACTGGTTCCCTCGGGTGTGATGACATCGCCTTGGGCGCGGAGCGCTTCGACGAGAAGCCGCGCCCCGGACCAGTAGCCGATCGTCGCTGGTGACTCGAGATGGTTGAAGCTGCCGATGTTGGGGTGGTAGCGGTTGATGGCATCGGCGTACTCCTGGTGCGCCGGCGTCATCTGACGGGGCTTGCCGTTGGGTTGGTCGCCTTGCGCGCCGCCCCAGATGCCGTCGACCCATGGGCCCACCTGGGAGGCCAGGCCGGCGACGCTGGTCGGCCAGCCACCCCAGCCTATGTTGGGGCGGTACTCCTGGCGGCTGGCGGCCGACGCGCACAGCACCCAACCCAGCCCCTGGAAGTCCCACCAGTCGATGTTGGCTTGGCGCATCTTGAGCACGAGGCTCGTGCAGTCGCCGTCGGAGAGGTTGAACGGATCGGTCGACACGACCTCCGCACCGGCCGCCTCCCACGATTCCTTCAAGAAGGGGACGTAGGGGCTCACGTCGAGGATCTGGGTGTCGTACTGGATGCCAACGCGCATGCCCTGCCGGAAGACGCCCTGGTCCTTGAGACCGACGATGATCTCCTGGGTCCACAGCAGCGCGTTGCCGACCAGGGGGAAGATCGTGGGGTAGCGGGAGGAGAACGACCCGGGCGTCACTCCGAAGACCAGTGTGGGGATCTTGTTGCGAGTCGCGTAATCGGCGACGGGATCGCCGAACGTGAGGAAGAGGGCGTGGACACGCTCTTCCTCCCAGAGCTTGCGCACGTTGGCCAGGGTCTGGGAGGAGTCGAAGCGATCATCGAGCGCGATGAGCCGGAGGCGACGCCCGTTGATCCCGCCCTGGGAGTTGACGAGCTGGAAGTAGGCGTCGATCGCGCCGAACGCCTCCTCGCCGAGAAAACCGGTGACACCTGACAACGGGCCCGACGCGCCGATCAGGATCTCAGTGTCGGTGACGCCTTGACCGGACACCCCGCTGCTGCCGCCACCGGCCTCACCGCCGCCGGTGTCAGCGCCACCGGCGCCAGCTCCGCTGCCGGCGCCCGTCCCAGTGTCTGCGCCGGCGGCCTGTGCGGATTGGTCGTTGGCCCCCGTGGCCCCGTCGATCGAGGCCCGCCCGGTCCGAGCAGCCCCGAGGCCATTGGTACCGGCAGCCATCGTGCCGCTATCGGTGACTCGGGTGCCGCATGCCGCCGCCACCAGGGCGCAGGCGGCGACTGCCACCACCAACTTGGGGTGCAGGTTCAGGCGCCGGGTTGACCTTCTCACGCTTTGACCTCCTCGGGAGCGGCCGACAGGTAGGCCTCGATCAGCTCGGGCGACGCCGCCAGCTCATGCGCCGCGCCCTCAAGGGCGACGACGCCCTTGTCGAGCACGTAGGCTCGGTCGACGAACCCCAGGGCGACTTCGACGTACTGCTCGACCACCAGGATGGTGAGGCCGTCACGGCGAAGTTTGTCGAACTGCTCGTAGAGCTGCTCGACGATGACCGGAGCCAGACCCAACGACGGTTCGTCGAGCATCAAGAGCCTGGGCGCGGCCATCAGACCGCGAGCGACGGCGAGCATCTGCTGCTCGCCACCGGACAGACTCCCAGCCGACTGCTTCAGTCGTTCCCTCAGCCGTGGAAAGTGGTCGGTGACCCGATCGATCTCCGAGCTGATCTCGCTGCCCCTCAGCCGACGGCCGTAGGCGCCCATGGCCAGGTTCTCCCGCACCGTGAGCTGCGGGAACATGCCCCGGCCCTCCGGTACGAGCGCGATCCCGCGGCGCACGCGCCGCTCGGCGGGCATTGCGCCGATGTTGTGGGAGTCGAAGCTGATGATCCCCCGGTCCGCGGGAAGCAGCCCGGCCAGGGCGCGCAGCGTGGTGGTCTTGCCAGCTCCGTTGCGGCCGAGCAGCGCCACCGCCTCGCCTGCGCCGATGACCATGTCCACACCGCGTACGGCGGGCACCGGCCCGTACGAGACGTGGAGGCCGGTGACCTCAAGCACTTCGGGCTCCTGTCGTCCCGAGGTACGCCTCGACGACTTGCGAGTCCCTGAGAACCTCGGCGGTCGGGCCGGCGGCGATGACCCGCCCGAAGTCCAGTACCGTGGTGCGTTCGGCCAGGGAGCGCACGAAGGACATGTCGTGCTCGACGACGAGCACGCTGATCCCCAGCCGGTCTCGGGCCCGGCGGATCGTGGCCGCAAGCTCGGCTGTCTCGGCTGGGCCCATGCCGGCGGAGGGCTCATCGAGAAGAAGCAGCCGCGGGGCCAACGCGAGGGCTCGTGCGAGCTCGAGCCGGCGGCGATCGCCGTAGGGGAGGTCTCCTGTGGTGCGATTCGCGGCGACGGACAGACCCACGAACTCGAGCGCACTGGCGGCGATGTCGCGGATCCGTTCGTCCTGGCGGACCGAGCCGGGCACCCGCAGCATCGCGGCGAGCAGCCCCTGGCGTCGGAACCGCCCGAGGCCCACGGTGGCGTTATCGAGCACCGAGAGGGAGGACACCAGCGAGAGGTTCTGGAAGGTGCGGCCCATCCCCGCCCGGGCCCGGGCGACTCGGGGCAGGTCGCTGATGTCGACGCCAGCGAAGCGAACACGACCTGAGGTCGGGGCCTGCGCACCGGTTATGACGTTGAACAGGGTCGTCTTGCCGGCCCCGTTCGGCCCGATGAGCGCGGCGAGCTCGCCTTCGCGCACGGTGAGGTCGACCTGGTCATTGGCCACCAGCCCGCCGAACTTCACGGTCACGCCGACGACCTCCAACAGTGCCGGGTCGGCTTCGGTCACGGGCTCGCCTTGGCGGTCGAGTTCGCACGCCGGGTCGAGCCGCGCCGACCGTTGCTGGCGATGGCCGGGTCCTGGCGGTCGAGGCGGGCCTCGAGTGCTTCGAGACGGTCGAGCACCTCCGCGAGGGCGGCCCGGTCCCGGACGTGCTCATAGGAGATCAGCAGTGTCACGCCCAACGCGATGAGAGCGGCGCCACCGATGCCGCCAGATCCGAGGTAGGGCATCTGCTTGCCGGGGTCGAGCGTCCCCGAGATCCCCCACCAGGCGATGATGATGGCCACCGCGCCGACGGCAACGAGCCCTCCACCGAGCGACTGGCGCCAGTCGAGTCGTCCGGCGCCGGAAGGTCGCCAGCGCGTCGGGCTGGCGACCCCCCTGCGCTCGTCGCCGGGAGAGCTCAGTGGATGTTCGGCAAGGTCAATGGTCGTCATGGGGTCACCTCGGGGTGAACGTGAAGCGGCGGCCACGGGCGAGCACGGGCAGCGCCAGGGCCAGGAGTGCAAACGGTGCGAATGGAATGCGCCAGCCGATCGGAATGGCCGCGGCCTGGACGAATGGCTGGGTGGACGGCGCGGGACTGGTGGCCCCTGGCGCGGGCGGCGGCGGTGGCGGTGCGGGCAGAGCGGGACGGGTGGGCAGGTCGGCAGCCGGTACGGTGACGGGCACGTCAGTGGTCGCGGCTGGGCTCGGTAGCTGCGCCAGGGTCGCGGCCCGGAATCCCTGCATGCGCAGCACGCTCTCGCCGATGCTCATCGTGAACGCGAGCGCGCCCTGCGGGTCTGCGAAGCTGATCTGCAACCCTCCCGACGCGACCTGCACCCTGGTGCCGTCGGGCGCTGCCACGGGCTCGGCGCCGGGGACGGTGCGCACCTGCAACCCGGCTGCTGCCAGGGCGGCGTTGACCTGTTCCTGGGTGGCGGCGCCAAGCGGCCCGGGGGTGCCCTGGTCGCTGACCGTGACACCCTCGTTGTCGATGGTCACCGGGACCCCCGCAACTTCGGCCCCCGAGATCGTCAGGGTCGCCTCCTGACTTGCGGTTCCCGGCCTGCCACCGACTGCGCCGCTCACCGACGAGGTGACGCTCTCGATGGTCAGCACACCGGCCACCGCGATGTCGGAGACCTCGCTGGACGCGCCCGCCGCCATGCGGTCGCCCTCGGCTGCCGCGGCCGCCGCCGATGAGGCCTGCCCGATGAGGATCGCCGCCGGGACCTCGGGCCCGGAGCGCAGGTCCGCCCCGCGGGTGGAGGCCTCTGAACGGAGCTGGGTCGGATCGCGCGGGTCACCGGCGCTGCTGGCATGCCCGCTGGCGGCAGCGGTGCTCAACCCACCGGTTCCCTGGGCGGGTCCACCGCAGGATGCCTCGTGCGGCTGGCCCGGGAAGTACGACGCGCAGGAGACGCTCGCGGGTGGCGCCGGTAGGCCGAACAGCACCGGCGCGGCGTCGGCGAGCGGTGTGTAACCAGGGCCGGCCGTGGCGATGGCATTCGGTTGGCTGTTGAGCTGCACCCGGCTGAACCCAGCCGCCGCGTCCACGGCGAGGGGCAGGGCAGCGGTGGCCGACGAGCTGCTGTAGACGGGGGCGGCGGACACGTCGATGTCGAACGTGTCAGGTGGGCCTGCGGCGCCCTGCGCGCCGGCCTGCGGCAATGTCGCTGCGACCACCAGCACGAACCCGACAAGGACCCGCGTCCGCCTCATCGTGTGACCAGCTCCTCGGTGTCCTCGGCAGCGGGGGCACGCTGGCCCTGCGCATCGCTTCGGTCGGTCGCAGGTCGTCGGTGGTGTGACGCGACCACTAGATCGAACCGTCCTGCACGCAGGCGGCTCCCCCCCGGCGCCTCACCACCCCCTCGGCCGAGGAGCTCGGCCAGCCCACCCGGCCGGGCCGCCATGAGCACCACGACGACCGCGCCGGCGACGATGTCCGGAATGGCGCTGGCGCTGGTCCCCGAGGACCCCCGCTGCAGCAGCTGCGGCACGATGCCGAAGAGGAACCCGGCCAGCAGCGGCCCGCTCAGCGATTGCACCCCGCCGACGACCACGTACAGCAACAGGGCAATGGACAAGAAGAACGAGAAGTCGAACGGCTGGAAGCCACTGAGCAGGACGCCGTAGAACGCTCCTCCCAGCGCGGCGATGAACGAGGCGAGCATGAACGCCCACATGCGGGTGCGCTTGGGGTTGGCGCCGAAGTGGGCGACGGTCGACCCGGCATCGCGCGCCGAGATCAACAGCGGCCCGAACGTGGAGCGCCGGACGTTCCACACCAAGAGGTAGAGCGCGACCGTGACGGGCAGCATCACCAGGAAGACGGTCGTGTCCTCGAACAGGTCGAGGCCGAACAGCTCCCCTCGTGGCAGGCTCTTCGGGAACTCGGGCCGCTTGAAGAGCCACTCAGACGCGGCCGCGGCGAACGCCAACGACGCGATCCCGAACTGCAGACCGCTGAGCCGCAGCGCCGGGAGGCCGGCCACCGCGCCCATCGCCATGCCCGTCAACGCGGCGACAATGATCGCGACCGGGAGCGGAAGACCGTGCTCGGTCACGAGGTATGCGGTCATGAAGGCACCGATGCCTACGTAGGCGCCGTGCATGAGGCTGACCTGGCCACCCCAGCCCACGAGCAGCACCAGGCTGAGCGCCTCGATCACGTAGAACAATCCCCGGGCGCCGACGAAGCCCCAGTAGTTGCGGGTGCTGGCGAGGTAGAGGCCGTAGGCAGCAAATGGCACTGCCACGGCCACGAGGACGGGCCGAGCTCGCTCCAAGCCCGACGAAAGGCGCCGCATCAGCGGTTCGATGGTCCGCAGCGGAGCACGGCGAGCGAAGACCGTCTCCTCGGTCGCCTCTGCTGGCCAGCGTCGCCGTAGCACCAGCAGCGCGATGACCAGGAACAGCGTGGCGAGCTCCTTGGAGCCCGAGAACGAGGTCTTCAGGGTGGTGATGCTCTCCACCACGCCCACGACGAGACCCCCGGCCAGCGTGAGGGGAAGCGATACGAGACCGCCGAAGAGTGTGGCGGTGAGCGCCTTGGTCAACAGCAGCGGGAACGTCGCTACCGTGATGACCGACAGGGGTGCGACCAGGATGCCCGTCAGCCCGGCGAGGAACGCGCCGAGCGCCCAGTTGAACCGGGCCACCTGCACCAACGGAACGCCCATGAGGCGGGCCGCCTCGCCGTTCTCGGCCACGGCGCGCACCGCGAGACCGAAGCGAGTGGCTCGAAGGAACCAGCCGAGCGCCGCGGCCAGCACAGCAGCGACGACGAAGATCGCGATCTGCTGGTAGGAGAACGCTACGTCGCCGATGGTGACGGTTCGGTTCGGGAGGAGCAGCGGAGCGCTCGTCGGCTCGAACCCGTAGAACTGCAACAGCAGCCCGGTGGTCATCGACAACACGCCGAGGGTGACGATCAGCTTCGTGGTGGCTGACGCCGACCGCACGGGCCGGATGGCGAGCCGCTCGATGACCAACCCGTAGGTGACCGTGACGAGCAGAGCCAGAAACATCGCCGCCACCGGCTGCATGCCGCCGCCGGCGAGATCGGCGTAGACGTAGGCGCCGACCGCCGCGAACGCGGCGTGTGCGAAGGACAGCACGCCGGTGGACCGGAACATGAGCGTGATGCTGACGGCGACGAGCGAGTACGCCGCGCCCGTGAGGATCCCGACAAGTGCACCGTTTACGTAGATCAAGCCGAGATCCCCCCTTTCGGTCTCGGTGACTGATTAGAGGAGACTAGTACAACTCGTGTCGTTTGTCACATTCGCCGAGGAGCCCGCTCCGTGGCGCAGTGACCGCAGCCCTCCGTGACCCGTCGAGCTCGGCGGCTGGCGGCAGGCAAGCACCTCGACGGTCGATGCCTCGGAGCCCCGCACGTGCTCACGATGCGTCAGGATCCGCTCGAGATCTCCGATCGCGGGAGAAAACTAGAACGGCCCACGACATGAGGCGGGATCTGTGATTTGTGTTAGCATGGGTGAAGATGAGGTCCTGCCGACAATCGAGCTGCCTGCCCTCCCCCGGGCGCGCAGCGCGTGGTGCAACCCAGTCGGCGTGCGCCACGATCGGGGCCGGTCCGCTCGGCGAACCAGGTCATACCCCAAGACCGCAGCGTTCCGGCGGACCGGCTTCGACCATCGTGGCGGCGTGACGATGGCTTCTGGCTCCACGAGCACCAGCGCGGCTCCTGCTCGCGATGGCGCAAGCCGGAGTCGCGGACTCGGTAGGATCGGTCAGTGACCAAGCTCCGATGGGGCGCCGATGCGCCGAACAGCACCAGCGCCGCACGGGAACGCCTTATAGACGCTGCCGAAGCGTGCTTCCACCGCTATGGCGTCATGAAGACCACGGTCGAGGATGTAGCCGCCACAGCCAAGGTGTCTCGGGCGACGGTGTACCGCTACTTCGACGGGCGCGACGCGATCATCCTGGCGGTGCTGATGCGCGAAGCCGGCCGGTTCCTCGAGCGCCTGAGCGACCGGCTGAACGCCCAGCCGGACCTCGAGACGGCCTTGGTGTCCGGGGTTCTCTTCACCGTGAAGGCCGTGCGAACGGACGAGAACCTGGCCCTCCTCTTTGCTCCGGAAGCCGCAGGGCTCACCGGTGCGGTGGCCGGTGCGTCCGAGGCGCTCTTCGACCTCACCGCCCAGTTCCTCGGGCCACTGTTCGAGGCCGCCCAGCAGACCGGCGAGATCAGAGTCGGGATCGACCTCGACGACGCCGCGGAATGGACACTGAGGACGATCCTGTCACTCCTCACGGTGGCCGGGCCGCGCCAGCGCACGGAGGCTGACATGTACCACTACCTGCAGACGTTCCTGGTGCCGGCGCTCATCGCCGATCCGAGGCCAGTCGAACCCCGCCGTCGATCCCGCCAGCGAACCCGATCGGCCAACGGCGGTTGACCACCGCCGCCCCAGCGTCGGACCAAGCACTCTCGTGCTCGTGGGTGCGGGCCGGGTGGCGTGAGGCACAGCGGTCCGGCGACCTGCCTGCCTGGGTCCCGACCTGTCGCTGACACCGGGCGCGATCAGCCGGCGGTGTGCCCAACGTCCTTTGTCGTAGTGCAGATCTCGTCGACGAAGCCCAGGATCGCAGCCGCGAACGCGTCGTTGCGATCCCCCACCACCATGTGTCCAGCATCGGCCACGTCGACGAACTGCGCGTGCGGCACCAGCTCGAGAAAGTGCTGCGCGCCGCTCTCGCTCAGCAGATCACTCCGCTTGCCCCGCACCAACAAGGTGGGGACGTCGACTTGCCGAGCCGCGTGCGCCAGGCGGTCGCCCGTACCCTCGCTTGCCGCGCCCCGCTCGAGACTCATGAAGGCCGGGTCCCAGTGCCACCTCCACCGACCATCAGGGAGTTGACGCAGGTTCTTCGACAAGCCGTCGAGATCGGTCGACCGTGGCCGGTCAGGTCTGTAGGCGGCGATCGCGTCCGCTGCCTCCTCGAGCGAGTCGAAGCCGTCCAAGTTCGACGTCATGAACCCGACGATCCGGGCGACGCCGCTCACCTCCACGCGAGGGGCTATGTCGACGAGCACCAGCCCACTGCTCACCTGCTGCCGGGCCTCCCCCTCGGCGATCAGGGCGGCCATGCCGCCCAGGGATGCCCCGATCACTATCGGCGCGTCGTTGAGCTGCGCGACGACCGACAGCAGGTCGGCGGCGAAGGCGCTGATCCGGTAGTCGCCATCGGGTGCCCAGTCGCTTCGTCCATGGCCCCGCAAGTCCATGGCTATGGCGCGGCATCCACGGCGTGCGAGGTGTTCTGCGACCGTCCCCCAGGAGTGGCGCGTCTGGCCACCGCCGTGGAGGAGCACGACGTGCAACCCGTCGCTAGGCCCCCGGACCGTGCCCCTGAGAACAAGGGAGCCAGCGACGAACTCGATCTCCTCCGGCTCGCTCACCGCCCGCGCCGCACCAACCGGAGAATCGCGTCGAAGGCCTGCGCCTTCACAGCGGTCTCGCCGAGGGCGGCCAGAATGGTCGCGCCCGCCAGCTCCACGGTCTGCTGGTGCCGCAGGTACCGGAGAGCCTCGTCGACCACCTGCTCAACTGAGGCACCCTTGAAGTCGAAGTCCCCTCCATAGCTGAGGACCTTTGGCAACGCGGCATAGCCGGCGTCGCGGAGGCGCTGCTCGATCTGCAGGGTCTCAGCGACCGTGGCGTCGCCCTCGTACAGGTCTCGTGATACGGGCACCGGATCCTCCATCAGGAGGTGGTGGCCTTGGCGCCCTCGCGACGGCTCCGCAACGCCTGGCCCAGGACGGCGCGGGCCGGCTTCACGATCTCCGACCGGCCACCCAGGGTGCGCTCACCGGCCACGCCCCCGGACCTGGCCAACATGACATCGAGGTGCGTCTGCCACTTCCCCGCCCGTTCGCGGAGCTCGGGCGCGCGGGCGAGGTCCTGGATCATCATCTCGCCCGTGATGAGCTGCTCGACGTCGTCGTCGATCATGAACTTCAGGATCCGCACCGTCGGTGCGTCCACGATGTCCGATGTCACCCTCTGGTGAAAGCTGTAGGTAGCGAGGAGGTGCGGCACGAGCACCCGGTAGATCCCGACCAGCTTCTCTATCGTCTCGTCGGGCTCCCCCGGGCTCGTCAGCTCCGTCATGAACGCTTCGAACTCTGGGTTGGCGGGTTCGGCGCGGTCCTCACGCGTCTCGCGCAGCTCGGGCAACCGCAGCCGCCACAGGTCGGCGTGCCAGGCATGCTGGTAGCAGTGTGTGCCCAGCATCGCCTTGACATCCAGCTCGGGGATGGTCGCGACCCAGCCGCCGAGCGCGGCGGAGAGCTGCTGCTCGGCGAACTTGTAGTGCACGATCCGCTCGACCGACTCCTCCACTGTCCACTCGCCGATCAGCCGCCGGCGGTCCCAGTAGGGGAAGGGCTGCGCGCGACGAGCCGTGCCGTAACCGGAGACGACTTCGCCGTTGGCGGTGCCGTTGCCGTTGGCCGTCACTGGGCCTCCACCACCCTGGGGCCAGCACCGGCGACATCGGCGATGTCCTCGTCAGTGAAGCCAGCCAGCTTGCGGAACTCGACGGCAAGGGGAAGGAACTTCTCGGCGTTGGCGCCGTCGTAGGAGCCGCGCAGGCCCCCCAGGCTGAAGGCTCGGTCGACCTTGCGCTGGAAGTCCACGACCTTCTTGCGTCGCTCGGGGTCGTTCTCGGTCAGCGCCTTCGACCAAACCTGGCCGAACCGCACGTGGGTGACTTCGTCAGCGGCGACGTAGTCGACCGACCGCCAGATGGCGTCGTCGTCAGCCTGCTTGCCGAACCGGATCGTATCGTTGAAGACGTCGAGGGCTAGGCCCTCGAGGCACCGGTTGACGCCGACGACGCGCTCCGCTGGATCATCGGAGCAGCCGAACTCGAACAGGAAGAGGTTCTCCGAGAACTCCCCGATCTCGCAGCCGACATGATCGAGGAGCGCCGAGTAGATCTCCACGTGGCGCGTCTCGTCCCAGCACTGCCGGGCCATGTCGAGCTGGAACTTCCACGGCAGCTCCTCGTCATCTGTGAAGTCCCACGCGCTCCGACCAGCCGCTTCGAGGGCCTGCATCTCGCCCATGAAGATCCCGTGCATCTGGGTCTTGATGAACACGGGTGCGTCGTCTTCGTCCGGCCTGACCCGCTTGAGGATGTTGGGAGCGCCACCGGTTGCGGTGCCCTCCTCCATCATCTGACGGACCTCGTCGTTGGCGAGAAGGTTCATCATCGTCTCTTCGACCTGCTCGACCGTGACCTCCTCCGCCATCAGGAAGTCGAGCGGCACCGGCGTGCGGGTGAACCTCTCATCTCGCTGCAGCTCGTCGGGGACCATGAACTTCTTCATCAGTTGCCTCCGTGGTTGGCCAGGATCGATTGCCAGTCTTCGAGCACGAACGGTCGGTTCGATTCGCGGATCGCCGCCGCCCCCGGCGCATCCATCGGGATGATGGCGTCGACGGGACACGGGTCGAGGCACCGGTTGCAGCTCGGGCAGAGCGAGCCGTCGACCACGTACTCGAGGTCGTCGCTCATGAAGATGGCGTCGTACGGGCAGACACGCTCGCAGATGCCGCACTCGATGCAACCGTCGATGATCACATAAGGGGCGCCGTGGCGCTTCGAGAAGGAGCGGGCCATCACAAGGACTGTGACAGATTCCGTCTTCTGTCGCAACCACCTCGACACGATCCGGGCGGGGCGGGCACCTGCGTCAGCTGCCCGTGTAGGTGGCGGGGACGGAGATCGACTTGTACTCGAGGTAGGGGCTCAGGCCCTCCGGCCCCAGCTCTCGCCCGATCCCCGACTGCTTGAACCCGCCGAAGGGCGCCGCCGGGTTCATCCCGAGGCCGTTCACGGCGAAGGTGCCGGTCCGGATCCGTCGAGCAACGGCGACACCGCGGTCGGTGTCGCTGGACCACACCGCCCCGGACAGGCCGTAGATGCTGTCGTTGGCCAGCTCCACGGCATCGTCCTCGCCGTCGTAGGGGATGACGGCGAGGACCGGACCGAAGATCTCCTCCTGGGCGATGCGCATCTGGTTCTCGACGCCCACGAACACGGTGGGCTCAACGAAGTGGCCGCCGTCGAGGCCCCGAGGCACCCCGCCACCGGTGACAACCTTGGCGCCCTCGCGCTCGCCGACCTCGATGTAGCCGAGGACCCGTTCCTGCTGGCGGGCCGAGACCATGGGACCGACGGTGGTGCTGGGGTCCTTGGGATCCCCCACGACCATCGACTCGAAGAGGCCAACCACCCGGTCGACCACCTCGTCGTGACGGGAGCGGGGGACGAGCAGGCGCGTCTGGGCTACGCACGTCTGGCCCGAGTTCAGGGTGGCCGCCTGGACGGCGCCCGGCACCGCGAGGTCGAGGTCGGCATCGTCGAGCAGGATGCACGCCGACTTGCCGCCGAGCTCCAGGGTGACGCGGCGCACCGACTCAGCGCAGATCCCCATGATCCGCTTGCCAGTGGCCGTGCTGCCCGTGAAGCTGATCTTGTCGATCCCTGGATGGCCCACCAGCGCCTCGCTGACCTCTCGGCCGGCGGGAAGGATGTTCAGGACCCCGGGGGGCAGGCCGACGGCGACCGCCGCCTCAGCCAGCAGGTAGGTGTCGAGCGGAGTTTCGGGGGCGGGCTTGACCACGACCGTACATCCCGCAAGGAGGGCCGGGGCGACCTTGGCGATGGTGAGGTAGAAGGGGTAGTTCCACGGCACGATGGCGCCTACAACGCCCACGGGCTCCCGGACCACGATGCTCGGCCCCAGCATTCCCGGCCGCAGCTCCTCGGTGGCGTAGGAGCGGCCGAGGTCGACGTAGTAGTCGAGGAACATCATCGGCACCATGGCTTGAACCATGGTGGAGAACGAGAT
Organism: Actinomycetota bacterium; assembly: GCA_049325515.1. GTDB lineage: Bacteria > Actinomycetota > Acidimicrobiia > Acidimicrobiales > VFJN01 > VFJN01. Next base: position 199,413 of record JBMOLI010000004.1, on the reverse strand, counting down.
CGGCGTGCCGACCTCGTCGGTCACGAGAGCGGCCAGCTCGGCCTGCCGGCCGTTGAGCTCGGCATGGAGCTGGCCGAGGCACTCGGCCCGCTCGGCCATCGTGAGGCGGGGCCATGGGCCCTCGTCGAAGGCCCGGCGAGCCGCCGCGACGGCAATGTCGAGGTCGGTCAGATCGGCTTCGGGCACCGAGCCGATCAGCTGGCCGTCGGCTGGAGAACGCACCTCGATGATGCTCGACGAGGACGGTGACACGAACCCACCGTCGATGAACAGCTCGCCACGTTCGATGGTCATGACACTCCTCAGGTCGGTGGCGGCGACCGCCAGCCGCACTCATGCGACACTATGCACCGTTCGTCTTACGGTCAAGGTTGCGGTCCACGCTCGACTGCCATGGGGCTAGCCGGCACGCTGGCTCATAGAGCACCGGGCTCCCACGTCCTGCCCGTTCGGCGCCGTCGACGGCAAGACATCCTGCTAGTGACGTCGCTCCTGTCAGCTCGCCCCCCGCTGGAGGACGTGGATCACACAGACCGAGCCGGCACCCATCATGTGTGCCAGCCCCACGCGCGCCCCGTCGACCTGAGCTGGCCCGGCTTCGCCCCGCAGCTGCCGCACCACGTCGTAGATCTGGGCGAGGCCCGTGGGCCCGCCGGGGTGACCTCGAGCGGTCAGCCCTCCGTCCGTGGAGAACGGGATGCGGCCACCGATGGACGTCGCACCTTCGGCCACGAGCTTGTCGCCCTCCCCGACGCCGCAGATGCCGAGCAGCTCGTAGTACATGAGCTCCTCGATCGGGAAGGCGTCGTGGACGTGCACGAGGTCGAGGTCGGTGGGGCCGAGCCCAGCCTCCTCGTAGGCCGCCACCGCAGTGGTGCGAGTGAGCTCACCCGGCCCGACCACCGCACCCATGAAGATGTGCCCGTCGGTGTAGCGCTCGGTCTGCTGGGCGGACGCGGCGACCCGCACGAGCGGCCGACCGTTGGCGAGGCGCTCAGCGACGGCGCGGCTCGCCACGATGGCGCAGGCGGCACCGGCACCCGCCGCGCACGCCATCTTGGACGTGTGCGGGTAGGCGATCATCTTCGACGCGAGGACTTCCTCGACGGTGACCTCGTGGTCGGCGCGGCGCTGGGCCAGCGGGTTGTGCCGTGCGTGGTTCCAGTTCTTGGCCGCGATCTTGGCGAAGGTCTCGACCGTGGTCCCGTGATCGTGCATGCGCCGTGTCGCCCACATGGCGAAGAAGGCCGCCGGCAGCATCACGGTCTCGACGCCCGGCTTGAACAACCCCGTGGTGCCGCCCATTCGGTTCATGTCGTCGAAGCCGAGCGCCATGGCCACCTCCGAGTGGCCACCGGCCACGTTGAGGACGGCCTCTCGGAAGGCCGAGGAGCCGGTCGCCGAAGCGTTCTCCACGTGCACGATCGGGAGCCCGGTGAGACCGAGGTCCTTGGCGACCGTGATGCCTGCCAGCAGGCCGCCACCACCGATGTACCCGTTGTAGAGCGCCCCGACCTCGTCGAACCGGATTCCGGCGTCGCCGAGAGCGCTGGTACCGGCCTCGAAGGCGAGGTCGCCCACCCGTCCCTCGTGCAGCCCGAAACGCGTCATGCCAACCCCGACGACGTAGACGTCCTCTCTCATCAGGCAGAACCTCCCTGCGTCGGAGCGAACCGGAACGTGAGCAGGTCGGTCCCGTCCTTGTCCTGCATGACGGGATAGAGCTCCAGCACCATCGGCATGCCGATCTCCCAGTCCCCCATGTCGCCTCGGAGAATGGTCTGCACCCGCACGCCCTCCGGGAGATCGACCTGGCCGACACCGTGGCCCTCGAGGCCGCCCATGCGGTTCTTACCCATCCAGGGCGAGACCACGAAGGTCCACGAGTAGAGCACGCCGACGGGCGAGAGCTCCACGTCCACCACGGGCTCCTGGCTCACGGGGCAACGCCGGCGCCGCGGGAAGAAGTGGAGGTCCGCGGCGGGGCTGAACGAACCGAGCAGTCGAGGCCGCTCGCCGCCGTCTGCCGGCACCGTGAAGTACCCCTCCTCCAGCGCACGACCTGCTGCCACCGCATCGTCCTCCTCGCTGGGGCCACCGAACGACGTTCGCCTTGACGACGCAAGACGATTTGCGCCTAGTGTCTCACAAAACAGTGACCCGAGGCGAACCAGCCCGTGCAACCAGCGAAGGGAAGAGGCCGTGAGCGACATGGGATTCGACGGACGTGTGGCGATCGTGACGGGAGCAGGCAACGGCCTCGGTCGGGAGCACGCGCTCCTCCTGGCCAGCCGGGGCGCACAGGTCGTGGTGAACGACCTCGGCGGATCGGTCGCCGGAGACGGCGGGGATGCCGGCCCGGCGCAGCGGATCGCCGAGGAGATCGAGGCGGCCGGGGGCGTCGCCGTGGCGAGCACTGCCTCCGTGTCGACCCGGGCGGGAGGCGAGGACATTGTCCGCACGGCAGTGGAGGCGTTCGGCAGGGTCGACATCGTCGTCAACAACGCGGGGATCCTGCGGGACAAGGCGTTCCACAACCTGACCGACGACCTGCTCGATCCGGTGCTCGACGTGCACCTGCGGGGCGCCTTCTACGTCACCCAGCCAGCATGGCGGCTGATGCGCGACCAGGGGTACGGCCGTGTGGTCAACACCTCCTCCGCTGCCGGGATCTTCGGCAACTTCGGCCAGACGAACTACGGCGCCGCCAAGATGGGCGTGGTGGGATTCACCCGGGTCCTCGCCCAGGAGGGCGCCAAGTACGGGGTCCTCGCCAACGCGATCGCTCCCGGGGCCAAGACGCGCATGACCGAGGACATCCTGGGCGGCGCCGCCGACAAGCTCGAGCCGCGCCTCGTAAGCCCCATCGTGGGCTATCTGGCGTCCGAGGCCTGCTCGGCGACCGGCCGCCTCTTCTCGGTCGCCGGGGGGAGGCTGGCCGAGATCTTCATCGGGGTGACTCGAGGCATCTTCGACCCGGACCTGTCGATGGAGGCCATCGCCGAGCGGTGGGACGAGATGTGCGACCGAGAGGGCTACCTCGTGCCGTCCAACGCCAGCGAAGAGCTCGGTCTGCTCTTCTCGCACATCGCCTGAGCGCGCCATGCCTCCCATCGGGTTCTTCCAGCTCGCCCAGGCCCGCCCCGACGACGCCGCGGTGATCGACGCGCACCGGCAGCTCTCATGGAGCCAGTTCGACGCCCGCGTGAACCAGCTCGCGAGGCTCCTCCAGGCCAGCGGCCTCGGCATCGGCGACCACATCGCGATGGTCATGGGCAACCGCGCCGAATTCGCCGAGGTCCTTGGCGCCTGCATGAAGACCGGCATCGTGGTGACACCCGTCAACTGGCACTTCACACCTGATGAGGCTGCCTACGTGATCCAGGACTGCGGTGCCCGGGCCGTCGTGGTCGATGCGGCTTACACCGCCCTGGGGCTCCCCGCACTCGAGGCCATCCGCCCAGAGCTCGCGCTCGTCACCGGCGACGACGACGACGGTCCGTTCCGCAGCTACGAGGGCGCGGTTGCCGCCCACTCACCAGCGCCCCTGCCACTCGACGGGCCAGCCGGCGGCTTCATGCTCTACACGTCCGGGACGACCGGACGCCCCAAGGGCGTGGAGCGGAACATGGCGGGGAGCGGGGCGACCGCTGAGTCGCTCGTCACGGGGATGACGCTGCTCGGCTCTGCGCTCGGCGTCCAGCCGGGAGGTGCGCACCTGGTGACTGGGCCGCTGTACCACGCGGCTCCGCTGGGGTTCTCCACGATGGCGTTCAACCTGGGCGCCACGCTCGTGATGATGGAGCGCTGGACGCCAGAGTCCTGCCTGGAGCTGCTGGACGAGCACCGCATCACGAGCACGCACCTGGTCCCCACGATGTTCATCCGGTTGCTCCGCCTCGACGACGCCACCCGGGCCGCGTTCGACCCCAAGCACCTGGAGTGCGTGCTGCACGGCGCCGCACCCTGCCCCCGGTGGGTGAAGGAGCGCATGATCGAGTGGTGGGGTCCCGTGATAACCGAGTACTACGGCGCCACCGAGGGAGGCATCACCGTCATCGGGGCAGAGGACTGGCTCACCCACCGGGGCTCAGTGGGTCGACCCCTTCCCGTCTACACGGTCGAGGCGCACGACGACGACGGCGCGACGCTCCCGCCAGGGGAGACCGGCACCATCTACTTCCGGTCGCTTCTCGGTGAGACGTTCCGATACCACAACGACGAGGCCAAGACGGCCGCCGCCCACGCCGAGCCCGGGGTCTTCACCCTGGGCGACATCGGGCACATCGATGCCGAGGGATACGTCTGGCTCACCGATCGCAAGAACGACCTGATCATCTCCGGGGGCGTCAACATCTACCCGGCGGAGATCGAACAGGTCCTGTCCGCACACGACGCCGTCGCCGACGTCGCCGTCTTCGGCATCCCCAACGAGGAGTGGGGCGAGGAGGTGAAGGCCGCCGTCGAGCTGCTCCCCGGGCACCAACCGTCCGAGGAGCTCTCCGGTGCCCTCATGGAGCACTGCCGAGCGGCACTCGCCGCCTACAAGGTCCCGCGGTCCATCGACTTCGAGGAGGAGCTTCCCCGCCATCCGACGGGCAAGCTCTACAAGCGCCTCCTGCGCGATCGCTACTGGGTGGGCGCCGGCCGCAAGATCTGATCGGGTACCGACCCCGACCGGCGAACCGGAAAGGTCCGGAACCCTCGAAGGACGGCGTTGGCCAGGGGCTCGGCGCCACCCGCGGGAACGAGCCGGACGGCCCGGTCGAGGAACGTGTCCAGCACGATTCGGCGGTTCTCCACGGGTCGATCTTGATGAGACAAGGAGTAGAGTCTGTCGTGTCTGGCGATCACCCCCACTGAATGTGGCCGCTCCCTTCCGATCAGGTCTGCTCGGGGAGCCGTGGATCGCACCATGACGAGCGACGTTGCATGTCTTCCTGCTCGTGCGCTTGGATGTGGGTGCCACCGCCCGAGGGGAACGACATGCGAACCGCCGTGACAGACATGCTCGATGTGGAGTTCCCGATACTGGCCTTCAGCCACTGCCGAGATGTCGTGGCGGCGGTCACCAACGCCGGCGGCCTCGGGGTGCTCGGGGCTGTGGCCCACAGCGCCGAGCAGCTGGAGGTCGACCTCCACTGGATCGAAGAGCAAGTGCAGGGGAAGCCCTACGGGGTGGACCTGCTGATCCCCACCCACTACGTGGGGGAGGAGAGCGGCGGATTCGACGCGGGCACGCTGGCCTCGCTCCTGCCCGAGGAGCACCGGCGATGGCTCGACGCGCTCTTGGAGCGGTTCGACATCCCGGCACTGCCGGTCAAGGACGGCGACGACGAGGTCCGGGAGTTCGCCGGGATGCGCATCGACCCGAAGAGCATGGCGCCGTTGCTCGACGTCGCCTTCGACCACTCGATCGCGCTGATCGCCAGCGCGCTGGGCCCGCCGCCCCCGCATCTGATCGACCGCGCCCGGTCCGCGGGTGTGGTCGTCGCCGCGCTCGCCGGCGCCACGGCTCACGCCGTCCGCCACGCGGAGGCGGGTGCGGACCTGATCATCGCCCAGGGCACCGAGGCCGGAGGCCACACGGGGCAGGTTGCCACCATGGTGCTCGTGCCCGAGGTGGTAGACGCCGTGGCACCGGTGCCCGTGCTCGCGGCCGGCGGCATCGGGCGGGGCCGGCAGGTGGCCGCCTCGCTGGCCCTCGGCGCAGAGGGCGTGTGGTGCGGGTCGGTGTGGCTCACCACCCAAGAGGCTGAGACGCCGCCCGTGGTGCAGAAGAAGTACCTGGCCGCCGGCTCCAGCGACACGGTCCGGTCGCGCTCGATCACGGGAAAGCCCGCACGCATGCTGCGCACCGCCTGGAGCGACGCCTGGGAGGACCCCTCCGGCCCCGGCCCCCTGCCCATGCCGCTGCAGCCGATGCTCGTGGGCGAGGCCCTGCGCAGGATCAACCGCGTCGCCCACCACCCTGGCAGCGGTGCCGAGGAGCTGGTGACCTACTTCGTGGGCCAGATCGTGGGCGCCATGAACTCCGTGCAGCCGGCGGCTCGCGTGGTGCTCGAGATGGTGGACGAGATGATCGACTCGTTCCAACGGATGGAGCGGCTGCTGGCGGCCGAGCGGGTGCCGCGCTAGCCGTCGACCGACCGGGGCCGGGGCCCTCCGGCATCAGCCGCGGTTGTGGAGGAGCTCCCTGAACGGGGTGTCGCTCGAAGGCCCCGGCTCCTTGGGCAGCCCGAGCACCCGCTCCCCGATGATGTTCCGTTGCACCTGGTCGGTACCGCCGTAGATCGCCGGGGCCGGTGACATCAACGTGAGCTCCTGCACGTCGCCGCCGCTCGGTGATCCGGGACCGACCAGGGTGGCCCCGGCGCCGAGGATCGCGCAGCCGAGGTCGCGGGCTTGGCGAAGCATCTCGCTGTTGCGGAGCTTGGCCAGGTTTCCCTCGCCGCCGGTGGAGGCGTTGCCGGACTTCATCCGCCCGAGGTGCCAGGTGTTGAGCTGGACCAACGTGTGCAGACGTGCCAGGCCCTGACGGATCGTCGGATCGCGATCCATCCCGCGTTCGACCGCCAGCTCCCTCAGCTGTGCGACGCGGCCTGGCCCGACCATCGCCACGTTGATCATGGGCCGCTCGTCGGTGAAGCTGCCCGAGGGGCGGTCGAGGTGCCCGGCCACGGTCCCGGGGATCGCTGCCGAACGGGCGGCGACAGCGCCGCCGCCGATGCTCGAGCGCTCCACCATGAGCGTGGTGTTGGCCACCCGCCACCCGTCATCGATGTCACCGATGCGGTCCGAGTCTGCGACTCGGGCTTCATCGAGGAACACCTCGTTGAAGAGCGCATGACCGGTCATCTCCCGCAAGGGGCGCACCTCGACCCCGGGCTGCCGCATGGGGCACGCGAAGTAGGTGATGCCACGGTGCTTCGGCGCGTCGGGCGAGGTGCGGGCGATCAGGATCCCGAAGTCTGCGTACTGCCCACCAGAGGTCCAGACCTTCTGCCCGTTGACGATCCACTGCTCGCCGTCGCGCACGGCGGCCGTCTGCAGGCCCGCGAGGTCGGAGCCGGCGCCAGGCTCGCTGAATAGCTGGCACCAACCGTGCGGCCGTTGAGGATCTTCGGGACGTACCGCTCGATGACCTCAGGCGAGCCGTGGGCGAGGAGCGTGGGGACCGCCAGCATCATCCCGATGCCCGACGGCGGTCCGAGCGCCCCACGGCGCTGCATGGCGTCGGCGAAGCACATCGCCCCGGTTCGGTCCCACCCCCGCCCCCATGGCGGCGGCAGCATCGGGTTGGACAGGCCGGCGGCAGCGAGGTCCGCCCACCACTGCGAGACGGTGCGATCAGGGTCCCAGTGATCATCCAGCCACACCTCGACATCGATCTCCGTCGCGGTTCCCGGCATCGTGGTCGTCATCGGATCCCTCCGTATCCAGTTCCTGCGCTCGTTCGGCCGAGGCTAGCCGGAGTGCAACATGCAACACATCTTGTTGCTGTCACATCTCGGGGAGGTCGAGCGGCGTCGAGTGGTCCCAGTCCGCGAGCAGCGAGCGAAGGGCGGTGATCAGCACGAGTGGCTGGTCGAGCATGGCGTGGTGCCCTGCCTCAGGGAGCTCGATCAGCGGAGCCCGTCGGCCGAGCGCCTCGTACATCGTGGCGCTGATGTCGGGGGTGACGAGACCTCGCTGCGAGCGAAGCAGGGCGAAGCGGCAGGTGACCTTGCGAAGGTAGGGCAGCGAAACGTGACGCAGCTGGCCCGAGAACTGCTCGAACACGCGCCGATCGAACTTCCACGCCCATCCTGCCTCCCGAGCACGGAGTGAGCGGCGGGCGACATGATCGAGGACGTAGTCCAGGTAGTCATCCTGGGGTGGGACGGTGCGGAACCGACGCACGGCCTCCTCCACGTCGTCATACACGCGCCCGCCGCGCCCGAAGGCCTGGGTGGCGCTGGGCTCGATCTCCGGATCCGGCTCGGTGACCGGCGAGTCGCACACGATCACCCCTCCCAGCTCGGACCCGTGGCGCGCGGCCGTCACGATCGTGACGAACCCGCCCATGCTGTGACCCACGACGACCGGCTGTGCCGCCACCTCGCCATGGCCGGCCACGGCCATGACCTCCTCGGCCCACTGGTCGAGGCTGTAGGTCGGGCGATGGTCGCTGTCCCCGTGCCCCGACAGGTCGATCGCGAGCACGCGGAAGTCTGCTGCGAACGGCGCAGCCACATGTGTCCACCAGTGCGCGTGGGCGGCTCCCCCGTGCACGAACACCAGGCCACGCCGGCCCGGCTCGCCCCACGCGAGGTAGCTGATGCTCGCGCCGCCCACCTCGACCGCACGCTGCGCAAACGGCACCCCTAGCGCATCCACGAACCACTGGGGGGTCGCCGATGTGAGACGCCGTGATATCTCTGTCACGCCGGGGGACCGTACCCGGCCTCCCTCGCGGGGCTGAAACCCGCCGCGCGGAACAACGCCGGCGCGGTCTTCACGTGGGACCACGAGAAGGGTCAGCGTCCCGCTCTCAGCTCAACGGCACGTTGAGGAGTCGCCGGACCTCGCCCACGGCGGCGCCCAGCCCGCTCGGATCGCGGCATTGTGCAAGCAGGTTGAAGGTGGTGCAACCCGCCTCCACGTACGGCCGCAGGGCCGTTGCGACATCTTGCGGGGTGCCACGAGGCACGTAGCGGTCGAACTTCCCGAACGGGAGTCCGTAGAGGGACTCCATCGCGCTGGCAACGACGCGCTCACCATCCGACCGGTCCTGACCGAACCCACACCAGACCGTCATCCCGTGGTGCCACGAGACACCGTGCCGACCGGATCGCGCGGCGGTGTCAGCGGCCATGGCGGTAGCGGTCGCGAAGCGCTCCGGCGACACCCAGATCCCGAGCCACCCGTCACCGAGCAGGCCCGCCCGCCGGACCGCAGCATCTGAGCGACCGCCGATCACGAGCGGGATCGGCTCGCTCGGGGCTGGGAGCACTGCAGTGCTCTCCATGGCGAAGAACTCCCCTCGGTGCGTCACGGACTCAGCCGCGAGAAGCCGCCGGAGCAGCGTCAGCGACTCGTCCATGCGCCGGCCTCGAGTGGACGGGTCCACTCCGCAGCAGGCCACCTCGTTGCGGTCCTCGCCCCCGATGCCCACCCCGAACACAAGCCGCCCCGGCGCGAGTGAAGCCAGCGTGGCGAGCTGCCGGGCCACCACCACAGGGTGCCGGAGCACGAGCAGGTACACGCTCGTGTGGATCGGCAAGTCCGGTACCAACACCGACAGAGCGGTCGCGTGGACCAGGCCGTCGACGCCGAAGCCGCCGAAGAAGCTCACATGGTCGCCGACGACAAGGTGGTCGACGCCAGCCTCGGCGAGCGCCCGCAGCTCGGCGGCGGCCGCCTCGGGGTGGCCGCCGAATGCCATCGGAGGGATGGTGCCGACTCGAATCGGCGGACTCACGCCGCCCCTCCCGAAGCCATAGACCTGGCCCTCCTCCATTCCGGCTGACGAGGCCCCGAGGTGAGCCACACGACTGCATCTAGGGTATGTCTCACAACCCGCGCTTGGGTCGTTCCGAGTTCTCCCTTGGTGGGGGGCTCCTCCTCGTGAGGTGGCGGCGATGCTCGCCCCGGTTCGGTCGGCCTCCGCCCGGCGAACCGCCATCCTGCCGGACGAGACAGACAATGCAACGTGTCGCACAACGCCGCTCGAGACCGTAGCGTGGCTGCATGCACCACCCCAACAGCGCCGGGAACGAGCTCGACTACGACGCGGTTGTCGTGGGAGCTGGCTTCGCCGGTCTCTACCAGCTGCACCGACTACGCGACCTCGGGATGTCGGTCGTCCTGCTGGAGGCAGGCTCAGGGCTGGGCGGGATCTGGCACTGGAACTGCTATCCCGGGGCGCGAGTCGACTCCCACGTGCCGATCTACGAGTTCTCCGATGAGAAGCTCTGGCGCGACTGGTACTGGGACGAGCGGTTCCCGGACTGGCGCGCCCTTCGCCGGTACTTCGAGCACGTCGACACGGTGTGGGACCTTCGTCGAGACATCCGGTTCGAGACCCGCGTGCAGGGGGCCACATGGAGCGAGGCCGGGCGCAGCTGGCAGATCGCTGCCAGCACCGGCGACTCGCTTCGAAGCCGGTTCCTTGTCCTGTGTACCGGCTTTGCGGCCAAGGCCCACATCCCCGACTTCCCGGGGCTCGACGACTTTGCCGGCGCCTGGCACCACACCGCCCAGTGGCCGCAGGACGGCATCGACCTGACCGGCCTGCGCGTCGGGATCATCGGCACCGGCGCCAGCGGCGTGCAGGTCACCCAGGAGGCTGCGAAGGTCGCTGCGGAGGTGACGGTGTTTCAGCGCACGCCGATGCTCGCCCTCCCGATGCAGCAGCGTCGCCTCACACGCGAGGAGCAGGACGCGGCAAAGGTCCGCTACCCCGACCTGTTCCGCCGACGGACCGAGACCAACACCGGCTTCGACTACGTGAGCCTGGGCGACTCAACCTTCGCGGTCTCCGACGAGGAGCGCCGGTCGTCTTACGCGCGGCTGTGGGAAGCGGGCGGCTTCTGCTTCTGGGCCGGCGGCTACGCCGACCTCACGATCGACGAGGCGGCGAACCGGCAGGCGTACGACTTCTGGCGCGAGAAGGTGCGAGCCCGGATCGACGATCCCGCCATAGCCGAGGTGCTCGCACCCACGGAGCCGCCGCACCCCTTCGGCGTGAAGCGCCCGTCACTAGAGCAGACCTTCTACGAGTGCTTCAACCAGGACAACGTCACGCTCGTCGATCTGAAGGCGACGCCCATAGAGCGCGTCACGCCCACCGGCGTCCGCACGACCGAGACCGAGCACGAGCTTGACCTCCTGGTGCTGGCCACCGGCTTCGACGCGGTGACCGGTGGCCTGACCAGCATCGACATCCAGGGCACGCGCGGCGAAAGCCTCAAAGAGCACTGGCAGCAGGGAGTGCGCACCCACCTCGGGCTCGCCAGCAACGGGTTCCCGAACCTGCTCTACCTCTACGGCCCCCAGAGCCCGTCCGGTTTCTGCAACGGTCCGACGTGCGCCGAAGTGCAGGGCGACTGGATCGTCGAGCTGCTCACCCACCTGCGCGACCAGGGCCTCACTCGCGTCGAGGCGACGGCCGAGGCAGAGGACACCTGGCGGGAGCTGGTGCACGGCATCGCATCGATGACGCTGTTCCCGCGCGCCGACTCCTGGTACATGGGTGCCAACATCCCGGGCAAGCCGCGGGAGATGCTGAACTGGCCCGGCGGCCTGCAGCTCTACCTCCAGTCCTGCCGCGAGGTTGCCGCCACCGGCTACAGCGGCTTCGTTCTCAGTAGGTGATGACTGAGCGGATGACCTCGCCTGCCTCCATCGCGCGGAAGCCGTCGTTCACCTGATCGAGGGAGATGGTGCTGCTGACCATCGCGTCGAGATCGAGCTGGCCGGACTCGACCAGCTGGGCCATCCGCGGGAAGTCCCGCGCCACCTGCGCCGAGCCATAGAGGCTGCCGACGACGGTCTTCTCGCCGAAGATGAGGTCGCCTATCGGCACCTCCAGCACGGCGTCGAACTTTGGCACTCCGACGGCGACGACCACCCCACGGCGCCGCACCATGCCATAGGCCTGCGACAGCGTCGCGGCGTGGCCGATGACCTCGAACGCGTAGTCGACGCCTCGCCCCCCCGTCAGATCCTTCACCGCCGAGACTGGATCGTGACCCTGGCCCGCGAGCACACCGTGGGTCGCTCCCAGCTTCATCGCCATGTCGAGCTTCGACTGCAGCGTGTCGACGGCGACGATCATCGACGCCCCGGCAATCCGCGCGCCTTGGATGGCGGCGGTGCCGACACCCCCGCACCCGACGATGGCGATGGTGGCGCCCGGTTCCACCCGCGCCGTGTTGAGGACCGCGCCCATGCCAGTCGTGACGCCGCAGCCGATCAGCGCAAGCTGCTCGACCGGCACATCGGTTTCGATCTTCACGACCGAGCGCTCATGGATCACGGTGCACTCGGCGAACGTCGCACAGCCCCCGAGCGCGCCGGCGAGCATGGCCCCGTCGGAGCGAGTGAACTTCGGCGGGGCGAAGAACCCCACGTCGCACAGCTGCGACTCGCCCCGCACGCAGTGCCAGCACTGGCCGCACGCGGGAATGAAGCTCACGACCACCGTGTCGCCGGGGGCCACCTTCGTGACACCGGGGCCGATCGCCTCCACCCTGCCCGCCCCTTCGTGACCGAGGATGCTCGGACCCGGGATCGGGAGCGTCCCGTTGATCACCGACAGGTCGGAGTGGCACAGGCCGCTGGCGCCGTAGCGCACCAGCACCTCACCGACGCCGGGGTCGCCCAGCTCCAGCTCCTCGATCGGCATCTCGCTGCCCTGGCCCAGGAACACCGCACCGTTCACCTTCATTGGATCCCCCTTCTGTCGTGGCGTCCCCAGCCGGCGAGCCCAGCTCTACGAGACAGCATCTACATCCTGTCGCATGAGTGCCGGCACGGGCGAGTTGAAGCTGTGCACCCGCGCACGTCCGTCGGAGAGGTCAGGCCTTCGGCGACCGCCATGGCGCACCCGGCCACGTCGTCGAGGTCGTGGTTCCCGGCGAGTACGTCCGCCAGGAAGGCGGTCCCGGCGGCAACCGCCTTCAGCGTTCCACTGCGTCGAGGGTGTCATCGGCAAACCTTCCCCTTAGTCTCTGCACCTAATGAGTGCCGACGGGCGCGGAGACGACGACGGCCCGACCGCCGTGTCCGGTCCGGAGGTCACGACGCCGTCCGATCTCAACGAGGGATGCGCATGAACCGCACTGTTGAAGCGCTGGTCCTCAACGCGCCGCGCTCGCTCGTGCCGCGCGAGTTGCCCCTTCCCGAGATCGGGGAGGACGACGGGCTCCTGCGCGTCGAAGCTTGCGGACTCTGCGGCACAGACCACGAGCTCTTCACGGGAGCGATCGCCCCGGGGTTCGCCTTCGTGCCGGGCCATGAGACGGTCGGCGTGATCGAGGCGATCGGGGATCGAGCCGCGGAGCGGTGGGGCGTCGGGCAGGGTGACCGTGTCGCGGTGGAGGTGTTCCTGTCGTGCCGAGCATGCCCTCCCTGCGGCCGTGGGGAGTACCGCCGCTGCGAGCGGCACGGGCTGGCCGACATGTACGGGATGATCAACGTCGAGCGGAAGCCGGGGCTGTGGGGTGGGTACGCCACGCACCAGTACCTCCATCCCGACTCGATGGTGCTGCCCGTGCCCCCCGAGCTGACCCCCGAGCTGGCGGTGGCGTTCAACCCGCTGGGCGCGGGCATCCGCTGGGGGGTCACCGTGCCCGGCACCAAGGTGGGGGACGTGGTGGCTGTCCTCGGGTGCGGCATCCGCGGGCTCTCGGCAGCCGCCGCAGCCAAGGAGGCCGGCGCGTCGTTCGTGATGGTCACCGGCGCGGGAGAGCGCGACCACCCGAGGCTCGAGCAGGCGAAGCACTTCGGAGCCGATCTCGTCGTGGATGTGTTCGAGGAGGACGCCGTCGCCCTACTGCGCCGTGAGTCGGGCGCCGCGGGGGCTGACGTGGTCGTCGACGTCACCGCCAAGGCGCCAGACGCGTTCGTCCAGGGTCTCTCCCTCGTCCGGGCGGGCGGCACGATGGTCGTCGCCGGCACCCGTGGCGGGCAAGAGGTCCGAGGCTTCAACCCCGATCTCGTCGTGTACAAGGAGGTCACCCTCCACGGTGCACTCGGCGTCGACGTCGTCGCCTACCGGGCCGCCCTCGAGCTGCTGTCCCGAGGCACCTACCCGTTCGCCGAGCTGCCCCGGCGCGTCGTCGGTCTGGACGGCGCGGCCGAGCTCCTCGAGACGATGGCAGGCGAGCGCGCCACACCGCCGGTGCATGGCGTCCTGGTTCCGTGAGCACGCATCGGCAGTGACGCCCCCGGGGTGGCCGGGACGCTCGGGAGCGCGTCACGCGTCACGCGGCCGCCAGATCGAGAGCGCGGTCGGCCTCCAACGCGGTCCGGTGGACGAGCTCTGTCCCGGATTCAGGTATCCGTGGTGCTGGCGTCGGCCCAGATCAAGGCGAAGTCCTCGCCACAGGGATCGATGCGTAGCTCGACTGGCATGCCAATGCGGACGTGGGTCGGGTCGAGCTCCGTGGCGGCGACGACGCGGGGGCCCTCGTCGAGCTCGACCACAAGAGTGGCAAAGGGCAGCGACGCGGCCCAGCCGGGATCCAGGCTGCGGTAGCTGACAGCGAAGGTCAGCACGCGGCCTCGACCCGACACCGCCTCGAAGGCGCACGCCATCGACGAGCAGGACGCGCAGAACCGGCGCGGGGGTTGCCTCCAGCGGCCGCAATCGGTGCACCTCTGGACGCAGAGCGCCCCTGCGCCGATCGAGGCCTGGTGCCATTGGAGGTTGAGCCACTCGGGCTCGGGGACGTAGGTGTGGGCCTTCATCGATCCCTCCCGAAGATGGCGATGCTGCCGTCTCCGAAGTCTCCGTAGCCGGTGACAAGGGCCACCTCAGCACCGGCGACCTGCGCCTCCCCCGCCTCATGGCGGAGCTGGCGCGCCGCCTCGACGACGTGGTTGAGGCCCCAGCAGTGGCCCTGCGAGAGCAGGCCACCGTGGGTGTTCATGGGGAAGCGCCCTCCTGGGCCGATGGTTCCACCGGCTACGAACTCCGCCGCCCCGCCCGGCTCGGCATACCCCAGCGCTTCGAGCTGGAGGAGCACTACGTAGGTGAAGCAGTCGTAGATCTCGAGGACGTCGACATCACCCGGTGTGATCCCAGCCATGGCGAACGCCCGCGGAGCGGCACGGTGGATGCCGAGCTCGAGCAGGTCGGGGCGGTTCGTGATCTCGTCGGCAGGAGCAGGGTGGCCCTCCGCCCCGCCGAGGTACACCACTGGCCGGTGGGGCAGGTCTCGGGCGCGCTCGAGCGAGGTCACTATCACAGCCGTGGCGCAGTCCGTCTCGAGACAGCAGTCGTACTTGCGTAGCGGCTCTGCGATGAACGGCGCCGCGTCGTATTCCTCGCGGGTGAGGGGACGACCACGCATCAAGGCCTTGCGATTCAACTGGGCGTGGGCTCGGCAGGCCAGCGCCACCTCGGCCGCGGCATCGGTCGATACGGAGTACGTGTCGACGTAGCGACGCAGGTACAAGCTGTACTGCTGAGCAGCCGACATGAGTCCGTAGGGTGCGTAGTAGTTGCGGACCGTCTCGCCCATCGGACCGAGGTTCATCGTGCGTCGGGTTGGGCGCGCGTCGGGCCGGGGGCGCAGGGCGCTGTACCCGTTCCACCCCATGCACACCAGCACGGCCCGCGCCACGCCGCAGGACACCGCCATCGCCGCGCTCTGCAACGCCGCTGTGGGCGATGCACCACCCATCAGCACCGACACGGTGTAGGCGACGTCGGGCACCCCGAGGTGGCCCGCCAGCTCCTCGGAGCTGATGAAACCGGGGGGCGGGATGATGCCGTCGACGTCGGCGGGCCGCATCCCCGCATCGCTGATCGCCTCCATCGCCGCGTCGAGGATGAGCTCGCAGACGTGGCGGTCGCTGCCGCGCACGTAGTCCGACTCACCGACACCAACGATGGCCGCCGTCCCGGCAACGCTCACTCGCTCTCCCTTCACAGGATCACCTGTTGCCCGGCAGCGCGCCGATCGCGCGTCGTGCGACACGATTCATACCATGTGGCATAGCTGCAGGCAGCCAATCACGCCCCTCTCCGCCCCCGGCCCGGGGAGACGAAGTGGTCTGCTGGCGGAACATCGCGACGGCCGCCAGGTTGGGTTGACCGGCCGAGCTTGGCCAGGGCGGCACGCCCTGAGCCAGCCGACGCAGCCTTGTGTATCATTACTACAACTGCGTCTCAATGTATTGAGGCCGGGCTGGCCGACGGGCCGGCAACGGAGCGAGCGATGACCGAGGCACGACGTGACGGATGCAAGCATCGATAAGGAGGCCCTGAAGGGCAAGTACCGCGCCGAGCGCGACAAGCGACTCCGACCTGACGGCAACGAGCAATACCAGCGCCTCACCGGTCGGTTCGCCCACTACGCGGTCGACCCGCACACCCCCTTCGTCGAGCGCGAGCCCACGACCGACCACGTCACGTTCGCCTTCATCGGTGCCGGCTTCGCCGGCCTCGTGACCGCGGCCCGCCTCGTCGAGGCCGGCATCACCGATGTCAGGCTCATCGACAAGGCTGGCGACGTCGGCGGCACGTGGTACTGGAACCGGTATCCGGGCGCTCAGTGCGACACGGCCTCATTCGTGTACATGCCGCTCCTCGAGGAGACCGGGCACATGCCCACCGAGAAGTATGCCCACGGTCCCGAGATCCGCGAGCACTGCCGGCGCATCGCCAACCAGTACGGCCTCTACGACGAGGCGCTCTTCCACACCGAGGTCACCGACCTCACCTGGGACGAGGCCGCCTCGCGTTGGGTGATCTGCACGAACCGGGGCGACGAGTTCACGGCGCAGTTCCTCGGGATGGGCACCGGCCCGCTGCACGTGGCCAAGCTCCCCGGCATCCCCGGCATCGACGACTTCGCCGGGCACTCCTTCCACACAAGCCGCTGGGACTACGCCTACACAGGAGGCGACGCCGACGGCGCCCCGATGACGAACTTGGCCGACAAGCGCGTCGGCATCATCGGAACCGGCGCCACGGCCGTGCAGTGCATACCCCACCTGGCCACGGACGCGAGTGAGCTCTACGTGTTCCAGCGCACCCCGTCATCGGTCGACGTGCGGGCCAACCAGCCGACCGACCCCGAGTGGTTCGCCACCATCAACGAGCCGGGTTGGCAGCAGCGCTGGCTTGAGAACTTCACACTCAACCAGACGGGTGGTCTGACCGCCGAGGATCTGGTGATGGACGGGTGGACCGACCTGGCCCGTCGCGTCATCAGCAAGATCATGAGCCTGCCGGCCGAGCAGCTCACGCCCGAAGGGCTCATGACGGCCTTCGAGGACTCCGACTTCGAGAAGATGGAGGAGATCCGGGCCCGGGTCGACACGATCGTCGAGGACCCGGACACTGCGCAGAAGCTGAAGGCGTGGTACCGCCAGCTCTGCAAGCGGCCCTGCTTCCACGACGAGTACCTGCATGCTTACAACGAGCCGAGCGTCACGCTGGTGGATACTGACGGCAAGGGCGTCGAGCGCATCACCGAGCACGGCGTCGTGGTCGCCGGCAAGGAGTACGAGCTCGACTGCATCATCTTCGCTACTGGCTTCGAGGTGGGCACCTCGCTGACGGCCCGGTCGGGCTATGACGCCACCGGGCGCGATGGGGTGCGTCTCTCCGAGTACTGGGCCGACGGCATGAAGAGCAAGCATGGAATCCACGTGCACGGGTTCCCGAACCTGTTCATCGTGCAGCTCACCCATGCCGCCAACCTGATCTCCAACGTGCCCCACAACTTCACCGAGGCGGGCCGGGCCATTGCCGCCACAGTCCGCCACGCTGTGAAGGGCGGCTACGACGAGGTCGAGGTCACCAAGGCAGCAGAAGACGGGTGGATGGAGCTGCTGCACGGAGGTTCGGGTCTCGGGGCCATGGCCGGGATCATCGGTTCCTCGGACTGCACGCCCGGCTATTACAACAACGAGGGCCAGCCAGGTGGTCTCGGCAAAGAGCTGCTCCTCGCCTACCCGGCCGGTCCCGTTGCCTACTTCGAGTACCTGAAGAAGTGGTGCTCGTCCGGCGACTTCGAGGGACTCGAGTTCCGCTGACGGGCCTGATCTCGACGGCGAGCTCAAGGTCGCGCTTTTCCGCCGAAGCCGCCGGCGGTCTCGGCCCGCGCAGACATCAGAGGGTCAGAGACAGGTTGGGGTTTTGGCCGTCGAGGATGGCGCGCATGCGGGCCTCGACCGCGGGCGTCATCTCCGGATGGGTGAGCACGTAGAAGCGACTGTCCCGGATCGCGCCGAGCACGAGGTCGGCCACCGCGTCGGGGGCCATTCCGGAGGCCAGGATCGCGCGGAGCATCTCGGCTCGGGGATCGCCGTGCACACCTTGTCCCGCATCAGCGCTGCCCAACCCGGCCGGCCGGTTCCGCTCGGAGGCGTAGATCTGCGTGTTGACCCACCCGGGGCAGAGCACCGAGGCGCCGATCCGGGACCCGGTGAGCTGCAGCTCGTGGTAGAGCGCCTCGCTGATGCCCACCACCGCGAACTTGCTGGCGCCGTAGGGGCCCATCATCGGCGCCGACACCAGGCCGGCGAGCGAGGCTGTGTTGACGATGTGCCCGGGCTCACCGTGGGCCAGCATGCCGGGCAGGAAGGCCCGCAGGCCGTGGATCACGCCCCAGAGGTTCACCCCCAGCACCCATTCCCAGTCCTCGGTGGTGAGGTCGGAGAGCAGGCCGCCAGCGCCCACGCCAGCGTTGTTGCAGAGCACGTGAACGGGCCCGAACGCCTCAGCGGCCGCGGCGGCGAGGCGGTCGACGTCGTCCCCGCGGGACACATCAGTGCGCACGGCCAGCACGTCGGCACCGTCGGCCTCCAGCTTCTCGGCGGCCGCGTGGAGTGGGTCGACCTCCACATCTGCCAGAACCACCCGCATCCCCTCCGAGGCGAACCGACCCGCGAGAGCCGCTCCGATCCCACTTGCGGCGCCCGTCACCACCGCCACCTTGCCGTCGAGCACTTCCATGGGGGTTCCCTCCTCTGACGCCGGTCGTCCCGATGACGGCCTCCCGCGACGCGGGCGCGCCGACGCGATACTACAAGGACGATACAGTGTCATAACCGCCAATGCAGTTGCCACGACATCGTGGCCGCACGAGCCCGACGGACGTGAAGGAGACCAACAGATGACGGACCAGCTCTCGTACGACCCCGAAGAGCTTCTCGCCAGCCACGTCTACGAGGAGCCGCTCGTGCTCAGTGGCCGGCGCATGCACGGTGGGTTCGATGCCACCGGCACCTACGTGTCGCCGCGGACGCTGCACCGCTGGCCCGCCATCCGGGCGTGGCAGGTGCAGTTGGAGAAGGACTCGGGAGGCATGCCGCTCATCGACTGCCCGCCCGACTTCTTCGCGGAGTTCTACCCGAACGTGGAGCAGACGAAGTACCTGCTGTCGGAGGGGGTGCGCACGCCGCTCGCTCACGTGCTGACCCACATCGGCACGATCGAAGGGTTCGGGTCGATCATCCGCTTCGTCGAGCTGGGGGATCTCCAGTCGCGGTTCGTCGAGCCGATCGAGGGCACCGCGATGGACCACTTGAACCGCGGTCTTTACGAGGCCCACGCGCGCGACGAGTCAGGCTTCGAGGACGAGGGCGGGCACCAGCAGATGTGGTATCTCGTGCGCGACCTGGCGCTCGACGACCCCGACGTGGGTGATCCGCTGGCGCTGACCATGAAGACGATGAGCGCTGACGGCGACGGCGGCGAGGTCATGACCTCCATGGTCAAGTCTCTGGGGATGGGTGACCCCGTGGTGCCAGCGATCGACTTCCAGCTCGAGTCGGCCATAACTCGCATGACAGGCCTGCTGCTCATCGAGCTCCTCGCCGCCAACACCTTCAGCTGGGCAGAGCAGGTGGTCGGCGACGAGCGCTACTGCTCAAACGCCGCTGAGGCGGCGCGGCTGGTGGGCTACATCCGTGCTGACGAGGCTCCACACGTGGAGTACCTCCGCACCACGCTCACCGAGATGCGGGCCCGCACCTTCATCGGCGAGGATGGCCGACATCTCCCCGGAACCACCGTGATCGACGCCTGCTGGGACTACTCGATGCGAGCGATGTTCGGCCTCGGAGGCAAGCGGCAGGGCAACCGCAAGCTGTTCCTCTCCGTGATCGAGGCACAGCTCGACGGGCACCCGCGCCGCAACGACATACTGTCCGGCTTCCACGACCTCGAGACCCCCGACCCTGTGATCAACGAGCCAGCGCCTGTCAGGACCGGGGCCGCACCGTCCTACTGACCGCTGGGTTCAGGTCGGCTTCGGGTCGACGATCGTGAGTGTGCCTTGGGCCGCGCAAACCAGACGATCGCCGGCGTAGATCTCGCCACGGACGACCGCGCTGCGGTTGGTCATGGCCAGAACCGTCGACTCGGTGTCCAGCGTGCCGGCCCGAACCGGTGCCAAGTAGTTGAGCTTGATCTCCGTCGTGGCCGCCCACTGGCCGCGACGCATCAGGGGGTACACGACTACGCCGGTGATGTGGTCGATGATCGCGGCGACTGCACCACCGTGCGCGTTGCCGAACGGCGTGAGCAGCTCCTCACGGATGGTGGCCCGGCACCAGAGGCGGCCCGGTTCGAAGCGCACTAGCTCGATGCCTAGGTACTCCGGCAGGCCACCCACCGCACCGTTGCCCATCTTGAGGAAGGTCTCCGCGACATCCGCGTCGTAGCGCTCGTCGAAGGTGGGGATCGGCACAGGGAGCTCCTCGCGTGGTTGCAGTCGTCAGGCGGATATGGCGAAGCCTTCGTAGCCCTTCGCCGCGACCTCGTCGCAGCGTTGGCGGTACATCATCACCCCGCCGACGTAGGGCATGAACACACGCTGCTTACCCGGGATGTTCGCCCCCAAGTACCAGGAGTCGGCCTTCGAGAACAGCGTCAGGCCGGCAATGTCCGCAACGTGGCGGACCCACTCCTCCTCGGCGTCCGGCGTCGCCTCGATGGTGCTCTTGCCCGACACACGCAGGTGGGCGATGCAGTCAGCGATCCATTCCACGTGCTGCTCGATGGACACGGGCATGTTGCTCAGCACCGACGGACTCCCGGGACCGGTGATGGTGAACAGGTTCGGGAAGCCGGCCACCTGCAACCCGAGGTAGGTCGAGGGGCCGCCCGCCCATCGGTCCCGGAGCTGCTGGCCGCCGCGGCCGCGGATGTCCATCTCGAGCAGCGCTCCCGTCATTGCGTCGAAGCCCGTCGCAAAGACGATGACGTCAAGGTCGTGGTGGGCGGCGGTGGTGCGCACGCCTCTCGCGTCGATCTCCTCGATGGGATTGGCCCGGAGGTCCACGAGGGTGACGTTGGGCCGGTTGAACGTCTCGAAGTAGTCCGTATCGATCGGGGGCCGCTTCGATCCGTAGGGGTGGTTCCGGGGCGAGAGGAGCTCTGCCACGTCGGGATCGTGCACGATAGAGCGGATCTTGGCGCGGATGAACTCGGCTGCCGTTTCGTTGGCCTCCTCGCTGAGCAGCAGATCGTAGAAGGACCCGAACAGGAACTTGAAGCCGCCTTCCTCCCAAAGCTCCTCGTAGACGGCCGCTCGCTCCTCGGGCGTGGCCTCGAGCGCGCTGCGGGCCGCAGGCGTGAACGGGAATCCGCCGTAGGAGTTGCGGGTGCGCTCGCGGATCGCGGGGTAGTCGGCCTTGATCTCCGCCGCCCGCTCCCTTGTGAGGGGAGCGTTCCGGGCGGGCACGGTGTAGTTCGGGGTCCGCTGGAACACGGTGAGCGAGGCCGCCTCTGCGGCGATCACGGGGGTGGCTTGGATCCCCGTCGAGCCCGTGCCGATCAGCCCCACATGCTTGCCGGAGAAATCGACTCCGTCGTGGGGCCAGCGCCCGGTGTGGTACCACTCGCCTCCGAACCGGTCGAGGCCTGGAATGTCCGGGATGTTGGCAGCCGACAGGCAGCCGACGGCGGTCACCAGGAACTGTGCCGTGCGCTCGCGACCGTCCCGTGTAGCGACCACCCAGCGGTTCGCCGCCTCGTCGAAGGTGGCTCGCTCGACAGTCGCGCCAAGTTCGATGTCACGCCGAAGGTCGAAGCGGTCCGCCACGTGCTCGAGGTAGCTGAGGATCTCGGGTTGGGCGGGGTACTTGCTCGTCCACTCCCATTCCTGCTCGAGCTCGGGCGAGAACGAGTACGAGTAGTAGTAGCTCTCCGAGTCGCAGCGAGCGCCCGGGTAACGGTTCCAGAACCAGGTGCCACCGACCCCCTCCCCCGCCTCGAGCACCACTGCTCGGAGCCCGAGGACGTCCCTGGCTCGGTGCAGCATGTACAGGCCCGAGAAGCCGGCGCCCACGATGACGACGTCGTAGGCCGGTTCTGTCATGCAAATCACCCCCCATATCGACAAACTACGTTGACTGTCTAGCGTGGCGCCGGTGCTGTTGCCACCCGGGGCCGCCAAGGCTTATGGGGTCGTAGCGATAATACGCGCCTGGTACTCTGTTTCACCGCGTCGGTAACCGACGAGCGCCCCCTGAGGAGAACCATGGAATCCGCTGCCATCGTCGACATCGTCCACAGCCCGCTCGACCGCAGGAACCGAGCGCTCAAGGAACCGCACCCCGTCGATCTCGCCGCTACGGGCCTGCGGTCGATCGTGGAGCGCAACGACCAGGATCCCGCGTCGATCGACGACGAGCGCGCGGGCGGGCGTTACGGCCTGCAGACGATGTGTGTTGGGGCCGGCATGGCGAACGCCACGATCATCGAGAGCCTCGGATGACGCCCCCGCTGCCCGTGGCCGCCGCTCGATCCGTGCTGTCGAGCACCCTTCGGCGGGCAAGAGCCGCCTCTCCCCGCGCGCTGCGCCTTGCAAGTGGCGCCACCGTGCTCCCCCTGGCCATCGCTCGTGCGGTGATTCGCTCGCCTGAGCTCATCCGCAACCACCCGGCATCCGCCGAGGTGCGCAGCCTGCTGCGCGCCGGGTTCGCTGTGGAGTCGATCACCGTGGGTCGACGGGGAGCTCCGACGGTGGTCGAGCTGGTCCGTGGCGACGACCACCGCACGGTCCGTAATCCCGATCCGGCGTTCGCGATCTTCACCCGCACGGTCCTCGTCGGAGGCCCGGCACGCCTCATGCGCAGTCGCTGACATCGTTCGCCGTCTGGCGCGCGATCAGCCCTCGATGGCGTCGGCCATCTTGGCCGCGAACGCCGCCGCCTCGGCCGACTCCTCGCCGACGGTGTGGTCCTCGAGGCCCTCGAACAGGAACCCGATCAGGTCGGGGTCGTTGAGGATGTTCCAATCAGGCGCCATGAGCTTGGCGTAGCGCTCGAAGTAGAGCATCTGCTTCGCGACCAGTACCAGCTCGCGCGGCAGGCGCACCTCGTAGCGGGTACCGATGCGGACGATGTCGACGAGCACCTGGCCGTAGGAGATCTCCGAGAGCGGCTTGCCGAGGATGGGCTCGACGATCTCTGCGATGTCCTTCGATGACTGCTCGAGGTCCATCGGGCTGAGCACGGCACCCATCTCGTAGATGGCCTTGGCCACCTCCACGAAGTCGCCGTCGACGAGGAGCGCTGGCAGGCCGTGCCTGACGATCTCTCGCGTCTTGTCGTCAAGCCGTCCGACGATGCCGAAGTCGAGAAACACGACATGGCCGTCCTGGTCGAGCATCAGGTTACCGGCGTGCACGTCGCCGTGGAAGAAGCCGTGCTCGAGGGCGGCTTCCATCCATGCGCGCACGCCCCGCTTCAGTGCGCCGCCGAGGTCCCACCCGGTCGCTCCTAGGGAGGCCAGGTCATCGATCTTGTATCCGTGGATGCGCTCCATCGTGAGCACGCGAGGCGTCGTGAAGGCCCAGCGCACGGTGGGCACGCGCACCCGATCGTTCGTGCCGAATGCGGCGAGGTTGGCGGCGAACATCTCCATCGAGCGGGCCTCGTTGACGAAGTTCAGCTCCTCTCTCAGGGTGGCGGCGAAGTCCTCGACGACCGCGATGGGATTGGCCATCCGACCCTTCTTGGACAGTCGCTCGAGGGTCTTCGCGAGCTGCATCAGGATCCGTAGGTCCCCCTCCAGCCGAGCGCGGATCCCGGGCCGCTGGATCTTGACCACCACCTCCTCACCATTGTGCAGGCGTGCCACATGGACCTGCGCGATGGAGGCGGAGGCCAGCGGTGTGTAGTCGAACTCGGCGAACACCTGCTCGGGGATGTCGCCGAGATCGGCCTCGATCACCTCCCGCACCGTCGCCGCGTCGATCGGCGGCACTTCGTCGAGAAGGCTGCGGAACTCATCGGACAGGACCTCGGGGAACAGCCCGGGACTCGACGCGATGAGCTGGGCCAGCTTGACGTAGGTCGGCCCGAGCTCAGCGAAGGCCGCCTTCAGCTCCTGGGCCGCGCGAGGACCTCGCCCGGCTCGGCCACCGCGCAGGCCCCGCACCCCGTGGCGGCCCAGCACGACGGCGGTTAGAGCAGCTCGACCGATCTCCGCTGCGCCGAACCCGTTGATGGCCTCGATCGACAGACCGCGCGGTCGTCCCATGTTGTTGGTGCCCTCCGGTTGACGTTCGGTGGCAGGCCGGTTCGGGGGACCCCGAGTGCTGCAACCGATGGAATAGACGATGAGACAGAGTTGCACCGCTGTAATCCCAGCTGCAACCTCGGCTCTCCCAGGCGGGCGCGAACGCGATTCAGCCTCGGCCCTGGGTGCCGACCAAGGTGTCCTTGTAGGCGACGTCCTTGTCGAGGCGAGGCTCGGCTGGGAGGCCGAGCACCCGTTCCCCGATGATGTTCCGCTGCACCTGGTCGCTCCCACCGGCGATCGACACCGCTGGGCTGAAGAGGGCGAGGGCCTGAAGCATCCCCCCCATCGGCGCGTCAGCCCCGACGAGCATGCCCTGCGCCCCTTGGATTCCGAGCCCGACATCACGGAGCGCCCTGACGAGGTGGGAGGCCACGAGCTTTCCCGTGGACACCTCAGGGCCAGGGCCGTCACCGCGAGCGGCGGCGGCCTGCGCCCGGAGGCCCGTGTAGCGGGCGATCTCGAGCATCGAGTAGATCCGGGCCACGTCTTGGCGCACGACCGGGTCCTCGGCCCGCCCGAACATCTGGGGCAGGGCCTTGATCAGCGAGCCTCCCCCGCCGCCGAGCGCGGCGGCCATGCCGGCCATCTCGCCGCCCCCCGAGCGTCCGACGAGGTCGCCGACCCGAGCGTCGAGGGGTGGCTTGCCGATGATCTCGCCACCCCCGAACCCGCCCATCCCCCCGGCGCCGAGCGAGTTTCGCTCGTGTGCGAGGGTGGTGACGGCCACGCCCCACCCATCGTCGACCGCACCGATCACGTTTTCGTGCGGCACCCTGGCGTCGGTGAAGAAGACCTCGTTGAAGGTCGTGCCCCCGGTCATCTCCTTCAACGGGCGCACCTCGATGCCGGGCTGCTCCATGTCGATGACGAAGTAGGTGATGCCCCGGTGCTTGGGCTGATCGGGGTTCGTACGGGCGATCAGGATCCCCCACTTGGAGAACTGCGCACCTGACGTCCACACCTTCTGGCCGTTCACGATCCACTCGTCGCCGTCGCGCACGGCGCGAGTGGCGAGGCTGGCGAGGTCAGACCCTGAGCCCGGCTCACTGAACAGCTGGCACCACACCTCCTTGCCGTTCACCATGTTGGGAAGTAAGCGCTTGCGCTGCTCATCGGTGCCGTGGGTCACAATGGTGGGACCGGCCATCATGATCCCGATGCCGCTGGGGGCCCCGAAGGCGCCGACCTTCTTGCGGGCCTCGTGGACGGCACCGGCCTGGCGCGATGTCAACCCCCTTCCGAACCAGTCGGCCGACCAGGTGGGCACGGCGTAGCCCGATTCGGCCAAGCGCTCCCACCAGGAGGCCAGGTCGAGGTCGGGGTCCCAGTTCTCCTCGAACCATCGCTGGGCTCCGTCACGGATCCGGGCGTCACCGTCCGATGCGTCACTCATCGCGTGCTTCCTCCGCGCTGACCGGTCCGGCACCCGGTCACGCCGTCAAGGCCTGGATCTTCTCCTGGAAGGCCTGCTGCTCGGGCGACGGCGCTCCCGCGGCCTGCATCGCCATGACCTTGCTCATGTCGCCCTCCACCTTGATCTGCCCCGACATGAACGCCTGCATCGCGGCCTGCGGGTTACCCTCGATGAAGAGCGCCTTGGCCACGTCATAGGGGACCGTGAGCTTGGTGGGAGCAACCTCGGCGTGCCCCCGCTCGAACTGGCCCCCGCTCAGATGGATGTCACGCGGACCGTCGGGCCCGTCGACCACGGTGACGTTGAGGACGAGGTCCTTCATCACCGCGGGAGGTTCAGGGGCCTCGTCTCGCAGCGCCTCGATGGCATCCATCCATGCATCGGACAGGAAGTCGTGCGCCACAGCGCCCCCTTTGGTCTCGCCGGCTCCCCATGAGCCGGGCGTTGGCGCGCAGTCTGGCGGGAGGTCTCGCAAGCTGTCAAGACAGATCGTGGATACTGTCTTGCATCGGTCGACGCATTGGGGAGACGGTGTTGGTTCGCGCCCGGTACCGGCCGTGTATCGTCGACAGCATGTCATCATCGTCTCATCGCGTCGGGCGCTCCCAGTGACGGCGAGCACCAAGACAGCGAGCGAGCCGCCGCTTCCGGTTCTCTCCCTTCGCTCGTCGCTGCCTCCCGTGCCTTCTCCGTCGTTCGACGCCTACCTGGACACCGCCGCGCAGTGCTTCGCTCGCCACGGGGTGGGCCGAACCTCGCTCCCGGACATCGCCCGGGAGCTCGGCGTTAGCCGTACCACCGTCTACCGGCGGGTGGGCAGCATCGAGCACCTCGCCGCCCTGCTCCTTGCGCGCGACCTGCACCGGCTGCTCGAGACCCTGCCCGCCGTCCTGGAAGGCACCGAGGGCCCGCGCACCATCACGGGCCTGCTCGTGGGCGTGGTCCGGTTCTGCCGGCAGCATCCGGTGATCTCCAAGGTGCTCGCCGACGAACCTGAGCTGGTAGGTGCCTTCCTCGTCCACCAGCTCCCGGGCGTCATCGAGCAGGTTCGGGCCGCCGCCTCGCCGCTGCTCCGGGTGGCCATGGACCTCGGGCTCATCCGCGAGTGCGATCCGGGAGCCCTCGCTGAGCTGTTCACCCGGGAGGTCGTGAACCACGTGATCGTCCCGTCGGCGACGGGAGATCAGTTTGTCCTCGAAGCGACCCTCATCCCGCTTCTCGAGCCCTGATCGTGGCCGGCGCAGCAGCCGAGCCGCAGGCGCAGGCGCAGCGTCCGCGTCCATCGACCTCCGTCGGCTTCATCCCCTCGACGCAGCCCGCCTCGGCGAGATCGCCGTCACCTTCGCCCGCCATGGGGTGATGATCGTCGTCCGGCGCGGGCCTGTGATCGTCCTGCAACCCCGTCGGCGCACGCCGCGTGCAATGGCCGTGGCCATCCGGCGATCGCTCGCTGATCTTGGCCCCACCTTCATCAAGCTGGGGCAGCTCATCGCCTCGAGCCCAGGGCTCTTCCCGGCGACGCTCTCCGATGAGCTTCGCAAGCTGCTCGACGACGTCCCAGCGGAGCCGCTGGCCGACGTACGGCGGATCATCGAACTCGATCTGGGCCACAAGGTACGGCACCTGTTCCGGAGCTTCGACAACGAGCCGATCGCCCCTGCATCGATCGCGCAGGTCCACCGTGCGGTCCTCCACGACGGGACCGTGGTGGCGGTCAAGATCCGCCGACCCCGGTTGCGGCGGGTCATCGAGCGCGACCTCCGCCTGCTGGCGCTGCTCGCCAGCGCCCTCGAACGCATGGGTCCACTCGGCACGATCGTCAACCCGCGCGCCATCGTCGACGACTTCGCTGAGACGCTCCGAGCCGAGCTCGACTTCCGAAACGAGGCCGTTGCCATGGAGCGCTTCGAGACCAACCTGCGCGCCTTCGGGGACAACAGTCGGGTGTTGGTGCCCGCACCAGTCGCGGGGATGGTCTCGCGCCGGGTCCTCGTGATGACGTTCGTGGACGGGATCACAATCGACGCCGTCGACCACCTGCGAGCGCAGGGCCACGACCTCGAGGATGTGCTGCGCCGCGCCATCCGAGCCTGGGTGGAGGCCGCCTTGGTACATGGTCACTTCCACGGCGACGTGCACGCAGGCAACCTCTTCGTCACGCCGTCGGGTGAGGTGGCGATGCTCGACTTCGGCATCGTGGGTCACCTCGATGAGCGGGCGCGCGACGTGCTGCGCGAGACCCTCCCTGCGCTTCTCATCGAACGCGACTTCGAGCGAACCGTCCGCGCCGTCTTCGAGCTGGGTATCGTGCAGCGGCCCATCGACGTCTCGGCCGCGTCACGGGATCTCGAGGCCCTCGTGACGCCACTCCTGGCCAGGGGCCTGGCCGACATCGACTATGCCGAGGTGCTCGGGCAGGTGCTGCGGGTGGCCTCTCGTTACGGCGTGCGCCTCCCGAAGGAGCTCGTGCTGGTGGTCAAGCAGCTGCTGTACTTCGAGCGCTACGGCAAAGCGCTGGCCCCGGACTATGCCGTCCTGGCCGACCCGCAGATCCTCCTGCACCTGGTGGGTTCCCTCACCGCACCACAACGCTGAGGATCGACACCTCGCGCGCACCGCTCCGATCCATCAAACGCAATCTGTCACATGTAGGGTGGCGCCGCCATCGGAGGGAGGTTCCGCGATGTACCCAGGTCACCACGCGCAGACGAGACCAGACCACCCGGCCATCATCAGCGAGCCGTCGGGCGAGGTGGTCACGTACCGGCAGCTCGACGAGCGGTCGAACCAGCTGGCCTGGTTGTGGCACGCCCACGGCATGCGCCGGGGCGACCACGTCTGCGTGTTCATGGAGAACCACCCTCGGTACTTCGAGGTGGTGTGGGCGGCGCTGCGCTCGGGTCTCTATCTCACGACCGTGAACTCGTACCTCACGGCCTCGGAGGTCGGCTACATCCTGGCCGACTCCGGTGCCCGGGTGGTCGTCACCTCGCCGAAGAAGGCCGCCGTCCTGACCGGCGCCCTGCAGGAGGCTCCGGAGGTCGAGCTGGCCCTGTGCGTCGATGGCGGCAGCCCGGGCCTCGTGGGCTACGAGACCGCCGTCGCGGGGCAGCCCACCGAGAGGCTGTCCGAGGAGCCCGCCGGCGAGCTCATGCTCTACAGCTCGGGCACGACCGGCCGGCCCAAGGGCATCCGCCGCCCGCTCCGCGACGCCTCGATCGCCGATGGCCAGATGGTCGGCGCGCTGCTCGGGGGCGTGTTCGGCGTGTCCGAGTCCACGGTGTACCTGTCCCCCGCGCCGATCTACCACTCGGCTCCGCTGGGCTTCTCGCTCGGGGTCCAGACCCTTGGGGGCACAGTCGTGATGCTCGAGCGCTTCGACCCCGTGCTGGCGTTGCGCTCCATCGAGCGCCACCGGGTCACCTCCTCGCAGTGGGTGCCCACCATGTTCAGCCGGATGCTGAAGCTCCCTGAGGACGAGCGACGGTCGTTCGACGTCTCCTCGCTGGAAACCGCCATCCACGCCGCCGCTCCCTGCCCGGTGGCGGTGAAGCACGCCATGATGAACTGGTGGGGTCCCATCCTGTGGGAGTACTACGCCGGCACGGAGATGAACGGGTTCTGCCTGGTCAACCCCAAGGAGTGGCTCGACCGTCCGGGCACCGTGGGCCGGCCGCTGATCGGCCAGCTGCACATTGTTGGCGACGACGGCGAGGAGCTGCCTGCGGGTGAGGCCGGCACCGTGTACTTCGGGGGCGGCCCGGAGTACGAGTATCACAACGACCCGACGAAGACGCAGGAGGTGCAGGACCCGGGCGGCCGCGGGTGGACCACCCTGGGCGATGTCGGTTACGTCGACGAGGAGGGGTGGCTGTTCCTCACCGACCGCAAGGCGTTCATGATCATCTCCGGCGGCGTGAACATCTACCCGCAGGAGACGGAGAACGTGCTGGTGGTGCACCCCAAGGTGGCCGACGTGGCCGTCCTCGGCGTACCCAACGAGGAGATGGGCGAGGAGGTCAAGGCGGTCGTGCAGCCCGTCAGCTGGGATGACGCAGGGCCTGGCCTGGAAGCCGAGCTGCTCAGCTACTGCCGGGAGCACCTGGCCCACTACAAGTGCCCCCGCTCGATCGACTTCGAGCAGGAGCTGCCGCGGCTGCCCACCGGCAAGCTCTACAAGGGCAAGCTCCGCGAGAAGTACTGGGCCGACCGCGACACACGCATCATCTGACCCGCTTGGCGTTGCGGGTACCGATCGCTACGCCAGCTCGATGACCGTCCGGATCACCTCGCCCTTCTTCATGGCGTCGAAGGCCTCATTGATGCCGTCGATCCCGCTGCGGCGGCTGATGAGGCCCTCGAGGTCGAGCTGGCCGGACCGCCACAGCCGGAGCAGCCGGTGGAAGTCGGTGCGCACGTCGGCCGAGCCATAGACGCTGCCGAGCAGCGCCTTCTCCGAATAGAACAGCTCGAAAGCGCTGAAGCTGACCTGCGCATCCATGCGACCGGCCCCAACCACGACGGTCGTCCCTCCCCGCCGAGTCGCGTCCCACGCCGAGCGGATCGTCTCCGGCCGCCCGATCACCTCGAAGGCGTAGTCGGCACCGAGCCCGCCGGTGAGCTCGGCCATCGTGGCCGACAGCTTGTCCGGGGAGACCGCGTGGGTCGCACCGAACTGCCGGGCCCAGTCCAGCTTCTTGTCGACGAGGTCGACGGCGACGATGTCGGCCGCGCCCGCGATCTTGGCGCCCTGGATCACGTTGATGCCGACACCGCCACAGCCGATGACCACCACGGACGAGCCAGGACGAACCTTGGCGGTGTTGATCGCAGCCCCGACACCGGTCATGACCCCGCACCCGATGAGCGACGCCACGTCGAATGGCACGTCGTCGGGGATCTTGATGGCCGCCGACGCTGACACCACGGTCTCCTCGGCGAAGGTGGCCGTACCGATACCGGCGAACACCATCTGATCGGCCAGCTTGAGGTGCGGCGCCGGCATCGAGCCCAGCCCCAAGGCCGTGCACAGGTTGGGCTGACCGCCGAGGCAGGTGGCGCAGCGCCCGCACGGCGGCACCCACGAGATGATGACGTGGTCGCCCTCGGCGAGGTCAGTCACCCCCGCTCCTACGGCGACGACCGTGCCGGCCCCCTCGTGGCCTGGCACGCAAGGAAGGGGGTGGGGCAGCGTCCCGTCCATCAGCGACAGGTCGGAGTGGCAGACGCCGCTGGCTGCGATGCGGATGCGCACTTCCCCAGGGCCGAGGCCATCGAGCTCGAGGTCGTCGCGCACCTCAAGCGTGTCTCCCAACGAATGCAGCACAGCGCCTCGCATGACGTCCCCTTCCGATGATCCTCCGGCGACGAGCCGCCGACCGGTATGTGACATCTGAGCCTAAGTGTCTTGTGGCTCGCTCGCAAGCCGTCCGAAGCTCGCCGAGGGGCCGCCTTCAGGCCGACGGGTTCGCTCCGTAACAACCGATATGCGACACTCGGTCCCAGATGCCCAGGCTTCCACCGATCTGGGAAAACGCGGAAGGCAGGACGCCGTGTCGCAGCTCGCTCGCTGGTGCTTCCGGAACCGGCGACTCGTCGTTGCCCTCTGGTTGCTCGCGCTGCTCGCGCTGACCGTCGGGGGCAGGACCGTCGGGGGTAGGTTCCAGAACGACTTCCGCATCGACGGGGCGGAGTCCCAGGAGTCGCTCGAGATCCTGCGCGAGCGCTTCCCCGACTTCTACGGCGACCCCATCATGGTGGCCTTCCGGGCTGACGCGGGGGTGCGGGACCCGGCGGCGCAAGCCAGGATCGAGGCCCTGTTCTCGACCATCGCGGGCCTGGAGCGCGTACGCCAGGTGGTTAGCCCCTACAACGCCGCGCTACCCATCTCGTCCGACGGCACCATCGGCATCGCTCAGGTGATGCTCGACGACTTCGGCCCGGAGGTCGATCCCGAGCTCGTTCACCGCATCATCGAGCTGGCCGACGAGGCCTCCACCCTCGAGGGGGTGGAGATCAACGTGGGCGGGCCCACCGTGATGTTCGCCGAGATGGAAAGGCCCGGCAAGCGCGAGGGGGCAGGTGTGGCGGTGGCTCTGCTGATCCTCCTCGCCACCTTCGGCTCGGTCGTGGCCGCGGGACTACCGATCGCAGTCGCCCTCTTCGGCCTCGGAGCGGGCATGTCACTCGTGCTGCTGGCCACGCGGATCTTCGAGATCTCCACCTTCGCTCCGGCCATGGCGGCGATGATCGGGCTCGGCGTAGGCATCGACTACGCCCTGTTCATCGTGACCCGCTACCGCGAGGGGCTCGGGCTCGACCTCGATCCGGAGGACGCCACCGCCCTGGCACTGCAGACCTCGGGACGGGCGGTGATCTTCGCCGGCGCTACGGTCGTGATCTCGATGCTCGGCATGGTCTTGGCTGGCGCGTCCATGCTGGTCGGGCTAGCGGTCGGCGCGGCGCTGACCGTGGCGTGCACGGTCGTCGCGGCCATCACCCTCCTTCCAGCGGTGCTCGGCTTCGCCGGGACGTCGCTCGATCGGCTGTCCCTCAGGCGCGCCCGGTCCGCCACAGGCGACGGAGTCGGGGCGAGCTGGCACCGTTGGAGTCGGACCGTGCAGCGGCGCCCGTGGCCGTTCTGCATCGGCTCGCTCGTGATCCTGCTCGGGCTGTCGGTCCCGGTACTCAGCATGGACCTCGGCGGGCCCCAGTTCGGTGGCGGGCCCACCAGCCACAGCAGCCGACGAGCGTACGACCTGGTCACCGAGGGGTTTGGGGAGGGGCTGAACGGCCCGCTGGTGCTGGTCGCCGAGCTGGATCCTGCCCAGCCCGTCCAGCGCGATGCCCTGGCTCGCTTGGCCGAGCCGCTCGGCAGCACACCGGGGGTGCTCATGGCGGCGCCGCCGGTGGTGAACGCGGCGGGTGACACCGCTGTCATCACCGTCATCCCCACGTCCGCGCCCAGCTCTCAGGACACCGAGGACCTGGTCGACCGCCTCCGACACGACGTCATCCCGGCGGCGATGAAGGGCTCCGGGGTACGGGTCGGCGTCTCCGGGGTCACGGCCCTCTTCGTGGACATGGCCGAGCTGCTGAACCGGCGCCTCCCGATGTTCATCGGCTCGGTGCTCGCCCTTTCCTTTCTGCTGCTCCTCGTGGTGTTCCGGTCGGTGCTCGTGCCACTCAAGGCAGCACTGCTCAACCTGCTGTCGATTGGCGCCGCCTACGGCGTGGTCGTGGCTGTCTTCCAGTGGGGGTGGGGCAAGGACCTCATCGGGGTGGCGCGTCCGGGGCCGGTGATGGCGTTCATCCCCATGATGCTCTTCGCCATCCTCTTCGGTTTGTCGATGGACTACGAGGTGTTCCTGCTGTCCCGGGTCCGGGAGGAGTACGACCGCTCCGGGGACAACGCGACAGCGGTCGCCGACGGCCTCGCCGCCACCGCGCGCGTGATCACTGCCGCTGCCGCCATCATGGTGACGATCTTCCTGTCCTTCGTGCTGGGCGATGACCCGATCATCAAGACCTTCGGGCTCGGTCTGGCCATCGCTGTCTTCATCGACGCAACCATCGTGCGCATGGTGCTGGTTCCCGCCACGATGGAGCTGCTCGGCGACGCCAACTGGTGGTTCCCAACCTGGCTCGAGCGGTGGATACCCAACGTCAGCCTCGAGTCGGCCGCGCCTGCCACCGTCACGACCGCCAGCCAGCCGCTGGTCGCTCTTCCGGTGGCTGAGTGGCTGCGTGCCCTGCCCCCCCGTGGACCGGGGACACGTCGCATTCGTCCTCGACCACCGGATGTTCGCCGCAGACCTCGACGACGGACCCATGTCGCTCCCCGCCGGTCGGCGCACCCGCCAGCTTCGCCTGGTGCGGGAGAACGACGGCGCGGCGGTGCTGAGCTTCGTGCGCCGCTCCCGGTCCACCGGGGCCGCGCTCCCGTGGCGGGAGTTGCGGGCTCAGGTCGTCGACCCTGCGGCACAGGCCGCCTACGACCGGCTCGCGGCCGCTTCTCGCTTGGGTAGGCAGGTGACGCGCCTGCGTCGGCAGCAGCAGCTGAGCATCGACGAGCTGGCCGTTCGCGCTGGCACCACACACGACGCCATCGCCACGGTCGAGCTGGGGCTGCCCGGCGCCGAGCTCGACGTGCTCGTTCGTGTGGGCCAGGCCCTCGGAGCACGCCTCGAGCTGGAGGCCGGGGGGTCGGCCGTCCGGACCGCCACCCTGCGCGCGCGCGAGCAGCTCCTCAGCATCCGTCGCGAGCGCCGTCGGCGCGCCCGCCACGACCGGCCTCGCCCGACCGCTCGCCCCTACTGAGCGGAGGTCGAGCTGGCAGACGAGCGGAGCCAAAGTCCTCCGCCATGTGACACCGAGGACTTGCTGTCTTGACCGGACGATGCGCGACCCACAGCATGGTCCTGCGCTAGCGGGCACCGGGCCCGCAGCATGTTCGGAGGAAGCACCGCATGGGACACCTTGACGGCAAGGTCGCGATCGTCACTGGAGGTGCCCGCGGGGTCGGGCGTGGTCACGCCCTGCTTCTCGCCGCCGAAGGGGCATCGGTGGTCGTGAACGACCTGGGCGGCGGCTGGGACGGATCGGGTGCGGACGAGAGACCCGCCCAGCTCGTCGTCGATGAGATCGTCGCGGCAGGTGGCGCGGCGGTGGCCAGCTATGACGACGTGGCCGACTGGGCTGGTGGCGAGCGCATGGTCGAACAAGCCCTCGATGCGTTCGGACGGCTCGACATCCTGGTGTGCAACGCTGGGATCCTGCGCGACCGATTCAGCGCCAACATGACCGAGGACGAGTGGGACTCGGTGATCCGCGTGCACCTGAAGGGCCACTTCGTGCCCGTGCGCCACGCTGCCGCCCACTGGCGCGAGCAAACCAAGGCAACCGGTGAGCCCCACGGCGGCCGGATCGTGCTAACCGCATCGGAGTCGGGCCTCTACGGCAATGCCGGACAGCTCAACTACGCAGCGGCGAAGTCAGGCATCGCAACCATGGCCCTCGTGCTGGCCCGCGAACTCGAGAAGTACGGCGTCACCGCCAACGCCATCTGCCCCCGGGCCCGCACCCGCCTGACCGAGGGCACGTTCGGAGCCTTCAGCGTCGATCACGGCACCTTCGACATCTGGAACCCCGACAACATCGCTCCCTGGGTCGCCTACCTGTGCACCGACGCGGCGTCCGACGTCACCGGGCAGTGCTTCGTCGTCGGCGGCGGGCGGGTCGATCTGGTGCGGAGCTGGACGCCGATCGCCAAGATCGACCGAGGCGACCGTTGGACGGTGGACGAGCTGATCCAGCAGGCGCCCGAGCTGTTCGCCGATAGCCCGACCAAGCCTGCGGCGTTCCCGATGGACCTTCCGACCGGCAGCTAGTGACCTGAGCTGCGAGTCCGCTGAGGAATCGGCGAGTCAGATTCGTCCATGGCAAGGACGCAGGCCGAAGGACTCGCCAGCGAGCGCGAGGCCGAGGACTCCACCAGGGGCGAATCTGGCCGGCGATCTCGCGGCATGACTTGGCGGTCGCCCCGAGGGGCATGCCGGGGCCGTTCGAGCGGCTCAACGTCTTCGTCCGGTCGCGGTCACGGGTCTGCGTGCCGCGTGTGGCGGCCCGCTGCCCTGCTGTTCGACGGCGGGCGAGCGATGTGACAAGGTCGTGTCGGTGTCGCGCATCAACGCCGGCGATCGGAGGTGGTCGAGTGGACGCAGGGGGGCTGGCCGAGCTGACACGGCGGGTGGTCGGCAGCCAATGGATCAAGGAGATGCCCGGCCTGGAGCTGACCGCGTGCGGGCTCGCCCGCCAGCTCGCCCCTCGGCGACAGGGCATCGCCCGACGAGCAGAGCAGCTCGCCGCCCCCGGTCTCGGCTCGGTGCCGCGGACCGTGCACCAGGCGGCCGCCCTCCAAGCCGCACAGCTACGGGCAGTCGTCGGCTGGCTCCCCGGGCCCACCCGTCGCGCTCGTCCCACATCGGGCGACGGTGACGCGCTGAAGGACACGGTCGCGGACGTACTTCGAGACCACCTCGCCCTGCTCGGTGCTCCCGGAGCCGAGGTGGCCCGGCTGGTGACGGGAAGCGGGAGCCTGGCCCCCGGGCGCGTCACGGACCGCCTCCGGCTCGCACCGATCCCGTGGGCGCCGATGGGGGTCGACACCGTGGAGCGCGTGGCCGACCGAGCTCTGCCTGGGCTCGTGCGCTCCGTCAGCCCCCAGGTGCTCGGCGCCACGCCGGTTCTCCAGACGCACCGGTGCCTGCTCGCGGACGGCTCGGATGCCTTGCTGCGCGTCCGCCGGCCGTCGGCCCGACGGGCGCTCCTCTCCGATGCCCGCTTCACGGGCACCCTGGCGTGGACCGCGGCCCAGATCGTTCCCGGCCTCCGGGATGCGCACCCGCAGGGCTTCGTGGAGCTCACGGTCCGGCAGCTGCTCGACTCGCTCGACCTCCGCAACCACGCGCTCAACGCGATCGAGCTGGGCCTCGCAGTGGAGACCCTCGCCGTCGAGGGCATCTCGGTTGCCCGACCGGTGCCCGGCGGTGTGGCAGCAGCCGCAGCCGTGTTCGAGTCGGTCGACGGCGAACCCGTCACGAGCAGTCCGACCCCCAACGACCCGGGTGCCGTAGGCGCCGCGCTCGCGTCCGTCATCGTGCTGGCGGCGATCGGAGCCGGCGTGTTCCTCGCCGACCCCGACCCCCAGTTCCAGCTGCGCGGCGACGGGGACGTCACCACACTCGTCGGCTGCCCAGTGCTCGGACGGCTCACTCCACTCCTGCGCACGTCCGGCTACGACTTCCTCACGGCCGTACTGAGCGGCGACCACCGTGGCCAGGTGGTGGCGATGCGTGCTGCTGGCGCCGTGCCGGAGGCGACCGACACCGAGGCACTGATCGCCGACTTGGCCGCCACGGGCGGTCTCGACCCCATGGCGCTGCTGGGCCGCGAGGGTTCCACAGCTCTGCTTGGCGGGCTGCGCGAGGCCGTCACCGTGCTGCTGCGCCACCGGCTGCGACCCCCGCTGGAAGTCGTCCTCCTGATGCGCAGCCTGTTTGCGCTGCAGGAGGCGCTCCCCGTGGCCGCACCCGGAGCCACGCTCACGGGCTCACTCCTCCCGCTGCTGCCGCGGCTGCCGGAGCTCGCTCAGGCGGTGACCGGCCCCCTTCCGCGAGCCGCTGGCCAGCCAGCGACGAGCGTCAGGTTGTAAGACACCATACGGCCTACGTACGTTGTCGTTTACCCGACGTCCGGTCCGTGGAACGCAGGAGTAGCTTGTGACCCATCCCCTTCGCGGCAGCACCGCCATCGTCGGTGCCGTCGACGCGGTCTCACCCACCGGCGCCCTCGATCGCACCGCCGCCCAGCTCGAGGTGGACATGGTGCGCGCCGCCCTCGACGACGCGGGCCTGACGATCGGCGACGTCGACGCCGTCATCTCCACAACCGGGATGATGGCCTCTCTCGACCTCGCCGAACGCATGGGAGTGCGGGGCCGATACACCGACACGACGATGACCGGCGGGTCGAGCTTCGAGGTGCACGTCGAGCACGCCGCGGCTGCGATCACGGCTGGCCTGTGCGACGTCGCCGTGATCGTGTACGCGGCAACCCCACGAAGCGGGGACAACCCCTTCGCCGGTGGTGGGCCGTCGATGGGCAAGGGGCTGCCCTTCTTCGAGTGGGACCTGCCCTTCGGCTTCGGCCTCCCTGCGTCGAGCTACAGCCTGGCCGCCCGTCGCCACATGCACGACTACGGCACGACCAGCGAGCAGCTCGCCGAGATCGCCGTCGCCTTCCGCGGCTGGGCCACGAAGAACCCCAACGCATACCACCAGGATCCCATCACCGTCGAAGACGTCCTGACCTCCAAGCTCATCGCCGAACCCCTCCACAAGCTCGACTGCTGCCTCGTCACCGACGGAGCCGGCGCGCTCGTCATGACGAGCGCGGAGCGAGCACGCGACCTGCGCCGACCGCCCATCTACGTCCTCGGGGCGGGCACGGCCCACACCCACGGCATGTCGATCAGCCAGATGCCGGACGTCACCACCACCGGCGCGGCCGTCTCGGGCCCCCAGGCCTTCGCCATGGCCGGGATCACCCCCACCGACGTCGACGTGGTGGAGCTCTACGACAGCTTCACCATCACAGCGCTGATGACCCTTGAGGACCTCGGCTTCTGCCCGAAGGGCGAGGGAGGCGCCTTCGTCGAGGGAGGCCGCCTGGGCCCGGGCGGCGACTTCCCCACCAACACCAACGGCGGCGGCCTCTCCTACACCCACCCGGGCATGTACGGGATGTTCGTGCTCGTGGAGGCCGTCCGCCAGCTGCGCGGCGACGTGGTGGACCGCCAGGTGGACGGGGCGGAGATCGCCGTGGCCAACGGATGCGGCGGCGTGCTGTCCTGCACCTCGACCATCGTCCTCGGAACCGGATCGACCCTCTGACCCCAGGAGCCCTCATGCCGCGCCTCGAGCCCTCTCCGACCCCGCTGAGCGAGCCCTTCTGGGACGCCACCCGCTCGCAGCAGCTCATGGTGCAGCGATGCGACGACTGCAACGCGACCGTCTGGTACCCACGCGAGCGGTGCACGTCGTGCCTGGGCGACCGCCTCCGATGGGTCGAGTCGACGGGCCGTGGCGAGGTCTACACGTTCAACATCATGCACAAGGCCGGCAACCCGATGCTGGCGGACATGGCCCCGTTCGTCCTGGCCTTGGTCGACCTCTACGACGGGTACCGCATGGCAACCAACATCGTCGGGTGCGAGCCGGCCGCGGTGCGTTGCGGCATGCGCGTCGAGGTCAGCTGGGACGAAGAGCTGAGCGACGGTCGGCGCCTTCCCCTCTTCCGCCCCGCCACCTGAGCTGAGGCCGCCGACCGGCGGGTCAGTCGATCGTCGCAGCGGCGATCGCGTGCTCCAGCGCCCGGGCCGCCACGTGGCCGGCCTGCGCTGGCGTCCGTCCGAAGTCGCCCACCAAGGCTTCCGTCGCGAAGGCCGACAGCAGGATGGCCACGGTGTCGACCAGCCACACCGGTGGTCGGCCACGTGCCCCGGAGGCCGTCCACGCCGCGTCGGAGAACCGCCGCACCAGCTCGGCACGGGCTGAGCGGCGGAGCTCTGCCACCTCCGCCAGGGGCCCCTCGAGTTCGGTGGCCAACGCCAGCTCGAAGTACACACGCCCGTGCCGGGCGTTCATCTCGTGTGCGACGACGAACGCCTCGTCGAGCCACTCGGCCAGTGGCCGCCCGGGTTCATAGCGGGGCAGGTGGTCTGCATAGCTGCGCATCGAATCCCGCAGCGCAGCGGCGAGCAGCTCCTCGCGCGAGGCGAAGTGGCGGAAGACGGTCCGTCTGCTGATGCCAGCGACATCGGCAACGTCTTCCACCCGCACGGACAGCCCCCGCTCGGCGAGCGCAACCCTCGCCGCCCGCAGGATCTTCTCGGACACCAGGCCCCTGCGCGCCCGTGTCGTCGCAGGTGACAGAGCCTGCACGGCCATCAGCGGTTCCTCCAGGTTGACGAACAAGACGCGACCAACGATTGCACGGTGATCGCGCGCCCGGCATGATCCTTGTGTCACCCATGAGTGTCAACACGAGCAGGGAGTCACATGGCACTAGACCACTTGCCACGGGCCGCGGCGCGTATCGGAGGGTCGTGGGACGCGGACGGCCTGCCCTTCGCATGCGAAGACCCTGCGACCGGCCAGCAGCTCTGCGAGCTGCCAGCGACGTCGTCCGCCGGAGTCGACCGGGCCGTCACCTGCGCCCGGGTCGCCTTCGAGGGCCCGTGGGGCCAGGTGTCGCCCGGCCGCCGGCAGCACATGCTGGCCCGCCTCGGGGCGCTGGTGGCGGAGAGCACGGATGAGCTCAGCGCTCTGGAGAGCTCGGAGAACGGGGTACCGCTGGAGCTGGCGCGACGGTTCTCGGTCGCCGCCCTGAGCAAGAACCTCGCCTACTACGCCTCCTGGATCGACAAGCTGGATGGCCAGGTCGTGCCGCTGACCTCCACGGGGGCACTCGACTACGTGGTGCCGGAGCCCTACGGCGTGGTTGCGATCCTCACGGCCTACAACACGCCATCCCTGTTCCTCGGTTCCAAGGTGGGCCCGGCCCTGGCGGCCGGCAACGCCGTGGTCATCAAGCCGTCACCCCTGGCCTCGCTCCCTGCCCTGCGCTTCGCCGAGCTCTGCCAGGAGGCGGGACTCCCCGACGGTGCCGTGAACGTCGTGCTGGGCGGCGTGGAGCAGGGCCAGGCCCTGGTGTCTCACCCCGACGTCGACCGGGTGAGCTTCACCGGATCTCGGACCGCCGGCGTCGCCATCTCCAAGCTCGCCGCCGACCACCTCGTGCCGGTAGCGCTGGAGCTGGGCGGAAAATCGCCCAACGTGGTGTTCGCCGACGCCGACACCTCCCGCATCGGCGTGGGGGCGGCGTTGGCGGCATTCGCCCTCACAGGCCAGGCGTGCGTGGCGGGAAGCCGCCTCTTCGTGGAGGAGCCGCTGGTGGACGAAGTGGTGGACCAGGTCTGCGGTGTGGCTCGCACTCTGCCCGTGGGCCACCCTGCCACCGAGGGCACGGTGCTCGGTCCCCTCATCACCGCGGCCCACCGCCGCAAGGTGGAGGAGATGCTCGAGCGCGCCACCGACGCAGGCGCAGAGGTCGTGTGCGGCGGCGACCGGCCCTCCACGCCAGCGCTGGCGGGGGGCTGGTACCTGAACCCGGCCGTCGTGGTCGGCGCCTCGGACGACTCCGAGATCGCTCGGGAGGAGGTGTTCGGCCCCGTGGTCACGGTGCTCCCCTTCCGCGACGAGGACGAGCTCGTGCGGCGGGCCAACGACACCGCCTACGGCCTTGCTGCAGGCGTCTGGACGCGCGATGTCGGCCGCGCCCACCGCGTCGCCCGTCGTCTCCGGGCTGGCACGGTGTGGGTGAACTGCTACGGCGTGGTGCCCCACACCGCCCCCTTCGGCGGAGTCAAGGAGAGCGGCCACGGCCGGGAGGGCGGTCGCTGGGGGATCGACCTGTACACGCAGCCCAAGAACGTGTACGTCGACCTGTCCTGACCCACGAAGCGGCGCGGCCCAGACGACACGCGACACGTTACGACCCATGTAGTATCAGCGACGTGCGCGTTCACGTAGACCAAGCCGAGTGCCAGGGCCACAACCGATGCGTCGTGCTGGCGCCCTCGCTGTTCCAGATCGACGACCTCGGCACCGCCTCGCCGATCGGTGACGGTCGTGTGCCTCCCGAGCTGGAGAGCGACGCCCTCCTGGCCGTCGACAACTGCCCCGAGTACGCCATCAGCACGTCCACCGACTGAGTCTGAAGGGCCCACCATGAGAAGCAGCACCACGGATTGGGCGGCGGACTTCGACATCCTCGATCCGCGCTACATCCTCGACCCAGCGAGCATCTGGTCACAGCTTCGGGGCACCTGCCCCATCGCACAGACCGAGCGGTACGGCCGCACCTGGATGCCCGTGAGCTACGACGACCTGGCCAAGATCGCCCACGACGTGGAGCGATTCTCCTCACGCGACATCGCGGTGATCACCCCGAACCGCGAGCTCAACCCGCTGCAGCCGATGATGCTCGAGGCGCCGCCGATCACCTCAGACCCGCCAGTCCACACCTGGGCCCGACGGCTCCTGCTCCCTGCCTTCGGCCCGAGCGCCATCGAGGCGGTCACCCCCGTCACCCGGGGGCTGGCGAACGAGCTCATCGATGCGGTGATCGCCGACGGCCACGCGGATGCCGCGACGGACTACGCGCAGCACATCCCTGTGCGGGTGATCGCCCAGATGTTGGGCATCCCGCCGGACGACGAAGCCATCTTCACGGGGTGGGCCGTCACCATCCTGCAGGAGGGCTTCACCAACATCGACAAGGCCACTGGCGCCGTCATGGAGCTGATCACCTACTTCAGCGAGCGGAGTGCTGAACGACGCGCTGTCCCTGCCGACGAGCGGCCCGACGATCTCCTGACGTTGCTCATCGAGGCGGAGGTCGACGGCGACCCCCTGACCGACCGCCACATCATCGGCTCCTGCTTCCTGCTCCTGCTGGCCGGCATCGACACCACGTGGAGCGCGATCGGCTCGAGCATCTGGCACCTGGCCACCCATCCGCAGGACCAGGCGCGGCTGCGCGCCGAGCCCGAGCTCATGACGACCGCCGTCGAGGAGTTCCTGCGGTACTACAGCCCGGTCACCATGGCCCGGTACGTCACCGAGGACACCGAGTTCAGCGGGTGCCCGATGCGCATGGGTGACAAGGTGCTCATGACCTTCCCGGCGGGCAACCGCGATCCGGCCATGTTCGAGCGGGCCGACGAGTTCGTGATCGACCGGACCAGGAACCGTCACTTCGCCTTCGGGTCGGGCATCCACCGGTGCCTCGGCTCGAACCTGGCTCGCATGGAGCTGCGCGTCGCGATCGAGGAGTGGCTGCGACGGGTGCCCACCTTCGAGCTGGCCGACATCGAGGCCAACGACGTGGCCTGGACTGGTGGCCAGGTGCGCGGACCCCGTTGCCTGCCTGTTCGTTGGGATGCTGCGGCCGTTTGCTAGAGGCGCAGCAGAGCTCTCACCTCGTGATCGGCAGCCTCAACCGGGGCGCTTGCCATCGGGCGGCCACGACTCAACGCCCTCCTCGAGGGGCACCTGCAGCGACCGCAGGAGCGTGGAGAACAACCGCCAGTTGGCGATGGCCACCACCAGCTCCACCTGCACGGCCGGGTCGGGCAGGGCCTCCTCGCAGCGACGCCACGACTCGTCGCTGACCGCACCCAGCTCCAGCACGTCGTCGGTGGCCGCCAGCA
The DNA here is from genome assembly GCA_049325515.1 of Actinomycetota bacterium. Taxonomy (GTDB): domain Bacteria; phylum Actinomycetota; class Acidimicrobiia; order Acidimicrobiales; family VFJN01; genus VFJN01. Next base: position 156,906 of record JBMOLI010000004.1, on the reverse strand, counting down.
CCGCCTGCTCGACCGGCCCGAAGCGGTCGGAGGCCGGCCAATCGCGCACAGCAAGGAGATCTTCCGCCTCCACCCCCAGCTGCCTGGCGACCCGCCAGTGCTGGGTCCACTCGTACTCCGAGCCGGTGGCCCAGCCCAGCCGCATGATGATCAGCTCGCGCAGGCGAGCGTCGAGCGTGCCCTCCCACAGCAGTCGGCGCAGCATCTCGTTGAGGGCGGCAGCCACGTTCGGGTTGTGGAGCAACACCTGGAACACCGACAGGTCTGCCATGAACTCGGGGATGCCGGTCGCCGTCGCCGCCGCCCGGGCGGCCTCGGGTGCGAGGCGCGGCACGCGTCCTTCACCCATCACGCCATCACCTTGTCCTCATGCAGGGCCGGCAGAACCTGGCGGGCAAAGGTTCGCATGCTCCGCTCGGCGTCCCGCAGAGGGAGGCCCGAGTACCGGAAGCAGGCCGTGAGGTCGAAGGGGCCGATGAGCTCCCGACGAGCGTGCAGCCGCTCGAGGATCTGCTCGGGCGTGCCCCATGCATTGACGCTGAGGTACATGTCGCACATCTTCTCCAGGCCGATGGCCTGGAGAAGGTCGACGGCGTTGCCGTACGACTCGTAGCCCTTGGCCTCCTTGAAGTGATCGGAGGCCAGCTCGTAGTGCTGCATCACACTCGCGAGGTAGCCCGCGATGTGCCGGTGGGCCATCTCCTCCGCCCGGCCGGCATCGTCGTCGCAGAAGACGAAGTCGCAAGTGATCGGCGGTCCGGGCGGGCTGCCGTGCACCTTGGTGAAGCGCTCCCGGTAGGTGGCCATCGCGGCGGCCTGGTCCTCCCAGGGACGCTGGCTGAACACCACCATGCGAGCACCGAGGTCGGCTGCCGCCAGCACCGAGTCGGGCGACATGGCCACGCAGTAGAAGCGGTCCCGGAACGATCGCTCCGGAACCGGGCGTATCGGGGTGCGGGCCTGCGGGTAGAAGGGGCCCTCGCCCTCGATCCACCCGGTCTCCAGTGCGTCGATCACCATGCGAGCGGCCTCGTCGAAGCGCTCACGGGACTCGTCCATCGGGATGCCGAACCCCTCGTACTCCCGACGGGCCAGCCCCCGGCCCACGCCGAAGAGCACCCGCCCGTCCGCCAGGTCGTCGAGGAGCGCGATCCGCTCGGCTACCCGCAGCGGGTCGTTCCACGGCAGGATGACCGCGCCGGTCCCCAGGCTGATGCGTTGCGTGCGAGCGGCCATGTGGGCCAGGAACAGCGTGTTGTCGGGGCAGAACGCGTAGTCGGCGAAGTGGTGCTCGACCGGCCAGATGGCGTCGAACCCGAGCTCATCTGCGAGCACCCCGAGCTGCACCTCCTCCTGCACCACCTGTCGATCCGTCACCTCCGGGCCGTAGCCGTGGGACTGGAACACCATCTGCACGCCGACCTTCATCGGTCCTCCCTCGTACCTCGTTGGTTGACCTTGACGGCCCGGAACGGCACGTCGGCGTCGACCGACGGCTCCTTGGGGAGCCCCAGGACCCGCTCCCCGACGATGTTGCGCTGCACCTCGTCGGTGCCGCCCGCTATCGACGCCCCCGGCACCGAGACGAGCACTTCGGCCACGATCCCGCCCTCGGGCGAGTCGGGCCCGGTGAGCATCCCGCTGGCCCCGGCGATGGTGGAGTGGGCGGCGGCGGCCTCACGGGCGATGAGGCTGGCAGCCAGCTTGCCGATCGAGCCCTCGGCCCCCGGCGGCCTCCCGGACCGCCGGGCGGCCGCAGCCCGATCCGCCGTCCAGCGTGCCGTGCGCTCGGTTGCCGCCAAGTGGGCCACCACCTGGCGCACGGTCGGCTCCTGCGCCACCCCGGCGGCAGCGGCCCGCCCGGGCACCAGGTCAGCCCGACCGGCCCGCTGCGGGTACCACTCGTAGGTGGTCAGGTACGCCGAGGCCTCGGCCAGCGCCTCGGTCCGCGTGCGGCCGCCGCCGGAGGGAGGCAGCCCTCCAAAGATGCCCGCCGCCAGCCCTCTCTCGTGTGCCAGGGTGGTGAGAGCGGCCGCCCAGCCTCCGTGGACATCGCCCACCACGTTGGTGGCCGGCACTCGGGCGCCGGTGATGAACACCTCGTTGAACGACGACCGCCCGTTCATCTGACGCAAGGGCCGCACCTCGATCCCCGGCCGACGCATCGGGAGTGCGAAGAACGTGATGCCCCGATGCTTGGGCACGTCCCAATCGGTGCGAGCCAGGAGCATCCCGAACGCCGCGTGCTGGGCTCCCGTGGTCCATACCTTCTGCCCCTCCACCACGAACTCATCACCGTCACGGGTGGCCCGCGTCGTGAGGCCGGCGAGGTCGGAGCCGTTGCCAGGCTCGCTGAAGAGCTGGCACCAGGTGTCCTCCCCGGTGACGATGGGTCGCAGCAGCCGCGCCTTCAGCTCGTCGGACCCGTGGGCCAGGAGCGTCGGAGCAGCGAGCGACATCCCCACACCGATGGCGGGCCCCACTGCTCCGGCGGATCGCAGCTCCTCCGCCACCACCTTGGCCAGATCCGCCGACAGACCACGACCCAGGCACTCGACGGGCCAGGACGGGCAGGCCCAGCCCGAGTCAGCCAGCATCTCGCGCCACTGCCTCAACGGAAGCTCCGGATCCCAGGCTCGGGCCAGCCATGCCTGCACCTCGGCGCGCACGCTCTCCTCGGCAGGGGTGGCGCTCACGGTCAGATGGTCACGGCTGCAGGGTTGACGCCGGCGTCGTGCAGGCTGTGGCCCCGCAGGCCGTCTGCGAGATCTGCCGAGCCCTCAGGCGGCGTGGGAACACGATGGTCGAACGTGAATCCGGACGTGATCAACGGTTCGCTCCTCAAGTCGTGACGGAGGGGAGGCGGTCGAGCAGCAGGGTGCGGGCGCGTGAGTAGTCGGCCTTGCCGTTGGGCGAACGCCCGACATCCTCCACAATCAGCAGATGGCGCGGCGCCTTGTACCCGGCCAGCTGCGCCTTCACGTGAGCAACGAGGTCCGCCTCCGTTGCCGAAGCGCCGGCGACCAGCTCAACGACAGCAGCCACGGCTTCGCCCAACTTGAGGTCGGGTACCCCGACGACGGTGGAGTCGCGCACAGCCGGGTGGGTCTCCAGTGCCTCCTCCACCTCCTCGGGAAAGACCTTCTCCCCGCCGGTGTTGATGCACAAGGACCCGCGACCCAACAGGGTGATCGTTCCGTCGGCCTCGACCGTGGCCCAGTCGCCCGGCACCGACACCCGCTGGCCTTCGACCATGCGAAAGGTGCGGGCCGTCTTGTCGGGATCCTTGTGGTAGCCGATGGGACAAGGCCCGCCTACCGCTAGCTTGCCGGTGCCGCCGGGGCCGAGCCGGCGGTCGTGCTCGTCGATGACCATGGCGTGGTGGCCGAGGCGGAAGCGGGCGGTGGACGCCTCCTCCCCGGGGCCTGCCACGGACGAGCCGAGGCCATGGGCCTCCGTCGAGCCGAGCAGGTCGACCAGCAGCGCTCCGGGCAGGTGCTTGGCCAGGCCAGCCTTGGTCTCAGCGCTCCACATCACTCCAGCCGACACCACCATGGCCAAGGCCGAGAGATCACGGGCTGCAGCGGTGTCGAGAGCCTCGAGCATGGGCCGCGCGAAGGCGTCACCCACGATCGCCAGGGCCTCCACCCGCTCCCGCGCCACGGCGTCGAGCAAGGCATCGGCGTCGAAGGAGCGCTGGGGCAGAGTGACGACCGTCCCACCCTGGGTGAGGATGCTCACAGCGAACATGAACCCGGTCGCGTGCATGAGCGGCGATCCGGGCAGGCCCACCGGACCGTGGGCGGCGGCCTCGAGGCGACGCCGCACCGCAGCTAGGTCGAGCTCGTCGGCGTCGCCGCCGGTGGAGAACGCCCGGTACATGTCGTGATGGCTCCACATGACGCCTTTGGGCAACCCTGTGGTGCCGCCCGTGTAGATCATCACCACGTCGTCGCCGCTGCGGCCCCACGAGGGGAAGAACGGCCCGGGCGGCCCCTCTTCAAGCACTCGCTCGTAAGGCTCGGCCCACGGGGGGCAAGGCCCGGACCCATCATCGACCCACAGCCAGCGGGTCACGGTCGGGACGCGGTCCCGCACTGCGTCGACCGTATGGCTGAAGGTGCCGTGGAACACCACGGCAACCGCGTCGGCGTTGTCCCACAGGTAGGCGAGCTCGTCGCTGCGGTAGCGGTAGTTGGTGTTCACCGGCGTGAGCCCGGCCTGGAAGGCGGCGTAGGTGCCCTCGAGGTACTCGGGCCCGTTGTAGAGGTAGAGGGCGATCCGGTCACCCTGGCCGGCGCCGCCGGCAACCAGAGAGCTCGCCAGCCTGGCCGCCCGGTCACGCAGGTCGTACCACGACCGGCGCAGGTCGCCCAGGATCATTGCTGGCTGGTCGCCGCGCACGTCCGCCGCCAGGTCCCACAGGTCCCCGTAGTGCCACCCCTCCGTCATGTCGTCACCAGCGACGCCCGGGTGATCCTGCCGGCATCTTGGTCTGCGAAGGCGTCGTCGATGCGCTCCAGCGGATAGTCGGCCACCACCGACTCGAGGGGCAGGTCGTGAGTGTGGCGCTGCAGGAAGGCCAGGGCTTGGCCCAGGCTGCGGGCGTCGTAGGAGGCCACGGCCTCGATCCGAAGGTTGGCCATGACAAGGGCTCCCGGGTCGAGCTCGAAGGAGGTGCCCGGATAGAAGGTGCCGATCTCGAGGTAGCGGCCACCGATGCCGACCATGCGCAAGCCCTCCGGGATGGCCTCTGCGCGGCCAACCAGCTCGCACACCACGTCGGCCCCCCACCCGCCCGTGCGCTCCTTCACCTCGGCCACCCGCTCGTCGGCGGTCGTGGTGCGCAGGTCGAGCACGTGGTCGGCGCCCATGGCCCGGGCGAGATCGAGGCGATCATCGACACCGTCGATCACGATGATCAGCTCGGCCCCCCGGTCCCGGGCGACCGCGGTGGCGTAGAGGCCGAGCCCGCCGGCACCTTGCACCACCACCCGGTCGCCCAAGCCCACCGAGACGCGCTCGAGCCCCATGACCACTTGGGCGAGGGCGCAGTTGACCCCTGCCACCATCGTGTCGGAGACCGAGTCGGGAACCTTGAAGATGGCCATCTGCGGGGTGACGTAGAAGTAGTCGGCAAAGGCGCCCCGGAAGTGGGGGAACACATCCGGCTTGCCCTGGAGCACCTTGAAGGACCGGCAGCACGCCTCGGTCATGCCCCGAGCACAGGACCGGCACCGGCCGCACGGGGCGAAGTACTGGTAAACGACACGGTCGCCCTCCGCCAACGGGTTGCCGGCCCAGTCCCTGCTGACGCCGCTGCCCAGCGAGTGCACCACCCCTGTCATCTCGTGACCGATGATCCGGCCGTCGGGGCGGGCCATGGCGCCCAGGAACCCGTCGCCCCGCCAGATGTGCAGGTCAGAGCCGCAGATGTTGGCCCGCGTCACGCGCACCACTACGGCGCCAGGCTCCGGGGAAGGAACGGGCAGCTCGACGATCTCCATCGGTTGGCGCGGCCCGAAGAACAGCGCCGCCCGCCCGGTTGCGGTCACCGGGCGAGGACCGCGTGGTCGATGGACACCGGCGGCTCCGGGGACTCCCCCACCCTGGGCAGGACGTCCGTGGCGAACAGCTCGATC
>JBMOLI010000004.1:0-151164 GCA_049325515.1 Actinomycetota bacterium | reverse complement strand
GCGGCCCGAAGAACAGCGCCGCCCGCCCGGTTGCGGTCACCGGGCGAGGACCGCGTGGTCGATGGACACCGGCGGCTCCGGGGACTCCCCCACCCTGGGCAGGACGTCCGTGGCGAACAGCTCGATCGAGCGTCGCAGCGCGTCGTCGGGCACGGGGCTGTTCCACTCCCAGCAGAAGAGCCAGCGGCAGGGGAGTCGCTCGAGGAGCCGCTCGAACTGGCGGGCCACAGTGTCGGGGGATCCCACGGGGGCGGGGCCCTCTCCCGGCAGGTCAGGGAGCTCGCCGGTCTGGGGGGCAGGCAGGCCCCTGCCGAGCATGCGCTGGTAGAGCTCGCGTCGGAGGCCGGCCATTCCCCGCTCGATCTCCGCCCGGCTCCCGACGCTGGGCAGGTAGAACAACGACGCTCGCATGAAGTGGATCCCCCCGGATGGCCCTTGTCGGCACCGACGCGCGTCAGGCAGTATCGACGTGTCACTCTTGAGTGTCAACAACTTCGGGAGGCGCGTTGATCGGGATCGAGCGCGAGGGCCGGGTGCTCGTCGTGGAGCTCCAGCGGCCGCCGCACAACCACTTCTCGGTCGCCATGGTCGAGGCCCTCGCTTCAGCGCTGGAAGAGGGAGCGCGCGACCTCACGGTGGGTGCCGCGGTGCTGGTGGCTCGGGGCCGGTCGTTCTGTGCTGGCGCCGACTTCGGCAGCGACGGCGGCGGCGAGACCACTGGCGGCGGGTCCACGCAGCGGCTCTACGCGGCGGCTGCTCGTCTCTGCGACGTGGAGCTCCCCTGGATCGCCGCCGTGCACGGGCCTGCGATCGGTGGCGGGCTGGGCCTGGCGCTCACGGCCAACCTCCGCGTCACATGCCCCGAGGCGCGCTTCGCCGCCAACTTCGTGCGCCTCGGCATCCACCAGGGCTTCGGGCTCTCGGTCACCTTGCCGGAGCTCGTCGGCCCGTCACGGGCCAGCCTCGTGCTGCTCACCGGTCGCCGCCTGCACGGCGACGAGGCCACCAACCTGGGCCTCGCCGACTTGTGCGTACCGGCACCCGCCGTGCGGCCCACCGCGCTGGCGCTGGCCGCCGAGATCGCCGAGGGAGCGCCGCTCGCCATCCGAGCAATCAACCGCACCTTGCGCGCCGGCCTCGGCCAACGCGTCCGCGACGTCACTCGGCTGGAGGCAGGCGAGCAGGCCCGGCTGGGCTCGACCGCTGACGCGGCCGAGGGGATCGCCGCCGTTCTCGAACGCCGGCCCGGGCAGTTCGTGGGCCGTTGAGCGCCACCGGGGCGAGGTTCGCAATGCCGTGTGGGAGCAACCCGCGCGCGACACAGAGGGGAATCACATGACAGCGACCTACCCGGTGATCTCTGCGGACTCCCACATCACGGAGCCCCCGAACACCTACCAGGACTTCATCGACCCGGCCTGGCGGGACCGAGCGCCACACATGGTCGACGGCGGCGAGGGCGTGGGCGACCTCTTCGTGGTCGAAGGCGTGCGGGTGCCGATCCCGATGGGGCTGGTGGCTGCCGCCGGCAAGGACCCATCCGAGATCCGGGTCAAGGGGGTGAAGTTCGACGAGCTCCACCCGGGTGGATGGGATCCAGAGGCGAGGCTGGCCGAGCAGCTCCGCGACGGCGTGGCCGCCGAGATCATCTACCCCACGGTGGGCATGGTCCTGTGCAACCACGAGGACTTCGACTTCAAGAAGGCGTGCTTCGACGCGTACAACCGCTGGATCGCGTCGTACTGCGATGCGCACCCCCACCGCCTCCTCGGGTGCGGGCAGACGGCGATGCGCTCCCCCGAGGAGGGCGTCGCGGACCTGCGGTCCATCAAGGCACTCGGCCTGCGGGGTGTGATGATGCCCGGCGTCCCGGCGGTGGAGGACTACGACTCCCCGATCTACGACGAGTTCTGGGAGACGGCCATCGAGCTCGGCCTCCCGCTCAGCTTCCACATCCTGACCACCAAGTCCGAGCACACTCGCGGCCCGGCCATCAGTAGCTTCCTGTCGATCGTGCGCGGCTGCCAGGACATCATGGCCATGCTGGTGTTCGGCGGCGTGTTCGAGCGGCACCCGGATCTGAAGGTCGTGTGCGTGGAGGCCGACGCCGGCTGGGTGCCGCACTTCATGTACCGGATGGACCACGCCTACAACCGCCACCGCTACTGGCTCAAGCCCGGGGCCGACCTGACGAAGCTCCCGAGCGAGCACTTCGCGCAGAACATCTTCGTCACGTTCCAGGACGATTGGACGGCCTTTCGGTTCGCGGACGCCATGAACTGGCGCCGTCTCATGTGGGCCAACGACTTCCCCCACTCCGACTCCACGTGGCCGTGGTCGCAGGAGCTGCTCGCCAAGCACACAGCGCAGCTCACCGCGGAACAGCGCCAGGCCATCCTGTGCGGCAACGTGGCCGAGCTCTACGGCATCGACCTGTCAACGCTGACCCCGGCATGACGGCCTACGAGCTCGTCATCCGCGGGGGCGCGGTGGCAGACGGCACCGGAACGCCGCTGCGGACCGCCGACGTGGCCATCAGCGGGGGCTTGGTGGTCGATGTCGGCAAGGGCCTCGGGCGCGGCCGGCAAGAGATCGACGCGGATGGTGCGCTCGTCACACCGGGATTCGTCGACATCCACGCCCACTACGACGGGCAGGCAACGTGGGACAACCACCTGGCGCCCTCCTCCTGGCACGGTGTGACCACCGTCGTGATGGGCAACTGCGGCGTCGGCTTCGCGCCAGTGCGCCCCGACGACCACCAGCGCCTCATCGAGCTCATGGAGGGTGTGGAGGACATCCCCGGCGCGGCACTCCACGAAGGGCTCAGCTGGGGCTGGCAGACCATGGCCGAATACCTCGATGCCGTCGACCGGATCCCGCACGACATCGACATCGGGGCCCAGGTGCCCCACGGCGCCCTCCGCCTGCACGTGATGGGTGAGCGCGGGGCGAACCGCGAGGAGGCCACGGCCGACGACATCGGCCGCATGGCCGCGCTGGCCGCCGAGGGCGTCGAGGCCGGGGCTTTGGGCTTCTCCACGTCGCGCACGCTCAACCACCGCACCAGCAAGGGGGAGCCCACCCCGACCCTGACGGCGTCGGCCGACGAGCTGGTCGGCATCGCCGAAGCGCTCGGAGCGGTGGGCACGGGCGTGCTCCAGGTCGTGTCCGACCACATGAACACCGACGACGAGTTCGCCCTGTTCCGTCGCATGGTCGCGGAGTCCGGCCGGCCCCTGTCGTTCTCCCTCGTGCAGAGCCCCTTCGACGCCGATGGATACCGCCAGGTGCTGGACCGGATCAGCGACGCCCGCCGCGACGGCCTCGCGATCACCGGTCAGGTGGCCACCCGAGCTGTCGGGCTGCTGTTCGGGCTCCAGTGCAGCCTGCATCCCTTCATGGCCAACCCCGTGTTCTCGGAGATCTCACAGCTCGGGGTCGCCGAGCAAGCCCGAGCCATGTCTGATCCGTCGTTCAAGAAGCGGCTGCTGGCGGCCACCGACCAGGGCAAGGTGCGCAAGCTCGGCGGTGGGCTGATCACGGCCTTCGCCCACATGTACGAGCTGGCCGATCCGCCAGACTACGAGCCCAACCCAGACCGCAGCGTCCAGGCATGCGCCGAGCGCGAGGGCAGGGCCGTCGACGAGTACGTCTACGACCGGCTCATCGCGGACGAGGGCCGCACCCTGCTCTACCTGCCCACGCTCAACTTCCTCGGGGGCACGCTCGACGCCGTCGGCGAGATGCTGGAGCACCCGTTCACCGTTCCCGGTCTCGGCGACGGAGGCGCGCACGTCGGCATGATCAGCGACGGCAGCTTTCCAACCACGCTGCTGACGATGTGGGGCCGCGACCGAGACCACGGCCAGCTCGAGGTCCCGTTCCTGGTGCAGCGCCAGTGCCGTGAAACGGCCCGCACCGTGGGCCTCCACGACCGCGGGGTCCTGGCCCCCGGCTTCCGGGCCGACGTGAACGTGATCGACTTCGACCGCCTCGCGGCACGACGGCCTGAGGTGCACTTCGATCTGCCCGCTGGCGGCCGCCGACTGCTGCAGCGAGCCGACGGGTACCGCCACACGATCGTCGCCGGCATCGAGACCTACCGCGACGGGGAGCCGACCGGTGCTCTGCCCGGCCGGCTCGTGCGAGGAGCCCAGCCCGCGCCGGCCTGACGGCCTCCCGATCGGCAGGCGGCCGACGGACGGAACCCTGTCAGAACGTCCACCTCGATCCGATATGCCGGTTGTAGGCCGTTGTCGACATGCATCATGATCCGTAGGGTGTCGCAAGGACGGTCGACCTCGACCCGCCGGGGGGGGGACGTGCTCGAGCTCCAAGCAGGCATCAGCGGGCTCTTCACCGGAGCCGGGTACGCGTTGATCGCGGTCACCCTGACGTTGATGTACCGGTCCACCGGGGTGCTGTCGTTCGCCCACGCCGCCTTCGCCGCCGTGGCGGCTTACCTCTACATCGACCTGGTCGATGCCGGGCTGGGCAAGCCGGTGGCGGCGGCACTCGCCGTGCTGGCGGCGACGGCGTACGGGCTCCTGGTGGAGCGCGTGGCGATCCGACCCGTGCAGGCCGCCGACCTCGGCACGCGGCTGATCGCCACGGTCGGCGTCCTGACCTTCACGTCGAGCATGCTGCTGTGGCAGTACGGCTTCAGCCCCCTGACCGCTGAACCGCTGCTGCCGAAGGGGTCGGTGCGCATCCTCGACGTCTCGGTCTCATATCAGAAGGTCGCCGTCCTCGGCGTGGCCGCACTGTCAGCCGTGAGCCTGGCGTGGTTCCTCGAAAGGACCCGCTTTGGTACAGCCGTGCGGGCCGTGGCCCAGGACGTCGAGGCGGCTCGACTCCACGGGATCTCCCGAGACAACGTGGCCCGGTTCAACTGGGGGCTCGGCGCAGCCCTCGCGGGCATCGTTGCCGTCCTCATCGCCCCGCTGCAGTCGGTGAACGTGGGCACGTTCACGCTGCTCCTGGCCAAGGCGCTGACCGCCACGCTGGTGGGCGGCCTGTCGTCGCTCACGCTCACCTTCGGCGGTGGCCTCGTCGTCGGGGTGTTGGAGAACGTGGCGGTGGTGCGATCCACGGTGCCGGGGGCACCCCAGGCAGCCATCATGGCCCTGGTCGTCCTGGTGCTGACGGCTCGCCGCCGATGGCCGGAGGTGACAGCCGCAGAACCGGCGGCACCTACTCGGGCCCGCTCGGTCCGGACCCTCCCTCATCTCGAGCGCCTGCGGGCCCTGCTGGTCCCTGCGTTGGTCGCACTGCTGGCCCTCGCCGTGGTGGTGCCGGCCCGGTCGAGCTACTGGTCCTTCGTCGGAGGGCGCGCCCTGTTCTTGGTGATCGAGGGCCTCAGCCTCCTGGTGCTGGTCGGCTGGGGCGGGCAGGTCAACCTCATGCAGGGCGCCTACGTCGGCATCGGCGCGTTCGGCACCGCCTGGCTCGTGACCGAGCACGGCCTACCGCTGGCGGCTGCGCTGGCGCTGTCCTCGCTGGCCGGAACGGCGCTGGGTGCGCTCGTGGGGCTCCCCGCGCTGCGCCTGTCCGGACTGCAGTTCGCGGTCGGGTCACTTGCCTTCGCCAGCGCCGCCTCGGCGTGGCTCTTCGAGTGGAACCAGCTGCCCCGATCGCTTCCCCGCGGCGACTTGCTCGGCATCGACCTGTCGAGCGACATCGCTGTGTACTTCGTGATGCTGGCCGTCACGGCCATGGTCCTCCTCGCCGTGTGGAACCTGCGTCGCTCCGGCCAAGGGAGCTTGCTGCTGGCCTCTCGCGACGCTGGCACCGCCGTAGGCCACTTCGGAGTGTCGCCAGCGCGGGTACGCCTGGGCGCCTTTCTCTTCGCCTCCTGGATCGCCACCCTGGGCGGAGGCCTGTACGCCGTGCTGTTCACGGGCCTGTCGGCGGCTGACTTCTCACCGTTCCTCTCGCTGACCCTGCTCGTGTACCTCGTGGTGGGCGGCGTGCAGTCCCTGGCGGGGCCGATCATGGCCGGCGTCGCCTTCGGGATCGTGCCCCAGATCCTCCAGTCCGACGCCGGCACGCAGGCGAACGCCGTACCCGGCATCGTGGCCGGTGGGGCGGTCGTGCTCCTCCTCAGCCTGCGTCCCGGGGGGCTGGCCTCACTGCTGCCGTCCCCACGCACCCTCGCTACGAACGACGCGCACCTCCAGGACCCGGCGGACCACCCCGCCTACCGGCGCGCCCTGGACCAACTGCGCTCGGCGACTCCCTCGGGGGCACGCGACCGGTTCCTCCGAGTCGCCCAGTCCCCCTCCCCCACCCCCACCCCGACCACAGCACCCCCAGGAGAATTCGTTGCCAGACACGCTCAGTGACCACCCGCTGCGAGCCACAGGTAGCCATAGCCCCCGCCGCAGCTCACCCAGCACGCTGCTGGCGGCTGTAGCGATGGCCATCGGGGCCGCTCTTCTGTTCGCGGGCTACTGGGGCGCGTCGGACACGAGCAGCCCCGGGGAGCAGATCCCCCACCTGGCCTCGGCCACCGTCCCTGGGCTGGCCCTCGTGGTCGGCGGTGCGGTGTTGACCCTACGGCGAGAGCACGAGCGCGACCGGGACGAGCTGCGGGCCCTCACCGCCCGCTTCGACGCGCTGCTCGACTGGCTGGCGCAGGGCGAGCCCACCTCGAACCAGGTCGACGCGTCACCCGCACCCGGCGGGCCGACCACGGTGGGTGGCTCGTGACGAGCCTGCTGTCCGTGCGGTCAGTGACCGTGCGCTTCGGGGGGTTGGCGGCGCTGCGCGACGTCGACCTCGAGGTGGGGGCCGGCTCGGTGAGCGCGATCATCGGCCCGAACGGGGCCGGGAAGACGACGCTGTTCAACGTGATCAGCGGGGCCCTCAGGCCCAGCTCGGGGCGGGTCTGGTTCGACGGCGACGACATCACCACCACCTCGACCGTGGGACGGGCCCGCCGTGGGATGGCACGCACCTTCCAGAACCTCGTCCTCGTCCCGACGCTCACGGCGGCCGAGAACGTCGAGGTTGGCCTCGGCCGCTTCCGGCGCTCGGGGCTGCCAGGGGCGCTGCTGCGGCTCCCCGCCACGCGGCGCGCCGACGCCCTCAGCCGCGAGGTGGCCCACGGGGCCCTCGCGCTGGTAGCCCTCGAAGACGCCGCCGACCGCCCAGCCGGGCAGCTCTCCTACGGCGAGCGGCGCCGCCTCGAGCTGGCGCGCGCGCTGGCCCTCAACCCCCGATTGCTCCTGCTCGATGAGCCCTCCGCTGGCATGGGCCCCGCCGAGACCGGGGAGCTGGCCACCACCATCAGGGCCGTGGTTTCCCGCCTCGGTCTGGCCGTGCTCCTTGTCGAGCACGACATGCGCTCGGTTCGCTCGCTGGCCGACCACACCAGCGTGCTGGAGTTCGGGTCCGTGCTCGCCGCCGGACCCACCGCGGAGGTCCTGGCCGACCCCCGTGTCGCGGCCGCCTACCTCGGCAGCGCTGCCTGATGCTCGAGGCCGGCGGTCTCAGCGTGAGCTTCGGGGAGATCCCGGCCGTGCGTGGCCTCGACCTCCAGGTGGGCCGGGGCGAGGTGCTTGCCATCCTCGGCCGCAACGGCGCCGGCAAGACCACCACGTTGCGGGCCCTCGCAGGCATCGTGCGCCCGAGCCGCGGCATGGTCATCCTCAACGGCGAAGACGTGACCCACATCCCGGCCGAGCGTCGGGTGCGCAAGGGGATCGTCCTGGTCCCGGAGGGACGCCGTCTCTTCGCCGGGCTGAGCGTGCGGGACAACCTGTGCATGGGGGCCTACCATCGCCGGCTGCGCCCGCACGCGATAGCGGAGGAGATCGAGCGGGTCACCGAGCACCTGCCGCTGCTGCGGGAGCGCTTCGGTCAGCGGGCCGGCAGTCTCTCAGGAGGCGAGCAGCAGCTCCTCGCCATCGCCCGCGCCCTCATGACCGCACCCCGGCTCCTCCTTGCCGACGAACCCTCGCTGGGCTTGGCGCCCATCATGGTCGACCGGGTCTACGCCCTGTTCGCCGCCCTGCGCGACGACGGCCTCACCCTGGTGATCGTGGAGCAGTACGTCTCGGTGGCACTCGGCCTGGCCGACCACGCGGTGGTGATGGACAAGGGTGTGGCGGTGCTGCGCAGCCATGGCAGCGAGCTGACCGAGTCCCCCGATCTGATCGACGCATACCTGTCCGGCGCCCAGGAGGTCCCCGCATGAACCGACGCATCACATCCTTGGTGGCCCTCGCCGCCCTGCTCGTCGCCGCCAGCTGCGGCGGCCGAGATGGAGACTCGACATCGACGCCCGACCCCGAAGACGCCTCGACGACGACCGCCCCGGCGCGGTCGGACCCGGGAGTCACCGACGACGAGATCGTGCTGGGTGCAACCGTGACGCTGTCCGGGCCCACCGGCTTCCTCGGCGAGGAGATCGTGGGCGCCATCAACGCCTACTTCGAGAAGACGAACGCTAGCGGAGGCATCGGCGGCCGCAAGCTCCGGCTCGTCACCTACGACGATGCGGGCGACCCAACCCAGCTGCTGGCCAACCTGCGCCAGCTCGTCGAGCAGGACCAGGTGATCGCGCTCATCACGGGGCTGGCCGACAACGCCCTGGACTACATCAACTCAAAGGAGATCCCGACGCTGACCTTCGGGGTATCCCCCGCCGCCTTCTCCTCGAAGTTCCCGACGGTGTACCCGGTGGTCGGCAACGCGCTGCTCTGGACCCAAGAGACGATCGCGGGCCTCCAGGAGAACGGAGTGCTACAGAAGGGCATGAAGGTCGGGATGATCTACGACAACGGCTTCCTCGATGTCAGCCCCTACCTCGACTCGCTGAAGCAGACGTGGGAGAACGTGGGCGCCGAGGTGGTCTCGGTCGACCCGTTCACGCTCGAGACGGGGTCCTGCGAGAGCCTCGTGCTCAAGTACCGCGACCTGGGCGTCCAGTATTGGGACTTCCAGTCGGCGGCCTGGTTCCTGTGCGTGCAGGCTGCCGGCGATCAGGGGTTCACTCCCGAGCTGGGCTGGGGCGGCTGGCCGGCCAGCGTGCCCACCATCGCCACGATCGCTGGGGCAGCCGTCGACGGCGTGTGGGGAGGCTCGAACGGCGACCAGCCCGACGGTTCGCCCAGGGGGGCCACGGAGGCGACGGCCGAGTTCCTCGCGGCGCTCGAGAAGTACGCGCCGAAGCTGACGACGCCAGCCCACCTCGACTCACCTGCCGTCTTGGGGTACTGGGCGGGCGCCAGGCTCCTCGTCGATGCACTGGCTGCGCAGGGCGACGCCATCACCCAGGAGGGCCTGAACGAGTGGCTGCAGGGTGTGGAGAACTACGAGATCGGCGTCACGCCCCCGATCATCTCGATGGCGCCGGACTGCAAGACCGGATCCGAGGCGGTGTGGATCGGCCAGTGGAAGTGGGACGAGGCGACCCAGACGGCGTCACGCAAGCCGGCAGGCGGTTACTTCACCAGCCCCCAGAAGGAGGAGTTCGGTGGCAAGTGCTTCCTGACGAAGCTGTCCGACGAGATCCTCGACGGCTGACCGCGTCTACCTGACATACTACGGATCATGTCGACCGTAGAACGCGTGGCATCGGAGGTCGAGTCCGAGGCAGCGGGCTGGTTCGAAGCCAACTGGGACCCCGACCTGCCGCTGCGGGAGTGGTGGAGCCGCCTCGCCGAATCTGGGTGGGGCTTCCCCACCTGGCCCACCGACTGGTACGGGCGCGGGATCGCCCCCAACCTCAGCCGGGCCGTGACGGCGGCACGCCGGAGGGCGGGGGCGGTCGGGGCGCCGGCCGGGATCGCCCAAAACCTGGCCGGCCCGACCATCCTCGCCCACGGAACCGAGGAGCAGAAACGGCGCTTCCTCCCCGGGATCGTGGGCGGCGAGGTCTGGTGTCAGCTCTTCAGCGAGCCGGGCGCCGGCTCGGACCTGGCCTCGCTCCAAACTCGAGCCGAGCTCGACGGCGAGGAATGGGTGGTCAACGGGCAGAAGGTGTGGACCTCGGGAGCGCAGATCGCCCGCTATGGCATCCTCATCGCCCGCACCGACCCAGCGCTGCCGAAGCACCAGGGTCTGACCTACTTCGTCATCGACATGCGCCAACCGGGCATCGATGTGCGCCCGATTCGCGAGATGACAGGCCGGTCTCTCTTCAACGAGGTCTTCCTCACCGACGCCAGGGTGCCGGTCGCCAACCAGATCGGCGAGCTGGGTGAGGGGTGGGCGGTAGCGCTCACCACCCTTGCCAACGAGCGCACCATGCTCTCCGCCGGGTCCTTCGGGAGCTCCGGCTCCGCGGTGGGAATCCGGCCGACCGACCTCGATGCCCCTGCCGGGCTGATGGCACCCGCGGTCGAGGCCGAGTCGGCCCGATCGGGATCGGGCGCCGGCGACCTCGTCCGGAGCCTGGCCGAGGCCTACGGCCGGCGCTCCGACCCGCTGGCCCGCCAGGAGATCGCCCACATCCACACGCTCCTCGAGATCGCCCGCTTCACCGACCTGCGGGTGAAGGCGGCCATCGACGCTGGAGGTCGGCCGGGACCCGAGGTGTCGATCGGCAAGCTGGCTGCTTCCACCCTCCTGCGCACCATGCGGGAGACGATGTTCCGGCTGTGCGGGCCCTACAGCACACTCTGGGGCGACGACTCACCCCTCGCCGGGCGCATGCACGAAGTGGGGTTCTCCAGCTACCTGATCTCGATCGGGGGAGGCACCGACCAGGTGCAACGCAACATCATCGGCGAGCGGGTGCTCGGGCTGCCCCGGGAGCCACGCGCCGACAAGGACGTGCCGTTCCGCGAGCTGCGGGTCGGCACCCAGACCGCCGGCGGCTAGCACCGGCGACCACCGGACGTCCCGCCACGATGGAGGCCTCCATGGCCAGTGAGCAGATCCAGGGGATCATCACGATGCTGCGCAGCACCGCCGAGCAGCGCGGCGATGCGGAGGAGATGACCGTCGAGCAGTGGCGGGAGGCCTACGCCGGCCTCGGGGCCATGCTCCCTGCGCGGGAGGGGGTGGTCGTGACCCCCGTCGATGCCGGCGGCGTGCCGGCCGAATGGATCGGCGACGACGACGGCCCCGTGGTGGTGTACCTCCACGGCGGTGGTTACTGCATCGGCTCGCTCGAGACGCACAGGGCCATGCTCACCCACCTGGCTGCGGCGATCCCCGGCCGGGTGCTGGCGGTCGACTACCGGCTGGCGCCTGAGCACCCGCACCCTGCCGCCCTCGACGACGCGGTTGCGGCCTACCGGTTCGCTCTCTCGGATGGCGTTGTCCCCGACCACGTCGTGGTGGCGGGCGACTCTGCCGGCGGCGGCCTCACCCTGGCCACGCTTGTCGCCCTACGAGACACCGGGGTCCCGTTGCCGGCTGCCGGGGTGTGCCTGTCACCCTGGGCCGACCTCACCCAGAGCGGGGCCACCATCGCCACCCACGCGGAGGCCGACCCGATGGTGCGGGCCGCCGACCTCGACCGTTGGGCCGAGGCGTACCGGGGGACGGCTGCTGCCGGCAGTCCGGCCATCAGCCCCCTCTTCGGTGACCTGGCTGGTCTCCCGCCCCTGCACATCGAGGTGGGCACGGCGGAGGTGCTCCTCGACGACGCCCGCCGGGTCACAGCCGCCGCCCGCGCCGCTGGCGTCGAGGTCGAGCTGCACGAGGCCGAGGACATGATCCACGTCTGGCAGTTCTTTGCCGGCATCGTGCCGGAGGCCGACGAGGCCATAGCGCGCATAGCGGCCTTCGTCACCGCCCGAGCCGCCTGACCCGCCGCGCGCTGACGGGCGTGGTCCGCTAGATCACCGACGAGCCCCCGTGCCCACGGCCCCACCTGCCGGCACGGGCGGGCGCGGCGGCATGGCCCGCGCGCCCAGGGATCAGACGGGGACGGGGCCGAGGGCGTCGAACTGGGCGATGAGCTCTGCTCCGTCAGGCCGTTCCATCAGCTCCGTGCGGATCTGGTTGTAGCGGTAGGCGAGGATCCGGTCGAAGCGGTCCCCGATGTGGTTCTCCACCGCGCTGCGACAAGCGGCGTCGACCAAGGTGCGCCCCGGAACGGTCGACCCGTCCGTGCACCGCACCGTGAGAGTGGCGAGCTCGGCTAGTGCCGTCTGGAGGTAGCCCACATGGATCTCCTCGTCGATCCGGATGTGATCGATGGTCGACGCAGCGAACGCCGGGTCGACCGAGCAGGTCGCGTCGCTCAGCACCCGTGACGCCCACGAGAAGGTACGGAATGCCATCAGCTCTATCACGAGGATCATCGCCATCCCCCGGATCGTCATCTCGAAGAGGGGATCGACGCCGTCCACCAGGGGCTCGGACATCGAGCCGATGGAGATGGCCTCCGGGGCCGGGCGGGCGGGGCCGTCGTACCCCGGCGGCGGGGCGATCGGGAGGTTCATGAAGTAGTCGGGGAGGATCTCGGGTCGGTCGAGCGCTGCGTCGCGCACCGCAAACCACATCTGGTCGTGCCCGCACTCCTCCCCGCGCCCGGCCTCGTCGTTGCCGTGCGCCTCGAGGAGGCCCTGGTGGAGGTGGGCGAGGCAGGTGCCATCGATGGGCTCGACGACGAACGACCCGATGTCGATCGCGGGCATCAGCCGGATCCCGTCGTTGCCGAAGCCCTCGACGAGCCCGATCAGCGTGAGGATCCGAGCCATGGCGCCGCGGGCACCGTTGCGGAGCAGCAGGCGGGCCTGGTCCTCGCTCGGGAAGAATTCCTCCGGGATCACCTCCTGGCCCAGGACCTCGACGGGGTGACCGGCGGCGGTGAGCGCTTCGCGCCAGGCACTGATGGCTTCGAGGCGGTGGGCCGATCGCGGAGGCAGGTACCGGCCCTCGTCGTCCAGCCCCCCGTGGAGGAGGCGGCCATCGTGGTGGAGGCGCCGAGCGAACGGAGGATCCGCCAGCAGCTCCTCCCGTGAGTACGTCAGGGTCATGGCAACCTCCTCAACCCGCGCCGCCGGGTGCGTCGTCCTCGCCGAGAGGAGCGGGTGCTCCAACTCGACGTTCGTAGTGCAATGTTGATTCGACGTTCGTTGTGGAATGTATCAGGGCTGCCAAGGTCCGCAGTCGACCTGAGTCTCTGTTCGCGGGATCACCCGGCTCAGAGCGCTCGCCCCCAGCGGTGCCCGGCGGATCACCGTCCCTCGAAGACCGGCGGGCGCCGCTCCATGAACGCCCGTGGGCCCTCGATGGCGTCCTGCGACGCGAACACCCGCACTCCCACCTCGCTCTCGATCTGGAGCGCCTCTCGCAGCGTCAGGCCGTCGGAGCGGTGGACAGCGTCCTTGACTGCCTGTACCGCCAGGGGGCCGTTGCCCGTGATCCGTTCGGCGATGGCAAGCGCCCGGGGAAGGACCTCATCCACGGGAAGGACTTCGTTGACGAGGCCGATCCTCCACGCCTCGTCGACCGGCATCCGATCGCCGAGGAGGAGCACCTCCATCGCCTTGCAGTACGGGATCTGCCGAGGAAGCCGGCTCACCCCGCCAGCACCTGGAATGAGACCTCTCGCCACCTCGGTGAGCCCCAGCGTGCAGCCCTGCGCGGCCACGCGCAGGTCGGTGGCCAGCACGAGCTCCGTGCCCCCGGCCAGAGCGTCGCCCCCGATGGCGGCGACGATGGGCTTCAGCAGGGTGAAGCCTCGCAGCAGGGAGTCGGCGAACGCGTCCCTGTCCGAGAGGAGGCGCTCGTCCCAGTCGTCCTCTGGCGCTCGTTGCCTCGTGAGCAAGGGGATCAGTCGGCCGAGATCTGCACCCGAGCAGAAGGAGCCACCAGCCCCGGTGAGGACGGCGACCCTGACGGAGTCGTCGTCTCGCACGTCACGCCACGCGGTGGCCAGCCGCACGAGCATCTCGGGGCTCAGGGCGTTCCGCTTGTCCGGGCGGTTCATCGTCAGCACCGCCACGCCGCCCGCCTTCTCGTAGCGGAGGTGAGGCTCATCCGGTCCAGGTGCGCTCACCATGCGCACGGTACCAGTATCGAAACAGACAACGCGCATCGTCGTGTGTTGACTCATCCAGAGAGAGGCATGAGACTTCCCCGCCATGGCAAAGCCTCTCTCCGCCGACCTGGTCGGCCAAAGCTTCGACCCGATCGAGACCTCCTGGGACGAGAAGGACGTGATGCTCTACGCCTGCGGCGTTGGCGCCCGACCTCCGGAGGACCTTGACCTCCTCTTCGAGGGCAAGGGCCCCAAGGTGCTGCCCACCTATGGCGTCATCCCGGGCATGCTGGCCATGGGCTCACTGTTCTCCGCCGGCCTGGACATCAACCCGATGATGATCCTGCACGGCGAGCAGGCCATCAGCCTCCATCGCGAGATCCCACCTCGCTGCAAGGCGCGGGTCACCGGGCGGATCTCTGAGATCTGGGACAAGGGCAAGGCCGCCGTCCTCGGCTGTGAGGGCTTGGCCGAGGACGATGACGGTCCCCTGTTCACCACGACCGCAACGTTGTTCGTGCGCGGTGCCGGTGGCTTCGGCGGTGAGCGGGGCCCGTCAACGACGGGGAAGAACGAGCCCCCTGGCCGTGCCCCCGATCACGTGGTCGAGGATGTCACCCGCAAGGAGCAGGGGGCCGTGTACCGGCTCTCGGGCGACCGCAACCCACTGCACATCGACCCGGAGTTCGCCACCATGGCGGGCTTCGACATGCCCTTCCTCCACGGCCTTTGCACCTATGGCTTCGTGGGACGAGCCATCCTCGGTGCGCTCTGCGGTGGAGACGTCGCAAGATTCCGCTCCTTCGAAGCTCGCTTCGCCGACCAGGTGTACCCGGAGGACTCGGTGATCACGAAGCTGTGGGTCGTGGGCAAGGGCGAGGCGATCGTCCAAGCCGAGACGCAGAAGGGCAACCTGGTCCTGTCGCAGGCCCGCACCACGTTCCAGCCATGAACAGCGGGTGCTGAGCGACAGGAGTGGGCGGGGTGCAGACCTGCCACACCGTCTGAAGCGAGGCCGGGAGATCCGCGGCTGCAGCGCAAGACGCCACATCCATCACCTGCCCGCGGCAACCCCGGTGCGGGTGGCAAGCGAGCGCCGGCTCGGTCAGCTCTCGGAGAGCGAAACCGCGTACTCCGGACAGTTGTCGACCGCGAGCTGCGCAACCTCCTCCCGGCCAGGGGGCACCTCCCCAGTCCCCTTCTCAGACGCCATGCCCAGCTCGTCGACCTCGAAGAGGTCGGGCGCAAGCACGACGCATCGGTTGTGTCCCTGGCACTTCTGCTGATCGACGTGGACGCGCACAGATTGAGCCTAGACCGGGATCAGCAGCGGTGGAAGTCGGTGGACAGATTTCGTCTTGTGTCGTATTGAGTGAGCGAGAAGCGCATGCCGTCAGGCGTCGGTCGCTGGCTGGATCGGGATGTAGCGCGGGCCGCGCACCTGCCCGCCGTTCCAGGTGACCACTTCGGGGTCGGTAAGCTCAAAGAACGGAACCTTTTCGAGGAAGGTCTCGATCGCGACCTTGATCTCCATCCGAGCCAGGTTCGAGCCGAGGCATCGGTGGATACCGGCGCCGAACGCGAAGTGCCGGTTCTTGGCCCGGTCGATCATGACCTGATCCGCGTCTTCGAACTGATCGGGGTCGTGGTTGCCAGCTGGAAACGCCATCAAGATCTTGTCGCCCTCACGCATTGGGCACCCGTTGAACTCAGTGTCCTCGGTGACGTAGCGAGCCATCGTCACCGGGCTGTAGACCCGCAGGAACTCTTCGACAGCGATCGGGATCAGGGAGGGCTGGTCGCGAAGGCGCCGCTGATCCTCGGGGTTGGCCGCCAGGTGCCACAGGCTCGAGCCGATGGCGCTCCACGTCGTGTCGATCCCAGCGATGAGAAGCAGGAAGCAGGTGCCGAGCAGGTGGGCATCGCTCATCGGCTCCTCGGTCTCCGCTTCGATGAGCATGGTGAGCATGTCGTCGGGCCGATCTCCTGGTGCCATCGCGCGGCGCTCGGCGACCTTGGCGGCGAAGTACATCGTCATCTCACCGAGGACGTCCATGGCCCCGTCCAGGTTCTGGAAGCCCTCCTGCAGCGTCTTGACGACCCAACCGGTGAACTTCGCCTCATCGGCGAGGGGGATGCCGAGCATCTGCGCGATGATCCGCACGGGAATGTGCCGGGCGTAGTCGCCCGCGATGTCGCCACGGCCGTCTGCGAAGTGCTCCTCGATGAGCTCCTCCGCGAGCCCTCGTGTGATGGGAGTCATCGTCTCGATCGCCGTCGGACCGAAGGCAGGCAGGAGCAGCCGGCGGGCCCAGGTGTGGAGCGGTCGGTCGGAGCTGATGGGCGGGACCGGGAAGACGTCGTTGATCGGGACGTCGAACGGCGAGACGACGGCGATGTCCCTCGAGGAGAATCTGTCCACGTCGTGTGCGATTGCCGAGATGTCGTCGTACCTCACCGGCAGCCAGGTGCGCTGGCGGCGCTCGGTGAACGCGATGGGGCACCCGTCACGCTGCTCCGCCCACCGGCGCTCGGGATGGACGATGTAGTCGGGATCGAGGATGTCGAAGTCGGTGAACCAGTCGGTGACCGGGCCGAACTCGGCGGTGGCGCCGCGGCGGAGCGAAGCCTCGTAGTCGACCTGCTGCGTGCTGTCGGTCATCCAACATCTCCCTGAGACGAGTCACTTTATGCGAGACATCCTACACTTTTCATCTCGCGTTGCACCACTGCTACGGTGGCCGCCGTGCCCGCCCCGCAATCGATCACAATCGTGGGGGCGTCGATCGCCGGCCTCCGGACCGCCGTCGCCGTGCGACGGCGCGGGTTTGCCGGCCCGCTGACGCTCATCGGTGCCGAGGCCCATTGGCCGCCTGTCGATCGCCCACCACTGTCCAAGCAGGTCCTGCGCGGTGAGTCGTCAGCGGACCAGGCGCGGTTGCCAGTGCCGAGCGACCTCGACATCACCCTGATGACCGGCCGGCGAGTCGTCGGGTTCGACCTCGCCGGGGGGTCGATCACGCTGGACGACGGTCGCACCGAGGGTGTCGACCGCGTCGTGATCGCAACAGGTGCGGAGCCGCGGATGCTCCCCGGCGTGCCCCCCGCTGCAGTGCACGTCCTCCGCACCGCCGACGATGCAGATCGGTTGCGGCGCGCGCTGGCGCGCGCACGCCGCGTCGCTATCGTCGGCGCCGGGTTCATCGGCTGCGAAGTGGCATCGAGCTGCCGTCACCTCGGCAAGGACGTCGTGATGATCGACGTCGCCGACCAGCCGCTCGCACCGCTCGGGCCCGAGATGGGCATGGCGATGGCGCACGTGATCCAAGCGCACGGCGTCGACCTCCGGCTCGGCTCGCGTATCGACGAGATCGGATCGGACGGAGCGGAGGTATCCGTCTGCTTGGAGGGCGGGGATCGTGTCGACGCCGACGTCGTCATCGTCGGCATAGGGGTCACACCGGCAACCCGATGGCTCGTGGGCTCGGGACTCCAGCTCGACGACGGCGTCGTGTGCGACGAGGCATGTCTCGCGCTCGACGGCGATGGGCGGGTGGCCGCTGTCGGCGATGTGGCCCGATGGCAGCACGTCGCCTACGGCTCGATCCGCCTCGAGCACTGGACGAACGCCGGCGAGCAGGCCGCCCATGCCGCGCGAGCGCTTCTCGATGGAGCAGAGGCCGCGGGCGCCTTCCGCCCGGTGCCCTACTTCTGGTCAGACCAGTTCGATCACAAGCTCCAGTTCGTCGGCCTTTGTGGCCGCGATGACCACGTCGAGATCGTGGACGGCAGCATCGAAGAGACGAGCTACATCGCGAGGTACAGCCGCGGCGACACGACGACGGCCGCCCTTTGCGTCAACCGTCCACGGGACGTTCCCCGCTGGACCCAGATCGTCACCGCCGCTCTCACCGCTGAGGTGAGCTGACCAGATCGACAGCGAACCAAGTCTGGGGCTCAGGTCCCCAGCACACCGGAGCTGGTTCGGGCGCCACTGCACCCAGTCGGGCTCCGACTGTCGGCGGCAGCAGGGCTTCGTGATAATTGGTCCTCGAACCGCCCGATCGGGGGCCTTTAGATGCTCCGGCATCGCGGGCGCAGGTAGACGCGGTGCTCGGCGAAGCCGAAGCCCGTCTGCTCTACGTCCCCGACGAGGGGTCAGCCCGATCGCCGCCGTGACGAGCGCTGCCCGGTGCCGACGGAGAACATGAGCATCAGGCCGTCGGCCAGCTCGTCTACGTTGACCGACCCATCTGTCAAGAGTCGCCGCAAGCCGGTCACCGTGACTGCCCCGTAGAGGGCCTCACTGGCGAGGGTAGGATCCGATACGGGCAGGGAGTCGTCCTCGCGACCTTCTTCGAACATGCGGCGGACGGGCTGGATGAAGGCGGCGTCGATCCGCTCGAAGACGTCCGCCAGGCCAGCGGCGTCGGCAAGGTTGCCGAGGAGGAGACGGCTGGCCGCCGGGTTGGAAGCAGGTGCTGGAGCTGAGCGCGCACGACCGCCCCGAGGCGCATGGAGGCGGGACCTTCCCGGACCAGGGCCGCCGAGGTCGAGGCCTCTAGGTCGTCGATCATCGCGTCGAGGAGCGCTCGGAGGATCGTGTCCTTGTTTGCGAAGCGGTAGTAGAGCGTTGATCGGGGGATGCCGCTGGACATGGCGAGCTGCTCCATGGAGGCGGACCCGAACGGCACCTCGAGTCGATCGATCCCCTGCGCCAGCAGTCGCAGGAGTTCTGCAGCGGTCCAGTGCACGACCTGTCATTGAAGCACCCCGAGCGTCATCGCCCGACGACGATGCGGAGCGTGTGCGTCACCCGCGGTTCGGGTCTTGTTGGTCGGCGCGCAGAGCCCGGGTCCGTCGTGGCCGCTGCTCGGTGCCGGTCGGCGCTCCGGCGTGCTTGGTCGTGGCCCGTGCTGCGGGCTTCCCGCGGGTGCCGGACCGGTTGATGGCGGCCTCGTTGGTGCCGAGGTACGACTCGATGACCAGCGGGTGCGCCAGCACCTCGTCGGGAGGGCCCTCGGCGATCACGTGTCCGAGCTCGAGGCAGTACATGCGGTCACAGATCGAGGTCAGGAGCGGCATGTCGTGCTCGATGACCATGATGGAGCACCCGGTGGCTTCTTGCACCCGGAGCAGCATCGGCCCGAGGGCTTCGGTCTCCTTCTGGGCCACCCCGCCGGAGGGTTCGTCGAGCAGCAGCACGCTGGGCTCCTGGGCCAGGATGCAGGCCAGCTCCACGATGCGGCGAGATCCCGTGGACAGCTCGCCGACGAGCTTGTCTCGGAAGGCGGCGAGGCCCATGAGCTCGACGAGCTCGTCGACACGGGCCCAGGCCCTGAGCTCGGATTCGTAGGAGGCCGGTGCGGCCAAGGCCGCGGCGATGATGTCGCGGTTGTCGAGGTGCCGCTCCAAGGCGGTCGCGATGGTCTCAGCGACGGTGAGGGAAGGGTAGAGCATCGCTTCCTGGAACGACCGGCCGAGCCGGGAGCGTGCCCGTTCGTGGGCCTCCCAGTCGGTGATGTCGTAGCCATCGAGGAAAATGTGCCCCCGGTCGATGCGGTGGTACCCGGAAACACAGTCGAACAGAGTCGTCTTGCCGGCACCGTTCTGGCCGATCAGGCCCAGGATCTCTCCTTCGCGCAGGGTGATCGACACATCATCGACGGCGTGGATCCCCCCGAACCGCTTCACGACCTCCCGGCACTCCAGGACGGCTCGCGCCTCCTCGCCGGGCGCAACCCTGCCTATCTCGGCCTTGGCCGCGTCGACGGCGGCACGCGTCGCTTGCGCGCCGTTCACCTTGGTATCAGGTGCGGCCGAGGCGCCGGAGATGAACACGGAGCGAAGGATGTCGGGCCGCTCGAGCAGCTCGGCTGTGGGCCCGGTGAAGCGGAACTCCCCCTTCTCCATGAACACCGCCCGCTGGGCCAGGGTGAGGGCGACGTTGATCGACTGCTCGACGACGATGATCGTCACACCAGTCTCATGGATGTTGTGCACGACGTCGATGAGGTCGCCCACGATGGTCGGTGCCAGCCCGAGCGAGAGCTCGTCGATCATGAGGAGCGTGGGTTCGTTCACCAAGGCCATGCCCAGGGTGAGCATCTGCTGCTCGCCGCCGGACATGTCACCGGCGAGGGTCTTGTAGCGCTCGCGCAGCCGCGGGAAGAGACTCAGGACTTCCTCGATCTTGTGGTCGGTGCGTTGCTTGTCGTCGCGGAACATCCAGCAGGCGAGGCGCAGGTTCTCTCGCACCGACATCTGTGGGAACACACCCTTGCCGCCTGGCATCTGGACCAGGCCCGTCTGCGCGGTGCGGAAGGCCGGAACGCCGGTGATGTCGGTGCCGTTGAACCGCACCGATCCCGCCTTGGGCTTCACGAGCCCGGAGACCGCCTTCAGCAGCGTCGACTTGCCGGCTCCGTTCGTGCCGAGCAGGGCGACGATCTCTCCTGGGTTGACGGTGAGATCGAGCCCGAACAGCACCTGGACCGGACCGTAGAAGACATCGACGCCTTCGCAGACGAGGATGGGCTCGCCGGCGCTGCTTCCCGGCTGGGACAGGTCGAGCTGTTGGGTGACGTCGACGCTCACGTGAGAGCCCCATCGCTCTCGAACGGGCGGGGGATCGTCGCCCGCGGGGCGCCCGCGTCGACGTCGCCGAGGTGCGCGTCGGAGAGGTGTGGCTCGTCGGGCTCGCGGTCGGGTCCCTCCTCGCGGCTGTCCTCGAGGAGGCTGGGGACGTGGATGCCCCGGCGGATGGCAATGCGCCGCAGTGCCTGGTCGCGGAGCCAGTAGACCGCTTGGCCGAAGCCGCCGGGAAGGACGTAGAGGACCACGAGCAGACCGGCGCCGGAGAGGGCCAGGCGGAGCTCACCGGAGAGCACAGTCGCCAGGTACCGGAAGGTCAGCACCCCCAGCAGTGCCCCGAGGATCGAGCCGAGACCGCCGATGACGGTCATGGAGAACACCTCGAGGCTCATCGTGGGCTGGAACGAGCCGACGCGGGCGCCACGGAGCACCAGGACGTACACGGCGCCGGCCAAGCCGGCGAGGAAGCCGGAGTAGCAGAACGCGATGAGCTTCACCTTGGTGGTCGGGATCGCCTGGGCCTGCGCGGTCTTCTCGTTCTCCTTGACCGCATGCAGGACGCGGCCCCAGCGGCTGCGACGCAGGCTGGCCGTCAGAGCGATGCCCACGGCGAGGGTCCCGAGGCCGAGGTAGTAGAGGGGCAGCTGCTCGCTGCCGTCGAAGCGGTCCCAGAAGATCGGCGGGTTGACGTTGTCGGGCACGGCGTCGGGAAAGTTGACTGGGTTCAAGAAGAAGCTGTCGAGCGCCACCGCGAACGCGAGCGTGGTGACCGCCAGGAAGAGCCCCTGGATCCGCAGCGCAGGCAGCCCGATGAGCAGCGCGCTCACTGCGCCCACGCCACCCGCTATGAGCACGGTGAGGAAGATGTCGATGTTCCAGGACTGGACGATGTTGCCCGCTGCGATGGCGGCGACTCCGACGATGCCGAACTGCCCGAGGCTGATCTTGCCGCTCCAGCCCGACAGCACAACCAGGGAGACGGCCACCAGCGCCCACACCGTCGCGGTGGCGGCCAAGCTCTGCGATGACGGGGCCCAACCCCGAGGGAGAAATATCGCGAGCGCGGCGGTGACGGTGACGAGGACCCACTTCGTGTAGCGCACCTCGGGGAGATGGCGCAGCTCGGTGGGCACCGGTCGCACGACGCCTGCCAGTTCGACGGTGAACGAGGTGTCGTGGGCGCGTGACAGCTTGCCCGACTGGAACAGAAGCGCCGCGAGGATCACGACCAGAAAGGCCAGGTCGGCAGCTGACGCCTTGCCGACGTTCCATCGGACGAGCTGGTCGAGCACGCCGAGGCCTATGCCGGCGACGAAAGCGACCGGAAGCGACTCCATGCGGGCGATGACCGCCGCCGCCAGCGCCGGCAGCAGCACAGTGATCGGCGCAGTCAGCGGGTTCGAGGCGGTGCCCGAGAACGGTGCCTGGAGCACGATGGTGAGCGCGGCGAGCCCGCCGGCGACGATCCACACGATGGTCTTCAGGCGTTCGATCGGGATGCCGAGGAGCTGGGCCCGCTCCTTGTTCTGGGCAGCGGCTCGCACCGCGACACCGGCGTCGGTGCGCAGCAGGAACCAGGACAGGCCGGCGATGATCGGTGGGACCGCGGCCATGATGAAGATGTGCCCGGCGGTGAACCGGACCGGGCCGACCTCGAAGCCGAAGGTGAACGGTGTGGAGAAGCCTCCGACGAGGCCGGCCGATCCGAACCGTTGCGGGATGAAGATCGCCCCGAGGTACCCAAGGATCTGAGCGAGGCCGATCGTGGCCACCGTGAGGACCAGGCGACTGGCGTCCTTGAAGCGACGGATGACCGCCACCTCCACCAGGCCGCCCACGGCGAGGCCGCCGGCCACGCCGACGCCCATGGCCACGAAGTAGTTCCAGTGCGTCTCGAGGTAGAGGTTCACGCCGAGGTTGCCGCCTACGAGACCCATGGCACCGTAGGAGAAGTTGATGATGCGGTCAGTGCGGTACAGCAGGATCAACCCCATGGCGAGCAGTGACGTGACGGTGCCGAACACGGCGCCTTGCAGCGTCACGCCCAGGGGGGCGCCGTCGGGCAGCAACGCGCCGACGATCGGGTAGGCGACGATTACCCCGACGCCGATGGCGAGAGCCCGCAACCGGGCGTCGTCCTTGAGGGCGCGGAGCCGGTAAGAGGCGGCGAAGGACCGTCTCGCGGGAGTGGCAGCGTGGTCGGTGGTCGTCATGGCGGTCGGCCCTCGGGTCAGCGGCCGAAGACCGGCGGCTGGTCCGACGCCGGCAGCTCGCCCTGCTTGAAGCGTCGCCCGTCGTAGGACTCGATGTAGGCACCACGCTTGTTGTTCTGTGGCGACACCGCGTTGGGGTCGTACCAGATCACCCGGTAGTCCTGGGTCGGGGTGTAGCTGTCCGCGTCGAAGCCCCAGGTGCCGAAGGGGCCTGAGCCGCCCGGGTAGGCGAACATCCCCTGCTCGTAGGTCTCCGGTGTCAGGTTCGGTCCGGCCATGTGGATGCCCAACGCCAGCATGTACATCTGGGCATAGATCGTCTCGACCGCGAAGGCGGGTTCGTCGTCGCGGACCGACTTGTAGGCGCTGTAGCCGATGCCCGACTCGATCGGGGCGAACGAGCTGAGGAAGCTCACCCCGAACGCGTGCGACCACTGGTCCTGGTCGTAGAGCTGGGCCACCAGGTCGATGTCGGACAGGGCCGTGCCGGCCACCACCCATTCCGGCTGGTAGCCCTGCTCGGCGGCCTTGGTCGTGAGGAACACGGGGATGATCGGGTCGCAACCGCACAGAACGGTGGTGATCCCCTCGTTCTTCAGCTTGGCGATGATGTTGGCCGCCTGGTTCGACATCGAATCGATATCGAGCTTGTAGGTCACGCGAAGGTCGACTTTGTTGCCGGCGGCCTCCGCGATGGCTATGGCCTGGTCGACGCAGTCGATGTACCACGGGTTCTCCGGCGAGAACGCTGCGAACTTGCGGGGCTTGTCCTTGAGCTCGCCGCCGGCGAACACCGCGGGCTTGTTGGCGAGGGTCTGGTTGGCGAACTCCGCCACCGACTCCACGATGATCGAGCAGTCGGTGGCCACGCTCCAGTTGTACGGGCGACGATCGACGTGCCAGTTGCGCGACAAGTACGGCGTGCCGAACGCGATGACCTTCTTGCGGGCAAGCGCGTCGGCGAAGGGTGCACTGGCGCCGTTGATCTCGGCAAAGGCACCGATCTCGTCGGCCGAGGTGATGGCGTCGGCCTCGGCCTCTGCCTGGCCCCCGCCCTGCAGCTCGGTGACGCCGGAGCCCTTGCCGTCGTAGAAGACGATCTTCAGCTTCCGGCCGTAGAACTGGAAGCTCCGGTTGAAGTACTCGGCCAGCGCGTCGATCGTCCTGCGCACATCAGCCGGACCGTCGGTGATGTCAGCACCAGCCAGGGTGGCCAGGGTCTGCTGGAAGCCTTTCTCATCGAGGATGCGGGCCGAGACGACGATGTCGGTCGGGGTGACGCCCTTTGCCGTGGCGCCGCCGT
The DNA here is from genome assembly GCA_049325515.1 of Actinomycetota bacterium. Lineage (GTDB taxonomy): Bacteria > Actinomycetota > Acidimicrobiia > Acidimicrobiales > VFJN01 > VFJN01. Next base: position 127,103 of record JBMOLI010000004.1, on the reverse strand, counting down.
TGTCGCCCGAGAAGACCACGCATGGCGGCGAGTACGGGTCCCCGGGGATCTGCTTGTCCCGGTCGGGGCAGTTGCCGCCGACCGGGGCCGGGCCGCCGCCCGTGCCGCCCCCGCCGGCAGCCACGCCGCCCGGGGAACCGCGCCCGGCGGTGCCTTCGGCGGTAGGCCCGCTGCCGGAGGTGACCGCGGCCCCATCCGATCCAGATAGCCCAGGCCGAGGCGATCCACCGGCTAGGGCTGTCGTCCCTCCAGCGTCGCGGTAGGTCGACGGGACCAAGGTGGCCATGAGAGCGAACAGCAACGCCAGGACCGCCACCGGTCCATAGCCTCGCAACACGCGGCCAGCGGCGCTCGGCCCGCTTGGATTGGTAGACGAAGGGCTGATCATGACGACGGGCTGATCATGTTGTGAACTCCACACTTCCAGTGGGCGGCGGGTGGGAATGGCGTTGCGCGGTCACGCGGCTCAGGGTCGAATCGGGATGACGCGACGACCGCTTCGGAGCCGCCGATAGTCCGCCGCACCTGTCGACGCCGCTGCCCCGAGGCCAAGCAAGCCCACGAGCAGCAGCGGTCCGCCCCGCTCGCTCGCAGAAGCAACCGCTTCCGTCACAACCGGGGGGACCTCAGCTTCGGGGCGAGCCTGGGTCACGGGCGCCCCGGGGGTCACCCCCATCGCTGCTGTGGGCCTCGGGGACATGCCGCCGCTCGAGACGTCGAAGGTGCCGTGGCTGCCCGCTCCGGAGGCTGCAGGGGCACTCGTCGTACCCAGGCCGAAGGATCCGAACGAGAAGCGCGGCGCGGGCTCTGCGGTGAAGGTCCGTGCGCCGCCGACCTCGATGTCGAGGTCGGACCCGCCGGCCAGGACGCCGAGCGCGACATCGGTGAGGAGGATCGCGGCATCGAGCTGGTCGGTGCTACCGACGATCGGGCCGACGAGGGCTTCGCGGGCGGGTTGCCCTAGCTCTAGCAGCGGGTTGATCGCCGCCCCGAGCTCGGAGTTCGCCACACGGATGCGCAATGGGCTGAGCTCCACCACGCCGTTCTCGATCCGCCGTACCGGGAAGGTGATCTCGATGCCGAGCGGGCCCAGCACCGGGGCCAAGGCGGCCGTGACGTCCCGGAGGGGCTGTTCGCTGTCGGCAGGGGGGACGAAAGACTGACCGGCTATCGTGACGCCGCCCAGGTTGAAGGTGGCCTCCGCCACCTGCTGCGCGCCCGTCCGGTTCACGACGCGCCACTCGAGGCCCTCGAGCACGACGGCGCCATCGGCGAGCTCGAGGCGCGGCACGACGACTCGGGCGGTCGCCTCGCGGATGTTGCCGTCAACGATGCCGCTGCGGGCGTCGGCGCGGCCCCCAACGATGGTGCCGACGCCTAGGTTGAGCGATCCGAGCTTGAAGGACGAGGCTCCATAGGGCGCCTTACCGGCGTCGGCGTGGAGTTCGACTGCGTCGACCCGGACCGGGACCTCGGGCGGGGTGCCGATGGCCGCCGTCTTGCCCGCTTCGGAAGCCTCGTCAGTCGATTCAACCTTCACGGTGGGCAGGGCCTCCCTGACCTCCTCGGGGATGGAGTCCTCAAGGGCGGCGAAGTCGACTGTCCGCACGTCACCTCGACCACGCGTGTTCAGGAAATCGGAGAGAGCCAGCCCGACCTGCGGGGCCAGCGACAGGGCCCCGCGCGACGGGCCGACCTTCAGGATCTTGGCCTCTGACCGGCCGGACCCCGCCCCGAAGGCGGCTTGGCCCTCAGCACGGGGCGTGACGACCAGGGCCAGGCCGATCAGCATTAGCGAGGCCCCGAGGACCCACACGGTTCGTCGGTACGTTTGCAGCCCGCTCCTCATCAATCTGGCCCCCTGAACGATGGCGGTGCAACGGCGACCAAGTTGGACGCCTGGTCTATGAGAGTTGGACGTCGGGTCCAGGTTCTCCTTCTCCTGCATAGGATCGGCCGCTGGTGGATACGGGACCCCACCCCGGGCCTCTTCCCCGTCATCTCCTACCGGGGCGCCGTGACCCGTCGACGGATGTACTCCATCACGAGGCCAGCGAGGGCGAGAGAGCCACCACCGAGGGACAGGGCCCTGAAGGGGAGCGAGCCGCCGGTGTTGGGTAGCCGGCCACTCCGGCCGAACGACTCACCCAGGACGCTGGTGCCGAGCTCTGCAGAGCCGGTGCCACCTGCCGAAACCTGGGTCCCACTGACGCCGGCTGACCCTGACCCGGAGCCTGACCCTGACTCGGAGTCTGACCCCGACCCGGAGTCTGACCCCGACCCGGAGCCACCCTCGTCATCTCCGGTGCCCGTCGATGGGCCGGCGCCACCGTTGTCGGGAGTGCTCGGCGCAAGACAGCCTGCCTGCTCGGCCACCTGCCCGATCACGCCAGCAAGATCCGCAGGAAGCTGCTGGCCCGTCTGGCCCTCAACGGTCTGCTGGACCGTCGCGGCCGTGGCCTTCACCGTGTTCAGAAGACCACACAGCTCCGCGGGAGTACCAGGGGCACCGCCGCCACCGCCCCCACCGCCGCAGCCAGCCTGACCCGCCACCTGCCCGATCACGCCAGCAAGATCCGCAGGGAGCTGCTGGCCCGTCTGGCCCTGCACGGTCTGCTGGATCGTCGCAGCCGTCGCCTTCACCGTGTTCAGAAGACCACACAGCTCCGCGGGAGTACCAGTGGCACCTGGAGCACCTGGAGCACCGCGACCGCATCCCGCCTGCTCGGCCACCTGCCCGATCACGCCAGCAAGATCCGCAGGAAGCCGCTGGCCCGTCTGGCCCTCAACCGTCTGCTGGATCGTCGCAGCCGTCGCCTTCACCGTGTTCAGAACACCACACAGCTCCGCGGGAGTACCAGTGGCACCGCCGCCACCGCCGCAGCCAGCCTGACCCGCCACCTGCCCGATCACGCCAGCAAGATCCGCAGGGAGCTGCTGGCCCGTCTGGCCCTGCACGGTCTGCTGGATCGTCGCAGCCGTCGCCTTCACCGTGTTCAGGAGATCGCAGGCCGGCTGGGGCACGTCTGCCGCCGAGGCCGGCAGCGCCGTGCTGGTCATGGCCGCAACGGCGAGTCCTCCTGCGAGTACTCCTGCAAGTAGACGGTGTCGCATCGTGGTTCTCCCGTGGGTCGGCGTGCTTTCCCCAATCGACGCACGACCGCCGACAGCTATTCGCGCCCGCCGGAGACCAATTTCACGGTTTCCCAACCACCCTGCCCGGCCGCGACGATCCGGGGTGTCACGTTGTGGCCCTCCGACAGGGACACGAGATCGGTGCGCCAGGTGCCCCCAGCCAGGTCGTCGAGCCCGAAGGGGAAGGTGGCGCGCGCACTTGCCACCGCGAGCTCCGCGGCCGCGTAGGCGACCAACGCCCGGTAGGACCGCACCCCCGGCACCGCAGCCCGGAAGCGGGTGGCACCGGGTTCGTCGCCGGTGGGCCAGGGCAGCCCGAGGACCGTCCGGGCGCCCGCCGCGACGGCCGCGCGTTCGAGGCCCGCGTAGGCGGCGGAAGGGGCCAGCAGGATGCCGCCAGGTGGCCGCCACCCAATGCGGGCGGCAGCGTCCAGGCAACGCCGGGCGAGCTCGGGTGGGACGGCAAGGGCGAGGGCGGCAGGCAGGGCGCGGCGAGCGGCCTGGATCTCGGTATCGCAGCTCGTCGCGGCTGCCGAGGCGACACGCACAACGGTCATCTCCCCGGCTACACCGTCGGCCAACGCGGCATCGGGGCCGCCAGCGACCACAGAGGCGACCGAGCCCCGGACGCCGCTCTCCTTTAGCTCGGCAGCCAGGAACGCGCCCGCCGCGAAGGGCGACACCTCAGCGGCGAGCGAACCCGGCGCGTATGGATCGGCGGGGAACAGCCAGGGGACTGGTGGGGTCGCCCCGAACCCACCCACCGCCACTGACCCGGTCAAACGAGCGACGGCACTGGGGTCGCCCGCGTCGACCACGACCAGTTCGACATCGCGCCCGTCCACCCCGCCGGCGAGGTTCGCTGACTCCACGAGCTGACGGACCGCGGCCACGGTGTCGGCGCCCTCCGCGGCCAGCGGGCCGGCCGCCGGTACGACGACCACAAGCCGCAGCACCGACTCGGCCGCAGGCGCGTTCGTCGTGACCGCGTCGTCGGGCCCCAACCCCGACCCCGGCCTCGTCGTCGCGGCGGCAGTGTCGGTGGGCACCGGGGCGATCGTGGACGTCGTCGCCGACCCGGCGACCCCGCCCGGATCGGTGTGCGTGTCGAAGAAGTCGCGAATGGCGCGCACGGGACCGGTGACCGTCGAGGGGATGGTGGCGGCCAGCAGGGCCACGAGCACGAGCGCGATGGCTATGGGGGCCGCTACCGGGCGCCACCGAAGAGCACCGGGGGCCAGCAGGGGCGCGGGGATCGGCTGTCCGAGCACTGCGGCACGGACCCGTCGCAGCTCCACGACCCGCCGACGGCACCGGTCACATGCTGCGAGGTGATCGGCCACATCGCGCCCGCCCTCGCCGTCGAACCATGCAGCCAACGACCGCGGGTTCGGGTGGCGCCTCATCGACCCTCGGCTCGGAGCTGGCGGGCGACCTTCTTGCGGGCGCTGTGCAGGCGAGACATGACGGTCCCGATGGGGACCTGCAGCACCTCGGCGATCTCGGCGTAGGTCAACTCCGCCACCTCCCGAAGCCACAGCGCCTCACGCGCCGGAAGAGGGAGGCGAGCGAGGACCGCCAGCGCGGCGTCGACGTCCAGGCCAGTGTGCACCGCGTCGCTGAAATCGGCGATCGGCGGCAGACGGGGTTCGTCGAGTGTGTCAGTCGGTCGAGCACGCCTGCGACGGTCGAGACAGGAGTTGCGGGCGACGCGAAAGGCCCACGCATCGCGCCGATCGGGGTTGGCGTCATCCCAAGACCGCCAGATCCGCAACCAGGCATCCTGACAGGCGTCGTCGGCATCGCCGGGACCGGCGATCGCGGTGGCGTAGCGGCGCATAGCGCCGGCCCGCTTGCGGTAGTAGTCCTCGAAGTCATCCACTGGGAACCGACGACGCCCGGCGTCGCGCTATTCGCGGCACAGGCGGGCCCGCAGCAACTTCGCCGCCCTGTTGGCGTGCTCCTGCAGCCGGAACTGGCCGCCGGACACGACATGCAGCGGAATCCAATCGGCGTGGGCGGCCTGCTGCTCGAACATCGCAAGCGGGAGGAACGAGCGGTCACAGATCCCCCGAAGAGGGGTCATGCGTCGAATTGGGGCGGCCACCGTCGCCAAGCAGGCGTTTGGCCCGGGAGGGCCGGCGGGTCAGGAGGTGTCGAGCTCGAGACGAAGGTGGCCGAGGCCGCGCCGGAGGATGTCGTGGAGCACCGAGTGTAGCTGCAACGCTCGATTGGCAGGTCTGAGCTCGACGTGGGTCCAGATCTCGGTCCCCGGGTGGAGGTACGGGTGAGCATCCGGCTGGATGACGGCGCGAACGGTGAGGTGGGCGCGAATCCAGACGTCACCCGTGGTCCCGACCACCAGGAGTGCGCCGTCATCGGGCAGCCATTCCTCATGGACCCGTTCGAGTATGAGGTCGCCAGCAGGTGAGGCGATCGTGGTTCGAGATCCACGACGGTGGCCACCGAACCAGGCGGCGATCGCCATCGGGCCGTCCAGACAGATGAGCGCGTCCTGGGGACGACAGGCCACCACGACGTGGTCATCGATGCAGAGCACACCGTCGCTCACGTTGGCCTGCTCAAGGCATCGACATCTCCGGGAGCCAGGCGATCGGGGCGAGTGGCGCATCAGAGGCGTGCACCAGGAGCGGAGTTCACGTCTGGGAAGGAACGACGAGCACCGGGCTGTCACAACGGCGCACAAGGCGCTCACTGGTGGTCGACCGTGATCCGCAGGTGAACCGGCGTCGGAGGCTGCGCCCGATGGCGACGCAAAGCGCGTCGTGTTCGGCAGCGGCCGGGGTCAGCTCGGTGACCGGATCACCGTGGCGGACCTCGAACTGCCAGGCGACATCGCCACCGGCCAGAACCAGCTCGCAGTCCATGTGACAGCGATCGGTGGCCTCGTCGTCGGCGACGACGAGCGTCCCCACACCGCTCACCGGGGCTGCGGTCACAAGGGGGCGGGCAGGGACAACGTGGACGGCGACGATTCGGTTGCCCGTCACGGCGGCCAGCCGAGCGGCGGCGGCGAGCGCCGGGACGGACCGTTGCGATCCGTCGGCGCCTACGAGGACCACTGCTGCTGCCATGTCTCAGGCTGAGGTGGCCAAGCGATGCCTCGAGCGCATCAACGGGGCCGCCCATCCACGTCGATGGCCAGGGTCTCGTGATCCGTGAGCTCGTCGACGGTTGCTTCGCCCCCGGCGATCTCGGCCACGGTGATCTCGGCCCCTTCGAGGGTGGACCCGATGTGGGCGGTGTCTTTGAGCGGCAGCTCGGGAAGGACGAGGGCGATCGCGACCCCGATGGCCAGGAGCGGCACTGTGCACAGGAAGATCGCAGTGATCGAATCTGACATCGCCTGCGTGACCGGCAGCAGGATGTCCGGCGGGAGAGCTTGGATCTGTTCGGGGCTGGCCGTCAGCGCTTCGGGGCTCAGCCCGGCCGAACCGAGTGCACCCGGGGGGATGAACTCACTGAGCTTGTCGTCGAGCAGTGTGGCGAAGAGGACACCGAAGATCGACACTCCGAAGGACCCGCCGAGGCTGCGGAAGAAGTTCACCGAGGACGTGACCACACCGAGGTCCTTGAAGTCGGCGCCGTTCTGCACCGCGAGGACCAGGACCTGCATCACCATGCCAAGTCCCAAGCCGACGACCAACATGTAGAGGGAGCTGGCGAGCCGAGTGGTGTCGGGCTCCATGTTGGAGAGCAGGTACATGCCAAGCGCAGCGATACCCATGCCGGCGATCGGCCATCTGCGGTAGTGACCGGTCTTGGCGATCACTCGGCCAGAGAGGATCGAGGTGGTCATGAGCCCGGCCATGAGTGGCAACAGGAGGAGGCCGGAGTTGGTGGCCGTAGCTCCGGTGGCCACCTGGAGAAACAACGGCAGGAACACGATCGCGCCGAACATGGCGCCCCCGAGGAGGAACGACAGCGCGACCCCGCCGCTGAAGACCCAGCCCCGGAAGAGCCGAAGCGGCAGGATCGGTTCTGGAGTGCGGCGCTCCCACCACAAGAACACGCCCGTCAGCACGACGGCGGCAGCGAGGAGGCCGGCGATGACCGGCGAGCCCCACGGGTACTCACTGCCGCCCCAAACCAGACCCAGCAGCAAGGTCGAGACGCCCGCGACGAGCAGCGCTGCCCCGACGAAGTCGACCTCGTGGTCCTGCCGTGCGAAGGGCAAGCGCAGCACGGAGCTGGTGATGACCAGAGCCACGATCCCGATCGGGACGTTGACGTAGAAGACCCATCGCCATGTGAGGTTGTCGACGAAGAACCCACCGAGCAGGGGCCCCGCGACGGAGGCGACCGCGAAGACCGCCCCGAGGTAGCCGGTGTAGCGGCCTCGCTCCCGAGGCGAGACGATGTCGCCGATGATGGCGAAGGCCATGGCCATCAGGCCACCGGCGCCGATTCCCTGGATGCCGCGGAAGACGACGAGCTGGAGCATGTCCTGGGACAGCCCGCACAGCATCGATCCGACGACGAAGATGACGATTGCCGACTGGAACATGAGTCGACGGCCGTAGATGTCTGACAGCTTCCCGTAGAGCGGCGTGCTCGCGGTGGTGGTCAACAGATAGGCCGTGACCACCCACGAAAGGTGGTCGAGGCCGCCGAGCTCGCCCACAATTGTTGGCAACGCGGTCGACACGATGGTCTGGTCGAGGGCGGCGAGGAGCATCCCCGCCATCAAGCCGCTGAAGACCACGAGGATCTGTCGGTGCGTGAGCCCAGGGGCAGTCTGCGCCTCACCGACCGACATGGTTGCACACTACAACCACCTACTTGTAGGGTGCAAGGACTATGGTCGGAGGTATGGTGGGGCTCCCGGCAGAGAGCGATCCGGTTGCGGAACGGATCCGAGCTGCGTGGCGAGACCTCCGCCGGGCCGGGTCAGCAGGGCCGGTGCGGGCGCTTCTGTACGACCCCGACCCGCCTCTCGATATCGCCCAAGCCGACGCCCTCGACCTGATCGTGTCCCATGCCCCGGTCCGGATGAGCGACGTGGCGTCACTGCTGCGCGTCGACCCGTCCACCGCGACCCGGACCGTGGCGAGGTTGCAGCAGCTCTCCCTGGTCGACCGGACCACTGACTCCTTCGACGCCCGGGTGGTGCTGGTGATGCCGAGTGTTGGCGGTCGTCGTCTGCACGCCCGGGTGCGGGCCCGGGCCAATGACCTGTTGTCCGACATGCTTGACACCTTCGACACCGAGGACCGTGAACGCCTGGCGTCGTTGATGGAGCGGCTGGTGGCTGCCGTCGATGCCCAGCGAGGCGTCCCTAGGACCCCTGCGTCGACACCTTCAAGTTGAGCGGTCGCTGTCGATCCGAGGCTCGGTCGGCTCGGGCTCATGCAGGCGCGGCTCGGCTTCGGCCGCCGTCTTGGGGCCTCGGAGTGCGGTGAAGGCGGCTGCGGCGAGAGCAAGACCTGCCGCTAGGTACAGAGCAGGGCTCATGCCGTCGACGAATGCTTGTCGGGCGGCATCCACGAGCGCGCCTCCGTCAGCACCCATCTGTCCGGCCACGGCGAGTGCCCCGCCGATGCCGGAGGTCACCGGCTCGGCGACCTCGGGCGGCAGGGAGACGGCGGTCGGCTCGATGTTGGACCGATAGGCGGAGTTCAGGACCGAACCGATGAGGGCGATGCCCACGGCGCCGCCCATCTCGCGCACCGTGTCGTTGAGCGCGGAGGCGACACCCTGCTTCTCCTCGGGGAGCGAGGAGGTGATCGCGGCGGTGGACGGACTCATGGCGAGTCCGACGCCAGCGCCGAGCACCAAGATGCCGGGGAGCACCGCCAGGTACCCGCCCGCGGGATCCGCAAGGGCGGCGAAGAGGACGAGCCCTCCAGCGAGCAGCAGCATGCCTGTGACGAGGGTGCGCCGGAACCCGATCCGTTCGGCGATGGTCGGGGCGATCGTGGACAGCGGCATCATCATCACCGCCATCGGCAGCAGGCCCGACGCGGCCTTCAGCGCCGAGTACCCGAGGACGGCCTGGAGGTACTGCACCAGCACGAGGAACAGCGAGAACATGACCGCGAACACCACGAAGAGGTTGACGGAGCCGGAGGCGAGGCCACGGAGGGCGAAGACGCGCACATCGACGAGCGGGTGATCCCGTCGGAGCTCCACGAGCACGAACGCCGCACTGCCGAGCAACCCAGCAGCAATCGCCGCGATCGTGATGCCGTCCGTCCATCCGCGTTCCGGGCCCTCGTGGAAGGCCAACACGAGCCCTCCAACGGCAACGACCGACAAGAGCGAGCCCGCTATGTCGAAGCCCGCCTCGGTGTGCTCGACCGAGTGCGGGACGAACATGGCGGTCAGCATGAACGAGACGGCCGCCAGAGCGATCGGAAGGGCGAAGACCCACGGCCACGTGGCGTTGTCGATGATGGCGGCCGAGACGAACAGGCCGATGATCCCGCCCGCGCCCGCGAAGCCGGCCCAGGTACCGATGGCCTTGGCCTGCTCCTGACGGGGGAAGCTGGTGGTGATCACCGAGAGGGTGACGGGCATGACCATCGCTGCGGAGACGCCGGCGAGGAAGCGCAGCGCTATGAGTACGGTCGGTTCGGTGGCGAAGGCCGAGGCCAGGTTCGTGAGAGAGAAGGCCACGAGACCGACCATGAGGACGGGCTTGCGTCCCCACCGGTCGCCGATCGCTCCCACAGGCATGAGGAGGGCGGCGAGGGCGAGGGTGTAGCCGTTGATGATCCACAGCAGCTGACTCTGGGAGGCGTCGAGATCCGCGGCCAAGGCCTGCTGTGCGACGTTCAGGCCCGAAACCGAGGCGACGACCGCCACGAGCGCGACGCACATGGCGGCCAGGATGAGCAGGCGACGACGTGGGTCGACGACGACCTCGTCGTGGGCCACAGACAATTCGTCTGCGGGTTCGGATCTCGCAGCCTCAGGGTGGGTGGAGGTCAGTGGTCTGGTTCCTGCTGGGTGGTCCACGAGCGCCGAGATGACCACGCCGTGGAGCTGGCCGAACGGGTGAAGCACGGGTCGGACCGGACGTGGTGATCCTGGGTCCCAGTCCTCGGCATGGTCGGCTCCTCACGAAGGGGTTTGAGCCCACGGCCGGTGCGCCGTCCCGCCGGTTTCCGTCACGGAGTCTAGACAGAGGATCTAAACGGGTTCTATAACGATTCCGACCATTGACCGTCTCGAGGTGCCTGCCGAACCTCGGCGTCGAAGGCGTCGAGGACGCTGACCGCATCCACCGAGCCTCGACATCGTCCTGGCCGGACTCCCGTGCAGACCCCATGAACCTCGACGAAGACTCGGAACAGCTCGCCGCTCGAACAGACCTCGCTACTGCGATGCAGGAGCTCGGCCATGCGCTGGTCAGCCACCACGTCGACATCGCCACGGCAACGGAACTCGCCGAGACCGCACGTGAGCACACCGCAACCGTTCGACGCGGCAGGCCACGAGACCGGGCTCACGAGATGTTGACCAGCCCCCGTGTCACCGCCGCGCTCAGCGGGACCCGCGCGATCATCGAAGACGGCCAGGACATCGACCTGTTCCGCGACTCCATCGTGTCCGGGCGCACCAACCCCATGGGCGTCGGCGTCCGCGTCGTCCGCCGAGGCGACGCCGCGGTGGCCGTCACCACCCTCGGGCCCGCGTTCGAAGGTGCGCCGGGTCGAGCCCACGGCGGGGTGGTCGGCGCCATCCTCGATGAGACCATGGGTCATGTCCTGCCCATCATCGGCGAGATGGCCTACACCGCGAACCTCACCATCGACTACATCGGGCCAGCGCCACTCGGCACCGAGATCACCTTCACCGCCCGCCTGCGAGACCGCGCCGATCGCAAGCTCTGGATCGAAGCCGTCGGCGAGTCCGCCGACGGCGTCTTCGTGCGGGCCGAAGCGCTCTTCCTTGCCGTCGATCTCGACAAGTTCACCAACGCCGACCGTCCGAGCCTCCCTGCCCGCCCACCGCAGGGCCTCCCGTGAAGTCATCCACCGCCCGCGGCCGGCTCGCGGCTGCCCTGTCCGGCGTGACCGCCTGACCATCGATCGGTATCGTTCCGTCAGGAGGTGGCCCGAATGTCCGGTCCGGTTTCACCACCGCTGCAGGACCTGGCGCTGAGCGCCACCTTGGCCGCGCAGCTCCTCTGCCTACTCATCGCAGCCCTCCTCACCACGTCGGTCTTGATGGTCGGCCTCTATCGGTTCGCTCGTCGCGTGACGACGCAACACGAGCTGCGTTCGGCCCCTGGGTGGGGGTGGGTGCAACGCCGGCAGGCCCGATCCTTCGCGGGGGCCGCCACCGCCGGGGACCTGGATGCCGCCGAAGTCCTCGCAGCACGCATACTGCAGGCCAACGACATGGGACGAGGTTCTGCGCAGCCGAGACGATGCGCCTGGGATGAATCCGTCGTCCTACCGTGCGCCTGGGCCGACGTCGCGCCCTCGTTGGACCTCGACACGGTGGCACGCCACTTGGGCATGCAGCGCCATCACAATCAGGACGGGTCGACGGAAGTCCACCTGGGCCATGGGATCCGGTTGCGGATGATCCGGGAGGAGATCGCCCCCGGTCAAGGCATAGCGTTCGTCGCCGACTCGGGATTGTCCGTGCTCGAGGGGCACCTGACCCTGCGGCACGTTCCCGCCGGCGGCAACGAAGGCTCACCCGATCGGGTGGAGGTGGTCGTGCATGCCGAGGCCACGCCCTCGCGGCAGTCGCGACGATTACTACGCGCCACCAGATCCGTGACCAGGATCGGGCTCCGACGCTGGGCTCGGGAGGTCAGCGATGCATAGCGCCGAGGCCTCCCGGGCCCCCGCCGAGGGCTAGGCCGTGAGCCGCCTGGCGGGATCGATCACGGCGCAGCGCGAGCCGGACTGCCTGACGGACGACCAACGCGGATTGGTCTGCTGGCGTGACGACCGGACGGTGTCGACCAGAGGGGGCAAGGGTCAAGCCGCGGGCGTGCCGCCGGCGGTCGCTGGGTTGAATCGGAGCGGGAGTCGGCTGGGCCCCCAGATTCCGACGGTGGGTGGCTTCCATTCGATCGGACCATCGAGGGTGAGTCCGGGCATGCGGCTGGCGAGGAGCGAGAGTGCTTCTTGGAGCTCAGCGCGGGCAAGTGAGGCCCCGAGGCAGAAGTGGATACCGGAGCCGAATGTCATCTGAGCGGAGCTGGATGGCGCTCGTGTGATGTCGAACCGGTGGGGGTCCTCCCAGACCTGTGGATCCTGGTTTGCGGTGGCGAGGCTGGTCATCACCAGGGTGCCGGCCGGGAAGACGACCTCGTGGAGGTCGATGTTCTCGGACGCGACGCGTGCGGTTCCTCGGACGGTGCCGAGAAGGCGCATGGTCTCCTCGACGGCTCGATGGGCGAGCTCGGGTTCGGCGACGAGCCGGGCCCACTGGTCGCGGTGTTCGGCGAAGAGGGCGATGGAGCAGGCAAGCTGGTTGCGGGTGGTGTCGGTGCCGGCCATGAGCACGGCTTCGGTCATCATGACGAGCTCATCGGTGCTCAGCCGGTCGCCTTCTTCTTCGACGGCGATCATGTGACTGAGGAGGTCGTCGGCGGGCCGGTGGCGTCGGTCTTCGATCATGGCGCGGACGTAGTCGTCTAGACCCGCCATGGCGGCTTCGATGGCGGCGAGGTCGTGAGCGATGTCGTTGTTGAAGATCCGGAAGATGTCGGTGGCCCAGCTCGAGAAGAGCTTCCAATCCTCCTTCGGAGCGCCGAGGAGCTCGCAGATGATGGGGATCGGGTAGGGCTCGCAGATGTCGCTGACGAGCTCGCATGTTCCTGCGTCAGCGACTTGGTCGACGAGGTCACCGATGACCTCGCGCATGAAGGGCCGAAGGCGGTCGGTGGCCTTGGGGGTGAAGGCGGGGGACGCGAGCCGCCGGAGCCGGGAGTGCTCAGAACCTTCCGTGGCGAGGATGGACCGCTCTTGGCGGTCGCGGATAGGACCCTCGATGCCGGACATCTGGGGCAGCAGCGACAGGGCGGAGTGGAACCGCCGGTCGCGCAAGACGGCGGTGACGTCCTCGTAGCGGGTGACCGCGTAGCCGAGCGGGACGCGGGCGAGCCAGTGCTGCTGACGGGCCCCTTCGAACGCGGCGATGGCCGCGGATCGGTCGAGGTTGAAAACATCAACCTCGGGCAGGTCGAGGTCGTGCACCGAAGTGGTCATGGGTCCTCCTGGCGTTCGTTGTCTCGTCCAGACGGGTGGGCGCGGTAGCGGGCATGGCGTTCCCAGGCCTGGTGCGCGAACTCGCCGTTGGCGCTCGGTGGCGACCGCCAACCGCGCGAACAGCAGGCGATGAGTCCAGAGCCGTCGGGGTTGCGGACGATGGGCTGCATCTGGTGTGACCGATCGGGATTGCTCACGGCTCAGTCTTTTCCGGCAGTCTGTGGCCGGCGAGGTTCGAGTGCGGTGCGGTCGAACGATTCGACGACACCGGCGGCCTGGTCGGCGGCGAGCCCGGCGATGCCGGTCACGTGGGCCTGGACACCCTCCGGGGCAGTCGCCTGGAGGTGGTCACGGAGATCCTCGACCGCCTGGGTGCCGTTGGTGGAGAACGGGGCCCGGCGGATGCTTGCCACCAGCAGCTCGGCGGCTCCGTCCCCCGAGCGCAGGAAGGGGCCCCGGTCGGGGTGCGTGGCCGCGCTCTGGACGCCGCTGATGTCGTCGGCGAACGATGGCGAGCGGAGGACCTGAGCGAGCCGGCCGATGTAGGGGCGGTCGGCATCGGTGAGACCGGCCGGGCGGGCCACCACGATGATGGCGGCCTCCCGGGTGGGATCGTCGCGTCCAGGTCCCGCCCCTCGGGACGCCCCAGGGCCTGTTCGACGTGAGCTTCGACGGCGAGCACGACCTCGCTGGCGGCCACGGGATCACCGGTCCACCCGCAGCGGCAGCGGGGCCGGAACCGCGGGGCGGCGCCGGGGACACGCACCATCTCGGATCGGACGCGCTCGTGGTCGTGTCGGGGGCTCATCGGGCAGCGTCCCCGGACGGGCTCTCCGGGGTGGTCACCTCCCGACCGCCCCGGCAGGGTTGGCGGCCCGTACGGCCCGGGCGAGCTCCCCCCACGCTCCGAGGGCCTGTTCATCTCGCGCCCAGGCCATCCCCGCGAAGTAGGAGACGATTCGAGTAGCCCTCCCCTGGTACCGCTCGATCAGATCGTCGGCGACCTTGGCCCAGTCGCCGCTGACGCAGAAGTGCTCGAGAAGGTCGTCATCGATCAACGCGGCCATGCCGGCGACATCACCCGCCTTCTGTCGTTCGCGAAGGCGGGCGGTGGTTCCTTCCCGCCCGAGCTGGTCGAAGATGAACGCGTAGTTGGGAGTGGATCCGTAGAAGGCGACCTGCATGCGGGCTAGCTCCCGCCACTCCTGCACCGAGTCGCTCGTCGAGCCGGGCGCCGCGAAGGTGGGGACGATCACCTCGAGATCAGCTGGCGAGCGACCGGCCCTCGACGCGCCGGCCTCAAGGTTGGGGACGACGGTGTCGCGGAAGTAGGCGGGGGTGTTGAGGGGGTGGACGTGGATGCCGTCCGCGACCTCGCCGGCCATGCGCAGCATCCACGGGTTGACCGCGGCGAGGTCGATCGGCGGGTCCGGCACGGCGATCGCTCCTGGGGACCACATCGCGGGTAGGAGCGAGAGGTTCCAGAACTCCCCATCGTGGTGCAGTCGGTCGCCGCGGAAGGCGCAGAACGCCGAGCGGATGGCGGCTACGTACTCGCGCAGTCGGGGGCCGGGATGATCGAACTCGGCTCCATAGCGGCGTTCGATGTGGGCGCGGACCTGGGTGCCGAGGCCGAGGCGGAACCTCCCGGAGGTGGTTTCGGCGAGCTCCCACGCCACCTGGGCGGTGACCATGGGGCTGCGGGGAAACGCCACTGCGACGCCGGTGAGGATGTCGATCTCGGCGGCGAGCGCAGCGGCGGCACATCCGAGGTAGGCGGTGCGCCCAGCTTCGGTGACCACGATGCCGGAGAACCCGGCGGCCTCTGCATCGCGTGCGAGGTGTTGCATGCGGGCCAGCGGGAGGCCGCCGAGCATGAGGTCGAACTTCACGTTTGGGGTGCCTTGGGGGCGCTGATGGTGACGGTGCCTTGGGCGGCGCCGACGAGCCGGCCGTCGTTGGTGGCGTCGATGCGCACGACCGCGGTGCGCTTCGTGAGCGAGATCACCTCGGATCGTGCACGCAGGACGCCCGAGCGGATCGGCGCGAGGAAGTTGAGCTTCAGCTCGGTGGTGGCTGCCCACGCGCCGCGTGGGATGAGCGGGTAGAGGACGGCACCGAGTACGTGGTCGGCGAGGGCGGCAAGGGTGCCGCCATGGGCGGACCCGAACGGGTTGAGCAGCTCGGGTCGCACGTCGAGCTCGGCGGTCATCGTGCCGGGCCCGACCTCGACCGTGCGGATGGCGAGGTAGTCGGGGATGCCTCCCATCTCGCCGGCCGCGGTCGTCATCATCTCCGCGACCGCGGGGTCGAAGGTCTCAAAGGCAGGTCGAGGCGAGGCGGTGTCGGTCATGCCGCGCTGTACCGGTGGGGGTGGCCTCGACGTACGAGCTTGCCGTCGTCCTCGAGCAGGTCGAGGTGTCCCACGACCTCGGAGACGCCGAGCATGATCGAGAAGTCGCGGATGTGGGGGAACAGCTCGCCGGAGAGCTCGTAGGGCGTGGCCTCGCCGAGCCGGCGAACGAGTTCGAGTATCTCGTCGGCGCGGCTGTCGTGGTGGTGGCGCATGCCCTCGGTGAGGGTGGGCACATCGCAGAAGCGCGGACCGTGGCCGGGCAGCACCAGGAGTGGGTCGATGCGGATGAACCGCTCGAGGGAGGCGAGGTACTCGACAAGACTGCGGCGACGCCCTTCGAGGGTGTCAGGGTCGGGTTCGAGCACGGGGTTGGGGGTGATGCAGGCAAGCAGGTGGTCTCCCGAGAGCAGGACTCGTTCGTGGGGGTCGTACAGGGAGACGTGGCCCACGGAGTGGCCGGGGGTGACGTGGACCTGCCAGTCGCGTCCGCCGGCGGGGAGGGTGTCGCCGTCGTCGAGGAGGTGAAGACGGCGGGGGTCGATGGGGTGGGACATCTGTTGGACGCCTTCGTAGAAGCCGCGGAACGTGTCGCGCATCGTGTCGGGGATGCCGAGCCGGTCGACGATCTCGACCATCGACGGCCGGTCGGTCGCCTGGGTGATCTTGGGGACCTCCGCCCGGCCGCAGACCACGGAGGCATCGGCCGCGTCGGCGAGCCAGCCGGCGGCCCCGAAGTGGTCGGGGTGGCCGTGGGTGATCAGCACCTGCGCGACGTCGCCGAAGGTGCGCCCGTTGGCGACGAGGGTGGCCTCGAGCAGCTGGGTGCTGTCGGCCCACAACATGCCGGGGTCGACGACGGTGACGGGGTGGTCGAGCAGGACGTAGCAGTTGACCGGTCCCACCGGGAATGGCGTGGGGAGGGCGACGTGCACGATGCCGTCGGGCACGTGGTCGACAAGTGGCGCGAGCGGGGCTCCGCTCACCGCTTCGCGCTCCCGGGCTTGGCCGCAGCGGCCATGCCGGACCAGAGCACCGGGAACAGCCGGTCGGTCGTGGCGTCGACGTCGACGGAGCCGGTGCTCACCAGGGATCGGAGCCCGACGACGGTGACGGCCCCGAACAGGGCGGCGGCGGTCACGTCCACGTCGAGGTCGACGAGGTCGCCGGCGGCGACGCCGTCGGCGAGGATCTGGCGGACCGGGGCGTGGAAGCCGCTGTCGATCCCTGAGCCGATCGTGCTCACGCGGCCGGCGCGGCCGAGGTTCATGATCAGCAGCTGTGCTGCTGCTGGGTTGGCGGCGAGGTGGCCGAACTGGGCGCGCATGACGGCGCGCAACCGGGTGCGGGTATCGCCGCGGACCTGGAGTGCGGTGTCGACGGAGACCTGCAGGTCGTCGAGCATCGATCGCAGGAGGAACGCCAGCAGGTCGTCCTTGCCGGCGAAGTAGTAGTAGAGCGTGGCTCGCGGGATGCCGCTGGCCGATGCGATGTCTTCCATGCGGATGTCGTCGAACGCGACTGCGAACCCGGCCGCGGCGGACGTGAGCTTGTCGGCGAGGCCGGGCGGGACCTGGCGGGGGCTCATCGACCGCCCCATCGCGTTCTCGACAGCATGTTTGGACTCATCGTCCAAACGTTAGCCTGCAGCGACGGCGACCGGGTAGCTGACGAAGCCGCGCAGGATCATGCTGTCGACCCGACGAGCGCCGGGGGCCGGCAGCAGCTGGGCGCCCCTCGCGGCGAGGGTTTCGCCCACCAGTCGCGCTTCGAGCCGGGCCAGGGAGGCGCCGAGGCAGTAGTGGATGCCGTGCCCGAAGGCGAGGTGGTCGCCCGGCCGACGGGTGATGTCGAAGCGCTCGGCGTCGGGGAAGTGGCGGCTGTCGCGATTGGCCGCTGCGAACGAGGCGAGGATCATCGCGCCCGCGGGGATGTCGACACCGGCGAGCGTGGTCGCGCGCGTGGTCGAGCGGAACAGTCCCTGCACAGGGGCGTCCCAACGCAGGATCTCTTCGACAGCCGCTGCGAGCAGGTCGGGTCGATCGGCGAGCAAGTCGGCCTGGTCGGGGTGCGCAGCGAGAGCGGCAGCACCGTTGCCGATCAGGTTGGTGGTGGTCTCGTTGCCGGCCACGAGGAGCAGCACGGCGAACAAGGTGATCTCGATGGAGCTGAGGCTGTCGGGGTCATCGGGGTCGGCGCCAACGACGAGGCGGCTGATCAGATCGTCGCCAGGGTCCAGGCGTCGACGTTCGACGACGTCGGCGAGGTACATGAACATCTCGGCGAGCGTCTGCTGTGCCTCCGTCGGGTTCCAGGCGCCCGAGAGAGCGCCGACGAGCGCGTCTGACCAGCGCTTGAAGTCGTCTCGGCGCTCGGGCGGGATGCCGAGCAGCTCGGCGATGACGATGACGGGGAACGGGAAGGCGAGTTGGGCGACGAGGTCTCCGCTGCCTCGGTCGGCGGCGGCGAGGAGGTCATCGACGAGGCGCTCGCACACCTCGCGCAGATGGGGTTCGAGCTCGGCGATGGCCCGCGGCGTGAACGCGCGGGCCAAGAGACGACGCAGCCGGGTGTGGTCGGGCGGGTCGGTGGCGATGAGGACACGCATGGCCCGTAGATCGAGACCGAGCAGCTCGCGTGCGTCCACGCGGTTGCGGCCCACCCGTCCGGACATGAGCGCACCCATGCCGTCGGCCGACGAGTACGTCGACGGGTCGTGCAGGACGGCGGCGACGTCCTCGTAGCGGGTGACCATCCACAGGTTCTGCTCGGGGATCCAGGCGACCGGTGTCTCGTCACGGAGCCGGGCGTAGTGCGGGTACGGGTCCTCGACGACCTCGGCGGCGAAGGGGTCGAACCCGGTGAAGGTGCTCATGCCGCGACCTCCACGGGCAGGGTGGCGAGGCCTCGCAGCGTGAGGGTGGGCCGCCACTGCGGTTCGTCGAAGCGCGCTTCGATGGTTCGGCAGCGAGCCAGGAGGGCGTTGAACACCACTTCGCCTTCCATGCGGGCGAGGGCAGCGCCGAGGCAGTGGTGGATGCCCCACCCGAAGCTGAGGGGCGTGTTGTCGGCGCGGCCGACGTCGAACGTGTCGGCGCCGGGGAAGTGGGCGGGGTCACGGTTGGCGCCGCCTTGCAGGACGATCACGACATCGCCCGCCGCGAGCGGCTCGCCGGCGATGTCGGCGGGTTCGAGGGCGGTGCGCATGTTCATCTGCACGGGGCTGTCCCAGCGCAGCAGCTCCTCGACGGCGGCCGGTGCCAGGGTCCGGTCGGCTCGCCACCGCTGGAGCTGGTCGGGGTGCTGGAGCAGGGCGAGCAGGCCGTTGCCGATGAGGTTCGTCGTTGTCTCGAACCCAGCCGAGAACAACAGGACCGCGGTGGCGATCACCTCGTCGTCGGACAGGGCGTCGCCAGCGTCTCGGCTGGCGATCAGCCCGGAGAGGAGATCGTCGGCCGGATGGCGGCGCCGCTCGGTGACGAGATCGGCGAAATAGCTGCGGGCCTGGTCCATGGCGTCGGCTGCGGTGGCGATAGCGGCGCTGTCGCTGCTCGGGTCCAACGCGGCGACCGCGGCGCGGATGAGGGGCTGGAAGCCGGCGCGGTCCGGGGCGGGGACGCCGACGAGCTCGCCGATGACGGTGACGGGCAGCGGGAAGGCGAGCACCTCCATGACATCGACCTCGCCGGCGGCGAGCATGGTGTCGAGGTGGCGGTGCACCATGGCCTCCACTGCGGGGCGTAGCGATTCGATCCGCTTGGGGGTGAAGGCTCTGCTGACGAGGCGGCGCAGGCGGGTGTGGTCGGGCGGGTCGGCGAAGAGCATGTTGTCGCCGGCCCGTTCGAAGAACGCCTGCCGCATTTCGGGGTCGACGTCGAAGCCGGCGAACCCGATCGGTGACGCGCCCGCTTGGCGCAGGGCGGTGCCGCGACCCAGTCGAGGGTCGCGCAGCGCGGTGATGCAGTCGTCGTAGCGGGACAGCACGATGGGCCCGAGGCTGGAGCGCAGCACCGGGGCCGTGTCGCGCAGCTGCCCGTAGTGGCTGTAGGGGTCGGCGCGTCCTTCGGGGGTGAGCAGCAGGCGGAGCAGGACGTTGTCGGCGTCGACGTTGACGACAGCAGGCATGGAGCCTCCTTCAGAGGTCGTCGGGGGCCATGGCGCCGATACCGACCAGCCGGTCGGTGAGGCGCGGCGAGAGCAGCCCGATCTTGCGGAGGTTGGGGGTGATCTTGGCGAACAGCACCCGCTGGAAGAGCTGCAGCATCGGCGAATTGGCCGAGTCCCGCAGGCCGTCGTCGAGGGGGATGCCCAGGCGTTCCCACACCTCGGTGGCCAGGAACCGGTCGCGCATCAGCCAGGCGGCCTCGACGACGAAGTCCTCGCGCTCGTACAGCTCGGCCGTGGTCATCCCGTCGTAGACACCGGCGAGGGACAGGGCGCCGAAGGCGACGTGGCGCGCCTCGTCTGCCATGACGTAGCGGGTGATCTGCTTGATGAGCGGTTCGGTGGAGAACTGGTGGATGAGCCCGAACGCGGCGAGGGCAATGCCCTCGACGATGATCTGCATGCCGAGGTAGGTGAGGTCCCAGCGGGAGTCGGCCACCACCAGCTCGAGGAGCTGGCGGAGGTTGTCGTTGACCGGATAGGTCAGCTCGAGCTTCTCGTCCAGGTATCGGGCGTAGGCCTCCACGTGGCGGGCCTCGTCGAGCACCTGAGTGGCGCCGTAGTACTTGGCTTCGGTCCAGGGCACTTGTTGGACGAGCTTGGCGGTCGCCAGCAGCGCCCCCTGTTCGCCGTGGAGGAACTGGCTGGTGATCCACGCGTTGAACTGACGACCGGCCTCGGCTTGTTGGCGTTCGTCGAACCGGGCGAAGGATTCCGCCGCGATCATCGGCAGGTACGACGGCAGCCCGCTGGTGTCGAGCGGGTCGACGTCGATGGACCAGTCGATGTCGGTGGTGGCGTTCCACTGCGACCGCTTCGCCTTGGCGTAGAGCTTGGTCAGCTCGGCGCGGTCACCGGAGTAGTCCCAGGAGAACCGCACCTCGGCGTCGCGGGTTACGACCAGCCCGCCCCCCGGTGCGTCGAGGTCGCGGGTGATAGGTCGCGTGCGCAACGCCGGGCGCTCGACGACAACTTGGGGCGCGCCGACGAGGTGCTCGAGGATCCGCTGATCGGCGAGCAGCCGATAGTTCGGTGCCAGCTCCTTGGCGTAGCGCTCGAAGTAGAGGAGCTGCTTGACCACCAGCACCAGCTCTCGTGGCAGCACGACGTGATAGCGGGTGGCGACCGCGAGGATGTGGCTGAGCAGCTCGCCGTAGCTGATCTCGCCTAGCGGCTTCGTCGCGATCGGCTCGAGCAGGTCGCGGACATCGGCGGTGGCCTGTGTGAGGTCGACCGGTTCGGTGGCGGCGCCGAGGTCGAACACGGCGCGCACCACCGTTGCGAAGTCGCCGTCGACAAGCAGCGCGGGGAGCGCTCGGCGCAGCACCAGGCGGGTGCGGTCGTCCAGGCGGCCCATGATCCCGAAGTCGAGGAAGGCGATTTCGCCGGCCGGGGTGACGAACAGGTTGCCGGCATGCACGTCGCCATGGAACAGGCCGTGCTGCAGCGCGCCGCCCAGCCAGGCGCGAACCCCGGTGCGCACGAGGTCTTCGAGGTCATGGCCAGCGGCACGAAGAGTCGTGCCGTCGTCGACCGGGGTCCCCTCAACGTAGGTCATGACGAGGACCCTCTCGGCGACCATCCCCTCGATCGGTCGGGGTACCACGCACCGCTGGTTGGTGGCGTGGCAGGCGAGGTTGTCCGCGAACTCCGCCATGGCCGCCGCTTCGCGCCGGAAGTCCAGCTCGGCGCGGATCGTGTCGGCCAGGTCGTCGACGATCGCCGTCGGGTTGAGCGTCTCCCCCAGCGCGCCGGCCCGGCCAAGGGCGCTGGCCAGTACCCGCAGCAGACGGAGGTCCTGTTCGATGCGGCCGCGCAGGTTCGGCCGCCGGACCTTGACCGCGACCTCGGTCCCGTCGGCCAGGGTCGCGCGGTGGACCTGCGCCACCGACGCGGCGGCAACCGGGTTGTCCCCGAAGGTCGCGAACAGCTCATCGACGCTGGAGCCGAGCTCGCGCTCGATCACCCGCCGGATCAGCGCGGGTGACTCCGGGGGCACGGCGTCGAGCAGCCGGCGGAACTCCGTTGCCAGGAACGCCGGGAACAGGCCCGGGCTCGACGCGATCAGCTGACCGAACTTCACATAGGTCGGGCCTAGGTCGGCGAAGCTGCGTCGCAACGCCACCGCCACGGCTCGCGGTGCCTGCCGGCGCGGACGTAGGGCGAGAGCGCCGCCTCTGCGGCTCACCGTCACCAGCCCGTTGCGGGCCAGCACCACGACGATCTCAGCCAGCCGGGTGGCGTCGGTGGGCCGCGGGGCGCCGATCCTCTCACCGTCACCTGCACGCGCCGGTGCTTGCATGGTCGCGGTCATCGGCGCTCCTCGGGCGGGGTCAGGGCGGGAACGAGCAACTCGGCCAGGAAGGCGTGCAGGTCTCCCTCCGGCGGAGCCAGGATCAGCGTGACGGTCTGGCGGACCAGCCACTCCGCCACTACCCGCGGGTCGCGCCGGGCCAGCTGACCGGCGGCCATCAGCGCCTCGAGCAGTGGCGCCACGACATCAGCGACCCGTACGGCGACGGTTCCGAGGTCACTGACGAGCACTGGGCCGAGGAGGTGGGGCTCGTCGTTGAGCACCTTGACCAGGACCGGGTGGGCGCGGGCGTGGTCGATGATCGTCTCCACCAGGCGCACGACCGTGTCGGGCCCCGTCGCCCCGTCCAGCGCCGCTGGCAGCAGCGTGAGCAGGCGGTGCATGTCTCGGGCCAGCAGCATCCGGGCCATGTCCTCGACCGTGCCGACCTGCCGGTACACGGTCACTCGCGACACGCCCACCTCGGCGGCGACGTCGGGCACCCGGGTGCGGGTGATCCCGAACCGAGCGAAGCAGCGGGCCGCGGCGTCGAGGTACGGGTCCAGCTCGGCCGCCGGGACCGGCGGCACACCGGTGAGGCGGATGCCGAGCTCGAGGATCGAGCCGTCGTCGACCATCTCTGATGACAAGTTGGACGCCATGTCGAAACAACCATACGATTCTGTTTCATCGTTGTCGAGGCTTGATCGCCAGGAGACCCGTGCCGCACACCCACCTCCCGCCCGCGCTGGGGCCGGCTCATCCCACCGCCGTTGCCCGGCGAGCCGCCCGCACGGGCGCCGTACTCGCCCGCCACGGGACGCGATTGCTACGACGGTCTCGGCACGAACCGCGCGGCGCCGCGGCCGCCAACGAGCTGCGCCGCGCCTTCGAAGAGCTCGGACCGACCTACGTCAAGCTGGCCCAGCTCATCGCCTCGAGCCCCGGCTTGTTCCCCGAGGTCCTTGCAGACGAGTTCCGCGCCTGCCTCGACGAGGTCCCACCCGTGCCGACCGCGGACGTCATCGAGGTCGTCACCGCCGAACTTGGGGACCATCCCGACGCGCTGTTCCGCGACTTCGAGCCCAAGCCGCTGGCCTCGGCTTCGATCGCACAGGTCCACGCCGCCGAGCTGCTCGACGGAACCGACGTCGTCGTCAAAGTGCAGCGACCCGGCATCGCGCCGCGACTCCGCGACGACTTGGCCATCCTCCAACGTCTCGCCCGACTCCTCGAGCGCACCTCATCCAAGGGACGGATGGCCAACCCAGTCGCCGTCGTCGAGGACTTCGCAACGACGCTCGCCCAAGAGCTCAACTTCGTTGTTGAAGCCCGCTCCATGGAGCGGTTCGCGAGCAACCTGCGCGCCTACGGAACCAACGACCACGTACGGGTTCCGGCCGTGCACTGGCCACTCACCACGCCACGCGTGCTCACCATGGAGCGCATCCACGGCTACAAGATCGACGACCTCGCTCGGCTCGGCACCACCGGATGGGATCTGGGCACCGCGCTGAAACGGGGCGTGCGCGCCTGGATGGAAGGCGCGCTCCAGCACGGCTTCTTCCATGGTGACGTTCACGCCGGCAACCTCATGCTCGACACCGACGGCAAGATCGTCTTCCTCGACTTCGGCATCTGCGGCAGCCTCGACGACGCCACGCGCGACATCATCCGCACCGGCCTCCCCGCACTGCTCATCGACAACGACTTCCAGGCCGTCGCGACGGCCATCTACGAGATGGGCGCCGTTCTCCGCCCCGCCGATCTCGAACAGTCCGCCCGCGACATCGCCGAGATCGTCGAGCCCATCCTCGGGCGACCGCTGTCGGAGATCTCCTACGGCCAAGTACTCATCGACATCGTCCGCATCGGCACCCGATACGAAGTCCGACTCCCCCGCGAGCTCGTCCTCGTCGCCAAGCAGATGCTCTACTTCGAGCGCTACGCCAAGCTCATGGCACCCGACTGGGCCATCCTCAACGACCCCGACCTCATCGGTTTCCTCTTCGACACCGTTCACGCGCTGCCCGGCAGCGGCCCGGACTGAACTCGCGAACGTCCGCAGAGTCCTGAGCGGGCGCCGAAGGGGTCAACTGAGCCCGACCCACTGAGGACCATGTCGAGGTGATCGGCGACATGTCACGCGCAACCCGCCCGGGATGTCTCGCGACATGACAGTGGCGCGCTCGGAGGGACTCGAACCCCCAACCTTCTGATCCGTAGGCGGGTCCGACGTGTCTTTCGGATGATGTCGGGTCCGTTGTACCAGTTCAGGAGGGGTGAGCGTTCCGTCGAGTGCCCCTGAATCACCCTTGTTGGGACACCGTGGAGTCCCAATTGGCGTCCCAGCTCAGGAGTCGGGATCGAGGCGTCCCTGGATGGCTCGTACGCCAGCGAGCAACGGCGCCAGCTCATGGTCGACGACGTCCTCGACGATCGAGTGATCGGTGTCGAAGTAGTGGTGCGCGAGGTGGTCTCGCATGCGGGCGATGGCTTGCCACGGCACGCTCGGCTCACCGGCGAGCAGCTCCGGGCTGATGGCCTTGACCGCTTCACCGATCTCGATCAGCCGGACCCTGACCGCGTCGTAGACCAGTCCGTCGTCGAGGTCACCTCGACTGAGGTGCCCCTTGATCGCATCGATGGCGTCGACGACGTCAGCGAGCCACGACGCGTCGTGACGCGTCACAACGCGATGGCCTCAGCCAACACCTCGTCTCGAAGACGCTCTCGAAGCGACCCGGGTGTTCCCACGTCAACGGACACGCCGAGAAGTTCCTCGAGCTCCGCGCCGATCGCCAGGATCTCGATGGGCCGCGTGCCCGGCGCCAGCTCGACCAGGAAGTCGATGTCGCTCCCCGACGCCTCATCGCCCCGGGCGACCGATCCGAAGACCGAGACGGACTCGCCGCCGTGCCGCGCGACAAGGGCCTTGATGTCATCGCGATACGCCTCCAGAAGCGCCCGCAGCGGCTTCATCCCGACCTCGGTCACCCGCACAGCGTACGAGCCCCCTGATCGGCAAGCGAGGCCTCTACGAGCCGTCGCCGCCATCGTTCGCAAGGAGCTGCTGGACTCGTTGGTGGGACAAGCTGAGAAGAGCGGCGGAGTCACGCCGGCTCAGCCCCAGGCTCGCGAGCTCCCGAACCCCCTGATCCAGCTCACGCTGCGCCCTCGCCAGCGCTCGATCGGCCTCACGCCGGGAACGATCGACCCGCTTTACCCAGGCTGCGATGTGGGGTGGGAACCGCTCCTCCACAACGGGCGGTTCTGGGTCCTCCCGGAAGCGCCAAGCGAACGACCTCCGCATCCTGGCCTGCGTCGCCAGGATGCTCCTGCCGAAGTCCCGAGACCCCGCGAGGCCCTCGATCTCCACGCGCCAGCCGCCGTTGACGTCGTCGTGCTCGTAGACCGCGATGTATGTCTTCGCCATACCCGCCTAAGCCGTTCTGCGCCGGGTGTCTACCGAAGTGGACAGTCAATGCAATCGTCTGTCCCATGTAGCTCTAGGCCGCTTCGGGCGTGTGGTTCCGCGGATGGGTCGATGCTCGGCGTTGTGGGGTAGTCCGGGTGCGAACATCGGGGATGCTCATGCGTCGGTTCGAGGCGTCCGATGCTGGCGTCGTGTGGGCGCTGAACGCTCTGCCGAACGTGGGCGCGACCGCCGACCCGACGGTGCCGCTCGAGCTCGCCGCGCTGGCGAGCCCGCCGTCGGCGTTCCCGTACCTCGCGGACGTCGACCGCCACTTCGTGGGGGCCGGCGGGGAGTTCCTGATCGTGGAGCTCACCGGCCATGTCGTCGGGATGGGAGGGATCCGACCCAACAGCGCGAACCAGGCTGAGGTTCTTCACGTCCGGGTCCATCCGGCGACCCGCCGTCGAGGCGTGGGCCGGCTGCTGATGAGCGGGCTCGAGACCCGGGCCCGGGAGCTCGAGTTCCAGGAACTCCACCTCGACACCGCCACCAACCAACCCGAGGCGCTCGCCTTCTACCGGGCCCTCGGCTACGTCGATGCCGGCACCGAGACGCATCCGGACTGGACCTGGACTCTCCAGTACTTCACCAAGCGTCTCTGACCACCGGTGTCACCACCGTGGCCGAACTCTGAGTGCCCCCTCCGGGTCGTACGAGGGGTCGCACGACCTGAGATCCGACTCGCGTCATGGCGGCGGCACGATCGCACGCCCAGACCGAAGCTCCACGGGCCGCGCGGACCCGCTGGCAACCCGACGCGAAGCGACGGGGCGGCAGGTCTCGGTTAGGCAGGATGCTTCGGTGGCAGAAGCGCGACACTGGCCCATGCTCGCTACACGCGCGACCGCTGGCGCTCTCGTAGCCATCGCCTTGACCGCAGCGGGCTCGTGCAGCGATGAGTCTGACGGTGGTCAGCCGCCTACCACGCCGCTCGAAATCGGCTTCCCTGATGAGGACTTCGAGGACGATGTCATCGTCATCCTGCACAATGACCGAGACTTGAACGACGCCCTCGAGGTCTCTCTGGACATCGGCGCGGTCGAAGGCGTTCGGAACACCCAGGTCCAACGAGAGCCTCTGATGATCCTCGTGGACGTGAATGCGGACGCCGACGAGTCGGAGGTCGCTGCCGAGATCACCAAAGTCGATGGCGTTGCCACCGTCGGTAACGAGGTCCCACGGCCCAAGTAGTCGAGGCGGACCTCTGCCGCCCCGGCGCTGCGCGCCGGGTTGCCACCAAGTCCGCTATGACGCGGACCCCTCGGTTGGAACCAGGAGCCGGGCGTGGCAGACCGCGTGGATAAGCAGGGCCGCCTCGCGCTTGGCGATCTCGTCATCGAGCCCGTGGCCGATCCGGTTCCGCAGGTTCAGACCCGTGACTTCGGACAGCAAGACCTTGAGGTAGCGCCGGGTCGGTTCGGGCAGGAAACCCTCCAGGGTCCCCAAGAGATCTCCGAGGCCCTTGACCCCGCCTGATCGGCCGTGACGATCGGGGCTCCGGGTCACCGTCAAGCCCACCGCGGAGGCAAGGCGCCGAACAATCCGCTCAAGCCGTGGTGCGAGCACTGAGGCTGCGGAGTCCGGGTCGTCGGCCTCATAGAGCTCGATCGCTCGCCGAATCTTGGAGGCGACGGAGACGTCGATGAGGTCGCTCTTGAGCCAATCAGTGTTGGCTGCGATCGGCCCGTAGCGCTCTCGGATCCGTTCAAGGATCTCTACGGCGAAGAGCGAGAACAACGACGCCTGTTGGGCCTCACGGTCGATCAGAGCTTGCTCTGCCTGTGCGTCTGGCCCCTGGGTCGAGCGAGTGAGGCTGTTGTTGGGCCCGATCGTCATCCGGGTGAAGAGGTACTGGATCGGGTGCTCGGCCATGAGCTCTTCGACCTGCTGACGGTTCTTGTCGGGGTCGCCACTCGGGATGTGGCTGCCGAACCGCCGGAGCGCTGACTCGAGGTCGTCCTTGCCTACGAACCAATCGATGTACCGATCGACCTGCTCCCGAGGGAGGGAAACCTCTGCGGAGAACTCCTTCAGCTCGAGCTCGTCCTCGGTGATCGCCTCGACCTCGTGTCGGAGCGAGTCCGCAAGGCCGTGCAGACCGAAGCCCTCTGCCAGTTCGATCGCATGCTGAAGGTGTGAGTAGCGAACGAGGCCCGTGGTCTGGCTCGCGAGCTCCCTGAAGCCCTCGACCTGGCGCTCGTGTAGTGCCTTTCGCTCTTCGGGCGGGACCAACCGAGCCTGCAGCTCCAGCGCGGCCTGGAGGTTCCAGGGGTCATCTCCGAAGCGATCGATCGCCTTCTGAACGAGCTGTTCGAGCTCGGAAGGCCGACGATCCGGCCGATCACCCACCAACATCGCCAACAGTGGCAGCGCCACGCCAGGCATGCGGTCCTCGCTGGCGATTGCCGCCTCGATCATCGCCACGGTCGCCGTGACCGCCCGGCCCCGTCGGTCGCGGTCCCTGGTCTGCGAGGCGAGTTCCACGGCCCGCTGCAGAGCCTCCGAGCGTTCCACCGGGTGTCCAAAGCCCCCACTCGCAGCAGTGATGTAGGCATCGATCGCCGCGCCCACGAACTGATGAGGCTGATCACCGAAGCGCGCCACCCACAACAAGTCCAGAAAACGGGCCTTGACCAGATCGAGGGGAGCAAGCGCAGCGGCGCGCTCCCAGAGTTGGTAGGTCCCGGGGATGAGACCGTCGACGGTCCCGACAGGTGCCGGATAGCTGCCCTTGCTGGTCTCGATCATCGGTCCGAAGGGACCGTGGGCCCCGCGCCGCTCCTCTGGGAGCGTGAGGTGGTACTCAAGAGCCGCGATGAGCGCTCGGCGTGGGTCGTCCTCGTCGCCGGCCTCCGCACGAAGCGCCGAGGCCACGCTGACGATGCTCTGGAAATCGCCAGTCGCTGCGTCCGAACAGGCCTGAGCGAGAACAACCTCCAGCTCTGCGTCGTCGATCTCGTCCATCCCCACGAGGGTACAGATGTTCGCCCTTCCACGGGCCAGCAATTCCGACGGTCATGTCCTCGCCAGCGCAAAGAGGGAGACAGACGCTTGCATTCGTGCGGCTCCTGGCTCAGAAGGGGCGGTCGCTTGGTAGCGCGCTCCAGACATCAAGCAGAGAGACGCCGAGTCGTTCGGCTACCCGAGACGTTGGAATCACGATTCGGCGGCGGAGGCGGAGACACTCGAGCTGGCCGGTGTTGACGAGCTCGTAGGCGGTGGAGCGGCTCACGCCGAGGAACTGGGCGGTTTGCTCGACGGTCAGGGTGAGGGGGCGGTTGGTCGTCATGCCCCTGATAGGCCGCGAACGGCAGCGAATGCCCTCAGATCTGGCGGACGACGTCGGACTCCGGAGCGAGGAGCGCACCGAGGTACGCCGCCGCAAGCTGGTCGGTCGCCGGCAGGGCGTGGGTGTAGATGTTCAGCGTCGTGGCCGTGTCGCGGTGACCGAGGCGGGAGCTGATGGTGGCGATGGGTACGCCGCCGTTGCCGAGGACCGTGGCGACGAAGTGGCGGAGGTCGTGGAGGCGCACGCTGGTCAGGTCGAGGCGCTGACGGAGGCGGCCGAAGCGGTTGGTGCAGACATCGGGCCGCCACGGCCGACCTTCGACGTCGCTGAACACGAAGGCGTCCGGGGCCAGCGACACGCCGAGGGCGAGGCAGCGCTCGCGCATCCGGAGACGGTGGGCCCGCAGCTCGTCGAGCGTCGCCGGATCCAGGGCCAGTCGACGAGACTGATGGGTCTTGGTGGACTTCTCGTAGGTGCGGCCGTCGACGGTGGCGATCGCGCGGCGGATGCTGAGCTCGCCTTGCTCGAGGTCGACATCGGACCAGCGGAGCGCGCATGCCTCCCCGCGCCGGCAGCCGGTCGCTGCCAGGAGCCAGAGATACGTGCCGAAGTCGGGGTCATCCTCCCGAGCGGCATCGATCAGGTGCCGCACCTGATCGACGGTCGGCGGGGCGACCTCCTTGCGGACCTGACGAGGAGGCGTGGCGTCAACGGCCGGGCTCCGCGCGATCAAGCCCCACCGCCGGGCCTGCTCGAGTGACTGGCGGACGACCGTGTGGCAGATCCGCACCGTCCGGGGAGACAGCCCCCGGCCCGACAGGTCCGCATAGAGGTCGTCGAGCTCCATCGGTCGCAGGCTGGCGACCTTCCGGTCCCCCAGCGCCGGGCGGAGGTAGGTGCGAGCCACCCACTCGTACGAGCTCATCGTCGTGGGCTCGACCGCCTGGCGCTTGACCATCAGCCAGCGGCCGAGCAGCTCGCCGAACGTCATCGGTGCGGACGGGGCGTGTCGGCCTTCGTCGACCTCGACGATCAGCCGGCTGAGCTCCTGCTCGGCCTGCCGGCGCGTCCCACGAATGGTTTTCGTCACGTACCGCTTCACGCCGCCGGCATCACGGCCGACGTGCACGCGGAGGCGCCAGCTCTGCGCGCCTCGCTTCTCGATCAGTCCTCGCATCGGCGTTCTCTCCTCGACTCACTAAGCCGTCGGAGTGCCTATGGAGTCCCAATTGGAGTCCCAATTGGCGGGAGAGCCCTACGGGAGTGCCGTCCCAGGCCTGTGACCTGGGACTTCAGCGCGCTCGGAGGGACTCGAACCCCCAACCTTCTGATCCGTAGGCAGATGCTCTTGCGTCTCATCTGTGCCACGGCGTGCGGCAGAGTAGCCCCGATCAGGACATCTCCGAAAGGGCCCGAGCCACTGGCTCACTCCGGATCACGCCACCGGCGGCGCTGGACTGATACATCCCTGATACATCGGCGATCGTGTTCCGCTCGTCGGTGAGGTCGACGAACGGGATCATGCCCCCAAGTGCTCACGCGTCTCACGGACTCGGCCATCTCGAACGCCGGGTGAACGGCGATCTGGCGATGAAGGCGGATGCGGTGCGGAGACACGGACGCGCGTGCTGCGTTCCAACACCTTGGGGACATAGAGCGAGCGGCCCCGCCCGTGCGAGGCGAGGCCGCTCTGTCGTCCGTCGGTGAGGGCCTGTCCGGCGCTCGCCGTTAGGGCCGGCTGGGCGTCCCGCTCGGTGCGCCGCTGGGGACCCCGTCGGGCGGGGTGGTTGTGCCCTGGTCCGAGCCTTCGGTGCCAGTGGCCGGGGCGGGGGTGTTCGTGCCGCTGTCGGTCGGGTCGTTGTCGGCACCCTGTGTGGCCGCGTCCGGGGCGGGGGTGCTCTCGGGAGCACCATCGGCTTGGGTGGTGGGCGGGGTGGTCAGCCCGTAGTCACTCGGATGGGGCCGCTCGCCGCACTCGTCGACCGGGTCGCCCTCGGCCTCTTCGGCGCAGGTGCTCCACTCCTCCATGGCTGCGGTGAAGTCTGCGGCCGCCTCCTGCTTGGCCTTCGCGGCTTCGGCGGTCTCCTGTCCATCGGCGGCAGCCTCGGCGGGTTCGCCGTTGTCCTCGGCGTTCTGGCTCTGGTCGCCGGCTTCGTCGGTGGCGGTCACGGCTTGCTCGGCCGCTCGATCGGGCAGACCGGGGACGTCGACGACGTCGGCGGCGTGCAGCCCACCGACACTGGCAGCGGCGATGGCCGTGCCGAGCACTACCTTGCCGGCAACGGTTGCTACGAGCGCACTCACGGATTCCAACATCTTGTTCCTCTTTCGGGTCGGTTCTCGGTTCGGAAGCCCGGCCGTCTGCGACGCAGACCCGTGGGCGTTGCTGACCGCTGTCACCAGCGGGTCGCCGTTTTCGTCGAGAGGCGTCGCGGTGAACGCCAGCAGCGCCGGGTGGCGCGGCATGGGTTCATCGCGCAGGTAGGCCGACCGAAGGTCATGGACGATCGCAGCCACATCGGCCAGATCGTCGTTCACGAGATCGTCGCCCAGCACGGCATCGATCTCGTCTCGGTGGGGGCGGAACCAGCGCATCTCATCCCCAGCAACGCCCTCGTCGTGCATCGCGTTACGCCCTCCTGGAGAATTCCTGTCGGAGCCGCTTCAAACCACGGTGCTGCAAGGCTCTGACCGCGCCGGGCTGGCAACCCAACACCTCGGCGGTCTCCTCCACGCCCAGTCCAGCCACGACACGCAACAGCAGCACCTCGCGCTGTTCCGGAGTAACGTGGTCGAGGATCGCTTCGATCCGTTCGGATTGGTCGAGCGCATCCGGAAGCACCGCAGGGGATGGCTGCTCAGGGAGCTGGTCCGGCGCGGTCGCCACCGTGTCAGGGCGCCGCCCCGCCTTACGACGCTCGTCGATGAGCAGGTTCCTAGCGATCCGGAACACCCACGCACGGAACTGCGGCGCGTTCCCCTCGAAATCGGCGATACCGGAGAACACCCGCACCAGGACCTCGTTGGCTAGCCCTTCAGGATCGGATGCTCTACGCGCCCGGACGAACCCGGTCAATGGACCTTCCAACGCGCGCACCAGCGCGTCAAACCCCGCTGGGTCGCCCTCCTGCGCCGAGCCAACCCAGCCCTCGAACCGCCGATCGTCCACGGTAGGCATCATGCGCCATACCTGTGTCGACCGGCCGACCACACGACTTGACCACGACACGTGCCCCTGCACTCACGCTGGACTGCCGCGCGTTGCGAGGTCACCGCGTGCGTCCTGTGCGCGAGCGGATCCGCAGAGCGTGGACGAGGAGGTTCGCTGCGAGGCACGCTCCTGCTCCTTCGCCCGACCGGAACCGCAGGTCGAGTAGCGGCTCCAGACCCAGGCGGGTGAGCACTGCGCCGTGGGCGGTCTCGCGGCTTCGTTGTCCGGCGATGAGATGCGACGCGACAGCGGGTTCGATGAGCACGGCGAGGAGTGCCGCCACCGAGGTGGCGAGGCCATCGAGGATGATGGGTGCTCCCCCTTCGGCTGCGCCGAGGCACACCCCGGTGAGGAGCGCGAACTCGGGGCCGCCTACGCACGCCAGCGCGGTCACGGGCTCTGTGACCCGATCCCCCCATACCAGGCGCGAGCGGTGCAGGCTCTTGGCGACGATCTGCCGCTTGCGCTCGACGATCGCCGTGTCGGCACCGGCGCCGAGGCCGACGACCTCGTCGGCGTCCAATCCCAGCAGCACGGCTGCGAGCGCGGCAGCGACGGTCGTGTTGCCGATCCCGACCTCCCCGAGTGCGACGAGACCTCGGCGGGCCGTCTCCCGTCCGACGACGGTCCCCCGGTCGATGAGCGAGCGTACGGCGGTCTGGCTGAGCGCGTCATCGTCGCGGAGGTTCCCGACGCTCGAGCCGCCATCGATCACCTCGATCCCGAGGCCCGCGCTGGTTGCGGCAACAACACCAAGCGCTCGTCCCGATCGGGCCGCGTCGAGGACCTCGTCGGTGACCGTCGTCGCGAACGCGCTCACACCTAGGTCGGCCACTGGGTGACGCCCGCCGGCGAGTACGAGCGTCCCGCCGGAGAGGTCGGCGTGACCGAGTGCGACGACCCGGTCGATGGCTCGGTCGAGCACGCCGAGTGAGCCGAGCGGGGTGAGGAGCGTGTCGGCGGCGTCGCGGGCGGCGACGATGGCGTCCTGGTTCGGCGCACGGAGCTTCGAGACCGGGGGCGCAGGTCCATCCGTGGTCGCGGGCCAGCGTTCCTGCACGACGACGTCGTCGAGTGCGAGGCGGGTCGACCAGCCGGAGCGCTCGAGACCGGGTGCTGGGGGCCGCTCGTCGGGCCACCCGATGCACAACCAGCCGAGGGGCACGACGTCGACCGGCAGGGCGAGCAGCGCGGCGAGATCCTCGGGCGGGAAAAGGGTTACCCACCCCACTCCGAGGCCCTCGGCGCGCGCTGCGAGCCACAGGTTCTCGATCGCGCAGGCGCAGGACCACAGGTCGGTGTCGGGGAAGGTTCGTCGGCCGAGCACACCAGCGGCTGGAGCGCGGCGGTCGCAGCACACGACGATGCCCATGGGCGCTTCGCGGATGCCTTCGAGCTGGAGGTCGAGCAGGTGCTGTCCCGCGGCTGGTGTGAGCTGCGCGGCTTGGGTCAAGCGCTCTTGGTCGGCGATCAACGCGGCCCGTTCGCGCGTCGCTGCGTCGGTTACGAGGACGAACCGCCATGGCTGGGAGTGGCCGACGCTGGGCGCCGCGTGTGCGGCAGCGAGGATGCGATGCACGAGATCGCCGTTGATCGGGTCGGGTCGGAATCGGCGCACGTCACGCCGTGTGTGGATCGCTTCGTAGAGGCCCCGTCGGTCCTCGTCTGGGAGGCGCCACGCATCAGGCTGCGCTGATCGTTCAGCGGCAGAGGTGGGATCACCGATGAGCGGCACTGGGCGCGACCATCGACGTTCCCCGGTGCCGTCACGTTGGTCGAGCCACTCCTGTACGGCTGCGAGCACCCCGTCAGGGTGGACTGAGGCGAAGGGCATGCCGGCGGCGGCCGCCGCCGCCGCGTCGGAGGGTTGATCGCCGATGAAGAGGGCACGGTCCGGTGGGATCCCACCGAGGCGCTCGAGCGTGACGAGTAGGACCGTGGGATCGGGCTTTGCCACCCCGACGTCGGCGGAGGTGACGACGACCTCGAGCAGGTCGTTGAGCCCGCTCGGCGCGAGCAGGCATCGGACGTCGGCTTCGGACATGACAGCGGTGTTCGTCGCGGCCGCCAGACGCACCGACCGGGCGAGCGCCCGCAGGTCGTCGAGCACGTGTGGCAGGCACCGCACCTTGAGCTCCGTGGTGGCGGTGCCTGGGGTCGACTCGGCCACGAGCGTCCCGCCGATGTCGAGGATGACCGCGTCGAGGTGCTCGCTCATCGAGCCATCGAGCGCAGCGGTGGCATGCGAGTGCGCGGCGGAGGTCATGGTGCGCTCTGTTCGAGGGCGAGGGTGAGTCGGGCGAGGCCCTGCTCGTCGGGGACGGCGATCCGAGCGTGGTCGGGCAGGCCGAAGCTGGCGCAGTCGCGGACGATGACCCCGTGGGGGGCGAGGCGAGCGCGCAGCCCGGGTGCCTCGACGAGGAGCCAGGGCGAGTCGGACGGCGCCGCCGCCAAGCCATGGTGCGACAGGAGTGTGGCGAGCTCACCGCGGTGCTCGGGGATAGCGGTGGCCCATCCGGGCAGATCGGCCACCGCGAGGAGATCGCCCAGGACAGCGAGCGCCAAGGACCCTACGGACCACTCGGGCTGATGGCGGGCGAAGCGATCGATGTCGTCGGCGATGATGTAGCCGAGTCGGAGGCCGGGGCAGGCGAAGACCTTGGTCAGCGAGCCGACGACGACCGCGCCCTCGCGGCCTGCCGTCCAGCGGCCGGTCGCCAGCGCGTAGAAGGCCTCATCCCACACGCCCGCCACCTCGGATTCAGTCGCGAGGCGGCCAGTGGGGCTGTGGGGGTCGCTGCGCCACACCGGCCCGCCCGGCGACCGCGGGTGCAGGGAGAACTCGGGTTCGGAGGCGACGGCCCCGCCCAGCTCGCGTGCAACCAGGGTGATGGCTTCGCTCCCGCCGTTGGTGATCAGCACACGAGCGGGATCAACACCGATGGCCTCGGCCAGGGCCCGGGTGGCGGAGGTGGCGTCGGGGTAGTGCCGCACCGTGTGGGCGTGGCGGGCGAGCAGCGGCGCCAGGTTGGGTGCGAAGGGGTTGAGCGTGGCCGAGAGATCAAGGATCTGGGTCGGGTCGAGGCCGATGCCGGCGGCCACCGCCGCACCGTCACCGCCGTGAGCTCCGGGCGGGGTGATCATGGTCGACGCCGCCCGCGCCCATGGGCCCCGCGGTCGACGACCAGACCAGCGCCCACCAAGGTCACGCCCAGCAGCGCGGTGCAGTCTCGGGACAGGCGGACGGCTTCGCCGATGTCGTCTCGGCGAACCGGGCGACCGCGGCCTAGGCGAGGGCGGTCTTCGATGCGCTCCCCATACTGGCTCCGGCCGCCGAGGCGGACTCCGAGCCCTGCTGCGAACGCGGCTTCGGCCACCCCCGCGTTCGGCGATGGGTGGGCTGGGGCGTCGGCGCGGACCGTCCGCCACACCTCAGTGGCCTGGCCCGGTCGGACCGCGGCGACCAGCAGCGCGGTGACGCGGGCCGGGAGCCAGTTGGCCGCGTCGTCGAGGCGTGCCGCGGGCGTGCCGAAGCGCCGGTACCGCTCGGAGCGGTGACCGACCATGGCGTCCATCGTGTTGACCGCTCGGTAGCCGAGGGCACCGGCGGCGCCGCCGAGCCCGGCCCACAGCGCGGGCGCGACCACCGCGTCGACGGTGTTCTCGGCGACCGACTCCACCACGGCCCGGCACAGCTCTGCTTCGTCGAGCTTGCTCGGGTCGCGGCCGACGAGGGCCGGCAGCCGCGTCCGAGCGAGCTCGAGGTCGCCGGCGTCGAGCGCCACGCCGACCTCGGTCGCGGCATTGGCGAGAGAGCGCCCGGCGACCGCCACGTAGGTGGCCAGGGCCGTGGACCGCACGGCGAGACCGGCCAGTGCTCCGATGCCCGCGCCCGCAGCGGTGTAGGCGACGCCGTTGTCCAGGCGCGGCGCGTACCACGCTCGCTCGAGCTCGCCCATCGCCTGACCGAACAGGGCAACCGGGTGCGGCACCCGTCGTGGCTCGCCGACTAACCGGTCGACTCCAAGGCCCGCGGCCACCGCCAGCAGGCGCCGGTTCACCACCGTGCTGCCGCCACGACCAAGCCGACGGTCTCGGCCGTCATCCCGGCCGCGCCCAGCACGTCGCCCGTGTACCCACCGAGGCGGAGCACCCCGAGCGCCACCACCCCCGCGCCCGCAGCCGCCGCCACCACCACAACTGCCGCTCCGCCTGCACCCGTGGCCAGGAACCCCAGCCCGAGCCCCAGGGTGGCGCCGACCAGCGCGAGGCCGAACCACGATCGGGTTCCCACGAACGCCGACGCCAGCCCGCCGCCTTCACGTGCGTAGGGAACGACCCGGAGCGCGACGGCCATCACGGTGCGGGCGACACACCAGAGCCCGCCGACCAGGACCACGTTCGCAGTGAGCGACGCGAAGGCGGCCCAGCGCACCAGCAGCACCACGACCGCCACGCCCACACCGAAGGCACCCACGGTCGGCTCGGCCATTACAGCCAGGCGCCGGTCACGATCCAGGTGGGGAAGCACTCCGTCAGCGGTGTCGGTCAGCCCGTCGAGGTGCAGCATCCCGGTGATGGCCAGATCGGCGGCCACCACGAGCGCCGCTGCGAGGGCCGGCGACCAGAGCTCCTCGGCACCCCACCAGAGCCCGCCGACCATGGCTCCGATGAGCGCACCGGCGAACGGGAACCAGCGCAGGGTCGACGGGTCCGGTGGTGCCGATCGACCCAGGATCGTGAGGAAGGCCAGCGCGCGGATCACCATGGGCTCCGCTCGAGTGGCAGGATCCGTCCCGCGAAAACCAGCAGCACCCGGTCGGCGACCTCGGCCATCGCCTGGTTCACGAGGCCGAGCGCGTCCCGGAACCGCCCGCCGACCTCGGTCGAGGGGTGCACCCCGAGCCCGACCTCCTCGGTCACGACCACGGTGTCACCCTGGCGTCGGGACAGCACCTCCACGAGCGCGTCCAAGTCGACGGCGAAGCCCTCGGACGCAGCGACCCAGGTCCCGAGGGCGTCGACCAGCGCGGTCCCCTCGATCGGGGCGAGCCGCCCGACGAGGTCGCGCCCGGCGTCGATCGTCGCCCAGGTCGTCGGCCGGCGAGATCGGTGCGCCTCGACGCGAGCGACGAAGTCCACGTCGCCGGGATCGATCACGGCGGTGGCCACATAGGTGATCGGAGGGGGCAGGGTCGCGACGAGCCGCTCCGCCACGAGCGACTTGCCCGACCTGGCGCCACCGACGATCAGCGTGATCACGGCGACGCCGACGCAGCGCTGCCCTGGATCGTGGCCGCCAGCGCGACGGGATCGAGGGTGTCGACGTCGAGGTGACGAGCGCCCATGGCGACCGCGAGCTGCTCGGCCAGGCGCAGTCGGATCGGACCGGTCTCGCAGTCGAGCACCAAGGACGCGACGCCCTTGCGTTGGACGGCCGCGGCGGCAGCCAGGGCAGCCTCGAGGGCGTCGGGCTGCCCGGTTGCCCGCCCGTCGGTGAGCACGACGAGCAGCGAGTCACCACCGTCGGTCGCGGCGGTCGCGGCGATCTCGAGGCCTCGTGCGATCCCGTCGGCCAGCGGGGTCTCGCCTCCCGTCACGAGGCCGTCGAGGCGGTTCCTCGCTACCTCGATGCTCGAGGTCGGCGCCAGCAGCACCTCGGCACCCGGGCCGCGGAACCCGACCAAGGCGACGCG
Organism: Actinomycetota bacterium; assembly: GCA_049325515.1. Lineage (GTDB taxonomy): Bacteria > Actinomycetota > Acidimicrobiia > Acidimicrobiales > VFJN01 > VFJN01. Next base: position 89,285 of record JBMOLI010000004.1, on the reverse strand, counting down.
ATCACGCCGCTGGTAGGCGCCGGCGAGGAGACCGACCGCGGTGCCGGTCGCGGCTCGGGCCCGCTGATCGGCACCCATCGAGCCGCTCAGGTCGACGCAGAGGACGATCGTTCGCCGCTTGGGGGCGACCCGGACCTCGGCGCGCAGATCCTCGCTTTGCAGCACCGCCGTCGGGTCCATCGCCCGCCGACGGGCCAGCGCCCGGGCCGTGGGGGCGGCCGCGACGGCTCCGTTGTGACTCACAGGGGCATCCCGGACGAACCTGCCCCGTGGGGCGTCCGCTCGCTCCGGTTGCGGCAGGGGTGTCCGGCGGGCGCTCCCGAGGACGAGGGGCGCCTCGCTGGCGCCGTTCGACCCACGCTCGCGTGTGGCGTCCGGCTCGTCGGGAGCAGCGGGGACCTCCCGGTCCTCGCTGCTCCCGGCTCTCGGATCCTGACGGGGGGGGTCACCGAGCGCCTGGTCGAGGGCCCGCTCGAGCGCGTCGGGTGCGAGCGTCGGCGGGTCGAAGGGGCCGCGTCGGCTGCGATGGGCGAGCGCCAGGGGCGCCACCCGTCGCAGGTCGGGAAGGGCGGTGTGCTGGCGGCCCTCGAGGCCCGCGAGAGCCGACGCGGCGCGGCACAAGGTGAGGTCGGCGCGGAGCCCTTCGGCCCCGACCTCGATGGCCAGGCGGGCGGCCGCCTCGAGCAGCTCGGTGGGTACGGTGGCGGGTCGGGCCGTCCCGATGCGCGTCGACGCGACCTGGGGCTTCTCGCCGCGGTCGGCGGACGCCGGCCCGGGATCGTCGAGGGGGTGGTGGTCGAACGCGAGCCGCCGCCGGATCGCCTCGACGCGGTCCGCGAGGTCGACGGGCGCGGTCATCTCGACGCAGAACCCGAAGCGGTCGAGCAGCTGCGGGCGGAGCTCGCCCTCCTCGGGGTTCATGGAGCCCACCAGCACGAAGCGGGCGGGATGCCGATGCGAGATGCCGTCACGCTCGACGACGTTCTCTCCCGAGACCGTCACGTCGAGCAGGGTGTCGACGAGGTGGTCGGCCAGCAGGTTGATCTCGTCCACGTACAGGACACCACCATGCGCCTCGGCCAGCAGCCCCGGCTGGAAGTGGAAGCCGTCGCCGGTCAGGGCCGCGGCGGTGTCGAGCGTGCCGACGAGGCGGTCCTCGGTGGCGCCGAGGGGCAGCTCGACGAAGGGAGCTCCATCGAGGAGGCCGGCCAGGCCACGGGCGAGGGTGGTCTTGGCCGACCCCTTGTGCCCGCGCAGCAGCACACCGCCGATCCGCGGATCCACTGCCACGAGGATCAGGGCGAGCTTGGCGTCGTCTTGGTCGACGACGTCATCGAACGGGAACGCCTTCACCGGGTCTCCTCCCAGCCTTCGGCCTCGAGCACTGCGTCGACGAGCGTCTGGCGGGCCTGGGGGGAGGCGTCCCAGAGGCCACGATCGTGGGCCTCGATGAGCCGTTCGGCGATGGAGCGCAACGCCCACGGGTTCGACCCGGCGAAGAACGCCCGCATGGCCGTGTCCGCGACGTAGGCGTCGGTGATCCGCTCGTACATCCAGTCCTCGACGACGTGCGCGGTGGCGTCGTAGCCGAAGAGGTAGTCGACGGTGGCGGCCAGCTCGAAGGCGCCCTTGTACCCGTGGCGTTGCATCGCCTCGATCCACCGGGGGTTCAGCACCCGGCTGCGCACGACGCGGGCCGCCTCTTCCTTCAGCGACCGCACCTGCGGGTTGGCCGGGTCCGACGAGTCCCCGAACCATGCCTTGGGTGCCTCGCCGCGCAGGGAGCGCACGGCCGCGACCATGCCGCCGTGGTCCTGGAGGTAGTCGCCGGAGTCGAAGATGTCGTGCTCTCGGTTGTCCTGGTTCTTGACGGCGACCTCGATGGCGCCGAAGCGGCGGCGCATCCCTTCCGGGTCGGCGGCTCCGTGGCGGCCCCGGCCGTACGCGAAGCCCGACCACGCGAGGTACACCTCGGCCAGGTCGGCGTCGGTGCGCCACGACCGCTGCTCGAGCACGGCCCCGATGCCCGAGCCGTAACCGCCCGGCGGCGGCCCCCACAGTCGTGGGTCGTCGGTCCCTGCGGCGCGCACCGGGTTGTCCGCATCGGTCTCGTCGAGCTCGCCGACCAGACGAACTGCGTCGTCGAGCAGGTCGATCACGTGCGGGAAGGCGTCGCGGAAGAAGCCGCTGATGCGCAGGGTGATGTCGACGCGGGGCCGGCCCAGCTCGGTGAGGGGGATGGCTTCCAGGCCGGTCACCCGTTGGCTCTCGGTGTTCCAGAGCGGTCGGACGCCGAGCAGCGCGAGGGCCTCGGCAGCGTCGTCGCCGGCGGTGCGCATCGCTGCGGTGCCCCACAGGACCAGCCCGACCGTGCGGGGGTAGGTGCCGGTCTCGTCGAGGTGGCGCTTGACGAGGCGGTCGGCGAGCGCCTGGCCCACCTCCCAGGCGAGCGGTGAGGGGATGGCCTTGGGATCGACGGAGTAGAAGTTGCGGCCTGTCGGCAGCACGTGGGCGCCTCCTCGGCTGGGCGCGCCGCTGGGGCCTGCTGGCACGCGGCGTCCGGCCAGGCCCCCGAGGAGGTTGGTGATCTCATCGGGGGTGCGCGCCAGGTCGGGCACGAGCCGGTCGGCGATCCAGCGCAAGGTGGCGTTGTCGTCGGGTGAGCTCTGCCAACCGTGGGCGGCGAGCTGCTCGATCCGATGGCGACAGGCGGCTTCGACCTGGTCGATCTCGGTGCGAGCGCCCTCGGCGAGGTCGACTCCGAGCTCCGCGGCGACCGTGGTCCGCAGCGACGGCAGTCCGGCCTGGGGCAGCCGCGTGATCGACAGCACGGTGTCGATCAGTGCGTCACCGGCCGGGGCGTGCCCCAGGACGTGGAGACCGCCGCGGATCTGGGCGTCCTTCAGCGCGCAGAGGTAGCCGTCCACGTGGAGCAGCAGGTCGTCGAACGCCGCCTCGTCGGGGGGGGCGTCGCCGAGCTCGAGGTCGCGGTGGATCTCCGCCTGGACGAGCAGGTCCCAGAGCTGGCCGCGCAGAGCCGGGAGCTTGTCGGGGTCCATGGCCTGCACCTGGGCGTAGGTGTCGAGGACCTGCTCCAGGCGGGCGAGGTCGTCGTAGGTGTCGGCCCGGGTCATCGGTGGAGGTAGGTGGTCGACGACCACGGCGTGGGCCCGGCGCTTGGCCTGGGTCCCTTCGCCGGGGTCGTTGACCACGAACGGGTAGAAGAAGGGCAGCTCGGCGATGGCGAGGTCGGGGAAGCACCCCGCCGAGGGGGCGAGGGCCTTGCCGGGCAGCCACTCGAGCGTGCCGTGCTTGCCAAGGTGCACGACCGCATCGGCCCCCCACCCGCCCTCGCTGAGCGGGGTGGCCAGCCAGCGGTAGAAGGCCAGGTAGTGGTGCGGCGGTGCCAGGTCGGGGGCGTGGTAGGTAGCGATCGGGTCCGCACCGAAGCCGCGCGGGGGCTGGATCGTGACCAGGACGTTCCCGAGGTCGACGCCCGGGAAGTGCAGCCGATCGGCGTGGACGTAGACCTCCCCGGGTGCCGGACCCCACAGCGCCTCGAGGTCGGCGCGAGTGCCGCTCGGTAGAGACGCGAACCATGTCTCGTAGGCTGCGGTGGGCAGCGATCCCCCCGCCAGCCGCACCTGGGCTTCGCTCAAGGACGGGTGGTCGTAGGTGAAGCCGGCGGCCAGCTCGTCCATGAGCTTGTCGCCGTGGTCGGGGATCCGGGTGACGTCGTAGCCCGCCCCGGCCAAGGCATGGAGCAGCCCGATCGCGGAGGAAGGCGAGTCGAGCCCGACCGCGTTGCCGAGCCGGGCCCGGTTGGTGGGGTAGGCGGAGAGCACGATCGCGATCCGCCGCTCCGAGGCGGGGAGGCGACCGAGGCGCGCCGTGCGCACCGCAAGGCGCGCTACCCGCTCCGTGCGCTCGGGGTCAGCGCGAGTCGCGACGATCTCGCCGCCGGGAAGGTCGCCGTCATCGACGACCTCCTTGAACGCGTAGGCGGGACCGATGACCCGCCCGTCGAACTCGGGGATCGCCACGCCGGAGGCGACGTCGAACGGGGACAGGCCCACGTCGTCGGCCGCCCACTGCTCACGCGAGCGACTGGTGGCCGGGGCCTGGATGATCGGGATCGTCAGGTCGTCGAGCCCGGGCACCGACCACCCCTCGCCGTCGGCCTCTGCGGATCCGGCGGCAAGCGTGGAGGTGACGATGACGTCGGCTCCGTGGTCGCGGCACAACGCCAGCGCGGGGACCGCGCCCTGCGCGTTGCGGCGCAGCGAGTACGTCCACACCGCCAGCGCATCGGCGCCGGCCGCCTGGATGGCATCACAGAGATCTCCGACGTAGGAGGTGTTCCCGGCAACGAGGTGGGCCCGATAGAACACGATTGCGACCAGCGGCCGCTGCGGGTCCCGCTGCGCGCCGGGAGCACCGATCCCCGCGCCCTGCCACACCCCGACGTCGGGGATCGGGCAAGGGGGCTCGAACCCGACACCAGTCATGCAGACGGTGTCGGAGAGGAACCGCACGAGGCCGGCCAGGTTGGCGGGACCGCCCGCGCTCAGGTAGCGGTGGGCTTCGTGCGCGACGCCGGCGGGAACGGTCGACGCGGCGACCATCGCCGCGTCGGGGCGGTCTTCCCCGCCGGCCGCGACCAGCGGGACGCCGCGCTCCACGCAAGCGGCCCGCAGCGCGGCGAAGGGCTCCTTCCATGCGTCGCGCCCGCCGAGGAGACGAACCACGACGAGGCGCACGCCCTCGAGCGACGGGATGTCCGCGACACGATCGGGGTGGAACCAGCGGACTGGGCCGACCTCGTCGGGAAGATCATCGACCACCGAACGCAGCGCCAGCAGCTCGGTGTCCGCGTTGGAGACGACGAGGATCATGCCGACCCGCCTCGTTCGTCACAGGCCCCGGCCTGGGCGGCGATGGCCGCGTCGTAGCGCTCCCGACGCTCCTCGTCGGACCACAGCGAGCAGTCCGCGCAGCGGCTCCCTCCGGTTGTCCGGTACCAGAGGCAGCAGGCCTTGCGCTCCCAGGCCCAGACCGTCCCGACCCTCACGACCCGGCCCGAGCCCGCCAGCTCCGCTCGGGCGGCCTCGAAGAACGCTCCCGCCCGGTCCCGGATCTCCTCATGGCGGTCCGGGAGCGGATCCATGAACGCGCCGAAGGCCGACGCGCACGACGCGCCGACGTTCGACCACAGCAACGCCTCCCCGACGCGGCAGGCCTGATGAGCTGTCGCGACCAGCGGTGCGAGGTGACCGTCGACCAGCTCGGCGTGCAGCGCCCGAAGCGGATCGTCGGTGGTGACCAGGCGGGGTTCGTCGAACCGCACCGCGTTGGGCCGGTGGCGGCCGATGGCGATGGCCATGCCGGCCGGCGACACATCGAGGGCCGCATCACCGAGGAGCCATGCGCCGACCGCGACGGACGCGATCCGGAACGCGTAGCCCTGCACCAGCAGTGACATGGCCACGTCGTCGCGATCGGTGCCCCGCCCGGCGGCGGTGGCCCGCGCCAGATCGCCGAGCGCGGCCGGGTCCGAGACCAGGCGGTCGCACGGCAACCAATCGGTCGCGCCCGACCCGTCGCCGACCGTGACCCGCAGGTAGTCGACGGTGCTCATGACGCGATCGAGGACCTCGATCGCCGGCGTCATGCGCGAGCGAGCGCGGGCTCGGTGGTGACGGGCTCGCTCGCCACGGCGCGCTCAAGTCCCCAACCCAGGCCCATGCCGATCGCCGCCCACAGGAGCGCCAGGCCGCCGAGGGAGCGAAGCCGGAAGTCCCACACCAGCTGTGCCGGCACGGTCGGATCGATCGCATCGGGGGAGCCCGGCATGGCGATGAGCAGGAGGCCGTAGCCGACGACCGTCGCGGCGGCGATGGCCACGACGCGGGTCGCACCGTCGACCCTGGACCGCAGCCAGCCCGCCAGCCGAGTCAGCAGCACGGCCAACGCGATCGACGAGACCAGGAGGACGAGGTACTGGACGGTCCGCTCGTTCACGGTGCCGGGATCACCGACAGCGGGCGGATTGGCCGGGTACTTCACCGCCGGGATCAGCGCCACGGCCCCGAAGGTGACCGCGGCCAGCCAGAGGACCCGACCAAGCTCGGACCAGCCAAGAAGCCGGTGCCGGACGCTGGCGAGCACGGTCCCGAAGATGACCGACACGACGACGGCGTAGATGACAGAAGCCGCCGTGCCACCGCCGACCTGGACCGAACGGGAGAAGATGGCCTCCTCCTCGTGGCCGTGACCCGCGCTACCCGCCGGGGCAATCTCCACAGCTGTGGCTTCCTCCAGGGCGATGGCGTCGTCGATCGTGGGCTCTACGACGACGAGGGTGTAGAGCGCGAGCAGGACGCCGGCCACCAGGCCGGCGGCGAGGGCGCGCGAAAGGATCGATCGGTAGGTGAGCTGCACGGGAGCGCTCCGATTCAGTGGCAGGGCACGCCGAGGGCGTGCCGGCCGTCGTGGAAGAGCTCGTGCAGCGTCTCCCAGGAGGTGGCGAGCAAAGCGCCGTTCTCCTGGAGCATCAGGTAGATCACAACGAACCCGACGACGACCGCGGCCCATGCGGGAGCAGGGACGCGGATCGGTGCGGTGGTGGGCGACGGCAGAGCGATCGCAGCCATTGGTGTTCCTCCATCCTCGTGGTTGTCAATGGCTTGGCGGTGTCCTGGCTCCCAGATCAACACTCACCCCCGCCTTCCAACCGTTCGGCCGTGGCGTTGTGGAGGTTCGCTTCCTGGTGACAGTTGCGGGACAGCCCCGGATTCGCACCGGTGTTCCCGACAAGCTGACCGCAAGGTAGCACGGCGGTCGGATCCGTCAACCGGCACCGAACCCGTGCTGCCGTTGCCGCGCTCAGGTCGTTGAGGTGCGGCGTTCCACGAGGTCCCACAGCAGGGTCGTGTCGAGGTGCTCGTCGATGGCGTCGGCCAGCACGTCGAAGGTCGCGGCGAGGACCGGAGGTGGTCGATGACCGCACAGCGCCTCCAGCACGGCGGGGCTCTCCAGGAGGCCGTGCACGGTCGTAGCGAGCACCGGCCCGCGTCCCCACACCAGCGGCACCACCTCGCAGCACTCGCCGGTGACCGTTCCGTTGCGGATCTCGTAGCCCGAGGCCTTCACGCCGCTCAGTGCCGACCACGGCGTGGGCATGGCCGGGAAGGTGACGGTGACGGGGCGGGTGATCTTTGCCGGGCTCATCGTGGTGCGCAGAGGGAGGAGGCCGAGCCCGTCGGTGGCCCCCTCGACGCTGGCACTGTCGCTGACCATCGTGCCGAGCAGCATGCAGCCGCCACAGATGCCCAGGATCGGCCCGGCCTGCCCGGCCCGGGCGACCAGGGCCTGTTCGAGGTCCCGGTCGCGCAGCCACGCCATGTCGGCCGCCACGTGCTTGGATCCGGGCAGGATCACCAGGTCGGTCCCGTCGAGGTCGGCGGGGCGGGTCGCCCAGCGGACGTGGGCGGCGTGCGCGAGGAGGTGGAACTCGTCGAGGTTGGAGGCGTAGGGGTAGCGCACCACCGCGACGGTCGGTGCGCCGGCCGCGGGGTTGGCCCGGATCGTGGCGCCCTCCTCGTCGGGGAGCTCGTGGGTCAGCATGGGCAGGACCCCGCCCAGGCGCATGCCGGTGAGGTCGCGCAAGGTGCCGGGACCCGGTGCCAGCAGGGAGGCGTCGCCGCGGAACTTGTTGAGCACGAAGGCGGCGAGGCGCCGCCGAGTGGCGTCGGGCACAAGCGCCCACGTGCCGTAGAGGTGGGCGAAGGCGCCGCCACGGTCGATGTCGACGACGAGCAGAGCCGCGGCATCAGCGTGCTCGGCGATGCGGTTGTTGACCAGGTCCGGGAGGTTGATCTCCGCGGGGCTGCCGGCGCCCTCGATGAGCACGAGGTCGTGGCCGACCTGCAGGCGGTCGAAGGCCCCGGTCATCGCCGGCCACAAGTGCGGTCCGCGGTCGCGCCACGCCATGGCGGTGAGGTCGTGGCGGGCCTGGCCGTTCACGACGACCTGGCTGCGGGTGTCGGCCTCGGGCTTGAGGAGCACGGGGTTCATGTCGGGTGTCGGCTCGATCCCCGCGGCGCGGGCCTGTAGCCACTGGGCCACACCGATCTCGCCGCCGGCCACGACGCGGGCGTTGTTCGACATGTTCTGCGCCTTGAAGGGGGCCACGTCGACGCCCTGGCGGGCGAACCAGCGGGCCAGCGCGGTCACGAGCAGGCTCTTCCCGGCCGTTGACGTGCACCCCAGGACCATCAGCGGGCGCAGCGACCGGGTCATCGGAGACCCCTGCTCGCCGGTGGCGACGGGTGGGGGCGGTCGGGTCCGTCTCTACGATGCGGGACGTGACGAGCGTGCTGCTGCTGGCCGGTACCAGCGAGGCAACCCGGCTCGCCGAGCTCTTGGTGCAGGTTCACGGCGTGGACGTGCTGAGCTCCCTCGCCGGCGTGACCACCGCACCCACCCGTCGTGCCGGCCGGACGCGCGTAGGTGGCTTCGGCGGTACCGAGGGTCTCGCCCGGCACCTGCGCGACCATCCGGTCGACGCCCTCATCGACGCCACGCATCCCTTCGCCGCCCTCATGCCGTTCAACGCGGCGGCCGCCGCTAAGGCGACGGCGACACCGTCGTGTCGGCTGCTGCGGCCGCCCTGGGTGCCCACCCTCGCCGATCGTTGGGTCGACGTTCCCGACCTCCCCGCCGCAGCAGCTGCCGTGAGCTCGCTGGGAGCGAGGCGGGTGCTGCTCACCGTGGGTCGCCAGAGCACCTGGGCCTTCGCCGACCACGACGCCTGGTTCCTGGTGCGGGCCATCGAGGCCCCTGAGGTGGTACCCGCCGATCATCAGCTCCTGCTCGAGCGCGGCCCGTTCGACCTGACCTCCGAGCGGGCGTTGCTGCTGGACCACCGAATCGACGCGGTGGTCACCAAGAACGCTGGCGGCACCGCCACGATCGCCAAGCTCGTCGCTGCCCGCGAGCTCGAGATCCCGGTGGTGATGGTCGCTCGTCCCGCCCCGCCCAATGTGACGATCGTGTCGGGCGTGGATCACGCGGTGGCGTGGTTGGACGGGGCCGTGGGCCGCTGACCCTCGGGGAGGCCGTACCAGCGCGGGGTGTACACGCTCGCACCCAGCGGCCGCCCCTCGAGGACACGGGTCACCGACGACCCGACCAGGATCACCGTGCGCATGTCGGCCCCGGCCTCGGCCAGCTCCTCGAGCCGCAAGACGCGCACCGCCTCGCCATCCCGGCCGAGGTCACGGCCCACCACGACGGGCGTGGCGGGGTCACGGTGGGCGCCCAGCACCTCGACGGCCCGTCCCAGCTGCCAGGGGCGATGGCGAGACGTCGGGTTGTACAGCGCGATCACGAAGTCGGCACCGGCCGCCGCGTCCAGCCGCCGTTCGATGACGTCCCACGGCTTGAGCACATCGGACAGTGAGATCACGCAGAAGTCATGGCCCAGTGGGGCCCCCACCCGCGACGCCAGGGCCTGCGCCGCGGTCACGCCGGGCAGCACCTCCAAGCGGACGTTGCGCCACCGGTCCGGCCATAGGTCGAGCTGCTCCACCACCGCACTGGCCATAGCGAACACACCGGGGTCACCCGAGGACACGACGACGACCTGGCCTCCCTCGGCGGCACGGTCCAGGGCGAAGGCGGCGCGGTCTGCCTCCACCCGGTTGTTGGAGGGATGGCGGCGGGCCGTCGTCTCCACCCCGACGAGGTCCAGGTACCTGCGGTAGCCGACGAGATCGGTGGCCACCTCGATCCGGGCGGCCACGTCGGGGAGGCACCAGTCGAGCCGTCCGGGGCCGATCCCGACCACGGTCAGGCTACCCCCGTGCTCGGCGGTCATCGCTTGGCCATCCCGGTGCCCGGGATGAGCACCAGCGAGAAGTACGGGGCATCGATCTCGGTGGTGTCGGCCAGCGGCAGCACCCGCTCCTCGCTGCAGCTGGCCCGCTCGACGTACACGGCACCATCGACGAGACCGCAGGCCGCAGCCGCGTCGCGGATGGCGGGAAGGCGGCGACCCACCTTCATCACGACCGCCGCGTCGACGCCCGCGAGGGCCTCCTTCAGCTCGTCGGGTGGCAGCACCCCGGGCAGGACCGTGAGCGTCTCGTTCATCGACACCAGGGGGCGACCCGCCGCTGCGGCCGCGGCCGACACGGACGTGACCCCCGGGATCACCTCGGTGGGGAACCGGTCGGCGAGGCGCTGGTGGATGTACATGTAGCTCCCGTAGAAGAACGGGTCGCCCTCGCACACGACGGCCACGTCGCGGCCCGCCTCGAGGTGGGTCGCGATCGACTCGGCCGAGCAGTCGTAGAAGGCGGCGATGCTGCGCTCGTAGGTGGCGCGATCCACGGGCTCGGTGGTGACCGGGTAGGTCAGCCGGAGCAGGTCGTGGTGGTCCTCGACCAGGCCCTCGATCACCGCGAACCCGTTCCCCCGGCTGCGCCGGGCCGCGAAGTAGGCGATGACCGAACAGGACGCGAGGACCCTGCGTGCCTTGAGCGTCATCAGCTCCGGGTCACCTGGGCCAACCCCCACACCGAACAGCCGTCCCATCGTCACTCCACGTCGCTCGCCAGCGCGTTGACGGCGGCAGCCGCCATGGCGCTCCCACCCCGGCGACCCCCCACGATCAGGTACGGCACGCCGTGATCGAGCGTGGCCAGCGCCTCCTTGGACTCCGCCGCGCCGACGAAGCCAACCGGCAGCCCGATGATCGCGGCCGGACGGGCTCGTCCGTCGAGCACCAGCTCGAGGAACCGGAACAGTGCAGTGGGCGCGTTGCCGAACACGGCGACCGCACCGTCCACGACCGGCAACCAGCGATCGACGGCCGCCGCGGACCGTGTGGTGCGCGCGGCCTGAGCCTCCGCGGGCACCTCAGGGTGGTCGAGGGTGCACACGATCTGGTTGTCGGTCGGCAGCCGGGAGCGGGTGATGCCGTTGGCGACCATCCGCGAGTCGGCCAGGATGGGGGCACCAGCTCGCAGCGCGGCTCGGGCCGCAGCACCGAAGTCGTCCGATGCTGCCACGAGCGGCGGCAGGTCCGTCATCCCGCTGGCGTGGATCATGCGCACCACGACCGCCTCGAGGTCCGGCGGTGTCATGGAGAGGTCGGCCTCGGCTCGGATGGTGGCGAAGGACGCCCGGTAGATGGCGGCGCCGTCGCGTTCGTAGTCGAGCCTCACGGTGCGCCGATCTCGAAGGTGCCGTCGTCCGCGACGACCACGACACGCTCGGCGTTGGCCCCGCAGCGCTTCTCGCAACCCGAGAGGTGGATCCGCCCGGTCAGCGCGCCGGGGGCGTCGAGCAGGGCACGGGCCGCGCGCCCGGTGTCGGCGCGCGACGATGCGCAGCTGGGGAGCCCGACGCAGGCCGAGACGAGGTGGGCGGGATCCGTGGGATCGGGCGAGAAGCCCACCCGTGCCAGCGCCGCGACGGCCGCTGCCTGGTCGGCCCGGGCGACACCCAGCAGCACGATCCCCCGCCACGGTGTGCAGCGGATCTGGGCGTGCGTGTCCTCGACAAGGGCCGCGACCGAGCGCAGCGCGGCCGGTGACGTGCGGCCCAGCAGCGGGGCGGCGCCCAGGTTCACCTGGTCGGCACACGCGTGCGCCAACGCGCCGATCGGTGTGTCGGCGACGCGCGGTCGGGGTGCTGGCGCCCAGCGGATCGCGATCCCCGTCGTGAGGCCGCCGAGGAGCCCGGCCCGCCCCACCCGCTCGACGAGCGTCGCCATGCGCTCTCCCTCCTGTGCGCAGCGCCGGGCCGCCGCCACCACGACGGGCTCGATGTCGCCGACGGGGATGCACGTCACCCGCTCGTCGCTGGCATCGAGGGGTCGACCGAGCTCGAGCTGCAACACCGTGCCGCCTTCGACCGTGCGGACCGCCCCCACGGCGACATCGGCGGGCACCCCGCGTACCGATGCCAAGCCGCCGCCGTCCAGAACGACGCAGAACTTGGGTGGTAGGTCCTCGAGGCCCCGCGCCGCGGCCAGGAGGCGGGCCACGTCGGCGACGGCTGGGCCCACGTCGGCCAGCTCGGTGGGATCGTGCCCGGCCAGCGGGGACCCGACGACGTCTCGACGCGCGTCGCGTGCCGGGTCGGCGTCGGCCAGCCCGCAGCCGACGAGGTGGGCGGCAGCCGCCGGGACGTCCGCCGGACGCAGCCCGCGGATCTGGAGGTTGGCGCGCGCGGTGAGCTCGACCGTGCCGGAACCGAACTGCTCCGCCACCTCCGCCACAGCCCGCAGCCCCAGCGGTGTGATGACGCCGCCGGGGAGACGGACCCGCATCAGCATCCCGTCGGCCGCCTCCATCGGCACGAGCACGCTGGGACACGCCCCCCGAACAGGGAACGGAGGGGCAGGCACGGGCACGGGCCGGACCGTACCATCCACGTAGGGTGCACTGCCCTACATGGATGGTACGGTCCGCCGCATGCCGCAGCCGTCGAGGTTCCTGATCAACACGGGCACCGGCAAGGGCAAGAGCTCCGCGGCCATGGGCGTGCTGGGCCGGGCCTGGGCACGAGGCTGGGACGCGGCGGTCGTCCAGTTCGTGAAGAGCGAGAAGTGGAAGGTCGGCGAGCGCAAGCTGGCCGACCACCTCGGCATCGAGTGGCACACGCTCGGCGACGGCTTCACCTGGGAGTCCGACGACCTCGACGAGACCGCGGCCAAGGGCCGCCACGCCTGGGAGCGGGCGGCGGAGCTCATCACCAGCGGCCGCTACGACCTGGTCGTCCTCGACGAGGCCACCTACGTCGTGAAGTACGGCTGGGTGCCCGTCGAGGCCCTGGTGGAGGTGATCGCCCAGCGCCCCGAGCGCACCAACGTCGTCATGACCGGCCGCTACGCCGCGCCCGAGCTCATCGAGATCGCCGACACCGTGACCGAGATGGTGAAGGTCAAGCACGCCATGGACCAGGGCATCGGCGCCCGCAAGGGCATCGAGTACTAGGACGATGCCCACCCTGGCGCCCCGGGTGGTGATCGCGGGCACCCACTCGGGCGTCGGCAAGACCACGATCGCCACCGGGCTCATGGCAGCCTTGCGGGCCCGTGGACTGCGCGTCGGTGCCGCCAAGGTGGGGCCCGACTTCATCGACCCCGGCTACCACGCCCTGGCCACCGGCCGACCCGGTCGCAACCTCGACCCATGGATGTGCGGATCCGAGGCGATCGCACCGCTGGCCGGGCGGGCCGGCCAGGGCTGCGACGTCCTCGTCGTCGAGGGGGTCATGGGGCTCTTCGACGGGGCCGCCGACGGATCACCGTCGTCCACCGCCGATGTCGCCATCGGGCTCGACGCGCCGATCGTCCTGGTGGTCGACGCCGCATCGGCCAGCACCTCGGTGGCAGCGGTCGTGCACGGCTTCGCCACGTTCGACCCACAAGTCCGCCTCGCCGGCATCGTCCTCAACCGGGTGGCGTCCGACAGCCACGAGGCCATGCTGCGCGCGGCGCTCTCGCCGCTCGGCATCCCCGTGGTCGGCGTGCTGCGCCGCGACCCCCGGGTCGGCTGGCGCGACCGCCACCTCGGGCTGGTCCCGGTGATCGAACGGCCGGCGGAGGTGACCGCGTCGCTGGCCCGGCTCGCCGCACTCGTCGAGGCGCACTGCGACCTCGACGCGATCCTGGCCATCGCCCGCCGCTCCCCCGCCACCACCACGGCGCCGCCACCGACGGCCGCGCCCGTGGGCGACGTGCGCATCGCCGTGGCGGGCGGTTCCGCCTTCAGCTTCACCTACCCCGACAACCTCGAGATGCTCCGGTCCGCCGGCGCCGAGCTCGTCGAGTTCGACCCCTGTACCGACGACCGCCTCCCGGACGGCTGCACCGGGCTGCTCGCGGGCGGCGGGTTTCCCGAGGTGCATGTCGACGCCCTCAGCGACAACGCCCCACTGCTCGCGGAGGTGCGAGGGCGGGTGGACGACGGTCTTGTGGTGTGGGCCGAGTGCGGCGGTCTGGTGTGGCTCGGCCATGGTCTCGACGGTCGCCGGCTCGCTGGTGTCGTCGACGCTCACGCCGTGATGGGCGACCGGGTCATTCTCGGCTACCGGCAGGCGACGACACGGGTCGACTCGCCGCTCGGTCCTGCGGGCACCTCGCTGCGGGGCCACGAGTTCCACTACTCGACCGTCGAACCGCCAGGCGATGCCCTGCTCCTGACCGGACGCCACGGTTCCTCACGGGCCGGCTTCGCCAACGAATGCCTACTGGCCTCCTACCTGCACCTGCACCTCGGCGCGCGCCCCGACATCGCCGAGCACGTCGTGCGGGCCTGCATCGGGCGGCAACAGCATCCCGAACCTGCCCTACGTGCGCCCTACGTGCGGTAGGTTGCCCAGCGGTGCACAAGTCCTCGATCTACCTCCCCGACCAGCTCAAGAGCGACCTTGCCGCGCTCGCCGTTCGATCGGGGCGGGCCGAGGCCGACCTCATCCGCCAGGCCATCGAGCGGCTCCTCGCGGTCGCCGACGCCGAGCCCGCCGCCCAGGCCGTGCCGCCGCGCCGGCAGGGACCGGTGCTGATCGGCGTCGGGCTCGGTCCCGGCGATCCGCGCCAGGTCACCCAGATGGCCAAGGACACGCTCGTCACTGCAGACCGGGTCTTCGCCGTGTCGTGGACGCCCCGCTCGATCGGTCGAGCGGAGACCGTGGCTCGAGGCGTCGCGCCGATGGTCCCGATCGAGCGCCTCACCCACGACATCGCCGCCGACACGACAGGCCGGCATGACTCGCTCGTGGCGGCCGCCGTCCCTCTCGTCGCCGCGCTCGATGCCGCGGAGGTCGTGGCCGTCGTGACCCTTGGCGACCCGTCGATGTGGTCCGTGTTTCCCGACCTCGCCCGCGAGGTTGCCGCGCAACGACCGAACGTGCCGATCGAGATGGTGCCGGGCATCACCTCCTACCAGTCGTTGGCCGCCACCACCGGCACCACGCTTGCCTGCGCCGGGCAGAGGTTGGTGATCGTCGACGGCCACGTTCCCGACGACGCTCTCGACGACCCGACCACCACCGTCGTCGTCTACAAGGGAAGCCCGGATGCGGGGCCGCTGCGCGACCGGGCGACGGCGGCCGGACGCCTGGAGGAGGCCCGGGTCGGTGAGCTCATCGGGTTGCCCGGCCAACGGATCGAGGAGCTCGCGCAGGTCCCCGACGGTCCGATCTCCTACCTCGCCACGGTCATCCTCCCCGCCGTGGTGGATCACCGATGACCATCTCGTTCGTGGGCGCCGGACCCGGTGCTGCCGATCTCATCACCCTGCGGGGCGCGCAACGTCTCGCGGCCGCAGACATCGTGATCTGGGCGGCATCGCTGGTGCCCGAGGCGCTGCTCGACCACTGCCGGCCCGACGTCGAGCTCCACGACTCCAAGACGATGACCCATGATGAGGTGTGCGCCGTCTACGCAGCCAACCCGGAGGCCGCCATCGTGCGCCTGCACTCGGGGGACACCTCCATCTACAGCGCCATCGCCGAGCAGGTCGACTGGTGTCGGCGCAACGACCGGGACGTCGAGATCGTCCCTGGCGTCACCTCGATGGCGGCCGCCGCCGCCGCCGCCGGGTGCGAGCTGACGGTTCCCGGCGTCGCCCAGACCGTGGTCATGACCCGGCTTGCCAAGCGCACCAGCGCGTCGATGCCCCCATCGGAGACCCTCGCCGGCGCCGCGGCTGCGGGCGGGACACTGGTGCTGTTCCTGTCCATCGGCCACGTGCGGGCGATCGTCACCGAGCTCGTCGACGGACCCGCGCAGATGGCCGCGGAGACACCGGCGGTCGCGGCCCACCGCGTGTCGTGGCCCGACGAGCGGATCCTGCACACCACGCTGGGCGACCTCGTCACCGATGTCGAGACCGCCGGGTTCGATGCCACCACGCTCCTGCTCATCGGACCGGCGCTCGCCTTGGCAGCGCCGCCCCGCCACAGCCATGTCTACGCCGCCGCCTACACGACCCGCTTCCGCGATGGAGCCCACAGCGGCACCGATGGGTGATGCCCATCCACACCCCGTCGACATCGTGGGCATGGTCGGCGGCGAGGTGTTCGGGAAGGCGGCGCGCCACGCGGTCGCGGTGGCCGATGTGCTCCTCGGGTCGTCGCGGCACCTCGCCCACACCCAGAGCTCCCCGACGGTTAAGCGCCTGGAGCTGACCAGCCCACTCCCGGTGCTCTTCAACGCGATCGACGAGCACCGGCGCCAACGGCGACGCGTGTGCGTGCTGGCATCGGGCGACCCCGGGTTCTTCGGCATCACCCGCTCCCTCGCCGATCATCTCGGGCCCACGGCACTGCGTGTTCATCCGGCGCCCTCGTCGGTGGCGTTGGCCTTCGCCACGCAGGGTTGGAGCTGGGACGACGCCACCGTCGCCTCCGCCCACGGCCGCGCCCTCGAACCCGCAATCGCGGCCATTGCCGCAGCCCCCAAGGCAGCCGTGCTCACCGACCCCACCAACCCGCCCGAAGCGGTTGGCGCGGCGCTCCTGCGGCACGGCCCCCAGCGCGACGTCGTGGTGGTGAGCCGCATCGGCGAAGACGACGAATCGGTGCACCACACCGACGTGGCCGGCCTCGCCGCCGGGACCTTCGATCCCATGTCGGTCGTCCTGCTCTGCGATCCAGCGCACGCGGTGCCCGTCGGACCCACCGTCGGTTGGGGTCGTAGCGAGGACGCCTTTGCCCACCGAGACGGGATGATCACCAAGGCCGAAGTGCGCGCCGTAGCGCTCGGCAAGCTCGCCCTCCACCCCACCGGCGTCCTGTGGGACGTCGGCGCCGGCAGCGGCTCTGTCGGCATCGAGGCAGCCGCCCTCGCCCCCCACCTGCAGGTGTACTCGATCGAACGCAACCCGCAGGACGCCGCTCGCATCGCCACCAACGCGACCTCCCACAACACCAGGATTGCCGTCGTGACCGGCAACGCGCCCGACGCGCTGGCCGACCTCCCCGACCCGGACCGAGTCTTCATCGGCGGCGGGGGCATCGACGTCCTCGACGAGTGCCTTACCCGGCTGACGCCCGGTGGCGTCATCGTCGCCACCTACGTCCTCCTCGACCGGGCGCTCGCCGCCCACGGCCGCCTCGGCAACATGATCCAGGTCCGCGTCGACCGGTGCGTGCCCCTCGACGAGGTCGGCGTGCGCATGGAACCGCTCAACCCCGTGTTCGTGTGCTGGGGACCCGCATGACCCACCTCGTCCTCGGCATCGGGATGTCATCGAAGGCAACCCGACAGGAAGTCCGCGAACTCGTCGACAAGGTCATCGCACAGGCCGCCGTCTGTCTCGAGGCCGTCAGCCTCGTCGCCACCCGGATGCGCTTCGTCGACGACGAGCGCGTCAGGTTCGGTCTCCCGGTCCTCGGCATCGACGACGGTGCGCTCCTCGACCAGCACCCCGCACCACCGCGTCCCGATGACGGCTTCGCGGCACGGGTCGCCGAGGGCTGCGCACTCACCGGCGCGGGACCTGGCGCCGAGCTGCTCGTCGGCACGACCCGATCCGCCCACGCCACCGCGGCGCTCGCGCTCGGATCACCCGAAGGAGCTCAGGCATGACCGTCCACCTCATCGGAGCAGGGCCGGGAGACCCGGATCTGCTCACCGTGCGCGCCGCCCGCCTGCTGTCGGCCGCCGAGGTCGTCGTCCACGACCGCCTCACGACAGCCGCCCTGCTCGACCTCGCCCCCGCCGACGCCGTCCGCATCGACGTGGGCAAGGCCGCCGGATCGAGTCCCGTCTCCCAGCAGCGCATCAACGAGCTGCTCGTCGAACAGGGCCGCAGCGGCCGCAGCGTCGTGCGCCTCAAAGGCGGCGATCCGTACGTCTTCGGTCGCGGCGGAGAGGAGGCCGCGGCGCTCCTCGCCGCCGGCGTGCCCTTCGACGTCATACCCGGCCTGTCCTCCGCAATCGCCGGGCCCGCCGCGGCAGGCATCCCGGTCACCATGCGCAACCTGGCGCACTCGTTCACCGTCGTCACCGGCCATGAAGATCCCCGAGCCGGTGCCGCCGTCGACTGGGAAGCGCTGGCTGCCACCGGATCCACGCTCGTGATCCTCATGGGCGTCGGCCGGATCGGGATCATCGCCGGGCGGCTCATGGACGGTGGGCTCTCCCCGACCACCCCCGTCGCCGCCGTGCGCTGGGCCACCACAGTCGACCAGTGCGTGCTCCGCACCACGCTCGCCGACGTGGCCGACCAGCCGCTCGCCGCTCCGTCGGTCATCGTGGTCGGCGCGGTGGCCGGCCTGGACCTCCGCCCCCACCTCGCCACGTCCTTCGCGTGAGGAAGCTGCTCCTCATCGGCATCGGTGTCGGCGACCCCGATCACCTCACCGTGCAGGCAATCAACGCTTTGCAGCGGGTCGACGTGTTCTTCGTCATCGACAAGGGACCAGAGAAGGCCGATCTCGCCGCCGTTCGCACCGAGATCTGCCGCCGCCACCGTGAGGACGGTGGGTACCGCACCCTGGAGCTCCACGACCCCGACCGAGATCGCAGCCCGGACGACTACCGCTCCGCCGTGCAGACCTGGCACGAGCAGCGAGCCGCGGTCTACGAGCAGGCGATCACCGACGCGCTCGGTCCCGACGACTGCGGAGCCTTCCTGGTGTGGGGCGACCCCGCTATCTACGACAGCACCCTGCGCATCATCGAACAGATCATCGCCGCCGGGAGCGTCGCCCTCGACCTCGAGGTGATCCCCGGCATCAGCAGCATCCAGGTGCTCGCCGCCCGCCATCGCATCGCCCTGAACCGCGTCGGCGAAGCCGTGCACATCACCACCGGACGCAACCTGGCCGCCGGCCTGATCCCGGAGCATGGTGACGTGGTCGTCATGCTCGACGGCACCTGCGCGTTCACGACCGTGACCGAACCCGTCGACATCTACTGGGGCGCCTACCTCGGCACACCCCATGAGCTGCTGATCAGCGGGCCGCTCCACGAGGTCAGCGATGAGATCCAACGCACCCGAGCCGGAGCCCGGGCGGCCCACGGCTGGATCATGGACATCTACCTTCTCCGACGCCCCTCGGTCCTCTGACGCCGAGCCTGGACCACGGCCGACCTGGGATCGATCCGGGTGCAGCGACCGGCCCCCTTGCGAGCGGGACCACACCCGGACAGGAACGCGATGGCTGCCTGACACAACCAACTTCGCGATGCGCCTAGAGTCGCGTTCGTACCGCGGGAGTCCGGCGCAACCGGGCTGAGAGGGGAGCTGTTCGGCTCCCGACCGTCAGAACCTGATCCGGATCATGCCGGCGCAGGGAGGAGCAGCGTTGATCGGCCGTCTACACGTCATCACCGACACTCGTGCGGGTCGCAACCCGTTGGTGGTGGTGGACGCGGCGCTGCGGGCCGGCGCGCCGGTGGTGCAGGTGCGCGGCAAGGACCTGACAGATCGCGAGCTCTACGAGCTCACATGTCGGGTCGCCGACCGCTGCGCAGCGCACGGGGCGACCTGCGTGGTCGACGATCGCGTGCACGTCGCCCAGGCGGCAGAAGTCGCCGGCGTGCACGTCGGCGACCAAGACCTACCGGTCGCCGCCGTTC
Organism: Actinomycetota bacterium; assembly: GCA_049325515.1. Classification (GTDB taxonomy): domain Bacteria; phylum Actinomycetota; class Acidimicrobiia; order Acidimicrobiales; family VFJN01; genus VFJN01. The sequence goes on along the minus strand of JBMOLI010000004.1, from coordinate 69,679 downwards.
GCGGACTCCTCGGACCCGAGGCCGTTCTGGGGGCCACGGCACGCGATCCGATGACCGCCCGTGCCCACGAGGCGGCCGGCGCCACGTATCTCGGGGTGGGGCCCGCCTACGCGACCAGCACCAAGGCGGGGCTGCCCGCGCCGATCGGCACCGCCGGGGTGGGGCGGGTGGCGCGCGCTGTCGCCATCCCCGTGATCGCCATCGCCGGCGTGACAGCAGGCCGAGTTCCGGAGCTGCTGGCCGCTGGCGCATACGGGGTGGCGGTGATCGGCGCGCTGAGCGACGCCGACAACCCCTTCGCCGCCACCGAGCACCTTCTACGCGCCATCGACAAGGCGGTCGGATCATGATCGGATCGGACGTGGCCGTAGTCGGTGGCGGCGTGATCGGCCTCGCGTGCGCGTGGCGCCTAGCCCAGCGGGGCGCCTCGGTGACGGTCTTCGATCCGGCACCAGGTTCGGGGGCGTCGCACGCGGCGGCGGGGATGCTGGCTCCCGTCACCGAGGTCCACCATGGCGAGGAGCCGCTGCTGGCGTTGAACCTGGCCTCGGCTCAGCTCTGGCCGGCGTTCGCCGCCGAGCTCGTCGATGCCGCCGGGATCGACATCGGCCACCGGACCGACGGGACGTTGGCCGTCGCCCTCGACGACGACGACCTGCGGTCCCTCAAGGAGCTCCGAGGTTTCCAGGAGTCGCTGCACCTACCGGTGACACGGTTGACGTCCCGGGAGTGCCGCACCCGGGAGCCGTCGCTGTCGCCCCGCGTCCGCGGTGGCGTGCTCGCGGCGAACGACCATCAGGTCGACAGCCGTCTTGCGGTCCAGGCACTGCTCGCCACCGTTGAGCGATCCGGCGTGACGCTGGTGCGCGAGCCGGTGACAGCACTCTCGATCGCCGATCACGCTGTCACGGGCGTGGACACCCCGGGCGGGCGGCACGCGTGTGGCACCGTCGTCGTGGCGGCGGGCTCGTGGTCGGCCGACATCGACGGCATCCCACCCGCCGCTATGCCACCGGTTCGTCCCGTCAAGGGCCAGATCCTGCGGCTGCGGTTCGACCCGGCGGCGGCACCGCTGCAGGGAACGATCCGAGGGCTGGCGGCAGGCCGGTCTGTCTACCTGGTGCCCCGCTCGCACGGTGAGCTGGTCGTCGGGGCGACCGTCGAGGAGGTGGGCTTCGACACCACCGTGACCGCCGGGGCGGTCCATGACCTCCTGCGGGCCGCCATCGACCTCGTGCCGGCGGTCGCTGAGCTCAAGCTCGTCGAGGCGACGGCCCGGCTGCGGCCGGGGACCCCCGACAACGCTCCGCTCATCGGTCCCACCGGTCTTGACGGGTTGGTGCTGGCCACCGGGCACCACCGCAACGGCGTGCTCCTCGCCCCGGTCACCGCCGAGGTGATCGCCTCGGTGGTGACGACCGGGACCGTCCCGCCCGTCGCCGACCGCTTCGACCCCGGGAGGTTCCAGCGATGCATCTCAGCGTGAACGGCACCGGCATGGAGGTGGCCAACGGGCTCACCGTGGCCAGGCTCCTCGACCACCTTGGACAAGACAGCAGGGGCGTGGCCGTGGCCGTTGGCGAGGAGGTCGTGCCGCGATCGACCTGGGCGGGCGTCGTGCTGCGTCCCGGCGACCGGGTCGAGGTGCTCGTGGCGGCGCAGGGTGGCTGACATGGACGATCTGCTCCTCCTCGGTGGCGACACGTTCGCGTCGCGGCTCATCCTCGGCACCGGCGGCGCGCCGAGCCTCGACGTGCTGGAGCGGGCCATCGTGGCCGCAGGCGCCGAGATGGTCACGGTGGCCCTCCGGCGGCTCGACCCGGGCGCGACAGGATCAGTCCTCGATGTCCTCGACCGCACCGGGGTCCGGGTCCTCCCGAACACGGCGGGGTGCTTCACCGCCACCGAGGCCGTCCGTACCGCCCACCTGGCCCGTGACGCCTTCGAGACCGACTGGATCAAGCTCGAGGTGATCGGCGACGACCGGACGCTGCTGCCCGACACGGCCGAGCTCCTCGACGCCGCCGAGCAGCTCGTCGACGCCGGGTTCGTGGTGCTCCCCTACACCAGCGACGACCCCGTCATCGCCGTCCGGCTCGCCCAGCTCGGCTGCGCGGCGGTGATGCCGCTGGGCGCGCCGATCGGTAGCGGGCTGGGGATCCGCAACCCGCACAACATCGCCATCATCCGCGACCAGGTGACGGTCCCCGTGATCCTCGACGCCGGGATCGGCACCGCCTCGGACGCGGCGCGGGCGATGGAGCTGGGCTGCGATGCGGTGCTGCTCGCATCAGCGGTCACCCGGGCGCACGACCCCGAGCAGATGGCGACAGCCATGCGCCACGCGGTCGCCGCTGGGCGCCTCGCGCGAACCGCCGGGCGCATCCCGACCCGGTTCTACGCCGAGGCCTCGACGTCGTTCGCCGGTCGACCGGACCTGACGTGAACCTCCCCCGACTGCTGATCCTGACCGACCGCCACCAGACCACCCGGCCTCTGGTGGACGTGGTGCGGGCCGCGGTCGACGGCGGTGCCCGCGCCGTCGTCCTACGGGAGAAGGACCTGCCCCGACCCGAGCGAGCCCGCCTCGCGGACCAGCTCCGGCCCATCCTGGCCGATGCTGGCGCAGTCCTCGTGGTGGCATCGGACCCGACGATCCCTGCCGACGGGGTCCACCTGGCGGCCCGGGAACCCGTCCCCGCTGCCCGGCCCGCGCTTGTTGGGCGGTCGTGCCACGACCCGGCCGGCCTGCGGGCGGCCGCCGACGAGGGCTGCGACTGGGCCACCTTGTCGCCGATCTTCCCGTCACCGTCGAAGCCGGGCTACGGGCCGGTGCTCGGTCGGGCCGCACTGGCTGGCGCGCCGCTGCCCGTTTACGCCCTGGGCGGCGTCGACGTCGGGCGGGCGGCGGCATGCATCGTCGCTGGCGCGGCGGGCGTGGCCGTGATGGGTGCGGTGATGCGCGCCGCGGACCCTGCCGCGGTCGTGGCGACGCTGCTCCGTGCCCTCGACAGCGAGGCGGGCCGATGACGCCGCCCGTCGCGCTCAGCATCGCCGGCAGCGACTCGGGCGCCGGTGCCGGCGTGCAGGCCGACCTCAAGACCTTCGCGGCCCTCGGGGTGTTCGGCACCTGCGCGGTGACCGCCATCACCGCGCAAAGCACGCGGGAGGTCCGTCACGTCCACGCCCTGTCCCCCGGCCTCGTCGTGGCCCAGGTCACCACCGTCCTCGACGACATGCCGGTCGCCGCGGTGAAGACCGGGATGCTGGGCGACGCCGCCATCGTCACCGCCATCGCCGACCTGGCCGACGCCGGACGACTCCCGAACCTCGTCGTTGACCCCGTGCTCGTCTCGTCCACCGGCACTCGCCTACTCGACCGCGACGCCGAGGCCCGCTACCTCGATCGCCTCTTCCCCCACGCCCGCGTCGTCACCCCCAACCTGGCCGAGGCGGCAGCCCTGCTCGGCACCGCGATCCGCACCCGAGCGGACCGGCGCGAGGCGGCCCGTGCCCTCGGCGCTGCCGGCCCGGAGGTCGTGGTGCTCAAGGGCGGTCACCCGCTCCCCGGTGACGATGGCGACGCGGTCGATGTGGTTTGGGACGGGACGCGCTGCAGCGAGCTGCGGGCACCACGCATCGACAGCGTCAACGTGCATGGCTCGGGGTGCTCGTTCGCGTCCGCTGTCGCCGCCGGGCTCGCCCGCGGCCTCGTTGTCGATGGGGCGCTGCGCGCCGCTAAGGCCTTCGTCCACCGAGCGATCGCCGGTTCAGCCCGGTGGCGCCTCGGTGCCGGCCACGGACCCCTCGACCACTTCGGCTTCAACCAGGAGGAACCCACATGACCCCCAGCCGCACCAAGGCGTACGACGACGGCCCCGGTGGCATCCGCGTCCCGTTCCAACAGGTCGAGCTGACCAACGGCGACCGCGTCCGGCTCTACGACACCAGCGGCCCCGGATCGGACCCCGCCGTCGGGCTGCCGCCGCTGCGCCAGGAGTGGATCGTCGGTCGCGACGATGTCGAACCCTACGACGGTCGCACCGAGTCGCTTCGCGATGACGGGAGGGCCGCCGTCCGCCGGGCCGACAACGGCCGCGGCGGCCTCTGGCAGGGCGAGCGACGCGCAGCGCTGCGGGCCCGCCCCGGCCGGCGTCCCACCCAGCTCCACTACGCCCGCCAGGGCGAGATCACCCAGGAGATGCACTTCGTCGCCCAGCGCGAGGCGATGGAGCCCGAGGTCGTGCGCGGCGAGATCGCGCGCGGCCGTGCCATCCTCCCGGCCAACGTGAATCACCCTGAGTCCGAGCCGATGATCATCGGCTCGAGGTTCCTGGTGAAGGTCAACGCCAACATCGGCAACTCCGCGGTCACGTCCTCGATCGCCGAGGAGGTCGACAAGCTCACCTGGGCCACCCACTGGGGCGCCGACACCGTCATGGACCTCTCGACCGGGCCCGACATCCACACCACCCGCGAGTGGATCATCCGCAACAGTCCCGTCCCCATCGGGACCGTGCCCATCTACCAGGCGCTTGAGAAGGTCGACGGGGCACCCGCCGAGCTCACCTGGGAGCTGTTCCGCGACACCATCATCGAACAAGCCGAACAAGGCGTGGACTACATGACGATCCACGCCGGTGTCCTGCTGCGCTACGTGCCGCTCACCGCGAACCGGCTCACCGGGATCGTGAGCCGGGGCGGCGCGATCCTGGCCGCCTGGTGCCTCGCCCACCACACCGAGAACTTCCTGTACACCCGCTTCGAAGAGCTCTGCGAGCTGTTCGCCGCCTACGACATCTCGTTCTCTCTCGGCGACGGGCTCCGCCCCGGGTGCATCGCGGATGCCAACGACGAAGCCCAGCTCGCCGAGCTGCGCACCCTCGGTGAGCTCACCGAGATCGCCTGGCGCCACGACGTCCAGGTCATGATCGAAGGCCCCGGCCACGTCCCACTGCACAAGATCAAGGAGAACGTCGACCTGCAGCTCGACTGGTGCCACGAGGCGCCCTTTTACACGCTCGGCCCGCTCACCACCGACATCGCACCCGGTTACGACCACATCACCTCAGCGATCGGCGCCGCCACGATCGGCATGCACGGCACCGCCATGCTCTGCTATGTCACCCCCAAGGAGCACCTCGGGCTCCCCGACCGCGACGACGTCAAAGCCGGGGTCATCGCCTACAAGATCGCCGCCCACGCCGCCGACCTCGCCAAGGGCCACCCCCGCGCCCAGGACCGCGACGACGCCCTGTCCAAAGCCCGCTTCGAGTTCCGCTGGGCCGACCAGTTCGAGCTGTCGCTCGACCCCGACACCGCCCGCGCCTACCACGACGAAACCCTCCCCGCCGAGCCCGCCAAGACCGCCCACTTCTGCTCCATGTGCGGCCCCAAGTTCTGCTCCATGCGCATCACCCAAGACATCCGCCGCTACGCCGGAGCCCACGGGGTCGGCGAGGTGCAGGCCATCGAGCTCGGCATGGGGGCCAAGGCGGTCGAGTTTGCCGCGAGCGGCAGCGAGATCTACCGCCGAGCTGACCTCGACGACGCACCGGTGGCTCGACCGCCGACCTGACGGCAGCGAGCCCCGGTGAACGAACCGCGTCCTCGGCGGAGCCTCGTTGGCGCGATCCCGGCCCACAGTCCCCCGCTCTCAGCGTTGGTGGGAAGCAGCGGTGACGAGGGGCTACCCCGCGATGGTCACCCACGGTGCGAGCCCGCGACGAGGACGAACGCGACGCTGCAGGCGGCCTGAGGGGCGCGACCAGCCCAAGATCCCGCGTTTGGAGGCGTCTCCAGCCAGTCGGCGCCACGCACGTTCTGGGACGGCGTTCAGCATCGCGTCCGAGGTGGCGTTCGGGGGGCGTAGCAGCTCTCGAGAGCACCATGGCCTTGCGGCCCCGCTCGGAGGCATACGTGCTCGGCGCTCAGGTCGCGCCCAAGGCCCTTCTCCCGAGGGTCAGCAGATCGCGCGGCCGACTGGGAGCCCGGAGGCACCCGCCATGCCGGGGCGCCGCTACGGCGTCGGGCGCGAGCAAAGGTGCTTCGTCAGCGAGCCCGTCCGCCGTTCAACCAGCGGCGGCGGCGTTGAGGCGTCGGTCGAGTTCGTCGGCGACGTCGAGGTCGTCGAGCGGGGTGGCGTGCGCGTAGTGGCGCAGTGTGGTCGCGGCGTCGCGGTGGCCCAAGCGGGCTTGCGCCTTGAGGATCTTGCCGTCTTCGACCAGTGCGGTCGCGACACTGTGCCGGAACCGGTGCAGCCGGGCATCAGGAACCTTGGCACGGTCACGGAATCGGGCGAAGCGGTGCGAGAGCAGGCTCGCTCGGGCGTTGACCGCTCTTCGGTAGTCGGGCGCGAAGATCCAGTCACCTACGACTTCGGACCCAAGCCGCTCGGACCAGCTGTCGAAGTGCTGGCGGACCATCGCGGCGGTGGTCGCGCCGATGGTCATCCGCCTCGTGCGCTTGGACTTGGTCGGACCGAGGATCTCGAGCGACAGGTTCCGCTCGATGGTCAGCACCCTCCCCGCGAGATCCGACAGCCGCAAGGTCGCGAGTTCCCCGCGGCGAGCGCCAGTGTCGGCGGCGAGGCGGATCAGCAGCAGGTTCTGCTCGGCGACGAAGAGTTGCTGCCATCCTCGCCTGCGGTCCAGGTCGGGCGAGACGCGGCGTCGGGCAGCGTCGACCTCTGCGTTGGCGGCACGAAGGAGGGTGGCGATCTCGTCCATCCGCAGGTGCTTGCGCGGCGCCGGCCTCGGCGGGGCTTTCATCGTGGCGATCGGGTTCGACCGCAGCAGCCGTTGGCGGGTGGCCCACGACAGGCACGAGTGCAGTACCGCCCATCGAGCCCAGACGAGCGCTACCGACGCCCCGGACCTCCGCCACACGGCGATGCGAACATCGACCAGCTGCGGCGTGAGCACCGCGACACCAGTGGACCCGACCGGCTCGGCGGCAAGCCAACGCGCCATCGACGTGTGCGACGACCGCGTCGCCGGCGACCACGCCTGCTCAGCCACCAGGAAGGCCTCAAGCAGCTCGGCCACGGTCCACCCCGCTGCACGGCAGTACAGCGCGGAGCGATCGACCCCGAACTGGGCGACGAGCTCGCGGCGCCGGTCGGCCACGACGTCCTCGTCGCCGTAGACGGTGAACGACCGCTGTCTGCTCACCCCCGTCGCCGGCTCGTTGCCGACGACAACACGGACCTCCCAAACACCCGGTCGGCGCTCACGCATCGACCCCTCCCCACGGCGTGCTCGCCGTCGTCCATCCCTATTTCGAGTTGTCATCCCTACAGCTATAGGGACACGAATAGGGATGCGCTCGTCGGCCACAGCCGCCGATCACGCGTTGTCGCAGGTCAACTCAGCGCGCTCGGAGGGACTCGAACCCCCAACCTTCTGATCCGTAGAATGCTCTTGCTTCTCATCCGTGCTACGGCGTGCCGCAGAGTAGCCCCGATCAGCACATCTCCGAAAGGCCCGAGACACGGGCCTACTCCGGATCACGCCAGATGGGGCGCTGGACTGATACATCCCTGATACATCGGCGATCGTGTCGGGAGCGATCTCCTCTCCGACACACCCACGCCTCGATCCTCTTGAAGGCAGGCGTCCCGGTGAAGGTCGTCAGCGAGCGCCTCGGCCCCCCGAACCTCGCGTTCACCATGACCGTGTACCAGCACGTCGTGCCCGGCATGCGGTCCGACGCCGCCGCGAAGTTCAGTGCCGAGGTCTCTCGGAGACAGCCCGTGAGTTCGCTGGGGCTCCCAGCTACCTCCTCGCGGAGCCGTAGAGCGTCGAGCAGTAGTAGCAGTTCGCACTGTCGCACTCCTCCGGAGCCGTGACGATGCCTCGGTGGCCGTAGTAAGTGAGGCGTCCAGTGGGTTCACGAAGCCCAGTTACCAGTGCGAGAAACTCTGTGACGGCCAGGCTGGCGACAACTCCGTTGACCGACACGACCGCGGGCCCGCCGGCGCCGAGGAGCGATCGGTTCACGCCGTAAATCGCCTCGTCTGCCGCCCGCTGCTCATCCGTCATGGACGCTAGAGCCAGAGCGCGCTGGTCGAGTTCGCCACAGCACGACAGGCACCGTCGTCCGTCGGTGGACACGACGACTCGCCCTCCGTACCACAAGAAGCCTTCATCCTCACCAGCATCCGAGGCCACGTCGATGTACGGAAGCGCGCGACGGCTACACGCCTCGGTCAGCGAAAGACGGGGCAGGTCGTCGTCAAGGCATCCGAACACCACGTCTGCATCATCCGGCAGACCGACCGTCTCCGGGGAGCGGATTGCGTCGGTAGTTGCCTCGACGGCCGCGTCGGGCCGGACCGCGAGAATCGTCCGTCGGGCAACCTCCACCTTCGGCCGGCTGAGTTCGGCGTCCTCGGGGATCGCGCCGATGAGGCGATTCAGATTCGTGAGTTCAACACGATCGGGGTCGATCAGGGTGAAGCGGCGAACTCCTAGGTATGAGAGCTGCTGCGCGACGTGGGATCCAAGTCCGCCGACCCCGGCGAGGACAACGTGCGTGGCCTCGATCTTGTCCTGGCCGGCGGCACCAAAGAGTCTGATGTTGCGGTCGAATCGAGTCGGTTCGCTCATCGCAGGTTCCACCGAGAAATCGAACGGCCAGTGGCGGTCCACTCGCCCTCTCCGGAGAAGTGAATGCGACCGACCACGTGTGGCCCCACTCCATCAAGCCATGCCAGTCCGTCGAACGTTCCTGCACCGAGAACAAGGGCGACGTAGCTGAGACCGGGCAGGCGCCACGTGAGGTGAGGAACCCAGCCAGCCAGGCCGTCGAGATCCGTGGCCGAAAACGCTGCCGGTCCGCCGTACTCGCCATGCGAGTGGACCTCGATCAGCAGAGTGGCTCCCACAGCCCACCGCATGAGGTTCTGTCGACCCTCGTCCGTGAGGGCCACGTGCCAGTCACCAAAAGTCACCGCATCGTCAGGCACCAGCCAGGTCTCATCGACCACGGCTTCGTCGTCGTCGATCGCGCCACGCATGAACGCCACCATCTCAGCGCGGTGGCGCAAGTGTGAGAGGACGTCCTTTGCGATCGCGGAGCCGACGGTGACACCGATGTTGGACATCAGGCCCCCTCGCGAAACCGGTCGGCGATGGAGCGGGCGAAGTCGAGCATGTTGGTGCCGCTACAGGGCTCCGCCCCGGGTCGCCACTCCGACAGCTGCCAGGAGAACGTTCCCCACCCATCTCCGAAAGGGGTCGCGGTCGGGTAGGTGTAGTTGTTCACGGCCGAACCACTCACGAGCTGGAGCTGCGGTCGCGCATGGAAGGCGTACGGCGCCTGCCCAGGGAGCCCGGGAGGGATCTGAAAGCACACCTCCACTATGTCGGGCACCCACAGATCGGGTATCCGGTACTCGGGCAGGCGCACCCACTGACCATCCGCGACGTACTCGAGCTGATCGCCGAACCACGTCCTGAGGAGGTGCAGCTCCTGCTCGACTCGTGACAGCTCCACGGTCAGCCTCGCTTGAAGCTCACCTTCCGACCGAAGCCCTGCCCCGGTCGGAGCTGGACGACCTCGTCCTCATCAAGGGTGCGCTCAGCATTGGTCTTGAGGTCGACCTCGATGACGGGGGTGTCCGCCGGGAGGTGACCGAGCTCCCGGAGCTCAGGGACGGTGATCGTCTCCTCGTCCCACGCGTAGGCGGTGCCCTCGATGTTCACTTCGTACTTCGGCCCTCGGCCCGGCTTGTTGTCTGCGTCCTTCGCCACTGCTCTCTCCTGACTTACGGGGAGTGTTCGTTATCACGAACACTGTATCGCCAGCAGTCCTCGCGCGTCAACAACCACCGACGTTAGATGTTTGACATAGCGAACGCTCTACCTTACGATCCCGTCATGGCTGAGCGGCTTGCCCAACGACTGTCGCGCCTGCGCGAGAAGCAGGACCTGTCTCTGTCTGAGGTTGCGCGGCGCGCGCAGATATCGAAGGCCTACCTCTCACAGCTAGAGCACGGAGAGAGCAAGCAGCCGAGCTACGAGGTGCTGGATCGCCTTGCCACCGCTCTCGCAGTCAGCGTTGAGGATCTCACCGGACGCCGAGGTTCCTGGGACCCCTCGGAGCATGAGCCCGTGCCCGCATCGCTCCGAGCGTTCGCCTCGCGGTCGGGACTACCCGACGTTGACGTCGAGATGCTCTCCAGGATCCACTACCGCGGCAAGCGACCACGGGACGCGGCTGACTGGGCTCACCTGTACGAGACCATCAAGCGAACGATCCGCTAGGGGGACTCGTGCGCGACCGTCTAGGAATCGAGGCCGCCAGTGGCGCCGCCATCCTCGGAATGATGGCTGATGACGCGCTGATTGCGGTCGTTCACTTCGCGGAGCAGCGCCCGCTCACCGACCGCGACCGATCCGCGCTCGCGACGGTGAAGGACGTACTCGCAGCGATCGAGCAACTCAGCTCTCGCGCGGTCTCCCCACCAAGCCAGATTCGCTCGATGGCTCCTCTCGTCGTTCTGGACGAGACCTTTCAGGCTGTAACGAACGCTCGTGGTGAGCACGGCGACGACGTAGCTGTCGCCGTGGCACAGCTCCGTTCCGACATCGAGGAGCTGCTCGAGCAGCGCGCAGACGCGAATGCGGTGAGTCGACTGCGGACCTTTCTCGATCGACTTGCCGATGTGACGCTGGCTCGGAGTGAAGAGCTCGCGCGGCCCGGAAGAGAGCATCGACCGAAGTGGACAAAGACAGTCTCGCCCTCGTAGCGCGTTCAATCACCGACCGGGCTGAGGCGATCCGCCGAGCGGAGCCCCGGGTGACGCCCGCGCGCGGCCGCAGCGTGGTCCAACTAGTCGAAGAGGTCCTCGCCGCCGTCGAGACCGAGCGCGACCGAGTCCTGACCGAGCTCGCGTCAGCCTCGGATGCTGAGGCAGACGCGCTCGGACGCCGGCTGCTTCGATTGTTGGCCCACGTAACGAGCGTGTCGACGCTCACTCCCTACCTTGCGGACGTTGGACGACGCGACGTCTCGCTCGGGCTGCTGCTTACATCAGATGTGGTTGTCGACTCGTTGCTGGCCGACGGAGCCGACGCCGTCATCCACAACGACGAGCATCACATGTACTCGACCCTCGACTTGCGCGCGGTCACCGAGCGTCCCCTCGCTGCTCTCGGCGCCACCACGGCGATCCAGACCATTCCGCTCGTGTTGTTCGTGCCAGGCATCGATCCGCACAACGCCCTGCTCGTTCCGATCCTCGCTCACGAGGTCGGACACTCGGCGATCGAGGAGAAGAACCTCGGAAGCGAGGTGCTGTCGCGTGCCGACCTCACAGAGCTGAACCATCTCCTGGATGAAGGTTTGCGCGCTGCCGGCGATCCGGACCCCGGCCCGTGGCAGGTCCAGCTGTTCAGCTGGATCGACGAGCTCCTGTGCGATGCGCTTGCGCTCGTCTTGACCGGACCGAGTTCTCTCTTCGCCGCGGCCGCCTTCCTTCCGGCGCCTCAAGCCGGCTCTCTCGGAACTCACCCCTTTCCCGCTGACCGGATCCGGTTCGCTCTAGAGACCCTCCGAGCGCTGGGTTGGGGTGACGTTCTCGACGGACGCGTGCCAGCCCTCACGGCGTGGCTAACCGGCGTCTCCGCCATGGATACCGAACCGACTGATCCGCTCGAGCGATTCCTTCGACTCGGCCTGCGGTCGCTGGAGTCGTCCATCCTCGAAGTTGCACGAGAGAACGTCGCCGACCCACTCGCTCCGTCCGACTTCGCCGACCTTGATAGCCGCGTGATGGAGCTGGTCGATGCGGCGATCCCTCCCTCACAGGTCGGGACCGTGCCCGTTCCACCGTGGGTGATCGTTCTCGCTGGGTGGCTCTACTGCTTCGGCCATGATGGCGACGTCGCGGAGACATTGGCCTCGGCGACTGGAGACAGGGTCTTCAATGAGTACTTGCTGAAGGCGATCGAGATGTCGCGCGTTACCTCCCTGTGGGGCGAGACATGAGTGCCCTGTCGCACCAGGCGCTTGAAGCGGCGCTACGGATGCAACCGTTGGAGAAGCGGCTCGTCGTCGCGCCGCTGCTCGACGAGGAGCAGATCGGCCCCGGGACGATCGACCTTCGCCTCGGAACCGAGTTCATCGAGACGCACCGGTTGCGCAAGGGCGTCCTCGACCCTCTTGACGACGACGAGCCGCTCGAGGGGGAGCGCGAGGAGCGGGTCGTTGTTCCCCTCGGCGATCACTTGATGCTTCACCCCGGCCAGTTCGTGCTCGGATCAACGCTGGAGTTCGTGCGGATGCCCACGCACATGATCGGTCAGGTGCTTGGCCGTTCGTCTTGGGCGCGACTCGGGCTCATCGTCGCAACCGCTGTCGTGGTACAGCCCGGCTTCGGCGGCGTCCTGACGCTCGAACTCGTGAACATGGGCAACGTTCCGATGAAGCTGCGGCCGGGGCTGCGAGTAGCGCAGCTCATGGTCTGGATGCTCGATGAGCCGACGGACAAGCCCTATCAGCCGAGCTCAAAGTACGGATCGCCGATCGGACCCGAGCCGTCCCGGCTTGGGTGGGAGAGCGGCGAGCGCGATCGCCTGATCAAGCTGGGGCGGCTGTTGTCGCGCCAGGAAACCGTCGGGGACGAACAGATCTGAACCCGGCGGCAGGTCTCAGCCACAACGCCTGCAGCTGAGGCATCAGACCCCGCCACCAACGAGCATGCAGCTCAGAGCCGGTGCCCAGCCGTCCAGCAAGCGGTGTCACAGATGCACTCCGTCACGCGGCAACGTGTGCAAAACGACAGGGAGTCCTCAACTCGATCAACCAATCGGCCAGGCCGTGGAGATGGTGACCGCCATGGCTTTGGAACGCTTGAGGATGTCGTCGTCGGTCCAAGCCTCCGGGTGATCGTCGACGATGGGGCGACTGAGTGCGAGGACGCTGTACTTGTTCAGCAGCGATCGCTTGCCAAGTCCCTTGTCAGCGCCGCTTCCAGGGGTGACGGCAGCGTCGTCATCGGTCCACGGGCGATTCGACAACGTGCTGTTGAGGCTCTTGGTGACGAGCGTGAGGTTGCCGATTGTGTTGATGCGAACGTCGCGTTCAGCGCACGCCTCAGGATCCTGGAGGATCCCGTCCTGCCAGTAGCTCCGCCAGCCCTGCGGCATGACGTGCTCGATGTCGAGCTTCGCCGGAAGGCTGACATCCTCGTGGCGCTGGGTCCGCAGCTGCAGTTCGACACCGGAGAGGATCGCGCGCAACCGCTGCTGCTTGATGTTGCCGTAGACCTTTACGTCCGGCAGCTCGGCGCGCAGGTCGTTGTCCGTCGGCCAGGTACGGGCGTCGGCCGTCTGTGCCAGGAGATAGGCAACGGTGGCATCGCCCACCGACTGCGAAGGGTGCTTGTCGAGCTCCTTGAGGAGGGCGACGACCATGCGGTTTACGTCCTTCATGGTCCTTCGCAGCAGCGTTCGCCGTACAGCCCAGCTCTCGACCGCAGCAAGGGCCCGATCGGCTTGAGCGGGTGAAGCCGGGTGGGCATCGGTGATCACCCACAACAGGAGCGGGATGAACACCCCGAGCTCGAGCGCTTCGATGACTCGCGTGTAGAAGCTGCCCTGAGCCGACCTCGGGTCGAGTTGCGCGAAGTCCCTGAACGTGTCGGCGTCCTGCCGCAGCCGAGCGAGGAAAGCCTCGGCCGCCGTCCGATCCGCCAAGTGCTCGTTCGCATACCGCCGGAACTGCGCGAAGACGGCGTCAGTCGGGATCTCGTCCTTCACCCGCATGGTGAGCCAGTACTGGAGGAAGAGGTCGATCCGGGAGCGGAGGAGTCGGCCCTGAGCGATCTCCTCGCGCCACCAGTCGTTGTCGAAGTCATGCCAGTACGCGTCGCCCCAGGCGTCGACGTCAGCACCGATCTCGTCGCAGCGCTGGAAGACGTAGTTCTTGATGAGGTCAGCGGCCAGAAGCGGAGTGCCCCGATCGTTGAGGGTCTCGAAGATCAGCTGGTCGTCATCAGTGCTGGCGAGGTCGATCGCGACGATCTGCAGGTGCTGCTGAAGGACGGCGGCGAGAGCCGCGAGCTTGTCCTCCACTGCGACTTGTTGCCCGTCGTCGGCCTGGGCCGCCCACTCCTTCATCGAGTCGACGAAGAAGCGATGCGCCCGGACGATTCGGCTGTCCTCCAGCGCCGACGGCACCGTCTTTTCATTGTCCATGACGTACTCGAAGGCGTTGCGATCGATGCGGGAGGGCCAGAGCTTGAAGCGCTTGGGAGTGCCGCGGAAGCGACGGGAGTCGTTGAGGACCAGCTCGTGGATGCTCTCGGCGACCTCTTCGCAGTCGGCCTCCTCCATGACCAGCTGCGCGGCGTCCAGCAGGAGCTGGAGCGTGGTGAGTCGTTGCTGACCATCGATCACCGATGACCGAGCCGGATCGCCCGCTCCGCTCGCCAGCTGCTTGACCACAACGGCGCCCAGGAAGTGGCCCGACAGAGCGGCAACCGCGTCCCTGTCCTCCCCGGCAGACAGGACGGCCTCGGCGACGCGAGCGATGTCATCCCAGAGGGCTGCCACTGGTCCTCTTCCGTCCACACATAGGGGCGCTGGAAGGGAGGGACCTCGTAGCAGACCTTCCCGTCGAACAGATCGCGAGGTGTCAGCGCCTTGGCTTCCATGATCACGGGCTCCCGAGCTTCGCGAGCTGCTCAAGCATCCCGCTGACCGACGCTGCGACGTCGTAGTCGACTCCGATGGCGGAGAAGTGACGACGGGCGCACTCGATCTTGACGTTCTCGTCGTGGCGACGCTGGTCGGGGTCGAGCGAGCCCTTCGTCTCACGGACGAGGTACACGCGCTCGGTGTCCTCGAAGACGATGGCCCAGTCGGGGTTGTACGGGCCGATGGGCGTGTCGACGGTGAACCACGCCGGGAGCTTCATGAAGAAGCGGACGTTGTGGTTGTCGTCGAGACCCTTGGCGAACCGTCGCTCCACCTCCGAGTCGATCTCGACGTGGTCGAACAACGTCTTGGTAGCGCTCTGGACCTTGTAGAGGCGAGCGGCGTAGCGCTCGATCTCCTCGCTGGCCTCGGGCTCGAGGCGGTGCATCTCCCACTGCAGCCCGGGAATCGGCTCGTAGGTGATCCCGTCGACCATCTGCTTGCGCATCGCCGAGTTGATCTTGGAGGTGACCAGCACCGTGAACGCCTGCGGGTTGATCGTGAAGTCGGCCAGACGACCCGACTGGCGAAGGATCCGCACGAGTGTGGCGCGAGTGAGGTCGGTCTCGTTCTGGAGGTCGGCGAGGATGTCGGGCAGTGCGGTCGGCGCGGAAGTGGCGTAGTCGTGCTGATCGACTCGCTTGTCGGCAGCGATCCCCGCTGCGCTGTGCTCGAGCTCGACGACCCGCACGCGCACCTTGGCCGGCCCGATCGCCTCGGCCGCGGTGATTGCCGCCGCCGCAGTGTCGACGAGGTCGTCGCTCGACAGCGAGACCCGGTACTTGGTGCGCTTGCTGATCCGGTCCCACAGGGCTTTAAAGTCGGGATCGAGGCTGACCTGCTTGCGGAACCGAACCGACTGGCGCTTCCTGGCGTTCACCACGCGGTTCGCGAACACGAACCGGGAGACGGCGTCGGTGATCTCGGCCCGGATCGGCTCGAAGCCGTCAGGGACGGCGAGCTCGAAGTCCTCCGCGGACGGGTCGAACTTCGGGAGGACGGCGCCAGACGGGTCGAGGTAGCCGGCGGTCTGGAGGTGGTCCCAGACGTCGACGGAGAATTCCTGGCCGATGGGAGCTCTCGGCGGCTCACCGGGCCCGGACGGGAGAGTGAGCCTCGCGAACGCGTGCTTCGGCACGATCCCGAAGCGCTGTCCGGTGTCTTCCTCGTACTCGGTCTGCAGCGCCCGGGCGAACTCGTCGTAGGCCTCGTTGGCCACGACCGTGAGGCGGTTTACGAGCGGATCGTGGACGCGTTCGCCGTCCTGGTTGACGGGCAGGCGGAGCCCGCGGCCGATCTCCTGGCGCTTGCGGTCGGAGGACCGCGAGTCGTTGAGCGTGCAGATCTGGAAGACGTTCGGGTTGTCCCACCCCTCGCGCAGTGCGGAGTGGCTGAAGATGAAGCGCAAGGGCTCATCGGCGGAAAGGAGCCGCTCCTTGTTGCGCATGATGAGGTCGTAGGTGTCGACGTCGGCTGCGCTGTCTCCTCTGGTGTCCTTCGCGCGCCCCTTGTTGTCGACGCTGAAGTAGCCGTCATGCACCGCCGCCACGGGTGGCAGATTCAGTGCGCTGTATCTCGGCTTGGAAGCGAGGTCGCCGTAGGCCTCTTCGAACCACTGACCGATCGGCCCGAGCGTCGGGTTGCCGTCGTCGTCGGTGGCCCGGTAGTTGGCGACCTTGTCGATGAAGAACAGCGACAGGACCTTCACACCGAGCGGCGCCAGCGTGCGCTCCTTGTCGAGATGCTGCTGCACCGTCTCCCTGACCTGCGCCCGGCGGACGTCCTCATCGAACGACGCTGACGCCTCCGAGGTGGTCACCTCCATTCCGTTCGTGAACTCCACGGCCTCGGCACCGCTGCGGAAGTGGATGTCCGACACGATCCAGCCGTTGGCGTACTCCTGCCGACCGTCGGAGGCGACGGCGAGGTCATCGCCGGCCTTGACCCACACCTTCTTCGTCCTGAAGGCGCTACCCGTGCCGTGGTTGATCGTGAGCTGGGCCCGCGACTTGGCCACGTCGACGGCGTGGAGCCGGACGAACGCGGCGTTGGCGTTGTCGTCGGCGACGACGCTGGCGACCTCGATCCGCTTCACGAGGTTCAGGTCGTATGCATCGATGGGCCCGAGGCGGTAGGTGCGGTTGTACGGCCGCTTGTGCGTGGCCGAGTAGCGCAGCGTGCAGTACGGCTGGAGCCGAGCGATCGCGGCCGCGGCTGCCTCCGACTCCATGTTCTGTGGCTCGTCGATCACCACCACCGGTCTGGTGGCCTGGATGAACTCGATCGGCCGGTGCCCCGACATCCGATCCTGGGCCCGGTTGATGATGTTGGCCTTCGTCGGGTCTTGGTCCTCCTCGACGTCCTTTTGAAACGCTTGGAGGTTCATGACAAGCAGCTGGATCGTGTTCGCCGTGGCGAACTGTCGGACCCGCCCGAGGTGCTTCGAGTCGTAGACGGCGGCATCGAAGGGCACGTTGTCGTAGAGCGATCGGAGGTGCTCTCGGAGCAGCTCGATGCTGGCAAGCACCCCTTCACGGATGGCGATGTTCGGGACCACGACGACGAACTTCGTGAACCCGTACAGCTTGTGGAGCTCGAAGAGCGTGCGGAGGTAGACGTACGTCTTGCCGGTGCCGGTCTCCATCTCGACCGAGAAGTTCATCCCCTCGAGCTCATCGCTCATCGGGATGTCGTTGCGCTCCTGGATCGAGCGGAGGTTCGTCAGCGTCGAGGCCTCGAACGCCTCGGGATCATCGGGGATTGGGTTCGACACGCCCAGCTCGGAGAAGCCGAGCTGCGTCGTTGACTGCGACGTCAGCGAGAACGACGAGTCGGCCAATGGCAACCCTGCGAACAGATCGACGACGCTCGCCACCGCATCGCGCTGGTAGTCCAGCGTGGCGTCGAACTTGAGTTTCAGTTCGCTCATCGCAAGCTCACACCACCCGCAGCGCGATGTCGCTGCCGGACTGCTGATTCCGGGCCCGAACGGTTTGGAGAGCGTTGACCTTCAGCTCGTCACTACCGCCGAAGCCAGCGTCAAGTACGAGGATCATCGCCGGCTCGCGCTCCACCATCGCCTCGAACGCCTCGATCGACAGCTCGCTCGACAGGCAGATGAGCAACGCGCCCTCGGCGACGGCGTAGCCGGGCACGCCGGCGAAGTCGATCTCCTCGACTGGTGACGTCAAGGGGTAACCGGCCTTCAGGAGCAGCTCTGTCAACATCGCCTGCTCCGCCGCGCCCTCGACGACATGCTCCACCGACATCGCGAGTTGTTCCTCGACCGCGTCCGACGAGGTTGCAGATGAGTCCCAAATCGTGAAGTTCGAAGGCGAGAGTCGGAAGGAGCGGAAGCCAGTGTCAGCGGGAGCACTGCCCAGCTTCGGAGAGGCGCGCAACTCGTGTCCGGCGGCACGAACTCGCTGGCGGGTGATCGATGAGATCGTCGGGTACTGCTGGTTCTCGACGGGTTCAGGAAGTTGCACGAGCGCGAACCGACGCTTCGCGCCGTCCCTGTGGTTCTCTGCCATCACGGCGTGGCCCGTTGAGCCGGAGCCGGCGAAGAAGTCGAGGATGAGGTCGTCCTCGGTCGTCACCGTCGCGATCAGCCGGCCGAGGACACCGTGGTCCTTGGGGAAGTCGAAGAGACCCTTGGCGCTCACACCGAGGAGCGTTTCGACTACTCGGCGAGCACCTCGGCGATCTCTGTAGAACACAGACGGCGGAGCCCAAGTCTCCGTTTCGTGCAGGTATCGCTTCACTGCGATCCGCTTCGACTTGTCCTCCGGCATGGCAAGCCGGCCATCCTCAAACAGCCGATCCATCGTCGTGCGTTCGTACCGCCAGCCATTGTCTGGCGGCTTGTAGCCCCGGTAGTCGTATATCAGGTTCTCTCGGTAGTTCGGGCTTGAGATGTTGTCGTGGTAGTAGGCACCTCGCTCGTCGATGTAGCTGTAGTGCGAATGATCCTTCGACGGGTGACCGTCCGGAAGCGACCGAAACCACTCCACGAGCTTCTTCCTCGCTGCCACGAGGTCGTCACCCGCCTCGGAGCGGATCCGACGGATCGCGTCGTAGACGTCATCGAGACCTTCCTTGCGCTCGTGCCAACGCATGTCCTCCGCAGTCAAGAAGCCGAGGTTCCGGGCGAAGATGACGATGTAGTCGTGTCCGCTCGACACCAACTTCGAATCGTTCTTCCGTCCGCCCTGCCACACCATGCATGCGACGAAGTTCTCCTCGCCGAAGACCTCGTTCATCAGCAGCCGGAGATTGTGGACCTCGTGATCGTCGATGGATACGAAGATGAACCCCTCCTCGCGCAGCAGGTTCCGGGCTAGGAAGAGGCGTGGGTACATCATCGAGAGCCACTTGGAGTGGTAGCGGCCGTCCGTCTCGGCGTTCGCGGAGAGCTTGAAGCCCTCCTCGTCGACCTGGCCGGAGTAGCGGAGGTAGTCGGCGAGGCCCTCCTTGAAATTGTCGGGGTAGATGAACTCCTTGCCGGTGTTGTACGGCGGGTCGATATAGATGAGCTTGACCTTGCCGTAGTACGCCTTCTGGAGGAGCTTCAGGACCTCGAGGTTCTCGCCCTCGATGATGACGTTCTGCGTTGTGTCCCAGTCGACGGACTCTTCGGGCATCGGCACGAGCGTTCCGATGGAGGGCTCCTGGATGACCCGCATGCACTCGGCCTTGCCGGGCCACGTGAGTCCGAAGCGCTCCGGTCCAGGGTCGACCCAGTCGCCAAGCGAGCGCCGGAGCGCGTCGACGTCGACCTTCCCCTCCCGAATGACCTCTGGGAAGGCGGCTCGCAGGACCTCCATTCGGTCATCGGTCGGGAGCACCGACTTGAGGTCGAGGCGTTCGGGTTGATCGGTGCTCACGGCTGGGTCTCCAGGCTTCGCATCAGCGGACGGTGAACCGGATGCTGAGGATCCGGTCGACGGACTGGTCGACGGCGAGGCGGACTTCCACGTCGTCGATGAGGGCTTCTTTGGCCGACTCGATGGTGCGGGCCTCGGTGTCGTAGGCCCGCCAGGCTTCGTCGCGAGCTGTCTCGACCTGCTTGATCTTCTTCTGGATGGCGAGCTTGTCGGGAAGGGAGGCGGCCTGTCGGGCTTCGCGCTTGAGGATCTTCAGCGTGTCGTCGTGCTCGCGGAGATCGGCCTTGAGGCCAGCCCTCTTGTCCTCGGCCCAGCGGTCGAGCTTGTCCATCTCCTCCTCGAACCAGGTGCCCTGCCTCGTACTGATCTCCTCGAGCACCGCGGCGAGGCGCCGCTCGGCCATCTCCACCACCGTGCCTGTCAGTTCCACCGACGAGGTGGCGCATGTGGAGGCGGGGACGTCGAACAGCCGTCGGGACTGCTCAGGATCAAGCGGTGTGCCGTCCTCGGAGACGGCGGTCAGGATGAGATGGTCTTCAGCGTCGGCGCCCCGCAGACGAAGGTGATCGACGACGAGGACGCCGGACGCGCCGACGAGCGACTCGACAACCCGGGAGCGGACCGGCCAGCTCGAGTAGTCGAAGATCAGCTCGGCCGGCGCGGCGTGGAGTCCCGCCGCCTTGTCCAGCACCGCGAGAGCGAGTGGGTGCTGCGAGCGGTACCGGTGCGAGTGCCCATCGTCATCCCGGGCGAGGCGGTAGGTCCCGGGCTCGACGGTCGAGGCGAACGGGGGTGGCGTGTGGATCACGAACGACCGTCTCGCGTTGTCGATGTCCGCGAGACCGTCGAGAACGTGCGCGGTGAGTCGCCACAGCTGCTCGCTGGCCTTGTCGATGAACTCGGAGCTCTCCGCGAGGCTGACGCGAAGCCGGTCGTGGACGTCAGCGTCGAAGTGCTCGAGGAGCTTGCGACGGGTGTCGTCCATCGTCTCGGTGATCTCCGCCTCCAGGTCGAGGCGAAGTTGCTCGAACTCGGCGTTGATCGCCTCGGTGGTGCGGCAGTCCTGGTAGATCGACGCGATCCTGCGCTCGAAGTCCACACCAGACTCGATGGCGCCTAGGACCTCATCGCTGGCGCCGAACACACCTGAGAACAGACGGAACTTCTCGTCGAGGAGCTCGAACACCCGAAGATCGGCTGCGTTCGACCGGTTGAGGAAGTTGATCACCACAACGTCGTGCTGCTGGCCGTAGCGATGGCACCGTCCGATTCGCTGCTCGATGCGTTGTGGGTTCCAGGGCAGGTCGTAGTTGACGACCATCGAGCAGAACTGGAGGTTGATCCCTTCAGCGGCCGCCTCGGTGGCGATCATGATCTTCGCCTCCGACTTGAACCGGTCAACGAGCGCCGCCCGCATGTCTGCTGTCGGCGAGCCGCTGACCTGATCGCTGCCGGCATGGCGTTCCTTCCACTGCTGGTAGATCGCCTTGGATTCGCGATCGCTGTTCGTGCCGTTGAAGAGCACGATCTCACCGTCGTACCCCGACCGGTTCAGGAGTCGGACGAGGTAGTCCTGGGTTCGTCGTGACTCGGTGAAGATGACGGCCTTGTCTGCGGAGCCAAGGGCCGCTGCCTTCGCGAACCCGGTCTGGAGTGCAGTGAGGAGCGCGAGGCCCTTGGCGTTCTCGGTGATCGAGACGGCGAGGTCACGGAAGGTGCCGAGCTCGGCGATCTCACTGACGATGGCGGACCGCTGGGCGTCGGTAAGCGGCTCCCGAGGCTGCTCGGGTTCCTCGTCGTCCGCTCCCCACTCCTCGGCCAGCTCGGGCAGCTCCTCGAAGTCCCCGTCGAATGCGTCATCGAGCTGAGCGGCCAGGGCCGATCTGGCGCGGTCATCGTCGCGGAGCACTCCCTGGAGCTTGCGAACGAGCGAATCGAGCGCCCCAGCGATGGCGAACGTCGACGACGCCAGGAGCTTCCGCATCACGAGCACCATCAGCGTCTTCTGGCTCGCCGGTAGCGCCTGAAGCGCAGGGCGTCGCAGGTAGTCCGACACCATGTCGTAGAGGGCCTGCTCCTCGGGAGAGGGCAGGAACTCCTGCGTAATCGGGACCCGATTGGTGTAGCTGACGTACTCGACGACCTGCCGGCGGAGCGTGCGGTGACACACCGGTTCGAGCCGCGACTTCAGGTCGTCGAAGCGACCGCCATCGGCGAGGCGGGAGTACTGGGCGCGAAAGCTCTTGGCGTCGCCGAAGTGGTGCTCGTCGATGATGCTCACGAGTCCGTAGAGCTCCATGAGCGAGTTCTGCAGCGGCGTAGCGGTCAGCAGCAGCTTCGGAGTAGTCGAGAGAGCGTTGCGAATCGCGGTCGCGATCTTGGCCCCGGGTTTGAACACGTTCCGCAGGCGGTGCGCTTCGTCGAGGATCGCCAGGTCCCAGCGCACCGTGCCGATCTCCTCGGCCTTCCGGGCCGCGAACTGGTAGGAGCAGACGACGACCGCCCGGTCGTCGGTTCCGACATCGAAGGGATTCGCGACTCCCGCCTTCACCGCCGCGTTGAACGACTTCGTTTCGAGGATGACCGCCGGCAGGAAGAACTTCTCCGCCAACTCCTGGACCCACTGCTTGCGAAGGCTCGCCGGCGCCACGACGAGCACACGCCGGCGACCTTCGGCCCAGCGCTGCGTGAGGACGAGACCGGCCTCGATCGTCTTCCCCAACCCGACCTCGTCCGCCAGGATCACGCCCTTCGAGAGCGGCGACTGGAAGGCGAACAGCGCAGCATCGACCTGATGCGGGTTGAGGTCGACCTGGGCATCGAGCAGAGCGGTACCGATGCGGCCCGTGTCGCCGTTCGGATGGCGACGGAGCAGCTCGAGAGCGAACAGCTTTGCCTGGTGATCGGTGAGGCCCGTCACGTCCGCTACCGACCGACCCGAGGGCACACGACGAGCGGGCGTCCCGGCGGCGCCGGGCGCTCGTTCGCGTTGTTCCCTTGAGTGTCGTGGAGTTCCAGCATCGAGAGTCCGCTTCTGCCGGGCCTCCGACCCGATGACGGCCCCTTCGCTACCCGACGCCCAGAGATTACGGGAGCGGTGTGACCACGACCGGCTGGAGCGCCATCGCCGCGCTCGGCATGGGCAGCGTGCTGCCCCAGCGGAGATCGCGGAGACACGCCATCTGCGTCGTATGTAACGTTCGGGCACTTGGTAACGCACGACTGCCCGGGAGGT
The DNA here is from genome assembly GCA_049325515.1 of Actinomycetota bacterium. GTDB lineage: Bacteria > Actinomycetota > Acidimicrobiia > Acidimicrobiales > VFJN01 > VFJN01. The sequence goes on along the minus strand of JBMOLI010000004.1, from coordinate 46,853 downwards.
GGGTCATCGTGTCGTGGAGGTCGAACCGACTACATCGGTGGCAACGCCTGCCAAGGGCGGCGGGCCCAATGGGGCAACCAGCACCGCTCACTCTCGTACGGGAGATCCGGAGCTGCCCGGAACGATGACGACCGTAGCTGGCACGCACACGCTGAGGACCGCCGGGATCACCGGGTGCGTCGGCGGGTGCGTGGCGGCGCTCGGCGTCTGGCAGACAGGCCTGATCGCCGTGGTGCCGGCGGCGACCGGACTCGCGGCGCTCGCGGTCTCTGACGTCACGTCACGTCGGTTCTCTCTCCGCACCCTCCGGGTCGCATCGGTCCTCGTCGCCGTCGGCCTACTGGTCGATTCGAGCCGGGCGGCCGCCTGGGACCGCCTGGCCGTGGCGGCCGCGGTCACGGTCCTCGTCGCCACCGCTCTCGCGGGAGCGTGGCTGGGTACGCGGGGCATCGCGTTCGGCGACGTGCTGTTGACCTCTTTCGCCGTGGCCGTCCCCGCGTGGCTGTCGCCGCGCGCCGCCGCGGTCACCGTGTTCGTAGCGGTCGTCGCGGCAGCGCTGCTCGTCTTGGTGAGGCGCGTGGGGGGTGGCGATGGCACGGGCAGCACAGTCGCGATCGGTCCAGCCTTGCTGGCGGGTTGGGTGGTCGCGATGGTGGTCGGATGACGACTCGCAAGGTGCTCGGGGTTCTGCTGGCGGCGGTGTTCGCGGTCGGCGCGTGCTCAGGCGGGGACGACGACGCTGGCCCGACGACCACGAGCGCGAATGGTCGTTCGACGACCACGACCGAAGCCACGACGTCCACCCCCTCGACGACGCAGCCGCCCGCCACCGACACCGCCGCGGTCACGCCGGTTCTGCAGGACCTGATGGGCCAGTACGACGCTGCCGTCGCGGCGATCCTCGCCGACCCCCGCGTCGCCTCCAACCCGCAGAGCCCTGAGGTGACCGCGTACCTCGCGCTCTTCACCGACGACAGCTCGTTCGCCGACGGCGCGCTGGCGAACTGGACCCGGGAGGGCGAGGCCGGTCGGTTCTACCGGCCTGGGCCTGCCGGCAAGCTCACGAGTTCGACGGTCATGTCCGTCACGCCGGTCTCGGGTGACGAAGCGACCTTCGCTATCTGCTCCCAGAACAGCATCGAGATCACCGACACCAACGGCAACGTGCTCGAGTCGCAAGGCGGCCAGACCGCTGCGTCCGTCGTCGCGCTCCGCGTGGACGGAACGTGGCTGCTCCGAGACCTGACCCAGGCCTCGGCCTCGGGGTGCCCATCGCCAGGCGGCGAAGAGTGAGGTCCGCCCGCGCTGCGACCGCCCTGCTGGTCGTCGCGGGCGTTTTGTACATGGCAGGGCCGGCCGGTGCCTCGGAGCCCGGACAGTGCGTCAACTACTCCCCGCTCGGCTACTGCATCGACTGGGATGTGCCGACGCCCGGTGGTCCGCCCACGGGCGGAGGAGGCGGGGGGTCCACGGACGAGGTCGTCTGCTACTGGGTCACGATCCCCGACGACCTGAGCGAGGACCCCACGATCTGGTTCGACTTCGATCTGACGCCTCCGCCCGAGGGCGTCACCGTCGTCTGGCAGTCGTGGGAGTGCTCCGACGGCTCGGCCACCTTCGCCTTCCGGTGGGTCATCCCGGCCACACCGCAGAACCTCGCGGCGCTCGCACGTGGACGGGTGCTGGGGTTGATGCCGCAGCCGTCGATCAACTCGTCCCCACCTGTCGGCACCGCATCGATCGTCGAGGTGCCGGTGTTCGTCGAGGTGACGAACTGGACGGGCGTCATCACCGACTCCGACTGCGCCGGCGGCCTCTGCGTCACGGTCACCGCCACGCCGCAGCTGATCTTCACGCCGGCCGAGACGGCGTCGCCGCCGGTCACCTGCGCGGGGTCGGGCACGCGCTACGACCCCGACGGCGCCCCGATCGAGGAGCAGGCGTCGGCCGACGGCGCGTGCGCGTACGCGTACCGGCTCCGCACGGGCGTCGAGGGCCGTCCGACGCAGTGGCCAGGGTCGGTGACGGTGACGTGGACGATCTCGTGGACGGCGTCAACCGGGGCGTCCGGGACCCTGCCCGCGGTCACGCGGACAACGTCACTGCCGAGGGCGGTCCGTGAAGTGCAGACAGTCGTGGTGAGAGGAGAGACAGCGTGACGTCGACGGTGTCGCCGAGGACGGACAACGGCCAGGCGCGGAAGGCACGGGCTGCGGCAGTGGGATCGTCGAAGCCGCCCGGTGGTCCGGTGCGACGACGATGGGGACGCATCGGTGTCGGCGTCGCCGCCGCCATCGTCGGTGCCTGGATCTTCGCCGCCGTGTACTTGTCCGCCGGCGACCGCCACGAGGTCGTCGCACTGTCCCGCGACGTCGATCGGCTGGAAGTGATCGATCGCTCCGATCTCCGGGTCGTGCGCATCTCGAGCGACACCGACGTCAGCGCCATCGATGCCTCCCAGCTCGACGACATCGTTGGCCGGGCAGCGAACGTCGATCTCGTCGCGGGCTCGCTGCTCGTGACCGACCAGCTCGTCCCCGAGGGCCGCCAGCTCCTGGCTACGGACGAGGCCGTCGTCGGCGTCTTGTTGGGTCCGGGCGACAGCCCGACCCGCACGTTGCGGCGCGGCACGCCGGTGCTGGTGGTGATCCGCGCGGCGTCGGGCACTCAGGGCGACACCGAGGAGATCGAGGGCTGGGTGTTCGATGCCTCGGGTGAGGCGCTGAACACGCGGGAACGACCGATCGAGCTGGCGGTTCCTCGCAGTGCGGCCGGGTCGATCTCGGCCGCGGCAGCCGATCGGCGCGTCACGATCGTGGCGTTGGCGGAGTAGGCCCGTGCTGCTCGGGCTGGTCTCGGCGAAGGGGTCGCCCGGAGTGACCACGACGGCGCTGGCGTTCGCAGCGGTCGCTGACGACGGCCTGCTCGTCGAGCTGGATCCCTCCGGGGGAAGCATCGAGTGCTGGACAGGCGCCACTGGCGAACCCGGACTGACGCGTGTGGCCAGCGGTCTGCGCCGCTCGGCGGGGCAGGGCGCCGTCGTCGAGCACGTTGTCGAGGCGCCACACGGGGTCCGCGCGATCCTGGCCCCGACGGCGGGGCCATTCGCCGAGTCGACGGTGGCGATGACCCGTGATCGGCTCGCTCCCGCACTTCGTGATCTCGATGGCACGACCGTTGTGCTCGATGGCGGTCGGTGGTCACGGTCGCAGCCGACTGCGCACCGCATCGATGCCTGCGACGTGGTCGGCATCGTCTGCGCGCCGACAGTCGATGGGGTCGAGGCGGCTCGATGGCTGGTCGAGCCCCTCCAAGCCGACGTCGCTGGTCGGGTCTTCGTCCTGCTCGTCGGAGAACGCCCGTACCCGGCGTCAGAGGTCGCGTCGGCGATCGGCGTTCCAACGGCTGGCGCGCTGGCGTGGGACCCCGGTGGCGTCTCGTCATTGCTCACGCGAGGAAATGGCCGCGGCTGGGCCCGGTCGCCGCTCGCCAGGTCGGCTCGCAGCGCGCTCGCACAGATCCGCGAGCTCATCCCGCTGACCAACGAGGTGCACCGTGCTGGATGAGCTCGAGGCCACCCTGCGGCGGACCGTCGCCGACGAGATCGGTGACTACCTGGCACGTGCGAGCGACGAGGGCCGTCGCGTCCCGGATGAGCTGGACCAGCAGCAGATGGCGAGAGCCATCCTTCGCCGGGAGCTGGACAACCGGTCGAAGGCCGCCTTGCGGCTCGGCGAGTCACCGCTGTCGGCCGACGATGAGGACACGCTACTCGAGCGAGTTCTGGCGACCGCCTTCTCGGCGGCTCCTGGCCTCGACGCTCTCCTGCGCCGCCGCGACGTGACCGATGTGTTCGTGAACGGTTGCGACGACGTACGGCTCGTCACCGTCGACGGTCGCACCATCATCGGCGACCCGATCGCTCGCTCCGATGCAGAGCTGATCGAGATGATGCAGACCCTTGCCCGCCGAGGCGGCCACATGGAGCGGGAGTTCACGCCCTCACGCCCGCTGCTCGACCTCCAGCTTCCCGACGGCTCCCGGATGGCGGGGGCCGCGTGGGTCACGAAGCGCCCGTACCTGACCGTTCGTCGACACCTCCTCGTCGACGCGGATCAGGACGATCTCGTCGGCCGGGGGATGTACGACCGGGGCATCGCCTCGCTGCTGGCGGCCCTGGTCCGTGCCCGACGAAACATCCTCATCTCCGGCGGCCAGGGCGTGGGGAAGACGACACTGCTCCGGGCGCTGCTCCACGAATGCGAGCGAGACGAGCGGATCGTCGTCCTGGAGCAGGAACCCGAGCTGCACCTCGACGCGACGCCTGGCCGCCACGACCACGTGCTGCTGTTCATGGAGCGGAGCGCCAACACGGAAGGCGTCGGAGCGGTGTCATTGGCGGATCTGGGCCGGGCCATCAAGCGGTTCACGCCACGTCGCATCGTGGTCGGCGAGGTCCGAGGACCCGAGGTCATCGACATGCTCGAAGCGATGACCCAAGGCGTCTCCGGGTCGATGTGCACGATCCACGCTGACTCATCGTGGTCGGTGTTTCCACGGCTGCCCGTCTACGCCCGAGCCGGCGGACGGGATTGGTCGACGGGCGACGTGCTACAGCTGGCCGCGCTCGCCCTCGACGTGATCGTGTTCATCACGCGCGACCGATCTGGTCGTCGGATCATCTCCGAGGTCCGCTACGTCCAGCGGTTCGATCCCGACGCCGGCCAGATCGTGACCGACGAGTGGTTCCATCCGGGTGAGGACGGAAGGGCTGTCCGCAATGCCGCAGCCCCGATACCTGTGCGGCTGCTCGACGAGCTTGTCGATCACGGGTACGACCCGTCGCTGCACGAGGCGGTGCTGCTGTGACCGCGGTCGCGTCGCTCGCCGGCCTTCTCGTCGTCGGGGGGCTGTGGCTCGCGGCCTCCTCATGGCGACCCGTGCCGGTCGTGCGCCGCCAGCAAGTTCGCCGGCCGAGCGCCGATATCACCCAACGGCGCCTCGTCGTCGGGGTCGCCGCCGCACTCGCCACACTCGTCACTACAAGGTGGCCGGTGGCCGCGGCGGCCGCCGGCGTCGCTGCCTGGGCCATCGCCTCGACGGGCCGGAAAGCGCGGCGAGCGCTCGACAAGCGCACCGAGGCGATCGCGCTGTGGGCCGAGATGCTCCGCGATGCGATCGGCACCGCCCGCGGCGTCGAAGGCGTGCTCGTAGCTACGGCATCGACCGCCCCGCTGCCCATCCGGCCCGAGGTCCAGCGCATGGCCCGCCGACTACAGCACGAGTCACTCGACACCGTCCTCGACGACCTGGCCGACGACCTCGACCATCCGATCGGCGACCTCGTGGTGACGGCGTTGCGCCTGACCTCGACCGCCGGCGGCCGCCAGGTCCGGGACGTCCTTGCCAACCTCGCCGCCGCTGCCTACGCCGAGGCGGAGAGCCGCCGCCGTGTGGAAGTAGCTCGGGAACGGCCGCGATCGGCCATGCGGTACACGGCGATGATCATCGGCGGCTTCGTCACACTGCTCGTGATCTTCTCCCGCAAGTACCTGGACCCGTACGACTCGGCACTCGGCCAGATCGTCCTGGTCTTCGTCGGCTCCTACTGGGCTGCCGGCTTTTGGTGGATGCACCGGATGGGCAGAGTCACACCCGTCGAACGGTTCCTGGCACCAGCTCATGTGGCCGACGAGGCCGAGGTGCCGGCATGACGGCCACGACCTCGGTAGCACTGGCCGGTGCACTGCTCGGCACGGGGCTGTGGCTCGTGTGGACCGGATGGTCGCCGGCCCGCCAACCGCTTCATGCGGTGCTGGCCAGGCTAGGGCAGCCGCGAGTCGAGGTCGAACCTGTGTCGCGGGACAACCTCGATGTGCGGGTCGGCGTCCTGGCTCGACGGATCGGGGTCGTCGATCACACGGTTGCCGGGATGCGGGCCGACCTCCGGGTACTGCGCCGGAGTCCGGACGAGCAAGCCGCGCTGCTGGTCACGTATGCAGTGCTCGGGTTCCTGTGGGCACCGGTGGTCGCCGCAGGTGGTTGGCTCGTCGGGGTCCGCCTCCCCATCGCCATCCCGCTTTGGCTGGCGCCGCTCGGCGGCGCCATCGGCGTGATCAGCGCGCTGCGGTCGGTCAAGACAGCGGCGGCCCAGCGCCGGCAGGCGTTCTCGCACGCGCTCTCCTCGTTCTGTGACATCACCGGCATGTGCCTCGCCGCCGGCCGGGGGGTCGAGTCGTCGCTGGAGACCGCCGCGCACACCGGGCGAGGCTGGGCGTTCGTCGAGCTCCAGACCGCGCTGCGCGCTGGCTACGTCCGCGGCGACACACCCTGGGACGCCCTGGCCCGGCTCGGAACCGAGGCTCAGCTCGACGACCTCGTCGAGCTTGCGGCCGCGCTGTCGTTGGCCGGGGACGAGGGCGCTGCGGTTCGCGACACCGTCAGCTCGAAAGCGAAGGCCATCCGGGAGCGACTCACCTCCGAGGCGGAGCGGTCTGCCGCCAGCGTCACCGAGCGCATGGGGATCCCAGCCACGCTCCTGCTCCTCGGGTTCATCCTTTTCCTCGGCTTCCCGGCATTGGCGGTCCTCTTCGAGTAGCCGCCGCAACCCTCAACGAAAGGCACTGCACATGACAAGCGCCATCACTCGCCTCGCAGCCTGGCTGTCGCTCCTCGTCGGGGAGGCCCGCAGCCGGGCCCGAGACGAGGCCGATCGCGGCGAGATCGTCGAGAAGGTGATCATCGTCGCCGCCGCCGCGGCCATCGCCATCGCCGCCATGGCCGCGATCGCGCTCGCGGTGGACATAAAGGTCGGGAGCATCGAGCTCTGACGATCCGGCCGAGGTCGTTCACCCGGCGCCGGGTCGTGTCGACGGGTCGAGGAGGTCGGGTTCGCGCGCGCCCGCGGAACGGCGAGTCGGGTTCGTCGACGGTCGAGTTCGTCATAGGGACGGCCCTGATGGTCACGATGCTCACCGTCATCGTCCAATTTGGCCTCTACTTCCATCTCCGATCCGTCGCGCAGACCGCCGCACGAGAAGGGCTGGACCACGTACGGGTTGTCGACGGTTCGACGGACGACGGGATCGCCACCGCGAACGAGTTCCTCGACCAAGCCGGCCAGAGCCTCGAGGGGCGTCAGGTGACGGCCGAGCGCGGCCCGTCGACTTCGTCGCTGACCGTTTCCGGCAACGTCGTCTCGGTCGTTCCTGGTCTCAACCTCCGGGTCGAAGTCACCGTCGACGCGCCGACCGAGCGAGTGACTCCATGAGCCGCCGATGGCGCAACGACCAAGGATCGGCCAGCGTCGAACTGGCCATCCTGGCGCCGCTGGTCGGACTCTTGCTCGGCGCTGTGGTCCTCGTCGGTCGTGTGCAGCTGGCTCGTGCAGACGTCGAAGGCGCAGCACGATCCGCAGCGCGCGATCTCTCGATCGCCCGAGACCCGTACGTCGCCGTCGACGGGGTTCGCGCCGGCCTGATGGCGACCCTCGACGTAGGGTCCCCCACCTGCAGGAGCCTGTCGTTCACGCCCGACATCGGGTCCGCCCGCGTCTCGGTCACGCTCACCTGCACTGTCGACCTCCAGGAGGCCGGCGTGTTGCCGGTGCCCGGCTCGATGTCGGTCTCCGCGTCTGCCTCGGAGGTCATCGACACCTACCGGGAGGGGCCGTGAGCCGTCCGGTCACCGCGTGTAGACGACGCCGATCCGACGAACGCGGCTCGGCCACGGTCTGGATGATCGGCGTGACGGTCTCGACGTTCGCCCTCGTCGCGCTGGTCCTCGACGGAGGAGCGATGCTCCGCGCCCGCAGCGATGCCTTCGCGGTCGCCGGCGCTGCTGCCCGCGTTGGCGCGCAACAACTCGACCCCGACGCCGCCGTGGAAGGCCTCACGGTCCTCGATCCCATCGCCGCCGAACGCGCGGTGATGGACTACTTGAGCGACGCCGGCGTGGTCGGACGTGCGACGGTCGCCGGCGACACCGTGACCGTCACCGTTTCCTCCGAAGCCGAGCTGCAGATGCTGCGACTTGTCGGGGGCGACACAGTCTCGTTCGATGCCACCGCGACGGTCGAAGCCGTGAAGGTGGAGCCGTGAACCGGCTACGCGGCCTCGTCGCGCTCAGCGCGCTCGGTGCGCTGCTCGGCGGTGTCCCGTGGGCGCTCGTCCGGTTCGGGCGCTGGCCGATCAGTGGATGGCCGACGAGCGACCAGATCCGCGACTTCGGCGACACCGTTGTCTCCGACACCGCGGTGTTCTCGGTCCTCACCGTCGCCGCATGGCTCGTGTGGGTGCTCTTCGTGTTCTCATTCGTGGTGGAGGCTCGCGCCGCCGTCCGCGGGCTCCAGGCGCACCCCATCGCGCTGGCCGGTCCGGTGCAGCGGTCAGCCCGCCTGCTCGTTGCAGCCGCCGTCGTCGGGCTCACGATCCAGCACAACGCCACGTCCGCGACCGCATTGCCGCGACGTGCCGCCAGCGCGACAAGCCCGGTCCCTCATTCGTCCCAGGTCGTGGTCGCCGAGTCACCGTCAGCCGAGGCCACCTCGACCGAGCCGGAGCCAGTGACCGACGCAACTCTGGCCCGAGCTCCCGTGGTGATCACGGTCGGCCCAGGCGACACCGCCTGGTCGCTGGCCGACACCCACCTTGGCGACGGGATGCGCTGGCGTGACCTGTGGGACGCCAATCGTGAGGTCGTTCAGCCCGACGGACGAAGTTGGTCGGATCCGCAGGTCATTCGCGTGGGCTGGAAGCTCGAGGTGCCGGACAGAGCTCCTCCCGCGTCTCACGCATCTACCGACGGCGAAGCGACGCACCTTGTCGCCCGAGGCGACACGCTCTGGGACATCGCGTCAGAGGATCTCGGCGACGGCCATCGCTATCCCGAGATCTTCGAGCTGAACCAGGGCGACGTTCAGCCCGATGGCCGCACCCTCCAGGACCCCGATCTCATCCTGCCCGGCTGGGAGCTGGAGCTGCCCCCGAGGGAGCCGAGCCCAAGCCCGCCAGCCCCACTCGTCGACGGGGACCCGCCCGTCGACGAGCCGATGCTTCCAGTCGCACCGCAGCCAGCTGCGGAAGCGCCCGCTCCGACGCAGCCACCACCGCCTGCCGCGCCAACCTCGACCACACCCACCACGACCTCGACACACGCCACCCGTGCCGATCCGGTCGAGGAGGACGCACCGCCGGGCGTCGGCAACGAGACGGGCGCCGCGGCCTGGCCGACCGCTGCCACCCTCGCCGGCGTCACCGGTGCTCTCGCCGCCGGCTTGGCCGTACGACTCCGTCGACTTCGCCGCCGGCGAGGCGTTCGTGGGACGAAGCGCGACGCGCCGTTGCCGCAAGCACTCGCGGCAACGGAGTCTGCGATCGTCTCCGCGTCCGACGTGCCCCTGGTTCGTTGGGCGGGTCAGCACCTGGCCCGGTTGATGGCACAGCTCGACCGGCGGGCAATCACCGGTGGGCCCGTCGCCGTCGAGATCAGCGAGGAGACCGGGGTCGAGCTGTTGTGGGACGTTCCGCAGCCGCAGGCTCCTGCTCCCTGGCGCGCCGCAGACGGCGGTTGGGCCTGGCGGCTCGCCTACGACCCGGACGCCTCGGTGCCCGACGCCGCTCTCTCGTCAGCCATCCCCGCGCTGGCCACCATTGGTGAGCGGCAGGGGCGGTCTCTGCTGCTCGACCTCGAGGCCTATGGCGCGCTGACGGTCGATGGTCCGGGCGAGCGCGTCGACGCGTTCCTCCGCTCGATCGCACTCGAGCTGGCCAGCGACGACGAGTTGGCCGACTCGTATGTCATCACTGTCGGCGTCGACGCGGGCATCGAGCACCTCGACCGTCTCACTCCCGGCTCGATCGAAGACGGTGTGGCATCGCTCAACCGGGCCTCGTCGTCGGTCAGCCAGGCGCTCGACGTTGCACGGCTACCCAGCACGTTCGCGGCGAGGACCGGGTCGACGGTGCCGATCGAGGCGACCGTCGTGGTCGCTGGGCCGCACGAGGCCAGCGCGGTCGAACGACTGGTGGCGCGCTGCGCACCCCGTCGAGGCGTCGCCGTTGTCGCAGCCGGTGTCGAAGGAAGTGCTCCCGCTCACATCCAGCTCGGCGACGACGGGACCGCCTGCCTGACGCCGCTCGGCATTGAGTTCGATGCGGTCGGAGTGAGCACCGAGACCGCCGACGAGATCGACTCGCTCCTCGAGGCACTCGTGGCCGAACCGGACGAGCAGGCCATCGACCCCGTCGTCGACCTCCGCGAGCACGCTGGTCCCGCCCCTCCGACGTTGCCCTCGGGCAACGGCCACACGCCCGCCGACCATGCGTTGGCCACGTCGAACGGCGAGCAGCCCGACGGTCACGTTGCCGCCGATGCGACCCCGGAGCTGTTCTCCGAGCTCGACGCTGAGCCGAGCGAGCCCGCAATGCTGGTCAGGGTCCTGGGGGTGCCGGCGGTGCCTGATCGCCCAGGCCTCGGCCGGCGTGAGTTGATCCTGACCGTGTACCTCGCCTGCCAGGCAGGGCCGGTCGCGGCCAGCGCCGTGCAGGACGCGCTGTGGGGTGGCAAACCGGTGGAGACCAAGACCGTGTGGAACGTGATCGGAAGCACCCGGAAGGCCCTGGGTGACCTGCCCGACGGGACGCCGGTCCTGCCCGCGGCAGACCGGTCGAGAGCCGGCACGCTCCGAGTGGCCCGCGGCGTCACCACCGATCTCGCCGTCATGCGGAGCCTCGTCGCCCGTGCAGCCGCTGCGTCATCATCCGAAGCCGTCGATCTACTGCGTGAAGCCCTCCTGCTCGTGAGCGGGCCGCCATTCGACGCCGTGGGCTACGACTGGGCCTATCGCGACCAAGAGGTTGCCGAGGCGTCGACGCTCATCGAGCACACCACCGAGCAGTTGGTCGACCTCTGCCTCGAAGCCGGCCTCGTGGACGTGGCGCGCGACACCGTCGTCCGAGGCCTTCGTGGACTACCGGGCAACGAGGAGCTGTACCGCTGCCGCATGCGGGTCGAGCACCGCGCCGGCAACCTCGCCGGCGTGACCGCCACCTACGAGGAGCTCGTCACCTACCTCGCCGACCTCGACACCGAACCCTCACCAGCCACCGCCGCACTGTTCCACGACCTCGTGCGACCAGCAGGACGACGCTGATCGGCGACTACTCGACGTTCGGGAAGGGCCGCTCGATCACGTGCCAGCCGCCGGGGTTCGCCCGGTGAGCAATCTCGGCGACGTCCAGCAGCAGCTCGTCCGCGTGCGGTCCAGCGACCGTGACGGTGACGTGGTCCTCGTTCCCTCGGACGCGAGACCACTCCGCCATCCCGGCGATGGCGAAGACCGCGTCGTAGAACGCATCGAGCGCATCGCTGTCCGCGAGCGTGGCGGGCCCGCCATGGACGATCGTGAGATGGCGGCGACCGAGCGCCAGCTCTTCCGCCTCGACGATGATGAGACTCTCGACGAGGTCCGCTCGGCGCAAGGCGTCGGTACCGGGATCGGCAATCTCCGCGAGCCGCCATCCGAACGGGTTGTAGACGGACGATGTGGTGAACACGTTTTCCCCATGACTGCGGTGGCCCACGACACGACCGCTTCCGAGGATGGGCGACGCAGCCAGCGTAGAGCCGCACAGTTCTATAGTTCCGGCCAGCTGGCAGACGAGCCGTACCAGACCGCGACATTCAAGGCTGTGATCGTCGGAATTCAGGGACTACGGCCCTCCGGACTGCGACGCTCAAGCCGGCATTCGGTGCCGCTGCGGGCGGGGTCGTGCCGTTGTTGTGAGCACATCGTCGCTACCGCTCACAGTCTCACGCCGGGTCGCTTACCAGCCCACCTCGTGTGGAAGGATCGAGCCAGCGGTCAGAGCCCGGCCGGGTCCGTGGCCGCTTGGTCTTTCGGGCGCCGTGGCCCCATCGGGATCGATGGCTGCCCAGGTTGTCTCTCACTGCGGGTGTTGCCGTCGAGCGCTTGTTCGGGACGCGTCGCTCCGGGTGGCCCGAAGGACAGATTCGAACGCTTCGACGGTCAGGGGCTTGACGATGTAGGCGTCCATGCCGGCGGAGAGGGCCGCGCGTTCGTCCTCTGGGAGGTCCCGGGCGCTGAGACCCACGATCAGCATCGGATCCTTGCCGGTCTGCGCCTCGATCGCGCGGAGGGCGCGCGCAGTCTCGTGGCCGCTCATGTGGGGCATCTGGATGTCGAGCAGCACGATGGTGAAGTCCCGGTTGGAAACCAGCTCGAAGGCCTCGGGGCCGCTGCGAGCGAAGGCGATCTCGCCCCAGTCCGCCAGGAGCTGAGCGACGAAGAGGTAGTCGCCCTGGCGGTCGTCCACGACGAGGATCCGATCGCCCTGAGGCAGCGCACGCGGAACGCTTCCGCGCCGTGCCGCGACGAGAGACTTGAAGTCATCGAAGGAGAGCGCCGGAGCGAACAGGTAGCCCTGGGCGCGCAGGACGCCGAGCTTCAGGAGAGCGTCGCGTTGCTGCTCTGTTTCGACGCCCTCGGCGACGATGTCCTTGCCCAACCGCCGGGCGAGGTCGACCGTGCTGGTGACAATGTCGCGGACGCTGGCGTCACCAACGAGGCCCGCCACGAACGTCTGGTCGATCTTGATGGTGTCGAGAGGCAGGTCGCGCACGCCGGCCAGCGATGACTGGCCGGTCCCAAAGTCGTCCATGGCGATGCGCAACCCACGGAGCTGCAGCTCGACGAGCTGGTCAACGAGACCCGCTTGGTCCTCGACGAACCCGGTTTCGGTGACCTCGACCATCACCTGAACCGGCAGGGGACCCTCCAGGGCGAGGTTGTCGACCTGGCGCACCAGCCGACCGTCAGCGATGAGCTGGCTCCTCGAGACGTTGATCCCGACGTACTCGATCGGGAGCGGCGAGCCCCCCAGAGTTCGCTTCCACTCGCGCAGGTCCGCGACGGCGCGCTCGAGCACATGCGCGCCGAGAAGGTGGATCAGCCCGCTGCGTTCCGCGAGCGGGATGAAGCGGTCCGGGGCGACGATGCCCCGTTCGGGGTGATGCCATCGCACGAGCGCTTCAGCCCCGACCACCGCACCACTGTCGATGCGGACGATCGGCTGGTAGCGAACCTCGAGCTGCCCCTCTTGGATCGCGGCCCGCAGCTCGGCTTCCTGGCGCAGCGAGTCGCGCTTGGCTCGCTCCTCCCGAACAGCGGCCCGCGCGAGCGCAGACGAAACCGAACTGACCATGGCGAAGAATACTCCCCGCGTGATCTCGTCAGAGGTCTCCTGCGGGACTCCGGCAGCGACCACCGCGGGCAGCAGCGGACCGGCGACCACCGCCGCACAGGCACTCCCGACCAGCACCGCCGGGGTACCGAATCGGATCCCGAGAACCACCAGCGGGATGTAGAAGCCGTGCGGCGGCACCGCTGACGCGCCCCCTGCCAGGAAGCTCGCCAGGTACGACACGCCGAAGAGAACGAGCACCATCGCGAGGACCGCACGTGCCGTCCCGCGGACCGTGACAGCCACGAGCTTTGCGCCCAAGTCGGCCATATCGGAGTATCGGCCACCCACTCACCCGACTTGATCCGATGTTGACCTGTGCGGGAACCACCCGCACGGCGCTCAATCGGCTCGCCCGCCCCACGCGGAGCGCGGCAGAAAGTGCTGGCCGATTACATCGTCGGTAGCCGTCCCATAATCCCGCCGTGTTCGGCAACCAGCGCCAGCGCCGATCACCCGACCATTGCGCCCGCGATCAGTAGTTGCATCCGCTGGCCGGCAATCGATTGGGGTCTTGGCCAGCTCCCGTGTCCCGCAACGATCTGAGGAGAGGCTGGGGACAGCGGAGCAGTCCGTCGGGCGTGCGGATCTGGAGGTGCAGGTGCGGTCCGCTCGACCTGCCGGTGTGGCCGGACACGAGTACCTGCTGTCCGGCGGGGATGACGTCGTCGACGCCTACGAGCACGGCGTCACCGTGACAGTAGGTCCATCGCACGCCCGCGTCGTCCTCGACGGTGACGCCGACGCCGCAGGTCGAGCAGCCCGCCGGATCGGCGCCGCAGCCGTAGTCCCACCAGTTGTGGGGCCAGTACCTCATGCTGACGACGCGTCCGCCTCGGATTGCGTAAATCGGAGTCCCGGTGGGGATCGGCCAATCCCATGCCGGGTAGTCGTGGTGCGGGCTGTCGACCGGAGCGGCGGCGAACAGATCGGGCGGGCCGGGGTAGGCATAGCCGTCAACGAGGGGTTCGATCGAGCCGCCGACAGGGCACGCGGGGTTGTCGTCGGTCGAGCCGCCGTCGATCTGACGCTCGTACTCGGCAAGCCAGTGCTGCTGGTACTCGCGGGGTGTGAGGCGGTTGCCCGCGTCGGGGGCTGGGACGGTGTCCCACGCCGCTGAGGCCGGCTCGGGGAGGTAGCCGAGATACCAGACCACGGGTACTGCGGCGACCTCGCCATCGTGCGCGTCGAGGATATCGATGACCATCTCGGTGGCCTTGGCGTCCTGGATGGCCGGCGGAGCCTGCCAGGCCTGAGGGAAGCCGCCGTGGCGGTCCCACGTGCTGTCGAGGATCTGGTAGGCGCCGGACGCGGTTGAGCCCGCTGCCCTCGACGCGTAGCCGCCGCCGGACTCGAGGGTCCGGATCGTGGCGAGCACGACCTCAACCGACGCGGTACCGACGCACGCCAGCGGGGCTGGATCCCCGGTGGCGAGGAGGGCGGGGAACGCCAGTAGCCCGACGACGAGCGCGGCGATCGGAGCCACAACGACCTTCATGGCTCACTGACCCACGCTCCGGCGGTCTTGTTGTTGCGGGATCTCCGGCGGCGCGTGCGTCTTGGTTCGTCGAGTGCACCTGGGGTGGGTGCTGCGAACGGACGGAGGTCCAGACAATGAAGAGCCGGTGGCGACAGATCGGTGCGGCGCTGTTCGTCGCCGCAGCGACGCTCGTAGCAGCAGCGGGCCCCGTGCTGGCTCAGGTACCGGACCCGGCGCCTGATGCGACGCTGCCTGGTGGGGCACTGATCACCCAGGTACTCGGTTGGCTCAAGTTCGCCGCGATCGCGGCAGCGGTGGCGGGACTGCTGATCGGCGGCGTCGCCACCGGCGTCGGGCACTTCGGGTCGAGCTACACCGCGTCGTCAGCCGGGAAGAAGTGGGTGCTCGGCGGGATCGGGGCCGCCATGCTCGCCGGGCTCGCCCACTCGATCGCCCTCACCGTGTTCAACGCGACCTGAGCCATGGGCCGACCACTCACGATCATCGTCGGGGCGATCGTTGCCGTCGCCTTGGCAGTGGCGGGCTGCACTCCGCCCAGCGGATCGTCGTCATCGACAACCACGGCCCCGCCGGTTGCCCAGGAACGACCGACTCCGTTGGGACCGGCTGAGGTCGTCGATGGCATCCCCCCTGGATGGCGGCACGACGGGGACGGTGCTCGGGCCGCGGCGATGGCCGCGGTGTCGGTGTCCGGCGACATCGCGACGGCGGGGTTCATCACCCGCGACGACCTGATCGAGTCCATCGCGTCGTCGGACTACGCGAGTGAGTTGGCGGCGTTGTCGTCCCGGCAGCTCGGGGAGCTCTCCATCGAGCTGGGCGAGGCGGGCATTGCCCCAAGCCAGCTCTTGTGGTCGGAGATCCCGCTGCGCGCGCGGACGGTGTCCGCCGACGACCGGTCGGCGCTGGTCGACGTGTGGTCGGTGCTGGTCGTCGGCGTCCCGGGCGTGGGTGCGCCGCGCCAGGTGTGGCGAACGGTCACGGTCGGGCTCGTCTGGGAGCGCGATGACTGGCGGATCAGCGGGTGGAACGCGTCTGCCGGGCCCACTCCAGCGCTCGCGTCCGCCGCCGAGGTGTCGAGCGTCGACGAGATCGCCGCTGTCGTTGCGTGGCCGCCGCCAAATGGGGCGCCGTGATGTTCGACTGGGCGATCGGTGGGCTGGGCGATCTGTTCGGGTTCGTCGGCGACGCGGTGGGCGGCGCGGTCGGCTGGGCCTGGGACAAGGTCATCACCGGCATCTACACGTGGCTCGCCAACGGTCTCGCGCTGCTCATCGAGTGGGTGTGGTCGGTGCTGGACTCGGGGACGACCCCACGCGTCACGGCCGCGTGGTTCCGCAACGAACTGTCGGTCCGGGTCGGCCTGATCGCGTTGGCCATGACGGTGGCGATGATGCTCGCCTCCGCAGTCCAGGCGGCGCTCGCTGGTCGCCCCGAGCAGATCGCCGACGCCGTGAAGGAGGGCGTGCGGGCGATCGTCGCCGCGGCCGTGACGCTGACCGTGCTCGACGTGCTGATCGGCGTGACCGACGAGGCGGCGGCGATGGTGTGGCAGGTCGGACGCGCCGACCTCGTGCAGATGCTCGAGACGATGGTCGTGGTCGCGACGACGACCGGCCCGCTCGGAAGCACGTTCGTCGGCCCGCTGTGCCTGCTGTTCGGCTTCATCGGGCTCATCGGGCTGGTGATCGCGCTGATGATGCGGTCCGCGCTGATCTACGTGGTCGCTGCGCTCGCTCCGATCGTCTGGTCGGCGAACGTCCTGCCTCTGTTTCGGGGATCGGCCCGCAAGCTCGTGCACCTCGCAGTGGCGCTGATCGTGTCGAAGCTGGCGATCGTCATCACCCTCGTCGTGGCGGTGAAGCTGATCGCCAACCCGAGCGGTGACCCGGACACAGGTGCCGTCATCAACGACGGTGCAGCGGCCGTCGGGACCCTGATGTCGGGGTTCGTGTGCTTCCTGATCGCCGCGGTCACCCCGATGGTGCTCTACAAGCTGATGCCCACCGTCGAGGGCGCGATGGTCGGCGCCGGCGTCGCCGGCGGCTGGACCCGCGGTGTCACAACTGCCGCCCACACCGCGCTGATGGTCAAGAGCCTGGGCGCCTCCGCAGGTGCCTCGGCCGCCACCCGTTCAGTGGCAGGGCAAGGTGGCGTCCCTGGCGCATCGCCCGGCGGGAGCAACCCCAGCGGACCTGCCCCGATCCCCGGGTTCAGGACCCAGACCCCGGCCAACACTGGCGTCGACACAGGCTCCACGACGCCGGCTCCGCGGCGAGCCGAGAGCAGTCGAACGACCCCTGCCACGCGACCGGTGGCGGACTCGCCGTCGCCCAGGAGGTCGTCACATGAGAAGGTCGATGACCCCGAGGTCACCGGCTGATGAGCGCCGAAGTCCGCGCGTACCGGTTCAGCGACTCCCAGCGGCCCGGGTTGCTGCTCGGCCTCTCTGCCCGGCAGGCCGTGCCGGTCGTCGCCGGGATCCTCTTCCTTGCCATGGTCCTCCAGGCTCCGGTTCCTCCCGCGTTCGGGCTGTTGGGCCCAGTGGTCGGAGCCACCGTTGCCTTCGGGCGGTGGCGGGGTGCTCCGCTGGCCGAGACTCTCGTGCCTGGCACACGGCTCTGGGTGCTGCGCCGGCTCGGACGACACCGCTGGCTGCGTCCGCCGCTGCTTGGCGACAACACCGAGCATGCCTTGCCCCGCCAGCTCCGGGGGCTCGAGCTGCTGGAGCGCGCTGAGGTCTCGGGTATGGCGGTGGTTCGCGACCGGCGTGCCGGGACGGTGACCGGGATCCTACGGGTCCGCGGTCACGGATTCCCGTTGGCGAGCGGCCGAGAGCAGGACGCGGTGCTCGCCGGATGGAGCGGCGCCCTGAGCCCGTTCGCAGGAGAACGCTCCTCGGTCTCCGCTGTCGCGTGGCAGGAGTGGGCTCACCCGATCGGCGCCGACGACCACCGTGGCTTCCTTACCTCGATCGGCGTCGATGATCGGGCCAACGAGCCAGCGACCGCCGACTACCTCGCCCTCGTCGACCAGCAGGCACCCCGAACCGTTGCGCACGACATCCTGCTCTCGGTCACCGTCGACCTGCGCCGCGTGCGCGTCCGGCGCACCGCCGGGTCGCGGCTCGACGCCGCCATCGACGTACTCGACCATGAGCTCCGCCTGTTCCAGAGCCGACTCGACTCCGCCGGACTCACCGTCGACGGACCACTCACCCCATCGGAGCTGTCGACCGCCATCCGCATCCGCTCAGATCCGAGCCGGTCCCTCCAAGTCAGCAGTCTCGCCCGATCCCTCGCCGCCGCCGCTCGACGCGGGGCGCTCGAGTGGGGGCCGATGCTGGTCGAGAGCGACCGCACCCACGTCCTGGTCGACGGCACGTTCCACCGCTCCTTTCGGATCGCCAGCTGGCCCCAGCTCCCCGTCGCCGCCGACTGGATGAGCAACCTGCTCACCGAAACCCCAGCGATCCGCACCGTCACCGTCGTGATGGAACCCGTCCCGATGGGACGGGCTGCCCGCGCTGCTGACCGCGAAGTCATGGCTCGCGAAGCCGACGCCGACATGAAGACCCAGAAGGGGTTCCGGGTCAACGCTCGAGAACGCAAGCGGCTGGCCGACGTCGAGGCCCGGGAGCGCGAGCTGTCCGAGGGTCACGCCGAGTTCCACTTCGTCGGGATCGTCGACGTCACCGCCATCGACCCCGACCAGCTCGATGATGCCTGCGCCGACGTCGAACAGGCCGCCGCCCAGTCGTTGCTCGACCTCCGCCCGCTCGACGCCCGCCACGACCTCGGCTGGGTCGCGTCACTCCCCGTCGGTCGCAGCGTGGCCCGCCCAATCGCATGACCTCGACCGTCGATCGACCGCCACTGCGGCAGCCTCGCGTTGGACTCCGTATCGAGCGGCACCGGGCGACGATGGCGCACCTCGCGTCGGTGTATCCCTGCCACACCGACGCCAACCTCGGCGATCGGGGCCCCTACATCGGGGTCAACGTCACCGGCGGGGCCTCCGGCTGGTTCTACGACCCGTTCGAGCTCTACGGGCACGTGCTCACGAACCCGAACTGCATTGTCACCGGCGACATCGGCTCCGGGAAGTCCGCGCTGGTCAAGGCGTTCCTTGGCCGCGAGCTCGCCGTGTACGGCCGACGTCGGATGATCACGATCCTCGATCCCAAGGGCGAGTACACGCCTTTCGCCCGCGCCCACGGTCTCCCGGTCATCCGTCTCCACCCCGGTGGCACCGACCGGCTCAACCCCATGGATCACCGTGGCCAACCGACCGAGACCGTCCGCCGCCAGAGCCTCGCCAGCGCGCTCGTGGCGGGGGTCCTCGGCCGGCCCCTCGACCCCACCGAGGACGCCCTCCTCGGGTGGGCGGTCAGCACGCTCACCCGGACCGGTCGGACCTTCACCCTCGCCGACGTCGCCGCCACCGTCGCCGACCCCGCCGACGACCTCGTCGCCCTCGCACGACGCACACCGCTCGAGCTCGCCCAAGCCGCCACGCCAGTCGTGTTCGCCCTCGACAAGCTGCTCACCCGGACTCTCGCCGGGATGTTCGACGGGCCAACGACCGTTCGCATCGACTGGACCGACGGACCCGGGTTCGTCGTCGACCTCTCCGCCGTCCACGACGACGAGGACGCACTCCCGCTCGTCATGCTGGCCGCGACCTCGTGGCTCT
This sequence comes from Actinomycetota bacterium, assembly GCA_049325515.1. Classification (GTDB taxonomy): domain Bacteria; phylum Actinomycetota; class Acidimicrobiia; order Acidimicrobiales; family VFJN01; genus VFJN01. The sequence goes on along the minus strand of JBMOLI010000004.1, from coordinate 27,395 downwards.
CCGCGGTGCTCCAACGCAACGGCGACCGCCGCGTGCTGCAGGTCATCGACGAAGCATGGGCCGCAGTCCGCCACGGAGCCCGTCACTTCCAGGGCAGCTTGAAGCTCTCCCGCACCTACGGGGTCTCAACCTGGCTCGTCTGCCACAAGCCCGCCGACCTGTCGGCACAGTCCGACGACGGCACGGCCGTGGCGAAGATCTCCGCCGGGCTCCTCTCTGACATCCAGACCCGCATCATCCTCCGCCAACCACCCGACCAGGTCGCCGGCGCGGCCGATCTGTTCGCCCTAACCGAGCGTGAACGCGACTGGATCGGCCAGCTCGCCCGAGGGCGAGCCCTGTGGCGGCTCCAAGCACGCGGTGCGGTGGTGCAGACCGTGCTCACCGACGCAGAAAGGCGGCTCTGCGACACCGACACGGCCATGCGGACATGACCACGGGCGGCCGTGGTCCACGGTGGCAGATCGACGACGTCCTCGACCGCACCGACCTCGCCGCCCTTCTCGACGAGATCGCCCAGCCAGCAACCCATGCCATGCGCGGTCGACGATGGCACTGCCCGCTGCCCGAGCACGACGACCATCACGCCTCGGTCACTATGCACACCGACCATCGCGGTCACGAACGCTGGCGTTGCTGGTCGGGCGACGACACCCATCGCGGCGACGCCATCGACCTGATCACGAAGACGCAGCGGCTGTCGCGGGCCGAGGCGATCGACTGGCTCGCTCAGCGCGCCGGGATGATCCCGGACCGGCCGCTCCCCGCGCCCGCCCGCAAGCCCCGACCGGTTCGCCCCACGCACGTCCCACTCGATCCAGCGGTGGTCCGGTACATGGGTGCGTGCGAACGGATCCTCTGGGGCCCCGCCGGTCAACCGGTCCGCGATTGGCTGAACCAACGCGGCTTCACCGACGAGCTGCTCGCTGCCAACCACGTGGGCGCCGACCCCGGCCGCAGGATGATGCGCCGCCGGCGAGGGCTTCCCCGCGGCGACAGCCTCGCCGCCGTCTTCCCGGCCCTCGACCCCGATGGCAAGGTTCGCTACCTCCAGGCCCGTTATCTCGATCCCGGTGACGGCCCAAAGTACGACAACCCGGCCGCCGCGCTCGGGTCGAATCCGCGGCTGGCATGGACCCAGACGACTGGGTTGGCAAAGCCGGGAGTCCTCGTCGTCTGCGAGGGGATCCCCGATGCGCTCACCGCCGCCCAGGCGGGGTTCCGCTCCGTCGCGGTGCTCGGATCACAGATGCCGGACCACACCATTGCCGCTCGGCTGGCGACCTTCGTCGCGCAACACGACCTCGCACTGACCGCCGTCATCGATGGCGACGCTGCAGGGCGTTCGTGGGGACAGCGTCTCGAAGGGCTCACGGACAGTACCGGCCACCGCCTCAACGTCATCGAGCCGCCAGGTGAGGGACTCGATCTGAACAGTTGGGCTCGCTGCTCTTCGGACTGGCAGCTCGAGATCATCTCGCCGACAGGTCGGCAACATCATCGGCTTGTGGCAACTGATTCGAGCGGCTTCCCAAGCCTGGCCGACGACCTGGAGCGGTGAGGTAGAGCGCTGTCTACAAGATCTGCAGGACCTCGATGTTGGGGTTCCGCTCAACGACCATCTCGGTGATCACGTGGCGGTGGCAGTGGGAGTGATCACGTTCGACACACAAGACGGCGATTCGATCGGCGACCGCTAGCTCCACAACCCGGTCAAGCGCACTGCTTGCCCCGTTCGAGAGCATGGCGCGCATTCTCTCCCGTCCTGCGTTGCCATCACCCGTTCGGAAGGAGTCCCGGTTGTCGGGAGGGTTCCCTAGCTCCTTCTCGTGCAGGTAGTCGATTCCGGCCTCGGCGAGCGCCTCCGAGAGGCGGCGGCGGGAGAAGCCCGGCTTCCGGCTGACTGGATTGAGTCGGACGTCAACGAGCGCCGACACCCTCGCTCCGACCAGTCGGTCGATGAGGCCAGCAAGCGTCAATCCTTCATAGCCAACGCTGTAGATCCGGCCTGTCATCCGATCATCGTCGCTGGCCCCTCGCTGAGCGAGCAAGCTCATCAACGCTCCTTCACAGGTCGAGACGGGGTTGGAACCCCTGGTCCGGCGGCCAGAAGATGCCGAGGACCAGGAAGTTCCACGGTCGCTGCTCCATGTTCCCGACGAACAGGACGGAGGATCGGTTCCTCCACATCTGCTTCTCGAACTTGTCGCGCATCAACTCCTGCCAGTCGGTCCGGTGACGCACTCGACGCCAGAGGGTCACTGCCTCCCAATCAACGATCGTCTGCTCGTGGGTGCCACAGCCGTCAGCCCGGCACCGGTAGCGGTACTGGAACCGCCACGGGACGATCTCGAAGTCCGGCTTGGAAGTCGCCGTGTCATCGAAGAGGCTGAGGCGGGCGCTCGCGCCCTCAGCACGCCGCCCCCACTTGTCCAGTTGCTCGTCATCTCGCGCGCTGATGACCAACACCGGAGGCTCCGCAGGCCGAACCACCGCCAGGGAGGGCACTCCCGGCCCGGATCCGGAGCGATTCGCTTCAACGAGGTCGCACATGTTCGCTTCGAGGAGTCGTGACACCAGGACTCGACGATCAGCCCACGCTCGTTCGGTGCCCATCGTCGGGCCGGGCTGAATCGTGTCCGAGCGCGGGCTCCATGACTCAGGCCTTCGGTCGGTCTTGGGGCGTCGGACCTCGACCTCGACCTCCTGGTACTTCGCGAAGCGGACCTCGGTCGCGAGATCACGGAACGGAACCGGGTGCAGGCGGATCCACTCGGGCGGGTCGCAGTCAACGCGTGCCCCAGCGACACACATCGTCTCGTCGAGGTTCTGCGTGAGAACTGGAGCCGCCTTCACCAAGACGACGACTCGCATGCGTTCGAGCGCCATCGCCAGATCACGCTACGACGGTCATTCACCGGGCAGGGTGACCCGGAGCACCGCGTAACCGCTTACGGCACGGCGAGTGCGTCATGCCGCGTGGATACCGAGATGAGCGTCGACGTAAGGAGCAAGTCGTCGGGCTGCGCGATGGGCAGCGACCCGCTCCTGGCCGGTGCTCGCTGGCAGCCCCGTCACGAGGGCCCGCCGGATCCGGTGGTCGCGATAAATCGTCCAGGCGTCGCGCGGGATGACGCCGTCGGCCACGGCGTCCTCGACGGCGACACGGAACCGCTCGAGGGCGAGGCGGTTCACCACGACGTCGTCGATGCCGTCAGACCGACTCGGCTGGCGGTCGAGGAGTGCCAACCGGTCGGGCTCGCACGGCACGGTGGTGGTGATGTTGAGCACACCGTGGGTGCGGGACCTACGGGCGCTTCGCCAGATGCGGCTGTGGGTGCGGTTGACGAGCCGGTGGGCGAGGCGCTCGCCGTCGACGTCGCTGTCCAGGATGACGAGCGCGAGCTCGGAGATGGCGTCGCAGTGGTACTCGGCGGTGGCGGTCCGGGAGATCCGGGCGCGAAGCGCGGGGGCGAGCGCATGGAGGGCGACCGTGGTGGCCGCCGGGAGGGTGCGCCCCATCAGGATCAGCTGTCGGAGCGCCCGATCCGAGGCAGCGCTGTCGGGCATGTCGTTGCGGATCACGTCGACGAGGTGGTCGAGGTCGCCCAGGTCGCTGAGCTGTGGACCGCCGACCTGGCGGTGGAGACGCCGGTAGGCGGCGTCGAGTTCTCGGTACGGGTTCACGGTTCGCTCCTTCTGGCATCGGATGTGCTGAAGCGAGCGTCCGGAAGCCCGGTCCCGGGGTTGGTCCCGGACTTCGTCCCTGCAGTGGTCCCGATGTCGGGTCGGGAGTCCCGACTTGCGCCGTCGAGCGGCGCCGGGGCGCGTCGGTGACACCGCCACCGGCTGGCAGGGAGCCTGCAGGCAACGGGTTCGAGGTGGCCGTCGCCGTCATCGGCGGTGCCGTGACCGGGCTGGCGTCGATGGTGGCGGGGGGCGCGTGGCTGGCGACCCGGTTGACCGGCGGGCGGCTGTCGGGTGGGCTCGGCAACTGGCTGGCGGTGACGGGCCGGCTCGCCTCGTCACCCGGTGACCCGCAGGCCGCTTGGGGCGACCTGGCGACCGGACTCCCAGGCCCGGTCGTGTACTGGGCCTGCACGTTGGCGGTAGCGCTGATGGTCGGTGCCGTGATCGCTGCCGGCTTCGTCGTGTGGCGGCGGGTGTGGTCACCGGCCCGGTCGAGATTCGGGGTTCCCGCAGATGCCCGAGTGGCGAGGCCCCGAGACGTGGGGCCGTTGGTCGTGTCGGGCACGGTGCCGCCGACCGGTCGGCTGCTCCTGGGTCGGCTGGCTCCGAGAGGTCCGATCCTCGCGACAGAGGACCGCGAGCGTCATCCGGCCCGGGGTCGCCGGGCGGTGCGCGAGCAGGGCGACCGGGGGTCGGTGGCATTGATTGGGCCGACCCGGTCGGGCAAGACGGTGTTGGCGTCGGCGGGGATCATCGGTTGGGACGGGCCGGTCGTGGCGTTGTCCGTGAAGCGGGACCTGTACGACACGACGGCCGCCGCCCGCGCCCGGCGGGGTGATCTGGCGGTGTTCGACCCCGGCGGAGTGACGGGCTTGCCGACGGCGCGGTGGACGCCGCTGCGGGAGGTGACGACCACGTCGGGGGCCAAGCGAGCGGGCCGGGCGCTGGCCCAGGCCATCCCCCGCAACGGGGTGACTGGAGGGGACTACTGGAAGTCCCATGGCGAGACGCTCACCTCCGCATACATGTGCCTGGCCGGCCTGTCGAAGCTCCTCGACCCGCCGACGGGGGAGCGATCGGAGCCGTTGACGATCGGCCGGTTGGCGTCGTGGGCGTACCTGCACGTCGGGATCCGTGACCCGTTGGTCAACGATCTTGTGCGACGCGGCCTGGCCGACGACCAGCCGCTGGAGGTACGCCTGCTGGCGCGGGATGCGCTCACGAAGCTGATGGCCTTCGAGGGTGAGGACCCGAAGATCCGGGCCTCGATCTACGCCACCGCCCGGTTGGCGTTCGAGGCGTGGACCGAGCCCGCGGTGGCGCACTCGGCGTCGCTCGATCCGCGGGACTTCTACTGGTCCGACGAGCTGCACGAGCAGCGACCCCGGTACGTCGATCTCGAGTGGCTCATCGACGGCGAGTCGGGTCGAGCCAACACCTTGTACCTCGCCGCCCCGTCGACCGAGTTCGACCGGCTCACGCCCGTCCTCGGCGGTCTGCTCGGCGACCTGCGCGAGCAGATCCATGCGTGGGACATCGCCGGCCGCCAACTGTCCAAGCCGCTGCTGATCGTGATCGACGAGGCCGGCCAGCTCGAGCTGCAATGGCTGCCCGAGGAGGTGTCGACCATCGCCGGTCTCGGCGGCATGTTCGTAACCGGCTGGCAGTCCAAGGCGCAGATCACCCATCGCTACGGCACGCTCGCCGACGCCGTGCTCGGCGGTCACCGCTCCAAGGTCATCTTCAACGGGACCGACGATCCGTCGACCCTGGACTACGTGTCGCGGGTCGCTGGCACGGAGCATGTCGCCCAGCGCGGCTGGTCGGCCGACACCAGCGGTGGACGCAAGACCGTGTCCGAGCACCCCCAGCGCGAGGACCTGCTGCCGGCGCACGTGATCCGGCAGATGCGCCGCCAGGAGGCCGTACTGCTGCATGGCACTCTTCCCCCGATCCACCTGCGGCTCGTTCGCTGGTGGGAGGACCATGATCTGGGCCGTCTCGTGCCGACAGCCGACAACGGCCGTCCGCTACCCGCGCCAGCGAGCGGAACATGCCCGGTGACGGTCGGTGGGCCGCGGCCGGAGCCCGAACCGGTGGTCGATCCGACCGTGGTCGCCGAGTCGGTCGCCAGCCTGCCCAGCCCACGCGGCACACCCGACAACGGTTCTCGGCTTGTCCGTACCGGTGCGCGCCGGGCAAGCACCACGGCCGAGCACACGGGCCAGGGCAAGCTCGATCTGACCGCTGACGGGCCCTCGCCCTCGGCGGGTAACCGGGTGGCGGCGAACTGCGAGCGCTGCGGCACCAAGGTCCCGGTCGGCGCCGGGCGAACAGCCAGCTACGGGTCGCGGGCCGTGGTGTTCTGCAGCCCGTCGTGCCCGCATCCGGGCAACACATCCGCCCAGGACCCGAATCGGGAGTGACGCCGGGAGCGCGGCCGGGAGCAGGCCCGGGACCTCGACCGCGGATCGTCGGGGCATGGCACGGCAGGGCCAGCGCATCCACTTCGCCACGTTCGCCGAGATGGCCGCGCACCTCGACCGGTGGGCCGGTTCCTCGCTCACCGATCCCGATTCGTGGCAGGACGTCCTCGTCGGCTCGCAGTCCTGGCTCGACTACTCGGCCCGGAACCAGGCGCTGCTCGCTTCCTACGGTGCCGACGGTCCGGTCGCCGGGACCGAGACGTGGCGGCTGGTGCCATCGACCGAACCCGATCGTGGTTGCGCGGTGCGGACCGGGGAGCACGGCTATCCCGTCCGGGTTCCGATCACGACCGGCGGCGCCGAACCCGACCCCTACCTCGGGGGCACCCGACCAACGCGCGCAGCGGTCGAGCAGTGGGAGTGGCGCCCGGTGTTCGCCATCGATCAGCTCGCCCGACGCCCCGCACCTGACGCGCTTGTTCCTGTCGAGCTCCCGGCGTCGCTGATCGGACCAGGAGCGGACGAGGCGTTCCTGGCCGCCACCCGGCGGGTCGCGACCTCGACGGTGCGAGGCCGGCTGCCGAAACAGGATGACCCCCATCGGGTGCTCGCCGATGCCGCCGGGCGGCTGCCGCGGACGTCGAAGCGGCCGGCACTCGACGGCGCACTGCAGGACCAGGTGGCATGGCTCGTGGCCGACCGCGTCGGCCGCGCGCCCGCGGAGCATCCGCCACGGCTCGACCCGTCGGGCTGGCCTCCCAGGGAGCGGTGGGAGCGGCTGCTCGACGTGCTCGAACCGGCCCGCAAGCTGACCGCGGGGCTCGGCGTCGTCGTCGGTGTCGACCTGGTCGCGTCACCCCTTCCGCGGATGACTGTCGTCGACGACCGCGTCGTTCCGGCCGGTCGCCGCCACCGGCTCCCGGCGGCGTCGCTCGAGCAGCTCCCCGTCGGTCGGTGGGTGACCGTCGGGCCCTACACGCGCGCGGAGTGGGCCGCCCGGGGCGAAGACGCCGCCGGGCAAGGCGCCTACCTCCGCCTCAACAAGAGCGCCTACCTCGTCGCCGTCGAGGTCGGCGACACCGCCCGCTGGCGGCTCGAAGACGTGGCTGCCCGCACGGGCAACGGCCTTCTCGCCGCCGGCACCGCCCCCGATCTCGACAGTGCCCGCGCCGACGCCGTCGCCACCGTCCGCGACCGCTACCCCGCCCTCACCGCACCGGCCGAGCTCACGAGACCCGCGCCCGGCGGCACGCCCCGAGGGTGGGAGTCGATGCCCGGCGAGGGCCACAGCGCCGCCGAGCTCCGCCATCTCACCGACCAGATCACCCTGTACGTCATCCCCGGGCCCGGCGGCCGGTGGATGCCCGCCGTCCACGCCGGACCGAGCGGCGATCTCGAGCGCCTTCCCCTCACTCGCACCATCGACGAAGCGCGCAGCGCAGCCGAACTCGCCGGGCACCGAGCCGCCCGCGCCATCGCCGTCGCCGACCCGGTCCGGCTCGACGGCATCGTCACCGAACTCGCCGGCAGCAGTGACTACACCCGGGCCGAGCTCGCCGCGCTCATCGGCCACCACCTCGACGAATCCGACCGGCTCCGCCTCGATGACGCCCCGCCAGGTGAGCTGGTCGAGCTGCTCGGCGCCGCCGGCCTCACGCCCGCGACCACCGTCGCAGTCCTCCGTGCTGAGCAGGTCGACGCCGACACCATGGCTGGGCTGCTCCCCACCATCGGAGTCCCCATGCCCGACGCCATCCGCGTCCTGCGGGAGCGCTGGGACCTCCCCGGGATCGACGCTGCCACCGCGCTCGGGGCCACCGCCCAGGAGATGCGGGACGCCGGGTGCAGCGCCACAGAGATCATGGCCGCCCGCCCACGCGACATCCTGCGAGCCCTCCCCGAGGATCCCCGGCTGTGGGAGCTCGCCGCGGGCACCATGGCCACCGCCGGACACCGCCCACACGTCGTCGCCGCACACCTCGTCGCCCACGCCCCCACGCTCGACACCTTCGCCGCTGGTCTGGCCTCCGGCATCGACGACGCCGACACCGGGCTCGCCACGGCGGCGCGGTCCGGCGCCACCGGCAACCAACTCGCCGCCGCTTCCGAGGCCTACGGGCTTTCGCCCTCCCAAGCCGCCAGCCACCTTCTCGCCGCGGGCACCAGCCCGGACGTCGTGCTCGACACACTCGACGCCCGCTGCGACCACGACACCGACACCGTCGTCACGATCGCCGCCGAAGCCGGCGTCACCGCCGACGCCATCCGCGAGTGGCGTCACCCGACCCCACCCGCGCGAGCGGCGTCGATCGGCGAAGAGGACGATGCCGCCACGCTGCTCGCCGTCCTCCCACCGCCGGGACCCGGCGTCGAGTCCGACCCCGCCCACTTGCTCGACACCCTCGCCGGGCTCGAGCCCGCCCTCCTGGAGCCGTCCCGACCATGACTGCCAACTCGCTTCTGCCCGACAACACCGACCACGAGCCGCTTGAGGAGGGCGGCACCTGGCTGCTCGACCTCGCCGCCGCGGTCGATCATCTCCGCCGCGGAGTACGACCCGGCCTCACCGTGTGGGACGCCATCGATGAAGCCCTCCGCGCAGGAGAACCCGACTGGGACGACCCTGACCCGCTCCGCAGCACCCTCACTGCCTTGCTCGACCGGACCGCGGGGTCCGTGGAGGTCGAGATCCAGGCAGCCGTGCGGAGGTGGGTTGTCGCAGCCGCCCACCGATACAACAACGGACACCACTGGCCCCACCCCGCCACCCGCCGAGGCTTCCCACCGCCTGCCGTCGACCTCGCCAGCCTCTCGGACTGAACAGTGCAATCGATGGCACTTTCGTCTACTGCGATTAGGTGTAGACTGCCGCGTATGGCCAAGCAGCTCGAGGACCGACAGGCCGCGACCGATGCCTTGACCGCGCTCCGTCGCCGGCCCCGGCGCTTCACGCTCCCGAATGGCACGACGGTGCGCCTACCGAAGGCGGCGGTCGACGGGCTGATCGAGATGCTCGATGCCGTTGCTCACGGCGAGGATGCCACCGTCGTCCGCACGCCGCGCGAGGTAACGACCCAGCAGGCCGCGACGCTGCTCAACGTGTCGCGTCCAACAGTCGTCAAGCTCATCGACGAGGGCACGCTGCCAGCGCGCATGGTCGGATCGCACCGTCGGATCCTGCTCACCGACCTGCTCACCTACCGCGACCAGATCGTCGCCGAACGGCGCGCCATCCTCGACCAGATGACACGCGACGCCGAAGACCTCGGTCTCTACGACTGAGGACGACATCGATCATGGCGGGACCGGTCGCCGTCCTCGACGCCGACGTCCTCGTCCCGATTCTGTCGTGCGACCTACTCCTCACCGCGTTCGACCACGACCTCTACCAGCCGATCATCACGCCGAAGATCCTGGATGAAGTCGAACGCAACCTCCTCCGAGCGTTCCCACACCTCGATCCCGATGCGCTCCGTCGACGGGTCGAGCAGATGCGTCGAGCGCTGGCGCTCCACACCCGGCCCGACGCTGAGGGGGCGACGCGGTCGAGGGGATAAACCGCAAGGACCGTCACGTCGTCGCCGCGGCACTCGACAACGATGCCGACGTCGTCGTCACCAACGACCGCCGGCTCCGGCGGGAGATCACAGCTCTCGGCCAGCCGCTCGGAGCCGTGAGCGCCGACGACTTCGCCGTCGGACTTCTCGGCCAAGACCCAGACGCGGTCGACCAGGTCATCGACGACCTCGTCGCCAAGCGCGTCCGTCGGCCTGAGCCGCGGGTCGAACTCCTTGGCCGACTCGCAGACACGTTCCCGTCATTCGCAACTCTGCTGGGGCTCGATTGAATCGCACCCCGAGGACGGCGAAGCGAATCCTCTGCGTCCCGTCGCGGGTCGCGCGGAGCGCTCCCGGTGACTGGCAGGACCGGACACCTCGCCATGTAGCGGCGACGCGCTACTCCCTGATTCGGTGTGTGGTCTGTCCCGTCCGTTCATCGGTCAGCCGATTCCCGCGGATCCGATGCGTCGTCTCGCCCGTCCGTTCGTCGGTGACCCGGTTGCCTCGGATTCGGTGAGTGGTCTCGCCCGTCTGCTCATCGGTCAGCCGATTCCCGCGGATCCGATGTGTGGTCCGTCCAGTCTGCTCGTCAGTGATCCGCGGAGTCATCTTGCGCGGGACCTCCTGGTTGGTGGATCTCAGACCTCGACCGCTCGGAGTCTGCGCAGCGGCGGCTGGAAGGGGTTGTCGTCGCTGACGTCCGCATAGCCGGAGATGTGGGCAATCTCGAGAGCGTCCAAGCCGCGTGTCGCAAGCGCAACGCCGATGTTGCCAGCGAGCTCGGGCGCCTCGGGCGGAAGTTGGTCGCTGAGAGGTTCGCTGGTACGCCAGCCCCGTGCGCCGAACTGCTTGTAGAAGCGAGTGCGCTCGTTGGCGGCGATGAGCTTCAGGTTCCACGCTCGCTCGATCAGTGCCTGCATCGAGACCATCCAGGCGCGTTTGAGGTCATGGAGCCTGCCGAGGGTCAGGTTGCGCAGTTCGGGGCGGATCACCTCCGCCGGCATGAGAAACTCAGCCGCGAAGAGGTTGGCGTCCTCCTCAGGGGTATCCGTGAAGTCGGCTGAATGCAGGACCAAGTGTCCGAGCTCGTGGGCGAGAGTGAGCCGCTTGCGGTCGACTGGGAGTCGCTTGTTGATGAGGAGCACGGGGTAGTCCTCGATCCACTGCGACATCCCGTCGACCCGGGTGGTGCCGAAGTCCTCCTCGACAATGATGCAGCCGGCGGCCTCCATCCACCGCACGAGCCCGTGCACCGCGCCGACGGGCATCCGCCACTGCATCCTGACGATCCGAGCGGCTGCGGCCGGGTCGACGTCAATTGGATCGAGCTGTGGGATCGACCGCTCCGCCCGGATGGCCACCTCATCCATCAGCCGTCTGGTGTGGAGGCGATGCATGTTGAGGCGGGCTTCGAGGCGTCGCCATTTCGTCGCCGGTGCAGTCGCACGTCGGCGCATGTGAGCATCGACGGCCATTGCTCCACTGATCCGTTGCCCGCTGGCCAGAAGCTCCGGAGTTACGCCGAGGGCAGCTGCGAAGGCGTCCACGGTCTCCTGCGACGGCTCTCGCAGGTCGTTCTCGTAGCGTGACAGCGCCGCTTGGGTGATTCCGATTCGCTCCGCAAGCTCTGCTTGGGTGATCCCCTTGGCCCGGCGAGCGACTCGGAGCGCTTCACCGAGCGCGGTCATCCCTGATCCTCTACCTCGTCCTCGGCGCCGAGTCCGGAACGGATCTCGATCGATGGTCCGGCGGGGCTGTCATGTGCCGGCAGGTTCACCACAGAGGAGGTGCCACCTTCGTCTTCGGGGAGCGCGACAAGCCAGATGATGTTGTCGTTGCGGTCGCGGAGTGAGAGCACCGGCCGCAAGATGGCGCGCTCATCGCGGTCCCACTCGTAGCCAGCGATCAGATGGACCAGTTCCATGCCCGGAAGTTGTCCAGAAGGCTGCTCGAGGAACTCGAGCGCGGTTTGCGTCGGATAGGTCGACACCAACCCGTCCGCGTGGTGGCGCTTGATCCGCAGCCGATAGGTGCTCGACACCATCACCTCGCGGGTCACGCCCCGCTCGTGGACCTCGGCGTCTTCGACTGCGTCGAGTCCAACGGCGACATGGTGCCAAAGCTGGTCTTGGATCCAGTTGGCCAGACCGCGTTCCCCATGTCGAGCCACCCAGTCCGGGCGAAGAGCCCGATACTCTTCGAGATCCTTCCGCGTGAGCACCACCGCTCGACCCAGTGCGTGCTGCACCTTCTCACCGAGCTCCTCGAGTACAGCGTCCGCCTGGGGGTAGGAATTCATACCGCGAAATATACCAGCCCTCTGCCCTGGCCCCGCGGACCGGTGACACTGGCCCTTCCCAGCACGCTTGGCTCGGCACGGACGGATCATCATCAGTCACCCTCGAGCGTCAGGCTGAGAGCCTCGACAAGGTCCTCGTCGCGACAGTGGCTCGGGCGGTCGGGCCGTGCGAGCTGAACCGCGGTCGCGAGCAGTTGGCGCTCAGCCGCCTGTTCTGGCTCCCATGCGGAGACACCAAGGACATCGACATCATCGATGTGCCACCGATGCCGGTACTCGACAACCTCGCCGAGGAGTTCGATCGATTCCGAACGCAGAGTGCCGTCGCTCCTCGCGAGGTGGGTCGCGAGCCGGATGAGCCAGGGCTCGGCGGCGGCGGCGGCCTGGGCGACCTGCGCATTCGCTGATTCTCGGAGCGCGGCAAGGAGGTCTTCGACCTCTGGTCCGGGGGTCTCGATCGCTTGTCGAACCTCGGCGTACTCGACGATGTGCGGCCAGTGTTCGAGGATCCAGCGTTGCCGGTCGCCTTGGGTGGCGAGCGCTTCGGACAAGAGGTCCGCGATGTTGTCGAACGGGAGCGTGCCGTCGGCTCGTAGCTGGGTGATCAGGTCGCGCTGGTCTTCCGGAGCGGTGGCGAGGATCGCCTCGAGTTCGTCCTGGCGGTCGTGAAGCTCACACAGAGAGCGGGTCCGCGTAGGCGCCAAGACCGTCATCGATGCGTGAGTATCGAGCCAGACCCGGGTTCGGGCGATGAGCCGCTGGGAGCCGTCCCACTCTGAGGCGTCGCTCGGATCAGTCGGGCGGGGGCCGAGCGCGCTGGTGGGGTCGGTGACGAGTTGGCGCGCTCGGTGGGCGGCGATGTGCCGGACGGCGTCGTCCCAGACTTGCGCGGGCGCGGGCCGTACCGGTCGGCAGCCGAGCCGTTCGGTGAGCCAGGCGGGTTGGTCGGCGGCGAGCCGGGCGGTGGCCCGGTCGGCGGCGAGGCGCGCGGCGCGCTCGAGGCGGTCTCGCTCGCCGGGCGCCACGCCGTGAGTCGCCAGGATCTCGGTCCAACGGTGCTGGTGCTCCTCGACCGCGCCGACGATGCGGTCGAGGGTTGCGTGAGCGTTCGCGGGCAGGGTCCTTGGTGTCGGGTTGGGTCCCATGATCTGGACCTCGCCCCAACGCAGCTCCCGCTCGGCCTGGCGGCCGTCGGTGGCGACGAAGAGGACGCGCAGGACGCCGGCGGCGTCGTCGAGGGCGGTGATGGTGCCGATGTTGTTGCGGTCGAGGGCCTTGACCGTCGCTCCGACGATGGCGTGGGTCGCGGTGTGGATGGTGCGCTCGATCCCCGCCGCGTCCACTGTCGGGTCGGACCCGATCGCGATGGCAGCGCGATCCTCGGCGTGGCGGGCGTGGGCAGCGCGCGCTTCGAGCGTCGCCAGGTCGAGACCAGCGGCGAGCGCTGCGATGTGGTCGGCGCCAGGGTCGGCGACGAGAGCGAGCTGCTTGGCCCGCGACGTGGCGAGCCGCCGGTCGAGGTCGTCGTCGACGTCGGTGGTCTCGCCGGGGAGGTGGAGGGGGCTGTCGTGGCGGGCGAGGTCGGCGTCGAGGTCGTCGAGCTCGGGCTTCGTGACGACCAGCCAGTTCTCGTGGCGGCCGCGGGACAGGACGAGGTAGCCGGCTTCGCGGTAGAGGCCGTCGGCGCCGACGGCGATGGCAAGGTCCCAGGTGCCGCCTTGGGCTCGGTGGGCGGTGAGGGCGTAGGCGTGGTCGAGCCCGCCGGCGTCGAGGTAGGCCGCGCCGAGGTGGATGTCGGAGCTGTCATGGTCAAGTCGGACGACGATGCCGCTGCCGGTCCGGTCGGTGACGGTGGCCGTTTGGCCGTTGAGGACGTGGGCCTGGTCGCCGGCGGTGGTGGCGGCGGTGTAGTCGTTGATGCGGAGCACGACCTGGTCGCCGATGGCGAAGTCCCGCCCGTCCCACGTGCCGGCTGATTCACCGAGCAGCCCGTGAGCGTGGAGTACTTGGCGGACGGATCGGTTGAGGGCGTCGACCGTTGCCTTGGTGCCTGCGATGAGCACGGGGTTGTGCCCGTCGTGGCGAGCGGCGAACCATCGGTCGACGGCTTCGGTCAGCATGGCGTTGCGCTCGGCGGTGACGATGACTCGACCGTGGGTCCGGTAGGCGTCAACGGCGGCGGGGACGTGGCCGTCGCGGAGGGCTTCGAGGGCGGCGATCTCCCAGGGCTGGCGTTGGCGGCGGTTGACGGTGAGCTGGGCGACGGTCAGTTGCGGGTCGGTCGCCAGGGCGGCGAATCCGCCGCCGGCGGTGACCTCGGGGAGCTGGTGGTGGTCCCCGACGAGCAGGACCCGTCCGCCGGCGCGGACGACGGTGGTGGCCGCGGTCTCGAGCTCGCGGATCCCAGCCATGGCGGCCTCGTCGATCACGAGCAGCGTGCGCTCGTCAGGCAGGTCGTAGCCGCGTGACCATGAGCCGAGGAGCCGGTGCAGGGTGGAGGAAGGGATGCGAGCGTCGGTGTGGAGCTCATGGGCGGCGCGGGCCGACGGAGCCGCACCGACGACCTGGAAGCCAGCGGCCTCGTACGTGGCGCGAATGGTGTCGAGCGTGAAGGTCTTGCCGGTCCCCGCCGGTCCTACCAGCACGACAACTCCGTCGGTCGTCGACGTGAGAGTGCGGACGGCGAGGTCTTGGTCATCGCCAAGGGTCGAGGTCGCGGCGAGCACGGCATCGACGATGGGGGCGGGCACCGGGGACCGTGAGCAGCGGGCGCCCGAGGTGGTGTCGAGGAAGCGGCGCTCGACAGCGAGGAGCTCGGTGGTGGTCCAACGCTGCTCCGCGCCGGTGACGATGGGGACGACGGTGGAGTCGGCCAGCGCGTGGGCGACAAGACGGTCGACCGTGGCAGCCGGTGCCCCGGCATCGAGACCGCCGGCGACGGCCTGGGCGAGCTGGACTCGGCTGAAGGTCGAGTCGGACTCGGTCAGGTCCCGGCACACCTGCGCGCTCCAGCCCGACGGCAGTACGGGCAGCTCCGCGCGGGCCGACACCTCGTCGGGAGCGAGCATCGCACTGGACGAGAGGAGGGCCTCGGCAGCATCGGGGCCCCAGCCGGCGGCGGTGGCTTCAAGCTTCCAGGCGGTGTCGAACCGTTCGTGTTCGACCTCGGGCTTGTTGCGCCGCGTGGCGAGGACGGCTTGTTGGCGGCCGGCCGGGTCGTCCGGGGTACCGGTGGCCTCGAGCCAGTCGTCGATCTGCTGGGAGCGCTTGGAGAACTGGTCGCACAGCGCCTGGGGTACGCCGGCGATCTCGGGGACGTGGCGGCCGGGGCGCCATTCGATCCCGAGCCGGGTGGTGAGCCCGGCTCGAAGTGCGGCCTGGAACACCTCGCCGGCGGCGCGGATGGCGCGGTACAGGTCGGGGTGGACGAAGGCTGTCCAGCGGCCGTCGGGACCGGGGGCGAGGTTGGCGACCAACGTGTGCCAATGAAGGAGCGGGTCGCCGGCCCGGCTGGTGCGATGCCGGAACGCCGCGGCGACCACGCCGTGGGCCGGCAGGGTGCGGATCCGGGCGGCGGCGGCCACTTCGGGGTCGCGTGCGGCGAGGTCGTTGAGGAACGCCTGGTTGGCGGTGCCGCGGCGGATATGGATGGCTTCGCGCTCGAGCCAGCCGAGCGCGTCGCGCAGCGCGGTCTCGCCGGCGTCGATGATGGCGGCTTGGACCCGAGGATCGTCGGTCACGGCGTAGAGGACTGACACCGACTTCGGGGCCTTGAACGTGAGGTCGAAGCCGGGTACCCGGCGGGCGTGGGTGCGCAGGGCGTCGCCGTTGGGGGTGAGCCCGCCGCTGCCCGGCGCGAGCCCGGCGAGTACGGCGCGCAGGTCGTCGGGGTCGACCTCGCCGTCGAGGCCGAGCAGTTCGGCGCCGCTGCCCAGCCATCGGCCGGCGGCTTCGCCGGCGCCCGTGTAGTAGTCGTCGAGGGACTGGGCGACACCGGAGAGCTGGTAGGCCTCCTGGCCGACCCGGAGCTTGGCAACGCTGAGCACCGGGCCAGCACACCGGTTCACGGTCCCGGAGCTGCTCCCGGAGACGGTCCCGGGACCGGGTGCACACCGTTGGTGATTATCTGTGTGCGCGATCTGGTTGGTCCCGGGAGGCGGTCGTCCCTGTCGGGGTTGCCTGCTTCTCGCTAGGGGCGGCGATGTTGCCGGCGGCCGCGCGTGCACGGAGTCGCGGCGCCGTGGTGCGGGTCAGCATTCAGCGGGGGCAGGTAACGCTCGGCTGCAAGGAGGCGGGTCGCGTCCTGAGCCGCGGCGTCGGGTAGGGGGTACGGCCCCTGGAGGGTGAGCCAGCCGTCGGGCTCGTAGGAGTCGACGATCCCGTACCAGCGGGCCTCGGGTCGGGTGTGGGTGCCGAACTCGACGAGGTCCCCGAGGGCGAGGCGGGGCGGCAGTGCCCACCCGCCGACGGTGTGAGTCGGTTCCCAGGACAGCCGGGTCCACCCGCCGGGCTCGGTGGGATCGGCCCATACGGTGGCGGCCCAGCCCGCCGGGTCGAGGGGATGGTCGATGACCACCGCGGCGGGCGTGCGGAGACGGTGTCGACCGAACCGGGTCCAGTCGTAGCCAGTGGTCGGCCCACCGTCGTCAGCAGGCGGTCGTGGCGATGGGTCGGTGCCGGGTTCGTGGCGTCTGCGCATCGTCTTGCCCTTCATGCGTGGTTCGGGCGCGACGGTACGGCGTTCGGCTTCTACGGTTCGCGAGCCGGGGTCGCCAACGGCACCCGACCCGCAGGGTCGGCCACGGCACCCCGGCGCCAGCCGGGCCCGGGCGCATCCGTCCCGGGGTCGGCAGCTGAGGTCAGGCGGCCTCGCTCGCTTCCTCGTCGGCGGCGGCTTTGACGGGGTGGCCGGCGAGGGTGGTGAGGTGATCGACGGCGGCTTGGGCTCGGGCGGCGACGGTGACCAGGGCTCGCGCATCGGCGCGCAGGACCCGGAGCCAGCCAGCGAGGTAGGCGGCGTGGTCCGGGCGAGTGGTGGCGCTGATGCCGGCGTGGGCGCACCACATGGCGGCACCGAGTTCGGCGACGAGCTCCTCGGCGGCGTAGGCGTCGGAGCCGAACCGTCCGGTGAGGTCGCGGGCGAGACGCTCGGGATGGCCGGTCCAGTGGACGTGCTCGTGGGCGCTGGTCGCGTAGTAGTGGGCGGCGTGGTCGAACTGGGCGAGCTCGGGGAGCCGGATGGTGTCGGTGCCCGGTTCGTAGCAGGCCCGGTTGCCGCCGGTGACGACGCGGGCGCCGATGGCGGCGAAGAACGCGTCGGCGGCGACGATGCGCTCGGGCGTGTCCCGCTGGTCGAGCTCGTCGGCGCGGCGCTCGAGGATGGGCTCGGTGCCGTCGGCCTGCTCGGCGGCGAACACGCAGTATGCGCGGGCCAGGAGCCGGCGGCGGGGCTGGCCCAGCTCGTCGGTCGCGTCGTCGTTCGCGGCGGTGTCGGTCGGGTTGGTGGGCTTCCACAGGATGACGTGGGTGCCGCGCTCGCCCCGGCGGACCTGGGCGCCATGTCGTTGCCAGCCGCGGTAGGTGGCCCACACGCCGGAAGTCCAGCCGTTGGCCGCGGACACCATCGGCAGCCACAGCGCGTTCAGGCCGCGGTAGGGCCGTCCGTCGACGCTGGTCGGGGTGCCGGCGTCGGCGAGGACGTGCCAGGGCATGCGCCAAGTGCCCGCGCCGGCTTCGATGTCAGCGACGAGTTGATCCGTGATCGTGGCGAACAGGTCGTTGGCCTTCATGGTCGGGTTCCTCCGTGCGGTCGGTGGGGCTTCGCCCCTACGGGGCGTCCCCTGGGCCGCCGCATCAGCGGGCGCTGTCAACCGACCGCAGGGAGGCTCGGCCCCGAGCGCAGCGAGGGGCTTGACAGGGCCCGCGCGGTGGCCCATCACGGCACCCCGGCCCGACGGGCCGGGCCACGGCACCCGCCCGCAGGTCGGCAACGGCACGCCCGGCCCGCAGGCGAGCGGGCGGTGCTGCCACGCCGAGGTCCCGGAGTTGCTCCCGATCACACTCCCGCCGGGAAGTCGGTCCGGTCAGACCGCGGGTAGAGATGCCGGCCACGGCGCTCGACGGCACCGAGCCGCGACGCGCGGTGCAGGTACTTGTACGCGGTCGGGACGCTGACGCGAAGCCGGGCGAGCAGCTGCGGGGCGGCGGGGGCGGCCGGGTCGAGGGACCGGACGAGCTCGACCAGCTCGACGTCGTCGATGCCGGGAGCCGGTCCCGACCGGCGGGCCGCGGCGTCAATCGACGGGATGACACGCTGTCGGGCGCGGTCGATCTCGAGCCGGCCACCCCAGATCCCGCACTCCTCTCCGGTCTCGATGGCGTGGCGATCGCACGCGTCACGGACCGGGCAGCGCGCGCAGACCGCGAGGGCATCGTCGGCTGGTTCGCCCGGCGGCGGGTAGAAGCGTGCCGGGGGCATCCCCCGGCACGCTGCAGCCCGCATCCACGCGGGGTCCATCAGTGCGGATAGACGTAGGCCAGGTACTCGGGAAGCCGAGCCCGCTGACGGGCCGTGAGGGGCGGCAGCCACAGCCGGATGCCGATGATGTCGCCGCGACGGACGATGATCCCGAACCGCTCCAACCGGTCCAGCGTGTGCGTCATCCGCGAGGTCGACTGGCCGGCACCGAACGTCTCGGCCAGGTCGACCAGCGACCACGACGACGGACCCTCGGCGGCGTAGGTGGCGAAGCGGTGGGCCATCAACATGGCGGTCGGACCGACCGACGGCGTCCACCAGATCAGCGCGTCGTCGCTCGCGGTCGGGATCGCACCCGGCGCCGACTCGACGACGGGATCGGGGTAGGCGACGACCGCGAGCGTGCGCGGTGTCAGATCGTCGGCAGTCCTCGTCGCCTCGGACGGGGCGGAAGTCGTGGAAGAGGTGGGGGTGATCGACATGGTCGGGCTCCGTTCCGGTGACGGAGGGGCCGGCCGTCTTCCCCAAGCCGACCGACCCCACCGGGGGCGATGACCCGACCGGCTGGCCGGGCCTCGCCCCTACGGGGCATCCGGTCCGCCGATCACCCGGCCGGGGTCAACCCGAAGGGCCTGGCCCCGAGCGCAGCGAGGGGCTTGACGCCGACCGGGCGGCGGACCACACGGCACCCCGCCGCAGGCGGGCCACGGCACCCGACCCGCAGGGTCGGCCACGGCACTCGCGCTCACACGCCGCACTCGGTGTAACGCCGTGAACGGCAAGCCGTGGGACATGGAGCATGGACACCACCCCAACCGAGCAAGCGCCGCTCACGATCACCGTCGAGCGCGCCGGCCAGCTCCTCGGGATCTCGCGGGGGCTCGCCTACGACCTCGTCCGGCGAGGCGAGATCCCCGCCATCCGGCTCGGCCGGCGCGTCGTGGTCCCCGCGAACGCCATCGAGGAGATCCTCCGAGGCGCGGCCGACGGCTCCTGACGATGGACTCCGGCGCCCGTACAACAGTTGGCCACGGCGCGCCTTGCGACCGTCGGATCACTCAAGCCACACCACGACCGCGCCACGGGGAGGACCGCTCGTCATCAGCCCGCCACCACGACGCCCGCGGCTCGCTGCACGGCTCGTCGCGTGCCATCACATCTAGGGAATTCGGTCACGGGGTATCGCTACCCGTCGTTTGGTTCCACCACATCGTCGCCCGCTGGGTGCGCGAGATCGCCGACTCGGTTGCACCGATCGTGCTGTGGTGATGGAGTCGTGCTCGCGCCAATTACCTGCGCTTGATCATCAATGAGGGGCGTGGCGAACGTCTTATCCCGGTGGTCTGTGCCCGCTGGTGCGACTGATGCCTACGGCGGGAACGGAGCCCCCCTCGACTGGAGTTCATCGCCGACCGATTCAGGGATCTCGACGCGCCAGTTGGCGTGCTCCAGTTGGGTGCGGGTGAGGCGGAGTTCGCCGCCTTCCACTCCCTGGGCTCTGAACCGAAAGATCCACACGTCTCCCTGGTCGTAGATCTCCTCGAACGACGACGTCTCGCCGCGCCGGGCGGTGCCGACCGACATCCAGCCGTCGCGGTCCTCGCTCGTGACGGCGATCCCAATGTCGTATCTCGTTGGGTTCTGGACGGTGATCTCGCGGATGAAGGTCGGCTCCTGCATGAGACGAGCCGCTGCGATGATCACGACGATGCCTGCGAGAGGGACGAGGAGGTGCCAGGGGCGTAGCTGGCGGTAGAGGCGGGTGGGTGCGCCTCCGGCTGGACGTTGTGCTGTGGCCGGTCCGCTCATGGGCGTCGCACCTTTCGTTGTCGGTGGCTCAATCGCGGGCTCCGCGGGACGGTACCGGCGATCGTGCTGAAGGCCGACGGTGTCACAGTGCCACCTCGGCGACGGCTGTGAGGGTGGCGCCGACAGCGGCACAGGCCGCGATCTCCAGATCGAGGCGCGACGTGCGTCGCGGCGCGCTCGGGATCCCGAGGCGCCGAAGCGCGGCGGCCCGCTCCGGGCCGGGCCATGTGGTCACGACCTCGTAGGCGATCCGTCGGACGCGAGGCCGCGCGGCCGTGAGCCCGTGGACGGCTGAAGTGACGGCCCGGTCAGGGACGACGATGCGATCCGCTGCTGGCTCGGTGGTCGCTTGACGAACGAGGAGCTCGCGGAGTTGATCGGAGCGTCGCAGCTCGCCGGAGGTGAGGGCGACGGCGGCGAACGCGACGGCAAGCGGCGCATGGAGGAGCCTGTTGCCGGTGAGGACCGCCGCTGCGATCGTCCCGATGACGACGAGTTCGGCGGTCGCACGAAGCCACCAACGTCGGAGGATCGTGGCCGCTAGGGCTTCGGCCGCGAAGCTGGTCTCCGAGACCATCTGCCTCGCAGCGAGAAGTCGCTCGCAGGCGAGCGCGCGGCGCCAAGGGTCTCCGATGGTGCGCTCGGCCAGGCTCGCGGCGCGGTCGATGACCTCGGCGTCGCCGAGTGATGCTGCGGCGAGGTCGGCGACCACGATCCGTTCGAAGGCAGCCGCGTCAGCGATGCCGGTGGGCGCGGTGAGCGCGAGGGCGGCGGCGCGTCGGGCGTCGGAGCGGTCAGCGAGCCGCTCGTGGACGGCGAGCGTGATGGCGGCGGCGGGCATGGCGATCACCACGAGGAACACCTCGTGCCGCCACGCAACTGCGAACAGGGCGGCGAGCGCGACCACGACGAGGAACCGGACGGTGCGCCTACCCATCGGGGTTCCCCGGGATGGTGATCGGCTGGCGGGCCGGGACCGGCGGGAAGAGCCGTGCGGGGAGGAGCCGAGCGAACGCGGCGGACCGGGCGGCGAGGAGCGGGCCGAGCACGGCCAGTACGAGGACGTAGGCGGCGACGAAGGGCCCGATCCGGTCGTCCAGGCCGGCGGCGAAGGCGAGGGTGGCCAGGATCAGGGAGAACTCGCCGCGGCCGAGGATGGTGAGTCCGATGTTGGCGGCGGCGCCGCGGCTGAATCCCTGCAGCTTGGCGGCGGCGACGCCCGCGGTGATGTTGAGAACGATCGATAGCGCGACGGCGATCGCGACGGGTCCGGCAACCTCGAGGGCGTCGCCGGGGTCGATGGTGAGGCCGAACGCGAAGAAGAACGCGGCGGCGAATGCGTCGCGCAGGGGAAGGACGAGGCGCTCGATGCGGTGGGCGACGGGGCTTTCGGCCAGGACGAGTCCGGCCATGAACGCGCCGATGGCGTCGGAGACGCCGAGCTCTTCCGCGACGCCGGCGGTGAGCACGGCGACGCCGACGAACATGACGGTGAGCAGCTCGTCGTCGGGTGTGGTGACGAGCCGGCCGACGAGTTGGGCTCCCCAGCGGGCGATTGCGCCGAGCGCGAGGAGGAAGGCGAACGCGACCACGAACTGGGCGGCCGCATCGGCGGTGCCTTCGGCGTCGCCGAGGACGGGCTGGAGCAGGGCGAGGTAGAGCGCGAGGAAGATGTCCTCGACGACGATGATGCCGAGGATCAGTCGGCTTTCGGGGTTGGCGAGGCGGCGCAGCTCGATGAGCAGCTTAGTGACGATTGCCGAGGAGGAGATGCCAACAGCGCCGGCGATGACGAGCGCTTCGTTGGTGCCCCATCCGAAGGTGAGTCCGAGAAGGAACCCGCCGCCGACGTTGAGCACGAGGTAGATGGATCCGATGCCGAGCAGGCGCTTCCCGCCGGCCATCAGGTCGTTGAGGCTGAACTCCAGGCCGAGATGGAACAGCAGCAGGATGAGCCCGAGGGCGGCGAGGAGTTCGAGGTCCTCGGGGTGCTCGACGAGCGCGAGCCCTGGGGTGTTGGGGCCGAAGATGATGCCGGCGGCCATGAAGAAGGGGATGGTGGGTAGGCCGATGCGCCGGCCCGCTCGGGCCAGGATCCCGGCGGCCAGGAAGGCGCCGCCGACGGCGACGAGGGTGTCTCCCACCGCTCAGTCTCGGACGACGTGGCGGCGGAAGCCGGGGAGGTCCTCTTGGCGGCCGATGACGACGAGGCGGTCGCCGGGCTGGAGCTGCTCGGTGGGCTCGGGGGCGACGAGGGGGACGTGCTCGCGCAGGATGGCGGCGATCGTCATCTTGGTCTCGCTGCGCACCTGCAGCTCCGCGATGGTCTTGCCGACGCCAGGGGAGTTCTCGTCGAGGGTGACCCAGTCGATCAGCAGACCACCGATGACCGCTTCGATCTCTTCCACGACGGCCGGCTTGAAGTAGGCGCCGCCGAGGATCGCGCCGAGGGTGCGGGCCTGGGAGTCGGTGAGCGCGACCGACGCCTGCGGCTCATCGCCGCCGTCGAGGATGTAAATGTCTCGCCGGCCGGAGTGATGGATGACGACGGTGACCGAGCCGCCCTCGGCGGCGCGCAGGTCGTAGCGCTGGCCGATGCCGGGGAGGGCGTGTTCGGTGACATCGCCCGAGACGATGCGGTGCTTGGGGTCAGGGGATGTCATCGGCGGCGTCCTCCTCGACGTCGGTTCTTGCGCGGTCGTGGTGCGATCGGACGGGCCGGCGTCGCCGGGCGGAGCCCGGGCGAGGCGGCCGGCACCAGCGCCTCGGGCCTGTCGTGCGTGCCGAGCGTCGCGGGTGCCATTGACTTCGGGTCACTGGGGGCGACGATTGGCTTGCGTGGTCGCTGGGGTGCGGTGGGGCCGGGGCGTTCGAAGGCGACAGCGAGCGGTGCGGCGGTGAACACCGACGAGTACGTGCCGACGGCGATGCCGATCAGCAGCGCCAATGCGAAGTCGGTGAGGGTCTCGCCGCCCAGGAAGTACAGCGCCAAGAGGATGAACAGGGCCCCGAGTCCGGTGTTGATCGTGCGGGGGATGGTGTCGAGGCAGGCTTCGTTGGCGACCCGCTCAAGGGGTTCTGTGGATCGCTCGCGGCGCTGCTCGCGGATGCGGTCGAAGACGACCACCGAGTCGTTGATCGAGTAGCCGATCACCGTGAGGAGCGCGGCCAGGAAGACGCCGTCGAGCTCCTTGCCGAGCCAGGCGAAGATCCCGAGCAGGATTGCGACGTCGTGGAACATGGCGACCACCGCGGCGGCGCCGTAGGTCCACCGGAATCGCACTGCGAGGTACAGCAGCTGGGCGGCGAGGGCGACGCCGAGGGCGATGAAGGCCTTGCGCCGCAGCTCGGTGCCGACGGTGGGTCCCACGAACTCGTCGCGCACCTCGCGGGCGTCACCGGCGACCTCTTCGACGGCGTCGGCGACCGATCGCTCCTGCTCGGACGTCAACAACGCGGTCCGGATGGCGACGTTGCCGTCGCCGGACTCCTGCACCACCGCGCGGGGAAGACCACGGTTGGCGAGCTCGCTGCGCACGTCGTCCAGGTCTGCCGGCCGCTGGGTCTCGTACTCGAGGAGCCGGCCGCCGGAGAACTCCAGCCCGTAGGTGAGGCCCTTGCCGACCAGGCCGCCGACGGCGAACACGAGGAGGAGGGCCGAGATCACGAACCATGTGCGGCGCCGGCCGACGATGTCGGGGCCGCGCTCGTGCAGCCACGTGCGCAGGCGATGACCGACCTGCAGACCGAGGGCTCGTGGCCGGTCCGCCAATGCATCGGACCGCAGCAGTACTTCGACCAGGACCCGGGTCACGACCAAGGCGGTGAACATGGACACCACGACGCCGATCGACAACGTGATGCCGAACCCGCGCACCGCGCCCGACGCGTAGAAGAACAGCAGTGCGGCGGCGAGGAGCGTCGTGGCGTTCGAGTCGGCGATGGCCGACCAGGCCCGCCGGAACCCAGCGACAGCGGCGGAACGGACGCGGCGCCCACTGGCGTACTCATCCTTGGCTCGTTCGAACACCAACACGTTGGCGTCGACCGCCATGCCGATGGCAAGAACGAACCCTGCGATGCCCGGCAGGGTGAGGGTTGCGCCGATGGCCAGAAGCCCCGCGTAGGCAAGCAGGCCGTAGACGAGCAGCGCGATCGCGGCGAGCACGCCGAGCAGTCGGTAGTAGGCAATCATGTAGAGGATCGTGAGAGCGGCGCCGATCACTGCCGCCTGGATGCTGGCCCGCACGGCGGCGTCGCCCAACGTCGGACCCACCGTGCGCTGCTCCACGATCTCGACCGGGACCGGCAGCGCGCCGGCGCGTATCAACAGAGCCAGATCCTTCGCCTCGCTCTCGGTGAACGCGCCGGTGATCACCGTCTCGCCGCCGGTGATGCCCTGGCCGCATCCGATGTCCGCACCGACCTGCGGGCTGGAGATCACATCCCGGTCCAGCACGATCGCCACGCGACGGCGAGGGTCACCCGGCGGCGCGCAGGCTGCCTCGCCGGTCAGCTCCGCCCATTGACGGCCGCCCTCGCCTCGGAAGCTGACCTCGACGTGCCACTGCGCGCCCAACTCGGCGGCAAAGCGCGCGCTGGCCGAGCTGACGGCCTCGCCGGTCACGGCGGCCGGGCCGAGTCGGAGCGGTTCGCCGTCCTCGCTCACGAACACATCTCCGTCGACGCCCGACTCCGGCGCAGAAGGTGCCGTCTCGTTCGGCGCGACAGGTTCGACGCTCAGCACCGGCCGGAACTGGAGTTGCGCGGTCCGACCGATCACCTCGACCGCCTCGTCGGGGTCGGCCACCCCCGGCAGCTCGATGATGATCCGCCGCTCTCCCGACCGTTGCAGCGTGGGCTCGCTCACGCCCAACGCGTCGACGCGTCGACGTAGGACCTCGAGCGTACGTGAGGCGACATCGCCATCGACGGAGACGCGGTCGGTGTCCTGGGCCTCCAGGACGATCTGTGTTCCCCCTTCGAGGTCCAGGCCAAGTCGGACGGGTTGGGTGAACGCCAGATAGGCGGCGCCCGCCACCGCGACCACCGCGGCGACGGCGCGCCAGCGAGACGCACTCGACATGTAGTTCCTTCCGGCTGGGCCGGCGCGCGAGCGCCGGCCTCGGGATCAGGCGATCGAGGAGCTGAAAGGAGAAGGCGGGGACCGGCCGGTGTGCGGCGACCACCACGTCGTGCGCGGTCGATAGCTCGCGCCAGCAAGGACGAGTCGGCGGCCGGGAAGACATGCCGCCCAGAGAGGCAACGTCAGTACGGCGAAGACGACAAGGCGCTGCTTGAGCGTCCTCTCCGAGTTCATCGTGTCGCGTCGCTCGTCACCCGACAGTCGGGCCAACGTTCCGTCGACACGCGCCGCGCGGACGGCAAAGGCCGCGTCGCCAACGCTCCCGCGCCCGGAGGGGCCATCGTCCGCGCCATCCAGCGCCGCTGACAGCGTCAAGGCTGACAGCGCGACCACGAGGAGCAGCGCAAGGCGCTGGCGGCGCAATGTCATCTCCTGCGTCAGGGTAGTTGCCGCAGGGCCGGCGCACCGTTGGGTATCACACTGACCCTGGACGAGATCGCCTCGTTGCTTGCAGCAGCGAGCACCAGGTGGCGTACCGAACGAGACGGCGCGGGTTGCACATCGCGACCATGAAGGTGTCCCAGAAGCGCGTCCCATAATCCGCTGGCGGTCGGCGCGAGCGCGTGTCGCCCCCGACCCGGTCAGAAGGCTTGTTGCCCTACGCGGCGTGCGACCGTCGCGACTGACTCCGGCAGTGCGTGGGCGTAGACCCGCATCAGCATGTCGGGGCTGTGGCCGAGCACGTCGGCTATCGCCCGCAGTTCGCCGACGTCTGCGGCTTGACCGACCATGAGGGTCGCCGCGGTGTGGCGGAGGCCGTGTGACGGAAGCCGAGCCACGCCCGCCGCCTTCATCAGTCGGTCGAGACTCGTGCTGAAGTTCCTCGGCCCCACCGCCCGGCCATGTCGCGTCGTCACCACCAGGTCGTGGTCCTCCCAAGCGGGTCCGGCCAATAGCCGTTCCTGCGCTTGGAGCCGGCGGTGCGCAGCAAGAGCAGCCGCCGTGGCCTCATCGATCGGGATCGTTCTCCGCGATCGCTCGTTCTTCCCATCGGTCCACACCGATCGTCCCGCTACCGCGATCAGCCCTTCGTCGATCGTGACCCTCTGAGCCTCGAGCTCCACGTCGGACCACCTCAACGCGAGCAGTTCGCTGCGGCGTAGCCCGAAGAGAACCTCGAGTCGGATCGGACCGCCCCAGCGATGATCGGCCACCGCGGCGAGGAAGCGCCGGACCTGAGGGTCATCCCACGCCTTGACGTCGTTCACCTTCGCCGTCTTGGCCACCCTTCGGGGCATGGGCACCCGCCGCGCCGGGCTACGCCGGATCAAGCCCTCCTCGACGGCATCGTCGAGGACCGCACGGAGGACCATGCGCACGATCTGGATGCTGCGACGCGACAGCTCGCCACCGCTGGCCAGCGAGTCGAGCCACTTCGCGACGTCGTCGCGATCGAGCTGACCGAGCTGCAACGACCCGAACCCCCGACAGATCCATCCTGCCGCCCACTGATACTGGGCCCGGGTCGCCTCGCCGACGTCGGTGCGCGACGCCACCCAGCGGTCGACCAGCCGGCCCACGGTGTCGCGCTCGGTTCGGGTCTCTCCCTCGGCTGTCGCGCTGGCCGCGGCGTTGCGCGCCCCACGCTGGCTCGGGTACGTGCCGATCTGTCTCGGCCGGTGCTTGCCGGTCTCGGTGTCGATCCCGTCGACCCGCACGACCCACCGGCCGCGCTGCTGGCGGACGGTCGCATGGCCCGTCTGCTTCCAACCCATGGCCCCTCACCCACTCGGATCCGGCCACCTCGCAACCGGCGAAGTGATACATCGCTGATACGAGGGGGCTAGAGCGACCGAGCGACCGACTGCCCGCCGAGGCCTGGAGTGGACATCCGCCCAGGTCAGCGGCTATGGGTGACTTGCGCGCTCGGAGGGACTCGAACCCCCAACCTTCTGATCCGTAGTCAGATGCTCTCTCCAATTGAGCTACGAGCGCTGGAGCACTGCTCCCGACCTGCTGGCAGGTCAAGGGACGGACAGCCTAGAGG
>JBMOLI010000003.1:0-40511 GCA_049325515.1 Actinomycetota bacterium | reverse complement strand
CGAACGATGTCACGCCGAACCTCAGCCGGCAGGAACTTCCACTTCCGCTTGCCCATCAGGACCTCCTCGTCGGGCCAGCACCATCACCCGACAAGACCGGCCCTTGCAGTGATCCCTTGAGACCGCCCTCGCATGGCGAGCGTGGCGGTTCACAGATGCAGCCGGAGCGGGACGCTGGTGGTGCTGCGGAGGGTCATCCGGCCCGACCAGGTGACCGGCCCGGCCGGTTCGAGGCGACCGAGGCGCGTGAGCAGCGCCGTGAACACCACCTCTGCTTGAAGCCGGGCGAGGTGTGCGCCGAGGCAGTGGTGCACCCCGCCGCCGAACTGCACGTGCTGTGAGGCGTCGGGCCGGTCGACGCGCAAGCTGTCGGCGTCGGCACCCCACTGCGCCGGGTCGTGGTTGGCGGCGCCGATGCCCAGGTACAGCACCTCGCCCGCTTCGAGCGTGTGCCCTCCGAGCGTCGTCGGCTCGACGAGCGTGCGCCGCAGGAACTGGTTGGGGCCGTCGTAGCGCAGCAGCTCCTGCACGGCGTCGGGGATCGCCTCGGGGTGGGTCTGGAGGTGGCGCAGCTGGTCGGGGTGGGCGAGGAGTGCAGCCATGCCGTTGCCGATCAGCGCGGTGGTCGGCTCGTGCCCTGCCACGTACAGCGTGACGAGCTGGGCCACGAGCTCGTCCGGGCTCAGGCGCTCGCCGTCGACCTCGGCCTGCACCAGCTGTGTGAGCACGTCGTCCGCGGGATGCCGGCGCTTCTCTTCGGCGATCTCACCGACGTAGGCCTCCATCTCGGCGATCTGCTCCATGCAGTAGGCGTTGGTCTCGTCGCTGACGACGAAGTCGAGCGTCTGAGCGACCGCCGCGGTCCAGCGCCGGAAGCGCGGGCCCTCCTCCTCGGGGATGCCGAGCATCTCGCAGAACACGCTCACCGGCAGCGGGTAGGCCAGGTCGGCGATCAGCTCGATCTCGTCGCGCTCGGCGAGCAGGCTCACTGCGTCGTCGACGCGCCGCTCGATCGACTGGCGCAGCTGCCCGATGCTGCGTGCCGTGAACGGCGCCTGCAACGCCTTGCGGATGCGCGCGTGGTCGGGGTCGTCGCGCAGGACGAGCGTCATGCCCACGCCTGTGCCGTTCGCCTGGCGCTCGCGCAACGAGTCGACGACGGGGGACGGTGCCGCTCCGTCGAGCGAGCTGGACACCGAGTGATCGCGCAGCACCGCTGTCACGTCGTCGAACGACGTGAGCAGCCAACCGCACAGCAGCTTCGACCAGTGCACTGGCTCGGCCGCGCGCAAGCGCGCGTACTGCGTGTAGGGCCACTCGGCGAAGCCGGGCTCGAACGGGTCGAAGGGCTGCGTCATGCCAGATCACCAGATCTGTGGAGCGTTACGCGCGCATGCCGCGCGAAGCGCTCCACAGAACCCGGGAGAGGTCCGGTCAGGCCAGGCCGAGGCGCTCGCCGGCCTCGCGGCGGAAGCGAGCGGCGCGGGCCTCGGGCTCGGGATCGAACTGCGGGATGACCTTGTTGCCGAGCAGCTCGACCGACTCCTCGACGAGCTCGTAGGGCCAGGCGCTGCCCGTCGGACCCATGATGAGCTGGTCGACGCCGATCGCCTCCCACTTTTGGAGCACCTCGGCGCACTCATCGGGCGTGCCGACGATCGACGCACCCTTCTCGCGGCCGATGGCGAGCTGCTCGAGCGTGGGGTCGGGGATCTCGGTGGGCCACTCGGGGATGCCGGGCGGCTTGGGGAACGTGTCGAGATACTTGAACACCAGGCTCTGCTGGCGGCCGTTGCGCGACCTGGTCATCCAGTCGCGCGCGGCGTCGCCGTCCTCCAGGCACATGAAGCTGGTGGAGATGGCGACGTTGTCGTTGACGTAGTCGCCCACGGGCTCGGCCTTGGCTACAGCCTCCTTGTAGATCTCGACGAGCGGACGCATCTTCTCCGGCGAGCCGCCGGTGAAGCAGATGACGCCGAGACCCAGGCGGCCTGCCTTCTCGAAGGTGTCGGGGTTGCCGGCTGCGACCCACATCGGCGGGTGCGGCTTGACGTAGGGCTTGGGCAGCACGTTGCGCTCGGGCATCGAGAAGAAGCGACCGTCGAAGGAGTAGCTGTCCTGGCTCCACATCTTGCGGAACTCGGGCATCACCTCGTCGAACATCTCCTTCGTGAGGTCGGGGTCAGTGATGCCGAAGCCGGCCTGCTCGGTGGTGGACGAGCCGCGCCCCGTGCCGAAGTCGAAGCGTCCGCCGGACAGGTGGTCGAGCATGGCGACCCGCTCGGCGATGCGCGCCGGATGGTTGACCGGTGGCGTGACGTTGATGATCCCCGAGGCCACCCGGATGCGCTCGGTGCGGGCGAGGATGTGCGGCATCACGATCTCGCTGGCCGAGATGTGGCTGTACTCGGTGAGGAAGTGGTGCTCGGTGACCCACACGTACTTCCAGTTGCTGCGATCGCCCGCCTCGGCGATGCGGGTCTCGTTGATGAGCCGCTCGTGCTCGTAGGCGTCGTTGCGGCCATCGAGGTAGTCGGGCACCCAGCCGCCGATGAAGAGTCCGAATTCCATCACGTCATCCTAACAGTTCTGTTACTCTGTGTCACCTATTAGGAGAGGCGGCTGACCAGGCCTCCGAGCAGGAGCCGCAGCAGGGTTTCGGTCATCTCGGCCTGGGACAGCCGTCCGGTCTGCGCCAGGCTCGTGGTCGCACCACTCACCACCCGGGTGATGAGGCGCGGGTCGACGTCGTGAGCGATGTCGCCGCGCTGCTTGGCGTTCTCGAGGATGACGCGGTAGCCGTCCTCGGAGGGCTGCACGAAGCGCGAGTGCATCCAGCGGTAGAGCTCCGGATCCGATAGCAGCTCGACGGTGAGGCCCGGCAGGCCCTTGAGGTAGGCCTCGCCGCTCATGCGCGCGACGTGCTGCGCGATGAACGACCGCAGGTCGTCCTCCAGGGACCCGGTGTCGGGCACCTCGAACTCGCCCATCGCGCCGAACAGCGCATCCGCCGCGAGGGCAAGCTTCGTGTCCCACACGCGGTATATGAGCACGCGGTTCGAGCCGGCGCGCTGGGCGACCGCGTCGATCGTCATCGACGTGTAGCCGACCTCCGCCAGCACGTCGCGCGCGGCGGCCAGGATCGCCTGCCGCTTGGCCAGGTCCGGCGGACGGCCCGGCCCGCGCTTGGCTGCGGCGGCCGCGGCAGTCTGGGGCGCGGACACCATCGCCAGCACGGTACCCAATCAACGTCTGTGAGCCCCTATGCCGGCATGGCGAGCGCGGTGGTTCGCAGACGCCTAGGAGAAGGTGACGATGCTCACGACGGTGCCGTCCCCTTCGTGCAGGAACACCTCGCTGGGGCGATGCTCCGCCGCCAGCTCGCTCATGTGATCGACGGCCTCCTGCCGGCTGTCGTGACGATCGATCTCCTCACGTCCGCGCCTGCACATCCACAGGCCGTCTCCCTGGATCACCCGGAAGTAGAGCCTGCCCGCCTCCATCGGTCAGACGATCTGCAGATCCTCGCCCGCGGACCAGAGGCGAAGGTCCCGAATCGACGACGAGATGAGGTCAGATCCCGGTGGGGGAGCCGAGCTCGTGCGCCGGTGTGGCCTGGCTGTCGAGGTAGCGCGCCTTAGGGCAGCGCACCCGCAGACCGAGGCCACACCGAGCGCAGGCCCACTCGCCTGAGGCGTCACGCCACAGCGTGCTGCCGCACTCCGCGCACCGTTGCTGCCACAGGGCGCACTCCACCTCCGTCAACCTGCGCGAGGTCAGCGGGCACCCACGTCCGTGGCAGACAGGCCATGCCGGGTCGGCCACGATCGCAGCGACGGGGCACTTGTCCACGCAGAGGGTGCAGTCGTCGCACAGGTAGGGGTCGATCACGAAGAGGCCGAGGAAGGAGTCGGTCTTCGTCAGCGCGCCCGTTGGGCAGGCGTAGTCGCATGCGCCGCAGCCGATGCACTCGTCGGTGACCTTGAAGCTCACGCCACTGCCTCCTGGTGGTCGGCGCCCGAGCCGGGGCCGCCCGGGTCCTCAGGCCGGTGTGACCGAGTCCTGCGGGTGGAAGTGCCGCAGCTCGCTCATGCAGTCGTAGTGGACCCAGGGGGCGACATCGACTCGCGTCGAGGCCGTCCTCAGCTCGTAGGTCGAGCCGTTCCACTCCCACCAGCCGTACGGCAGGTCGAGTGCACGGGTGACCGCCTTGCCGCAGGTGGGGCAGGTGGGTGCATCCATGGTCTTCCCTTCAGCCCACCGCCCGCTGAGCGGGCGACTGGGCGGCTCCGTCGAAGAACTCCTGCAAGCTCTGGTTGAAGCGGGAGAACTTGTCGATCCCCATCACGTCGAGCCCGCGCAGGCGGATGGCCTCGCCCACGAGGGTGAGGCTGTTGATGGTCTGGCGGCCGGTCGCACGGCCGTTGTGGCGGATGTTCGCCGCCATCTCCGACCACGCATCGAGGGGCCCTTCGAGCCAGCAGTCTGTGGTGGCCTCGTCGCCAGCCGACATCTCCGAGATGTCCGTGCAGCGGATCCCCTCGAAGGTGAGGCGAGCCCGGAACGCCTCACCGGCGGGCCGGTTGATGATCACGCCAAGCACGATGTCGAGATCGCCGAGGACCTCGTAGCGCTCGGGGTGGGCGTTCATCTCCGAGGCGAGCGGCTCGAAGAAGCGGATGTCGTCCACGGCGACCTCGCCGACACCGGTGGCGTGATGTGCGGTGCCCTGTGTCATCTGTGCCCCCTCACGCGTTCGCGCCGACCAGGTCGGCTTGGGTAATGCCCATCAGATCGAGCGGGAGCTTCGTGCGCTCGAGGCGGTTGAGGCCCGCCCGCTCACACCGCGACAAGTACGAGGTCAGCTGCTTCGTGACGAGGGCGGACTGCATGGGGAAGCCCTTCGTCTCGACCTCGTCGGCACCCCCGGCGAGCAGCAGGGCGATGGCGGTGCTGAGATCCGGCGAGGTGCCGAACTCGACCAGCGCGGCCTCGCCCAGGTCGAGCGCCTCGTGGATCTCCTCCGCGACGTCTGGGTCGTGCTCGATGGCGTACCGGATGTGCATCGTGCCGTAGGCGACGTGGCGGGCCTCGTCCTGCATCGCCATGCGGAACATCCGCTTCTCGACAGGGCCTGGCGCGAGCAGCTCGCCCTGCCGGAACAGGTCGAGGATGAAGCCCTCACCGAGCAGGTGAAGAAGGGCTGTCGCCTGCGTGTAGGTCTTCGCCTCGATGATCGTGCGCAGAAGGCTGGCGGGCCCAGAACGGGACTTGAGCAGACCGCCGCCGTTGGCGAGCGCACGCTTGCGGAAGACCTCGGCATGACGTGCCTCGTCCATGATCTGGGTGCAGAGGAACATCTTCGCCTCGACGAAGTCGTGGTTCATCCGCCACATCCACTTGGCCGGCAGGTCGGCCGCGATCATCTCGACCTCGGTGAGTGACGTGCACACCTGGCAGATGGCGTGCTCGAGGTCGTCTGGGAGCTCGGTCAGCTCGGTCCAGGGGATGTCTCGTGTGGCGGACCACTGGCGAGCCACCGCCTCCTCGTAGAGCTCGCGGACGTTCACGGCCCACACGTCGGACTTGCTGTTGAGGATGTATCCCATGTCGGGCGTGTCCGGGTCGACGTCGGCGCCGCGCGGCGCCATCGACCGGTGGCTCGGGTGCTCCGGCACATCGCCATAGGACCCGACGGCGATGTCGCTCATGGTCAGACCGCGGGGGCTGGGCTTGGGCTGCACGCCCCACTCGCTGCGCGCACCGCGAAGCCAGGCCCAATCGAGGGGCTGGCCCATCGGTGAGGTCTCCGGCAGGTTCGGGTAGGTCTGATCTTCGTCCTGCAATGCGATCCCCTCCTCGCTGTCCTTCGGCCACCAGACCACGCGGTCAAGTCGACGAAACAGGGCCGAAGGTCCCTAGCGGCGAGTGACTTCCGCTACACCGGATGCGGCGTCGATGATCTCGAGCGCCGATGCGCGCGGCGACACGACTGAGCACACCGTCTCGGTGAGCACAGGCTCCAAGACGTCGCGGTCGATCGCAGTCGCCTGTGCGACGAGGTGGGTGTGCGGGGCGACCTCTCTCACCGCCCGCAACACGTCC
This sequence comes from Actinomycetota bacterium, assembly GCA_049325515.1. Lineage (GTDB taxonomy): Bacteria > Actinomycetota > Acidimicrobiia > Acidimicrobiales > VFJN01 > VFJN01. Next base: position 34,406 of record JBMOLI010000003.1, on the reverse strand, counting down.
TCGCAGGCGGCGGTGCGCAGACCGAGGAGGTTGACGACGGCGTCGGCGCTCTCGACCGCGTCGCAGCCGCGGCCGGCCACGAGCGGGCAGGGCCCGCCGTTCTCGATCGGTCCTGCGCACCGGGCCACGTCGTAGCCCGCCTCGGTGAAGGCCCGCGCGAGCAGCCAACGCTCAGCGCCGTCGCCCCCCTCTATGACCACGCGCTTCCGACCGGCGGCGGAAGCAGGGAAGGACGGCCCCTTCCAACGGCGCACGCGACAACCCATGAGCGGCCTCCGGCTCGATGCTTGCTTCGAGGCGATCGTCCCGGATCCGGTGGTGAGGTGCCAGGGTCGAAGGTCCCGTCGCGCGGCTCGGGACAGTCGGCCGTGCACAGGGGACCTTCGACCCTGCTCAGATCCGGGTCCGAGCGCCACCATCGGGGGAAACGCCGTTGGAGGGTGACGATGGCCGTGATCGATGGTCACACGTGGATGGAGCACATCACCGAAGAGGAGTGCTGGCAGCTCCTCGCGTCCACGCCGGTGGGCCGCATCGGTGTTCTCGTCGACAGCGCTCCCGAGATCTATCCCGTGAACTACGCCGTCGACGGACCGTCCATCGTGTTCCGGACTGACCCCGGGAACAAGCTCCGCTCGGTCGACCGCAGCCCCTCCGTGTGCTTCGAGGTCGACGGCATCGACGTGGAGGGCGAAGGGGGCTGGAGCGTGCTCCTCAAGGGCCGCGCCACGGAGCTCACCTCCGCAGCCGATCTGGTGACTGCGGCCGAGCTGCCGCTTCGCTACTGGGGGTCAGGCGAGAAGTCCCACTGGATCCGAGTCGTGCCGTGCGAGGTGACGGGCCGACGAATCGTCAACGCCGGGAGGCACGAACAATGAACCCAGAGACCAGATCAGGTGCTAGTCCGCTGCTGGCGATGACAGCCGCAGTCGTCGCGCTGGCACTCCTGGTGCCGCTGTCGGCGGTGCTCATCAGCTCGGGCGGCGACAACGGATCGGTCGCCACCGCCACTGATGAGGTGGTGACGGTGGAGGTCGAGCTGGGAGACCTCTACGTCGAGCCGTCCTCTGTGCAGGTGCCCGCCGGGGCCGAGCTCGTGCTCAAGGTCACCAACGCCGGGGAGCTTCCCCACGACCTCAAGCTCGAAGGGAGTGGCACGGGGACGGCATTGCTCGACCCCGGCGCCTCCGAGGAGGTGTCGCTCGGCGTCATGGACGAGACGACCGAGGCGTGGTGCACGGTGCCCGGGCACAAGGAAGCCGGCATGGTCATGGCGATCCAGGTGACCGGTTCCACGTCGAGCGGTGGTGGTGGCGGCGAGCCCGCTGACGACAGCGCCGAGATCGACTTCGCGGCGGAGCCGGCGGCGGAGTGGGTGCCGTTCGACCCGGCGCTCGCACCCGCCCCGGGCGCGACCGAGCACAAGCTCACGATGCGAGCCACCGAGAAGGTCATCGAGGTGGCGCCTGGTGTCACGCAGGAGATGTGGACGTTCAACGACCAGGTCCCCGGCCCCGTCCTCAGGGGCAAGGTGGGCGACCTCTTCACGGTCACGCTCGTGAACGAGGGCAAGCTCGGGCACTCGATCGACTTCCACGCCAGCAAGGTGGCCTGGAACGACGAGATGCGCACGATCGAGCCGGGCGAGTCGCTGGTCTACCAGTACGTCGCCAAGCACGCCGGTGTGTGGATGTACCACTGCGGCACGGCACCCGCTCTGCATCACATCGGCAACGGGATGTTCGGCACGATCATCATCGATCCGCCGGGCCTGCCGCCCGTCGACCACGAGGTCGTGCTCGTGCAGTCCGAGCTGTACCTGGGTCCGGAAGGCAAGCCGGGCAACCTGACCAAGATGCAGGGGGAGGAGCACGACGCAGTCGTCTTCAACGGCTACGTCAACCAGTACCTGCACAAGCCCATTCGGGTCGAGCCGGGACAGCGAGTGCGGGCGTGGGTGCTCGACGCAGGCCCCAGCGAGAACTCGGCGTTCCACATCGTCGGCACGATCTTCGACACGGTCTGGAAGGAGGGCGACTACCTGCTTCGCCCGGGTGCGGCACAGGGCGGCTCGCAGGTGCTCGACCTGCAGCCTGCCCAGGGCGGCTTCGTGGAGTTCACCTTCGACGAGGCTGGCCTGTACCCGATCGTCACCCACAAGTTCGCCAACGTGGGCAAGGGCGCCCTCGGCCTCTTCCAGGCAGGTGAGGTCGAGGCCGCCGGCGGGGGTCACTGACACCGACCAACGTCTGTGAACCCCCACGTCCGCATGGCGAGCGCGGGGGTTCACAGACGTCGTGGGCGGGCGGGGTCGCGCCAGGTCCAGAAGGCGAAGCACCAGCCCGCCAGGCTCACCAGCCACCAGCGGCCGTGGTTCTCCACCGTCACGAGGGCAGGCAGCTCACGGAAGCGGACGGCGAGCGAGGAGACCACCAGCACGCTGAGGGCTCCTGCCACGGCACCCATCGAGCCAGCGGCGGGAAGCAGGTAGGCGTGGGCGATCCCGGCGACAGCCAACGCAGTGCCCGAGACGGCCGCCGCCTCGGCCGCCCGCAGCGCGAGGTCGTCGCCCGTCACGGTGCCGCGCTGGGCGGCGACGAAGATGAGCACCGCCCACGTTGCGGACAGCAGGAGCGCGATCGCGATGAGCCGCAGCGCACGTCGGCGGGCAAGTGAGGTGGGACTCGCCGCGAGGGTCTCACCGGCGGCGTCGTCCACCGCGAACGCTGCTGTCGACGAGCCCACGACGGCCGCGGCGATCAGCGCGCCCGAGTAGCTCGTTCCACCCCGGGCCAGCGCTCCAGCTGTCGGGGCGGCGGCGAGGGCGAGCGCCCCGCAGAGCGTTCCGATCGGCATCGCACGGGCAGCGGGGACCAGCGCTCGCGCTGTCGTCCTCCAGGTCACGCGGTCGATCCGCGTCTGCTCACCTGCCGTGGTGACTTCGGCCATGCATCAGCACTCGCTGCCGGCGAGCGTGCTGCCGGCTCGTGGAGTGGCGGGCCCCACTCCGGCCGCGTCGAGCAGCTCTGCGGTCGTGGTCGAGGGGCTGGTGAAGTGGGCCCAGCGCGCGTGCAGAAGCGACGCCACCTCGTCCTCCGGCAGCGCGATGAGGAGGCGAGCGGCCTCCAGGTCCGTGAGAGCCCAGGTCACAGGCGTGGGACCGGCGTAGCAGACGTCCGGCCACGGGCGCGAGTAGCCGACGACGAAGTTGCTGCTGTCGTGCTGCCCGCGGTCGTCGGAGGTGAGCTCCATCGCCTTGTCGTCGTCGACCCCGCGGGTGACGAGCCAAAGCGCGATCACGCCGCGGGCCTGGTCGGCGAGGCGGAGGACCTCGCCGTACTCGATGTCCGCGGTCACGCCGACGGCCGTCAGTGCGACCCAGAAGCGCGCTCCCTCCATCGCCGCCGGGTGGTTCACGACCCTCTCCATCGGGATGTAACCCTCGGCGGCGGACCTCGGCCGCAGCAGCCGCTCCACCTGTGCGTCGAGCTCCGAGGGGTCGAGCCGCGTGTCCTGCCGCACGCTCCAGCCGGCGAGTGCGCTAGGTGGGACAGCCCGCACCACCGAGGCGACCTCGTCCGCGATGCGCTGCCGCAACCTGTCGTCTGAGCCGTAGGAGCAGATCAGCAGGCCGGCGCTGTCGACGCACTGCTGGTGCGCCTCAGGGTCGTTGATCAGCGAAGCGATGCGCTCGGCCTCGGTGGCGTCGATGGGCCGAGTCGCGGCAACGGCGCTCGCTCCAGCCACAAGAACGAAGACCGCGCCGAGCAACGCCACCACCGGACCGCGCACATCCCGCGCGACGGCGAGCAATGCCACGATCGCGACCAGGGCGAGGATCCAAGTGTGGTGAGCGAGCCAGTGCGGTGCAGTGAAGGGGACGTACTCCGCCGGGTCGTTGAGCCAGGTGGAGAGCTGGCGGATCGGCTCGGTCCTGCGATCCCCCGCCGTGGCGAGCCGGGTCGACAGGAAGCCGATGGCGATCACTCCCACCACCGGGACGATGCTCCACGGCGCCCACCGAGCCAGCGCTACTCCGAGGGCGGTAGCGCCGATGCACAGCAGCACTGCTCCCAGCAGTGCTGCCACCTGGCGTGCTCCCACGCCAGCCAGGCCGGACAGTGCGTTGTCCGAGACCAGCACAGTCATGCCGGCAAGGAACACGAGCGCGATGGACGCCGGCACCCAAGCCGTGAGGAGGTGACCAGCGGTCCGGGTCGCATGAGTCGTGGGGCAGGCGTCGAAGAGCTCCTGGGTGCCCTCGCGGGTGGACCGGGTGCGGGCGCGGTGCGCAGCGAGGGTGACGAGACCGGCCAACGGGTGCACGTAGATCGGGTAGAGCTCCATGGCGCCCATGAGGCCGCCTCGATGGTCACCGGCCCACACCTGGCCGAACAGCACGAGGACCATCAGGCAGAAGCCGACGCCGACGCCCATCGAGGCAGACGAGGCCAGCTCCCGCGCCTCGATGCGGCTCAGCGCCATGCTGACCGTCTTGGGTGCGGCGCTGAGGTGGCCGGCTGCGGGCTGGTAGGGGACAGCCGCAACGGGGACCCATCCGAGGTCACCGCCGCGGCGGCGGCGTTGCACCACGGTGACCGCGAACCACACGACCGCACCCAGGAGGATGACCCCCACCAGGCCACCGAGCAGCCCCGTGCCCGCTCCGCTCACCAGCGTCATGAGGAGGGTGGCTCCGACGACGCCGATGGCTGGCGGGCCGAGGCGACGCATCACGTCAGCACACCCGCGGTTGCCCCTGTCAGGGTCAGGTAGCCGTCTTCGACGGTCGGCGACACGAGGTCTGCCCCGGCGGGAGGCAGACCGATGTGGCGCACCAACCCCTCACCGGTGATCCAGGCGAGCTGAGCCGCGGGATCGCGCTCGGTGCTCGTCCACACGCGGCCCTCGGCGAGGGCGGCCAGCCCGGGTGATGTGCCGTCGAAGTGGACGGTGCCGCCGAGCAGCACCACCACGCGGTTGCAGAGCGCGGCGACGTCGTCAGTCTGGTGGGTCGACAGGAGCACGGTCGCTCGCTCGGCGACGGCAGACAGCAGCTCGCGGAAGCGCAGACGCTGCTCCGGGTCGAGCCCGGCTGTTGGCTCGTCGAGGATCAGCAGGTCAGGGTCGCCGATCAGCGCCTGTGCGATGGCGACTCGCCTCCGCATGCCACCCGACAGCTTCTTGATGGCAGTCCCCATCACGGGCTCGAGGCCCAGTAGCGAGAGCACGCGACGCACCTCGTCGTGGCGAGCGCGCCGGTCACCCCACTCCTTCAGGATGGCGACGTAGTCGACGAACTCGAAAGCCGTGAAGGAGCGGTGGAACCCCGGCTCCTGCGGGAGGTAGCCGAGCCGTCTGCGTGCGGCGAGGCGACCATCCGGGGTGGCGGGGTCGTGACCGAGCAGCTCGACGGTGCCCGCGTCGGGCGACAGCACGGTGGCGAGGATCCTGAGCAAGGTCGTCTTGCCAGCGCCGTTCGGCCCGAGGAGTCCGGTGATGCCGGTCCCCAGCTCGATGTCGACGCCATCGAGCGCCGTCTTGGGCCCGAAGTGCTTGGTGACGCCACGCCCGCTTGCTGTGGTGCTCACGTTGTCGACCTCTCGTCGTGTACGACCCGTTGCCGGATCGGCCGGTCATCGGTGGGATCTGTCACCAGGTGGCTTCGATCGTGGCGAAGCGGTCGCGGCGGGTGTAGAGGGCAGCGGCGGCCAGGAGCGACAGCCCCAGTGCGCAGGCTTGGCCGAGCGGTTGGAACACAGCCGTGCGGGCAACAGGCAGCTGTTGCCCGTCGAAGACGCTGACGAGCGTCAGAAGTGTGAGCCACGACATCGCGAGGGTGCCCGCCGCTACCGCCGCGCGCATGTAGGTCGCCAGCGCGAGGCTCCCGAACGTGAGTGCCAGCCCAGGCAGGATCCACGCCGCCCCAGCGGTGGCTCCGCGTTGCGCAAGGCCCGCCGCCAGGAGCACGGCGAACGTGGGGACCAGCACGGCGGCGGCGCGCCGTAGCACGAGCCCGGCCCCGAACAAGGGGGTGGCAGCGGCGGCTTCCCCCGCCGGTTCCTCGGCCGGCAGGAAGGCGAGGAACACCGAGCCGAGCGGCACGACGGGTGCGACGACGAGGAAGGGGGCGTCTGAACCGGCGTCGCGGGCGACGGCGGTCGCGGCGACTGCCAGCAGGACCGTGGTCGCGAGCCACGCGGTGCGCAACGCGGGTGTGGCGCCTACCACGCGAGCCATGTCGATCGGCAGGCCGAGGCGCACGAGCACACGCTCGCTGTAGGTGCGGTGTGGTCGGTCGACGAGATCGGCGACTGCTGCCCACGAACGCTCGAGTGCGCCGGGACCGGCGGCGGCCGTGACGGCTGCTCGGCACTCCGCACAGCTCGTCAGGTGCTGCTCGATGGATGACGCCGTCACGTCGTCGAGCGCCTCCGGCGAACGCGCGAACTGGACCAGTGAGTCGGTGGTGGCGTGCCAGGTCTTCATGCCAGGGCTCCTCGCAGCTCGGCTCGGGCGCGCATGGCGCGGGTCTTCACGGTGCCCGCCGGTATCCCGAGCAGGTGGCCTGCCTCTCGTGTCGTGAGGCCGTCGAGCACGGTGGCCTGGAGCACGGCGCGCAGCTCAGGAGAGAGGCTCGCCATCGCAGACGCCAAGCCGCCGTGCTCGATGCCCAGGAGTACCTGCTCTTCCGCGGCTATGACGCGCTCGGAAGCGCGCGCCGTGCGTCGTGTCGGATCAGGGTGCGAGCCGGCGGGTGACGTGGCGACAGGTGCCCAACGGTCTCGCTTGCGGAGGACGCCGATCAGGCGGCGGATGGCGATGCCCCAGATCCAGGCGGCGGGCGCACCGCGGCCGTCCCACTTGGCGGCGGACTTCCAGACAGCGAGGAAGGTGTCCTGAACAGCCTCGGCGGCGACATCGGGGTCGGAGCAGCGGCGTCTCAAGCGCGACGAGACCCAGATCGCGTGACGGTCGTGCAGCTCGCGCAGCGCCTCACGATCGCCGCCTCCGATGGCGGCCAGCAGCTCCGCGTCCGTTCGCACAGGCACCATCGTCCTGCCTGTCGCGCCTCGGCGCACCTCTGGTTCACCTGTGACCACCCGCGACTCGGGGCCGGACCGCGGTCCGGCCCCGGGCGGAGCCTCTGGGTGGGCTGCGGTTGGCTACTCGACGATGACGGCGGTGACCATGCCGAACATCCCGTTCTCGTCCTCGACGTGCGGGAGGATGTGGCAGTGCCACACCCACGCGCCCGGCTTGTCGAGCTTCACGAGGACCGAGTAGCGCTCGCCAGGGGCCACGTTGACGACATCGGCCACATACGGCACGTCCAGCGGGTAGCCGTCCTTGGCGACCACGATCTGGTCGAACTGGTGGAGGTGCATCGGGTGCGCCTGTGAGCCCTCGTTGAAGTAGTGGAAGAGCACCCAGTCGCCGGTCTTGGCCGAGATCGGGGCGGTGGCGGGGAAGCTCTTGCCGTTCAAGCTGTAGCCGATGACCCCGGAGTCGTTGAGCACCATCGGGAAGTCCTGGCTCACCTGGAGGTCGGCGGGCAGCACCTCGTCCCCGACGGTCGTCCCACGGGGGATCGGCACGTCGCCCACGAAGATCGAACCGAACATCCCGTTGGGCATGCCGATCTGTGAGTGGAAGTGGGGGTGGTACATCGCGACCGCGACCTCGTCGGCGGTGTACTCGTAGACGAACGTCTCGCCCGGCTCGATCACCGGCTGCGTGATCGGAGCGACCCCGTCGTACTTGTTCTCCACGTTGAGCCCGTGCAGGTGCATGTCGGTGGCGATGGGGAGCTTGTTCTCGAGGCGGAACTGGGCCTTGTCGCCGACCTCGAGGCGGATGGCGGGCGCCGGGACCACGCCGTTGTAGGTCCATGCGTCGACGACGTCGCCAGGAGCACGCTCCCACTTGGTGATCTCGGCCACGAGGTCGAACACCTTGGTGCCGTCCGCGAGGATCTCGGTGGGCTCCAACGAGCTGTTGCCCACCCCCTCCGTCTCGGCCGGGAACTTCGACATCGAGTCGATCATCGCCTTGGTCATGGCCTCGTAGTCCATGTCGCCGTGGCCGCCGGTCGCGGGTGTGCCGCCAGCGCCCGACCCTTCCGTGACGGTCAGCTCGGCCTCCATGCCGGCCTCGCGGTGCCCGGCGATCGCGCAGTACATGGCGTAGGTCCCGGTGGCCAGGTCACCCAGCTCGAGCACCTCCTCGTCACCGGCCGCCAGATCTGCCGTCTTCAGCTCAGAGCCCTCGACCACCAGGTTGTGCGCAACGGATCCGTCGTTCGTCACGAGGAGGGAGCCTCCCTCGCCGACCGACGCTGCGCTGACAGAGAACTCGGTCAGCGACACCTTGGCTTGACCGCCGGCCGAGGTGGAGCCGCTTCCACCGTCGCTCTCGTCGATGGCCCGCCAGCCCATGCCGATGGCCACCACGGCTCCCACCATGGCGATCAGCGCGATGACGATCGATATCGCGAACATGCCGTCGCGGGAGCTGGAGTCCTCGGCGGGCACGCCGGGGGGCAGATCAGTCGGTTCGAGGTCGGTGTCCATTGCCGCAGGGTGCCCAGGAAGGCACGTCGACCCCTAGGGCCGAAGGTCCTGCCGCCCGCTCCGATCGACCCTTCGCCGAGCCGACCTCCGTGACCGGGCCGACGTGCTCAGCCGTCGGCGGAGCCCTTTGACCGCCGCTCGGCGAGTCGGGCTGCGTAGACAGCGGCCTCGGTGCGGCGGCTCATCCCGAGCTTGGACAGCAGGTTGGACACGTAGTTCTTGACCGTCTTCTCAGCCAGGTACATGCGCTCGCCGATCTGGCGGTTCGTGAGGCCCTCAGCGATCAGGTCGAGGATCTTGCGCTCCTGCTCGCTGAGCACGGCGAGCTCGTCGTCGGCCCCCTGGTGCCGCAGCCGCTCGAGCAGGCGCGTGGTCACCTGGGGGTCGAGCAGGCTCTCGCCAGCGGCCACCCGACGGATGGCGTCGATCAGATCGCTGCCGCGCACCTGCTTGAGCACGTATCCGGCTGCGCCCGCCATGATCGCCGCATACACCGCTTCGTCGTCCGCGAAGGACGTCAGCATGATGCAGGCGATCTCCGGGTGCTTCGACCGGATGTCACGGCACACCTCGATGCCGTCGCCGTCGGGCAGGCGCACATCGAGCACCGCGACGTTGGGAGACGTGGCGGGGATGCGCCCGGTGGCCTCCTCGGCCGTCCCAGCCTCGCCGACCACCGCCATGTCGTCCTCGGCTTCGATGAGCTCGCGCACGCCTCGCCGCACGACTTCGTGGTCATCAAGGAGGAAGACGCGAGTGGCCATAGCCCCATGTTGCCTCACGGGCTCCTCGCGCGAGCGCTGGTCGCCCTAACGTTCGTCTCATGCCTGAGGTCGCTGGCCCTGGCCAGCTCAACCAGCTGCTGGACGCCATCCTGACCGTTGGCTCCGATCTCGACCTCCCGGCGATGCTGCGTCGCATCACCCAGAGCGCCACAGAGCTGTCTGGTGCCACCTACGGGGCTCTGGGCGTGCTCGACGAGTCGCATACGCGGCTCGCACAGTTCATAACGGTCGGCATCGACGACGAGACCTACGAGGCGATCGGCGACCTGCCGGAGGGGCACGGCATCCTCGGTCTGCTCATCCTCGACGCCAAGCCGCTGCGCCTAGCTGACCTGCGCTCGCACCCGGACAGCTACGGGTTCCCCGCCCACCACCCGCCGATGAAGTCGTTCCTCGGCGTGCCGATCCGCGTGAGAGGCGAGGTGTTCGGCAACCTCTATCTCACCGACAAGGCCGACGCCCCGGCTTTCAGCGAGGTGGACGAGGAGCTGGTGGTCGGCCTGGCCGCGGCCGCGGGTGTGGCGATCGAGAACGCCCGCCTGCACACTCGCCTGCACGAGCTCGCCGTGCTCGAAGACCGCGAGCGGATCGCCCGAGACCTCCATGACACGGTCATCCAGCGGCTCTTCGCTACCGGCCTCTCGTTACAGGGCAGCGTGCGCCTCGTGAGGAACGACGTGGAGGCCGCCGTCGGCCGGATCGAATCGGCGGTCGACGAGCTAGACCTCACCGTGAAGTACATCCGCTCTGCCATATTCGGACTCGAGGCCTCGCGTCCGACCACCACGGGTGCGCGTGATCAGGTGGTCGCCGTCGTCCGCGAAGCGGCACGAGCCCTCGGCTTCGAGCCGGCGCTCCTCTTCGACGGCCCGATCGACTCGGCCCTCACCGAACGGGGGACGGCTGCGATCGTCGCGACTCTGCGTGAGGCGCTCAGCAACGTTGCGCGGCACGCCCATGCCAGCAGGGCTGAGGTCTCCGTGGTCGTCGGCTCGAAGGTCACGCTGCGCGTGGTCGACGACGGGGTCGGCCCTCCAGCGCCGGGTTCGCCCGCGGGCAACGGCCTGCGGAACATGGCCGTGCGCGCCGAAGAGCTGGGTGGCACCTTCGAGCTCCGCGCAGGCGCCGAGGGGGGCTCGATCCTCGAGTGGAGGATCCCGCGGCCCTGACCGCCGCTCGCCTACCTGTCCGAGGTGGCGGGCTCCGTCTGTTCGGCGTGCTCGGGCTTCTCCGAGTGCTCTGAGTGCCCGGTCGGGTCGGTGTGCTCGCCGAACCTGCCGGTCGCGCCGGGCTCGATGCGGCGGCCGGAGATGAGCTCGGGCGTGATCGAGACGATGTGGCCTCCGCCGCGTGGTGCCCAGCGGGCCACCGGCATTGCGGCGATCCGCTCGACCTCGTCGGGGTCGACCACGTGGTGGGCGATGCCAGTGACCATCACGCTCCAGCCCGTGTGCCAGACCGGGTCCATGTCGTCGACCTCGAAGGCGACGACTGCGTCGTGGGTCGCAGCGGAGAGCTTGGTGCCGGTGCCCGTACGGATCAGGATGCGCTCACCGTCGAACCAGAAGTTCACGGGAAGCACGGCCGGAAGGGCGCCCGTCGTCAGCCCGATGCGACCGAGCGTCGCTCCGGCGAGCAGGCGCAGGCACTCGGCGCGATCGAGCATGGTGAGGCCGTTGCGATCGGTCTCTACCGGCCAGCGGGTGTCGAGGCGGGGCCGGGTCGACTCGTTCATGGTTCGAGGGTGGCCCCGGGGCGGCCGAGCAGCCAGGGCCTGCCGTCCGGAGTGGGGGGGACCAATGGCCCTAGGTTCAAGGCCACGATCGCAAGGAGGACCTGGGGATGACCGGAGAGAAGCTGGCGAAGGCGAAGCTGACCGACGAGGAGCAGCAGCGCCGCCGGGCCGCTATCGCTCAGCTCATGCCGACGACGCCGTACCTCGGATGGCTCGGCATCGAGTTCGAGCGCTACGAGCCCGACGACGTCACGCTGCGGCTGCCGTTCAGGCCCGACCTCACCAACGACGGCACCTACTATCACGGGGGCGTGATCGCGGCCGTCGTCGACACCGCGGGGGCGGCTGCGGCATGGTCCAACCACGACTTCGACAAGGGTGCTCGGGCCTCGACCATCTCGATGTCGATCCAGTACGTGGGTGCATGCAAGCAGTCCGACCTCATCTGCCACGCCCGCGCGGTTCGCCGCGGCAAAGAGCTGACGTTCACCGAGATCACGGCCACCGACACGGAGGGCAACGTGGTCGCCCACGCGGTGCAGACGTACCGAATCGTCTGATCCCGCCCGGTTTCTGTAGGGTCCGCGGGCGAGGGAAGGGGGAGCCGTGGAGAGCTTCGAAGGTCTGTTGGCAGTCGTCACCGGTGGCGGCAGCGGCATGGGGCGAGAGCTGGTCGTGCAGCTCGCGGCCGAGGGCTGCTCGGTAGCGACTTGCGACGTCAACCTCGACGCCGCCGCGGAGACGGCCCGCCTGGCGGAGAAGGAGGCCCCAGCAGGCACTCGCGTCACAGCGCACCTGTGCGACGTCGCGGACGCGGCGGACGTCGAGCGGTTCCGTGACGAAGTCGTGGCGCAGCACGAGACCGATCACATCAACCTGCTGTTCAACAACGCAGGCGTCGGCGGCGGTGGCAGCTTCCTCACGGCGGATGTCGCCGAGTGGGACCGTACCTTCGGCATCTGCTGGGGCGGTGTCTACAGCTGCAGCCGAGCCTTCGTCCCCTTGCTGGTTGCCAGTGACAGCGGATACCTGATCAACACCAGCAGCGTGAACGGGTTCTGGGCTCTGCTCGGTCCCGGCATCCCGCACACCGCGTACAGCGCGGCGAAGTTCGCGGTGAAGGGGTTCTCAGAAGCACTGATCGAGGACTTCCGTCTCAACGCCCCGCACGTGAAGGTGGCGGTCGTGATGCCCGGTCACATCGGCACAGACATCGTGACGAACAGCCGCAAGGTGCACGGCGGCGAAGGCCCGCTCGACGACGACGCCATCGCCGCGGCCCGCGCTCAGATGGCCAACCGCGGCGTCCCGGTCGACTCGATGGACGACGACGCCGTGCGCTCGATGATCGACATGCTCGGCGAGATGTTCCGCGAGGCAGCCCCGATGACAGCAGCACAGGCGGCGACGGTCATCCTCGACGGAGTCCGCGCAGGCAAGTGGCGCATCCTCGTCGGCGACGATGCGCACCGTCTTGACGAGCTCGTGCGCGGCAACCCCGAGGGCGTCTACGGCGAGACGGCTCCCACCCTCGGAATACTCGGCACCTGACCACTCGCAGCGACATCGAGCACCCTGCCGAGCGGCGTTTGCATACGCTGCGAGCATGAGCGGAGCGTTCGAGTTCAGTGGCATCAACCACCTGGCGCTCGTGTCCAGCGACATGGCGCGAACGGTCGACTTCTACGAAGGGGTGCTCGGCATGCCGCTCGTGAAGACGGTCGAGCTGCCCGTGGGCATGGGCCAGCACTTCTTCTTCGACTGCGGTGGCGGCGACATGCTCGCCTTCTTCTGGTTCCCCGGCGCACCCGCCGGGGTGCCGGGCGTGTCAGCCCCCGCCGCCCGCCCCGACACGGGCGAGCTGATGAGTGCGGTCGGCTCGATGAACCACGTCGCCTTCGCCGTGCCAGCCGAGAAGATCGAGGAGTACAGGGAGCGGCTTCTCGAGGCGGGCATCCCCTGCAGTGAGGTGGCGAACCACGACGACAGCGAATGGGGCATCTCGAAGGAGGTCCACGCTGGCGTGTTCGTGCGGTCGATCTACTTCCAGGATCCCGACGGCATCCTCTTGGAGTTCGCCGCGACGACGCGCGCCTTCACGCCGGAGGATGTGCGTCACGCCCCCGTCGGATCGTCGACCTGATCGCTTCTGCCATCGAGGGGGCAGAATCTCCTGGTGGCCAGCGACGGATCACACCCTGACGACGACTGGCGCTCGCACACCCACGAGCACCGCCACGGGTCGATCCGATCAGGCGAGAAGAACAAGGGACGATTAGGGCTCGCGCTGGGCGTCATCGCCACGTTCATGGTCGTGGAGGTGGCCGGCGGGCTCGCCAGCAACTCGCTCGCCCTGCTCTCAGATGCAGGGCACATGCTCACCGACGTTCTCGGTCTGGGCATGGCGCTGGCCGCGATACAGCTGGCGACGCGAGGCAGCTCACGCAGCCACCACACGTTCGGCCTCTATCGACTGGAGATACTTGCCGCCCTAGCCAACGCCGGCTTGCTGTTCGGAGTGGCGACCTACGTGGTGATCGAAGCGGTCGGGCGCTTCGGCGACCCCCCAGAGGTGCGAACCGGTCTGCTGCTCGTGGTGGCTGGCCTGGGCCTTGCCGCCAACCTCGTCGCGTGGGGTCTGCTGCGAGAGGGTGCCAAGCACTCGCTGAACATGCGCGGCGCCTACCTGGAGGTGCTCTCCGACACGGTCGGGTCGATCGCTGTGATCGTCGGTGGGTTCGTGATCGAGGCGAGCGGCTGGGCTTGGGTCGATCCCGCCATCGGGGTCGGCATCGGCGTGTGGATCCTGCCCCGCACGTGGCGGCTCGCGGCGCAAGCACTGCGCATCCTCGTCCAGGCTGCGCCGCCCGGTGTCGACCTTGCCGCGCTCGCTTCGGACCTCGCCGCCCTCGACGGCGTGGTCGACGTGCACGATCTCCACGTGTGGACGCTCACCTCGGAGATGGACGTGGCTTCGGCCCACCTGATGGTCACGGTGGGCACGGACGCGCATGGGGTGCTCGATCGCGCTCGTGTGGTGCTGCGGGACGGCTACCGCATCGATCACGCGACTCTTCAGGTCGAGCCAGACGATCACAAGGGTTGCGCCGAGGTCGCCTGGTGAGCTCCGAGGGCCCGACGTCCTGACCGTCGCTACTGTCCGGCCATGGAACACGATCTGGGGGCCTGCACTGAGCGCGAGCTGACAGAGCCCGTGGCTCTCTGTCGCTCCGATGGCAGTCTCGACCCGGCTGCAGTCGGGTGGGCGCGCCAGCCCATCATCGACTGCTCGCTTCACGGGTCGTGGGGTCGGCGCAAGCGCTGGGACTTCTGGTGCGTCACAGGCCCGGGCTTCGCTATGAACCTCACGTACGCGAACGTCGACTACCTCGGGCTCGGTGATGTCTGGTTCCACGACTTCACGACGGGTCAGTCGGCGAGCGCGACCGCGCCGGTCCCGCTGGCGCGCCGCATGCGCCTCGGTTCGCGCGCCGGTGAAGGCAGCGTGGAGCTGGCGAGCGGGCGCCTACGTCTGCGCTTCGAGGACGACCTGCAGGGCACTTCGCTGGTCGCCGGGTTCGACACCAAGGCAGGTCCGTTCAGCGCCGATATCAAGGTGGCGCGGCCCATCGGCCACGAGTCGCTCACGGTCGTGATCCCCTGGGGTGACCGGCGCTTCCAGTGCACGACCAAGGATGTGGCGCGCGAGGCGAGCGGCACGATCACCTGGGGTGACCGCACCTATGACCTCGACTCGCCAGGGTCGTCGTGGGCGTGTCTTGACTTCGGTCGCGGCAAGTGGCCCTATCGCACCCTGTGGAACTGGGGCGCGGCTGCCGGCGTCGCTGGTGGGGCGACGGTAGGCCTCCAGCTGGGCGGCAAGTGGACCGACCGCACAGGCATGACCGAGAACGCTCTCGTCGTCGACGGAAGGCTGTCCAAGATCTCCGAGGAGCTGGTCTGGGACTACGACAGAACGGACTGGCTGCGGCCGTGGCGCATTCGCACGCCTCGCTCCGATCGAGTCGATCTCACCTTCACCCCCGTCTACGACAAGGTGAGCCGCCTTCAGGCCGGGGTCGCGTCCAGCTCCGTCGACCAGTGCTTCGGCACCTACTCCGGGCGCATCGTGCCCGACGACGGTGTGCCGCTCGACGTGGCGGGGCTGTTCGGCTGGGCCGAGGAGGCCAGCTGGCGCTGGTGAGGGCTCGAGCGGGCCCTGCTCTCACGAGGCTCGGGCCACGGCCCCGACAGCGAGGTGGCTGGCTCCGACAGCTCAATGGTCGGCGTGCCAGGATGCGTCGGTGACGGGCATCCCGATGGCCTGTTGGGCCCTTCGAGTCTCATGAGCACACTCCACGGAGTCGCCGATCTGGTCGATCTCGACCTCTATCCGGTCCTCGATCTGGGGGGCCGCGGTGGGCAGGTCGCCGACGCCCACGCGCGAGAGCTCTGCGAGACCGGTGTCTGCATCCTCCCCGGCTTCGTCCGCCAGGCCGCGCTGCCCGCGCTCGTCTCCGAGTGCGAGGCTCTCGCAGCTGGTGCGTACCTGCAAGACGTGCAGGGCACGCCCTATCTCGAGCTACCCGACGCGGACGCCTGGCCGCCGGATCACCCCCGTGTCACTTGGAGCCGGTCGGCTGTGCACACAGTGGCCTACGACCGCTTCCACCCCACCACGTCGCTCCTGCGCGCGCTGTTCGAGTGCGACGACCTCCTCCACTTCGTGGCTCGCATCCTCGGGCGCTCGCCGCTGCACCGCTACGCCGATCCGCTGGGTGCCATGAACCTGGCCGTGATGCACGAGGGCGACACGCTCGGCTGGCACTTCGACCAGACCGACTTCGTCGTGTCGCTGGCGATCCAGGCAAGCGAGGCGGGCGGTGAGTTCCAGAACGTCCAGCGCCTCCGCTGGGTGGAAGGCGGCGGCATCGACGAGCGCTACGAGCTGGTCGCGCGCCTGCTGGCCGACGAGGCCCCAGAGCTTGTCACCACGGTCCCCATGACCCCGGGCACCCTGATGCTGTTCGAGGGTCGCTGGTCGCTTCATCGAGTCACGCCAGTCGTGGGCTCGACGACTCGTCACGTGGCGCTCTTCGGCTATGACACCAAGCCGGGCACCATGAGCTCAGAGCTGCTGAAGGCCATTCGCTACGGCCGCACCGAGCCCGAGCCGATCTCCGCCTGATGGAGCTGGGCGAGAGCTTCGTGGGGAGCGGCCCAGAGGCCGCACACGTCAACACCGTGCTCGGGTCGCGTGACGGCCCCGTCGGCCACGCTTGGGCCACAGCGCTGGCAACGCCCCGTGAGGGTCATGCGGCGTTCGTCACGGTGCTCCGGCCAGGCCTGCCCGTGCAGCCCTTCACGCTGTTCGTCAACAAGGCGACGATCGCCGGGGACCAGCACGCGCGGATGACGTGGGGGCCGGCACAGGCCGGTGTCGCGTCCGGGGTGGCAGACGCGGTCGCGGCCGGCTTCATCACCCCTGCGGATGCGGGCGAGCTGGCGCTGATCGCCGCCGTGTGGGTCGACCCGACAGCCGCCGACGCAGAGCTCGTGTTCGCCAACAACCGAGCGGCCACGTCAGCCGCCATCGCAGCCGGACGTGAGGGCTTGCCCGCGCCCGAGGCAGCGGCGGCCGAGCGAGACCAGGCTTGGAACCCCTTCTTCCGCGCGCCCGGCTCGGCCGGATCAGACCGCTGATGTTGGAGCCGTCCCCAGCCGACACGAGCGCTCTCCTCGCGATCCACCGTCTCCAGGTCGCCTACGGAGATGCGGTCACGCGCCGCGCATGGGACGACGTCGTGTCGCTGTTCGAGCCCGGCGCTGTGGTGCACGTCGACACACGAACGCGCGAGCCGTTCGAGCTCGTGGCACCCGACGGGTTGGTCGAGTTCATCAAGTCGAGCCTCGACCAGTTCCGCTTCTTCGAGTTCGCCATCCTGAACGCGGTGGCGGAGGTGACCGGCGACCGGGCAACCGGCCGCGTGTACATCTGCGAGCTGAGGCACAGCTCGGCAGGGGAGTGGACCCAGGCATACGGCCTCTACCAGGACGAGTACCGGCGCACCGATGGAGAATGGCGTTTCAGCGCCCGCCGATACAGCTCGCTGGCGCGCCGCGGGCCGGTCACCGAGTCGTTTGGGATGCCGCCGACCTGACCGGCCTCGATTGGTGCCGGCTGGCACACTCGCGGGATGGATCGACGCCGTTGGCTGCTGGGCGCTGTCGCCGTAGCGGTGGTCACCGGAGGTGGCGTCTACGCGCTCGCGCAAGGCGATGGCGAGCCACCACGGATCGAGGCCGGCTCGACGACGAGCGAGGACTCCACGACTTCGACGGCCAGCACCTCCCCGTCGAGCACTGAACCACCGAGCACGACCACGACCACGACGTCCGCCGCTCCCTCGACTGCCACGACGGCGACTGCCAGCACCCTCCCGCCAGCACCCCCGTTCGAGTCGTCCATCGAACCGGTGACCGCCGCTCAGCTCGGGTCGTCGTGGAGGCCGAACATGGGCTGCTCTGAGCCAGGAGAGCTCCGCGCGGTCAACGTCTCGCACTGGGGTTACGACGGCCAGGTCCACGCAGGCCGGCTCATCGTGGCGGCTGGTCAGGCGGACCGCATCGTCGCCGTCTTCCGCGACATCTACGAGGCGAGGTTTCCCATCGAGCGCATGGTGCCGATCGACGCCTACGGCGGCGACGATCAGGCGTCCATGCGCGCCAACAACACGAGCGGCTTCAACTGCCGGTACGTGGCGGGGACGACGAAGCTGTCACAGCACGCCTTCGGACGAGCCGTCGACGTCAATCCCTTGGTGAACCCGTACGTCAAGGGCTCCAGCGTCGACCCACCCGAGGGCGCTCCCTATGCCGATCGGAGTCGCAACGACAAGGGCATGATCCACGCGGGTGATGCCGTGGTCGACGCCTTCGCAGCGCAGGGTTGGAGCTGGGGTGGCTACTGGAGCAGCGGCCAGGACTACCAGCACTTCTCCGCCTCAGGCGGCTGACGCCGACCGGGCGGCCGCGCCTCAGCCCCGGCAGCCGGTGAGGCCGCCGTCGACAGCGAGCAGCTGGCTCGTGATGTAGCTGGCGCGATCGCTGAGGAGGAACACGACTGGCTCGGCCACCTCCCACGCCGTGCCCTGGCGGCCCAGCGGCACCGGCGCCTTCGCACGGGAAGGACGCCCACCCGTGGCCCAGCGTCCGAGCGGCGTGTCGATCAACCCGGGTGCTACGACGTTGGCCCGCACCCCGCGGCGCGCTCCCTCTGCGGCCACCTGGCGGCAGAGGCCGGTGAGCGCCGACTTCGATGCGTCGTAGGCGGGGATGCGGCTGCCAGCGGTGAGGCCCGCTATGGAGGAGATGAACACGATCGAGCCACCCTCAGCCATGAGCGGCAGCGCCGCGGCAGCCAGCAGGAAGTGTGACCGCACGTTTACCGCGAACACGCTGTCCCACTGCTCGGGGGTGGTGCCGCTGAGCCCCATGCCGGCACCTATGCCCACGTTGCACACCAGCCCGTCGAGCCCGTCCATCGCTTCCTGCGCCTCCGCCACCAGACGCTCGCACTCAGCGGGCTGGGCGACGTCGCCCGCAAGCACATGAGCAGATGCACCCTCGGCCTCGATGAGCCGCGCTGTCTCCGCAGCCGATGCCGCGTCGATGTCGGCGCACGCGACCTCGGCGCCTTCTCGCGCAGCGACCACTGCGATCGCGCGCCCGTTGCCCAGAGGAGAGTCGTCCGCGTCCTCCGGCAAGGGTCGCGTGCCGGCACCGACGACGAGGACCTTGCGCCCCTCGAGCATGCGAGCGCTCACGCCGGCATCTGGGGCAGGCCGGGCTCGGGCTCCACGCCGAGGGAGTTCAGCGTGAACGCGACCAAGTGGTACTGACCCACGACCATGCAGATCTCGATCAGCTGCTGTTCGTCGTAGCGGGCGGCCAGCTCTGCCCAGGTCGCGTCGCTGATGCAGCTCTGCTCGTGCAGCTCGTCCGCTGCTCTGAGCAGCGTCGAGTCTTCGGGGGACCAGCCTTCCGCGCCCGGTCCCGCTGCGATGCGAGCGATCTCCTCATCCGAGATGCCGGCCGCGCGCGCGAAGGCGACGTGCTGGCCCCACTCGTACTCGGCCCGACACAAGTAGCCCGTCCGCATGATCAGCAGCTCACGGTCTCGCTCGCTCAGGCGACCGCCGTACAGCAGCACGCCGCCAAAGGCCGCCCACCGCTTCAGCAGCTTCGGGTGGTGGGCCAGGGTGGCGAAGATGTTGAGCTCGCCGCCGTCCGGTTGGCGCAGGCCGGAGAGCACGTCGTCCGTGCGCGGGTCGCGGCCTTCGCGTGGGAGCGGTGGGATGCGGGGATTCGTCATGCTGCAGGTCTAGTGCCGTCTGCGAACCCGCACGTCCGCCATGCGGCCATGGCGGTTCACAGACGTCGGTCAGGGCTCCATCACGACCCAGCCGCGCCGCTGCAGCTCCGCCGCCAGGACGTCGTCGGGGATCCCGCGCAGCTGCCGCTCGACCTTGCTGGTGGGAGCGGATGGCACTGGCGGCGGATCGGGAGAAGCCAGCACTCCCTCGGCCTCCAGCTCGAGGCGCTCGATCAGGGCGTCGGCTTCGTCGCGGGTGAAGCGGCCCGCTGCCTGGCGCTGACTGAGCCCGAGCGGGCCACGCGCGTCGCGGAAGTCCGCGTGACCGGCCTCGGCGAGCAGCACCTCGAGTCGCTGCACCTGCTTGCCCGTGGCCGGAGGACCGGCGGATTGCCCAAACGCCATCCGCCCAGCCTCGCAGGTGGGTGTGACGCCCAAGGGCACACCCCCACCAACCAACGTCTGTGAACCGCTACGTCCGCAATGCGGCCGTGCGAGTTCACAGACGTTGCTAGAACGTCGCCGCATGGCCTTCTTCGGGATCCGGTTCGACTTGCGCAACCCGGCCTTCGCGGGAGTGGACATGGCCGACCGCTACGCAGCGGCGCTGGACATGGCCACTTGGGCCGACCGCATGGGCTTCGCGATCGTGACCGTGTCAGAGCACCATGGTTCGGACGACGGCTACCTCCCGAGTCCGTTGCCCCTGGCCGCGGCGATCGCGGCGCGCACCGAGGACATTGCGATCTACGTGGCGGCGATGGTGGCCGCCTTCCACGACCCGCTGCGCGTCGCCGAAGACGCGGCGGTCGTCGATCTCATCTCGCGAGGCCGGCTGCACCTGGTGATCGCCAACGGCTACGTCGAGCAGGAGTTCGCGATGTTCGGCGTGCCGATGGACGAGCGCACGGCGCGCACCACCGAGATGGTCGAGATGCTGCGCAAGGCTTGGACCGGCGAGCCGTTCGAGCACCGAGGGCGAACGGTGCGGGTGACGCCGACACCCCGCCGTGACGGTGGGCCGGTGCTCCTCTTGGGCGGGAGCAGCGACGCGGCCGCTCGGCGTGCCGCTCGACTCGGTGTGGGATATCAGCCTTCAACAGGCGCTAGCTGGCCGGCGTTTCGATCGGAGTGCCTGTCGCAAGGACGGCCGGACCCGGGCGACTACTTGGGTGGTGACTCGACCGTCACGGTCCTGGCCAGCGATGTCGATTCCACGTGGGCGGAGATCGCGCCGTACGCGCTGCACGAGGCGAACGCCTACGGAGCGTGGGCCGCCGCCTCCGGCGCCGACACCGGCTACCGAGCAGCAGCCGACTTGGACGATCTGCGGGCAAGCGGGCAATACCGGGTGGTCACGCCCGAAGACCTGCTGACCGACCTCGCTGCCAAGGGCCCGCTGGCCTTCACCTTGCTCCACCCGATGCTCGGGGGCATCCCTCCAGATCTGGCGTGGGAGGGCCTGCGCCTGTTGGAGGAAGAGGTGCTGCCGCATCTTCCCCCTTGAGGCCGAGTCGCCTCTGAGCCGGGTCGTTCTGGGGCCGAGTTCGCCAAGTTAGATAGGAGGCGCTATGTTTCCCCCCCGTGGCCACACAGGGGGAGCGGCGAGCCGAGACGCGCCAGCGGTTGCTGGATGCAGCCGCCGAGCTCTTCGCGGAGCGGGGGATCGAGGCGTCCTCGGTGGATGCAATCGCCGAGCGCGCCGAGCGCACGTCGGGCGCCGTCTACGACCACTTCGATGGCAAGCCGGGCCTGCTCTTCGCTCTGCTCGAGGGATGGGTCGACGACATCGCGGTGGCCATCGGAGCCGAGCTCATAACGGCCACGTCGTTGGACGAGCGCCTGGCCTCGCTCTGGCGCAACGTCTCCGACCCGCCCACTGGAGATGGTCGCTGGATCGCGCTGGAGCACGAGCTCTGGAGCTACGCGGTGCGCAACGAGGCAGCGCGCGAGCACCTCGCCCGTCGCTACCGCGACGCGTGGGACGGTGTCGACCAAGCCGTCGAGGAGTGGACCGCCCAGGTAGGCCCGAGCATCGACGGCGGTCGCGCGACTCGCGTTGGCCCCGCGCTGATCGCGCTGCTGCTGGGTCTCGAGATGATGCGGCGGGTCGACCCTGCCGCAGTGACCGATGAGATGGCGATCGCCGCCCTTCGCGGGGTAGTCACCGCCACGACAACAGGAGTGCGCGCATGACCGTGACAGACAGCTTGCAGGGGATCGACCTCCTCGCATCGACCTGGGGTCGCGGCACACCGCACGACCAGTTCGACCGCCTGCGCCGCGAGGCGCCCGTCTACTGGCATCCCCAGGTCGACGACACGGGCTTCTGGGCGATCACAAAGCACGCCGACGTGCGCACGGTCAGCCACGATCACCACACCTTCTCGTCCGAGCTCGGAGGCACGTTCATCCCGACCTCCGACGAGGAGGCCCTCGCCAACCTGCGCTTGACGATCCTCAACATGGACCCGCCGAAGCACAACCGCTACCGGCGGCTCGTGTCGAAGGGCTTCACGCCGCGCATGATCTCGGCGCTGGTCGAGGAGATCGAGCGCCGTGCGGCGGCGGTCATCGACAACGTGTGCGAGAAGGGCGAGGTCGAGTTCGTCGAGGAGATCGCCGCGCAGGTTCCGGTCCAGATGATCTGCGAGATGATCGGTCTCGAGCCCGATGTGTGGCCCCGCATGTTCGAGATCTCCAACCAGCTGATCGGTTCGCGCGACGATCCGGACTACCAGGAGATCCCCGGCGGTCCCCAGTCGGCGGCCATGGAGATCTACGCGCTGTGCGATGCAGTGGCGGCCGATCGCCGCGTCAACCCGCGCGACGACATCATGACGCTGCTCGTCCAAGCCGAGGTCGACGGCGAGCGACTCGAGGACTTCGAGCTCAACATGTTCATGCTCACGCTCGTGGTGGCCGGCAACGAGACGACACGCAACCTGATCAACCACTCGATGCTCGCTCTCATCGAGCACCCGGAGGAGGCGCAGCGCCTTCGCGACGACCCGTCGCTCTGGGATACGGCCGTCGAGGAGATGCTGCGCTGGGGAAGCTCCATCCACAACTTCCGGCGCACTGCCACGAAGGACACGGAGCTGCGCGGGGTGCCGATCGCCGAGGGCGACAAGGTCGTCCTGTACTACGCCTCGGCCAACCGCGACGAGGACGTGTTCGTCGACCCGCACCGCTTCGATGTCGGCCGCACGCCCAACGACCACGTCGCCTTCGGCGGGGGCGGCGTGCACTTCTGCCTCGGGGCCAACCTCGCACGTGCCGAGATCAAGGCCACCATGCGCCAGCTCGTCGAGCGTCTGCCCGACCTCGAGCTGGCGGGTCCCGTCAGCCGGCTTCACTCCGACTTCGTCAACGGCATCAAGACGATGCCCGTGCGATTCACCCCGACCACACCACTGTCCCGGAAGGACTGAACTCTTGCGCACCCCCCTCTGCGACGAGCTCGGCATCGAGTTCCCGATCTTTGCCTTCACCCACTGCCGCGACGTCGTCGCCGCAGTCAGCAAGGCCGGCGGCTTCGGGGTGCTCGGCGCCGTCGGCTTCACGCCAGAGCAGCTCGAGGTGGAGCTCGCCTGGATCGACGAGCACGTGGGCGACAAGCCCTATGGCGTCGACATCGTCATCCCGGGCAAGTACGAGGGCATGGGTGACATGGACCCAGAGCACCTGGCCGAGCAGCTTCGTGCCATGGTGCCTAAGGAGCACATCGAGTTCGCCGACAAGATCCTTGCCGACCACGGCGTGCCAGAGCTCCCGCCGGAGGAGAACGAGCGCATGCGCCTCCTCGGCTGGACAGCTGCCACCGCGCTTCCCCAGATCGAGGTCGCGCTGGCGCACCCGAAGGTGCGGCTGATCGCCAACGCCCTCGGCACGCCGCCTCAGGATGTGATCGAGCTGATCCACGCCGCCGGGTTGAAGGTCGCTGCGCTGTGCGGTTCGCCCTACCAGGCCATGAAGCACAAGGAGGCCGGCGTCGACATCGTCATCGCGCAGGGCGGCGAGGGCGGCGGCCACACGGGCGATGTCGGCTCGATCGTGCTCTGGCCGCAGGTCGCGAAGGCGATCGCACCCACCCCGATGCTCGCCGCCGGTGGTGTCGGGTCGGGCCAGCAGATCGCAGCGGCCTTGGCTCTAGGAGCGCAAGGTGTGTGGGCAGGCTCGCTGTGGCTCACCGTAGAAGAGGCCGACCTGCCGCCCGCGCAGAAGCAGCAGCTGCTCGACGCCGGATCCCGCGACACCGTCCGCTCCCGCTCCTTCACCGGCAAGCCCTGCCGCATGCTGAAGAGCGAGTGGACCGAAGCGTGGGAGCAGCCCGACACGCCCGATCCGCTGCCGATGCCTCTGCAGTACATGGTGTCGGGCAACTGCGTGGCCCGCGGCCACCGCTATGCGGACAAGGCGCAGGCGGTCCAGTTCAACCCTGTCGGCCAGGTGGTCGGGCAGCTCAACTCGGTCGAGAAGACCGCCAACGTCATCCAGCGCCTCGTCGAGGAGTACTTGGAGGCCGTCGACGGCCTCAACGTCCTGCTCGACGCCTGAGGCCCTGACCCCCGCGAGCGATACGGTCCGGGGGCATGGCTGACGCCAAGTCTCGGATCGGTCTCGTGCTCGGCGCTGGTGGTGTGGCGGGCGGGGCGTTCCACGCGGGTGTGCTGTCCGCTCTGGAGGAGTCGACCGGGTGGGACCCGCGCTCGGCCACCGTCGTGGTGGGGACATCGGCGGGGTCCATAGCCGGGGCGGCGCTGCGGGCCGGCCTCTCTTCGGCGGACATGCTGGCCCGAGCCGAGGATCGCGCTCCGTCTCTCGAAGGCGCTCGGCTGATGCGCGATGTCAGCAGCCCGCCGCGAATTTCACCTCTGCGCCCGAGTCGGGGGACGCCGCTGCCGCAGCAGCTGATCGCCACGCTCACGCGCGCCGCGGCTCGACCGTTCGCGGCCCGCCCTCTGGCACTCCTGGCCGGTCTGCTCCCAGATGGCGCGGTCAGCACGGATCTCATCTCCGAGAGCATCAGCGCGCTGTACCGCGACGCCTGGCCTACCGACCCGCTCTGGATCTGCGCGGTGCGGCAGGCGGACGGTCGGCGTGTCGTCTTTGGACGCGACGAGCGGCGCCCCCCGCTGCCGCACGTGGTCGCCGCCTCGTGCGCCATACCTGGGTTCTTCCAACCGGTGGGCATCGAGGGCACGTCCTACATCGACGGCGGAGTCCACTCGCCGACGAACGCCGACGTGCTTCGCAAGCACGCCGCCGAGCTGGATCTGGTCATCGTCAGCTCCCCCATGTCGGTCACCGCGGGCGGTGTGCGCCTGGCAGCCGATCAGCCCTCCCGGCGCTGGTCAGCGGCTCTGCTCGCGACCGAGGTGCGGCGGCTGCGGCGCGCCGGGGTGCCTGCAGTCGCCTTCCAGCCGTCTGCCGAGGACGCCGCGGTCATGGGAGTCAATGCCATGGACCCGACCCGGCGCGCGGCGATCGCGCGCCAGATCTACGAGTCCACCCTGCGGCGCCTCGAGCGCGCCGACACCCGCGACCGCCTGAGCGCGCTCATCTGATCCCTCGCGGTTGGGGGCATCGGTGGCCCGCTGGGGCTACGGGCGCCCCGAACATGGTCGGGCCGGGCCGCTCAGCCGGCGATCGTGTCGCGCAGCTCTCGCTTCAGGATCTTTCCGGCGGGGTTCCGCGGGAGTGGTTCGTCCGCCAGGTGGACGATGGAAGGCACCTTGAACGGCGCGAGTCTCTGGCCAACGTGGGTGCGCAGATCCTCGGCGCTGAGCGCGTGACCGGGCCGCACGTAAACGACTGCCGCGACCTCCTCGCCGAGACGCTCGTGGGGGACGCCGAAGACGGCGGCCTCATACACGGCGGGGTGTTCGTAGATCGCGGCCTCGACCTCGGCGCAGTAGACGTTCTCCCCGCCGCGCAGCACCATGTCCTTGGCGCGGTCCTCTACGTAGACGAAGCCCTCCTCGTCGATGCGGCCGATGTCGCCGCTGCGCAGCCAGCCGTCGACGATCGTCTCAGCGGTCGCCTCGGGCTTGTTCCAGTAGCCGCGGATCAGGTGAGGGCCCTTGAACCAGATCTCGCCCCGATCGCCGATGGGAAGATCGTTGCCGTCGGCGTCGCGCACGGCGAGCTCGAGGATCGGCGTCGCCCGTCCTGTGCTGGTCGGGTGCTCGATGTAGTCGATGCCGGAGTTGCCGGGGCCGTAGGCGTTCGTCTCCGTCATCCCATAGCCGATGTTGGGCTTGCCGCCCTTGAAGCTCGACGCCACGCGCTTGACCAGCTCAGGCGGGGCTGGCGCACCGCCGCCGCCGATGCTCACCAGGCTCGAAGTGTCGGTGTCGGCGAAGCGGGGTGACTCGAGGAGATCCCAGCTCTGGGTCGGCACGCCAACGAAGTTCGTGACCTGCTCGCGCTCGATCAGCTCGAGCGCACGGTCGGCATCCCAGCGGTACATCATCACCAGCTTCAACCCGCTGGCGAAGCAGGAGAGCATCACGGGGACGCAGCCTGTGACATGGAACAGCGGCACGATCAGGATGAACGCTGGCGGCAGCGCCGCCGCAGCGTCCTCCGGCGACGGCGGGCGGCGCAACCGGTCGAGAGCGGTCTTGCAGCCGAAGCCCATGAGCGCTTGCACGATGCCGCGGTGAGTCGACACGGCGCCCTTCGGGTGCCCTGTCGTGCCTGATGTGTAGAGGATGGTGGCGTCGTGTTCAGGGGTGACGATGACGTCCGGCATCGATGCTCCGAGCGGACGGACCTCCTCCCACCTGTCGACGCCGGCCGGGACGTCGCCGGGTGCACGCACGGCCAGCACCCGGCATCCGAGCCGCTTGCACGACTCGAGCCCGCGCTCCACCCGCTCGATGTCGGCCACGAGCACCTTGGCACCCGAGTCCTCGAGCGCGTAGTCGAGCTCATCGGAGGTCCACCACGCGTTGAGCGAGACCGAGATGGCTCCGATCGAGGTGATCGCGGCGAACGCGATGACCCACTCGGGGTAGTTGCGCATCCCGATCGCCACGCGGTCGCCGGGGGCGACGCCGTAGCGATCCACGAACAGAGCTGCGAGAGCGTCGACGTGGGTCATGACCTCGGAGAAGGTCCACCTCTCGTCCTCGTAGACGAGGAAGATGTCGTCGCCACGGGCCCTGGCGGTGTCGAAGACCTCACGGAGGCTGGGTGGTGCGTGCTTGAAGGCACGGACCGCGATGCCACCCACTTCGATCGTCTCCAGCTCGTAGCGCTCGCCAGGCGCAGTCACCGCTGCAGCGGCCTCCTCGTAGCTCAGCACCGCAGCGGTCTATCAGGCCTGCGGACCGACTCGGTCACAGTGCGTCGATGGCCATGACGATGGCCATGCCCGCCAGCAGCGTCAGCGCGATGTTGCGGGTCTTCCAGGCCACGAATGCAGCGACCACGCCAGCGAGGAAGCGCGGCTGCGCCAGGTCGAGGTGTCCATGCGGTCGCAGCAGCGCGGGAAGCACGAGAGATGCGAGCGCCGCCGGTGGGATCTGGCGCAGCAGACGCTGCACCCCGGGTGGCACCTGCGCCAAGCGGTGCGCGAACACGAGGAAGGACGCCCGCATGGCATACGTGCCGATGCCGGCCAGCAGCACAGCAACCCAGATCCGGCTCACGGCGCCAGCCCCGGTGGTGCTGGTGGGACCCGACCAGCGGATGTCGCTGCGCGCCGATCGACCAGCGACTCAGCGAGGGCGCCCGCCGTGATGCCGGCCACGGCGCCGATGAGCACGCTCAGCTGGCCGACACCGGCCTCGCCCGCGGCAACGGCGAACAGCCCACCCGCAAGAGCGGCTACGCCAGCCGGCTTGGTCGTGATCACCGGCACGAGCAGTACGAGGAACACCAGCGGTACCGCGAAGTCGAGCGGCAGCGACTCCGGAACGGCCGACCCGATGAGCACCCCGATGATCGTGCAGACCTGCCAGTTGGCCCAGAGCAGGACCGCGGCGCCGAAGTAGTACGGGAGCTTGCGCTCGAGACCCGCTGCAGGCGATCCGCACCTGGCCTGCTCGTCGACCTCAGCAGTCCAGCGGGTGATCGACACGGCATAGGCCTGGTCGGTCAGCAGGTAGCCCACCAGAAGGCGGTGGCGAAGTGGCGCCGTGGCGAGGTGCGGTGAGAGGGATGCGGAGTACAGGAGGAGCCGCAGGTTGATCGTGCACGCCGCAATCACCGCGACGAGCGCGCTGCTGCCGTCCGCCAGGGCGTCCGCCGCCGCGAGCTGCGATGCCCCGGCGAAGACGATGGTCGACAGCCCGATGGACGTGCCGCCTCCCAGCCCCGTCGTCGCTGGGGTTGCGCCCGCCACGAGCCCGAACGGGATGATCCCGACGAGCATCGGAGCCACCGACCTGGCGCCGGCGAGAAGCTCCTCTCGCGTGGTCGGGCTCAGCACCGGAGCATCATGCCGTGGCCCGACGCGAACCGGGCACAGGGTTCTCGCTCGTCCTCAACCCGCCCTGCCCGAGGACGACTTGGCAGCGGTGCCAACTACCCTGGGCCGACCATGCCGGTCTCACAGGTGGCCACTGCGCCGCTCCCACGCAAGCCCTCGTCGTCCCATTCCGGCAAGCCGCTCCTGCGCGGATGGCTTCACCTCATCTGCTTCTTCCTGGCGCTTCCGGCCGGGGCGCTGGTCGTCGGTCTCGCATCCTCATCTCGGGGGAGAGTCGGCGCGCTCATCTATGCCGTTGGGCTCGTGGCGCTCTTCGGCGTGAGCGGTGCCTACCACCGCGGTCGGTGGTCCGACACGAAGCGCCGCCTGATGCAGAAGCTCGACCACGGCACGATCTTCGTGATGATCGCCGGCAGCTACACCCCGCTGTGCCTCCTGGTGCTGACCGGATGGGTTGCGTGGGCCATGCTCACGATCTCGTGGACCATGGCAGCGGTGGGCTTCGTCCTGGCCTTCACCGGGGGTCGGGTCAGCCGCGTCGCGCGCGGCGCGCTCTACATCGTGATGGGCTGGGTGTCAGTCCTGAACGCACCCCAGCTGCTCCGCAACCTGAGCATCGCCGAGCTGACGCTCATCGCGGTCGGCGGGGTTCTGTTCACAGTCGGAGCGATCTTCCTCGCCACGCACTGGCCCGACCCGTTCCCCCGGGTGTTCGGCTATCACGAGGTCTGGCACGTGCTCGTCGTCGCAGCCGTGGTCTGCCACTTCGTGGCGATCGCCTCCGTGGTCCACGGCCCGGTTCCGTCGTAGGACCGGAAGGCGGCTCATGGAGAAGGTGGTCTGGCTCCTGTGGGGCGATGCCGACGGCGGTCGAGGAGATGCGCTCCGCGAGCAGCTCGTGACCGAGGTCGCACCGGAGATGATGCGCATGGGAGCTCGTGCCGTCACGGTCAACGCACATGACTCAGCGGCGGCCGAGGCCCCGAGCCCCGCACCGGCGCCCCCGGGTGAAGAGGTCCACATAGCCGAAGTGTCCGCATGGGTAGACAGCTACGACCGGCGTGGGGCGATGGACGAGGCCATCGCCTCGTGCGCGCCGCGGGGGTCCGCCTACCTCGTGCTCGAGTCGCTCTACGACGACTACGGCACGACGCCCCATGCGGGCCCTCGGACGTGGCCGGACGGCGAGCGGTCGCCTGGGGTGCTCACCGTCGCTCTGATCCATCGGCCGCAGGGCCTCGGCTACGACGACTGGATCCAGCGCTGGCACGGCACCCAGTCGCCGGAGTCCGCCCGCCTGCAGCCGCGCACGCGCTATGTGAGGAACGAGGTCGTGCGGGCGCTCACTCCGGGCGCGCCCGAAGTGCACGGCATCGTCGAAGAGGGTTGGCCCAGCGCGAACCATGTCACAGATCCTCTCTTGTTCTTCAACGCCGCGGGCGACCGCGAGCTGATGCAGGCGAACCTGGCGAGGATGCTCGAGAACGTCGAGGCGTGCCTCGACCTCGGCAGGCTGCGCAGCACCACGATGAGCGAGACCTTCGTCCGCTCGCTCTGACGAGGGGATCGTTTCAACCTCCAGGCAGATCGGTGAGGGGCTCGCTCAGCGGCTCGAGGCGATCACTGCATCCGCGTATCGGTTGAGGTTGTCGATCTTGTCCTGGAGCGGCTCGGTGTCCGGACCTCGCTGGTAGGCCCAGCGGAAGCCCACGATCGCGTCGGTGACGCCGAGCTCCTCGAGGCGGCGGATCCCGTCAGGCGAGTAGGCGTCCATGGAGATGGCGTGAACCTCGAACGGATCTCCGCCCCGGCCCATCTCCTCGCGCAGCGAGTGGAGGCGCGCGATCAGCCCAGGCAGCTCTTCTGGGTTGCCACCTCCGTGGATCCAGCCGTCACCGCGTGCCGCCGCGCGCCGCAGCGCCGGCTCGGCGTGGCCGCCGACGATGATCGGCAGCGGAGCGGACGGCACTGGGCACTGCTTGATGCGGGGGATGTCGAACATGTCCGTGTGGTGCTCGAACCACTCGCCTGTGAGGAGCCCTCGTATCACGTCGATGCACTCGTCGGCGCGGCGGCCCCGCTGTGCGAACGGCACGCCGCACACCGCATAGTCCTCGGGCCAGGGACTGGTGCCGACCCCGAGGGTCAGCCTGTCGTCGCTCAGCACAGCGGTGGACGCCGCCTGCTTGGCGACGAGCACAGGGTGCCGGACGGTGAGCTTGAGGACGGATATGACGAACTGGATCTGTTCGGTGACAGCCGCCATCGCCGGGATGATCGAGAACGGCTCGAGAAAGGCCTTGTCTTCCAGGAACCCTCTGTCACCGTCGGGCGTGTAGGGGTAGGTCGCATCCGACTCGGCCGGGTAGCAGATGCTGTCGGGTACCAGGAACCCGTCGAACCCGGCCCCCTCTGCCGCCCGAGCGAGCGGTAGGTAGTGAGCGGGGTCGGTCATCGCCTCCGCGTAGGTGAACCTCATGACACTCGCTCCCTCACCGCGCCGCCTGGCTCATCTTGTGTGCCCGCGTCGTGCACTGATCAGTGGGTCATGTCGAGGGCGCCACCCCGACGAGCCGCTCGGACAGCTCCCAAAGTGCGTCCGCGCGTGCCAGGTCGAGAGCGTAGGCGCGCACACCGGATCTCGACGTGGGATCGTCGGTCAGCTCGGCAAGGCGGCAATCTTCGAGATAGCGACCGCCCATGCCCTCGAGATCGGGAGAAGTGGCGGCGTAGACAGTGGTGGCAGCACCCTGCGGGATCGACTTCATCACGGTCTTCTCGCCCGGCGGCCGCATCGCCTGGAACGCGGCCCACGACTCCTCGGTGAGGTGGCGCGAGAGCTCCGTCATGATGACGCCTGGATGCACCGCGAAGGCACGGACACCGTCCGCCGAGTGGCGCGCGTCGACCCCGACCGCGCACAGCACGTTGGCCGTCTTCGACCGGCCGTAGGCGACCCACGGGTCATAGGGAGTGCGCTCCCACCCGGGGTCATCGAGATCGACGTCGCCCAGCCGGTGACCGGCCGAGCTCAGCAGCACGACACGCGCACCGCCGGCGGCGATGAGCGCCGGCATGAGGAGCCGGATCAGGAGGAAGTGGCCGAGGTGGTTGGTGCCGAACTGCGTCTCGAAGCCGTCGTCTGTCGTGCCCTGAGGACAGGCCATCACGCCGGCGTTGCACACGAGCACCTCGAGCGACTGGTGATCG
Source organism: Actinomycetota bacterium (assembly GCA_049325515.1). GTDB lineage: Bacteria > Actinomycetota > Acidimicrobiia > Acidimicrobiales > VFJN01 > VFJN01. The sequence goes on along the minus strand of JBMOLI010000003.1, from coordinate 3,286 downwards.
GCGAGGAAGTCGCTGGCGAACGAGCGCACGCTGGCGAGGTTCGCCAGGTCGAGCTCCCGCAGCTCCACGTTGGCGCCCGGGACGGCGCTCCTCACCTGCTGGAGTGCGCCGCCTCCCTTCGCCAGGTCGCGGACGGCCATCGTCACGAATGCGCCGCGGCTCGCCAGAGCCCGCGCCGTCTCGACGCCGAGTCCCGCCGATGCGCCGGTGACCAGGAAGTGCTTGTGGCTCAGGTCGATGCCGGCAAGGACGTCGTCAGTGGTGCTCTCGGGGCCGAAGGTGGTCATGTCGCGGATGCTTGCACGAATTCGGAACGTGGGGCTCAGCTGAACCCGAGCATGTGGGTGATGCCGTGGTCGCGCCCGGCGGTGTACCCACCGTCGACGGCCATCGCATGGCCGGTCACGAAGGAGGCGTCGCTCGACAGCAGGAACGCGGCGGCCGCAGCGATCTCCTCGGGTTGGCCGTAGCGGCGCAGCGCGTGCTCGAGGCGGTAGCCCTCTGCGACGTCCTCCATGCCATCCATCTCGAACAGCGCGCCCGTCATGGGAGTCTGGATGAAGCCGGGGCAGATGGCGTTGGCGCGGATGCCCGATGGCCCGTAGTCGATCGCAAGGTTCTTGGTCAGCAGCACGACGCCGCCCTTCGAGGCGTTGTACGCGCTGCCGCCAGCGGTGCCCTCGAGACCCTCGATGCTCGCCAGCGTGACGATCGAGCCGCGCTCACCGTCCACCGCATCCTGCGCGAGCAGCTGCGCGATGACGTGCTTGGCCATGAGGAACGTGCCTGTGAGGTTGATCGAGATGACGCGCTGCCACTCGTCGAGATCGACCTGGTGTGCAAGACCACCTCCGGCCACGCCGGCCGCTGTCACCACCCCGTCGACACGGCCCCCGGTGGAGACCGCCGAGGCGACCAGCACCTCAACTGCCGCCTCGTCGGTGACGTCGGTCGGGACGTAGCTCCACCTCTCGCCCAGCGCGCCGGGGTCGGTGCCGATGTCGGCTCCTACGACCGTCGCTCCGTCTGCCAGCAGCCTCCTCGCCGTGGCGAGCCCGATGCCAGAGGCCGCGCCCGTCACGATCACGACCTTGCCTGCGACCTTGCCTCCTACGTTGACCATCGAGCTCATCAGGTCCCCCTCGTGTTGCTTCGTGTACAACGTGCGCCATGCGCTTCGCCTTGTTCTACGAGATCCCCGTCGCACGCCCCTGGGGGCCAGACAGCGAGCGCCTTGCCTATCAGCAAACGATCGAGCAGGCAGTCGCCGGCGAGAAGAACGGCTGGGACGCCTTCTGGACCGTCGAGCACCACTTCCTCGAGGAGTACTCCCACTGCTCCAACCCTGAGGTGCTGTACGGCGCCATCGCCGCTCTGACCGAGCGGATGAGGCTCGGCTTCGGCGTGCGCCTGATGCCGAAGCCCTACAACCACCCCGTGCGGACCGCAGAGGCAGCGGCCGTCCTCGACCTGATCTCGAACGGGAGGGTCGACCTCGGCACCGGCCGGTCGAGCACGCGCGCGGAGCTCGAGGGCTTCGGGATCGATCCGGCGCAGACGCGCAGCATGTGGCAGGAGGCGATCGGCCACGTGGTCGGGTGCTGGACGAACGACGAGTACGAGTTCGAGGGCGAGCACTGGTCGATGCCAAAGCGCCGCGTGCTGCCCAAGCCGATCCAGTCGCCGCACCCGCCGATCTGGGGCGCCACCAGCTCCGAGGACGGTCACCGGCAGGTCGGTGAGCTCGGCCTCGGGCTCTGCTCGTTCGCGGTCGGCGTGCCACCGGAGACCGTGAAGGAGAAGATCGACATCTACCGCAAGGCCGTAGCGGGCTGCACCGAACCGATCGGCGCCTACGTGCACGACCAGGCGTCGACGTTCACGATGGCCGTGTGCGCCCCTACGAACGAGGAGGCTCGCACCAGCGCCCGCGAGAGCTTCGAGTGGTACCCGCGCTACGGAGCAAGACTGATCGCGTCGGTGGCCGACATGCAGGCCGACCGCGGCGAAGACCTCGGCACCTACTCCTACGCGGCCGATCTGAAGACCGTGGCCGACGACGGATCACTCGACCTGCTCAGCCTCGAGTACCTGATCGACACCGGTGCTTGCGTGCTCGGCACGCCTGACGAGTGCATCGAGACCTGCAAGCGCTACGAAGCTGCGGGCGTCGACCAGCTGCTCTGCCTGGTCAACCCCTACAAGATGACCCACGACGTCGTCATGCAGACGATCGAGATGATGGGCAAGCACGTCATCCCCGAGTTCCGCTGAGGTCGCTCCGGCCACTAGAACCGGCTGCATGCCAGACCTCGCTGTCCTCCTGGAGCGTGACGGCCACGTCTTGACTGTCACGCTGAACCGTCCTGACAAGCGCAACGCCTTCAACGCCGAGGTGCTCTGCCTCCTCTGCGATGCCTGGGACCTGCTCGACGCCGATCCGGAGCTCCGCGTCGCCATCATGACGGGCGCCGACGGCAACTTCTCGGCCGGAGCCGATCTCGACCGTCTCGTCGGCGCGCTCACCTCTGGCAAGCCCGCCGAGAACGAGTACGAGGAGCGCATCCGCCAGGACTTCTCGCTCATCTACAAGGGCTTCCTGAAGGACCACTACGTCCGCAAGCCGATCATCGCCGCCGTTGAGGGCTACTGCTTCGCCGGAGGCATGGAGATCCTGCAGGCCTTCGACATCCGCGTGGCAGGTGAGAACGCGCAGCTCGCCATCTCCGAGGTTCAGCGCGGCCTCTTCCCGATGTCCGCGTCGACCATCCGGCTGCCGCGCCAGATCCCGTACACGGTCGCCATGGACATGCTCCTCGTCGGCGACCCGATCAGCGGTCGCCGAGCGTACGAGATCGGCCTGGTCGGGCACGTCACGCAGGACGGGATGGCGCTGGCCAAGGCGCGCGCGATCGCCGACCGTGTCGCGGCCAACGGTCCGCTCGCCGTCCGCAACATCAAGGCGTCTGTGATCGAGAACCTCGAGCTGAAGGAGGCCGACGCCTTCAAGCGCGAGCTCGAGCTGGGCCTCGAGGTGTTCGCGAGCAACGACGCCAAGGAGGGCCCCCGCGCCTTCCTCGAGAAGCGGGCCCCCAACTTCACCGGCACCTGACCCCGACTCCGTGTGACCGGAGGCAATAGGTCCCGCGACAGCGAGGTCGAGGCAATAGAGATGCGGCGCAATAGGTCCACCACTTGATGGTCGTGGTCGTCCATGGTGGTGGTCATGCGTGAAGGCCACTGGGTGAAGATCAAGCCGTCGAGGGCGTTGTGTGGCATGTCGCCG
>JBMOLI010000002.1:12280-41119 GCA_049325515.1 Actinomycetota bacterium | reverse complement strand
CGCTCAGTGTGAAGGGCTTCGCATGACGCACATCACCGACCTGGCGCTCCATCCTTGGAACCGCGACTTCCGGTGGAGCCCGAGCGCTCCACCTCGGCACCTCGACGACTCCCAGGTGCGCCAGTTCGACGAAAAGGGCTACGTGGTGGTCCCCGGCGTCTTCGACTCAGCCATCATCGCGGCGATCGTCGAGGAGATCGACGGGTTCGAGGCCGAGGTCGAGGGCTTCTTGAAGCAGCTCGACGGCGAGCGCATCTCGATCGCTGAGGCAGGCGCGATCACCTTCACCACGCATCTGGTTGCCCGGTCCGAGCGCCTGAGGGCGTTCTCGCTGCACCCGTTCTTCGCCGGTGCCTGTGCCGACCTCATCGGTCCCGACGTAAACCTCTACTGGGACCAAGCCGTCTACAAGAAGCCCGAGAAGCCCCGCCGCTTCCCGTGGCACCAGGACAACGGCTACGCCTTCGTCGAACCGCAGCAGTACCTCACGTGCTGGGTGGCGCTCACTGACGCGACGCTGCAGAACGGCTGCCCGCAGGTCGCCACCGGTCTGCACCGATCGGGCACGCTCGCCCACACCTACGTGGAGCCGCTGGGGTGGGAGTGCCTCACGGAGCCTCAGGACGTGGCGGTGGCCGAGGTCGCTGCAGGTGGGGTCGTCGTGTTCTCGAGCCTCACCCCGCACCTCACCGGTCCCAACCTCACAGATGCTGTGCGCAAGGCCTACATCCTCCAGTACGCGCCCGATGGGGCGGCCGTCCTGGTTGGCGACCCGGCGACGGGCCAACCCGAGCGGCGCGACCCTGCGTCGGATCCCGCCCGCCAGTTCCCGGTGCTCCGCCGCGGCGAGCCTGTGACGCCATGACGGCGTCGGAGATGATGGGGTGGGACATCGCCAGGAGCTTGCTGCCGACGTGACGACACCGACGGTCGCTGCGCTCGAAGGCGACCATCCACTCGATCCGGCGCTGATCGAGTCGTTCGCCGAGCGCGGTCACGCGGTGGTCCGAGGGCTGGCAACCCCCGCCGAGGCTGAGCAAGTCGATCAGCGACGCGTCCGACGCAGAGTTCTCCGAGCTGATCGCCGAGCGCCGCATGTCCACGCACACATACGGCGTGATGCGAGCCGGCGACGCAACCTTCCACAGCGGATGGACGATCCACTCGGCCGGGCCCAACCCGTCCGATCGGCTCCGCACGGTGATGACCGTCATCTACTTCGCAGACGGTGCGAGGGTCCTTGGCGACCTCTCAACTGCCCAGGAGCTCGATCGCGTGACCTGGCTCGGTGGGCGTGCCACCGGCGACATCGCCGACCACGAGCTCAACCCGATCATCGCCTGAGCCACGCCCGATCGGGTCGGCTGGTCAGGACGGGGCAGCGCGCGATGAGTGCAATGGGCTGCTTGGTGGCATACGGGCGCTGGGTAACCTGCCGCAATGCCCCCCGCCCCCGTCGTCCTCGTCGTTGAGGACGACCCCGTGATCCTGCGGCTCCTCGAGGTGAACTTCGACCTCGAGGGCTTCGACGTGCTGCTCGCTCAAGATGGCGAGGAGGGTCTGGCGGTGGCCCGAGCGAAGCGCCCTGACGTCATCGTCACCGACATCATGATGCCGAAGCTGACCGGTCTGGAGATGGTGGAGGCCCTGCGCGCCGACCCGGCCACGGCTGCCATACCGGTCGTGCTCCTGTCCGCCAAGGCCCAGACGAGCGACCTGAAGACGGGGATCGACGCTGGCGCGGACGACTATGTCACCAAGCCGTTCGAACCGCTCGACCTGATCGACCGCGTCAACGCCCTGCTCTCCCGCTGAACCCTCGACCCAAGGCCGACCGCCATGATCCGCGACTATCTCGCCACCGCCCTGCGCGCCGCCCTGAGCGACATCGGCGTCGACGCGCCCGCCGAGATCCACCTCGAGCGGCCGGCCCGACGCGAGCACGGCGACTGGTCGTCCAACGTGGCGATGGCCAGCGCCAAGCAGGCCGGCCGCAACCCGCGCGAGCTGGCTGGTGAGCTGGTCGAGCGGCTGGGCGCCACGCCGCCGCAGCACGTCGAGAGCGTGGAGATCGCCGGCCCGGGCTTCGTCAACTTCCACCTGCGCGACACGTGGCTCCACGACGTGCTCACCGAGGTCGTCGAGCAGGGGGAGGCCAACTTCGCCCGGCTCGACATCGCAGGCGGCGAGCGCGTGCAGATCGAGTTCGTGTCGGCCAACCCGACCGGGCCGATCCACGTCGGCAACGGCTGGTTCGCGTCATACGGCGACTCGCTCGGCCGGATCATGGAGCGCTGCGGCTACCACGTCACCCGCGAGTACTACGTCAACGACACGGGCGGGCAGATCCGAAGGCTCGGGGCCAGCCTGCTGGCGCGCCGGGCCGGCACGCCCGTGCCCGAGGATGGCTATCCGAGCGGGTTCGTGAAGGGCCTGGCTTCGGCCTACGAGGGCCCCGAGGACGTGGCCGAGGCTGGTCGTTGGGCGGCCGAGCGCATCATCGGCTTCATCCGCCACCAGATGGAGTCGGTGCACATCCACTACGACGAGTGGTACAGCCAGGCGTCGATCGAGGAGAGCGACGCCGTCGTCGACACGGTGGCCGAGCTCGAGGCGACCGGGCTCGTGTGGGAGGAGGAGGGCGCGCTCTGGCTCAACACCGGCGCGCACGGCGACCCGCGCGAGAAGCGGGTGCTGAGGAAGTCGCCCGACCAAGGTGGCGACTACACCTACCTGGCGGGCGACATCGCATACCACCGCGACAAGTTCTTCGTGCGCCACTTCGACCGGGTGATCAACGTGTGGGGCGCCGACCACCACGGCCAGGTCGCCAGCCTCAAGGCCGGCGTGGCGGCCCTCGGCGTGGCGCCCGACCGGTTGGAGGTGCGCCTCGGTCAGATGGTGTCGTTGGCGAGCGGCCGGATCGGCAAGCGCCTCGGCAACGCGGTCGACCTCGACGATCTGGTGGACGACATCGGCCCGGACGTGATGCGGCTCCTCTCGCTCGTCACGTCGCTCGACCAGGCGCCGACCATCGACCTCGACAAGGTGCGGGAGGAGTCGCGCGAGTCGCCGGTGTTCTACGTGCAGTACGCCAACGCGCGCATCCACTCGATCGGCCGCAAGGCCGCCGAGGCGGGCATCGATCGGCTGCCGCTGGCGCAGGTCGACCTGTCGCTGCTCACCCACGAGCGCGAGCTCGAGGTGCTGCGCAAGCTCTCCGAGCTGCCCGAGATGGTCGCCCTGGCCTGCGTCGACCGGGCGCCGCACAAGGTCACCACGTGGGTGCGCGAGCTGGCCGACCGCTTCCACGGCTTCTACCACGACTGCTACGTGATCGGTGATGTGCCGCCCGAGCTCACGCAGGCTCGGCTGTGGCTCGTCGAGGCGGCGCGCACCGGCCTGGCGATCGGCCTCGACCTGCTCGGCGTCTCCGCGCCGGAGAGCATGTGACCGCCTCCCGTTCTCGGGCGATAAATCCGTCCAGGAGCCCAGTAGATCGCCCGAGAACGAGGTGGGACGGGCGATGACTCGGCCGATCCAGCGCGACCTGCTGCCCGACTCCGCCGTCATCGCCGCCGACGGCCGGCTCAGCATCGGCGGATGCGATCTGCTCGAGCTGGCGGAGCGCTTCGGCACGCCGCTGTTCGTGTACGACGAGCAGCACCTGCGCGCGCGATGCCGCGAGGCGGTGGCGGCCTTCGGTGACGGTGTCGCCTACGCGGCAAAGGCGTTCCTCTGCGTCGCCATGGCCCGCCTGGCGCACGAAGAGGGGATGTCCATCGACGTCTCCACTGGCGGCGAGCTCCACGTGGCGCTCGCCGCGGGCGTTCCGGCCGAGCGGCTCGTGCTCCACGGCAACAACAAGTCGCTGGACGAGCTGCGCGCCGCGCGGCGCGCGGGCGTTGGCCTCACCGTCGTCGACAGCTTCGACGAGCTCGAGCGCCTGGCGGCGCTCCACGCAGAAGACGGGTTGGCGCCCAAGGTGATGCTGCGCGCGACACCCGGCGTCGAGGCGCACACGCACGAGTTCGTGCGCACCGGCCAGCTCGACTCGAAGTTCGGCTTCGGCGTCACCTCGGGTGACTTCGCCTCGGCGGTGGCCCGGGCCCAGGACTCGCCCGCCGTCGAGGTGGTGGGCGTGCACATGCACATCGGCAGCCAGGTGTTCGTGGCCGACTTCTTCCACCAAGCCGTCGAGATCGTGGCGCCCTGGGTCCGCGAGCTGGCGCTGCCCGAGCTGTCGATCGGCGGCGGCCTCGGCGTCGCCTACGTGGCCGGCGAGGAGGCGCCTTCGATCACGGAGTGGGGGACGGCCGTCGTGTCCGCCTGCCGTGACGCCGGCATCGAGAGCCGCGTGCTGGCAGAGCCGGGCCGAGCCATCGCGGCGCAGGCTGCCGTCACGCTCTACACGGTCGGCACCATCAAGGACGTGCCCGGTGTGCGCACCTATGTGTCGGTCGACGGTGGCATGTCCGACAACCCGCGCCCCGTGCTCTACGGCTCCGGCTACGAGGCGCTCCTCGCGCGCGACGCGGCTGCCGAGCGTCCGCGCCGCGTCACGATCGTCGGCAAGCACTGCGAGTCTGGCGACGTGCTCGTGCGCGACGCGCAGGTGCCCGCCGACCTCGCCGTCGGCGATGTGCTCGTCACCCCGGTCACCGGCGCCTACGGCCACTCGATGGGTTCGAACTACAACAAGGTGCCCAGACCGGCCGTCGTGTTCGTCGCCGACGGCCAGGTGCGCGAGGTGGTGCGTCGCGATTCGCTCGACGACCTGCTGCGCAACGACGTCATCTAGTCGGTCATCTGGTCAGGGGAACCAAGTCGGGCGGTAGCTGGGTCCGCCCCTACGATGACGCCGTGAGCAACGACCAGAGCGGCGGGCCCGTGGTTCGAATCGGAGTGCTTGGCTGCGGCAACGTGGGTGCGCCACTCGTCGAGCTGATCGGCACGCAGGGCGACGCCATCGAGGCGCGCACCGGTCTGCGCCTCGAGGTCACCCGCATCGCGGTGCGCGACCTCGCCCGTTCCCGCCCTGCCGCGATCGATCGCAGCCTCCTCACCGACGACGCCGACAGCGTGGTCAACGACCCCACCGTCGACCTGATCGTCGAGCTGATCGGTGGCGTCGACCCGGCCCGCCACCTGATCTTGAGCGCGCTGAAGGCCGGCAAGCCGGTTGTCACCGGCAACAAGGAGCTGCTCGCGCGTGCAGGTGCCGAGCTGTTCCAGGCGGCGGAGGGTGCCGGCGTCGACTTGCTGTTCGAAGCGGCCGTGGCCGGCGGCATCCCCATCATCCGCCCGCTGCGCGAGTCGCTCGTCGGCGAGCGCATCACGCGGGTGATGGGCATCGTCAACGGCACGACCAACTACATCCTCACCCGCATGACCGAAGCGGGTGCGTCGTACGCGGAAGCGCTGGCCGAGGCGCAGGCGCTCGGCTATGCCGAGGCCGACCCAACCGCTGACGTCGAGGGATACGACGCCGGCGCCAAGGCCGCGATCATCGCCAGCATCGCGTTCGGTGCATCGATCGTGGCCGACGACGTGCACCACGAGGGCATCAGCGGCATCAGCGAGGTCGACATCGCGTTCGCCGGCCGCATGGGCTTCGTCATCAAGCTGCTGGCGGTGGCCGAGCAGGACGACGCTGGCGCGATCGGCGTGCGCGTGCACCCGGCGATGGTGCCGCGCGAGCATCCGCTCGCTGCCGTGCGCGAGAGCTTCAACGCTGTGTTCGTGGAAGGAGCGTCGGTCGGCGACCTGATGTTCTACGGGCGCGGCGCGGGCGGTTCACCCACCGCCAGCGCCATCCTCGGCGACCTCATCGACGCCGCCATCAACCGGCACAAGGGCTCCCACGCCTCGGTCGGCCAGCTGGCGCGGGCGGTGCTGCGTCCGATCGACGACGTGGAATCGGCGTACTACCTGAACATCGAGGTGCTCGACCGCCCCGGCGTGCTGGCGCAGGTGGCCGGCGTGTTCGGGGAGCACGCGGTGTCGATCCGCTCGATGGAGCAGGAGGGGCTGGGCGACGAGGCCCGCCTCATCTTCATCACGCACCGCGCCCGCGAGGCCGATGTGCGCGCCACGCTCGACGGTCTGCGCGCTCTCGACGCGGTCGACAGGATCGGCTCGGTGCTGCGCGTCGTCAGCGACGAGGCCTGAGCCGTGAAGTACGTCTCGACGCGCGGCGACGCGCCCGTCCTCGGCTTCGGCGACACGCTGCTCACCGGGCTCGCCGCTGACGGCGGGCTCTACGTGCCCGAGTCGTGGCCCAAGCTGGCGTCGGGCTGGGACGTGCCGCGGCCCTACCACGAGGTCGCCACCGAGGTGATGTGGCCCTACGTGGAGGGCTCGGTCGAGCGGGCCGATCTGGCCCGAATGGCGGAGCAGGCCTACGCCACCTTCGAGCACCCCGACGTGTGCCCCGTCGTGGAGATCGGAGACCTGCACCTGCTCGAGCTGTTCTGGGGACCCACGCTCGCCTTCAAGGACGTCGCCCTGCAGATGGTCGGTCGACTCTTCGACCACGAGCTCACCAGGCGAGAGCAGCGCGCCACGATCGTCGTCGCAACCTCCGGCGACACGGGCTCCGCCGCCATCGAGGCGTGCGTGGGCCGTGACATGCTCGACATCGTCGTGCTCCACCCGGCCGGGCGCGTGAGCGACGTGCAGCGCCGCCAGATGACGACGGTCGACGCGCCCAACGTGCACAACGTCGCCGTCGAGGGCACCTTCGACGACTGCCAGGACCTCGTGAAGGCGATGTTCGCGGACGTCGCCTTCCGTGAGCGCGTGCGGCTGGCCGCCATGAACTCGATCAACTGGGCCCGGGTGATGGCGCAGGTCGTCTACTACGTCACCACGGCCGCTCGCCTCGGTCGCTGCTCGTACACCGTGCCGAGCGGCAACTTCGGCAACATCTTCAGCGGTTGGATCGCCGAGCGCATGGGCGTGCCCGTCGACCAGCTCGTCATCGCGTCGAACAGCAACGACATCCTCACCCGCTGGGCCGGGTCGGGCTCGCTCGTCGCCGAGGAGGTCGTGCCCACGCTGAGCCCGTCGATGGACATCCAGGTGTCGTCGAACCACGAGCGGCTGCTCTTCGAGCTGCTCGGCCGGGACGGCTCGCTGACCGCCGAGCTGCTCGGCCGCTTCCGCGGGCTCGGCGCAGTCGAGGTGCCGCGCGACCCGCGCTTCGACGCGGCGAGCATCGACGACGCGGCGACCGTCGCCATCATCCGCGACGTCTACGAGACGACCGGGATGCTCGTCGACCCGCACACCGCGGTGGGCATCGGCGCGGCGCGCGCAACGCGGCGCGATCCGTCGGTGCCGATGGTGTGCCTGGCCACGGCACACCCCGCCAAGTTCCCCGACGCAGTCGAGCAGGCCACGGGGATCAGGCCTCAGCTACCCGAGCGGCTCGCCGATCTCCTGGAGCGCGAGGAGCGCTTCGACGTGCTGCCCAACGAGCTGGCGACGATCAAGTCCCACGTGGAGCGCTGCATCGCCCCGTAGCGGGCGGCGACCACGGGCCGCCGCAGGGCAGGAGATCCGGACCTTTCGGTCGAAGTAGCACAAGCCGGGTGGTGTACTTCGCCGAGGATGGGAGCCGATCATGCGCATCGTTCGATTCCGGGGTCGTGGGCGTCTGCTCGGGCTGCTCGCAGCCGTCGTGGCCATGAGCATCGTGCCTGCACCGGGAGTCCAAGCGGATACCGGCCCCACCTATCGACCCGCCATCGTGAACGCGACCGGTTGGCGGCACCTCTCCGCGCCCTTGGCGGGACCGACGCTGGGCGGCAAGACGCTCGCCGGGGTTCCAGCCCCGAACGCGGGCGACGGCATCGGCCCGGGCGCGTACCTGCTGATCGATCAGACCGACGGCAACACCTACATCTGCACCGCCAACTTCGTCTGGCAGGACCAGAGCGGCAAGCGATACCTGGGCGCTGCAGGGCACTGCTTCCTGCCGCCCGAAGGCCCCGAAGCCTCTCTGGGTGACCCCGGGCAGTACGTCACCCGAGTGCAGGTCTGTGTCTCTGGATGTACCTTCGGCGGCCAGCTCGGCTCAGCCTTCACGGGCGAGCTCGCCGACCTCGGGGACGTCGCCTACGCGCGCCAGTCGGACGTCGGCAACGACTTCGGCTTGGTCGAGATCCCTGCCGGCACGACCGGCGTTCGCTACAACGTGCCGGTCTGGGGTGGCCCCAGCGGCACGCCGGCCACGCCCGATCCGGGTGACACGGTTTGCCTCTACGGCAACGCCGGCGGGCTCGGCGAGGTCTTCGCCACCAAGGCCCGGTTCGGCGTGGCCGGCGTCAGCGACGACGACGCTTGGTTCGCCAGCATCCCCTCCGCGCCCGGCGACTCCGGTTCGGCAGTGGTGAGCTGTCCGATGCTGACGGGTGGAGCGGCAGCAGGCGTTCTGACCCACCTGGCCACCAATGGCACCGGCTTCATCGCCGGAACGACGATCGAGCAGGCCAAGCAGCTCGCCGCTCAGGTCGGCCTGCAGATCAGCATCGTCCAGAGCTAGAGGTCCTCCGCCCGGCCACTGGCGCCGACCTGCAGCGCGCTCCGCCTGGGCGCTAGACCGCCAGGCCGGCGCGGAGCCGGGCGGCTGCCCGCAAGTAGGAGCCGCAAGCCGCCATGAGCAGCCGGAGCCCATCGCGTTCTCGGCCGACGCGTGTGCTCTGCCAGACTCGGCCTGTGAAGTACGTCGTCTGCGTGCCCGATGGCTGCTCCGACCTGCCCATCGGGTCGCTTGGCGGCAAGACGCCCCTCGAGGTGGCGGCGATGCCGAACCTCGCTCGGCTGGCGCAGCGCGCAGAGATCGGCCGGGCAGCCGTGATCCCGAAGGGCAAGCCGCCCGGCAGCGACGTCGGCAACATGTCGATCCTCGGCTATGACCCGGCCCGCTTCCACACGGGCCGGGCGCCGATCGAGGCTGCCGCTCTCGGCTTGCGCCTGCGGCCCGACCAGGTCGCCTATCGCTGCAACCTCTCCACCGTCAGCAACGACGGCACGATGCTCGACTTCGCCGGCGGCCACCCCTCCACCGAGGAGGCGAGCGAGGTCATCGAGGCGCTCGACGCGCAGCTCGGGCGTGGCGCCGGCGCCGACATCGAGTTCCACCCTGGTGTTCAGTACCGCCACATCATGGTTGCCCCGGGCGACTGGGCCGATGCCGAGTGCACGCCCCCGCACGACCTGTCCGACAAGCCAGCGGTGTGGCCCAGCGGTCCGGCCGCCGCCAAGCTGCAAGCCGTCATGGACGCCAGCCGCGACATCGTCGGCGGCTTCGGGCTGCAGGCCAACCAGGTGTGGCTCTGGGGCCAGGGCTTCCAGCCGCAGATGCCCAGCTTCGAGCAGCAGACCGGATGCACGGCCGGCCTCGTCACCGCTGTCGACCTGATCCGCGGGTTGGGCGTGCTCACCGGGATCGAGGTCGTCGAGGTGCCCGGTGCCACCGGTTGGTACGACACCGACTACGAGGGCAAGCGTGATGCCGCGCTGGCATCTCTAGAGGCGGGCGCCGACCTCTTCCTCATACATGTGGAAGCCACCGACGAAGCCGGCCACGCCGGCAACCTCGAGGAGAAGATCAAGGCGCTGGAGGCGTGGGACAGCCGCATCCTCGCCGACCTCGTGCCCGCCCTCGACGGCATGGGCCCCTGGCGCCTGCTCCTGCTGCCCGACCACCCCACGCCGGTCGAGCTGAAGACGCACACCACCGAATCCGTGCCCTATCTGCTCGTGGACAGCGCAGTCGACGGCCCCGGCGGCGCCTACAGCGAGGCCGCCACCTCGGCCTGCAGCCCGGTGCCGGGCCACGAGCTGATGGCCCGCCTCGTCCAGCGCGCCTGACCTGCCTCGCCCTGCGAAGGTCAAGGGCGCGACGAGTGCGGCGGTCCGCCAGGAGGTCGCTCCCATGAGTTGGACTCGTGCGTGAACCGGCCACCCCCGCCGGTTGGCGCACGACTGCCGGTTGGCGCACGAGTCCCGTGTGGTGCGTCGTTCGCGAGTCGTGCGTGAACCGGCCACCGGCGCCGGTTGGCGCACAAGTGCAGGTTGGCGCACGAGTTGCCGGCGCCGCGCCCCGCGATGCCCACAGGTTTCGCATGCTTCCGCCGGCGCGCTACGTTGGGTGGGTTCCGCTGGGGGGCGAACGTGGAGTCGAACCGACCGGGTCCCCCGCATCGGCGACTCGACAGCCCCTGGTACGGAGGCGGACGTAGCGGTCGCAGCCCGATGGGCTGTGCACAGGCCGCCGCACCTTCTGCCGACCGGCACCTTCCCCCGACACACTGAGGTACCACCACCATGAGCGTGGACTCCACCACCCTCGAGCGGTCCGCCCTGGAGCGCAAAGACCGCGACGAGCTCCTGACCATCGCGCAGGCGCTCGGCGGCAAGCCCGCCTCCCGCGCCAAGAAGGCCGACATCGTCGCCATGATCCTCGACCTCACCGGCGTGGCCGCCGGCGAGAGCGGCGAAGCGCCTGCGGCCGCTGCTCCGGCTGCCGCTCCGGCCGCCGCTCCGGCCGCCAGGGCGCCCCGGGCGCGCAAGGCCACCGTGCGCTCGACGACCGTGGCGGCCGACGCTGCGGCCGAGGCGGGCGAGGTCGTCGCGGCAGACGAGCCGCCCGCCGAGTGGGAGCTGGCGGCGGCCGACGAATCACCGGACGACGCGACCGGGGCGACCCCGACCGGCCGGCCGGCTGGCGCGGGCAACGGCCGCCAGGAGCGCGGTGGCCAGAACGGTGCCCAGGCACGGCAGGCGCGGCCCGACCAGGCTGGCCGCGACCAGGGCCGGCCCGACCAGGGCGGCCGCGACCAGCGCGCTTGGGGTCAGGGCGATCCCAACCAGCAGGGTGGCCAGGGTGGGCAGGGCCGCAACGACCGCGGCAACCAGGCGGAGCAGGGCGAGGCCGAGGGCCAGGGTCAGGGCGACGACGACGGCGATGGCGTCAACCGCCGGCGCCGCCGCCGAGGCCGCAACCGTGACCGCATCGACGGCCAGGGCCAAGGCTCGCCGGGCGGCCCCGAGGAGTTCACCGGCGAGCCCGTCGAGGTCGAGGGCTTCCTCGACCTGCGAGACGAGGGCTACGGGTTCCTGCGCATCCAGGGCTACCTGCCGTCGCGCGAGGACGTCTACATCTCCGTGAAGCAGGCGCGTCAGTTCGGCCTCCGCAAGGGCGACCACCTGCGCGGTGCCAGCCGGCCGGCGCTGCGCAACGAGAAGAACCCAGCGCTGCTGCGGATCGATGCCGTCAACGGGCGCGACCCCGAGACCGCTCGTAGCCGCCGCCGGTTCGAAGACCTCACGCCGCTGTTCCCGGACGAGAAGCTCGTGATGGAGCTCGACAACGACCCGTCCAACGTCACGGCCCGGATCATCGACCTGATCGCACCGATCGGGAAGGGTCAGCGAGGCCTGATCGTCTCGCCGCCCAAGGCCGGCAAGACCTCGATCATGAAGCAGATCGCCCGCTCGATCGAGGTCAACAACCCCGACGTCGCCCTCTTCGTGCTGCTCGTCGACGAGCGCCCAGAAGAGGTCACCGACATGAAGCGGTGGCTCAAGAACGAGTCGTCCACCGTCGTCGCCTCCACCTTCGACCGCCCGTCAGAGGAGCACACCCACGTCGCCGAGCTCACCCTCGAGCGCGCCAAGCGCCTGGTGGAAGACGGCAAGGACGTCGTCATCATCCTCGACGGCATCACGCGCCTGTCCCGCGCCTACAACCTGGCGGCACCCACCACTGGGCGCATCATGTCCGGCGGCATCGACACGGGCGCCCTCTACCCGCCGAAGAAGTTCTTCGGCGCGGCCCGCAACATCGAAGAGGGCGGCAGCCTCACGATCCTCGCCACCGCGCTGGTCGAGACCGGCAGCCGCATGGACGAGGTGATCTTCGAGGAGTTCAAGGGCACCGGGAACATGGAGCTGCGGCTCGATCGCCGCCTGGCCGAGCGCCGCATCTACCCGGCCATCGACGTCGACGCCTCCTCCACCCGCCACGAGGAGCTGCTCTTCCAGGGCCTCCAGCTCCAGAACGTTTGGAAGCTGCGCCGCGTGCTGTCGGCCATGGCCCACGAGGGCGGCGGCGCCAGCGGTCTCGAGCTGCTCATCGACCGCATGAAGTCCTTCAAGTCGAACAAGGAGTTCCTGGCCGAGATCGGCAAGGCACCCGGCGGCTGAGCCGGGGTGCCAGGTAGCGAAGTCGCGGGGCACCCCGATAACCTCACCCAGCCCCCAGAAGCACACGGAGACCGCCATGCGCGCCGACATCCACCCCCAGTACGTAGAAGCGAGCGTTCGCTGCTCGTGCGGCAACACCTTCACGACGCGGTCCACCAAGCCGAGCCTCACGTCCGAGCTCTGCAACGAGTGCCACCCCTTCTACACAGGCAAGCAGAAGCTGGTCGACACCGGCGGCCGCATCGACCGCTTCGAGCGTCGCTACGGCAAGGCCCGCAAGGGCTGATCTCGGGTTTCGTCTCGGAAGCGGAGCTTCCTCGACGAGCTCTTTGGTGGCCGCCTTCGGCGGTCGCTGAGGGCTCTTCGGCGTGCGACCGGCGGAGCCGGATCGCACTCCAGGCGGGGGGCTCCGGCGGAGCCTCTGCCCCCCGCACCCCCCGCCCGCGGCGCCCATCCGCTTCGCCTGCCACACCCCTCGGCGTCTTGAGCTCATGAACGTCTCTCGGGCCTCGCTGCTCTCTTCGAAGCTCTCCGCCCTCGTTCAGGCGCACTTCTCTGTGCCGGACGCCTCTGGGGCGGACTTTCCGGGGGGTGCGGCACTCGTGCACGGGGGCTCGGCTTGGGTGCTGGTGGACGCGGATCCGCTGAAGGCGTTCGGGCCTTCGCTGGTGTGGGCCTCGCGACAGGGGGCTTCTGAGCTGCACCTCTTGGTGGAGGCGCAGGCAGATGTGTTGGCGCGGAGAGCCGCCTGCTTCGAGCGGCCCCCGACCGTGTGGGCGATCGACGGCACCGCTCTCGTCGCGGCGGAGCCGGCTCCTCCGTACGTCGTGACCCCGGCTCTCCCCGCGCCCGACCTGGCCGAGATGCTCGTCGACTCCGACCTCGAGGTCATCGTGGAGGACGGGCTCGTGCGCGGCGAGGTCAACGGTCTCGAGGTCGCCCGCATCGTGCACGGCACGACCTCGACGGGTGTGCCCATCGACGAGCCGCTGCTCGAGGTCGGCGTGGGTCATGCTGACCGGGAGATGACAGCGATGCTGCACGGCGCGCTGAGCCCGCTCGATCGCCTCAAGCGGGTGGTCGAGATCGTGCGGGCGCAGCGGCAGGCGGGGGCCGAGCGCCACCCGCTGAACCAGCTGGCGCCCGAGCGATGGCTGCGCGCTCGCCTGGTCGCCGAGCCGTCCCGCATCGGGCTGAAGCGGTTGCGACCCATCGCTCCCGCCACGCCCCGCCCCAACCTGCGCGACCCGGCTGTCGCCATGGCGCTGGGGGAGGACGGCGACGGCCGGCCCGTGGTCGTCGCCTGCTCGGTCGGCGTCGACCTCGATCTCGTGCCCGCTGCTGCCGACGCGCGGCTGAGCGCGGCGCCCGAAGCGCGACTCCTGCTGGTCGTGCCCGAGCGTGACGCTCACCCGGTGACGATCGACCTGGCGTCGCGCTTGCGCGCCCCCGCCGAGATCGTCGCAATCCCCGGCGACTGGCGGGCATGAGGGCCCTCAGCCCGTAGCCTCGGCTCGTGCTTGAACGCCTGCCTGACCTCGAGCGTGAGTTCGACGAGGTCGAAGCGCGCATGGCCGACCCTAAGCTGATCGCCGACCAGAGCCGCTACCAAGAGGTGACGCGGCGCTACCGCGAGCTCGAGGCGCTCGTAGTCCCGTTGCGCGAGCTGCGCCAGCGAACAGACGACCTCGAGACGGCGAAGGAGATGCTGAGCGACCTCGAGGGCGAGGATCGGGAGACGATGCGCGCCGAGGTGAGCGAGGCCGAGGCTGACATCGAGCGGCTCGAAGCCGAGCTCAAGGTGTTGCTCCTGCCGAAGGACCCGAACGACGACAAGAACGTGATCGTCGAGATCCGCGGCGCCGAAGGCGGCGAGGAGGCCAACCTGTTCGCGCGCGACCTCTTCGAGATGTACCAGGGCTACGCGGCACGGATGGGGTGGAAGCTGGAGGTGCTCGGCTCCGAGCCGTCCGACATGGGCGGCTTCAACGACATCACCTTCCTGCTCAAGGGCGACGGCGTGTGGTCGCGCATGAAGCACGAGGGCGGCCCTCATCGGGTGCAGCGCGTGCCGGTCACCGAGAGCCAGGGGCGGATCCACACCTCCTCCGCCACGGTGACCGTGCTGCCCGAGGCCGAGGAGGTCGAGGTGGCGATCGAGGACAAGGACCTCAAGATCGACGTGTACCGGTCGTCGGGTCCGGGCGGGCAGAGCGTGAACACCACCGACTCCGCCGTGCGCGTCACGCACCTGCCCACGGGGATCGTCGTCGCGATGCAGGACGAGAAGAGCCAGATCCAGAACCGCGCCAAGGCGCTGCAGGTGCTGCGCGCTCGCCTGCTGAAGGCAGAGCAGGATCGTCAGGCGGCCGAGCTGTCGGCTGAGCGCAAGGGTCAGGTCGGCGGCGGTGGCCGCTCCGAGAAGATCCGCACCTACAACTTCAAGGAGAACCGCCTCACCGACCACCGCATCGGGCTCACGATCTACAAGCTCGAGAAGGTGCTGGCGGGCGAGCTCGACGAGGTGGTCGACGCGCTCGTCACCGACGAGCAGGCGCGGCGCCTCAGCGAGACCGAGTGACGCTGCGCTGGCGCGAGCTGCGCGCCGAGTCGGTCGAGCGCCTCACCGGAGCGGGCGTGGGTGAGCCAGAGCGCGAGGTGGGCTGGATCATCGAGCGGGCCAGCGGCATGACCGCAGCCGAGCAGGTCGGCGCGCTCGACGACGCCGTGCCCGACCGAAGCGCGCCCTTCGTGCGGCAGATGGTTTCGCGGCGCGAGAGGGGCGAGCCGCTCCAGTACGTGCTCGGCCAGTGGGCGTTCCGCACGCTCGACCTGCTGGTGGATCGCAGGGTGCTCATCCCGCGGCCCGAGACGGAGGTGGTCGCGGGCCTGGCGATCGAGGCGGCCCGGGAGCGGGGAGAGCCTGGTCGCCCCGCCGTTGTGGTCGACCTCGGGACGGGTTCTGGCGCGATCGCGCTGTCGCTGGCGGCGGAGTGCTGGCCCCACGTCGAGGTGTGGGCCACCGATTCGTCCGCCGACGCGCTCGCTGTCACGCGCGCCAACCTGGCCGGGCTGGGCCGGCGCGCCGGCGTGGTGCGCGCCGTTCAGGGCGATTGGTTCGCGGCCCTGCCTCCCGACCTGCGCGGACGCGTGGACTTGGTCGTGTCCAACCCGCCCTATGTAGCGAGTGGCGGCGAGCTGCCCGGCGAGGTGATCGACTGGGAGCCGCGCGCCGCGCTGCTCTCAGGGTCCGACGGCTTGGACGACCTGCGTCGCATCATCAGCGAGGCCCCCGCCTGGCTGACCGCCGGCGGGGCCCTAGTCGTCGAGATCGGTGAGACCCAGCGTTCCGCGGCTCTCGAGCTGGCAGCACAAGCTGGCCTCGTCGACGCCGAGGTGCGGCCCGATCTCGCCGGTCGCGACCGCGCGCTCGTGGCCAGGCGAGCCGGGTGACGGGAGCGACCTCGTGACGATGACGATCGCGCTGGCTGGACGCAACATCGAGGAAGTGGTCGAGCGGGTGGCATCGGCTTTGCTGTCCGGCGACGTCGTCGTGCTCCCCACCGACACCGTCTACGGCTTGGCGGCGCTGCCCACCGACGCCGACGCGACAGCGAGGCTCTTCGAGCTGAAGGGACGGCAGGCGCAGACCCCGATCGCGGTGCTGTGCGCCGACGTCGAGCAGGCCGCGGCGCTGGCTGGTCCGGGCGCGGCGGCCACGCTCGCAGCGCTGGCGGATCGGTGGTGGCCCGGCCCGCTCACCGTCGTCGCGCCACGACGCGCCGGGGTGGGGTTCCACCTGGGCGGGCCCGCCACCACGATCGGCCTGCGGGTTCCGCACCACGACCTCGTGCGCGCCGTCGCCACGCGTGTCGGTCCGATCGCGGCCACCAGCGCGAACCGCCATGGTGAGCCGACACCCGAGACGGCGCCTGAGGTGGCCACCGCCCTCGGCCCAGGCGTGCCGCTGATCGTCGACGCGGGCGTGCTAGCCGCCAGCGCGTCGACTGTGGTCGACGTGACGAGCAGGCCGTGGCGCGTTCTGCGCGAGGGGCCGATCAGCGCCGGCGAGATCCTCGAGCTGGCCGACGCGCTGCCGCCCGGCGACCGGTAGGTTTGCCTCGACCCGCGGCCGGCGATCGAACCAGGGGGAAGCTGCATGCCGTTCCACAAGGGTGAAATCGAGGGCACAGTGGACGATCTGCGCCACATCGCGCTGTTCGCCACGATCTCCAACGCCGATCTCGCCAAGGTCGCGCAGCTGGGCGAGCCGGTCGATGCCGAGCCCGGTGCCCTGTTGATGGACCAGGGCGATGTCGGCCTCGAGTGCTTCCTCGTGCTCTCGGGCGAGGCCGGCGTGGTGAGCAACGGCCAGCACCTGGCCACCATCGGTCCCGGCTCGATCGTGGGTGAGATGGCGCTGATCGGGCACAAGCCGCGCAACGCGTCGGTCGTCGCACAGTCGCCGATGCGGCTCCTGTCGTTCGACATCGCGCACTTCAAGCGTCTGCTCGAGGACATGCCTCAGGCGCGCGACTTCATCTACCGGCTGCTGCGCGAGCGCGCCGGCGAGTCAGAGGGCTAGAGACCCGAGCGGCCCGCGCGGGCCTCAGACGATGTCGAAGGTGCCGTCTGGATGCAGCGCGGCGCGGCGCCCCGCCAGGTCTTCGGTCACCATCGCCTTGACGGCGCCCGCCTCGGTGGTGACGCCCCAGGCGCGACGGCCGTCGTCGAGCAAGCCCACGAGTATCCCGGTCTCGGGCTGGCCGTCGCGGTCGTGCATCACGGTCCACGCCTCGATGGCGGCTTCGCCGTCGGGTTCCTCGCACAGCTCGCGCTTGGGCAGAGCGTCGATCTCGGCCTGCGGTTCGGCGTGGCGGAACGGCTGCACAGGCGGCTCCGTGCCGTACACGCCGAAGGCGTGCTTGGTGATGAAGCCGCCGTTGGCGCTCACCAGCCCGATGCTGCCGGGGTCGGCGCGCAGCACGCCTGCCATCGTGGCGATGGAGTGCATCACGTAGTTGTTCCAAGGGCCGCCTGCGAACGACAGGCCACCGGTGACGGTGAGCGGGCGCTCGATCCCGAGCCCGAGCTCGGTCGCCGCGATCTGCACGGCGGAGGGGAAGCACGAATAGAGATCGACGTGCGCCAGGTCGTCGGCTCCCACGCCCGCCAGCTCGAGCGCGGCGCCACCCGCCAGCCGGATGGCGGGCGACTGCCCGATGCGGTCGCGCTCGGACACGAAGTAGTGGTCGTGCGCGTCGGCGCCGCTGTAGGGGAACACCCAGCGATCACGCGGCACCCCCAGCGACTCGGCCCGCTCGGCTGAGCAGACGATCACGCCGGCGCCCTGCTCGACCGCGTTGTTGGAGTTCATGAGCTTCGTGTAGGGCGAGCCGATCATGCGGTTCCCGGGCGAGGCGGTGCGGATCTCCTCCGCCGTGTACTCCCGCTGGATCCAAGCGTGCGGGTTCTTGGCGGCGACCGAGCTGAAGCGCGCCCAGAGCTCGGACATGACGACGAGGTGCTCGTCGAGAGGCCGGCCCAGCTCGATGCGATGGGCCTGCTCGAACAGCGGGTACACCTGCACGGGGAGGAACACGCCTCGCGCCTGCTCGCCCGGCGCGGACATGGGCACGTCGGTGGTCGATGCAGCCGCGCGGGGCACGTCGTCGGCTTGACGCGTCCAGCCCGCCTCGATGCCGCTCTTGCGGTTGGCCGAGCGGGTGCGCCACGTCTCGGCGCCGCCGAGCAGCACGAGGTCGGCGTCGCCCGCCTGGATGTCGAGGCAGACGCGGTTGAGGAGCGTCTGCGGCGTGTTGCCACCGACCCCTGAGAGCGTGGTGGTGCGAGGAGCGGCACCCAGCCGCTGGGCGACGACGAGGCCCGGGTCGCGGTAGTGCCACGACAGCAGCGACACGATGTGAACGGCGTCGGCACCATCCACGGCCGGCGATCCGACACCCGAGTCGTCGCCCGCTCGCCGCAGCGCCTCGGCGATCAGGTCGGCGGGCTCCATGGGCTCCTCGCCCTGGTCGACCCGCAGGCTGAGCTGGCCGGCGCCGATCAGTACCGGTGTGCGCGGATCGACCATCTTGGGTGCTTCCTCCAGAGAACTTGACCGATCGGTCAAGTCTAGGGAGCAGGCATGGCACACCTACAATCGGCCCATCGACGTCCTCCTGCTCTGCACGGCAAACCAGTGCCGCTCTCCGATGGCCGAGGTGCTGCTGCGCCGACGGCTCGAAGAGGCGGGGACCGACGCGATGCGGGTCTGGCCCAGCACCGCCGACAACGCAGAGGAGCGCAGCGCATGAGGGTGGCCATCGGAGCCGACCACGCCGGCGTGGAGCTGAAGGCCCACCTGGTGGCCGAGCTCGCGCGGCTGGGCCACGAGGTACACGACCTCGGCACGCACTCCACCGAGTCTGTCGACTACCCGCCCATCTGCGCGGCCGTGGGCCGAGCGGTCGTGCGTGGCGACGCCGACCGCGGCATCGTGCTGGGCGGCTCCGGTCAGGGCGAGCAGATCGCTGCCAACAAGGTGCACGGTGTGCGGGCGGCGCTCTGCAACGACCTCTACACGGCCCGCCTCAGCCGCGAGCACAACGACGCCAACGTGCTGTCGATGGGCGGCCGCATCGTCGCCCCCGGCCTGGCCTCGGAGATCCTCGAGCTGTGGCTCAACACCAAGTTCGAGGGCGGGCGCCACGAGCGCCGCGTAGCCCAGATCGCCGACATCGAACGCGAGCAGCAGTAGGAGACACCATGCCGTGGCCCAGCAACCCCGATGACGAGATCTTCACGCTGATCGAGCGTGAGGTCGAGCGCCAGAACACCACCCTCCAGCTGATCGCCAGCGAGAACTTCACGTCGCCCGCCGTGCTGCGCGCCACGGGGTCGGTGCTCACCAACAAGTACAGCGAGGGCTATCCGTCGAAGCGCTACTACGGAGGCAACGAGGTGATCGACGAGGTCGAGAACATCGCTCGCGATCGCGCCAAGGAGCTGTTCGGAGCGCCCCACGCGAACGTGCAGCCCCACGCCGGTGCCAACGCCAACATGGCCGTGTACCTTGCGCTGCTCCAGCCGGGCGACACGGTGCTGGGCCTGCGGCTCGACCAGGGCGGCCACCTCACGCACGGCTCGCCTGTCAACGCGAGCGGCAAGCTCTACGACTTCGTCTCCTACGGCGTGACGCCCAGCGACGAGCGCATCGACATCGAGCAGGTGCGCGACCTCGCTCTCGAGCATCGGCCCAAGATCATCGTCACGGGTGCCACCGCCTACCCGCGCATCATCGACCCGCGGCCCTTCCGTCAGATCGCGGACGAGGTCGGCGCCCTCTTCATGTTCGACGCGGCTCACATCGCCGGGCTCGTGGCGGGAGGCGTGCACCCCAACCCGATGGAGCACGGCGCCGACATCATGACGTTCACCACGCACAAGACGCTCCGCGGGCCGCGCTCGGGAGCGATCCTCTGCACCGCCGAGCTGGCCGAGGTCATCGACAAGTCGGTCTTCCCCGGCTTGCAGGGCGGGCCGCTCGACCACGTCATCGCCGCCAAGGCCATCGCCTTCGCCGAAGCCGCCACCCCGGAGTTCCGCGACTACGCGCAGCAGGTCATCCGCAACGCGGCCGCGCTGGCCGAGGCTCTCGCTGGTCATGGCCTGCGCCTGGTGTCGGGCGGCACCGACAACCACCTCATGCTCGTCGACCTGCGCACGTTCGACCCCGACCTCAGCGGCAAGAAGGCGCGCCTGGCGCTCGACAAGGCAGGGATCAGCCTCAACGAGAACACCGTGCCCGACGACCCGCGCCCGCCCTACATCACGTCCGGGCTCCGCATCGGCACGCCGGCGGTCACCACCCAGGGCATGACCGAGCCCGAGATGGCCACGATCGCGTCGCTGATCCACCGGGTGCTCGTCGGCCGCGAGGACGAGGCCGAGCTGGCAGCCGTCCGCGACGAGGTCGTCGCACTCTGCTCCAAGTTCATGCCCTACCCGAGCGGCGGCTGATCGCTCGAGTGGCGGACTACCTAGGGCAGTTCACGCCGGTCATCCTCGGCGCGGCGGTGGTCACGCTCGTCACGACCCCGCTGTTCCGGCGGCTGTCCTTCGCGGTCGGCGCGGTGCAGCGTCCCGACGAGCGGCGCGTCCACACCCAGCCCACCGCGCTGCTCGGGGGAGCAGCGATCCTGCTCGGCTTCCTGGCCGGGCTCGGCGTCGCTTGGCGGGGCGACAGCTTCGTGGAGGTGTTCCGCGCCGGCACGGTGCCGCTCGGCGTGGCGCTGGCGGCGCTGATGATCTTCGCGGTCGGCCAGGTCGACGACCTCCGCGAGGTGTCCCCGCCCGCCAAGCTGGCCGGCACGGTCCTCGCCGGCAGCGTCCTGTCCATCGCGGGTGTGAGCATCCTCTTCTTCCGCATCCCGTTCACCGGCCTGCTGTCCCTGTCGCCTGACATGTCGGCGCTGCTCACGGTGCTGTGGGTCATCGGCATGTCGACGGCCATCAACTACGTCGACGGCCTCGACGGCCTCGCCGCGGGCATCGTCGCGATCGGGGCGGCCGCGCTGCTCTTGTACTGCGAGCGCCTTGCCGGGGTCGGCGCCATCGGCGACGACAACGCCGGCCCGCTGATCGCGGCTGCCGTCTTCGGCGCCTGCCTCGGCTTCCTGCCGCACAACTTCCACCCGGCCAAGATCTTCATGGGCGACGCCGGCGCGCTGCTGCTCGGCCTCCTGATGGCGGCCGCCACCGTGGCGGTCGGCGGCAACACCGACGCGCAGTTCTCCGGCCAGACCTTCTTCTTCTTCGCCCCTCTCTTCATCCCGCTCGTGATCCTGGGTGTGCCGATCATCGACACGGCCTTCTCGATCGTGCGCCGTGCCCGGCGGGGCGCCGGCGTGACGGTGGCCGACAAGGACCACCTGCACCACAGGCTCATGCGGCTGGGCCACGGCCAGCGCCGCAGCGTGCTGATCCTCTGGGCCTGGACGGTGGTGCTGTCCGCCATCGCGCTGTACCCGACCTACACCCGCGGGCAGGGCGACCTGTACATCCCCGCCGCGATCGTCGGTGCCGCGCTGCTCCTCTACACCTGGTTCGGCCCTGGCGTGCGCTCGCGCCGCGAGGCCGAGTAGGAGGCGCTGGAAGGCCGGGGGACCGGGCTCGCGGGGCCTGGCCGGACCTCGTCGTGAGCCAGGTCGCGAGAATTGAAAACCTCGACCGCGGGGTTGCTAACCTGCGCCGCTGGCCTGCAGCAGAGCCGAATTTGCCGGTCCATCGCCCGGTCTTCTATATTGCGAAGGAATTCACAAGCGCCCGGCAACGGTGCCGGCGCGGGAACCCCTGAGGTCCTCCCAAGTGTTCGATCTGTCCGCCAAGCGCGACCTCAACAACGGCTTCGGGAACGCGCTGACGGCCGCCGTCGAGCTGGCTGTCACCCCGGCGATCTTCGCTCTGATCGGCTGGCAGCTCGATCGCTGGCTGGGCACCTCCCCGCTGTTCCTCCTCTTCCTCTTCGTCTTCACCGTGGGCTACGTGATCTGGCGGCAGTTCACGACCTACGACACGAAGATGCGCCAGCACGAGCACGACCTATTCGGTCCTGGCACAGACCGCGGCGCCGGATGACCGCAGCCGACCGCCGCGCACCCGTGCCGGAGGCACCCGAGGTCGAGCGCGAGCTGGCCTTCGACATGCTGAAGCGCGGCGTCTGGTTCGCCCCGGCGATCCTCCTGCTCGCCTCGCTGATCTGGGGCACCGAGGGTGCCTCGTCCGCCGCGGTCGCCATCGCCCTCGTCACCGTCAACCTCGTGCTAGCGGCACTGGGGCTGTCCTGGGCAGCCAAGGTGTCGCTCACCGCCATCATGGCCATGTCGCTCGGCGGCTTCGCCGTCCGCATGGGGCTCGTCACAGCGGTTCTGTTCGCCGTGCGAAACGCCGCCTGGATCGACATGACGGCGCTCGGCATCACCGTGCTCGTCACCCACCTCGGGCTCCTCTTCTGGGAGCTGCGCTTCGTGTCCGCTTCGCTCGCCTTCCCGGGCCTCAAGCCCGCAGCCAACAAGGAGGCTGTCCTCTCGTGATCCTCGGGTTGGAGTTCCCGCCCATCTCCCACGTCGTGGAGTGGCCCACCCTGTTCGGCGACGGTCCCTTCGCCGTCAACAAGGTGATCATCCTGATGTGGGTGTCGGCCGCCCTCGCGTTCGCCGTGATGTACCTCGGCGGGCGCAAGCAAGCCCTGGTGCCCACCGGCGCTCAGAACATCGCCGAGTCAGCCGTCGACTTCATCGAGGAGGGCATCGTCCTACAGACGATGGGGCCCGACGGGCTGAAGTTCACGCCGTTCCTGCTCACGCTCTTCACGTTCATCCTGACGTGCAACATCTGGGGCCTGATCCCCGGCGTGCAGATGCCGGTCAACGCACGCATCGCGCTGCCGGCCTTCATGGCGATCCTGGTGTGGGCGATCTACCACATCACGGGCATCGTGAGTCAGGGCCCGATCAAGTACTTCAAGTCGGCCACGATCCCGCCGGGCGTGCCGAAGGCGATCCTGCCGCTCGTGTTCCTCATCGAGCTGATGGGCATCCTCGTCACCCGCCCGCTGTCGCTGGCAGTCCGGCTCTTCGCCAACATGATCGCCGGCCACCTGCTCCTCGTGACCTTCGCCGTGCTCTGCCAGGCCCTCTTCGAGGCCACGGTGGTCGGCGCGGTCGCCCCCTTCGCGCTGCTGCTCTTCCTCAGCGCATTCGAGATCCTGGTGGCGTTCCTCCAGGCGTACATCTTCACCATCCTCGCCGCCGTGTACATCGGCGGTGCCATGCACCCCGAGCACTAAGAGAGACGAAGGAGAACAACCGTGCTGCAACTTCTCGCTGAGCAGGATCCGGGCGAGCTCGCCGAGGGCCTCACGGCCGTCGGTCGAGGCATCGTCTACGGCGGCGCTGCCATCGGCCCCGGCGTGGGCATCGGCATCGTGGTGGGCAACGCCATCACGGCCATGGCTCGCCAGCCCGAGGCCGCCGGCATGGTGCGCACCACCATGTTCCTCGGCATCGCCTTCACCGAAGCCCTCGCCCTGTTCGGCTTCGTGCTCTCGTTCATCATCTCGGGCTGAGGAGGCCAACCGTGCGATTCCGCACCCGCGCAATGTTGGCGAGCACCATGCTCGCCATCGGGCTCATCGCCTTCGCTCCCCAAGCGGGCGCCGACGAGGAGTTCGACGCGTCTGAGCTCACCGAAGAGCAGATCGAGGAGATCACGCACGAGGCCGAGCTCATCGCTCGGGAGAACGGCGGCACCGAGATCGACAGCCACTGCATCCCGATCCTGCTCGACGGCGGTTCGCCCGAGGAGTGCAACGAGGCTCCCAGCCCGATCCTCCCCGCGCTCGACGAGCTCGTGTGGGGCTCGATCTCCTTCGTGCTGCTGCTCGGCCTGATGTGGAAGTTCGCCTTCCCGGCCATCAAGAAGGGCATGAACGCTCGCACCGAGCGGATCCGCGCCGACCTCGACGCGGCCGAGCAGGCCAAGTCCGAGGCCACCAGCGTGCTGGACGGCTACCGCGCCGAGCTGGCCGGTGCCAAGGCCGAAGCGGGTCGCATCATCGAGGAGGCCCGCCAGGCCGCCGACGCTCTCAAGAAGGAGCAGGCGTCCCGCCTGCAGACCGAGCTGGCCGAGATCCGTGCCAGGGCGAGCGCCGACATCGAGGCTGCCAAGGCACAGGCCATCGCCGACCTGCGGGGCGAGGTGGCCGAGCTGGCCGTCGGCGCTGCGTCGGTCGTCGTCCACAAGAACCTCGACGCCGCCACGCAGACGCAGCTCATCGAGGACTACATCAACCAGGTGACGAGCTCACGATGACGGCCGAGCGCGCGCTGACGTATGCGTCGGCCCTGCTCTACGTGGCCCGCTCGGAGGGCGCTCTGGCCGACGTCGAGGACGAGCTGTTCCGCTTCGCGCGGCTGCTCGAGGGCAACGACGAGCTGCGCACCACCCTCACCGACGCGGCGCTGCCGGTCAGCCGTCGCCAGCAGATCGTCGAAGACCTGCTCGGTGGCCGCGCCAACCCGGTCACCACCTCGCTGGTGTCGATGGTGGTCGGCACCGGGCGCGCACGTGACCTGTCAGCGATCATCGACGAGCTGGTGAAGCTGAGCGCGGCCGAGGCCAACCGCGAGGTGGCCGAGGTGCGCTCGGCGGTCGAGCTCACCGACGACCAGAAGGCGCGCCTTGCCACGGCGCTCGAGTCGGCCACCGGCAAGAAGGTGGAGCTGAAGGTGATCATCGACCCGTCCGTGCTCGGCGGGCTGGTCGCACAGGTCGGCGACACCGTGATCGACGGATCCGTCAAGACGAGCCTCGCCCAGCTGAAGACAGCGTTCTGAGCGCGCCGCCACCGCGACGCGCAACATCGAGAAAGAAGAGATGACGAAGATGGCAGAGCTGACCATCAACACCGCTGACATCGCCGCAGCGCTCCGCAAGAACCTCGAGGGCTTCACGCCCGACATGCAGGCGGCGCAGGTCGGGCGCGTGATCGAGGTGGGCGACGGCATCGCCACCGTCTCGGGCCTGCCGGGCGTCGGCGTCAACGAGCTGCTCGAGTTCGAAGGCGGCGTGCGCGGCCTGGCGCTCAACCTCGACGAGGAGTCGATCGGCGCGGTCGTGCTCGGCGACGGCGGCTCGGTCAGCGAGGGCTCGCCCGTCAAGGCCACCGGCCAGATCCTCTCGGTCCCCGTCGGCGACGGCCTGCTCGGCCGCGTGGTCGACGCCCTCGGCATCCCGGTCGACGGCAAGGGCCCGCTCACCAACGTGCAAGACCGCCGCATGGAGCTGCAGGCTCCGGGCATCATCGGCCGCAAGCCGGTGCACGAGCCGCTGCAGACCGGCATCAAGGCGATCGACGCCATGACGCCGATCGGCCGTGGCCAGCGCGAGCTCATCATCGGCGACCGCAAGACCGGCAAGACCACCGTCGCCGTCGACACGATCATCAACCAGCGCGGCCTCGGCGTGAAGTGCATCTACGTGGCGGTCGGTCTCAAGGAGTCGACCGTCGCCAACACGGTCGCCACGCTCGAGCAGTACGGCGCCCTCGAGTACACGGTCGTCGTGGTGGCCGGTGCCTCCGACCCCGCCCCGTTCAAGTACCTCGCCCCCTACGCCGGCTGCGCCATGGGCCAGCACTGGATGGAGAACGGCGAGCACGGTCTGATCGTCTACGACGACCTGTCCAAGCAGGCTGAGGCCTACCGCCAGGTGTCGCTGCTGCTGCGCCGCCCGCCGGGCCGCGAGGCCTACCCGGGCGACGTCTTCTACCTGCACAGCCGCCTGCTCGAGCGTGCCGCCAAGCTGTCCGACGCCAACGGCGCCGGCTCGCTCACGGCGCTGCCGGTCATCGAGACCAAGGCCGGCGACATCTCGGCGTACATCCCCACCAACGTGATCTCCATCACCGACGGCCAGGTCTTCCTCCAGGACGACCTGTTCAAGTCCGGTGTGCGCCCTGCCTTCGACACCGGCCAGTCGGTGTCCCGAGTCGGCGGTGCCGCCCAGATCAAGGCCATGCGCAAGGCGGTCGGCACGCTGAAGGGCGACCTCTCGCAGTTTCGTGAGCTCGAGGCCTTCGCCGCCTTCGGGTCCGAGCTGGACAAGGTGAGCCAGGCCGCCCTCGACCGCGGCTACCGCCTCGTCGAGCTGCTGAAGCAGCCGCTCAACAGCCCGATGCCCGTCGAAGAGCAGGTCGTGTCGCTCTACGCCGGCACCAACGGCTACCTCGACCCGATCCCGGTCGAAGACGTGCCGCGCTTCGAGAAGGAGCTGCTGGACTGGTTCCGCAGCCGCCACGCCGGCGTGCTCGAGAGCATCAAGACCAGCGGCGACATCGAAGACGTGGCCGGGTTCGAAGCCGCCCTCAAGGCGTTCGGCGAGCAGTTCCAGCCCACCGGCGGCACCGACGACGTCGCACCTGCCGCAGTCGTCGCCGCCGACAGCGCCCTGGCCGACGCCGAAGCCGAAGCAGCAGCGGAGTAGCCCATGGCCGGTGGCAAGGAGAGGGTGCTGCGCCGACGCATCAAGTCGGTGCAGTCCACCAAGAAGATCACCAAGGCGATGGAGCTCATCGCCGCGAGTCGGATCCTCAAGGCCCAGCAGCGGGTCAACGCAGCGCGCCCCTACAGCGAGCAGATCACCGAGGTGATCCGCAACCTGGCGGCGGCGGGCGCCGGACGGGGCTCGGCCCTGCTCCAGGAGCGCGAAGAGGTCCGCACGATCGCACTGGTGGTCGTCTCCGCCGACCGGGGTCTCTGCGGTGGCTACAACACGAACGTGATCCGCGCCGCCGAGCGCGAGATGGCCCGGCTGCGCGAGTCGGGCAAGCAGACCCGCCTGATCACGGTCGGCAAGAAGGCCACCGCCTACTTCCGCTTCCGCGGCTACGACATCGACGACTCCTTCACGGGCTTCTCCGACGAGCCCACCTACGAAGACGCCCGCCGCGTGGCCGAGGCCGTCGTCGCCCGCTTCGAGGCAGCCGAGTACGACCAGGTCGAGCTTTTCTTCACGCAGTTCATCTCGGCCGGCGTGCAGAAGGTGAGCCAGCGCCGCTTCGTGCCGATCGAGACCGATCTGCTCGACGCAGCCGCCAAGTCCGACGGCCCCTCCGCCGACTACGAGTTCGAGCCCGGGCCGGGTGAGATCCTCGACCGGCTCCTGCCGCGCTACGCCGAGGCCCGCCTGTTCGCCGCCCTGCTCGAGGGTTCGGCCTCGTTCTTCGCCGCCCAGCAGCGCGCCATGAAGTCC
This sequence comes from Actinomycetota bacterium, assembly GCA_049325515.1. Lineage (GTDB taxonomy): Bacteria > Actinomycetota > Acidimicrobiia > Acidimicrobiales > VFJN01 > VFJN01. Next base: position 14,089 of record JBMOLI010000002.1, on the reverse strand, counting down.
GCCACCGACAACGCGGAGGAGCTCATCACCAAGCTCAGTCGCGTGATGAACCGTGCCCGCCAGGACAGCATCACCACCGAGATCATGGAGATCGTCAGCGGCGCTGAGGCCCTGCGCGCCGGGCAAGCCGGCGGCGCCGACCTGCTCGCTGACAACGCCCTTCGCGTGGCCGACGTGATCGGCCGCAGCGACGAGCTCGCGCACGCCAAGAGCCACTCGCACAACCACCGCCACGCCTGAACCGGAGACCAGTCATGACCGTGACCGACAACCAGCCCACACTGAAGGACGGCCGCGTCGTCGCCATCGCCGGCCCGGTGATCGACGTCGAGTTCCCGCCCGACGCTGTGCCGCAGATCAACACGGCCCTCTCGTTCGACATCATCATCGACGGCAAGCCGCAAGAGGTGCGGGCCGAGGTGGCACAGCAGATCGGTGAGGCACGCGTGCGCGCCATCTGCCTGCGGCCGACCGACGGTCTCGTGCGCGGCACCACGGTCCGCAACACCGGCGCCGGCCTGCAGATGCCCGTCGGCGACGCGGTGCTCGGCCACGTCGTCAACGTGATCGGCCAGCCGCTCGACGTCGCCGAGCTCGACGCCAGCAAGATCGACGACCTCTGGGACATCCACCGTCACGCCCCCGACTTCGACACGCTCGAGCCCCAGAAGATCGTGTTCCCCACGGGCATCAAGGTCATCGACCTGCTCACCCCCTACCTGCAGGGCGGCAAGATCGGCCTGTTCGGCGGCGCCGGCGTGGGCAAGACCGTGCTCATCACCGAGATGATCAACCGCGTAGCCAGCCAGTTCGGTGGCGTCTCCGTGTTCGCCGGCGTGGGTGAGCGCACCCGTGAGGGCACCGACCTCTTCCTCGAGATGGGCGAGACGATCATGGGTGACGGCGTCACCCGCGTGCTCGACAAGGCGGCTCTCGTGTTCGGCCAGATGGACGAGCCGCCGGGCGTGCGCCTGCGCGTCGCCCTCTCGGCGCTCACGATCGCCGAGTACTTCCGTGACGTGAAGAACCAGGACGTGCTGCTCTTCGTCGACAACATCTTCCGGTTCGTGCAGGCCGGCTCCGAGGTGTCGACGCTGCTCGGCCGCATGCCGTCCGCCGTGGGCTACCAGCCCACCCTCGCCGACGAGATGGGCGAGCTGCAGGAGCGCATCACCTCCACCCGCGGCCGGTCGATCACCTCGCTGCAGGCCGTCTACGTGCCCGCCGACGACTACACCGACCCGGCGCCGTTCACCACCTTCACGCACCTCGACGCCACCACCGAGCTGTCCCGCGACATCGCGGCCCTCGGCATCTACCCGGCCGTCGACCCGCTCGCCTCGTCCTCCACGATCCTCGCTCCCGAGATCGTCGGCGACCGGCACTACCAGGTGGCCCGCCGCGTGCAGGAGATCCTGCAGCGCTACAAGGAGCTCCAGGACATCATCGCCATCCTCGGGCTCGACGAGCTCTCCGAGGAAGACCGCATCACGGTGGCCCGGGCTCGCAAGATCCAGCGGTTCCTGTCGCAGCCGATGTTCGTGGCCAAGGCGTTCACCGGTCTCGACGGCGTGTTCACGCCGGTCGAGGAGACGGTCGACTCCTTCGAGCAGCTCGTCACCGGCGAGCTCGACGACCTGCCCGAGCAGGCCTTCCTCAACGTCGGCGGCGCCGACTCCGCTCGCGCCAAGGCAGCCGAGCTGCTGAAGTGAGCTTCGTGCTCGAAGCGGAGCTTCTCGCACGAGCTTCTTCGGACCGCCTTCGGCGGGCTGACTCTCGGCGGGCGACCGGCGGAGCCGGATCGCCCGC
>JBMOLI010000002.1:0-12270 GCA_049325515.1 Actinomycetota bacterium | reverse complement strand
CCCTCTGGGGGCGTGATCCCCCCGGGGGGCCCCCGCCCGCTGCCGCCCCCCCCGCGGCCGAAGGGGGTCGCGGAGCGGCCCCCCTCGGGCTCCCCCCCAAGGGCCGCCGCCTTGTTCTCGGAGGTTTGCTGTGACACTTCACGTGGAAGTTGTTTCGCCGGAGCGGATCCTCTGGACGGGGGAGGCGAGCATGGTCATCGCTCGCACGGTCGGCGGCGGCGAGATCGCATTCCTCACCGACCACGCTCCGTTCGTCGGCGCCCTCGAGATCTCCAAGGTGACCGTGCGTCCCGCCGAGGGGCCTGACGAGCTGGTCGCCGTGCACGGCGGCTTCGTCGAGGTGAGCCACAACCGGGTGACGATCCTGTCCGACGTGGCAGAGGTCGCCAGCCAGATCGATGTCGTGCGCGCCCAAGCCGCGGCGGATCGTGCCGAGGCCGCCCTGCGGGCCGAGCACGATGCCGAGGCCGAGGCCGCCCTGCGTCGGGCAGAGGTGCGTCTGGCGGTTGCCGGCACCCAGCCGGCTGCCACAGCGCACTGACCGCTCCGAGGGTCGATCTGGCGCATCTGTGCGGTTCGCGCGCCTCTGAGCCCGCCTGCCAGCGCGCGGCCCGCCTGTAGCCTGCCGCCTGATGTCTCGACAGCCGGGGGGCTCTGTCCGCGAGGCCGCTTCACGCGCCGTGAGCGGCACTAGGTGAGCGCCTCCTCGCGGGACATGACGATGTCCGTCGATGTGCTGACTGGGCGCCGGTGGCGCGAGCGCGGAGGACTGCTCGTGTTCGCCTGCGTCGTCGCCTACCTGCCCTTCACGCTGCTCGGCTACGGCACCGACATCGATGTAGCCAACGTGCTCCGCACCGGCGGGGTGTTCCTGGAGGAGTGGGAGTACGACATCTCCAGGCGCCCGGGCGCCTTCGTCCACGAGGTCGGCACAGGCTGGCTCGACTGGTTGGGCGGATCCGTCGCGATCAACGTGGTCGGCGTCGGGTTCGCTGCGCTCGCATTGTGGAGCATCCACCGCTTGGCGCTCGACGACGGTGACCGGTGGCCCAGCTGGACCACGCTCCTCGTAGCGGCCAACCCGTGGTTCTGGATCGCGGCAACCTCGCTGGGCGACTTCGTGTGGGCGCTCGGTCTGGGGCTCGCCGGTGCTGTCGCCGCTCACCGCGACCGTCGGGTGCTGGCCGGGGTCTTGTTCGGGGTCGCGCTCGGCTGCCGACTGTCCACCTTGCTGCTCGTGTTGAGCTGGCTGGCGGCGGAGCGGTTGGGTGAACGCGACCATCGCCCGCCTTGGCGCGCGACAGCGACCACGGCCGCGGTGGTCGCGGTGATCGGCGTGCTGGTCTTCATCCCGGCGTGGCTCGATGCGGGCCGCTCGCTCGACTTCCTCGGCCAGCAGGAGCCGTTCGGATCCTTTGCGGTGAACGCCGGACGCTGGGCGGTCAAGAACGCGGCCGTGATCGGAGTGCCGGCTGGCCTCGTCTTCATCGCTGGCGTGAGCCGCGGCTTCGGCGCCCTGGCGCGCTGGCAGGCATCGGTGGTGGTGCGCTTCGCCGTCTTCGGGGTGCTGAGCACCGAACTGCTCTTCCTGCGCTTCCCGTGGAAGCCAGTCCACCTGCTGCCGGTCGTGGTCTGCGTGGCGCTGCTGGTCGGGGCCTCTCCGGCGGTGAGGCAGGGGTGGCTGGTCGCGCTCGTGGCCGCGCAGTTCGTCGGCAGCCTGGTCAGCACCACCATCGGCGAGCCCGACGTGCCGCACCGGGCCAGCTCCGGGCGGCTGGTGCTGGAGATCACCGAAGGCCCCCTGCTGAACGACGTGCGCTGCCGCTTGGACGACCGCCGAGACGGACCGTGGCCCGACCCGACGGCACCGCTGGGCTTCGTGGCGGGTCGGACGAGGGCCGCCATCCTCTTCGACTGCCAGAGCGAGACCTGGAAGGTCGTACCCGACCCCTGATGCCCTGAAAGGCATCGTGAGCACATTGCTCGCAACCACTGTGCGTGGCTAGGGTCGGCCGGGTGACTACCTGGGGTGTCACGGCGGGCTGCTTGGTCCTGGCGCTTGGCGTCTCGGCTTGCGGCGGAGACGGTGGTGGCGCGGCGCCCACCACCACCGATGGCGCGCTCGTCACCAGCACCACCTCGACCGCCCCCGAGCGCCAGGCAAGCACAACCACGACCGCCTACGCCCCCACCTCGGTCGAGGGCGAGGTCGAGGCCGCCTACCTGCGCAGCTGGGACGTCTACGCCGACGCCGTCTACAACCTCGAGCTGGACGAGCAAAAGCTGGCGGAGGTCTACGCGGGTGACTATCTCGCAACCGTGACTGCGGAGATCGAGGCGCGTGTTCAGGAGGCCCGTGCGGCGCTCGTGCGGGTCGAGCACGACTACTCGGTCGAGGTCGTCGATGACACTACGGCGGCCGTTGTCGACCGATATCGCAATCACCAGGTGCTCATAGATCCGAGATCAAAGCAGCCCGTTGAGCCGGATCCTGACGAGGAAGTTGTAGACGTCATCACGCTCACGCTGATCGGTGGCGAGTGGAAGGTGACACTCGTAGAGGAGCTCCGATGAGGCGAGCACTGATGCTTTCGGTCGTCGTTCTCGCGGCCCTCCAGCAGGCCGCCCTCGCTGATGGCAAGGATAAGAGCGCCATTCACGACGGGGCTACCGCGGAGACTGTTGAGGACGCGGTGCGGGTGACCGTCACGAAGGTGGGTGGCGACTACGTGGTGCGGGCTGTCTCGGGTGGCGGATCGGGCGGGCGGCAGGGCTGCACCTGGAGCCTGCTGTTCGTCCCGGATCTGGCGGACGCGCCGTACGGCACCTCGATCGGGCCGCCGCCCGACCCCGACGCTCGCTTCGCGCTGCTGCTGTGCAACGGCGAGATCTTGCGGGCGATCTGGGTGGCGCCGCGCGACGTCGTCGACCTCGACGCTGCCGCGCAGACCGAAGCGCAGCGCTACGTCGAGGAGGTGCTGACACCCGCCATCTCGATCGGGGTCAACCCAGCCGCCAAGGGCCTGGCGGGGCTGCGCTCGTGGTTCTGGGTCGACGGCTTCGACGGCACGGTGACGGCGCCGCCGATCGCGGCGCTGGGCGTGACCATCGAGGTGCGCATGTCGACCGGTTCGGTCACGTGGGACTTCGGCGACGGCACCGTCGAGCGCGGCGACCTCGGGCGCGCCTACCCGGAGGAGTCGTCGGTGCAGCACGCACACCGTGACGCCGGCATGTACGTCATCCGGGCTGACATCTCGCTGGTGCCGGAGTTCCGTGTCAACGGCGGCCCTTGGTTCACGCTCCCCAACCTCACCGCCACCGCGTCGGTCACACACGAGGTGCAGCAGCGTCAGGCCGTCGTCACCGACACCTGACCGACGCCGCACTCGGCCTCGGCGAGGCGGCTACTCGAAGTCGATCGAGCTGAAGTCGCGCAGCTTGCCGATCTGGTGGCGCGCGTTGACGAGGCGAACGGTGCCCGACTTGGAGCGCATGACGAGCGACTGCGTGCTGGCACCGCGGCTGTCGTAGTGCACGCCCTTCAGGAGGTCGCCGTCGGTGATGCCGGTGGCGGAGAAGAAGCAGTTGTCGCCGGCGACGAGGTCTTCGATGGTGAGCACCTTGCTCAGGTCGTAGCCGGCCGCGATGGCGGCGTCGCGCTCGTCGTCGTCGCGCGGCCAGAGCCGGCCCTGCTGCTCGCCGCCCATGCACTTGAGCGCAGCGGCGGTGATGACGCCCTCGGGCGTGCCGCCGATGCCGAGCAGGATGTCGGCACCCGAGTCGGGCCAAGCGGTGGAGATGGCACCGGCGACGTCGCCGTCGGGGATGAGCCTGATGCGAGCGCCGGTCGAGCGAACCTCGGCGATGAGCTCCTCGTGGCGGGGACGGTCGAGGATGACGGCGGTGACGTCACGGATGCTCTCACCCTTCGCCCTCGCCACGGCGGCGATGTTCTCCGCCGCTGGGCGCGTGATGTCGATGGCGCCGACGCACTCGGGACCGACGGCGACCTTCTCCATGTAGACGCAGGGGCCCGGGTCGAACATCGTGCCGCGCTCCGACACGGCGATGACTGCGATGGCGCCGCCCCGACCCAGGGCGGTGAGCGTCGTGCCGTCGATGGGGTCGACAGCGATGTCGGTGAGCATCGGTGTGCCGTCGCCCAGGCGCTCGCCGTTGAAGAGCATCGGCGCTTCGTCCTTCTCGCCTTCGCCGATGATGACGATGCCGTCCATCGGGACGGTGTCGAGCACCACGCGCATGGCGTCGACGGCGGCCCCGTCGGCCCCGTTCTTGTCGCCGCGGCCCATCCAGCGGCTGGCCGCGAGCGCCGCGGCCTCGGTGGTGCGCACGAGCTCCAGCGCGAGGTTGCGGTCGGGGCGCTGCTTGGCGGTCATGTCGGGCGAGGTTACAAGAACGGTCCCAACTGGCCCGATCCGGGCACGCCCGTCCGCCATGGGTGCTTCACTCTCTCTCGGCCCGATCAGAGGAGCATCTGCCATGACGACTGACAGCGAGCTGCGCGCCCGGCGAGAGCAGGTGGTGCTCGACCACATGCGATCGGAGAACGAGCAGCGCTTCGACGAGACCATCGCCACCTTCGCCCACCCGCGCTACGAGCTGATCGCCAGCGGTGAGGTCTATGACGGCGAGGACGCTGTGCGCGAGTACTACCGGGTGGGACGCGCGCTCGTGCCCGACCAGTCCAACGAGCTCATCTCGATGTACCACTCGGAGAGCGGCGTCGGCATCGAGATGTGGCTGAGGGGCACGCCACGCCGGGACGAGGTGGACGATGCGCGCTCGTTCGAGATCCGCATGGCGGCGTTCTTCGACTTCGAGGGCGACAAGATCGTCTGCGAGCGGGCCTACTGGGATCGCCAGAGCGTGATCGAACAGGTGCTCGGGCCATCGGGCGATTCGTGACATCCCTGACGTCGGGCCCCCCGATCGCGCGAGGCTGTGTGCGTGGGACTCCTCTCTGACCGGCCCGAGGACGACGAGGAGCGGGGGGAGATCTCGATCGCGGGTCTCGAGCACCTCGACGGATCGCCCGAGGAGATGGTCTACGACCTCGACGAGTGGAGCGACCGCGATCGGGGAGTGCTCCGCGAGCGCCTGGAGACGCTGGGCGTGCCGCACCGCTGGGAAGACCTGGCGCTGGTCGTGGCGGCGGCGGACGAGGCCTGGGTGGAGCGGATCATGGATCAGGTCGAGGAAGACCTGTCGGTGTCACTCGACCCCGAGATCGAGCAGATCGCCTACGACCTGACGGAGTGGGACGTCACGAACCGCGAGCGCCTGTTCGACGTGCTCGAGGAGGAGGCCGTCCCCTACGGCATCGACGGCGACGAGCTGTTCATCCACGAGATCGACGAGCAGCGCGTCGACGAGATCATCGACGCCATCGTGCGCCCCGACGCGGCGCCGCCGCTCGAGCAGCACGACACGCCGGAGGTGATGGGCGAGCTCTTCGTCGCAGCCGATCGTCTCGTGCACGACCCGGTCGACCACGAGGGCACCCTCTCGCTGATCGACGCACTGCGGCTCGCAGGCGTCACCAGCGCGCCCTACGGCATGGACAAGGTGTGGTGGGAGGGCGTGCTCGGCCACGCCGACCACCTGGTCGTGATGCTCGACACGCCGTCGCCCGACCAAGACGCGGTCATCGCCGAGGCCACCGCGCTGCGCGACGCCCTGCGGCCCTACGTCTGAGCCGCCTCCGGTCCCGCTCGGCTGGGGTGCGGATTGCGTCGACAAGTAGCGTGAGCCGGTGATCCTCGCCGAGCTGGAGGTGTTCCACTCGCGGCCGATCGCGCCCACGCGGCGGGTGGCCCTGGGGCGCTCGCAGCTCCCGGTCAGCCCGGCACCCGGCTTCGGCGGCATCCTGCTGGGCGGCATCGTGGCCGGCCACATGGCCGAGCTCGACCCCGAGCTGTTCGACGACCTGCACCGACTCACCCTTCAGCTCCAAGACGGCCATCGCATCCCGCAGCCCAGGCTGCGGCACCGCTTCCAGACAGACCGCATCGGTCTGACGCGCAGCATGCACCGGTTGGTGGGGGAGGGGGAGGACCTGTCGTTCGAGCTCGAGGCCAAGGGTGCGGCCGCGCAGCACATCCTCGCGGCGGTCTACGCAGCGGGGCGGTTGCCGCTCGTCACTCGCGGGCGGGTGCTCGAGGCGATCAGGCTGGCGATGCGCTGGGTGGGTCCGCTCGATGGTGGGTTCGTGGCGCACGTGTCCGGTCTCGACCGGTCGCGCCAGTGGTCGGCGCGCGCCTTCCACGATCCGGTGCAGTGGGCGATCGAGGTGCTGGGCCTGGGTGACAGCGACGACGAGCTGGCCGTACCCGACCGCTCAGAGGTGCAGCGCCGCTTCCGCGACCTCTTGCGCGAGGCGCACCCCGATCACGGCGGCGCCACCAACGACGCGCCACAGCGGATCGCGGAGCTGAGCGAGGCCCGCCGCATCCTGCTCGTCGCCGCGCCGTGACCCCTCCAGCGCGAGCGAGGAAGCGGCGCGGGTCCGCTCCCGGCGCGCTCCTCCTCTTCCCAGGCGCGGGCAGCTCGGCCAGCCACCCATCGCTCATCGCCATCGAAGAAGCGCTCGCCCCGCTGCCGGTCCACCGCGCCGACTTCCCCTACCGCCGCGAGGGGCGCAAGGCGCCCGACCGGCCGCCCAAGCTGCTCGCCTGCGTGCTCGATGAGGCCGAGCTGCTGGCGGATCAGACCGGCCTCGATCCGGCTCGCATCGCGCTGGGCGGGCGATCGATGGGCGGACGCATCTGCTCGCTGGCCGTGGCCGACGGGCTGCCGGCGGCTGCCCTGGTGCTGATCGCCTACCCGTTGCACCCGCCTGGCAAGCCCGAGAACCTGCGCATAGAGCACTTCCCGCGGCTGGAGCTGCCCTGCTTGTTCCTGTCAGGCACGCGCGACGCGTTCGCCACCCCCGAGGAGCTCGAGCGCCACACCGCCGCCATCCCGGGGCCCGTCACCCACGAGTGGGTCGACGGGCGAGGCCACGACCTCAAGGGGGTCGACGCGCACATCGCCGACACCGTCGCCGCCTGGCTCGCCGCCCTCTGAAGCAGCAAGCACCGACCCGACTGGATCGTCAGGCGGGCGTGGCAGCGCCGGTCGCCACGACTGACGCCGCGGGCGGCAGGTCCTCCGGGTTCAGCTCCTCGAGCTCGCGGTGAGCCGTCTCGGGATAGGCGAACACCACCAGCAGCACCATCAGGGCCGGCCCGATCGACAGGAGGGCGAGTGCCGGCCCCAGCCCGTTCCACCGGTCGGACAGGTATCCCGCAGTGAGTAGGCCGATCACGCTCCCGGTCACCCCGAGGATCGCGATGGTGCCGTTGGCGCGACCGCGAAGCGATGTGGGGAACAGCTCCGGGCCGTAGACGCCGAGGGCGGGCACGGTGGCGGCGCCGATGACGGCGGCGACAGCGGAGAGCGACCACATCGACCAGCCGGATGCCAGCACCATGGCGACGGTCAGCGCGACGCCACCAGCCACCCCGACCGCTCCCACGGCGCGGCGGCCGCGGGTGTCGGCGAGCCGGCCGCCGACCACGATGCCGATGGCGCCCGGCGTGTTGGTGAGGATCGTGAAGAGGCTGATCCGAGCGGCTGAGAAGCCGCGCTCGTCGCGCAGGAACTCGTTCATCAGCTGGCTGGCGGGCGCAGTGAACAAGCTGAGGAGCAGCGCGGACGCGGCCAACAGCCAGAAGCGGCGACCGTGGCCGGCCATGCCGGCCTCCGCGTGGGCGACTGTGAAGCGGCGGCTCTCCGGCAGGTGGCGGGCGACGTGCCGCACGACCGGTATTGCCAGCAGAGGGAGGGCGAACAGCACGCGCCAGCTGGCCTCGTTGATGTCGGCGAGCGGCAGGGCCCAGAGGCACATGCCGACGCCGAGCGCACCGGCCATCGAGAGCAGGCTCACCGCGTAGGCGCGAGAGCCCGCGGGCATCTCCTCGGCGGCGATCACGGCGAGCATCACGGCCCCTGCGGTCGCGAAGCCGCGCACGATGGCCTGGGACAGCCCGAGCGTCACCATGTCCGGCGCCAGCGCGCCGAGCGCCGAGACGACGCAAGCGACGAGGGCCGAGCCGAGCAGCACCACGCGCCGACCGCGCCGATCAGCCATCGATGTGAGGGCGACGGCGCCGAGCACGCCGATGCGAACGGCCGCCAGGGTGGCGCCCTGATCGCCCTTGGTCGCGTGGAGCTCGTCGGCTGCGAACGTGATCGTCTGCGTGAGGAGCGTGCCGAGGTAGCCGAAGACGACCGCGAGCGTGCAGAGAGCGCCGATCGCGGTGGCAGCGGTGGCGTCGATCGGCTCGGGGGGCGCCCAGAAGGGCCTGCTGCCGCGCCGCGGCGGGTGCCGCAGAGCGCGGCCGTAGAGCACTCCGAACGGCAGGCGCCACACGAGCGGGGCAACCCGGTAGTCGATCTCCTCCACCACCGACCCGTCCGGCTGCGATCGCAGCGTGCGCTCGTATCTCGAGAATGGCGCTCTCGTCGCCACGAAGCGCCCGTCGCCGGCTGGTTGCTCCTCGATGACGTCGTCACGCGCCTCGCGCGCCCGGGCGATCGCAGCCACCTGGTCTGGCGCGAGGGTGCGGGTCACCCGCGGCATCGCGGCCTCACTCGTGGTCGGAGGGCTCGGACGACTCGCGCTCGGCCTTCACGCGGTCAGCGCGGCGGTTGGCCAGAGCGAGCAGTCCGGCAAAGGCGCCGATTGGCAGGAGCACGACGAGCAGCTCGTCCCAACCGCCCTGGTGCGCAAGGTGCAACGCGGCGCCGGTCATGAGGTCTGCGTCGCTGGCATGGTCTGGCAATGCTACGGGCCGAGGCCCTGGGAACACAGGTCGGCCCTCGGTGGTTGACGCCTGTGAGGTTGGGTCGCAGCTTCCTCGCTGCGCGACCATGGGCCCAGACCACTCGAAGGGTGCAGAAGTTGTTGGACGAAGCGAAGGTCAAGACAACGATCGAGGCGATCCGCCCGGCCATCCAGGCCGACGGCGGCGACATCTTCCTGCGTGGCGTCGACAGCGAGCGCGGCGTCGTCGAGGTCGAGCTGGTGGGAGCATGCGTCAGCTGTCCCGCCTCCACCGTCACCCTCAAGGCTGGCATCGAGCGCATCCTGAAGGACCGAGTCGAGGGAGTCACCGAGGTCGTCAACGTCGGCGAGGTGCTCCTCGACGGCACGCCCGTCTCGCTCTGACATGACACGGCCACGGGCGTCGTGACCGAGGCGGTCGACCCCGCAGCCCTGCTCGACGCGGCCCGGGCGGGCGACCGGGCTGCGCTGGCAAGGCTGCTGTCGCTCGTGGAGCGCGGCGGGCCGGATGCGCGTGCGGTCGGCCGTCTGACGCATCCGCTCGGCGGCGCTGGGTATGCCGTCGGCCTCACCGGCGCGCCCGGTGCCGGCAAGTCCACGCTCACCAACGCGCTCGTGGCCCACGTGCGAGGTGGCGACGAGCCGGTAGCCGTGCTGGCCATCGATCCGTCGTCGCCCTTCACCGGCGGAGCGATCCTCGGCGACCGCGTGCGCATGCAGGACCACACCGGCGACCCCGGCGTGTTCATCCGGTCGATGGCCACCCGCGGCCATCTAGGCGGCCTCTCACTGGCGACCCTGGAGGCGATGCGTTTGCTCGACGCCACAGGCTGGCCCTGGATCGTGGTCGAGACCGTCGGCGTGGGACAGGTGGAGGTCGAGGTCGCCCGTGCGGCTGACACGACGGTGGTTGTCGTCAACCCCGGCTGGGGCGACGCGGTGCAAGCCAACAAGGCGGGCTTGCTCGAGATCGCCGACGTGTTCGTGATCAACAAAGCCGACCGGCCCGGCGTAGACGAGGCCCGTCGCGACCTGGAGCGCATGCTCGATCTCACGGGCGCGTCGGGTTGGCGGCCGCCGATCGTTGCGACGTCGGCCACGACCGGCGCTGGGGTTGCCGAGCTCTGGCAGGGGATCAACGAGCACCGCGACCACCTGACCCAGTCGGGCGGCCTCGAGGCGCGCCGCACGGCCCGCGTGGCCGATGAGCTGACCGAGATCGTCGCAGCGCTCCTGCGCGATCGGGCCAAGGCCACCGCCGGCGAGCACCTCGATCGTCTGGCCGCCAAGGTCGCGGCACGCGCGATCGACCCCTGGACCGCGGCCGAAGAGCTCCTGCCGGACTGACGTCAGCGCCGCGCCTCCGGGTAGCGTCCGCGCCATGCCGCACCCCTCCCTCGTAGCCGTGGAGCGACGCAGCGATGGCGTCGCCGTCGTGCGCCTCGACAACCCCAAGGTCAACGCGCTCTCCAAGGCGCTGCTGCGCCAGCTCGAGAGCGCGGCCGAGCAGCTTCGGGCCGACCCGCCCGGGGCTGTCGTCATCACGGGCGGCGACCGCATCTTCGCGGCGGGCGCCGAGATCTCCGAGTTCCGCTCGCCGGAGGACCCGTCCGAGGTGATCAGCCGGGCAGAGGCGGAGCTGATCGGCCAGCACTTCCTGCGCGCCCTCAACGCCGTCGCCGACATCCCGCGGGCCACCATCGCGGCCATATCCGGCTTCGCGCTGGGCGGCGGCTGCGAGCTGGCGCTGGCCTGCGACTTCCGCATCGCCAGCGAGAAGGCCAAGCTGGGTCAGCCCGAGATCCTGCTCGGCATCATCCCCGGTGGCGGCGGCACGCAGCGCCTGGCGCGGCTCGTCGGACCCGCCCGTGCGAAGGACCTGATCTTCACCGGCCGGCAGGTGCGCGCCGACGAGGCCCTGGCCATGGGCCTGGTCGACGAGGTCGTGCCGCACGAGGAGCTGCACGACCGTGCCATCGCCAAGGCCTCGCAGCTGGCGGCGGCCGCCGTCGTTGCGCAGGGCCTCGCCAAGCGAGCCATCGATCGAGGGCTCGACATCACCCTCAACGGCGGGCTCGACCTCGAGCAACAGCTGTTCGCCGACGTCTTCCTCACTGAAGACGCGCGCAGCGGCGTGCAGGCGTTCCTCGAGCACGGTCCCGGCCACGCCACCTTCCACGGCCGCTGAGCGCCGATCCGCCACCCGAAGATGCCTCCGCTGCGACGGGCCTTCGCCCCGGGGCGCGTGAACCTGATCGGCGAGCACACCGACTACACGGGGGGCTTCGTCCTACCGATGGCCGTGCACCTGGGCACGACGGTCGAGATCGATGCGGGGGGAGCTGAGGTCGTCCTCTCATCGGCGGACGATCCGGACAGGGCGCGCGTCCCCATCGACCTCCGTGATCCGTCCTCGGTCAGTCCGGGTTGGGCGCGCTTCGTCGCCGGGGTGGTGGCCGAGATGCGTCCAGCTAAGGGCGGTTCGGGCGAGGTGCAAACGACGCTCCCGATCGGCGCCGGCCTGTCGTCCAGCGCCGCCCTCGAGGTGTCGGTCGCGTTGGCCTTGGGCTTCGAGGGCGCGCCCCTCGACCTCGCGCTGCTGTGCCAGCGAGCCGAGCAGCGGGCCTCGGGCGTGCCGTGCGGGATCATGGACCAGCTGGCTTCGGCGGCCGGGGTCGCCGGTCATGCGCTGCTCATCGACTGCTCCACCAACGCGGTGCAGCCCGTGCGCCTGCCCGAAGGCGTCGAGGTCGTGGCAGTGCACTCGGGCCAGGCCCGCGCGCTCGCCGGCTCCGCCTACGCCGAACGACGTGCTGCGTGCGAGCGCGCCGAGTCGCTCATCGGTCCGCTGCGAGCGGCCAGCGCTGATGACGTGGCCGGGATCGAAGATCCCGTCGCGCGCCGCCGCGCGCGCCACGTCGTCAGCGAGAACGCGCGAGTCCTGGCGTTCGCCGACGCCTTGCGCTCGCGCGACCTGGCGCTGGCGGGCGACCTCATGCACGAGAGCCACGTCTCGCTGCGCGACGACTTCGAGGTGTCGACCCCGGCGCTGGATGCGCTGGTCGAGCGCCTACGAGCCACCCCCGGCGTGCACGGGGCGCGCCTCACCGGCGCCGGCTTCGGCGGTTGCGCCGTCGCGCTGGGCGAGCCGGGCGCGCTGCGCGAGGGCTGGCACCTCGAAGCCGTCGACGGCGCCCGCCTGGAGACCCACCCGAGGCAATAGGTCCCGTTGCAGGGATCTCGAGGCGATGAGTCCCGCATCCGGGACCTATTGCCTCGAGGCCGGCGCAGTGGGACCTATTAGAGGCGCGTCCCAATTGTGGCTCGGACGTCGTGGACTGGGTTCGGGGCGCGACGGGTCAGCGCAGGGATGTGAGGACGGTGATGGCTTGACCGGTGCGGTCGAGCGCGAGGGGAGG
>JBMOLI010000001.1:0-683910 GCA_049325515.1 Actinomycetota bacterium | reverse complement strand
GACGCCATCATCGCCGACGGCACCTTCGCGCGCTGCGCGGTGAAGCGCACCTGGTCGTACTTCATGAAGCGCGACCTGCGCGTCATCGGCACCGACCCCGATGAGAACGCGACGCTCGCCACGCTCACCAGCGGCTTCACCGCCAACGGCCACAGCCTCCCGTGGCTGGTCGAACAAATCGTCTCGCAGCCGACGTACCGGAGGGTCCGATGAAAGCCGTGAAGCTGACGCTCTTCGCCGCGCTGTTGGCGTTCGCAGCGTGTGACGAAGCGCCCACCACCACCGAAGCCCCGACCACGACCGAGCCCGAGGCCGGGCCCGGCGAGGACGGAGAGGGCACGACCACAACCGGCTGACCCGACAGGGACCTGGGGGGCGCGGGCTAAGGTGACCGCTCCCTGGTGGCGTGGCCGAGTGGCTTAGGCAAGGGCCTGCAAAGCCCTGTACGCGGGTTCGATTCCCGCCGCCACCTCCATCCCATCCATTCCATCCATCCATCCATGGCGTCAGGCGACGGCTGCGGCGACGCGCTTGAATGCGGCGACCTCGGCGTCGATGTGGTTGGCGGGCAGGAAGTGCTCGCACACTCGCTCCCGCGCAGCGCTCCCGAGCTCGGCTGCCGCAGCACGGTCCACGAGGGCGGCGCTGATCATCCGGCCACTCGCCACGAGGTCTGTGGGATCGTCGATCAGGAGCCCGCTCACCCCGTGGACGATCTGGTCCTGGATCCCGCCCACCCGGCTGGCGACAACCGGTCGTGCCTTCCACATGGCCTCGGCGACGGTCAGACCGAACCCCTCGGCCAGGCTCTTCTGGACGACGACCTCGGCCCGTTGCTGAAGTGCGTTCACGATCAGCGCGTTCTCGTCAGGGTCTTCCATGGGCAGCTCGGCGAGGTGCACCCGCCGGCGCGCCGGTGGCGGTAGGGCGCTCCACGCTCGCCGCGCTCTTGCGAGCACCTGCGCGGCCTCAGGATCGTCGCTCACGCCATCGGTGGACGGACCCGCGACGCAGAGGTGCACGTCGTGCTGCGGCGGGCCGTGGGCGGCGAAGGCCTTGATCAGACCCACGGGGTCCTTCAGTCGATCCCAGCGCGAGACTTGTACGACCAGCCGGCCATCCGGTGGGATCGGCTCGTCCTCGGTCATCGCTGCCCTGTGTCGCACGTGAGCGCGGCTCTCCGGCTCGGGAATGTCTGCCGCACTCGATGGGCGCGCCTCCGCCAGCAGACCGGCTTCCGTGAGAGCTGCGGCGACCGCGCGTGCGCCGAGCGGTCGGTTCTTGGAAGAGGTGATGTCGATGCAGGGCTGGATGATGGCGGTGCGTTGCGGATCGAGCTGTGGCCAGCTGTGAGCCTGGCGGGAGAAGACGCACAGGTCTGCCTGGCGCACGTCGTCGAGCAGGAGCTCCTGTGCGGCTCGCACGCCGTCGTCCACATCGTCGGCTCCGATGTGGCATCGCCAGATGACCTGAGCGCCGACCTGCTTCAGGGCAGGGATCAGTCCGGCGGTCTGTGGGTCGTGAAGCACCGCGACGTCTCCGGCCCTGATCGACGCCTGCAGCTGAGCGACCTCGTCAGCCAGCGCGCTGTCGTAGATCTGTCGAGCACCCGGTCTGAGCGGGCCGCTTTCCGAGCCTTGGCCGTGCAACAGGTTGTGGAGCTGCTTGGTGACCGCGAAGAGCTGCGTGTTCTCACTGAGCACGAGCCAGGCGACCCCAGCCCCGGCGCCGGCCTGGTACGGAAGAACGGAGGACAGCAGCTCGGCCACGCCACCGCCTCGAGCCGTCGAGCTCACATGCCACACCCGCCTGCCCCGCACGTGGTCGACTAGATCGTGCAGGGCGGCGTCGAGGCGCTGGCGGTGCTCGTCGTCGACCAGGGATCTCACGGCACAAGTCGAGCGGGGCCGAAGGGACACCTGATGCACGAGCCGCGCATACCCGAGGGATGCGGCGTCGAACCGGTGGGCATGTGGGTAGGGACCACCAACGGGCCAGCGCCGTGCCGTACCCTCCGAGGGTTCGGCTGGAGGGCTGCCGAGCCTGGCTTGAAGGAGCGCGCGTGCATTCGAGGACCACGATCAGGTGCACAGCGGTGGGGCTGCCGATCTTCTTGGCGGTGGTGCTGACGGCTCCGCTGCCAGCCTCGGCGGCTGCCGTCGAGTGCGGACAGGTCATCACGAGCAGCATCACCCTCCAGGAAGACCTCACCTGTGCCACAGGGGATGGGCTCGTGGTTGGCGCCGCCAACGTCCAGATCGACCTGAACGGCCATCAGATCCTGGTGGAGGGCTCGGATGGGAACCCCGCCGTCGGTGTGCGCAACGCCGGGTACCCGAGGCTCTCCATCCAGAACGGACGGGTCCTGTCCTTCGATGCCGGGCCGGCGATCCTGATCACCGGTGCTGTCAACAACAAGGTGACCGATGTGGAGGCGTGGGGCTGGATCGAAGCCGGGGTCAAGGTGGTCGACTCCAGCCGCATCCTGCTCCGCGGCAACGACCTCGACGGCGACTCGCGCGGGCTCTGGATGGTCAACACAAGCGACAGCGTCATCCGGGACAGCAAGCTGGCTGCCTCGAACTTCGGCTCCGCCGCAGTCATCACGGGCGACCGCAACCGCCTCACCGGCAACGAGATCACCAACAGCGGCGACAGCCGCGGTCTGGTGCTGACGGGGAATCAGAACGCCGTGATCGACAACACGATCCACTCCAACGACCCTCATGGCGCGACCATCGCGGGCAACGGCAACGTCGTGCGGCGCAACGTCGTATCGGCGAACGGCACGCCCACCTCGCCCGGCTACGGCGTGCAGATCACTGGCGAGGGCGGGCTGGTCGACGGCAATCAGCTCAACGCGAACTTCGGCGACGGGCTGAGGGTCACCGGCTCGATCATCGTCAGGAACAACGTCGCCAACGACAACACGGGTTGGGGCATCTTGGCCGCGGCAGGTGCGCATGACGGCGGAGGCAACACCGCCACCGGCAACCTGGCCGGGCAGTGCTCCAACATCTCCTGCTCCTAGACCACTAGGCATCGGGCGCGGTCTGGCTCGAATTGGCCGCCGGTAGGATCCATGTCTCTGAGCTGAAGGAGCGCCGGTCCCATGTTCCGCAACACGGTGAAGACAACGATCCTCCTCGCCGGGCTGGGTGGTCTGATGGTCGCCATCGGCTCGATGTTCGGTCGTGGTGGCGCAGTGCTGGGTCTGGGCTTGGGACTGGTGATGGTCGGTCTCTCCTACTGGAAGAGCGACACCCTGGCCATCCGCGCCGCCAGGGCCGTGCCGGCCGACGAGGTGCGGCACCCCGAGTACTTCGCTGTCATGCGCGAGCTGTCGAGCAAGGCGGGCATGCCGATGCCGAAGCTCTACATCTCGCCGGAACCGCAGCCCAACGCCTTCGCCACGGGCCGCAACCCCGAGCACGCTGCCGTCGCCGTCACGGAAGGGCTCCTGGCGGTCTGCTCCTGGGACGAGATCCGTGGCGTGCTGGCTCACGAGATCTCCCACGTCCGCAACCGCGACATCCTCATCGGCTCCGTCGCAGCCGGAGTGGCCACCGGCATCTCGTTCGTGGCCAACATGGCCATGTGGGGCGCCATGTTCGGTGGGGGCCGCGATGACGACGAGCACGGCAACCCGATCGCCCTGCTCGCCACTGTGCTGCTGGCTCCCATCGCGGCATCGCTGTTGCAGATGGCCCTGTCTCGCAGCCGCGAGTTCGAGGCCGACCGCACGGGTTCCGAGCTGATCGGCAACGGGGAGCCCCTGGCGCGAGCGCTGGAGAAGCTCGAGGCCTACGCCCAGAAGGTGCCGATGGACATCGCGCCGGCACAGGCCCAAGCGTTCATCGTCAACCCGTTGACCGGTCGCAAGATGAGCTTCGCCAACATGTTCCGCACCCACCCCACCACTGCGGAGCGCGTGGCCCGCCTGCGCGGCAGTCGCTGATCCTCCACCTGCGGCTCACGCAACCTGGTTGATCTGCCGCGGCAGGTGGCTTAGACCGTCGCGATGGTTGGCGAGCTGTCTGATCCCCGCCGTCCCCACGTCTCGTTCGTGGCGGACGAGCGCTCGATGGTCGAGCAGTGGCTCGAGTTCCATCGCGTGACGCTGTTGCTGAAGTGCGAGGGCCTCGACGACGCGGGACGCAAGGCCCGTCCGGTGGAGTCATCGAAGCTGTCGCTGCACGGCCTCGTCCGCCACATGGCGGAGGTCGAGCGAGGCTGGTTCCAGCGGGTCCTGCTGGGCAAGACCGACACGCCGCCCATCTGGTTGGACCGGGCCGTCGAGGACAGCGAGCTGGTGCCCCTCGACGATGCCGACTGGGAGACCGACCTCCAGGTCTGGCTGGACGAGTGCGAGCAGAGTCGCCAGGCGGCGAGCGGGTTCGACCTCGGCCACACCGGAGTGCGCCACGGCAAGCCTTGCTCCCTGCGCTGGATATACCTGCACATGATCGAGGAGTACGCCCGCCACAACGGGCACGCCGATCTCATCAGGGAGATGGTGGACGGCGCCGTCGGCGACTGACACCGCTCGCCGGCCGACAGGCGCGCTGATCAGACAGGGCTGTGCGGCTCGACGGTTCGGTAGTCGCCGAAGGGCTCGTCGCGCTCCTGTAGCGCCTTCGTGAGCCCCTTGCTCCGCATCGCCTCGATGAACACCTGGAAGCTGGGCTGCTTCGTTCCGAGCGAGCACAGCTCGGTTCCTGCTCGGATCGCTTGGCGGATGCCCATGTGGTCCATGGCGCGGTGGACGGTGCGCTTGTTGAGCTGGACGATGTCGGGCGGGAGCATGGCGATGCGCTCCGCGACCTTCAGCACCTCGTCGTCGAGGTCGGCCTCGGGGAACGACCGGTTCGCCCACCCCAGGCGCACGGCCTCGGTGCCCGAGATGGAGTCGCCTGTGACCATCATCTCCATCGCCGCTCGCATGCCGAGGAACCAGGCGTGGAACTGCATGTCGGGCACACCGAAGCGCACGGCCGGATAGCCCATCTTGGCGTCGTGGGCCACGTAGACCAGGTCGCAGCCGGTTGCGAGCTCGCTCCCGCCGGCCAGGCAGTAGCCGTGCACCTGTGCGATCACTGGCTTGGCGAGGTCCCAGATGCCCATCCACGTCTCGGTGACGTGACGTGGCCACTGCCCTTCGCCGCCCGCCGTGAAGTGCGGCAGCTCGAGACCTTCGTTGCCGCCGCCCAGGTCGTAGCCGGCGGAGAACGAGGTGCCGGCGCCGCGCACGATGCTGACGCGGACGTCGTCGTCCTGGTCGGCCGCTTGGAGCGCGTCGATCAGGTTGCCGCGCAGCGTGTGGTTGAGAGCGTTGCGCTTCTCCGGTCGGTTGAGCGTGACCCGGCGCACGTGGGGTGCAGGGTCATCGATGATCACGAGCGAGTCGGTCACTTGATGGCCTTGGGGTCCATGTCGCCGGACAGCCGCTCGAGCGTCTTGGTCGGCACGGCGTCGATCGGTGTCGCCACCTCACCCACCGTCGGCCCGATCTTCGAAGCCAGCGGGGCGAGCGCTTCGAGGTCGAAGTCGTAGAGCTGGGCGGCGTTGCCGGCGAGCAGCATCCGGAGCTCGTCCGGCTCGACGTCGCTGAAGCGCGCCCTCAGGTGCTCGCGCGTGTAGGGGTGCGTGCCCTCGTCGTGCGGGTAGTCGCTGCCCCACATGAAGCGGTCGAGCCCGATCTGGTGCCGCGCCTTGACGTCGTCGGGCCCCGGCTGGCTCACACCCATCCAGACGTTCTGGCGGAAGTACTCCGTGGCCGAGCGCGGCAGCACGTGCTCGGCGCCGTAGCGGATCTCGCCGGTGCTGCCCGTCTCTCGGATGCTGTCGAGGGCCCAGTCGAGCCGCTCCAGCAGCGGGGGAACCCAGGCGCACCCAGCCTCGGTGAGCACGAGCTTGAGGCGCGGGAAGCGCTCGAACACGCCCGACAGGATCAGCTGCACGAGCGGGCGCTGCGAGTAGAAGCTGACCTCGTTGATGTAGAGCAGCATCGACGTGGCGTAGGGGCCGTAGTCAGGGTTGCCCGTGCCGCTGTGCACGTTGACCGGTATCTCAAGGTCTTCGCACACGCGCCACAGCGGGTCGTAGCAGGGGTCGTAGAGCGGCTTCACCCACTTCACGTCAGGGGCGATGTTGGGTAGCAGGATCCCGCCGCGCAGGCCGTGCTCCTTGATCCACTTCACGTCCTCGATGGCGTCGTCGACGTCGTTGAGGAAGATCTGGCCCACGCCGGCGCGTCGCTCGGGGAACTCGCCGCACCAGTCGACCAGCCAGCGGTTGTGGGCGTGCACGCCGGCGCGGCGGTGGCGGTACTCCTCGTCGGTGGGGGGCTTGGCGAACAGCACGAAGCTCGGGAAGAACGGCGGCACGGTGTTGGGGAACACCACCTCGCCGACCACGCCGTCTGCCTCTTGCTGCGAGTTGCGCATCTCGTTGTCCCAGTTGCGCAGGCGCCTGTTGTCGCCGAGGTCCTTGTACGGGTTCTTGTACTTGCCGCGCCAGGCGTCGAAGTCCTCGTGGAACTCAGGATCGAGGTACTCGCGATAGGCAGCGTGGCTGCCCCCGGCATGGCAGTCAGCAGAGATGATCGTGTAGCGCTCGTCGCGGTCGATGGTGGCGGTCATGCTGCTCCCCCTTTGGCGCTACCTCAGCACCTCCAGGCAGTTTGCAGTAGAACGCGTTCTCGCGCCACTCCGTCAGGCGTCGAGCACCGCCGTGATCGGCGCTCCGGCTCCGACGATGTCGTCCTCGGGCTGGTCGAAGGCGGTGTGCTCACGCAGCGGGCGCTCGGGCAGCCGCAGCCCGATCACGGTCGACGCCAGCCCGACGAGCACGGCCAACCCGAAGACGGGTTGCAGCGCGGAGGCCATGTCTGCTGCGCCTCGGCTGGTGCCGCTCAACCCGCCGTTGAGGATGCCGCCGAATATCGGGATGCCTACCGTGTTGCCCAGCGTGCGGAAGAGCAGTGCCGTGGACGTGGCGGTGCCGAGCTCCCGCGGCTCCACGCCGTTCTGCGCGGCCAGCAGCGAAGGCTGCATGACGAAGCCTGCGCCAGTGCCGAGCAAGAGGGCCGACAGTGCTGCCGCCAGCACAGAGGTGCGCTCGTCCAGAGCCGCC
The DNA here is from genome assembly GCA_049325515.1 of Actinomycetota bacterium. Taxonomy (GTDB): domain Bacteria; phylum Actinomycetota; class Acidimicrobiia; order Acidimicrobiales; family VFJN01; genus VFJN01. The sequence goes on along the minus strand of JBMOLI010000001.1, from coordinate 676,776 downwards.
AGGAGGACCATGCCGAGCGCCATCAGCAACGATCCGGCGATCGGCCACGTGCGATAGCGGCCCGTGCGAGCAACCAGTCGTCCCGTCACGAGCGTGCCGAGCGCGGCGCCGAACATCAGGGGCATCAGGACGAGACCCGAGCGCGTGGGGCTGACGCCCAGGACTCGCTGGACGAGCTGAGGGATGAAGAAGATCCCGCACCAGAGCAGAAGCCCGCTCGTGAAGTTGATGCCCGCGGCGGCGCGCATGATCGGGTTGGCGAAGAGGCGCAGCGGCAGCACGGGTTCGGGTGCACGCCGTTCCCGACCCACGAACAGGACCGCGATCAGCATGATCCCTGCCGCGGCGGCGATGCTCAGCGACGAGCCCCACCGGATCTCGCTGCCTCCGAGGGTGGCCAACAGCACGAACAGCGCGAGCCCAGAGGTGAGCAGAGCCGACCCCGACCAGTCGATCGAGTGCCGGATGCGGCGGTAGGGCAGCTTCAGGCGGGTGGTGACGATGGCCGCCGAGAGCAGACCTATGGGCAGGTTGATGAGGAAGGCCCATCGCCAGGTGAGGTGCTCGACGAAGAGCCCCCCTACCAGGGGGCCGACCGCGCTCGCGACGGCGTAGATCAAGCCTTGGTAGCCGAGCCAGCGCCCCAGCTGTCGAGCCGGAACGATGTCCGCGACCGTGGCCATCGCCACGGCCCCGAGACCGCCGCCTCCCAGCCCCTGGAGGAAGCGAGCGCCCAGGAGCTGGTTCATCGTCTGAGCCAGTCCGCACGCCACCGAGCCGGCAAGGAAGATGCCGATGGCGGCGAGGAGCACACGGCGGCGGCCGTAGAGGTCGCCGAGCTTCCCGTAGATCGGCATCGACGCCACCATCGCCAGCGCGTAGGCGCTGACCACCCAGGTGGAGCGGGAGAAGCCGCCGATGTCGGCCGCGATGGTGGGGAGGGCAGTGGCCACGATCGTGCCGTCGATGGAGCTCATCACCTGGCCCAGCTGGAGCCCGATGAACACGACCATGGTGCGACGGAAGTTGTGACCCCGTTGGCTCATCCGATCGCCCCTCGTCGCACTGCGGAATCCGCTTTCTCGACCCATTACGCGAGAACGCGTTCTACAGTGTGGCCCATGCCGCTGCTGGAGGTCGAGCAGCTCTCCGTGTCCTTCGGGGGCGTGAGGGCGTTGCACCTCGTCGACCTCGATGTGACGGCTGGGCAGTCGACCGGCCTGATCGGTCCCAACGGCGCCGGCAAGACCACGCTGTTCAACGCGATCTGCGGTCTGCAGTCGATCGACTCCGGTCGCGTGCTCCTCGATGGCCAGGAGATCAACGGCGTGGCCGCTCACCGCCGAGCTCGACTTGGGATCGCCCGAACGTTCCAGCGGCTCGAGGTGTTCGGCTCGATGTCCACGCGCGACAACATCCGCGTCGCGGTCGACGTGCAAAGGCGATGGTCGCGGCGCGGCTCACCCCGGGCAGTCGCCGCAGTGGCAGATCCGGCGCAGCGAACCGAGGAGATCCTCGATCGCGTCGGGCTGAGGGCCGTGGCCGACGATCGCGTCGAGTCGTTGCCCACTGGCCTGGCCCGCCTCGTCGAGGTGGGTCGCGCGCTGGCGAGCCAGCCCACCGTGCTGCTGCTCGACGAGCCGTCGTCCGGCCTGAGCGAGGAGGAGACCGACTCCTTCGCCGACCTCCTGGAGGATCTGGCGGCCGAGGGTCTCGCCGTGCTGCTCGTCGAGCACGATGTCGAGCTCGTCATGCGAGTGTGCGCGCGCATCCATGTGCTCGACTTCGGCGAGATCATCGCCGTGGGCACCCCGGCCGAGGTGCAGGGCAACGCGCTGGTGCAGACCGCCTATCTCGGCACCGCCGCCGGCTGAGGTGGCCTCACGGCCGAGCTCGGCCCGACGAGGCGCGGCGCTCGGTTCGGTGCTGCTGGCGCTCGCAGCGGTGGCTTGCTCTGGCGAGGAGGTCGGCCCGTCGGAGCAGTCGGCCGCGACCACTGCCACGGAAGCTGGATCGCCCGCCCCGCGCACCGTCATCCCCATCCGGGGGCGGCCGTCAGCCGTGGCCTACGCCGATGGAGTCCTGTGGGTGGCCGATGACGAGCGCGGCCTGGTGCACCGCCTCGACCCAGCGGATGGCGAGGCGGCGGGGGAGCCGGTGGCGGTGTCGTCCCAACCCACCGCTCTCGCGGCCGGCGCGGGGCTGCTGTGGGTCACCGACGCCGCTGGCGCTGTCAGCGCGCTAGACACGCAGACTGCTCAGGCCAGGCACGAGCGACTCGACGTCGGTGGCGTTCTCGTGACCGTCGCAGCCGACGGCGACGGGGCGTGGGTCGGCGACATCGAGGCGGGCACCGTCCGCTCGATCGACGGCGTGACCGGACTGGTGGGTCCCGAGGTGCGGGTCCCGGCGGGGGTCGTGCGGGTCGAGCTCGTGGGCCAGGTGCTCTGGGTCTCGGGTCTGGAGGCCACCGTCACCCCGGTGCGCACCGACACGCTGGCGGTCGGCGAGGCCGTTGCCGTCGGCCAGGCGCCGATCGGCATGGTCGCCGACGGCGGCCTCTTGTGGGTTGCCAACAGCGACTCGGACTCGGTCAGCCGCGTCGATGTGACGACTGGCAAGCGGCGCGGTGAGGACGCGGTGGTGGGAAGCGCACCGATCGCCATTGCGATCGTCGGCCACGAAGCCTGGGCGCTCGACCAGGACGGCCCGTCGTTGACCAGGCTCGACGCGCGCACGGCTGTCCGCTTGGGCTCGACCCTGGAGCTCCCGATGCGGCCGAGAGGGCTTGCCGTCACCCCAGGGGGCGTGTGGGTCGTCGGCGTCGACCCCTCCCTGGCCGTCCTCTACGTGCCCCGCTGAGCCCTCCCGCCACGGCCCGGCGCGGTCGCCCGCGCCTTGCTCGCGGTCCTGGTGCCGCTGGCCGCGCGCGGTCGGCGAGCACCGTTCGACCTGGCGCTTGCGATCTCGAGGTCCTCGAGCCGATGCCGCAGATCATCGACTTGGCGAGCGGCACGCTCCTCGGCCTCCTCGTTGAGCTTGCGCAGCACCGCGACCCAGAAGGTCGACAGGAGGAGCAGCCCACCCAGCACGACGAGCGCAAGCCCGACGAGGCCCCCCGAGATCAGGTATGGGATCTGCTCTATCTCGCGGGACGTCCGTGCCGCCCCGAACCAGCCGAGCAACATCACGACGAACCCGAGCAGCACGGCGATGGAACCCGGCACGAGCATCCATCGCACGAGGTCGTTGGAAGTCGAGCGCTCCGCCAGCTCACCGATCGCCTGACGGAAGCGAAGGCGGCGCGAAGAGCTCTGCGGCTCATCGTCCAGGATCACCTTTTCGGCCACGACGGCTCCTCGAAGGTCAGGTTGGTCGGTCATGTCGAATCGAGCAGAGCGGTCACGCGCGCCATGTAGCGGCGAACTCTGCGGGCGCCGGGCAGGGTCAGGTACCCGAGCCCGAGCAGCAGCGTCATCGGCACGCCCTCGAACGTGTAGGCGGCCAGCTCGCGCGCGTCGATGGAGCCAGCCGACGACGTCGGTGGCTCCACGCGCTGCCGTGGCTCGGTCCCCCCGCCAGCCGCCGACACAGGGGTCGGTCCGCCGCCCACGATCGGACCGGGCAGGCGCGTCACGACGTCGCCGAACACGGGCGGCGTGTCGATTGGAGGGAGCTCGAAGGCGGGCTGAGTCGACGCGGCCGCGCTGGCGGCCGTGCTCGCCAGGATGATGTCGAAGCGTCCGCCCGGCGGCACCGAGCCTGCCTCTGGGAGCGGGATGGACACGAGCAGCCCACCGGTCTGGCGGTTGCCACTGGCGCCATCACAGGTCTCGGCACCCCCGAGCGTGCGCACCTCTATCCCGCTCGGCGCCAGTGCATCCCCAACCGGCTGACCAGAGCCAGGGCCGGGAACCGCTGGTTGGTCTCCGATGTGGAGCCCGGCGTCGTCGATCGTCGCTGGCTGCCCGCCGACGCTCACGTCGGCGAGCGTCACATCGCCCTTGCAGACGGCGCTGCGGGCGTCGGACACCACCGAGGCCGTGCTCACGATCGAGCCGATGGAGATCGCGCCGGCTATGTCCACTCCCGTGATCGTGCTGGTGGTGGAGGAGCTGACCGTGTTGCCATCCACGAGAGCCGTGCTCACCGTGCGCGCCGAGGCGATCGTCACCATGGCTTCGACCGCCAGGCCGCCCGCGTCGGCGATCACGAGCGCCCGGTCCGGGTCGACGTCGCTGGACATCGTGATGCCCGGGTGATCGTCACGCTTGGGATCCTCGAACTCCCTGCTCTCCACTACGAGCGGGTAGTCGGGTGTGGGGAGACGGGGGCCGCCGGCGATCTCGATGAGCGGGCGTATGCCTGCGATGGGCGTGCCGGGGAAGAACGTGCTGGCCCGCCCGAACCCCTGACCGCCGCTCGACAGGGTGGCGGTGGCCAGCGAGACCGTCGCCTCGAAGGGTGCCTCGACGGGTAGGAGCGCTGGGATGCGCGGCGAGGCCGTGAAGGCCGCGCCGGTCGCCGCAGCTTCGTAGCCGAGCAGGGACTCGCCGCTGTCATCGGCGCGTGAGGGACCGGCGGGGATGGTTGCTAGCACGACCAGGGGTGCCACCAGCCGGAGCGCGCGACCGAGGCGAGCGGTTGTCATGCCGTTGCCCCGAGGTAGGCCGAGGCCAGATGGTCTGCGACATCGTTTGGGCTGCCCGTGACCCTGATGGCTCCTTGGGCCATCACCGCCACCTGGTCGACGAACTCGATAACACCCGCGAACTGCTCGACCACCACGGTCGTGATCCCGCTGGCCGCCAGCGAGCGCACCACTTCGAACAGCTCGGTCACGATGGTCGGCGCCAGGCCCATCGAGAGCTCATCGAGGAGCAGCACGGCTGGGTCGGTCGTCAGCGCCCGAACGAGCGCGAGCATCTGCTGCTCTCCGCCGGACAAGGTGCCCGCCAGCTGGTGTCGCCGTTCGCCGAGTCGCGGGAACCGCGCGTAGGCGACCTCCTCGAGCTCGGCCGTGGTGCGGCTGCGGGCGGAGAAGGTGTCCATCAGCACGTTCTCTCGCACGGTCAGGTTCGGGAACACGCCGCGCCCCTCGGGCACCAGGCAGAGCCCGGCGCGGGCGAGTCGGTCTGCGCTGGCTCCCGTCACGTCGTGGCCCTCCATGAGGAGTGAGCCCGCGGTCGGTCGCAGCGCACCGCTCATCACCTTGAGCGTGGTCGTCTTGCCTGCACCGTTGGCGCCGAGGATCGCGAGGATCGACCCACCAGGCACGACCAGGTCGATGCCGTGGAGCACCTCGATGGTGCCGTAGCCGGCGCGGATGCCCTTGAGCTCGATGACCGGTGTGTCGTCGAGCGCCGGCGGGGAAACGAGCGCAGTCGCCTCAGACACGAGCCGGAACCTCATCGCCGACCACCACCGGGGGACCGGCAGAGCGGGGCTCGCTCCTCCGGGCGGCCTGGGCCCGCACCATTGCGATCAGGGGATCGAGACGCACGTGCAGCCAGGCTCGCAGCTGGCCGGCCAGCCCCTCGGGCCGGCGGGCGACCGCGATCGCCATCAGGCCGATGATCAGTGGCTGAAGAGCCTGCGCTCCGGTGACTCCGCCGCCATCGCTGCCGTACTCCCGCAGGACCTCAGGGAGGACGACGAAGAAGAGGGCGCCGAGGAGGGCGCCAGAGACGCTCGTGATGCCGAAGATCGTGGCAACCAGCAACACCGTCAACGAGCGGAAGTAGAGGAAGTCGAGACCGCCCACGCGCACCTGGAGAGCTCCGAGCAGCGCGCCGGCCGACCCCGCGAGCAGAGCCGACAGGCCGAAGACCCGGAGCTTCACAGAGGTGAGGTCCATGCCCATCATCTGACTGGCCGCGGGGGAGTCACGAAGGGCCGACAGCATGCGCCCGAAGGCGCTGCGACGCACGGCGAGGAAGACGTTGGCGTACAGCGCCGCAGCCGCCGCGGTCAGCACGAACATCGCCTGCTCACTGGTCACGTCGATCCCGAAGATGTCCGGGCGCGGCACAGCGAGGGTCTCGCCACCTCCGAGCACGCTGCTGTTGCCGAAGAAGAGGCCGTCCATGAGGATCGCGAAGGCCAGCGTGCACAGCGCCAAGTAGATGCCGCGCAGTCGCAGCACCGGCAGCGCGACCAGACAGCCGACCGCGCCGGCCACCAGCGCTGCCAGCAGGAGACCCAGCAGCCAGGGGACGTCCGCGCCCAGCTTGCCGACGACCACGGCCCCGATCCCGGCGAAGGACATCTGCATCAGCGACACCTGGCCCGACAGCCCGGTGAGCAGGACCAGGCTGATCGTGATGCAGCTGAAGAGCAGTGCCTTCGAGCCGACGAGGAGGTGGTAGTCGGACAGGCGGCCCGACATGAGCGCAGCGGCGACGACCGCGCCGGCTCCGAGCATGAGCGTGTTGCGTAGCGCCGGCGGAGCCGGCTCGGCATGGGTGCGGGCCCTCTCCGGAAGCCGTCGCTCGGGGCGCAGCAGCAAAGCCGCGAAGAGCAGCAGGAACGGCATGGCGGGCTTCAGGTTTCGCACCAGCTCGTTGTCCTGAGGTAGGTAGCCGACCAGCAGGGTCTGGCTGATGCCGAGCACGAGGGCGCCAGCGAACGTGGCCGGAAGGCTCTGCATCCGCCCGACGACGGCAGCCGCGTACGCGGAGACGACGAGCAGGCTGAGGGTGTTCACCTCGAGGTTGAGCCCGGGGGCGATCAGGATTGCGGCGAGCCCGGCGAGCATGGACCCGAGCGCCCACGACGCGGCAGTCACCGCGTTGGGGTCGAGGCCCTTGATGGCGCAGAGCTCCGGGTTGTCGACAACCGCGCGCATCGCGACGCCCAGGCGCGTGCGGCGAAACAGCAGCCTGAGGCCAAAGGCGACGCTCACTGCGATCAGCACCGTGGTGAGCTGGTCCCAAGTGATGACGAGGTCGAGGACGGTGAAGCTGCGGTCGCCCCAGAGGCCGGGGACGGTGCGCAGCTCGATGCCCCATATGGCGAGCGCCGCTCCTTGGAAGGCGAACAGCAGCGCCAGTGTGACGACGAGCTTCGTGGCGACCGACGCGCCGCGCAGCAGACGCCGCATGACGATCACGTCGAGGCCGATCCCGATGATTGGCGCACACACCCCAAGGGTCAGCAGCAGTGCGAGTGGTGTCGGCACGCCACGGTTGATGCGCAGCTCCCAGTACACGAACGCCAGGAACATCCCGACCGCCCCGTGGGCGAAGTTGAAGACGCCGGAGGTGATGTAGGTGACGACGAGACCCGTGGCGGAGATCGCGTAGACGGCCGCGATCGTCATGCCGAGGACGAGGAACGTGAAGAACGTCTGCAGGTCCACGCACACCCCCCGGTCGCGTCTCGCCTGTTGTGGTCTTCGACAGGGATTCCGCCCACTCCTGCCGAAATGGGTGAAACAGGTTCTAGCGCACAAGTCGGAACAAGATGTACGGTCCGCGGTGCGCAGGCCCGATCAAGGCCAGCGTTCGAGGGGGGTCTCGAGTGGAGCTGCGGAGCGCACAGATCGGCCGTGGGCGGCTGGTCGCCGTCGGGCTCCTCCTCTCGGTCGTCGTTGCCGCGTGTGGCTCGCGCCTTCCTGAGGATGTGCTGGCGGACATCGACGCTGCACGCGCGGGTGCGGTCAGCGGCCGCGGGACGCTGCGCGGATCGGACGGGGACGGTGACGGTGACTTCGACGTGGCGGACGGCGCGCTCGACGGCGAAGCTGCTGCCTCCGACGGTGGCGGCACGGGCGGCTCCACCGGATCAGGCGGCAGCGGGGGCGATGGATCCACTGGGGGCTCGACCGGAGGCACCTCCTCTAGCTGTCGTGGGGGCGCGACCGACGCTGGGGTGACGGCCGACGAGATCAAGGTCGCCACGATGGTCACCGCCTCGGGCCCCCTGCCGGGTGCCACCGAGGGTGCCTACCGCGGCGCCGCCGCCTACTTCGCAAAGGTCAACGCGGCCGGCGGCATCTGCGGACGCAAGATCACCGTGCTCAAGGGCGACGACGGGCTCGACCCGCAGCGCGCCCGAGGAGAGTTCCTCCGACTCGAACCGGAGGTGCTCGCGTTCGTGGGGAGCCTCGCTGTCGCGGACTCCGGCTACGCAGACCTGGTTGCTTCGACAGGCGTGCCCTACGTCGGCACGTTCGTCGACCCGTCCGGTCGCGAGGCGAGCAACGTCTTTCCCCGCAGCCTCAGCGGCGTGGCTCACACCGGACCGTTCGTGTACTACAGCCGCACCTTCCCTGACGTGAAGCGGGTGTCGTTCCTCTACGCGGACGTGGGGGGCGTTCGTGCCAACACTCCCGCGTCGCGCGAGCCGCTCAAGCGAGCCGGCTTCGAGATCGTCTACGACTCAGGCGCGCAGGCCACCGCGCCCGACTACACGTCGGAGGTCATCCGCATGCGGCAGGCCGACACGCAGATGCTGTACCTGTTCGCCTTCGAGGTGAACATGCACATCCGCCTCGCCCGCAACATGCGCCAGCAGAACTTCGAACCCCAGCTCAAAGTGGCGAACATCGCCTACAACTCCAAGCTGATCGAGCTGCTCGGCGAGATCTCCAACGGCTGGAGCAACCACATCGACTACCTGCCGATGCTCAACGAGGACGAGCCGGCGCGCAGCCCAGCACTCGGCGAGTTCATCACGTGGAACCAGCGCGTCTTCCCCGGCGCCCAGATCGACCTCTTCCCGGTGACCGCCTGGTCGACCGCTGCGCTGTTCGCCGAGGCGCTCGAGGCAGTCGGCCCCGACGTGACGCGCGAGCGGGTGCTGGCGGCGCTGGAGGCGATCAAGCGCACTGACGGCGGCGGCATCCGCGGACCGTCGAACCCGAGCACGGGAGAGAGCGACGGCTGCTTCATAATCGCTCAGGTGAAGGGCCAGAAGTGGGTGCGCCAACACCCCGCGACAGGCTTCGAGTGCGACATGGGCGAGCCCTTCACCTACGAGTGACCCTGGTAGAACCTGTTCTCGCAGTGGTAGAACGTGTTCTCGCTGTGGGAACCGAGGGGGTCGGATGCACATCGCGTTCACAGAGGAGCAAGACGCCCTGCGCAAGGAGCTGCGTGCCTACTTCGCAGACCTGATGACGCCTGAGGTGCAGGAGGAGATGGCCTCCGGCGAGGGCGAGTACGGCGGTGGCGAGCTCTACAAGCGCCTGGTCCGTCAGATGGGTGCTGACGGGTGGCTCGGCATCGGCTGGCCTTCGGAGTGGGGCGGCCAGAACAGGTCGATGCTCGAGCAGCTCGTCTTCATGGACGAGGCCAGCCTGGTCGGAGCGCCGGTGCCGTTCCTCACGATCAACACGGTCGGGCCCACGCTGATGCACTACGGGACCGAGGACCAGAAGCAGCGGTTCCTGCCGAAGATCCTGCGGGGCGAGATGCACTTCTCGATCGGCTACTCCGAGCCGGGTGCGGGCACCGACCTCGCCTCGCTCACCACGCGCGCCGTTCGCGACGGCGACGAGTACGTCATCAACGGTCAGAAGATGTGGACCAGCCTGATCCAGTACGCGGACTACGTGTGGCTCGCCGCGCGCACCGACCCGGATGCGCCGAAGCACAAGGGCCTGTCGATGTTCCTCGTCAGCACCGACTCGCCGGGGTTCAGCTGGACTCCTGTCTCCACCATGGCGGGCACGACCACGAGCGCGACCTTCTACGACGACGTGCGCGTTCCCGCGTCCAACCTCGTCGGTGAGGAGAACCAGGGCTGGAAGCTCATCACCAACCAGCTCAACCACGAGCGCGTGGCGCTGTGCTCCGCCGCTGGCATCCAGCACAGCCTCATGGACGTGCGTCGCTGGGCCCACGACACCGTTCTCGCCGACGGGCGCCGGGTGATCGACCAGGAGTGGGTGCAGCTGCACCTGGCTCGGGTGCACGCCAAGGTCGAGTTCCTGAAGCTCATCAACTGGAAGATCGCGTGGGGCGTCCGCCACGGCGTGGGCCCACAGGACGCATCGGCCACGAAGGTGTTCGGAACCGAGTTCTACACGGAGGCCTACCGGCTCATGATGGAGGTGCTTGGCCAGGAGTCGATCGTGCAGCGCGACTCGCCTGGATCGCTGCTGCGGAGCCGCCTCGAGCGCTCCTACCGTTCGTCGCTCATCCTCACGTTCGGCGGCGGGACCAACGAGGTCCAGCGGGACATCATCGCCATGGTCGGTCTCGGGATGCCCCGAGCGCCGCGCTAGAGGGGGGACATCGGGATGGACTTCTCGTTCACGGAAGAGCAGACAGAGATCGGAGCGCTTGCGCGGCGGATCCTGGCGGACAAGGTCACGGAGGAGGCGCTGCGCAAGGCCGAGTCGGGCGACGCTCGCTTCGACCCGGACACGTGGGACGCTCTCGGAGCCGCCGGACTGCTGGCGGTGGGCTTCCCCGAAGACCTCGGAGGGAGCGACGGCGGGCTGCTGGAGCAGTGCGTCGTGCTGGTCGAGGTGGGCCGTGCGGTCGCTCCCGTGCCCGTGCTCGCTAGCACCGTCCTCGGAGCCGGGCCGATCGCCCGCTATGGGTCAGCCGCGCTCCGCCAGCGCTGGGTCGTGCCAGCGGCCCAGGGGTCGGCGATCCTGACAGCAGCTCTGGTCGAGCCGCAGAACCGCGATCCCTACCGACCCTCGACGACAGCGACCGCCACGGACGGCGGTTGGCGGCTCGACGGCGCCAAGACCTGCGTTCCGGCCGGCACGATCGCCGACGCCATCGTCGTGCCAGCCAGGACAGCCGGCGGCGACACGCTGCTCGCCGTGGTGGATCGTGGTGCTTCCGGGCTCGCCGTCTCGCCTCAGCGCTTGACCAACCGTGACGTGGAGGCCCACCTGGCGCTCGACGGCGTGGTGGTCGACGCGGACAGCGTCATCGAAGGTCACGAAGCACTCGCTTGGACCGTTCTGCACGGCACCGCCGCCCTCTGCGCGCAGCAGCTGGGGATCCTCGAGCGGGCGCTCGAGATGACCGCCGAGTACACCAAGCAGCGAGTGCAGTTCGATCGCCCCATCGCCACGTTCCAGGCGGTGGGCCAGCGGATGGCCGACTCCTACATCGACGTCGAAGGCCTGCGGCTCACGCTGTGGCAGGCGGTCTGGTGCCTCACTGAGGGGCTGCCTGCGGCAACGGAGGTCGAAGTGGCGAAGTATTGGGCGGCCGAGGCCGCTCATCGCGTCGGTCACGCAGCCGTGCACCTGCATGGAGGAACTGGCATCGACAACGACTACCCGCTGCACCGCTACTTCATCGCGGCCAAGGCCATCGAGTTCGCACTCGGAGGCGCCACCGATCAGCTGCTCGCGATCGGGCGCTCGTTCGCAGCCGATCGCGGCTGACCCGACGCCCACCTCACACCGCGGGTCGGGTCAGCCGAAGGCGAGCCGGCTCCGCCGGTCGCCGGGAGGCACGTGCGGAGGCAGGAGCGCCGCGACGCCCGGAGCACGCGTGTGGTCAGCTCTCGAGGTCGCTCACGAGCTTGGTGGCTGTGTCGACGTACTCCTGCATCATCTCGTCGACGACCGCCTTCGTGCTGCGGATCTTGTTCATCCGGCTCACGATCTGACCGACCGGCATCCCGACCAGCTCCCGCGGGGGGTTGGCGCCCATCTTGCGGTTGGCGTAGGCGTTCAGCATGAACTGGAGCGGCATCGGCAGCGTTCCTGGCGACTCCGGTGCCTCCCATGCGTCGGTCCAGGCGGTGCGCAGCTGCCGGGCCGGCTTGCCGGTGAAGGCCTTCGAGCGCACGGTGTCGGTCGACGTGGCTGCGAGCAGCTTCTCGGTCACGACGCCGCCTTGCGTGTTCTCTGACACCGTGAGCCAGATCGACCCTGTCCAGACGCCGTCCGCGCCCAGGGCCATGGCCGCTGCCATCTGTCGGCCCGTGCCTATGCCGCCCGCCGCCAGCACCGGCACCGGCGCGATGGCGTCGACCACGTCGGGCAGGAGGACCATGGTCGCCACCTCGCCCGTGTGCCCGCCTGCCTCGTAGCCCTGGGCGATGATGATGTCGACTCCCTGCTGCACGTCGCGTTGCGCCTGCTCGACGCGACCGATCAGGGCTGCCACCTGGACCCCCTGTGCGTGTGCCTGGTCGATGGCCGACTTCGGAGGAGGACCGAGAGCGGAGGCGAGCAGCGCGATGTCGTGGGACAGAGCGATCTCGATCTGGGGGGCGCCCGTCGCCTCGGTCCAGCCGAGCACTCCCGCCCCCATCCCGGCACCGGCTTCGAGGTCGGCATCGGTGGCGACGTCGACACCGTGGTCGGCGAGGATCTTGTCGACGTAGTCCCAGTGGTCCTGGCTGATGTACTCGCGCAGCTTGGCGCCGATGTCGCTCGTGTCGGCGATGCCAGCATCGCGATCGACCGTCTTCACCGGCATCACGACGTCGACGCCGTAGGGCTTGCCGCCCACGTGGTCGTCGATCCAGGCCAGCTCCATCTCCAGCTGCTCGGGTGAGAACGCCAAGGCCCCCAGCACACCCATGCCCCCGGCGTTGGTCACGGCCGCCACCACGTCGCGGCAGTGGCTGAAGGCGAAGAGCGGGTACTCGATGCCGAACATCTCGGTGAGTCGGTTCTTCATGCGTGTGCCTCCTCGGCGTCGTTCTCGGCCACCGCCTTGGCGCGGCGGTAGTCGGGCTTGCCACTGGGGTGGCGCGGCATCTCCGTGACCAGATGGAGCTGGCGCGGGACCTTGTACCCGGCCAGCTTCGTGCGGCAGTGCTCGACGAGCTCCTCGAGCGTGGGCGCCTCGCCCGGTCGTGGCTCGACCACGGCGGCCACTCGCTGCCCCCAGCGGTCGTCGCTCACGCCGACCACGAGGGCGTCGAAGACCTTGGGATGACCCTTCAAGGCCGACTCGACCTCCTCTGGGTAGATCTTCTCGCCGCCCGAGTTGATGCACTGCGATCCGCGGCCCAAGAGAGTCATCGTGCCGTCGAGCTCGAGCCGAGCGGAGTCACCGGGAACGGAGTAGCGCTTGCCGTCGACGGTGATGAAGGTGGCGGCACTCTTCTCCGGGTCCTTGTAGTACTCGAGCGGCACGTTGCCGCCCCGGGCCATGCGCCCGATCTGGCCCGGCTCCACCGGCTGGTTGCTCTCGTCGATCACGATGGTGTCCGGCCCGCGGCTCACGTTGATGAGGCCTCCGCCGGCCATGGATGTGTTGCCCTTCTCGACCAGCCGCATGCCGTTGAAGCCGCTCTCGGAGCTGCCGACGGCTTCGCTGATGAACAGGTTGGGCAGCAGCTCGAAGAGCTGGTCCTTCACGACGGGCGAGAAGACCGCGGCCGTCGATGCGATGGCCACGAGCGAGGAGGTGTCGTAGGTCTTCTCACGGAGCGCGTCGATCAGTGGGATCGCCATCGCGTCCCCGGTGATCGCGATCGTCGCGATCTTGTAGCGCTCGACCGCTTCCCACACCGCGTGCCCGCTGAACTGGGGCAGCAGCACAGAGGTCGTGCCCTTGATGAGGCCGCCGAGGGTGCCCCATTGCGCGGCGCCGTGCATCAGCGGCGCCAGCACCAGGCCGACACCGGGTTCGGTCTCGGCCGCGAGCCGGCTCATCTCGAACTCGTCCTCGATGCGCACGCCGGTCAGGAAGTCGATGCCGCCACCGAGAACTCGCCACACGTCCTCGTGCCGCCAGACCACGCCCTTCGGGTACCCCGTCGTGCCTCCGGTGTAGAGGATGTAGATGTCGTCGTCGGTGCGGGGGCCGAAGTCTCTGGTCGGAGAGGCGCCGGCCAGCGCATCCTCGTAGGCCACGGCGCCCGCGGCCAGCGCCGTGCCGCTGTCGTCGTCGACGGTGATGACATGACGCAGGAGCGGCAGGTGGTCGCGCACGTTCTCGACGAGCGGTGTGAACTGCGCCTGGTGCACCAGCACGACCGAGTCGCTGTTGTCGAGCAGATAGATCAGCTCGTCCTCCACATAGCGGAAGTTCACGTTGATCGGGACGGCGCGCAGCTTGAACGACGCCAGCATGGTCTCGACGAACTCGAGGCAGTTGTACGAGTACACGGCGACGTGATCTCCGGGGCCGACGCCCTGGTCCGCAAGATGGTGCGCCAAGCGGTTGGACCGGTCTTCGAGCTGCGCGAACGTCGCCTCCCGGGCACCGCAGATCAAGGCGGTGCGATCAGGCACGGCATCCACGGTGTGCTCGACGAAGTCGGCGAGGTTGAAGGCCATGCCCGGCAGTAGAACACGTTCTCAGGAGGGCGGCAACGAGGGGCCATCAGCCTGGCTCCCAGGGCGCGGTGGCAGCCGCAGGTAGAATGTGTTCTACTGCGGCCCGTGACCTCGGGGGAGTCCACCTACACGCTCGAGCTGCCGTACCGCCGAAGCCTCGGGCCGGTCGTCGGGGCCTTCATGACCGGGTTGCGCGACCGCCAGGTCATGGGCAGCCGCACCTCGACCGGTCGGGTGATCGTGCCGCCGCTGGAGTACGACCCTGAGACCGGTGACGCGCTCGAGGAGATGATCGAGGTGGCCGCGACGGGCACGGTCACGAGCTGGGCGTGGGTCGAGGAGCCCCTGCGGAAGCACCCGCTCGACCGGCCTTTCGCTTGGGTGCTCGTGCAGCTCGACGGCGCAGACACCTCGCTCGTGCACGCCCTCGACGTCGCTTCGCCCAGTGAGGTCTCCTCGGGGATGCGCGTGCAGATCCGCTGGGCCGAGGAGCGCCGCGGCCACATGCTGGACATCGCGTGCTTCGAGCCGGAGGGGACCTGATGCCAGACACCGCGCCGGCAACCGAGGAGACCGGGCCGGTCCGCTTCATGCAGCAGCACATCGCGCTCGACTACACGATGCGCGTCAGCCCGCTCAGCCTTCGCTTCGGGGAGCAGCTGCGGGACGGGCGCATCGTGGGGCACAAGTGTCCCTCGTGCGGCTTGGTGTACGTGCCGACCAGGGCCTTCTGCCCGATGTGCACCGTGGCGATGAGCGAGCTCGACGAGCTCGACCTGGCCGAGGTCGGCACCGTCACCTCGTTCACGGTCCTGACGCCGATCCAGTACCACGGGCAGAAGGAGCGGGAGGACTACGCGCTGGCCAGCATCCTGATCGACGGTGCCGACGGAACGGTCGGGCAGCAGCGCCTGGTCGACGTCGCTCTGGACAAGATCCGCATGGGCATGCGAGTGAGGGCGGTCTGGACCCCGCCCGAGGAGCGCGCCGGGGATCCGGGCGACCGCGGCTACGGCTTCGGCGACGCCATCCGCGGCTGGGCCCCCACCGGTGAGCCCGACGTTCCCGAGGCAGCGTTCGCGGAGCACGTGCTGTGAGCCTGCTCGCAGGCGCATTGTCGCTCATGTCCGGGCGGCAGCCATGAGAGATGTCGCCATCGTCTCGTTCGCGCAGAGCCCGTCGAGGGGTGACGTCGCCGAGACGGAGTCGCAGATGCTCTTCCCAGTCGTGGCGGAGGCGATCGAGCGCTCCGGCATACCTCGCAAGGAGATCAGCTTCACCTGCTCGGGCAGCGCCGACTACCTGGCGGGACAGTCGTTCGCCTTCGTCGGCAACCTCGAGGCGACCGGCGCCTGGCCTCCCATCTCCGAGAGCCACGTCGAGATGGACGGCGCCTGGGCCCTCTACGAGGCGTGGGTTCGCCTTCAGCACGGTGACGTCGACACAGCGCTGGTCTTCGGCTCGGGCATCTCATCGCGCGGCGACCTCCGCGAAGTGCTGTGCCTCCAGAACGATCCGTACTACCTGATGCCTCTCTGGGCCGATCACGTCTCCCTCGCCGCGCTCCAGGCACGGGCGCTCCTCGACACGGGCAAGGTCACCGAGGAAGACCTGGCGGAGGTCGCCGCACGCAGCCGTCGGGCTGCTCTCGGCAACCCGTGGGCGCAGGTCAGCGGCGACGTCACCAGCGCCGACATGGCAGCCCTGCCATATGTTGTGTCGCCGCTCCGCAGCGGTGACTGCCCTCCGATCTCCGATGCGGCGGCCGCCATGGTGCTGGTCGCCGGAGACAGGGCGAGGGAGGTCTGCGAGCGACCTGCCTGGATCCGCGGCATCGACCACCGGATCGAGCCCCACTACCCGGGCGTTCGAGATCTCACCCGAAGCGATTCGACCCGCCTCGCCGGGGAGCACGTCGGTGTGGCCGATGCGCCCATCGAGGTGGCAGAGCTTGCTGCCACGTTCAGCCACGAGGAGCTCATCCTGCGTGACGCGCTTGATCTGGGCAGCGAGGTGGTCGTCAACCCGTCGGGCGGAGCGCTCGGCGCCAACCCGGTCATGGCCACCGGCCTCATCCGCATCGGCGAGGCGTTCCGCCAGATCAACGAGCACGGTCGCCACCGCACGCTGGGCCACGCCACGTCCGGCCCTTGCCTCCAGCAGAACCTGGTCTGTGTGCTCGAGGCGGACGAGGGGAGGCACCCATGAGCGAGCGTTGCGCCGTGGTGGGGGTCGGCCAGACGCATCACACGAAGGTGCGCGACGACGTGTCGCTCGCCGGGCTGCTGCGTGAGGCGGGTCAGCGCGCACTCGACGACGCTGAGATGACGTGGCGCGACATCGAGGCTGTCGTGATCGGCACCGCGCCCGACTCGTTCGAGGGCGTGATGATGCCGGAGCTCTACCTGGCGGACGCTCTGGGTGCCGCTGGCAAACCCATCCTCCGCGTCCACACGGCCGGCAGCGTGGGCGGCTCCACGGCAATCGTCGCCTCCCACCTCATCCAGTCCGGGGTGCGCAGGAAGGTGCTCACGATCGCCTTCGAGAAGCAGTCCGAAGGTGACACCACCTGGGCGCTCGGCGGGGGCCGCAGCGGTGGCGTGGGCGCCGGCGGGTACTTCGCTCCGCACATCCGCGCTTACATCTCGAGGTCGAAGGCGCCGGAGTACGTGGGCTGGATGGTGGCCGTCAAAGACCGCCGCAACGCACTGAAGAACCCGTATGCACACCTCAAGATCCCCGACATCGACCTCGAGATGGTGCGCGACTCACCAATGGTCTGGGAGCCTGTCCGCCGACTCGAGAGCTGTCCCGCCTCAGACGGCGCCTGCGCAATGGTTCTGACCGACGAAGCCGGGGGTGACGCGGCGTCCAAGCCGCCAGCGTGGGTGCACGGCACCGCGGTTCGCAGCGAGCTCGGTCAGTTCCCCGGGCGCGATCCGGTCAACCCAAGGGGCGGCCAGGACTGCGCAGCCGACGTCTACCGTCAGGCCGGCATCACCGACCCGCTCGCTGAGGTCGACGTCGTCGAGTGCTACGTGCCGTTCAGCTGGTACGAGCCGATGTGGATGGAGAACCTGGGGTTCGCGGCGGAGGGCGACGGCTGGCGCCTGACCGAGGACGGCGAGACCGAGCTTGGCGGCAAGCTGCCTGTGAACCCGTCGGGCGGGGTTCTCTCGTCGAACCCGATCGGAGCGAGCGGCATGCTGCGGTTCGCCGAGGCCGCGATGCAGGTGCGCGGCACTGCGGGTGAGCATCAGGTCGACGGCGTGCGCACCGCGGTCGGTCACGCCTACGGAGGTGCCGCGCAGTACTTCGCGATGTGGGTCCTCCGGAGCACCAAGCCTTGATCGACGTCGCAAACCCGAGCCCGGATCCGTCGAGTCGGAGGTTTCCATGAGCGCAGCTGAGACGCCGGCGGAGGAGCACCTGCTCACAGAGCGAGACGGGCATGTGCTCATCGTCACCATGAACCGGCCGGAGCGGCGCAACGCGCTGTCGCCGTCGATGATGGAGCTGCTCGGCGCGGCATGGGACGAGGTGAACGCCAACCCCGACATCCGCGTCGCCATCCTGACCGGAGCCGGAGGTTGCTTCTGTGCAGGAGCAGACCTGCAGGCCATGACGCAGTCACATCCCGGCGACTCGTTCGCCAGGTCTGAGGGCACCTCCGACCTGAGCAGTGGCGTGATCAAGCCGCTCCTCAAGGGGTTCCTCCTCGACAAGCCGCTCATCGCTGCCGTCGAAGGCCCCGCTGTCGCGGGCGGCACGGAGATCCTCCAGGGCACCGACATCCGCATCGCGGGCGAGAGCGCGCGGTTCGGCGTGTCGGAGGTGAGGTGGGGGCTCTACCCGCTCGGTGGGTCAGTGGTGCGGCTGCGGCGGCAGATCCCCTATGCAGTCGCGGCCGACCTCCTGCTCACGGGGCGCCACATGCGGGCGCCCGAGGCGCGCGACATCGGCCTCATCAGCGAGGTCGTGCCAGACGGCACCGCCCTCGACCGTGCGCGCGAGGTCGCCGCAGCCGTCGCCGCCAACGGTCCCGTGGCCGTCCAGGCCGTGCTGCGCGCACTGCGCGCGACCGAGGCGGTGCCCGAGACCGAGGCCATGCGCATCGACTCCGAGATCGGCATGCCGGTGTTCATGAGCGATGATGCCAAGGAAGGCCCCACCGCCTTCATGGAGAAGCGCACGCCGCAGTTCAAGGGGGAGTAGTCGACCATGGACCTAGCCGACATCGATCTGCTGGATCGGGATCGCTTCACGCAGGACATCCCCCACGACTGGTTCACGTGGCTGCGGGCCAACGCGCCTGTCTACAAGCACCCCGAGCCGGGCGATGGTCCCGGGTTCTGGGTCATCACGAAGCACGCAGACGTGATCGTCTGCAACCGCGACGCCCACACCTTCTCGTCCGAGCAGGCCCGTGGGGGCGTGGTCGGCCTGGAGGAGACGGGCCTCGGCCCCACCGAGGCCGAGCAAGCGGGTGGGCGCCTGATGCTGATGATGGATCCGCCAGACCACACCCGCTACCGCAAGCTCGTGAACCGTGGGTTCACCCCACGCATGATCGGTCAGCTCGAGCCGCACATCAGAGACCTCACCGACGATGTGCTCGACAAGGCGGTCGCCAAGAGCTCCGAGATCGACTTCGTGGTCGACATCGCGGCCGAGCTGCCGCTCGAGGTCATCGCCGAGCTGATCGGCGTGCCGAGCGAAGAGCGCCACAAGATCTTCGAGTGGAGCAACCGGATGATCGGTTCGGAGGATCCTGAGTACATCGTCAGCGAGGAAGAGGTCTTCAACGCTCAGGTGGAGATGTTCATGTACGCGCAGGCTCTCGCCGAGAAGCGCCGTGCTGACCCAGCAGACGACATCATCACAGCGCTCCTCAGCGCAGAGGTCGACGGCGAGTCCCTGTCAGACATGGACTTCAACCTGTTCTTCCTCCTCCTGTCGGTCGCGGGCAACGAGACCACCCGCAACGCCATCAGCCACGGCATGAACGCGTTCCTCGAGAACCCAGATCAGTACGAGCTGCTGGTCAGCGACCCGAAGCGGTACATCTCGGGAGCGGTCGAGGAGATCCTGCGGTGGGCCACGCCGGTCATGTACTTCCGGCGCAATGCGACGAAGGACTTCGAGCTTCGTGGCCAGACGATCCGCGCGGGCGACAAGATCAGCCTCTGGTACATCTCGGCCAACCGCGACGAGGACGTCTTCGACGACCCCTTCCGCTTCGACATCACGCGCGAGCCCAACAACCACATCGCGTTCGGTGGCGGCGGGCCCCACTTCTGCCTTGGCGCGCAGCTGGCTCGCCTGGAGATACGGATGCTCTTCGAGGAGCTGGCGACCCGCTATCCCAGGATCGAGGCGTTGGGCGCACCGGATCGGCTGCGCAGCAACTTCATCGGAGGCATCAAGCACCTGCCTGTGCGCTTGGGCGCCTAGTCACCACCGGCGCCGGCCGCGGCGTTGGCGATGTCGGCCGCGACATGCCGGCGCCCTCGCAGCAGGACGAGGGCGCCCACGAACACGAGCGGTGTGACGATCAGGAACGCGTTGGCGAGGTTGCCCTTCACCTCGCCGTCGACCACGAAGTCGAAGCGATCGGCGATCACGCCGATGAGCAGCGGCGAGGCGGCTCCGGCGACAGCGCTGAGGAAGCCGGTCACCGAGAAGGAGATGCCGCGGACCGCTGCCGGGACGACCTCGGTGATCATGACCGGTATGGCGACCAGGCCGCCGACGATGAAGGCGACGGCGACACCCTGCACCGGGATGCGGACCCAGATCGGCACTTCGAGGAAGGTCGGCATAAGCAGCGCCGCGCCCACGCCCTGGCAGGTGCCGGCGAGCAGCATTGGCGCTCCCTCGTAGCGCTCCCGCACGCGGTCCACCACGCGCCCCGCCACGAACGTGCCAGCGATCGCGCCGACGAGGATGAGCAGCCCGGCCAGGCCGGCAGAGCCACCCGAGCCGAGCGACGTGTGACGTTCGTAGAAGGCGGCGGCCCAGAAGCCGAGCCCAGAGAGAGCGCCCGCCGCGATGGCCGACCCGATCATCAACGAGCGCAGTGTGCGCACGCCGAGCGCACCACGAATGTCGCGGACCAGCGCTCCTGCTCCTGCCTCCCGGCCCTGGAGCACAGGAGGGGAGACGGGGAGCTGAGCCTCTGGCTCGGGCGGTGCCTCGTCGCTCTCGCCGCGTCGGGGCTCCGGCAGGCGCCACACGGCGATGGCCAGCAACGAACCGGGCACGCCTACCAGAAGGAAGGCCCAGCGCCACCCGAGCAGCGACGCCACGCCGCCGGCGAGCGCGAGTCCCAGCGCTTGTCCGAAGAAGGGCGTGGCGCGCTGCAGAGCGAAGGCCCGGCCGCGCACCTCGATGCCGTAGTAGTCCGCGATCAAGGATTGTGACGCCGGGTTGTCGACCGTCTCACCGATGCCGAGGGCCGCCCGCACGGCGAGGAACTGCCAGAACGATCTGACGACGGCGTTCAAGCCAGAGATGAGGCCCCACGAGGCGAGCACGATGGCGATGATGCGTGTGCGCCGGTACCGGTCGGCCAGGTAGCCCGCCGGAAGCACGACGAGGAACCCGGTGAGCACGAACGCCGTGCCGAGCAACCCGGCCTGCGTGTCGCTGAAGCCGAGCTCGTCCTGCACCTTCGTGAGAACGCCGGGCAAGATCCCGCGGTCGACGGCGTCGATGAAGGCGACCGCTGCCAGCAGCCGCGCCGGGCGGCGACCGTAGGCACCCCAACCGACCGCAGAGCGAGACTCCGTCGCGTCGGCGGTAGCGGCTGGCGCCTCCTCGACGTCCGTGCTGCTGTCGGTGTCGGCCAACGGCGCTCGCTCCCCCGATCGGCGTGCCGGGAGTGAAACACGTTCTCGTAGATGGCGCAAGGAGTCGCCTGAACCCGCCTTGTTAGGGCAATGAGAACGTGTTCTACTTCGGTCCGTGGACTTCGACGAGACGCCCGAGGAAGCGGCGTTCCGGGCGGAGGCGCGCGCGTGGCTCGAGGTGGCGTCGAAGACCGAAGCGGCGCGTGGGCTCATCGGGGGCACGCCGAGCATGGACGTCGACTGGGTTGCCAGGGCAAAGCCCTGGCAGGCCTACCTGGCCGACCACGGCTGGGCTGGCATCACCTGGCCGGTCGACAGCGGAGGTCGCGGGGGCACGCCGGCCCAGCAAGCGATCTTCACGGAGGAGGCCGCCCGCCTGGGCCTGTCACCTGGCGCCTTCGCAGTCGGGATCTCGATGGCAGGTCCCACGATCATCGCTCATGGCACCGACGAGCAGCGCCGCCGGTTCCTGCCACCGATGCAGCGCGGCGACGAGGTGTGGTGCCAGCTGTTCAGCGAGCCGGGCGCAGGGTCTGACCTTGCAGGCCTCAGCACCAGGGCCGTGCGAGACGGCGACGAGTGGGTGGTCAACGGTCAGAAGGTCTGGACCTCGGGCGCGCACTACAGCGACCTCGGCATCCTCCTGGCGCGCACGGATCCCGACCAGCCCAAGCACCGGGGCATCACCTACTTCCTCGTCGACATGCACACGCCGGGCATCGAGGTCCGCCCGCTGCGTCAGATGACCGGTGCCTCGCACTTCAGCGAGGTCTTCTTCACGGACGTGCGCATCCCGCACGAGAGGATCCTCGGTGAGCTGAACGGCGGCTGGGCCGTAGCCATGACCACGCTGGCCAACGAGCGGACGATGATGGGCGGGGGCAGCAGCGGACCTGTCGTGAAGGACTTGATCGAGCTGGCTCGCTCGCTGGGCGTGCAGGGCAACCCGCTCGTTCGCCAGGGACTGGCGGCGTCATGGTCGCGCGCGCAGATCATGACCTACCTCGGCTACCGGAGCCGCACGCGCGCCAGCCAGGGTCTTCCCCCGGGGCCGGAGGCGTCGGTCAGGAAGGTGGCGGCAGCGTGGAACCTGAAGGGCAACGGAGAGCTGGCGCTCCTGCTCCAAGGAGCGGCAGGGATGCTGCTCGGGGAGGACGCACCCATGGGCGGTCGCTGGCAGCAGTCGTTCCTAGGCGCGCCGTCGATACGGATCGCAGGAGGCAGTGACGAGATCCAGAGGAACGTGATGGGCGAGCGCGTGCTGGGGCTTCCTCCGGAGCCTCGGGTCGACAAGCACCTGCCGTTCCGGGCCCTCTCGTAGGATCACGATCATGAGCATGGCTGCGGCATCCGACCTCTCCCCGGAGCAGCAAGACCGTCGTCGCCGGCTCATCGACGCCGCCTTCGAGCTGGGCGCCGAGGGCGGCTACGAGGCCGTGCAGATGCGCGACGTCTCGGTGACGGCCAACGTGGCGCTGGCCACCATCTACCGCTACTTCTCATCGAAGGACGATCTCCTGGCCGCCGCCATGACGGAGTGGACCGGCCGTCTCCGCGGCCGGGTCGCCCAGTCGCCGCCGCGCGGCGCATCAGCGGCCGACCAGATGGTCGATGTGCTCCACCGGGCCTGCAAGGCCATGGAGCGTCAGCCGAAGCTCAGCGAGGCGCTGGTGCGCGCCCTGTCGTCAGCCGACGCGGGGGTTCGCGAGAGCGGGGCCGAGGTGCAGCGCCAGATCGCCTCGATGGGCGATGGCATCCTGGCGGAGCTGAGCCCCCAGGTGCGTGCCGACATACTCGCCGCCATCGGCCATGTCTGGTACTCCACGCTCGTGTCGTGGGCCAACGGCCGGCGCGACTTCCCGTCCGTGATGGCTGAGCTGGAGCGGGCCTGCCGTGTGCTGATCACGCCTTACGAGGAGCAGGCGCGCAACGCCAAGA
The DNA here is from genome assembly GCA_049325515.1 of Actinomycetota bacterium. Lineage (GTDB taxonomy): Bacteria > Actinomycetota > Acidimicrobiia > Acidimicrobiales > VFJN01 > VFJN01. Next base: position 653,769 of record JBMOLI010000001.1, on the reverse strand, counting down.
AGGGCGCGTCGAAGAGAGGCTGATCCCGAGCTGACCGGGGACCGTCGCGCTAGATCGCGCGGGCGCGCCCCTCCCAGTACGGGTCGCGCAGCTTGCGCTTGTAGAGCTTCCCGTTCGGATCGCGTGGCATCTCGGACGTGTAGTCGATCGAGCGGGGCAGCTTGAACCGGGCCAGCCGCTCCGCGCAGTGGGCCAGCAGCTCCTCGGTGAGAGACGACCCCGCGTCGACCCCAGGCGCCGGCTCGATGACCGCCTTGATCTCCTCGCCCCAGTCCTCGTGCGGGATGCCGAACACCGCGGCGTCCGCCACCTTGGGATGCGTCAGCAGTGCGCCTTCGATCTCGGCTGGGTAGATGTTGACGCCACCCGAGATGATCATGTCGGACTTGCGGTCGCACAGGAACAGGAAGCCGGCGTCGTCGAGGTAGCCGATGTCGCCCACTGTGAAGAAGCCGGCGGTGCGGTTGGCGTCGGTCTTGCCCTTGTCCTTGAAGTACTCGAAGTCGCCTTGGCCCAGCTTCATGAAGACGGTGCCGATCCCGTTCGTCGGCAGGTCGGCGCCCTCGTCGTCGAGGATGCGGATCTCGCTGGTCGGCCACGGCAGGCCGACGGTGCCGGGCCGCTCGAGCCACTGCTGGGGGCTGACCACCGTGCCGCCGCCCTCAGTCGCGGCGTAGTACTCGTAGATCACGGGGCCCCACCAGTCGAGCATGCGCTGCTTGATCTCGACCGGACAGGGCGCCGCCGCGTGCACCATCGCTCTCAGCGAGGACATGTCGTGCCGGGAGCGGACCTCTTCCGGGAGTGCGAGCAGCCGGTGGAACTGCGTCGGGACCATGTGGCTGTGCGTGACGCGATGCCGGGCTATCAGCTCGAGCATCGACTCGGGCGTCCAGCGGTCCATCAGGACCACGGGATGCCCGAGGTGGAGCGATGTCGACGCGAAGGCGAGCACAGCTGTGTGGTACAGCGGCGAGCCGCAGATGTGCACGTTCCCGGCATGCGGTTCGATCTCGAACAGGCGCAGGAGGAACCCGCCCGCTGCCGCCGCGACATCGGGGTCCGCCCCCGAGAGGCGGCGCCGGACGCCCTTGGGCTGCCCCGTGGTGCCCGATGTGTAGTGCATCGGAGCACCTGCTGATCGGTCCTCCGGCAGGGTGCTGGGCTCGCCCGTGGTCAGCTCGCTCAGCGCGCGGAATCCCGTGATTGGTCCGATGGAGAAGCATCGATCGGGGGGCAGAGAGAACTCGGCCGCCGCGCTCTTGCACGCCTCACCGAACCGTTCGTGCCCGACGAAAGCGTCGGCCTCGCAGTCGTCGACGATGTATGCGATCTCGGGGCCGACGAGATGGTGGTTGATGGGCGTCAAGTACCAGCCCGCCTGCATCGCAGCGAAGTAGAGCGCCAGCATCTCGATGCCGTTCGGGAGAACCGCGGCGACGCCATCTCCCTCCTCGAGCCCGAGGGCGCGCAGACCGTGCACGAGCCGGTTCGCCTCGCCGAACAGCTCGCCGTAGGTCACCTCCCGTCCGCTCGGGTCGACCACAGCGAGCGCCTGCGGGCCTTCTTCGGCGAGCTTCCAGAAGCCAAGGGTGTCCGTCACGAGGCGGCAGGGTAGAACGCGTTTCACCTGGCGTCCATCGATGCGGACGGCTCACGCCCCGAGCACGACCTCCGCGACCCGCCTCATGTCATCCAGGCTGGCCGCACCGATGACGAGCATCGTCACACCGGCCTCCTCCCACATCGCAAGCTCGTCGCGGATGCGTTCAGGGGAGCCGACCAAAGATATGTCGGCGGCCATGGCTCGCGGCACGGCGGCGATCGCGTCATCGCGCCGACCGGCCAGGAAGAGGTCCTGTATCTGCTCTGCCTCGCGCTCGTAGCCCATCCTGGCGAAGACCTGCTTGTGGAAGTTCATGTCCTTCGCACCCATGCCGCCGATGTAGAAGCCGAGAGTCGACCGCATGGCGTCGAGCACCGAGTCGACGTCGTCTGTCACCACCACGGAGCAGTTGGTGGCGATCTCGAACCTGGTCCGCTTGGCTGGGTCGGAGGCGCGCTCGAAGCCATCGTCGAGCCAGCTCCGGTACATCGCGGAAACCTTGGGTGAGTAGTAGATCGGGAGCCAACCGTCGGCGATCTCGGCCGCCAGCGCCACGTTCTTGGGGCCCTCAGCGCCCAGCAAAATGGGCATTTCGCGCCGAATGGGGTGCGTGATCGACTTGAGCGGCTTGCCCAGCCCCAACGAGCCTGGACCGTCGTAGGGGAGTCGGTGATGCGGCCCGTCACCGGTCACTGGTGCATCGCGTTCGAGCACCTGTCGGATGATTCCCACATACTCTCTCGTGCGCGCCAACGGCTTCCCGAACGGACCGCCGTACCACCCCTCGACGACCTGTGGTCCGGAGACCCCGAGCCCGAGCACGAATCGGCCTCCCGAGAGATGGTCGAGCGTGAGAGCGTGCATGGCGCACGACGTCGGGGTACGCGCCGAGATCTGCACGATCGAGGTGCCAAGTCGTATTCGCGTGGTGTGAGAACCCCACCAGGCGAGCGGACCGAACGCGTCGCTTCCCCACGACTCGGCAGTGAAGACCGCGTCGAAGCCCAGACGCTCCGCCTCCAGCACCTTGTCGAGAGCATCAGTGGGCGGCGCTGCTCCCCAGTAGCCCAGTGTGAGACCCAGCTTCATCCGTCCCCCCGGTGTCGATCCTCTGTCACCCCTAGAACGCGTTCTCGCGCAAGACTATGGTGGCCGCACGGGCGATGCCGATCGCGCGGTAGGGGGGGAAAGCAGATGCGTCGTCGCCTGGTGCTCTTCACTGTGCTCGTTCTGCTCGTCGGCGCATGCGGTAACCGCGCCGGCGACGAGGACAGCGCCGGCTCCACGGACGGGGACACAGAGACGTCGGAGGGCAGCGGGGCAGGCGCAACGGATGTCGGCGTCACGGATGACTCCATCACGATCGGCGTGATCGCGGACCTCACGGGCGTGGTGCCGGGGCTGTTCAAGGCGGCGCCCGATGCCGTGAAGGCGTTCGCGGCGATGGTCAACGCGGACGGAGGGATCCACGGTCGAGAGCTCGTCGTCGAGGTGTTCGACACGGGCACCAACGACAACGGCAACCGCCTCGCATACGAGGAGGCGTGCGGGAAGGTGTTCGCATCGGTCGGGTCGGAGTCGGCCTTCGACACGGGCGGCGTGGAGGCCGTGACCGACTGCGGGTTCCCTCACCTGGCGGGCTTCACCACCGACGACGCGCTCGACGCCCTGCCCTTCGTGCTGCCGCGCACCAGCGCCGACTTCGTCAACGTGGGCGCAGCCCGATGGTTCGCCGAGGAGTTCCCGGATGCTGTCCGGCAGGCAGCGATCTTCTTCGGGAACGTTCCCGTGACCGAGCGCTCCGCCCGTCAGGTCATCGAGGCGCGCGAGTCGGTCGGGTGGGACTTCGTCTACGAGCAGCCCGCCGGCACGCTCGAGTCGAACTACACACCCTTGGCACTCGAGGTGAAGAGCCGCGGCATCCAGGCGCTCACGTGGGTGTTCGACATGAACAACATCGTGCGGCTCCAGAAGGCGCTGCGCGAGCAGAGCTACCAGCCTCAGATCGTCGATGTGACGACGCAGGGCTACAGCCAGGACTACCTGGAGGCCGCCGGGCCCGCGGGCGAGGGCAGCTACGTCCCGCTCGGCCACGCTTTGCTCGAGGAGGCCGACTCGATCCCCGCCCTGGCTGACTATGTGACCTGGCTCGAGAAGACGGCGCCAGGCGAGGTGCCCACGTCGAACGGTCTGACTGCGTGGGTGAGGGCGCAGATGTTCTACGAGGCCGCTTTGGCGGTCGGCCCAGAGCTCACCCGCGCTGCGCTGATCCAGGAGCTGACCAGCATGGAGGACTTCGACGCTGGTGGCCTGATCCCGCCGATCGACGTCGGGGAGCCCGTGCCCGAGACGGCCTGCTTCCTGGTCGCACAGGTGCGCGATGGTGAGTACGTCCGCGTCTTCCCGGACGAGGGGTTCCACTGCTCGCCGGATGACCTCTATGAGTACGGATCGGGTTGAGCGAGCTCCTCGCGCTCACGATCGTCGGGGTCGTCACCGGCTCGATCTACGCCGTCGCCGCGAGTGGCCTGGTGGTGACGTACACGACGTCGGGTGTGTTCAACATCGCGCACGGAGCCGTCGGGATGCTGATGGCGTTCCTGTACTGGCAGGTGCGCTTCGACTGGGGCTGGCCGGCGGCCGCCAGCCTCGCCTTCGTGCTGCTCGTCGCAGCGCCGCTCCTCGGCGTCGTGATCGAGCGCACGCTGGCGCGCGACCTGGCGAAGGCCTCTCTCGTGTCCAGCCTCGTCGTGACGATCGGCCTCCTGCTCGTCCTGATGGGACTGGCGCTCAACGTCTGGCCACCCGAGGGTCGTCGGGTTGATGGCTTCTTCTCGCCGGGCGGCTTCGACCTTGGCCCAGTGTTCGTGACATGGCACCAGACCGTGACCGTTCTCGTCGCTCTCGCAGTCGCGGCCGGCCTGCGGCTTCTCATGTTCCGCACCCGCGCGGGAGTGACGATGCGTGCTGTGGTCGACCATCGGTCCCTCGCCTCGCTCGTCGGCGCTCGGCCCGCCCTGTCGAGCTCCCTCAGCTGGGCGCTCGGCTCGAGCCTCGCGGCACTGGCGGGGATCCTGCTCGCCCCTGTCCTCCAGCTGAACGTGCAAGCCCTCACGCTGCTCGTCGTGAACGCCTATGCCGCGGCAATGGTGGGGCGGCTTCGAAGCGTGCCACTGACGTTCGTGGGCGCCATGGCGCTCGGTCTGATCGAGTCCTACGCCGTCGGCTACCTGCCCTCGGACGGCGCCTTCACGAACCTGCGCGTCGCCATCCCGACGCTGATGTTGTTCGTGATCCTCATCGCCATGCCCGAGGTGAGGCTGCGTGCCGGCTCGACAGTCGTGGCCCGGATGCCCTCGATCGTCAGTGCGCGCGGATCGGTGCTGCGGCTCGGAGCGCTGGTGATCGCCGCCAGTGCGTTCGCGGCTGCGGCTGACGAGGGCACCCTCTCGCAGGTCGCGCCAGGCCTGGCGCTGGGTCTGGTCGCGCTGTCGCTCGTGCCGCTGACCGGTTGGGCCGGCCAGGTCTCGCTCTGCCAGATGACCTTCGCCGGACTGGGCGCGTTCGCGATGGTCAAGTTCGGGGCGGACGGGGCGGCGATCGGCTTGCTGGCAGCAGTCGCGATCGCGGTCCCCGTGGGAGCGCTCGTGGCGCTTCCGGCGCTGCGCCTGCGCGGGCTCTACCTCGCGCTGGCGACGCTCGCGTTCGCGGTGCTCATGGACAAGGTGTTCTTCATCCGGGCAGACGTGTTCGGAAACCTCGGCGCGGTCCGAGTCGAGCGACTCAACCTGGCTGGCGTGTCGCTGGCGGGGGAGCGTGCGTACTTCGTGCTCCTCGCCACCGCCTTCGGCGTCATAGCGGTCGCGCTCCTCGCGCTGCGCAGAGGGTCGTTCGGCCGCCGGCTGTCAGCGCTACGTGACAGCCTGCACCATGATGGGCCTCGACACGACGGTCACGAAGCTGCAGGTCTTCGCCTTGTCCTCGGCCATCGCTGCGCTCGGCGGAGCGCTCTACGCGGGCCTGCGTCAGACGGCGACAGCCGGGGACTACACCATGTTCTCGAGCCTGCCGGTCGTGCTCCTCGCCGTGCTCGGTGGGATCACGGCGGTGAGCGGCGCTCTGGTGGGCGGCCTGGTCCTGGCCGGCTTCCCGGTGTTGGCCGACCACGTGTCCTGGCTGGAGGGTCTGAGCATCCTCGGGCCAGGGATCATCGGGATCACCTTGGCTCGCAGGCCGCACGGGCTTGTGCTCCAGGCAACCGACATGTGGGCGGGTCGCGGTGCGAACCGCGGGGCGGTAGAGCTTCCGTCACCGGTCGAGGAGCTCGGCATCACGGTGCCCTTCGACGCCCGCCATCTGACAGCGATCGACCGCGAGCTGGCGATCGATGCCTGACACCGCCCTTCAGCCGCCGGTCCTGGAGCTGCGATCGCTGAGGGCCGGCTACGGGCGCATCGAGGTGCTTCACGGGGTCGACCTCGTGGTGCCGCGTGGCCAGATCGTTGGTCTCCTCGGTCCGAACGGAGCCGGCAAGTCGACCACCCTGGCGACGATCAGCGGACAGCTGAGACCGACGTCGGGGATGATTCGCATGGCGGGTGTCGACATCACGGGCGCCAGCCCCGACTCGCTCGCGCGCGCCGGAGTGTGCACGATCCCCGAAGGCCGTGGCGTGTTCCCCAACCTGACCGTCGACGAGAACCTCTTGATGTTCACGCATGCCGGCGTGCCCCCCTGGCAGGCGACCGACATCGCCTTCACGCGCTTCCCGCAGCTCGAGGTGCGGCGCAAGGTGATGGCCGGGAACCTCTCCGGCGGCGAACAGCAGATGCTCGCGCTGGCGCGCGCCCTGGCCACGCGGCCGGCGCTGCTGCTCTTGGATGAGCTGTCCATGGGGCTGGCGCCGCAGGTGGTGGAGGACCTCTACGCGCAGGTGGCACCGATCACCGAGACGGGGGTCGCGATCCTCGTGGTCGAGCAGTTCGCTGGCTACCTGCTGGACGTTGCCGACCAGGTCGCAGTCATGGTCAACGGCGAGATACGAGCCGCGGGGCGGCCGCATGACCTTGCGACGCAGCTGCACGGCGCCTACCTCGGCGCGACCGACACCGCCACCGATCGAGATGGAGGAGCACATGAACCCCGGTGATCCCGGCTACGGCGATGCCCCGGACAGAATCGAGGAGTTCCAAGCGGAGCTGTCCCGCCTGCGGGTGAGGGCCGGCTCGGCAACCAACGAGCAGCGGCTGCACCTGGCGGGGATGGTGCTCATGCCGCTCGGCCTCGTCCTGGTCCTGATCGGCTATGCGGGCGCATCGGGCACCACCGAGCTCAGCAGCCAGGTGCCGTACCTGATCTCCGGTGGGGTCCTCGGGCTGGGGGTCACAGTCGTGGGCGCGGCGCTCTTCCTTCGCTACTCGCTCGGTCGGTACCTCCGCTTCTGGCTTCTGCGCCTGATCTACGAGGAGCACACATCTGCCGACCGCCAAGTCGAAGCGCTCGAGCGATTGGGCGACGCCATCCTCCGGGGCCGCGGCCCCCAACCCGAACCAAGTCCCCCAACAAGCCAGCCGACGGCGCCAGCCGAACGATCAAAGGAGACCCAACCGTGAAGACCACGATCGTGCGGGGGCTGGCGGCGACGCTCGCCGCCGTGACCTTGCTCAGCGCCTGCGGCGGTGACGACGACACCTCCGGCGAGCCCGAGGCGACGGATTCCACGACCACGACGACGGAGGCGACGACCACTTCGGTCGATCCGGAAGCGGAGAAGACGGCGGTCGGGGCACTGCTGACGGAGTTCTTCGGACTGGCCGGCCAGGGCAAGCTCGAGGACGCTGCCGCGCTGATCGAGAACGGCGATGCTGCCCTGCCGCGCCTCGTCCACTGCGAGGAGCTCGTCAAGGGCGTGACCATCGAGATGACGAGCGTCGAGCTCACCGACGCGACGAGCGCGACAGCGCTGTTCGCGATCCTGAAGGACGGGGCAGTCCTCCTGGCCGAGAGCGGCGGAGGCGCTGTCAAGATCGACGGTCAGTGGCTGGTCAGCGAGAACACCTTCCTGTCGCTCTACGACGCCGCCAAGGACAGCTGCACGGGCACGCCACCCCCGGCGGGGTGACCCCCGACCAAGACGAGATCCTCCGCCGTGGGGGGTGGCGCATGATGCGCCGCGCCCTGCGGCCGAGCCGAGCATGGATCGCCATCGGAGTCCTCAGCGCGCTCGGGTGGACGGCGGCGAAGGTGTCGGTGCCGCTCCTCGCCCAGAGGGCGATCGACGGGGGCATCGATCCGTACGACGGCGATGTCCTGCTGCGCTGGACGACCGTGATCATCGCCGTGACGCTCGTGATCGCGGTGTGCACGGCGTTCCGTCGCTATGCGGCGTTCGCGATCTCGTTGCGGGCCGAGACCGACCTGCGCAGGCATCTGTTCGCGCACCTCCAACGTCTGCACTTCGCATACCACGACCGTGCGCAGACCGGTGAGCTGATGTCGCGGGCGAACACCGACCTGCGCCAGATCCAGCTGTTCCTCGTCTTCGTTCCGATCGCTGGTGCCAACCTCGTCATGATCCTCGGCGTGGCGGGAGTGCTCGTGGCGATCGACCTCCGGCTTGCACTGCTCGCGCTCGCGCCGTTGCCTCTCCTCAACCTCGCTGCCACCACGTTCTCACGGCGCATGGGGCCGCAATCGGCCGACCTGCAACGGAGGCTGGCCCATGTTTCCGGCGTCGTGGAGGAGACGCTCTCCGGCATCCGAGTCGTCAAGGGCTTCGGAGCCGAGGGGATGCAGAACGAGAAGCTGCGCGGGGCTGCGTCCGAGGTGCAGGGGCGCGCCCTCGACATCGCGAGGCTGCGTGCGGCCTTCAACCCCCTGATGGAGCTGCTGCCCACGATCGGCCTCGTGGTGGTGCTCTACGTCGGCGGCCGTGCAGTGCTCGAGGCGCGGCTCACCATCGGCGAGCTGGTGGCGTTCAACTTCTACATCCTGCAGCTCATCTTCCCGCTGAGGATGTCCGCCTTCCTCGTTGCCCAGGCTTCGCGGGCGTCTGCGGCCGCGGCGCGCGTCTACGAGGTGCTCTCCACCGCGCCCGAGATCGTCGATTCGGAAGACGCTGAGCCGCTCCCTCCCGGCCCCGGCGAGGTCAGCTTCGAGCAGGTGAGCTTCGGCTACGAACCCGGAGCTCGTGTGTTGGAAGGCCTCGACCTTGCCATCCCGGCGGGCGCATCGGTTGCTCTGGTCGGCGCAACCGGCTGTGGCAAGAGCACGATCGCACGGCTCATGGCTCGCTTCTACGACGTGGACGCCGGATGCGTGACGCTCGACGGAATCGATGTGCGACGAGTGCGCCTGGACGACCTCCGGCGTGCCGTCGGGATCGTCTTCGAGGACACGTTCCTCTTCAGCGACACCGTCTACGCCAACATCGCGCTGGCCAACCCCGCTGCCACACCGCAGCAGGTGGAGACTGCGGCGCGCCTTGCGGGGGCGTCCGACTTCATCGCGGAGCTGCCTGAGGGCTACCAGACCGTGCTCGGCGAGCAGGGCTACTCGCTGTCGGGAGGGCAGCGCCAGCGCATCGCGATCGCCCGGGCGATCCTGGCGGACCCGCGCGTGCTCGTCCTCGACGACGCCACGTCGTCAGTCGACCCGACGAAGGAGCACGAGATCCGAGGCGCGCTCGAGCAGGTCATGGCGGGACGCACCACGATCGTCATCGCGCACCGTGCGGCAACGATCGCCTTGGCGGATCGTGTCGTTCTCATCGGCGATGGCCGAGCCGTGGCGGAAGGAACCCACGACGAGCTGTTGCGCTCGTCCTCCGCCTATCGCGAGGTGCTTGCGCATGCCGAGGCGGCCGCTGGCCGAGCGGTCGAGGCGAGCCGGTGAGGATCCCCGACGCCGTCGATGTCGACCTGAGCTCGACTGAGAAGCGCCGCATAGTGCGACGAACCTGGCTGCTGCTGAGACCGCATCGTCGTGCGGTGGCCTTGGTCGCCGTCCTCGTCGTGCTCCAAGCGCTCGGCATGGTCGCGGGCCCGGCGCTGGTCCGGTACGGCATCGACAAGGGGGTCCGTCCCGGGGACATCGACGCCCTGAACCGAGCAGCGCTCCTGTTCATGTGCGCCGCTCTGCTCGCGTACGTGTGCGGCCGGCTCGCGATCCGTGCCGTTGCGCGCGTCGGTGAGGCCTTCCTCCGCGATCTGCGTGAGCGTGTCTTCTCGCACCTGCTGTCGCTGTCGATGGGCTTCTTCGATCGCAACCGGACCGGGAAGCTCGTCGCCCGCATGACGGCCGACATCGAAGCTCTCCAAGAGCTCGTCGGCCAGGGCCTGACGATGTTCGTCGTCAACAGCCTCCTGCTGTCCGGAGCGGCCATCGTGATGGTCGGCATGAGCTGGCAGCTCGCTCTCGGCACGCTCGTAGTCGTGCCCATGGTGGCGAAGGCGACCAGCCGCTTCCGGCGTGAGTCGAACGAGGCCTACCTGGTTCTGCGCGAGTCGATCGGGACCAACCTTTCGACGATCCAAGAGGGCCTGGCCGGCGTGCGCGTCGTACAGGCGTTCAACCAAGAGGGTGCCGTGGTCGAACGGTTCCACGGCACCAACGAGAGGTTGTTCGGCGCCCACATGCGCACCGAGCGCATAGCCGCTCGCTACTTCCCGATCGTGGAGCTGGCCCAGGGTGTCTCGATCGCCGTCATCCTCGGCCTCGGCGGTCACCTCAGCACGCGGGGAACCGTCACCGTGGGCACGGTCGCTGCGTTCGTCCTCTACCTGCAGACGCTCTTCGAGCCCGTCCAGCAGCTGAGCCAGCTGTTCAACCAGCTGCAGGCTTCGGGCGCCTCGCTCCACAAGCTGTATGGCCTGCTCGACGAGCGCCCTGCCGTCGCCGAGCGACCCGGTGCCGTCGACCTGCCGGCCAGAGGCCGGCTCGAGGTTCGCGAGGTCTCGTTCGCGTACGGCCACGGGCCGGCGGTCCTGAGCGACGTGACCCTGTCGGTGGAACCGGGCGAGCGGCTCGCGCTCGTGGGCCCGACGGGTGCCGGCAAGTCGACGCTGGCCAAGCTGATGGCCCGTGCCTACGACCCGACGGCAGGATCGGTCCTCTACGGCGGCATCGACCTGAGGGACGGCACGCTGGCGACCCTGCGTCGCCGGATAGTGGTCGTGCCGCAGGAGGGCTTCCTGTTCTCCGGGACGATCCGGGACAACCTCCTCATCGGGCGCCCGGGGGCGAGCGACCGTGAGGTGGCGGCTGCCATAGAGCGCCTCGGACTCCGTCCGCACTTCGAAGACTTCGCAGGTGGCCTCGACGCCGAGGTCAGAGAGCGGGGCGCCAACTTCTCGGCGGGTGAGCGTCAGCTGGTCTCTCTGGTGCGCGCCGCGCTGGCCGACCCCGGGATGATCGTGCTCGACGAGGCGACGTCGTCGCTCGACCCGGGCACGGAGCTCATCGTGGAGCGAGCGCTCGAGCGGTTGATGGAAGGCCGCACGGTGATCGTCATCGCTCACCGCCTGTCGACCGCCACTCGCTCGGACAGCGTCGCCGTCGTGGTGGGGGGTCGCCTCGTAGAGCACGGCTCGCACGCGGCGCTCCTCGAGGCCGGGGGTGCCTACAGCGACCTGTTCGCCTCGTGGACCGCTACGCCCGCCGGGGGGAGCAACCAGGGGTCGGGGTGAACTGCGCGAATGGGTCGAGCCAGTAGGTTCTGCGCATCGGCTCGGCGCGTCGTCCGGAGGTGACGGCGGAATCGAGGGCCTGGCGGAGGTGGGGCTCATGACAGATCCGCGGAGAGCATCCCGGGTTGCTGCTATCGCACTGGCCGCTTCAGTGATGGTCGCGGCGTGCGGGGAGCAGAGCCGGGTGGCCCCCGACGCCGCCATCAACGTCACTGGGTCCGTTCTCCTGCCGGGCGGCAGCGCTGCGGCCAAGCGGCCCGTGAAGCTCGGAACCGGTGTCAGCGAAGGCGACGGGGCCTTTGCGATCCTGACGCTGGGGCTGGCATGCACGACGGGCATCTGCACGGGCAACGTCCGGGACGCGCTCACGGACGAGGCGGGGCGCTACGCGTTCACCCTCAAGGGCAGCGACACGCAGTCGAGCTTCGGCGAAGCAGTGTCTGTCCTCGTCAGCGCATCCGGGCCGGTGCCGGAGGGCGACGTCTCCGGCCCGATGTCGTCGGCCCGATTCCGTGTTCAAGCCGAGACGTTGGAGCTCCCGCAGCTGGAGCTGATCGATCCGGGGCTCGCCCTCAGCGACGCCGACGGCGTGGTCGCCACGTGGTCGACGACCAAGGCGGGCCCCTACGAGCTCTCGTATGAGAACGGCACCGACGTGCCCGTGTGGCTCGAGCGAACCACCGAGTCGACGGCTCGCGTCGACTCGCGCCTCCTCGAGGACACCGCCGGGCGGGTCGTCGTGGCAGGCCAGGTCGAGGAGACCATCGAGGGGAGCAAGGTGGAGGTGCGCTGGCGCTCGCCGGGCGCGCCCTACGCGTCCGGTGTGGGGGCGCCTCCGTCGCGCGGGCGCACCTGCCGATACGTCGACAGCACCGGCGCGGTGGCTGAGGCTGGTGGTCAGTGCGGGTTGACCGACGGTGACCTGGCGACGCAGTCGCCCATCGCGGTGACCTGTCCCACCACCACTCCTGAAGCGCCTTGCCCGACACCTGTGGCGGCGATCATCGACCTAGGTGAGCCGCTGCCGGCCGAGCTTGCTGTGATCCGCGGGTGTGAGGGCGGCTGCGCCATCGAGGCGAGCGCGGATGGCTCGACCTTCCAGCCCGTCGGGTCGGCATCCGACGGCTTCGGTTCCGTTGGCCTGAACGGCGAACCCGTTCGCGCACTGAAGGTTGGTCTCGGGAGCGGCACCGGGTTGAGGGAGGTGTCCGTGTGGGGACCGGCGCCGGCCACAAGCCTGATCGCAGTCGATGACGAAGATCGGTCGGACCTAGCGGCTCCCTACAGCGGAGCAGGTGGCGCAGGCACCGGCCGGCCTTCGCTGGCTCTGATACTGGTGGCAGTGGCAGCCATCGCCGCGCTGCTGTTGGGCATGGGGGTGCTGCTCGGGCGACGCCAACGGTCCCGTTTGCCCTGACAGCGGGCTCGGGCTCCTCAGAGGACCCCGTGGCCGGGCTGAGGTTCTGCGGGGATGCGGCCGAGGCGGCCTGCGTTGAAGTCGTCGAATGCCTGTTGGAGCTCGGCCCGGGTGTTCATGACGAACGGGCCGTAAGCGGCGACTGGCTCCCGGATCGGCAGACCACCCAGCACGAGCAGGTCGAGCGCGGGCGTGTGGGAGTCCTGTGCCTCGTCGGCGTTCACAAGGATCACGTCGCCCCCGCCCAGCACAGCGAGCTGCCCGCCGGCAAACGCCGCCTGTTCAGGGCCGATCGACCCGCGGCCCGAGAAGGCCCACACGAGAGCGTTGAAGTCGGGTCGCCAGGGCAGGCGCAGCTGCGCACCGGGGGAGACGGTCGCATGGAGCAGCGCGATGGGTGTGTGGGTGACTCCTGGTCCCCCGAAGCCGCCCACCTCGCCGGCTATCACGCGCAGCAGCGCGCCTCCGTCGTGTGACGAGAGCAGCTGCACCTGACTGCCTCTGATGTCTTGGTACCGCGGAGGCGACATCTTCAGGTGCGAGGGAAGGTTGACCCAGAGCTGCACGCCGTGGAACAGGCCTCCGCGCGCCACCACGTCTGCGGGAGGCGCCTCCTTGTGCAGGATGCCGGCGCCCGCAGTCATCCACTGCGTGTCGCCGTCGGTGATCACACCGCCGCCGCCGTTGGAGTCCTCGTGCTGGATGACCCCGTCGAGCATGTAGGTCACCGTCTCGAAGCCGCGATGCGGATGCCAAGCGGTGCCCTTGGCGGCACCGGGCTCCCAGTCGACCTCGCCCATCTGGTCCATGTGGACGAATGGGTCGAGCACGGCCAGGTCGACTCCAGCGAACGCCCGCTTCACCGGGAAGCCCTCGCCCTCGAAGCCCCGCGGGGCGGTCGTGATCGTGCGCACGGGCCGAACCCTGGCTGTCGGGTCGGGCTCGGCCACCCGGGGCAGAACGAGGATGTCGTCAACGGAGATCGCGGGCATGGTCCCTCCTGCGGGCTGACCGCCAGTGTGGCGGGCACATCCCTTCAACAATATTTGTGCATGCAACTATTCCGGCTCAACCGAGGGTTCGCAGCACCGCACCCATGTCCCGGACGGCTCGCAGGGTGCCGCGCACGGTACCGGTGACCTTCGAGCGTCCGGTCCGTGAGCGGTAGGTCACCGGCACCTCACTGATGCGCCAGCCTGCCGATCCGGCGCGCAGCACCTGCTCGAGCGGCCAGCCAAACCTTCGATCCCGCACGTCGAGGCGCAAGAGCTCCGAGCGGCGAGCGGCTCGCATCGGGCCGAGGTCGGTGACGAGCGCCCCCGTGCGACGGCGCAACCGCCTCGCGAGGTAGCGGTTCGCCAGCCGCGCGTGTGCCGGCCAGGCGCCACGAGTCGTGGGTCGGCGTGAGCCGAGAACCAGATCGGCCGTGCCTGACAGCACGGGGTCGCACACGAGCGGCAGCTCCCCGAGGTCGAGCGATCCATCTGCGTCGCAGAACGCCACCACCTCCGCGGTCGCTGCGCTCAGACCAGCCGCGCAGGCCGCGCCGAAGCCCCGCAGCGGCTCGTGCACGACCGTCGCTCCGAGCGCGCGGGCCACGTCGGCTGTGCCGTCGCTCGAGCCGTTGTCGACCACGATCGCGCGGTAGCCGGCTGGCAGCGATGCGAGCAGGTCGGGCAAGGCGAGCGCCTCGTCGAGGGCAGGCAGCACGACATCGACGACGCTGGCCGGCACGGTCGCATCGTGACACGACGGCTGCTTACAGGGTGCGGAACACCACGCGGCAGGCGACCACGCGCACCAAGTAGCGACGTACGTTCAGCCCGTGGAGGTACAGACCGCGGTGTCCGGCCCAGCGCTGGCGGCGCCGCCGCCCGGATCTGATGGGGCGGAAGTCGAGCGGGGAACCCGGGCAGCTGCGCTCACCTGGGTGCTGCTGGTCGCGCTGGCACTGTGGTGGGGAAGCCGCTCGATCGCGGGGCACGGGATCGGGATCGACGCAGCGCCGCTGGTGGGTCGCTGGACCTGGCACGCGACGTGGGGTCTCCTGGCACCGGTGGTCGTCGCCGGTCTGGTGGTGGCCGTCGGCCCGCGAGCAGCGGCCACGCTGCGATGGGCGCGGGTCCCGCTTGCGGCGGGTTCGGCGGCGTCGGTCTGGGCGCTCAGCTTGGCGGCAAGCGACGGCTGGGCCAGGGTGACGGCCCCGCTCCTCACACGACACGAGTACGAGCCCTTCGCCGAGAGCATCACGAGCCCGGGTGGCTTCCTCGAGCACTTCATCGAGCGCCTGCCATCCACCCCCATCCACGTGCAGGGACACCCGCCGGGCGCGCCGCTCGTCCCCTGGCTGCTCGATCGCCTCGCGCTCGGCGGCGCAGGGTGGTTCGCCGCAGTTGTGATCCTCGGCTGGGGGCTGGCCGTGGCATCTGCGCTCGTCGCAGCTCGTCACGTGGCCGGTGAGGCCGCCGCCCGCCGCGCCGCGCCGGCGCTCGTGCTGCTTCCAGCTGCCGTCTGGGCAGGCACGTCGGCCGACGCGCTCTTCGCCGGCGTGCTGGGCGTGGCGATCGCGCTCGCCCTCGTCGGGCGCCGCGCCTTGGCAGCCGGCGCAGCCTTCGGCGTCGCGCTGATGCTCACCTACGGTGCGGTCGCGGTCGCAGTCATCCCCGCCGTCGTGCTCGCCTCCCAGCGGCGTTGGTCCTCCCTTGCACTTCTCGCCGGCGGGGGCTTGGCCGTGCTTCTCGCCGTGGACCTGGCCACCGGCTTCTCCTGGATGGACGGGCTGCGCGCCACCCACCGCGCCTACTACGCCGGGATCGCCGCCGATCGCCCCGCGCCCTACTTCGCGCTCGTGGGGAACCCGGCTGCGCTGGCACTTGCAGCCGGGCCAGCCGTGGCGGTCGGCTTGGCAGCCGTCATCCGCCGCTGGCGCGATGCTTCCTCCGTGCTGCCCCTCGCTGCGTTCGGAGCCGTGGCGCTCGCCAACCTCTCGTTGCTGTCGAAGGGCGAGGTCGAGCGGATCTGGCTGCCGTTCATCCCGTGGCTCGCGCTGGCGGCTCCAGGCAACCGGCGCGGGTGGCTCGCGGCGCAGGCCGCGCTGGCAGTCGCTCTGCAGGCAGGGCTCAGGAGCAAGTGGTGACCTCTGTCGAAGTAGCCATCATCGGCGGATCGGGCTTCTACGACCTGGGGACACCGGTCGATCTCATCGATGTGCCCACGCCGTGGGGTTCGCCCTCGGCGCTCGTCGCCATCGGGGATGTCGATGGAAGGCGGATCGCCTTCCTCAGCAGGCATGGCGACGGCCACCGGCTGCCGCCTCACGCTGTCGACCATCGCGCCAACTTGTGGGCACTGCGGTCGCTCGGCGCTCGCACCGTGATCGCGTCGTTCGCTTGCGGCTCCCTCGTCTCCCACCTCGCCCCCGGCCAGCTCGTCGTCCCCGACCAGATCATCGACCGGACGACGGGCCGTGCCGACACCATCCACGACTCCTTTCCAGATGGACCCCAGCACGCGTCCTTTGCCGATCCGTATGACGCGCACCTTCGTCGCGAAGCTGTGAGGGCTGGCAGCCGGCTTGGCGAGGACGTCAGCGACGGAGGCACAGTCGTCGTGATCAACGGTCCGCGCTTCGCCACCCGCGCCGAGTCGCGGTGGTACCGCTCCATGGGGGCGGACCTCATCAACATGACCCAGTACCCGGAGGCCGTCATCGCTCGCGAGCTCGGCCTCTCGTACGCAGCGGTCGGTCTCGTGACCGACTTCGATGCGGGGCTGGAAGACAGGCCGGAGGTTGCCCCGGTACACCAGGACGAGGTCTTCGCTGTGTTCGCCCGACACCTTCCGAGGCTGCGATCGGTGGTGCTGGCCACGGCAGCGGCGGCACCGTGAGGGTCCTCGTCACCGGGGGAGCGGGCTTCATCGGGTCCCACATCGTCGACCTGCTCGCGGACGCCGGTCACGAGGTCGTCGTGCTCGACTCGCTGGTCGGCCACGGAGGCGCTGCGCCGTCGTGGTGGCGAACCGACGTCGAGGCGCACATCGGTGACGTGCGCGATCCCAACGCTTGGCTGACCGCTGCGCGAGGCGTCGACGCAGTGTGCCACCAAGCAGCTCGTGTCGGTCTCGGTGTCGACTTCAGCGACATGGGTGCCTACGTCGACGACAACGCGGCTGGCACGGCGGCCGGTCTGATGGCGCTCCATGACCTGGGCTTCAAGGGCCGGATCGTCCTTGCCTCCTCGATGGTCGTCTACGGCGAGGGCAGCTACGCCTGCCCGGCGCACGGCGTGCAGCGGCCCGGCCCACGCACCGCTGCGCAGCTGACCGCAGGCGAGTTCGAGCACCGCTGTGGCGAGTGCGCCGCACCGCTGCACTGGCAGCCCGTCGATGAGTCAGCGCCGCTCGACCCCCGCAACACCTATGCCGCCACGAAGGTCCACCAAGAGCACCTCTGCGGCGTGTTCGGGCGGGAGCACGACGTGACCGTCACGATGCTCCGCTACCACAACGTGTACGGGCCCCGGTGTCCCCTCGACACCCCTTATGCCGGAGTTGCCTCGCTCTTTCGTGCTGCAGTCGCTCGGGGTGAGCCACCGCGGGTCCTGGAAGACGGCGGGCAGACCCGCGACTTCGTGCATGTGCGCGACGTTGCACGCGCGAACGTGCTGGCGTTGACCACCGAGCAGCCCTTCGACGGGGCGCTCAACGTCGCTTCAGGCCAGCCGCGCACGATCTTGCAGGTGGCCGAGGACATCTGCAGCGGCTCGGGTCTCCTGCCGGAGGTGGCGGGCGGCGGTCGCCTCGGCGACGTCAGGCACATCGTGGCCAGCCCGGTGCGTGCGCGCACCCACCTTGGCTTCACGGCTCGAGAACCGTGGGAGCCGCGTGCCCCCGCCGCTGAGCCTCACGTGCGAGGACTCAGCCGAGCGGCAGACGCACGGTGAAGCGGCAGCCGTCCCCTTCGTTCCGAACCGCGATGGCGCCGCGATGCGCCTCGACGAACCCGCGTGCGATGGCCAGGCCGAGGCCTGCCCCGGCACCGGAGCCGGGCGTCCTGGCGGCATCACCCCGATACGCGAGATCGAAGACGTGGTCGATGTCTTGCGGAGGTATGCCGCCGCAGCCGTCCAACACGGACAGCTCGGCGTGCTCGCGCTCGTGGCCCACCAGCACTCTCACCTCCCCGCCGGGGGGAGTGTGGCGGATCGCGTTGTCGAGGAGGTTCTGGACCACGCGGGTGAGCTCGCGCGTCGAGGCGGAGACCAGCGGCGGACGCTCGGCAACCTGCCCCTCGACGCTGACGCCCTTGACTGCAGCGAGCGCTCTCGCGGAGGCCACGGCATCCGATACCACCTCGCCCAGCGAGACGCGCTCGAGCGTCAGGTCGAGCGCGTCGGCCTCGATCCGAGAGAGCTCGAACAGGTCGTCCACCAGCTGAGCCAGCTTGGCCGTCTCCTCCACCAGTCGGCCGTGGTACTCGTGCACGTCTGTGAGGTCGGAGACGACGCCGTCGTCGAGCGCCTCCACCATCGCGCGGATCCCGGCAAGGGGGGTTCGCAGGTCGTGGCTGACCCACGCCACGAGCTGTCGGCGGCTGCGCTCGAGCGCCCTCTCGCGTGCAGCGGCCTCGTCGGCTCGTCGGCCCGCCGCCTCGAGCTCTCGGGCCAGCGCGAGAGCACCGAGCACGCCGGCGGTACCGGCGCCGGCGACGACCACCACCAGTGCCGAGAGGTCGTGCGTCGACACGAACATCGATTGCGCTGCGGCCAGGGCGCCGAGACCGAACGAGGTGATCGGGATCAGCGCGACGATGACCGGGGAGCTCGAGCGGCGCAGCGCGGCACGTCCGAGCCAGTAGGCGAAGATGGCGACGCCGAAAGAGAGGCCGATGAGGCGGATCGCGTCCGCGGCGGGGAGCGATGCGGCTGCCGCAGCGCCGGCTGCTGCCAGGAGCCCGACGCCGACGGCAAGGGCCGAGTGCGTGACGTCGCGCCTAGCCCTCATGAGGCAGCCACCGGCTCCAGGCCCTCCCACCGATAGCCCACACCCCAGACGGTCGCTATCCGGCTGGGGTTCGAGGGGTCGGGCTCGATCTTCTCGCGCAGACGGCGCACGTGAACCGTGATCGTCGACGTGTCGCCGAAGCGGGTGCCCCAAACCTGCTGCAGGAGGTCCTCGCGACGGAAGGCGCGACGCGGGTTGCGCATCAAGAACACGAGCAGCTCGAACTCGCGGGCAGTGAGCGGAACGAGCGCATCGCCGAGCCAGGCTTGGCGTGCGGCTACGTCCACCCTCAGGTCGCCATCCTGGAACGCCAGCTGACTGCCCGGAGACGTGCCCGCCAGCGGACCCCGCGCACGGCGCAAGACCGCTCGCACGCGCGCCACGAGCTCCTTGGGCGAGAACGGCTTGGCAACGTAGTCGTCGGCGCCCAGCTCCAACCCGATGACCCGGTCGGACTCGTCGCCGCGCGCGGTGAGCATGATGACGGGCACCGGTGCCAGAGCGCGGAGGCGGCGACAGACCTCGAGGCCGTCCATCCCCGGGAGCATGAGGTCGAGGACGACCAGATCAGGCGGGTCCGCCAGCGCACGATCGATGGCGACCCTGCCATCGCCGACGGCCTCCACCTCGAACCCCTCTCGCTGCAGGTAGCGCGCGACGACCTCCGAGACGTTGGGGTCGTCGTCGACGACGAGGATCCGCGCCGGTGCGTCTGCCACGTCGCCAGGCTACGGCGACGAGTGCTTACGACGATCGGAACAAGCGGCTCGATCGGGTGTCCGCCGCCGAATCGCCGTGCACGATCGGGCCGTGGACCTGCTCGTGCTCGCCAAGGAACCCGTGCCGGGGCGCGTCAAGACTCGCCTCACGCCCCCGTGCCACCCGAACGAAGCGGCACTGATCGCCGAAGCAGCGCTGGCGGACACGTTGTCCGCGGCCATGGCGAGCGGCGCCGATCGCGTCGTCGTCGCTCTCGATGGCGCACCCGGTGCGTGGTGCCCGGCGGGCGCCGTCGTCGTCGACCAAGGCTCTGGTGACCTCGCATCGCGCCTCGAGACTGCTTGGCGAGCAACTGACGGACCAGCGCTCCAGATCGGCATGGACACCCCTCAGGTCGACGGCTTCGCTCTGGAGGCCGCCCTGTCGCGCCTGGACGCAGGTCCTGATGCCGTGCTGGGGCTCGCACAAGACGGTGGTTGGTGGGCGGTCGGGCTGCGGCGGCCCCGTCCCGGAACCTTCAGCGGTATACCGACGAGCCGCCCCGATACGGGAGCTCGACAGCTCGAGCGGCTCCGCGATCTCGGCTTTCGGACCGATCTTCTCCCGCCCTTGCGCGACGTCGACACGTGGGCTGATGCCGTCGCCGTCGCCGAGCTGGCCCCCGGGGGCGCCTTCGCGCGTGCCGTGCGCGCAGTGGCCGGGGCCCGCTGATGGCCACCGTGCTCCGGGCAGCGGACGGAGCCACGATCGCGCTCGACGTGGGGCGCTGGCGCACCGACGCCGACGCGCACGAGGTCGCCCTCCTGGATGGTGTGGACGATCCACTCCTCGACATCGGCTGCGGGCCCGGTCGCGTCGTGCGCGCGCTTGCAGCATCGGGTCGACTCGTCCTCGGCATCGACCCGGCTCCTACGGCTGCCGCGGAGGCGGCTCGGGGAGGGGTGCCTGTGCTCCAGCGCTCAGTGTTCTCTGCCCTGCCAGGCGAGGGTCGCTGGGGGACCGCCCTGCTGCTGGACGGAAACGTGGGCATCGGTGGCGACCCCGTCGCGCTGCTGAGCCGTTGCCGGGAGCTGATCCGGCCCGGTGGTCGGGTCGTCGCGGAGGTGGAAGGCCCCGGCACGGCGACCGTCCCGCTCACGGTCCGCGTGGAGGCCGACGGGCGCGCTGGGCCGTGGTTCACCTGGGCCGTGGTCGGTGTCGACGACTGGCCGTCCCTGGCCGTGCAGGCGGGCCTCGCGCCCGAGGGCTTCCACGCTGCGGACGGCCGCTGGTTCGGCCGCGCTGCCCGGCCATGAGTACCGGGCCGGGCGCGCTGGCGAGGCGGCTCGCCGAACGGTTCACGAGCGGCCTGCACGACGAGACGATCGCCGCTCGCCTCGGCGCGGTGCTCGGCATCACCTTCTCGATCTGCGCGCTGACCGGCGCCTACTCGCACCTGCTCCAGTCGGAGCCCTCCTGGCTCACACTTCCGCCGCGTCCCGCCGGTCTCTACCGGGTGACGCAGGGTCTGCACGTGGTCACCGGGTTCGCGTCCGTACCGCTGCTGCTGGCGAAGCTCTGGGTGGTTGCACCCAAGCTGGTGGTGTGGCCACCGGTCCGATCCATCGGCCATGCCCTCGAGCGGGTCGCCCTGCTCCCGCTCGTCGGCGGTGCGGTGTTCCTGCTCGTCTCCGGCATCGCCAACGTGGCGCGCTGGTACCCGTGGACGTTCTTCTTCCCAACGGCGCACCTCTGGGCGGCGTGGGTGACCATCGGGGCGCTGATCGTCCACATCGGTGCGTCGTGGTCGACAGCGCGGTCCTCCTTGCGCAGACCGGCAACCTCGGCATCGGAGCGCGCCGACCGGCGCGCCTTCCTCGGGGGCGTGAGCGCCACCAGCGCGCTGCTGGCAGTGGCGACCGCGGGCGGCACAGCGTCGTGGCTCTCGAAGGTGTCGTTCCTGGCCCAGCGCCGCCCGGACTTCGGTCCTCAAGGCTTGCCGGTCAACAAGACGGCGGCGGGAGCGCGCGTCGAGCAGCTCGCCGTCGACCCGGGATGGCGCCTGCGTGTCACCGGCGCGGTCAGTCGTCCGCTGTCCCTGTCGCTCGCCGACCTCCGCTCGCTCGAGCAGCGCGAAGCAGAGCTGCCGATCGCTTGCGTCGAGGGTTGGTCGGCGTCGGCACGGTGGAGCGGCGTGCCGGTGCGCGACCTGCTGGCGATGGCGGGCGCGCGGGACGACGCTGAGGTGACGGTCAGATCGCTGCAGCCGCAGGGCCTGTACCGCGAGGCCGAGCTCAACCGGTTGCAGGCGCACGATCGCGACACCCTCCTGGCGCTCGACCTCGACGGCGAGCCGCTGCACATCGACCACGGGTTCCCGGCGCGCCTCATCGGTCCGAACCGGCCTGGCGTGGGCCAGACCAAGTGGGTCGCCGAGCTGGAGGTGCGGTGAGCCCCGATTCGCCGAGCCAGCGGCCGGGTCTGTGGATCGGCCTGCTTCTCGGCTTGCCCGTGATCGCTTGGGGCATCAGGGGAGCGCTGATAGAGGGTGCGCGCACCCATCCAGCTGAGCTGGCTCGCTGGATCGTCGGCGCTGCACTGGTGCACGACCTGGTGCTCCTGCCCGCGGTGCTCGCCGTCGCGGTGGGGGTCCGCCGCATCACACCGGAGCGGGCATGGCCGTTCGTGCGGTGGGCGCTGGCGACGAGCGGCTGTGTGGCGCTCGTCGCCTGGCCCTTCATCCGCGGCTACGGCAGGCGCTCCAGCAACCCGTCGCTCCTGCCCCGCGACTACGCAGGCGGGGTGGCCATCGCGCTGTTGCTCGTCTGGGTCGTTGCGGCGAGCCTCGCATGGGCTTCGGCTCGCCGCTCTCGGGTGCGGGCGAGGCCAGCCGCCTCAGTCGATGACGGACTGGAGCACGGTGGCCCGCAGCTGGCGCCGTAGCGGGTAGGTGTCGCTGGGCAGGAGCTGGGTCATGAACACGACGCAGATCTCCTCGGCTGGATCGACCCAGAAGGCCGTGCTGGCGGCGCCGCCCCAGCTGAACTCGCCCTCGCTCGCCATGTTCTGAAGTGCCGCAGCGTCTTCGATCACGGCGAAGCCCAGGCCGAAGCCGGTGCCCGCCATCGCAGCCTCCGAGAACGTCGACTGCCCCACCTCGTTCAGGAGGCGCCCTCCCGGCAGGTGGTTGCGGGCCATGTAGCGCACCGTGCGCGGGCTCAGCAGCCGAACGCCGTCGAGCTCGCCGCCTCGGAGGAGCATGTGGCAGAACCGCATGTAGTCCGTCGCCGTGCCCATGAGGCCGCCTCCACCGGCCAGGTACTTCTTCGGCTGCACCATCACCTCTGGTCCCGCCAGCCGGTGGAGGCCGCCGGCCTGCTTGCGCGTGTAGAGGGGGGAGCAGCGAGGGAGCTCCGACTCGGGGACGTTGAAGCCCGTGTCGACCATCGCAAGGGGACCGAGAACGCGCTCTTCGAGGTACGCGTCGAGCGTCTGGCCGCTCATCACCTCGATCAGGCGCCCGCACACATCGGTCGACAGCGAGTAGTTCCAGCGCGAGCCCGGGTCGAACAGGAGCGGGAGCGCCGCGATGCGACCGACGCCCTCGGCCAGGTCGTAGGTCGGCTCTGAGAAGTCTCCGAGCGAATGGCGGCGGTACAGCTCGTCGAGCGGGTGCTGGTAGTGGAACCCGTAGGTGATGCCCGACATGTGTGTGAGCAGGTCGTGGACCGTGATCGGCCGGGCGGACGGTCGCGTGACCGGCTCGTCCGCCGTGCCGCGCTCCCACACCTGCACGTCCTCGAACTCCGGCAGCCAGCGTGAGATCGGGTTCTCCAACAGGAAGACCCCTTCCTCGTACAGCATCATCAGCCCGACGCTCGTGATCGGCTTCGTCATCGAGTAGATGCGGTAGATCGTGTCGGGCTGCACCCGGACCTCGGCCTCGACGTCGGCGAAGCCGTAGCAGTCGTGGTGCACCACCTCGCCCCGCCGGCTGATCATGGTCTGCACGCCGGGGAGCTTCCCCCTGTCGACGTAGGCATGCATCGTCGCGTCGACGTTCGCCAACCGCTGAGTGGAGAGGCCGACATCCTCAGGTCGAGTCGTCATGCGTCGATGGTGGCACGCGCGACCGCAGGCTGCTCGCCCGCGCGCAGCCCCACAACCCGTGAGAGGGTGGTTCCCGTGAGGTTCGAGACGGATCGGCGCTACCGCCTGCCGGTGTCGCCCGTCGAGCTGTGGACGACCCTGAGCCGGGTTGACGACTACCGGCTGTGGTGGCCTTGGCTGCGTGGCTTCGACGCCTCTCACCTCGGCGGCGATCAGGTGTGGCACTGCCTCGTCCAGCCACCGCTGCCCTATCGGGTGCGCTTCGATGTGCGGCTCGAGGACGTGGACGCACCGCGCTCGGTCGTGGCGTCGGTCTCGGGCGACGTCGTGGGAAGCGCACGTCTGGAGGTCACGGAGGCCGATGAGGGCTCGGAGGCGCGCGTGCTGCTGTCGCTCGAGCCGGGAAACGGCTTCCTGCGTGCGGTGTCCCGGCTTGCCGCGCCGGTCATCCGCTACGGCCACGACTGGGTGATCGACACGGGTGCTCGGCAGTTCCTCGATCGCGCCGTCTGACCCGGCGCGCGGCGTCGCCCTACTCTGGCTTCATGTGCCGGAACATCACGACCCTGCGAGGCCTCGAGCCGGAGGCGACCGACGAGGAGATCGAGGCGGCTGCCCGCCAGTACGTGCGCAAGATCAGCGGCGTGCAGAAGACGACGGCGCGCACCGAGGCCGCCTTCGAGAGAGCGGTGCGACGCATCACCCTCGCCAGCGAGGAGCTGTTGGCGGAGCTGCCGCCTCGTCAGCAGCCGCCGAAGACGCTGCCGCCTCTGCGCCGTCTCAGCGTCACCCGCGCGGTCTAGCGCTGACCGGACGTGAGGTGTCCCGCTACGCACTGCTCCTCAAGGCGAGCGCGAACCGCGTCTACGGCGCCTCAGCCTTCGACCTGGCCCGCGCGGAGCTGCTCGCCATGGCAAGGGCCAGCGGAGCTCTCGTCGAGCACATCGACCGCGAGGAGATCGCGGGCGTCGACTACCTGGTCGCGACATCGACGTCGCCGCTGACCGAGCGGCAGGTCGAGCTCTGGTCCAACCTCTCCTCGCTCCACGCGCTCTTCGAAGTCGAAGGTGCGCGCTTCGCCCCCGTCTCGATCGCTCCGCTGGCCCGCCTCGACGAGGACATCGTCACGATCCAGCGCTATCCCGGCAAGACCAACGAGGCGTTCACCCACCTGCTGGTCAACATGGCGCTGGTCGAGAGCGACGACGCGTTCGGGAGGTTGTTGCGAGGCGGCCGCCTCACGCTGGTCGACCCCGTGTGCGGTCGGGGCACCACCCTGAACCGGGCCGCCCTGTACGGGATGGATGCGTGCGGGATCGAGCTCGACCAACGGGACGCGGAGGCCTACACGCAGTTCCTCCTGACCTGGCTCAAGGACAAGCGACTCAAGCATCGGCTCGAGCAGGCCAAGCTGCGCCGCGGGCGAGACACACCAGCACACCGCATCACGGTCACCTACGGGCACGGCAAGGACCGGAGCACGCATCGGGTCATCGACGTCATCCACGACGACACCCGGGCCGCCCGCACCCATCTGAAGGCGCGCAGCGCAGACCTGATGGCCTGCGATCTGCCCTACGGCGTGCAGCACGGCTCGAGCCGGGGATCCGAGCATCGCGACCGGGGACCCGCCGGCCTGCTGGCAGAAGCGCTGCCCGTCTGGTTCGAGCTGCTGCAACCCGGCGCAGCGGTTGCCCTGGCCTGGAACCTCAACACGCTGAAGCGCCCCCGCTTGGTTCAGCTGCTCCGCGAGGCGGGCTTCGAGCTGCGCTCAGCCGAGGACGACGACTCGTTCGTTCACCGCGTCGACAGGGCCATCCGGCGCGACGTGCTGGTGGCGGCCCGGCCCGCTGGCTGAGCCCATCTGCGGTCTGTCCGAATTGTGCCCCGAGCCGTGACCAAGGGGGCTCAAGCCGTATGCTCGCGAGACTCGAACCCGGGAGAGCGTCGTCGTGGCAATCGTCGTAGATCGTGAGCTGAACCCGACCCAGCCCCTCGCAGCGATCGGCTCGCTCGGTTGGCTCGGGGTCGCGGGCGCAGCCTCTCTGGCCGCCGGCGCCATCCACGCCGCGGCCATCGGTGTCCACAGCGAGCACAGACAAGCTGTGCTCGCTTTCACGCTCGTCGCTGCCGTGCAGATCGGCTGGGGAGCGCTCGCTCTGGCGCGGCCCGGCCGCGTGATGATCGCGCTGGGCGGGCTGGCGAACCTGTTGGTCGTCGCAGGATGGGTCGTCGCCAAGACCAACGGGATCTGGTTCGTCGACGGCCTCGACGAGAAGGAGGCCATCCAGACCGCTGACGTGCTCGCCGCAGGCTTGGCCGCCTTCTCTGTGCTTGCCGCTGTCGGGCTGGCCTGGTCTGGTGTGAGCCGCTGGGCCGGGCGACCGGTCCTGATGGGTTCGTTGGCTGTGCTCGTGTCTGCTGTGGCGGTGCCCGGCATGGTGTCGGCCGGCACGCACGCCCACTCCGAGGGTGAGGCGCACGCGGCGGGGGCGACCCACACCGACGCCGAGGGTTCCACGGCCGGGGCCGATGACCACGAGCCGTCAGTGGTCCCACCGAAGCCCTTCGACCCGTTGCTTCCCATCGATCTCAGTGGCGTCGAAGGCGTGTCCCCCCAGGAGCAGGCAAGAGCGGAGAACCTGCTGGCGATCACGCTCCTGCGGCTTCCCAAGTTCGCTGACCCCGCCTTCGCCGAGGCCAACGGCTTCGTGTCGATCGGTGACGGCTTCCTCGGCCACGAGCACTACCTCAACCTGGCCAACATGAACGACGACAAGCTGCTCGACCCCGACTACCCCGAGTCGCTCGTCTACGACACGTCGGTCACGCCCAAGCGTCTGGCTGCGGCCATGTTCATGCTGAACCCGGGCGACACCCTCGACGACGTGCCCGAGCTGGGCGGCAAGCTCACGCAGTGGCACATCCACGACAACCTGTGCTTTGCGGGGGCTCAGGTCGCTGGTCTCACCGACGCTGAGGGCAAGTGCGGGCCGGGTCTCACCAAGGGCGCTGAGACCCCCATGATCCACGTGTGGATCGAGCCCCACCCCTGCGGGCCCTTCGCAGCGCTCGAGGGCGTTGCGGGTGGCACGATCCCCGAGGGCGAGGAGAGGCTCTGCGACGTGGCCCACGGCCACGGCTGACCATCCACCACCGCAGCAAGGGTCGCGTTTACGGTGATCTTCGCCTGATCTGACCCTTGAGGAGGGCCCCGATGAACAAGGCCGAACTCGTCAGCGCCGTAGCCGAGAAGACCGGACAGTCCAACGCAACTGTTGGAGCGGTCCTCGGTGCGTTCGAAGACGTGATCACGAGCACCGTGGCGGGAGGTGGCAAGGTCCAGATCCCCGGCTTCTTGAGCTTCGAGCGGGCCGAGCGCGCCGCCCGCACCGGCCGCAACCCTGCGACGGGAGCAGAGATCCAGATCGCTGCTTCCACCGTGCCGAAGGTGAAGGTCGGCAAGTCCTTCAAGGACGCCGTCAAGTAGAACGCAACGTGAGGCGGGGATCGGGCCCGATGGCCCGTCCCCCCTCTCACGAGCACCAGGGGTACCGTCCCGAGTGATGGATCCCGCGGCCCTCGAGCGCGACACGCAGGCGCTCGCCAGGCGCATCGCGGAGCTGGGGACCGGCGAGCGGTCGCGCGTCTACCGCATGTCGTGGTGGAGCGATCGCATGATGGACTGGGCGATGTCACGCCCGCCCTTCAAGACGCAGCTGTTCCGGTTCGTCGACGTCTTCCCCGCCCTCGATGGCGACGACGACATCGCACGCCACGTCTCGGAGTACTTCGACGGCGTCGATGTGCCGCGGGCGCTCGACCTCGGCGTCGACCTGGCCGAGCGCGTCCCCTTCGGCGCCGCGCTCGAGGCGCGCGTCGCGCGCAAGAACATCGCGCGGATGGCGCAGCAGTTCATCGTGGGCGAGACACCGGCCGAGGCCGTGTCCGAGCTGCACGGCTTGTGGCGCAGCGGCAGCGCCGCCACCGTCGACCTGCTCGGCGAGAAGACCGTTGTGGCCGGCGAGGCCGACCGCTACCAGGCCCGCGTGCTCGATCTGATGGGGGCGCTGTGCGACGCCGCACCGACTTGGGCTCCCGACGATCACCTCGAGCACGACGACCTCGGGCCCCTGCCGCGGGTGAACATCAGCATCAAGCCGACCGCTCTCGCCACGCACTACGAGCCGCTCAGCCGCTCCGTCGGGCTGGAGTCAGCCAAGCAGCGGATCCGCCCGATCTTGCGGCTCGCCCGCGACCGCGGCGCCCACGTGCACTTCGACATGGAGCACTACGACGTCAAGGACCTGACCCTCTCGCTGTTCCGTGACCTGCTCGACGAGGATGAGTTCGCTGACGTGAACGCCGGGGTCGTGGTGCAGGCCTTCTTGCGGGACGCCCGGGCCGACCTCGCCGACCTGATCGACTGGGGCAGCGGGCGGGCGCGCCCGATCACCATCCGACTGGTGAAGGGTGCCTACTGGGACGCCGAGACGGTCCATGCCCGCGCCGCCGGCTGGCAGCCGCCGGTCTTCGAGCGCAAGGAGGAGACCGACGCCAGCTTCGAGGCGTGCGCACGGATGCTCCACGACAGCCACGGAGCGGTCCGCGCCGCCTTCGGCTCGCACAACCTGCGGTCGCTTGCCTACGCGGTGAGCTACGCACGCCGCCTCGGCCTACCCGACCACGCCTACGAGGTGCAGCTCCTCTACGGCATGGCCGAGCCGGTTCACGCTGCCATCAAGAGACTCGGCTTGCGGCTGCGAGTCTACGGGCCCGTCGGCGAGCTCGTGCCCGGGATGGCCTACCTCGTCAGGCGCCTGCTCGAGAACACATCGAACGAGAGCTTCGTGCGCCATCGCTTCGCCGAGGGTCGAGCTCTGGACAGCCTCGTCGCGCCGCCCGAGGTCGAGGTCCTGCCGGGGCCCACGACCCCACCTGTGGTGGGCGAGACAGACCCTTCCCAGCCCGGCGACTACTGGCCTGAACCGCTGCGGGAGTGGCGGCGCGCCGAGGCGTTCGACGCCTTTGCCGCCGCCGTCGGCCGCGTGGCCCCCAGCACTGTTGCGCGCCCCTCCACCAGCGAGGCGTGGAGGGGGCTCGCCGTCCCGGCACTGATCGACGGAGAGCTCGTCCGCACGGGCACCACCATCATCTCGGTCGACCCCGGGCGCTTTGACGACGTCGTGGCTACCTCCGCCTCGTGCTCTGTCGGCGACGCGGACGTGGCCGTGGCGGCCGCGCTCCGCGCTCTGCCGGCGTGGCGGGCTGCGCCGGCAGAGGTGCGGGCGGGCCTCCTGTTCCGGGCCGCCCAGTGGATGCGCGAGAGGCGCGATGAGATCGCCGCCCTCGAGTGCTTCGAGGCGGGCAAGCCCTGGGATCAGGCCGACGCCGATGTCTGCGAGGCCATCGACTTCTGTGAGTACTACGGGCGGGAGGTGCTGCGCCTTGAGGCTGCGGCCGCCAGCCTGGTGCAGTCGCCGCCCGGTGAAGCCAACCGCCTCACTTACCAGGGCAAGGGCGTGGCCGTCGTCATATCGCCCTGGAACTTCCCCTTGGCGATCCCCTGCGGGATGGCGACAGCGGCGCTCGCGGCCGGCAACACCGTCATCCTCAAGCCGGCGGAGCAGACACCCGGCGTGGCGTGGCGTCTGGCGGAGGCGCTCACGGCAGCAGGTGTGCCCCCCGGCGTCTTCCAACTGGTTCCAGGAGTGGGCGAGGAGGTGGGTGCACGACTCGTCGCCCACCCGGACGTGTCGATCATCGCCTTCACCGGCTCCAAGGCGGTCGGGTTGGAGATCAACCGCTTGGCAGCAGTCCCGCAGCCAGGCCAGCGCCACATCAAGAAGGTCGTCTGCGAGCTCGGCGGCAAGAACGCGCTCGTCATCGATGCCGACGCGGACCCAGACCAGGCAGTGCCCGCCGCCGCATACTCCGCATTCGGCTATGCCGGGCAGAAGTGCTCGGCTGCTTCACGCCTCATAGTGCTCGACTCCGTCTACGACCAGGTTGTTGCGCGCCTGGTCGGCTGCTCGCGCGAGCTGCTGCTCGGCCACGCCGCGCAGCCGGGCGTCCAGGTGGGGCCCGTCATCGACGCCGATGCTCACGCGCGCGTTCGCGGCTACATCGAGCGCGCCCCGTCCCAAGGTGAGGTGCTGCTGCATCGCACCGACGTGCCGGACGGCGGTTGGTACGTGGGTCCGACCATCGTGGCGGTGGATGACCCCACTGCGCCGATGGCGACGGAGGAGATCTTTGGTCCGGTGCTGACCGTGCTGCGAGCGCGTGACTTCGACCACGCCATCGAGCTCGCCAACACCACCGACTACGCGCTCACAGCCGGGCTCTTCTCCAGGTCGCCGGCCCATCTCCGCCGCGGGGCCGCCGAGCTGCGCGCCGGCAACGTCTACCTGAACCGCCACATCACCGGCGCCGTCGTGGGCCGCCAGCCATTTGGCGGCTACGGAATGAGCGGCCTGGGCTCCAAGGCCGGCGGGCCCGACTACCTGCTCCACTTCCTCGACCCCCGCGCCTCGACCGAGAACACCCTGCGCCAAGGCTTCGCGCCAGACTGAATCGACATCGCAACCGGAGGTTGCTCGTCGAGCTCTGTCAGTCGGTGGCGGTGACTGCGGCTTCTCCTGTCTGGACTCGCCACAGGGCGGCGTAGAGGCCAGCGTTCTCGAGCAGCTCCTCGTGGGTGCCGGCCTCGATCACGAGACCCGCCTCGAGCACGTGGATGCGGTGGGCGTGACGGACCGTTGACAGGCGATGCGCGATGACGATGGTCGTGCGGTCCGCCGACACACGGGCGAGCGAGCGCTGGATGGCGGCTTCGGTCTCGTTGTCCACGGCGGAGGTGGCCTCGTCGAGCACGAGGATCGCAGGGTCGCGCAGGATCGCCCGCGCGATCGTCAGCCGCTGGCGCTGGCCCCCCGAGAGCCGCTGGCCGCGCTCGCCCACCACGGTGTCGTAGCCATTTGGAAGGGCCTCGATGAACGAGTGGGCCTCGGCAAGCGACGCTGCGCGGAGGATGTCCTCCTCGGTGGCGTCCGGCCGCCCATATGTGAGGTTCTCGCGCACGGTGCCCTGGAACAGGAAGACGTCTTGGCTGACGAATCCCATCGCGCCGCGCAGGGCATGCCAGGTGAGCTCCTCCGTGGGCACGCCGTCGACCGTGATGCGTCCCGAGGTCGGCTCGTAGAGGCGCAGGAGCAGCTTGACGATGGTGCTCTTGCCAGCCCCTGTGGACCCGACGATGGCATGGGTCTCGCCCGCTGGGATGTCGAGCGTGAGGCCCTTGAGCACCTCACCCGCCGCACCGTCTCCGTAGGCGAAGCGCACGTCCTCGAACCGCACCGCCCCCGCCACCGGTTCGGGGAGCTCGCGGGCGCCGGGCTGGATCGAAGGCTGGACGTCGAGGAGCCCAAAGATGCGACGGCACGACGCCATCGCGCGCTGGTACAGGTCGAGCGTCTCGCCCAGGCGCGTCAAGGGCCACAGGAGCCTCTGGGTCATGTACACGAGCACCGAGAAGAGACCGATCTCGAGGTCGCCGCGCAGCGCCGCCTGACCACCGACGACCAGGGTCATCGTGAACCCGGCGAGAATCGCCATGCGGATCAGGGGGATGAACGCGCTCGAGTAGCGGATCGCCTCTCCGTTTGCGGCGCTGTAGGCGAGGCTGTCGAGCGCAACCCGGTCCACCTCGCGGTCCTCGGCCGTGAACGCCTTGATCGTGGCGATGCCACCGAGGTTGTTGGTGAGCGTGTCAGCGATTCGTCCGGCGGCCGCGCGCACAGCGTCGTAGCGCTTCTCCAACGAGCGCTGGTAGCGCAGCGAGCCCATGACGATGATCGGGATCGGCAGGAAGGCGAGAAGCGCAAGGATCGGCGAGATCAGCGCGAACGTGAGCCCGACCAGCACGACGTTGGCGGTCGTGAGGATCAGCTCGTTGGCCCCCATGTCGAGGAAGCGCTCCAGCTGGTTGACGTCGTCGTTGAGCACCGCCATGAGGCCGCCTGACGAGCGGTCCTCGAAGTAGGCCAGCTCGAGGTGCTGCACGTGCGCGTATGCCTCCATGCGCGTGTCGTGCTCAATCGACTGCGCGAGGTTCCGCCACGTGACGTCGGCGATGTAGTCGGTGATCGACTCGAGGATCCAGACGATCACCGTGACGATGGCCAGGATCGTCAGCTGGTCGAAGCGGTCTTCGACGCCGAACAGCCGGCCGATGAACGACTGCCCGCTGTTGACGACCACATCGACCGCCGCGCCTATGAGTATCTCGGGAGCGACATCGCAGATCTTGTTGAGCACAGAGAAGACCGTCGCGAACACGACCTTCCCGCGATGGCGCCTGGCGTGGCGCCACAGCTGGCGGAGCGGTGGCGTGGGCGACCAGGGCACCGCGTTGCTGTCGAGCTTCACGCCTGAGCTGAGGTCGGACATGGCGGCGACGATACGGCTGCCGGGACCTGCTGCCCCAGGCGATTGGGAGGCCCGTCAGCGCTCAGGAGCCGAGCCGATAGGCGAGGTGACCCAGCAGCACAGTGCCCTCACTGGAGCACGGGGGAGTACGCCGGCCTCCCTATCCGCGCATCCCTTTCGGGCTCTTCGCCCGCAGGTGGCTCTCGTCGACGTCATCGATCACCTGTGCCACGAGCGGCAGCACCCTGTGACGCACCTGCTCGCTCAACGCGATCTGCGTCATCGTCCTGACGATGCCCGGAACCTCCAACACACGTCCGAGGACCTGCTGCAGGTGGCCGTTGGTGCGCGCCACGATGCGGCAGTGGAGGTCGCCGGGGCCCGTCGTGGCGTGGGCCTCGAGCACCTCGGGGATGCTGCGCAGATGTGAGATGACGTCGTCGAGCCGGCCCTGGGCGATCTCGAGCGTGACGAAGGCGAGCACCTCGTAGCCCATCGCCTGGAGATCCAGGTCGGGGTCGAAGCCGCTGATGATGCCTCGCTTCTGCAGCTTGTCCAGGCGAGCCTGGACCGTCCCCCTTGCGACGCCGAGCTGGCGAGCGAGCTCCATCACACCCGCCCTGGGCGTCTCGCACATGGCTTGGATGAGCCTGGCGTCGAGCGCGTCGATTCCACTGGGCAACATGAGCAGGATGTCTAGCACCTTCGCGCTAATTGTGCGCAAATTGCTCAGGTGCGATCGACGTACTTGACCTCTTGGCGGTGCTGATCTGTGCTGGAGGGCACAACACGTCCAACTTGAGGGGGGTCGATCATGACGCTGACGGCCGAACCCGACATCACGGCGCTTCGCAGCAGGATAGACGCGCTCGTGTCGCAACACCCTGTCGTGACAGCCAATCGGTACACGCGTTGGTTCGCCGGCGGTGAAGCCACCCGCGGCGAGGTGAGGCACCTGACCGTCCAGTTCTCCGTGTTCAGCCACCTGTTCGTCGAAGCACAGCTTCGCAAGGTCATCAACGCTGCCGATCTCGACACCTACCGGGCGGGCAAGGAGATCCTCCTCAACGAGCTCGGTGTCGTGTTCAACGCGCGTGGCCAGTCGAGGTCCACAGGTGCGGTCGACACCGACCCCGATCTCGTCGCCACCGAGGGCACCGTCGACGGCGGCAGGTTCCGCTTCGGTGCCGCCCACTTCGAGTGGTTGTTGCGCTTCGCCAAGCCGCTGGGCCTCGATTTCGCCGACCTGGGCAAGCGTCGCCACGGCACCGCGGCCACGCTGTTCTTCTGCGATGAGCTGCTGGAGGTGTACGGCTCTGATGACGCGGCCACCGCAGAAGGCGCCAGCTATGCGGTCGAGCACTGGGCCGCGGCCGGGTTCTGGAAGGAGCTGATCGCGGGCCTCGAGACCTTCAAGGCCCGAGAGTGCGCCGACCTTCCCCTTGCGTTCTGGACCTGGCACGACAAGGTGGAGGACCAGCACGCGGAGCACACCGCCGACGAGCTGCTGGAGGCCTACTGCCAGCCGTGGTTCGACGAGCACCGCTTCCTCGGTGGCGCCGCGCGCATGCTCGACGGCGTGCAGGCCTTCTGGGACGGCCTCTGGGTCGATCACGAGTCAGGGGTGGAGCGATGACCGCCGTTCACCGCTCATCGGCCGAAGCACGCCGGCCCTCCAGCCAGCCGGCCGCACCGGTGCTGCGAGGCATCGACCATCTCGAGTGGTGGGTCGGCAACGCCCGCGCGTTCACCGGGTTCCTCGAGTCGGCATTCGGGTTCGACGTCGTCGCGTACGCGGGCCCCGAGACCGGCCGGCGCGATCGCGTGAGCTACCTCCTCCAGCAGGGCGGCGTGCGCTTCATGGTGACGGGTGCGCTGAGCCCGGACAGCGCGATCGCTGCCCACGTCAGGGCCCACGGCGATGGCATCCGCGACATCTGCTTCCTCGTCGACGACGTGGCGGGCGCCTATGAGTCCGCCCTGCTGCGCGGCGCCGGCTCCGAGCGGGTGCCTGACACCGACACCGACGAGCACGGGTGCATCTACCACGCGGCCATCCGCGCCTACGGCGAGACCGTGCACACGTTCCTAGACCGCTCCGCCTACTCAGGTTCGTTCGCTCCTCAGTTCGTGAAGAGCGACCTCGTGCGACCTGTCGGGCCCGCAGTGGGCATCACACGCCTCGACCATGTGGTCGCCAACGTCGAGCGCGGCCATCTCGACGAGTGGGTCAGCTACTACGAGGAGGTCCTCGGCTTCGATCAGCTGACGCACTTCACCGACGACCAGATCTCAACGGAGTACTCGGCGCTCATGTCGACCGTCGTCTGGAACCACGACAAGGTCGTGCTGCCGATCAACGAGCCGGCGGAAGGGCGACGCAAGAGCCAGATCGAGGAGTACCTCGACTTCTACGGGTCGCCCGGTGTGCAGCACATAGCACTGCACACTGACGACATCGTCGCGACCGTGCGTGCCCTGCGCGCTCGCGGCGTGCGCTTCATGGATGTCCCCGACGAGTACTACGCGGAGGCTCGCGGCCGGCTTGCCGGGGTCGAGCTCCCGTGGGACACGCTGGCCTCGCTCGGCATCCTCGTCGACCGCGACCACGACGGGCACCTGCTGCAGATCTTCACCGAGACGCTCACCGACCGCCCGACGGTCTTCTTCGAGATCATCCAGCGGGCCGGCGCCAGGGGCTTCGGTGAGGGCAACTTCAAGGCGCTCTTCGAGTCGATCGAGCGGGCTCAGGAGCGGCGCGGCAACCTGTAGCGGTACGGCACGGAGAGAGGAGCTCGATGGAAGGGGTTCCGCAATGGGTTCGAGGCGTCACCAGCCAGCAGGCCCACGTGCGCCTGCCGCCGGGCACGGTCGAGGAGGAGCACGGACGGTCGGGCTTCTACGGCCCAGCCAGCCATCTCTACCGCCTTCACGCCCCAACTGATTGGTCCTCCGTCGAGGGTCCGGCCGCGCACCGCGCCTTCGACACCCGTCGCCTCCGTGGCCAGGGCGACCTCTGGCCGACGCTGCTCCTCGGCAACCACCAGACGTCGATCGCGTGGCACCGGGTGGCGGCGGGCGGGCGCCCCGAGTTCCTGCGCGACTCCGACGGTGACCAGCTCTTCTTCGTGCACGCCGGCACCGGAGTGCTTCGCACCGAGTACGGGCCGCTCCGATACCGACCCGGCGACTACCTGATCGTTCCCCGCGGCGCCACCTACCGCTTCGAGCCGGCCACCGGCACCGAGCTGCTGGTGGTCGAGGCCTACGAGTCGCGCTTCTCCCTGCCCGACCGGGGCATGCTGGGGCGTCACGCGCTCTTCGACCCAGCAGTGCTCGAGGTGCCCGAAGCCGAAGCGGTGGAGGAGGAGGGTGAGTTCACCGTGGTCGTCAAGCGCGGCGGTCACGACACGCGCATCACCTATCCGTTCCACCCGTGTGACGTCATCGGATGGAAGGGTGACGTCGCGCCGATGCGGCTCAACGTCGACGACATCCGCCCAGTCACATCCGCGCGCTACCACCTGCCCCCGTCAGCTCATACGACATTCGTCGCCGACGGCTTCGTGGTGTGCACGTTCGCTCCGCGGCCGCTGGAGGACGACCCGGAGGCGCTCCGCCTTCCGTTCTTCCACCGCAACGTCGACTATGACGAGGTGATCTTCTACCACCGCGGAGAGTTCTTCTCGCGGGCGGACATCTCCGAGGGGATGCTGACGTGGCATCCGTTCGGCTTGCACCACGGGCCTCAGCCCGGTGCGCGGGCCAGAGACGCGGTGGCGGCTGCCGCACCGTCGGCGGAGCGTCGCATGGCCGATGAGGTGGCAGTGATGATCGACAGCCGCCACGCCCTGATGCCAGGCGAGGCCGCCAAGGATCTTGACGTCGAGGGCTACGCCCACTCCTGGCGTCCCGACGCGTGAAGCTCGCTCGGTACCGGTCCGGGCGCGACGGACACGTCCACGTTGGCGCCGTGGTGGTCGACGAGCGCGACGATGTGGAGCTCGTGGCCTCGCTCGGATCGGGCACTGGCCGAGAAGGCCAGTCCCTGCTGCTGGCCATGGCGATGGCGCGCGATCTGGGCTCGATGGACTGCGACGATCCCGAGCCGATCGCCGACGTCACTCTCCTCACACCCGTGCCCGAGCCGCCTTCGATCCGCGACTTCTACGCGTTCGAAG
Source organism: Actinomycetota bacterium (assembly GCA_049325515.1). GTDB lineage: Bacteria > Actinomycetota > Acidimicrobiia > Acidimicrobiales > VFJN01 > VFJN01. The sequence goes on along the minus strand of JBMOLI010000001.1, from coordinate 617,637 downwards.
CGCATGTGGCCACGGCGAGGCGCACCCGTGGCCTCGAGATGGAGCCCGACTGGTACGAGCTGCCCGTCTTCTACTTCACGAATCCGGCGGCAGTGCTCGGCCCAAGTGAGGCGCTGCACCCACCGGCGACCTCCGAGCTCGACTACGAGCTCGAGGTGGCCGCGGTGGTCGGCGTCGAGTGCGCCGACCTGGACGAGCGCGAGTGGCTCGACGTGGTCGCCGGGTTCACCGTGATGAACGACTGGTCGGCCCGCGACCTGCAGAGGCGCGAGATGGCACTGGGGTTGGGCCCCTCCAAGGGCAAGGACTTCGCGACCTCTCTCGGGCCCATGCTCGTGACCCCTGACGAGCTGGTCGGAGGCGACGGCGTGGCTCGAGGCGTGATGACAGCTTCGGTGAACGGGCAGGAGTGGAGCCGAGGCGAGCTGGGCGACATGCACCATGGATGGGGCCGCCTTCTGGCCCACGCATCGCGGTCGACCGTGCTGCGCCCCGGCGACGTCATCGGCTCCGGCACCGTCGGCAGCGGCTGCATCCTCGAGCTGGGCCCGGTCCACGGTCGTGATCGCTACCCGTGGCTGCAGGCGGGTGATGAGGTGACGCTTGCCGTCGAGGGGATCGGCAGCCTGACCAACCGGGTCGCGACTCCATCGAGTTCGGCCGTCAGATGAGCCACTGATAGTGTCAACGCCTCACGGGGCCGTTAGCTCAGTTGGCTAGAGCACCTGCATGACGCGCAGGGGGTCAGGGGTTCGAGTCCCTTACGGCCCACCAAGAAGCCTCAGGTCAGAGCATAGAAATTCACATTGGCCGTTCGGCCCCGTGAAGCATGGGCGCTGTGTTGGGTGCTTATCACCCAGGTGCGGGTGTGCGGGCCCGGTAGATGCTTGACGTTGCGGCTCCGGTAGTCGTGTGACGTTCTCCGGCGCGGTCCCGGTACCTGGGCGACAGTGGCTCCGGTGTGCTCAACGGCGCATACGAACGGGGTCCGAGCCTCACCCTCGAACGCGTTCTCTGGTCAACGTGGGCCTCACGATCCATGACCCGGCACCGTTCCATTTCACTTCGCCGTCGTCTTCATACGGGTTCGGGAACGAGGCAGACACGGGCGCACCCAGGTCGTCCGAACCGAACCTCCAGAAGAAGTCGAGCCCTCCGTACTTGTCAGGGCCTGTATCGGGCTGACCGCTGTAGCAACCTCCGGGCCTTCCTTGCCCTATGTACTGCCTGCAGTTTCGACAGTGGAGGTGGTCGTCGGGACGACGCTCTTCAGGGGCTGGACCACTCGGCCCGTGATTTCGAAGACTAGGGCCCACATCTCATCCGGAGAGTCGGCCTTGGCGATTTGGCCGCGCAATTGAGGGTCCAGGTCAGCCAGACGGCCTTCCGTCTGGTCGTAATACTCCAGAAGCTGCTTCCGGTAGCCAGTCTCTGGTCTTAGGTACGACGCCATGAGGTCGCGCACAGAATCCTCGGTACCGGTCGATGTGTAGGAGTCGTCTCGAGGGTTCGGGAAGCCTGCTGCACGTAGCTCGCCTGTGAGGTTGTCCAGCGCGTCCTGCCAGGCGGCACTCAACTGCCGGTTCGATAATGGGCTGGTTACCCCTGTCGTGGTCGTGTCCTGCGATGTGCTGCCCAATTCGTACGACACAAACACAGCGACAAGAGCGGCTGTGAGGGCCGTCGCCATAAGGATCCGAGTCCTGACCTTGCGAGGCGCAGCAGACGTGTTGGCCGACCTCGCGTTGGCAGCGCCATGGGGAATTGCGGAAGCGCGGGGTGGCGCGCTCGGTGGCGGTGGCGCGCTCGGTGGCGGTGGCGCGCTCGGTGGCGGTGGCGCGCTCGGTGGCGGTGGCGCGCTCGGTGGCGGTGGCGCGCTCGGTGTGCTCTGGCCTCGGTAGTTGGGATGCCGCTCGGGCGGGTACCACCTGCCATCGCTCGCGAGCCACCACCCGGGGCCCCTACTCTCCTCGCTCACGGCCGCCCCCCTACTCCGTAGCCATGGAAAGTAGAGCACGTCGTAGCGCTCCTAGCCGCTGGCGCGAACCGAATCACGACCTGCCCTGCGAACGGCTGTCGACTTCTCCTCTGCCTGCCCTGACGCACAGTCCTTGCCAGTCACGCCTCAAGTCCCTCAGCAACCGTTGCGTTTCGCAGTTAGGGTCCCGCCAATCCAGGGAGGGAGAGATGAGTGATCACAGTCAAGGCCCGGACTGGTGGATCGCCAGTGACGGGAAGTGGTACCCGCCGGAATCGGCCTGGACACCGCCCGAGTACCTAGCGCCCCCTGGTGAACGCCCCCCTGCGCCCGGTTGGTGGCTCGCGAGCGATGGCAAGTGGTATCCGCCGGAACGCGCTGTTGCATCGGCCCCGCCGCCGGCCCCCAAGGCGCCGACCCGGCCTGAGCTCGGTCTGCCAGCGCGGGTGTGGGGGAGGTACCGAGCCTGGCCGCTCTGGGGTCAGATCGCCGCGGCGTTCGTAGTGCTGGTGGCTGTGATGGCTCCACTTGCGAGCATGGACGAGACGAAGCCCGCCAGCTCGAACGGTGGCCAGTCCGAGGAGGCGTTGGTGGAGACAACCACGACCCGGAAGGCGACGACCACGACGACGCAACGGCCGACGACCACGACCGCGGCCCCCACGACGACCACCACCGAGGCCGCCCCCTCCATGAGTCCCAGCCAGGCGCAAGCCGTCGGCGCCGCCGAGGACTACCTCGCGTTCACTCACTTCTCGCGGCAGGGCCTGATCGACCAGTTGTCGTCGGAGTACGGCGACCAGTTCTCCGTCGCGGATGCCACGTTCGCCGTGGACTATCTCAGTCCGGACTGGAACGAACAGGCCGCCGGTGCGGCCAAGGACTACCTCGAGTTCTCTTCGTTCTCGTGCCAGGGTCTGATCGACCAGCTGTCCTCGGAGTACGGCAGTCAGTTCACCCCGGAGCAGGCCCGCTACGGGGCTCAGTCCACCGGCATCTGCTGACCCGTTTCGGACCTCCTCGTGGTGCCCCGGGTCCGCACGCCGGGTCTACTGTGGCGCGGCTCAGCTGTTCAGTGGTCCTGAGGGTAGGTTGGCTGGGAGCTAAGGGGCGGAGATCAGATGAGCGACCAGAGTGGTGGTCCGGGCTGGTGGCTGGCCAGCGACGGGAAGTGGTATCCGCCTCGCCCGGCGGAGCCGGGCCCGTCGCCGGTGCCGGACCCGGCTGCTTCAGGAGATGGGCCGATGCCGTGGTGGAGGAGGCGCGTACCACTTTGGACCCTCATCCTCGCTGGGGTTGCAGGCGTCGCCCTCGGTGCTGCGTCCGCTGCAGAGCCTGCGAAGGACAACGGCGAAACGGCTGCCACATCTGCAACTACCGAGAGACAACAGAGCACCGCACAGACGACAACCACCGCGGAGCGAACAACGACGACAAGACCGACCACCACGACCACGACCAAACCCAGATACACCGTGGGTGAGAAGATCGAGTACGTGGACGGAAGCTCCGTCCAGGTGTTCACCTGGGAGCAACCGGTGCCTCCGGCAAACGAGTACAGCACCCCTGACCCAGGATTCGAGTACGGCGTGCTTGATGTCGAGGTATGCGCTGGGGGTCAGGAAGAAGCCGCCTACAACTCGCTGGCACTATCGGCACGTATGGCGGACAACAGGGTGTACGACGATGCCTTCGGCACCGCCAGAGAGCCAGACTTGAGCTCGGGTGACATCCCGGCCGGCGGCGGCTGTCGGCGCGGCTACGTGACTCTAAGCGTTCCCGCGGGACAGCAACCGGTCGCGATTCTTTGGGACTACGGGGGCCGGCAGGCGGAGTGGGCCCGCTAAGTCCCGTCGTAACGGCCCACCGAGAAGCCTCAGGTTCTAGGTCTGGGGCTTCGCCGCGCCTGGGTCGTGACCACGAGGCGGCTCCCAAGCGTCGGCTGCGACGGCCTCGTAGCAGTACGTGCTCGCCGTCCCTCACCTCGTCGTATGTTTGGACCATGTTCCGAGAGGCTGGTGGTCCGAGCAGGACGGCGATGATGACCGCCGCAGCTCGGGCGATCCATCGTGAGGAACCATCTCCGTGGGTGCTCGACGATCCGCTCGCGATCTCGCTGGCGGGTGAGCAGGGCGTTGAGATACGAGACCGGTTGAAGGCGGAGCTGCCACCCGAGAGCTTGCTCGCGTTCACGCGGTGGTGTTGCGTTCGGGCTCGCGTGCCGGAACAGGTCGTCGAGCGGGAGCTGGCTCAGGGCACGGCCCAGTACGTGATCCTGGGCGCCGGTCTCGATACCTTCGCCTACCGGCGCGGCGATCTTGCCGGCCGGCTGCGGGTGTTCGAGGTCGACCATCCGGACACACAGCGGTGGAAGCGCTCACGGCTGCACAAGCTCGGGGTAGATCCCGGCATCGAGGTGGTGTACGTCCCGGTCGACTTCGAGCGGCAGACCCTCGAGGCTGGTCTCGAGGAAGCAGGCTTCGACTTCGGTGCCCGGGCAGTGTTCTCGTGGATCGGCGTCATCATGTACCTCACGCGCGAGGCCATCGTCTCGACGTTGACGACGATCCGGGCCTCGGCACCAGGCTCACGAGTGGTGCTGACCTACGACCTGCCGTCTGAGGCATTGAGCGGGCTGGGAGCTGAGACGCAAGGCATCCTCGGGCGGGTCGTCGCCGAGATGGGTGAACCCATCATCAGGCGGTTCAGGCCCGCCGAGATCGAGCGGCTTCTGCGGGAGCTCGGGTACACGGCGGTCGAGCACTTCGCTCCGGACGAGGCGATCTCCACCTTCTTCCCAGGACGCGACGATGTGGTCTTCGGGGGAGCGCAACGCATCGCCACCGCAACCGTCGCCTGACGTCGCCTCCGCGCCGCACTCCTCGTTGCCCGAGTGACAGGGTCAGGTGGGCAGAAAGTCGATGAGGAGGCGGTTCACATCGTCGGGGGCCTCCCACTGCACCCAGTGGTCAGGGCCGTCGATGCGCTCGTAGCGCCAGGCGTTGGCACAGAAGGAGCCGGATGCCTCCATCTGCCGTTCGGTCAGGGCGAAGTCGTTGGAGCTCCAGATGCCCATGGTGGGTGCCTGGATCGGCGGTAGCTCGAGTGGCGGTCCGACCAGGGCGTCGGGCGTGATGTTGGCCCGGTAGTAGTTGAGCCCGGGTGTGAGCGAGCCGTCGCGCTGGAGCTCTGCGAAGACCTCGTCGAAGTCGGGATGGTGGCACCACTCGCGGAAGTGGGCGCCGTCATTGTCGGTCAGCCACTGCTCGGCTTGCGGCGCGAACTGGAACAGCAGCATGTACCAGGACCTCTCGCGCTGGGCCATGTCCATCGCCCCGAAGGCGCTGGGATGGCCGACCGACATCGCCACCAAGTGATCGACCCGGTCAGGTGCCAGCGCTGCTGTGGCCCAGACGACCGCGGCCCCCCAGTCGTGCCCGACGATGTGCGCTCGCTCGAGGCCGAGCCCGTCGAGGACTGCAGTCAGGTCGAGCGCCAGGAACGGTATGGCGTAGTCATCGACGGCGGTCGGCTTGTCACTGGCGCCGTAGCCGCGCTGGTCGTAGGTGATGACCTGGAACCCCGCGGCAACCAGTGGGGCGACCTGCTTCGACCACAGACGCTTCGTGTCAGGAAATCCGTGCACGAGGACGACCGGACGCCCTTCCCCTTCGACCTGTACGTCGAGAGCGACGCCACTCGAATCGATCTTCATCTGTCCTCCTGTCAGGCCGACACGATGTCGAGCAGCTCTTGCCGATCGGGCCCTGGCGCCGGCTCGTCGCGCCAGCCCTTGCCCAGCTCGTCGACGCGGTCGGCCACCCCGGGCTCGGCGAGCACCTCGTGGGGCAGCTTCACAACGCTCGCGATGCTCAGCATCCCGCGGAGCAGGTCCGGGTCCTTCATGGCAGCCGACTGCAGTCGTGCGGTCGTCTCGTACTCGGGCTCCGGCTCGAATGGCCTGTCCTCGAGCACGGAGTGGATCTCGTCGAGACGCCCTCGGTCGAAGGCGAGCGTGCCCCGGTACCAGGGCTCGACGGTCTCCACGGTTGTCTCGTGCCAGCGCAGTGCCGTCTCCACTGCGTCGCCGGTGAGATCGCGCAGCAGATCGCGGAGGGCGACGGCGTGGATGGTGCCGATGGAGATGCCCCGACCGACCGAAGGGTTCGTCGCCGCCCACGAGTCCGCGAGTGGGAGAACGCCGGTCGCAACCGGCTGCCCGTCCACCACGAAGCTGCGATGACGGTCCTCGATCTTGGCCATCACGGCGACGCCGTCATCGAGCGGCTCGCCGTCCAACCAGTGCGCTGCCAGCGGGAAGCTCTTGACGGTGCGCATCCACACGTCGACGTCCGAGAGCTTTCGCAGAGCGGCGTCTTTGGCGCTGGTCACCATGCCGACGCCCCACGTTCCGTTGTCGGCCGGGAGCGTTAGGGTCGACACCGAGCCATATGGCATGAGCGGGCCGCCCATCATGAACGGCACGGACCCGTCGGACGAGCGGAAGTGCCTGCCGTAGTAGATGAACCCGCAGTCCTCCTTCTCCTCGATCGGAGCGCGCGCTCCGATGTCGGCCAGCAGGGTGGGGAGCATCGAGCGGCGACCGCAGGCGTCGATCACGAGGTCAGCCGGCACGTCCTCGCCATCCTCCGTGCGCACGCCGATGACGTGGGGCACGCCCGCGCCGGTCGGTTCGCCCGTGAGCAGTCCGCGCACCGCCACGCCGCGACGGACGGTGACGTTCGGGTTGGCCTCGGTGACGCGAGCGATGGCCGCCTCGCCCACAGGCCGTCGTGCCGTGACTGCATCGAACTGCTCGTCCGACTCACGAAACCCACCCGTCACCTCGACCGGCGCGTCGCGGAACGTGTTCATCCGCAGCGCGCCTGCGTCGAGCAGGGCGTCGACGACCTCAGGCGCGTTCTCCTTCATGAGGTTGGCGAAGCGCGCCGCGAAGAAGTGGAGCATGCGGAACTGGTTGACGCCGCGCCGCTCCCACTCGCTCCAGGCCGCTCCGGGCTCGGGCGGCGGTGCCGCGTCCCGCTCGAGCACCGTGACCTCGTGCCCGTCCTTGCCCAGCAGGTGCGCGGCGCACAGGCCGACGACACCTCCGCCCACGATCGCCACCCGCGCCATTGAGACCCCCCTCGTAGAACGGCGCGGCAAGGTATCACGAGACTCGGCCGCCGTTCGGTCTGCGCGGTCCGTCCGGTCGGGTCCTCAGGCGGCCGTGGGCTCCGGCCTCACCGAGAGGTCGTATGGCACCTCGGCCGCAGCGAGGCCGTCGCGCAGGCCGCGCAGCCAGCCGGCGAGGAGCACCAGGTCCACGCGCAGGACGTCGTCGGTGGTCGCCCGAGCGCTCGGGTGGAAGCGGGCCAGCTCCTCCAACAAGGGGTCCGACAGGGTGCTTCCGACCTCTACCAGCACGTCCCGGTACATGATCCGCACTCGGGCCCGTGTGTCCCCGTCCACTGGGCGCGACCGCAGCTCTTCCACGATCGAGTCGATCATCGTTGCCAGGCGAAGCACCTTCGCCGGGGCGACCACCTCGGATGCCTGAGCGGCCAAGTCGTTCGACGCGCTCACCCGGTGCCCCGGATCCTGCGGCCGGTGATCGTCGCTGCCACGAGCCGCATCAGGTGGTTCTTCTCACCAGCGGCCCACGGATGCACCGGAAGCACGCTGGCTTGCGTGAAGTGAGCAGAGTCGTAGGGGGTCAGCTCTTCGAGCCGGCCGGTGACCAGCACGCTCCAGCCTGCTCTGTGGGGTCTGTCGAACGCGTCGATCTCGAAGCAGGCTGGCGAGCGAGGACCTTGCTCGACCTTGGTGCCAGGCGCGGTGCGGAAGACGATGTCCTCGCCATGGAGCACGTAGTTGACGGGGAAGATGACCGGACGAGCTCCGTCGATCACGGCAAGGCGACCGATCTCGTCCGACGCCAGCAGGACGAGGCACTCGTCTCGGTCGATGAGCTCGATGCCTGTGTTGGCGGCCTGCTGCTGCATCGGTCAGCCTCCGGTCTCGTGCACTTGCACGTTGACCTTCTCGAACTTGCGGCGATCGGAGCGCACCGCGTCCAGAGCTCGCACCGCGAGCGCCTCCCGGATCCCTGCCGACACGGGACCGGGCACCTCGACGTGCACCTGCAGCTTCGGCCAGCGCATCTCGAGACGGCATGTCACCTCGGCGGGGTCGATTCTCGCCGCGTCGAGCAGCGGGCGACAGCGGCGCAGCACGTCGTTCACGATGGGTTGAAACGCCATGTCGACTGCCTGGTGGCAGGTGACTGTCAACGGGTCGTGCTCCACGCGCGCGGTGATCCAAGGCTCGAAGGGGTCGAGGATGCTGGACCCATCCTCGACGACCGGCACGCCGGCGCGTATCGCGCAGGCGACGCCATCCTCCAGCGAGGAGGGGTTCGGGTGGATGTGCTGGCGCACCACGAGCGCCACGTCGATCGGTCCCTCCAGCGGGCAGTCGCTCGGGTCGACAACGCCGCGACACGGAAAGGACGGGTCGTCGGGCTCGTGACAGCGGTGGACCCGGTAGCCGGCGGCCTCCAGCTCCTCGGCAGCGATCCGTGCGCCGTTGCGGCGGTTCTCCAGGACGAGGACATCGAGAGGGCGTGTCATGGCCTGATCGTGGTCGACGGCCGACGGGGCGGGCAGGGTCTGCGGGCCCAGGCGCGTGTGACAAAGGTCCCGAGACAGTCGCACCAGCGCTCCGGCCCGTAAGGGTCGCGCACTAGCGTCGTCATCTCATGGCCGCCTCAACCCTCGTGCTCGTGGACGCCGGCATGGTTGCCGGCTTCCGGCGGGCCAACCTCTCCTTGGCCCAGCTGCACCAGGCGCTCGTCCACCTGCACCACCAGCACCCGGAGGCGATGGTCGCGGTCGTCGCGGACCCCTCTGTGAAGTGGGACCTGAGCGGCCCGGAGCAGGCGGCCTTCGAGGGCGACGTCGTGGCGCAGGTCGTCGTCTGCGCGCCAGCCGGTGCGCTCGACGGCACGATCGGGTTCCTGGAACAGGCCGCCAAGCGTGGCCTCGCCGCCGGGCACCACGTAGTCGCCTTCACCGACCGGGCACTGGCCGACGTCCCGCTAGGCCGTCTTCGCAACGACAGTGGACGCTGGATCTGGGACCTCGACAGCAGCGTCACGATCGACGCGGCGGGCGCCGCAGCGGCAAAGTCCACCGACTCGGCTCGCCGCCGTCGCCGCTCCCGCTAGCGGAAGGGGAGATGCCACCCATGCGTCGTTGCCTGCTCACCTTCGTGCTGGCCCTCGGGTTGTCGGTGGTGGTGGTCGTAGGCCAGCAGGCGCCGCTGCTGGGGCAAGAGGCCCCAACGACCGCGGTGCCCGCACCCGACATCGTGCCGAAGCCCAACTCCGGCTCAGCTCCCGCCGAGGCGGGCGACCGTGGGGGAGCGCTCCAGCTCGCAGTGCTCGGTCTGGTGATCCTGGCAATCGGCGGCTCAGCGGTGCACCTCACACGGCAGGCCCGCCGGGCTCGAGACGATCGCGGAGAAGACGTCAGGCCTTGAGCGGCTTCTTGCGCGCCCGCCGCGGGCCGGCAGGCTTGGCATCGGTGACGACGGGCTCGAGGTCGGGCAGCTCGATCTCCTGGGTGAGGTCCGCGGGCACGTCAGCAGGAGCGGGCGCCGGTGGCCGCGGGCCGGGCTTGGCGAACGCCTTGCGCTGCTCACCCGTGCCCTGTGCCAGGCCGGCCCGCTCGAGCGACTCCTGAAGCTCGCGCAGCGTTGCCTGCAGAGCGGCGCGGTCGGCCCGCTGGTTCTGCACGACCAGCATGCCGACGCCGAGCACCACGAAGCACAGCCCGGCAACGCCACCGGAGATCAGGTACGGGAACTGGCTGGGGATCCTGTCCACGCTGGCAGCGCCGTTCCAACCGAGGAACACGAGCAGGAAGCCGATGGCGCAGAGGCCCACGCCGAGCTGCCCGCCCAAGCGGCTCCAGATCAGCCTCGGCTTCGCCATGCTGCTGCCGGTCTTGTCGTTGTCCATGTCAGGCTCCCAGATAGGTCTCGCGGAGGTTGGCGTTGCGGATCTCGTCGCCGACGCCCGTGTAGATGAGAGTGCCCTTCTCCATGATCAGGGCCCGGTCGGCGTACGGCAGCACGCCCACGTTCTGCTCGACGATGAGCACCGTCACCCCATCGTCGTTGATGCGCTTGACGACCTCGAAGACCGTGCGAGCCAGCGTGGGGCTCAGCCCGAGCGAGGCTTCGTCGATCAGCAGGAGGCGCGGCCGAGACATGAGGGCTCGGCCGATCGCGAGCATCTGCTGCTCGCCGCCGGACAGCGTGCCGGCCATCTGCCCCGCACGCTCGCTGAGCCGCGGGAAGTAGTCGTAGACGAGCTCGCGCTGCTGGTCGATCACGGTGCTGTCATGGCGTCGCACCCATGCCCCCATGCGAAGGTTGTCCGAGACGGACAGCCGAGGGAACACGCGGCGACCCTCGGGCGACAGGGAGATGCCGTCGGCGACGAGACCGGCGGGGGAGCGGCCGGCGATCTCCTGGCCGTCGAAGCGGATCGATCCGCTGTCAGGGGACAGCAGGCCGGCGATGGTGGCCACTGTCGTCGTCTTGCCGGCTCCGTTGAGCCCGAACAGGACGGCCGTCTCACCCTCTTGCACCTCGAAGGAGATGCCGAGCAGCACGGGGAATCCGTAGCCGACGCTGAGGGAGCCGACCTCGAGCAGCGCCATCAGGCCACCTGGTCCGGATCGTCGCCGAGGTAGGCGCGCACGACCTCGGGATGGCGCCGCACTTCGTCGGGCAGCCCTTCCGCCAGCACCTCGCCGAAGTTGAGGCAGTACACGTAGTCGGAGATGCGCGTCACGAGCGGCACGTGGTGGTCGATCATCACGATCGTGAGCTCGAACTCCTCGCGCAGCTTCAGGAGCAGATCGCCCAGATCCTCAGCCTCCTCGGGTCCCATCCCCGAACCCGGTTCGTCGAGGAGCAGGATGTCGGGGTCGGTGGCCAGCACGGCCGCCAGCTCGAGGCGCTTGAGCACGCCGTAGGGGAGGCCCTGCACGCGGGTGTCCTCGAGGTGGGAGAGCCCCATGAGGTCGAGGATCGCTCGTGCCCGCTCGGTGATGTGGCGCTCCACCTCGAAGGTCTTGGGTGAGCCGAAGATCCCGGCCAGCGGGTCGTAGCCAACCTCGAGGTGCTGCGCGGTCTTCAGGTTCTGCCCGGCGGTGGAGCCCTTCACGAGCCCGACGTTCTGGAACGTGCGGCCCATCCCGAGGTTGGCCCGCTTGTGGACGGGAAGGTCGGTGACGTCCTGGCCCCGGTACCGGACCCGCCCGGACGTGGGTGAATAGAACCCGGTGATGCAGTTGAACAGGGTCGTCTTGCCGGCGCCGTTGGGGCCGATGATCCCGACGATCTCCCACTCGTCGATGCGGATGTTGACGTCACGCAGCGCCTGCACGCCGCCGAAGCGGATCGAGACGTCGTCGGTCTGGAGGAGCGTGGTGCGGTCGTCGGAGGGAGCCGCTGTCAGGGCGTCAGGCACGGACATCTGTGACCTGCACCTCCTTCTCGGCCTTCACGAACCGGAAGGGGCCTCCGCGCAGCCAGCGCCCGACGGTGTTCGTGAGCTGGCCGAAGCCGCCGGGGAACAGTGTGATCGTCAGGAGCAGCAGCACCGGGCCGAGCACCAGCGGCAGCACCTCGGCAGTGAGGCTGATCGGCTCCTTGGCGAAGAGGTTGTCGACGTGGAAGATCTCGAGCAGCTCGCCGTTGCGGAGCAGCGCGAAGAAGGCGCTTCCGGCGACCACGCCTGCCCGGTTCCTCAGGCCCCCGATCACCGTCATCATGATGAAGACGAGGGCGAGCCGGAAGTCGAAGGGGTTGGCGACGACGTTGAGGTCGCGGTGCGCGAGCAGGGCGCCGCCCAGCCCGGCGAACAGCCCCGAGACGCCAAAGGCGAGCACCGTGTAGGCCTTGACGTTGATGCCCCAGGTGGCCGCGACGCGCGGGTTCTCCCGGAGAGCGAGCAGCGCCCGGCCGCCCTTGGTGGCGATGAGGCGCCAGTCGAGGAAGATGACGAGCGCCAGCACGATGAGGCACAGGTAGTAGTAGCGGAAGTCGCTCTCGAAGCCGAGTGGCCGGGGCGCGGCCTGTCCAGCGGTGCCGCCCGTGAGGGACTCGACCTGGAAGATGCTCTCCTGGGTCATGATCCCGTAGCTGAGCGTGATCAGACCGAAGTACAACCCGGTGACGCGCAACGACACAGCGCCGAGCAGCGCCGCCTGCGCCGCGCCCACGAGCGCGGCCACCAGCGCCGCGATCAGGAACTCCTGACCCATCTCGGTGACGACGTAGGCCGAGGTGAACGCTCCGATGCCCACGAACGCCTGGTGCCCCAACGAGATCGTGCCGACGTAGCCGATCAGCACGTTCAGTGAGAGGCCGATGACGGCGAAGATGACCGCCTCGCTTGCTGCGTTGGCCTCCACGCCCCCGACCGTGAAGGGCGAGAGCACGTTGGTCGGGTAGCAGAGCACCACCCAGGCGATCAGGAGGCCGGCCGCCACGCGTCCCACCCAGCCGGCGGTCGTAGGACCGGAGGTAGCGAGAGCCGACTCGAGGACCGTGTCGTCGACCTCGGACGCGCTCGTCGGTGCGTCGGTCTTCTCTTGGATCGCCATCAGCTGCGACTCGCGAACAGGCCCTGGGGGCGTACGAGCAGCACGACGAGGAGCACGACGAAGACCGAGACGAACGACGCTCCCTTGATCGACTCGAAGGTGCTCAGCCCGCCGAGGGCTTGAAGGATCCCGATGAGGATCCCTCCAGCCGCTGCGCCGGGAAGGCTCGTGATGCCGCCCACGATCGCAGCGGTGAACCCAGGGATCAGCACGGCGGCGGTGATGACGCCGGGGCTGAACTGGGACCCGCCTGCGTAGAGCAACCCCGCCGCGCCACCGAGGAGGGCCGCCAAGCCCCAGGTGATCGTCGAGACGCGCTTCACGCTCACCCCGACGAGCTCGGAGGCCACCGGTTCCTGGCTTGCAGCCAGCACGGCCAGGCCGAGGGGCGAGCGGAAGAACAGGAAGAGCAGGACCGCCGCGACCACGAGCACGAAGAGCGTGATCAGCTTCTGGTCGGAGACTGCGACGCCGAAGGGCGAGACGCGATCGAGGCTGCCGGAGCTGTTCACGATGCTGTCGAGGTACTTGAGCGGGCTGTTCGCCGTGCGCCAGAACTGCACGCCGATGGCGAGGAGCGCCACGCCGGCGGTGGCCACCAGCAGCGTGACGCGTGGCGCATCGAACAGCGGACGGATCACCAAGCGCTCTGTGAGGAGCCCCATGGCCACCGCGCCCGCCAGCCCGAGAACGAGGCCCAGGCCGTATGGCAGGTGGAAGATCGAGAAGGTCGCGTAGGCGCCGTAGATCGCCACGGTGCCGAACTCGCCTTGCGCGAAGTTGAAGACGCCGCTCGCCTTGTAGACGAGCACGAGTCCGATCGCGACGAGGCTGTAGATGGCGCCATTGGTGACGCCCAGCACGAGGATGCTGCTGAGCTCGCTCAGCGCGATCGCGATGACCACTAGAAGCCGCTGACCGGGGCCGGGGTGATGGTCTTGAAGGTTGACGAGCCGCAGTCGGCCTGCAGCGCCCAGACCTGAGACCCACCGAAGTGGTTGCGTGACGAGTAGGCAACGGGCGGGTAGACGCCGCCCGCGAACTTCGCGCCGCTCTCGACGGTGGTGACGAAGCTCTCGCGGGTCATGTCCTTGCCAGCGGCGTCGAACATCGTCTTGAGCTGCTTGCTCAGGCCCCACAGGGCGAGCCCTAGATCCCCGCCGTCCTCGCCCAGCTGCTCCCGGTAGGCCTTCTGGTAGCCGGGATCGACTTGGTCGATCTTGTCGAGCTGCGGGAAGGGGCTGAGGAAGATCGCCTTGTCGACACCGCCGCGGCCCTCGCAGCCGATCTCGGCGACGGTCTGCAAGCCGCTCGTGATGCCCGGGCCCACGAACTGCGGGCTGTAGGTCGGGTTGAGGGCTGAAGCCACGTAGAGGAACGTGGTGGGGCTGGAGAGGAAGTAGATGACCTCGGCGCCACTCTGGCGCATCGCCTCGGCGATGTTGGCTCCGTCGCCTGCATTGGCGCTCTTGGGGATGCGTTGGTTGTAGGCGATCGTGAAGCCGGCTTGGTCGAAGGCTTGCTTGATGCTGGCGTAGGCATCGTTGAAGGACCCCGAATCCGCCACGGCGATGCCGACCTTCTTGCCGGCGAATCGCTTCTGGATGAGCTGCGTGAGGATCGGCGACTGCTGCGCGTACGAGGTGGAGAGCGCGAAGTAGGAGCGCAGGTTCGACAGACCGGCCTCGTTGACGCCGGCCGAGAGGTAGGGCACGCCGACGCTCTGGGCGTACTTGGCACACGCCGTGATCTGATCGGCGCCGCCACCTCCGATCAGCAGGAACACCTTGTCCTGCTCGACCATCTTCTTGCACTTCTGCACCGCTGTTGACGGATCGAACTTGTCGTCCTCGAAGAACACCTTCACGGTGCGCCCGAAGACCTTGCCCTCCGGCGTCTTCCAGTAGACCTCGCGACCTTCCTCGAAGGCGCTCTGCGGTATGGGGGCCGCCCCGGTGACAGGGGCGTGGATGCCGATGCGGATCTCCGTGTCGGTGATACCGGTGCGATCTCCAGCGCCGGGTGCCGTTCCGGTGCCTCCGGTCGAACCCGTTCCTCCGGTCGTTCCGCCGGTGGCGCCGGTCGTGCCGCCGCTGCCGCCAGTGGTGCTTCCGCCTGTGGTCCCTCCATCAGTGCCACCCTCGATCACCTCTCCGGTGCTCGGGTCGATGACCTCGCCTGTGTCTGGATCGATGACCCCACCCGGCCCGAGTCCCCCTCCGGCAGCCACCTGCGCCACGTTGGGCTTCTGGCCACAGGCTGCAGCGACGAACAGCAGCGCAAGCAGCAGCGCAACGATGCGGGTTCGGGTGCTCTTCATCACACGGTCTCCGTTGAGGTGGGGGAATGAGCGGCGCGCGCCCGGGCGGCGAGAGCACGGCTGACGCCGCGCTGGCGCGTGGCTGCTGCCGGCTCGCCGGCGGGGCCGAGCGAGTAGGTCAGCAAGCCGAGCAGCACGAGGAACGAGGGGACGGCGAGCACGAGCCCGCCGGGCAGGTTGCCGAGGATGTTGGGGCTGGTGTAGCCGATGACATCGGGAGCGACCGGATCTCCATCCTGCGGCGTCTCGCCGGGCGGGGGCGTCGAGACCGCGGGATCGGGCAGGCCCCCCACCGGGATGTCACCCGAACCGAACGACGGGGTGTCGAAGCCACCCGAGGTCGCGTCGAAGCCACCGCCGATGCCATCCGTGAAGCCGTCCCCGCCGTCGGTGGAGCCGCCGGGTTCGTAGCTGAGCGTGACGACGATCGCGCCCTCACCGCTCGTGGCGAGAACGGTCTGAAACCCCTCGGGGCTCTCGACGTCCTCGACGAGGACCACGCCGTCGGGAGCGATCGTGCCGTCGGGATCGACCCAGGCCTCACCGATCGGCTGCAGGTCGAACGTCCAGGTGCCGTCGAGCGCACGGGTGCCGGGAGCGCTTGCCAGCTCGCAGTCGAACTCGGGGCGCGTGTCCCAGGTGCCGTTCTCGCGGCCGACCCAGAACGCGGTGATCGGGCAGGCCAGGATCTTGGCCGCTTCGCCGTTGAACCCGGCGGCCGGTGCGCCGGCCTCCTTGATCGACATGGTGAAGGACTTGATGGTGTCGCCGGTGGTCGCCTCGGGCAGGATCCCGATGGCGGCGATGCGGTCGGGCTCACCGTTGACGGCGCCGACCGCCAGCGTGCCGGCAGGCACCCCCGGCGGCGGCGGAACGGTGACGTTCTGGACCGGCGTGCTGGTCGTCGAGTTGCGCGAGTGCCACCAACCGACCTTGTCGACGGTGGCGCCTGAGGCGGAGATGCCGTCGCCGGCCTCGGCGAAGGCGACGCTCACGAGGAGCAGCGCGCCGAACGCCGCTGTGACTGCGGCGAGGATGGCGCGGGCGGCAGGGGAGCGAAGCCGGCGTGTCACAGTCGTGTCTTCTTCGCCATCGTCGTCGCCTTGCCCTGCAAACGGGCGAGAGGGTGACGCCCGTCACCCAGCGGCGGCACGCTCAGCGAGGCAGGCCCAGGACTCTCTCGCCCAGGATGTTCCGGAGGATCTGGGATGTTCCGCCCATGATGGTATACGCCGGGGCATAGCAGACGTTTCGGGCGACCCGCCCGCCGAGGCCGGGCTCAGAAAGGAGCGCGTGCGGTCCGAGCGTGGCGGCGCAGAAGCGCGCGATGCGCTGCTCGAGCTCGGTGCAGAAGGTCTTGGTCGCAGCGGAGAACTGCTTGGGCGCCTGCCCCAGCACCTCACGGAGAACGAGCAGCCGGCCGATGCGGTAGCCGCTCTCGATGGCCGCGATCTCCTGGCGCACCCTCGGGTCGGCCCGATCGGCGAGGGGCAGGCAGTCGTCGTAGAGCTTGCGGTTCGACAGCAGGCGGTCGGGCCCACCGCGCTCGTGCTCCATCTGCCGCATCAGCTGGCGGAAGCTGCCGTTCAGCTCGCCCACCAGGTTGTCCGCCGGCACGCGCACGCCCTCGAAGAACACCTCGCAGAAGTGCTTGCTGCCCGTCATGTCCTCGATCGGGTTGATGGTGATCCCGGGTGAGCGCATGTCGACGATCAGCTCCGAGAGGCCCTGATGAGCGGGAGCGTCGGGGTCGGTGCGGCAGACGAGGTAGATCCAGTCGGCCGAAGCAGCGCCGGAGTTCCAGATCTTCTGGCCGTCCACGACGAAGTGGTCTCCGTCGAGCACGGCGCGGGTGCGGATCGATGCGACGTCGGATCCGGCGTCGGGCTCGGACATGCCGATGCTCCAGGCCGACGTGCCGTCGAGGATCCTGGGCAGGTGTGCTTGCTGCTGCTCGCGGGTGCCGAACTGGAGCAACGTGGGGCCCATCTGCCGGTCTGCGAACCAGGAGGAGGCGAGCGGCGCTCCTGTGCTGAGCAGGGCTTCGTAGACGACGAAGCGCTCGATGGGGCTGCGACCGCCGCCCCCGACCTCCACCGGCCACGTCATGCCCAGCCAGCCCCTCCGGGCCAGCTCCATCGAGAAAGCCCGATCGGGGGCGACGATCCAAGTGTCCTCCGTGAGGGCGGAGGCCGCGGCCGCAGTGCGACCGACCTCGAGCGCCTCGTCTCGCAGCGCGAGCAGGTCTGGCGACAGGTCGAAGTCCACCGATCGAACCTACAAGGTCAGCGGGTGAGGACGATCTTGCCGAGCTTGCCGCCGCTGGCGAAGTGCTCGTACGCAGCGGATGCCTCCGCCATGGGGAAGGTCGCAGCGATCGGGAGTCGCAGCCGACCGTCCTCCAGCATCGGGAGAACAGCTGACTCGACCGCCCGTGCGGCGTCCGCCTTCTGCTCGAGCGGGCGAGCGCGCAAGGTTGACGCGACGATGCGCGCGCGCTTGGCCATCAGCGCCAGGAGGTTGATCTCTGCCTTGCCTCCCGCCCCCACGCCGATGATCGAGATGCGGCCACCGGTGGCGAGAGCGTCGATGTCGGAGGGGAGGTTCGGGCCGCCGACCAGCTCGAGGATGACGTCGAAGGGTCCATGGGCGACGAACGCGTCGGGCGCGAGAGCCGTCACGCCCGGGGCGAGCGATGCCACCCCGTCGCGCTTGGCCGGGTCGCGCACGGTGGCGACCACGGTGGATCCCGCCAGACTGCCGAGCAGGACCGCGGCCGTCCCGACGCCACCCGCGGCGCCGTGCACGCAGAGGCGTGCGCCCATGGCGAGGCCGCACTGCGTGAACAGGGCGTCGTGCGCAGTCGTGACGTTCTCGGGCAGCGCGCCGGCCTGCTCCCAGGAGACTCCGGCGGGGATCGGCATCGCTGCGCGCTCGTGCACGACGACGCGCTCGGCCTGCCCGCCGCCCGCCAGCACGGCCATCACGCGATCGCCGACGGCGAACCGTGTCGCACCGGGACCGACGGCGATGACCTCGCCGGCGGCCTCGAGCCCTGGGATGTCCATGGGAGCGCCGGGCGGCGGGGGGTAGAAGCCCGCTCGCTGGAGCAGGTCGGCGTTGCTGACGCCGGCCGCTCTGACGTCGATCAGCACCTCGCCGGGCCCAGGCAGAGGATCGGGGTGCTCCGTCCACACAAGGGCGGCATCGACGATGGTGACGGCGTGCATCCGCTCAGCCTCGCATCAAAGCGTCGTAGCGATGCTCAGGTGCGGTCTGCGATGGGTGTGTAGTCGCGAACGCCCACACCGGTGTAGAGCTGGCGCGGCCGCACGATCTTCTGGTCCTGCTCGAGGAGCTCGACCCAGTGGGCGAGCCAGCCCGCTGTGCGGGGTATGGCGAAGAGCACCGTGAACATCTCCGTGGGGAAGCCCATCGCTTGGTAGATGAGCCCGGAGTAGAAGTCGACGTTGGGGTAGAGCTTGCGCGACGTGAAGTAGTCGTCTGACAGAGCGACCTCTTCGAGCGCCAGTGCGATGTCGAGCAGCGGGTTCTTGCCGGTGATCGCGAAGACCTCATCCGCGGTGCGCTTGATGATCGCCGCACGCGGGTCGTAGCTCTTGTACACGCGGTGCCCGAAGCCCTGCAGGCGGCCGTGGCCGAACTTCACCTCCTCGATGAAGGCCGGCACTCGATCGACCGATCCGATCTTCGTGAGCATCCGGATCACGGCCTCGTTGGCGCCACCGTGGCGCGGGCCGTAGAGCGCGGCAGCCGCTGCGGCGGTGCTGACGTAGGGGTCGGCATGCGCCGAGCCGACCGTGCGCATGGCAGTCGTGCCGCAGTTCTGCTCGTGGTCCGCGTGCAGGATGAACAGCACGTCGAGAGCGTGCGCCAGGGCAGGGTTGGCGTCGTAGCGCGGCTCGGCGATCTTCCAGAGCATCGACAGGAAGTTCTCGGTGAAGCCGAGCGAGTTGTCCGGGTACACGAACGGCATCCCGACGCTGAAGCGGTGGCACGCGGCCGCCAGCGTGGGCAGCTTGGCGATGATCCGAACGATCTGCTTGTGGCGGTTGTCCGGATCGTGGATCTCGCCAGCGTCGGGATAGAAGGTGGACAGCGCGGCGATGGCGGACACGAGCATCCCCATGGGGTGGGCGTCGTGGTGGAAGCCCTCGAGGAAGCGCTTGCGCACGTTCTCGTGGATGAACGTGTGGTACGTGATGTCGTGCACCCAAGGCTCGTACTGGTCCTTGGTCGGCAGCTCACCGTGGATCAGCAGGTACGCCACCTCTAGGTAGGTGGAGCTCTCAGCCAGCTGCTCGATTGGATAGCCGCGGTAGCGCAGGATCCCGTTCTCCCCATCGAGGTCGGTGATGGCGCTCGACGTCGAAGCTGTGGTCATGAGAGCCGGGTCGTAGAACCAGGTGCCGGGGAGCAGCTTGCGCCACTCGGATGCGTCGACCCCGCCGTTCGTGATCGGTACCTCTACCGACTCGCCGGTGCGGTTGTCGGTGATCGTGATGCTCTCTGCCACGTGGATCGAGGCTAGTCCGACCCCGCGCTGGTCCCGGCCCGGCCCGACTCGGCCTCACTCAGGACCAGGGCTACAGCGGAGTGTTGTCGTGCGCGCGGCTGACGAGGGTCTCTCGCTTGGTGGAGAGCATCTCGAAGGCGGCTGCGATGTGGCGCCGCGTGTCGGCAGGGTCGATGACCGCGTCCACGAACCCGCGGTCCGCCGCCACGTAGGGGTTGAGGAACCGCTCTTCGTACTCGGCCTCGAGCTTGGCCCTGCGCTCCGGTGCCTCGCGGCGGTGCAGCACCTCGACGGCGCCCTTCGCCCCCATCACCGCGATCTCGGCGGAGGGCCAGGCGAGGTACAGGTCGCTGCCGAGGGCTCGGCAGTCCATGACGATGTAGGCACCGCCGTACGCCTTCCGCAGCACGACCGCCACCCGTGGCACCGTGGCTCGCGCGTACGCGAAGGCCAGCTGAGCCCCGTGGCGGATCATCCCGCGCCACTCGAGGTCCTTGCCGGGATAGAAGCCCGGCGTGTCGATGAGGGTGAGGATCGGTATGCCGAAGGCGTCGCAGAACGCCACGAACCGAGCGCCCTTCTGCGATGCCGGGATGTCGAGCGTCCCGGCGATCGACACCGGCTGGTTGGCCAGCACACCGATGGGGCGACCGCCGACGGTCGCCAGCGCGGTGACGAGGTTGGGTGCCCACTGCGCGCGCAGCTCGAGGATCTCGCCATCGTCGACGACGGCTGCAGCGACCGACCTCACGTCGTAGCCACCCGTCGGCGAGGCGGGGATGCACTCGCCCGCCTCTGGGGTGGGGCGATCGGTCGGGTCGTCAGTCCACCATCGGGGCGGTTCCTCGTCCACGTTGGCCGGGAGGAAGGCGAGGATGTCGCCCAGCGCCGCAAGAGCGGCATCTCGGTCGGGCACGACGAGCGCCGCGACACCGGTGGAGGTGGCATGGACCGCTGCGCCTCCCAGATCCGTGGCGTCGACCGCCTCCCCAGTGAACGTCTCGACCATGCGAGGACCGCTCACGAAGGCGTGAGCGTCATCGGTCATCACGACCTGGTCGGCGAGACCCAGCAGCAAGGCCGGGCCAGAGAGCACGGGCCCCGTCGCCGCCAGCAGGATCGGAACCCGTCCGGAGCAGCGGGCCAGGGCCGCTGCAGCCGAGCCCCACCCGTGAAGGGCAGCGACTCCGTCGTTGACGTCAGCGCCACTCGACGAGATGAGGCCGAGCAGGGGGATGCCCGCTCGAAGAGCGTGCGTTGCCGCGGCCGCGAACGTGTGTCCGTCGGCTTCCGAGATCGCACCGCGGTGTGCGCCCGACGCGATCTCGACGAGGACGACCTGACGGCCTGCGATCGTCGCGAGCTCGGCTGAGAGCGAACCCGGGTGGTCGGCGGCGATCGGTACCAGCGGGGACGCGGGGGGCATGCAGCCCTGCGACCCGCAAAGCGCCGCGTTTGTTACGGCGCGCCAGCGCAAGGGTCAGCGAGCGGCGGCGACTGGGTGGAGGCCCTCGATCCCGTCCGCCTCCTCGGCGACCACGCGCGTGATGATGTCGTGAACCGCGCGAGCGGGCGCTGATGGCAACCCGCGGCGACGTTGCGCCAGGCCGACCGAGCGCCGGGTGAGATCGCTGACAGCGACGCGATCCCAGTCGCCCTCGAGCCAGGGCGGCGCGGCCGTGGAGGGCACTATGGCGGCGCCGAACCCCTGGAAGGCGAGGCTGGCGATCAACCGGAGGCCGTCTACCTCGGCGAAGGCCCTGAGGGTCGTGCCGGCCGCGGCTGCCTCGGCATCGAGCTCGTCGCGAAACGAGGTGCCGACCGGTTCGAGCAGAAGGTCGTGCTCGCTCAGCTCGCGCAGCGAGACCGTGCCCCGCCCGGCGAGCGGGTGGCCGGTGGGTGCGATCACCACGCGGTCTTCGTCGAAGAGCGGTCTGGATACGAGGCCTGGGTCGCCGACAGGAAGGTTCACCACAGCCAGGTCGAGGTTGTCGGTGAGCAGCTGCGGGACGAGTGAGGTGGTCGTGGCATCGACGATCACGAGGTGGATCCTGGGGTGCTCGTTGGTGAGGCGGTCGAGCACGAGCGGTACCAGCCAGCGCCCGACCGTACCGATGCAGCCGAGGCGCACGCTCCCGGTGACGACGTCGCGCAACGCGGCAACGTCGGCGGAGATGGCCTCCATCTCGACTTGGATGTGGCGCGCACGGTCGGCGACGACCTGGCCCTCGTGGGTGAGCCGGCCACTGGCGCGGTCGACCAAGGTCACGCCCAGCTCGCGCTCGAGATGGGCGATGTGCGTGGAGATATTCGATTGCACCGTGTGGAGCGCGCGGGCCGCAGCGGAGAAGCTTCCCGCCTCGGCCACCGCCAGAAGTGCCGTCAGCTGGCGCATGTCCATCGTGAGCACAGATGGTACCCATCGGTAACAACTGTTTGACGGATTGCTTGCGGAGGCTTACCGTGTTGCTCACAAGAGGCAGCACCCCTAGGTGCCCTCCAAGCGTGCAGAGGCCGGATCCCCCCTCCGGCCCGCCGCAAGTAGCGGGACGCCGACCCTCCCCCCGGGTCGGCGTTTCCGCGTCCCGCCACAGCCCCTCCGGGTGCCGTGTACGGTCCCGTTCGTGAGCAACGGTGCCGTGTTCTTCGACCTCGACCGGACCTTGCTGCGAGGTGCGTCTGGTCCCGTGATCGGTGCGGCGCTGAAGCAGGCGGGGGTCACCGACCGCAGCATCCCCGGTGAGCAGATCGTCTACCGGCTCTACGACATCTTCGGTGAGAACCGACCGAGCATGGAGCTCACGCGTCGCGCTGTCCGGTTCGCCTCGGGCTGGGCGCGGTCGTCCGTGCAGGAGGCCGGCAAGATCGCGGCCGAGACGCTGGCACTGACCATCCAGCCGTTCGCGCGCCCGATCATCGACGAGCACCGCACCGCGGGGCGAGCGCTGGTGCTGGCCACCACGACGCCGTATGACCTCGTCAAGCCTCTCGCCGACGCGCTGGGCTTCGACGACGTCGTCGCCACCCGATATGGCGAGACCGATGGCTTCTACGACGGCACCCTCGACGGCGAGTTCGTCTGGGGCGCTGGCAAGCTGCGCGCGATCCAGGAATGGGCACGTGAGCACGGGCACGACCTAGCCGACAGCTGGGCCTACTCGGACAGCTTCTACGACCTCCCGATGTTGAGTGCGGTGAAGCACCCGATCGTGGTCAACCCCGACCCGCGCATGCTCGTCGTCGCGCTGCTGCGCCGCTGGCCCGTCGTGCACCTCGACGTGCCCGCTGGCGTTCCCAAGCTGCCGGTACTCGGGCTCGAACCCCAGAAGGCCGTCATGGCTCTGGCACGACCCGAGCTGTTCCCCTACGCGCGCTTCGACGTCTCCGGCGTCGAGAACATCCCAGCCGAAGGCCCGGCCATCGTCGTCGGCAACCATCGCAGCTACTTCGATCCGCTGGCGCTCGGGTTCGCCCTCGCCAAGCGAGGCCGCCCCGTGCGGTTCCTCGGGAAGAAGGAGGTCTTCGACGCCCCGGTCGTGGGCCAGCTGGCTCGTGCCATGGGCGGCATCCGAGTGGAGCGCGGCACGGGATCAGACGAGCCCCTCGCAGCCGCCGCGGCGGCGCTCGAGATGGGCGAGATCGTGGCGTTGATGCCGCAGGGCACCATCCCGCGCGGGCCCGCGTTCTTCGATCCTGTGCTGAAGGGACGATGGGGCGCGGCGCGCCTGGCGGCGCTCACCGGTGCACCCGTCATACCGGTCGGCCTCTGGGGCACCGAGAAGGTGTGGCCGCGCAGCGAGCGCCTGCCGAACGTGCTGGCGCTGCGCAACCCGCCTCTCGTGACGGTGCGAGTCGGCGCGGCGATCGAAGGCCTCACCGGCCGGTCGCCCGACGCCGACACCAGGAAGATCATGGCGGCGATCACCAAGCTGCTGCCCCCGGAGGCCCGCAAGCGGCGCACGCCGACCGCCGAGGAGCTGGCACGCACCTATCCCTCGAGCTACAAGGGCGATCCGGAGGCTGAGGTCGAGCGCCGCCCCGGCACCGACTGACGCGGTCGAGGCTGCGGTCTCAGTAGGGGCGGTCGCCGATGATGGTGGCGCGCTCCATCACGCGCCTGGCCGGCCAGTAGTCGCTGCTCGCGTAGTGCTGCACGGCTCGGTTGTCCCAGAACGCCACCGAACCGGGCGCCCAGCGGAAGCGGCACTGGTACTCCACGATCTCTGCCCGCCGGCACAGGCGGTCGATCAGAGCGTGGCTCTCGTCCTCGGGCAGGCCGACGATCCGGCGGCCGAAGAAGCGGTTGATGAACAGCAGCTTGCGTCCGGTCTCTGGATGGGTGCGGACCACGGGGTGCTCGACGATCGGGTACTTGGCGCGCATCTCGGCCTTCTTGTCGGGCGCGATCACCGGGCCGAAGACCTGTGTGAAGTCGTGTTCCGCCGTGAGGCCATCGATCTCGGCACGGGTTGACTCGTCAAGGCCTTCGTAGGCGGCGTACATGTCGCTGAAGAGGGTGTCGCCGCCGCTGGTCGGGACCTCCACGGCTCGCAGGATCGAGCCCATCGAGGGGGCGAGTCGCCAGGTGACGTCGCTGTGCCAGCCGTTCTCGTAGCCGCCGACCTCGGGCGACTTCTCGAAGCGAACCAGCTCGGGCAGCTCGTCGTTGTTCTTCAGGAACGGGTGCTCTTCGAGCTCGCCGAAGCGGCGTGCGAAGGCGACGTGCTGCGCCGCCGTCAGGTGCTGATCGCGGAAGAAGACGACCTTGTAGTCGAGCAGCGCCTGGCGGATCTCGGCGATCACATCGTCGCGGAGATCCGTGCTGAGGTCGAGGCCACGCAGCTCGGCCCCGATGGTGGCGCCGACCGGTAGCGCCTCGAAGCTGTGCCATGTGAGCGCGCTCAAGCGTTCGCGCTCGGCCTGAAGATGAGCCAGCGGACCGGCCTCGAGGTCGTAGGGCTCGATGCGGACGCGACGGGTGCTCGGCGCAGTGGCGGTGTCGGACATCACCGCAGGCTATGCCTCAGCTGAGCGGGTGCTCAGTGCTTCTGCCGGATGATGTTGAGCGCACCGCCAGCCTTGAACCACTCGATCTGGTCGTCGCTGAACGTGTGGTTGGCCTCGAAGCTCACGGTGGAGCCGTCGGGCTTGTGGATCGTGCAGCTGACCGAGGTATCCGGAGCCAGATCGGCCAGACCGTGCACGCTGATGCGATCGTCTTCGCCGATCTGGTCGTAGGTGGTGGGGTCGGCGAAGGTGAGGGGGAGGAGGCCCTGCTTCTTCAGGTTCGTCTCATGGATGCGAGCGAACGAGCGGGCGAGGATCACCTTGCCGTTGCGGAAGCGCGGCTCCATCGCCGCGTGCTCGCGCGAGCTGCCCTCGCCCATGTTCTCGTCGCCGATGGCCACCCAGCCGATGCTCGCCTCGTGGAGGCGCTTGGCGATCTCGGGGAAGGTGCGGGTGTCGCCGTCGAGCGGGTCCTTGCCCTTGCCGGCCTCGCCTGTGAAGGCGTTGATCGCGCCGAGGTACAGGTTGCCCGAGATGTTCTCCAAGTGGCCGCGGTAACGGAGCCAGGGACCAGCCGCGGAGATGTGGTCGGTGGTGCACTTGCCCTGCGCCTTGAGGAGGACGGGCAGCTGGTCGAAGTCGTTGCCGTCCCATGCCTCGAAGGCCTCGAGCAGCTGGAGCCGCTCGCTCGCCGGGTCGACCACGACCTCCACGCCGGTCGGGTCGGCTGGGGGAGCCTGGAACGTGTCCTCGCCCGGGTCGAAGCCGCCCTGGGGCAGAGCCTCACCGATGGGCGGGTCGAGCCGGACCTCCTCGCCGGCGTCGTTCGTCAGAGTGTCGGTGCGCGGATCGAAGTCGAGCGTGCCGGCCAGGGCCAGCGCGATGACGGTGTCGGGGCTCGTCACGAAGGCGAGCGTGTTGGCGTTGCCGTCATTGCGCTTCGGGAAGTTGCGGTTGTAGCTGTTGACGATCGTGTTGGGCTTGGTCGTGTCGAGGTCGGTGCGGTCCCACTGGCCGATGCACGGCCCGCAGGCGTTGGCCAGGACGGTGCCGCCGATCGCCTCGAGATCGGCGAGGAGGCCGTCGCGCTCGATCGTGGCTCGCGTCTGCTCGGAGCCGGGCGTGATCATGAGCTGCGTCTTGGCGCGCAGGCCCTTGGCAGACGCCTGCCGCGCTATCGACGCCGCTCGCGTGATGTCCTCGTAGCTGCTGTTCGTGCAGGAGCCGATCAGGGCCGACGAGATCTCGAGGGGCCACCCCTCGGCACGAGCATGGTCGCCGACCTCGGAGAGCTGATGAGCGCGGTCGGGGGAGTGGGGACCGTTGATCATCGGGCCGAGCTTGTCGAGGTCGATCTCGATCACCTGGTCGAAGTGATCCTGCGGCCGAGCGACGACCTCGTCATCGGCGCGCAGGTCGCTCGCGACAGCGTCGGCGGCGTCGGCGATGGCCGCTCGGCCAGTTGCCCGCAGGTACGACGCCATGTTCGAGTCGTAGGCGAAGAGCGATGTGGTGGCGCCGATCTCGGCTCCCATGTTGCACACCGTCGCCTTGCCCGTGGCGGTGATCGAGTCGGCGCCCGGGCCGAAGTACTCGATGATGGCGCCGGTGCCGCCCTTCACCGTCAAGATCTCGGCGACCTTCAGGATGATGTCCTTCGGGCTCGACCAGCCCGACAGCGAACCCGTCAGGTGCACGCCGATGAGCGTGGGCCAGCGGACGTTGAAGGGGAAGCCGGTCATCACATCGACCGCGTCGGCCCCGCCCACGCCGATCGCGAGCATCCCGAGCCCGCCCGCGTTCGGCGTGTGGCTGTCCGTGCCGATCATCATCCCGCCGGGGAAGGCGTAGTTCTCGAGCACTACCTGGTGGATGATCCCGCTCCCGGGCTTCCAGAACCCGATGCCGTACTTGGCGGACACCGTGCGCAGGAACTCGTAGACCTCGCTGTTGGTGTCGAGTGCGAACTTGAGGTCGAGCTGGGCGCCCGCCTTGGCCTGGATCAAGTGGTCGCAGTGCACGGTGGAGGGCACCGCCACCTGGGGCAGGCCGGCGGTCATGAACTGGAGCAGCGCCATCTGCGCGGTGGCGTCCTGCATGGCGACGCGATCCGGGTCGAAGTCGTTGTAGGTGCGAGCGCGCTCGATCTCCTGCCCGGCGTCTCGCATGTGGTTGACGAGGATCTTCTCGGCCAGGGTGAGTGCACGGCCGAGGCGACCGCGGGCGAGCGCGGCGCGCTCGGGCAGGCGCGCGTACACCTCCTGCACCAGCTCGATCGGGGTGGTGGCTGATGGCTGGGAACCGGGACCGGTCATGTGGAACCCCTTGCGTCGTCCTGCGATTGATACAAGTATAGGACAAGTGCGCGAGATCCGCTACCGAGCGATTGCAGACGACCTGCGCCAGAGGGTGGGCGCCGGGGAGTTCGCGGCGGGCCGGCTGCTCCCCAGCGAGTCCGAGCTCTCGGCATCCTACGCAGCGAGCCGGATCACGGTCCGCAAGGCGCTGGAGGTGCTTCGCGACGAGGGTCTGGTCGACGCCCGGCAAGGGTTCGGGTGGTTCGCCGCGGTCGACCCGTTGCGGCAGTCGCTCGGCCGGCTCGGCACCATCGAAGGGCAGCTGGCGGCCTCCGGCCTCCGATCGGACCGCCGGATCCTCGCGTTCGGCTTCGTGCCAGCGCCCGCCCGAGCGCGCCAGGTCCTCGGCTCCGACACCGTGCTCGAGGTGCGACGGCTCAACCTGGCAGACGGCGAGCCGTTTGCTCGCGTCACGGTGTGGTGCCCCGAAGACCTCGGTGCTCACCTCTCGCGCTCCGACGTGGAGCGAGCCCCGTTCTATGAGCTGCTCGACGTGCCGCTCGGTGGCGCGGTCCAGACGATCGGCGCTGCTCTGGCCTCGGCTGACGACGCCGCCTTGCTCGAGGTGCCCGTGGGCTCACCAGTGTTGCGCTGTGAGCGCACGACATCGGGACCCGAGGGCCGTCCTGTGCTGCTGTCAGAGCACGTCTTCCCGGCGCATCGCACCGAGTTCGTCGTCGAGCTCCCTGTCTCAGAGCCGAGCATCGCCCCATCGGGGTTGCGCCTGTTGGGGTGACGTGTCGCCGTAGTCTCAGCGCGTGGACCACGGGAGTGACGGGGAGGCACCGACAGGCACGGAGGGCGCCATGTCGATGCAGCGCGTCTTCGACCTCTCGATCGACCTCCTGGCCGTCGTGGATCTCGAGACCAAGATCCTCGAAGCCAGCAAGTCCTTCGAGCGGACCTTGGGTTGGTCGCCGGAGTCCCTCATAGGCCGTCCGTTGCTGGATCTGTTCCACCCAGACGACATGCCCTTGATCGAGGCCTCGCTGGCTGGCCTGCTGGCGGGTGAGGACGCGGTGGCGGTGGTCGTCCGCATGCGCGGGAGCGATGAGGCCTATCGCTGGGTGCAAGGCAACGCGCGGTCCGACCTTCAAGCCGGACGCATCTTCGTGACGGGGGCCGACATAACCGAGCGCATGGCGCTCGAGGAGGCGCTGCGCCTGCACCTCAACCTCGAGGAGCTGGTCGCGTCGATCGCGTCAAGGCTCATCGGCGCCGACCACGAGCACGTGACTGCCGAGATCGAGCGTGGGATGGCCGAGCTCGCTCGCGCCATGGGCGCCGATAGGGGCCACTTCCTGCGGGGTCGGCGGCGCACGGAGAACACCACCTACGTCGAGTGGCGCAACCCCGACCCCGTGGAGGCCGAGCACACGCCCGACCCAGACCCGGAGGTGCAGCGCTGGTGGCGCGCGGCGCTGCGCGCGCAGCGCCTGCTCCGTCTCGATGACGTCGAGGAGCTGTCCGAGGAGGCGCCGCACGTCGTGCAGGCCCTGCGTGACGACAACGTGCGCTCGCTGCTGCACGTGCCGCTCTCCGCCCACCGCGGGCACTGGGGCTTCCTCACCATGGTGGCGGTGCGCGACCAGGTCACCTTCAGCGACGACGCCAGCGCGATGCTGCGGCTCGCCGGCGAGTGCTTCATGACCGCGATCGCTGAGCGCGACGATGCGATCGCGCTGAATGAGGCGCAGCGCCAGCTCGAGCTGCAGAACGCTGCTCTGGTGCGCTCGAACGAGGAGCTCGAGGGCTTCGCGTACGCGGCCGCTCACGACCTGAAGGCGCCGCTCGCGCGGGTCGAGATGGCGCTGTCCGCCACACCACGCGTCGGTCCACCGGCCGACGAGCTCCTCGACATCGCTCGGCGTGCCGCCTCGCGCATGCGCCAGCTGATCGAGGATCTGCTGACGTTCGCGGCGGCCGGCTCGCCCGTCGGCGGGCATGAGTCGGTCGACCTCGACCTGCTCCTGGCGGAGGTGCTCAGCGATCTGGAGCCGACCATCGCCGAGCGTGGTGTCCACGTGCAGCGCGGCTCCTTGGGGACCGTTCGAGGTCACCGCCCCCTCTTGGGCCAGCTGTTGCAGAACCTGCTCGACAACGCCGTCAAGTTCACCCGGCCGGACCGCGAACCGCTGGTCGCGATCGAGGCATCGCACAAGCGGGGTGGGGTCGAGGTGGTGGTGCGGGACAACGGGATCGGGATCGACCCTCGCTCGCGGGCCGATGTCTTCGCCGTCTTCACTCGCCTCAACCCGGACGATGAGTTCCAGGGCAGTGGCATCGGGTTGGCGACGTGCGCCAAGGTCGTGCAGCACCACGAAGGCCGGATCTGGATCGAGGACGGCTTCGAGGGCGGCACCGCGGTCTGCGTGTGGCTGCCCGACGCACAGCCTCCCGCCTAGAGACGCAATCGAATCGGTCTCGCTCGGGCCAGGGCTCAGAACCCCGCCAGCTCGTAGATCACCCCATCGAGGCCGAGCACCCAAGGAAGCCCGAACGGCCCCGCGACGATGGCAACGGGTCGCTCGAAGCGGAGCCCGAGGTCGACGGCGATGAGGGAGCCATCGGGCGAAGGGTTCGTTGTCTGCAGGCCGTGGAGCCGTCCTCCGCAGTAGTCGGTGAACAGGAGCCACCCGTCGAGCTGCGGCAGCGCGTCACCGCGCAGGACGGGACCGGTCACGATGGCGCAGCGACCGCCATCGTGGCTGTAGGTGTGCACCGGCCGCACCTCGCGGCCTCGCAGCGTGCCGCCCTCGAACACCGAGTGGCCCTCGTAGCGGTCCCAGCCGAGGTTTGCCCCGCCCGCGCCGGAACCGGTGCTCAGCTGGTCGATCTCCTCGTGGCAAGACTGCCCTACGTCGCCCAACCACATGTCCCCGGTCGCCGCATCGATGCTCATCCGGAACGGGTTGCGCACGCCGAGCGCCCAGATCTCGGGCGACCAGCCGTGCAGCCCGACGAAAGGGTTGTCGGATGGCACTCGGTAGGGGCGGCGCGCCGATGGGGTGGGCTCGATGCGCAGCACCTTGCCGAGCAGCGTGGAGGGATCCTGCGCGTTCTCCATCGGGTCTCCGAGGCCGCCACCGTCACCCAGGCCCACATAGAGCATTCCGTCGGGACCGAAGGCGACCGATCCACCGTGGTGCTGCTTCGACGGGGTGCGTGGCACATGCAGGATCACGCGCCCGCGCTCGACGTCTGCTCGACCACGGGCATCCACCGGGTAGGCGGTGATCTCGTCGTCCTTCCGTGCCGTCGTGCGGTACACGTAGAGCCATCGGCCATCCGGCTGGTACGCCACGCCGAGCAGCCCCCCATCTCCCTCGCCCGAGGTGTCGGCCGTCAGATCGACGACGACTTGGCTCGTGAGCCGACCGAGCTCGACTCGCAGCAGGCGGCCCGCGCGCTCGGCGAGCACTCCGCTGCCTCCCCCGTCCGGTGCCAGAGCGAGGTCGACGGGCTGGTCCGCCGTCGCAACCCGCCTGGCCATGACTCGCGCCGGGCGTGTGGCGCTCGAGGGCTCTTGAGGTGTCGGGTCGCAAGGACGGTCCGTCGCCTGGCGGCTCGACGTAGGGCCGCCGGCGCCGACAGCGGTCAGCGGGACCGTTCCAACCGCGGTGAGGAGCGAGGCTGCGACCACAGCGACCGTCGTTGCCAGCGCTAGGCGCGGCCCGCTCTCGCCGCCGTGCTCGTCAGGGGAGCGGATCACGCGGGAACCGATCCGCGGGTGCGTGCGTCAGACCGTCTGATGGTTGCGGTCTCGGTGGTCGGCGCTGTGTTCCTGATGGGTGTGACGGCAGTCGCGCTCGGGCTCATCGCATGGCTGCTGTCAGGCTCACCGCGGCCGATCAGCCCGCCAGTCAGAGCTTCGGCCACGCACGAGCCTGCCGACGCCGCTTCCGGCTCCGGTCACCAAGCGCCCAAGAACGCCGCCACGCTGGAGCAGCCGGGCCGGTGAGCGGGGGCGTGGCGCCGGCAGCGGCCCGCTGCCGTGCCTGCCACCAGTCGGTGGTCGCCTCGTCCGCCAGCTCGGCTACCGCTCGCTCGATCCGTTCGGCGAAGCGGGCCGCGCTCTCGCCCTCGGCAGGGTGGAGGGGGAGACCGTAGGTGATGCGCACGTTGGCGGGCGTCGGGACCTTGGCTCCCTTGCGCAGGATGCGTGCTGTGCCCTCGATGTGAAGCGGAACGACGGGGACCCCGCAGCGACTCGCGAGGTATGCGGCACCCCCGCGGAACGGCTGGCCCCAGCCGTCAGGTGAGCGGCCGCCCTCGGGGAAGATCAACATCGACCAGCCGTGCAGGATGAGCGACGCCGCCTGGTCTGCTGACCGGCGCGTCACCTTCGAGCGCTCGATCGGGATGGCGCCTATGACGAGGGCGGACAGCGCGGAGGTGATCCTCGTGCGGAAGAAGTAGTCGGCCGCAGCGCCGACGAAGACGCGGTGGCGCCACGGCTCCGGTATCGACGTGAGCACGACGGGTGTGTCGAGGTGGCTGTGATGGTTCCCGGCGAAGATCACGGGACCGTCGGTGAGGCCGGCGAGCCGGTCGATGCCGTCGCGCTCGGGCGCGCCCAGCGCCGCCACGGCCGGACGCATCACGCCCTCGAGCAGCGCGAGGCGTGCGAAGCGCGCTGGGAAGCGGCGGGCCCAGTCCGTGTCGTAGTCGGCACCCAGCTTGCGTGCCTTCGGTGGTGCCTCGACCCCGCCCGGCACCGTCGGCGCCGCATACGGGAACGACAAACGACGTCTGTGCAGCACCGCGCTCGCATAGCGGACGCTGCGGTTCACAGACGTCGTCATCGGACGTCTGCCATGACGATCGGAGGGTTGTGGAGGTGGGTGATGGTGGCGTCGCGGCCGACCACGTCGGATGCCATCTCCAGCGCGTCGGTGAGGGTGGAGGCCGGCGTGAACCCCAGGCGCCGGACCGCGCGCGGCTCGCCGCCGACGATGATCACCTTGCCGACGTGGGCCATGCCGTGGCAGCCCCAGTACCACATGTAGAACGGATGGACCCCGTGGTAGGCGTAGCTGGTGCGGTAGAGGTGGCGGTACCACTCGTCCTCGGCGTACTGCTTCTCGTAGCGGGCTTCGATCTCGGCCGGGTCGGTCGTGTCGGCGAGCACCTGCTCGAAGAAGTCGATGTAGCTGGGATGGTGGACCGGGTTGAACTCCCACGGCGTGGGGTGGCTCATGATCAGCACACCGCCCTCACGCACGAGGGGCCGGCCGCGGTACATGTTGAAGAAGTAGCCGAGGCCCAGGCACATCACGAGGATCGGGTTCATCACGGAGTTGACGTTGTACGGGCAGATGTAGGGTAGGCCCATCGTCAGGATGTCGGTCTGGCCTTCGACCGGCACGAGCTGCTGGGCGAAGACGTTGGCTGTCGTCACCTCATGCACCGCCTCCACCTCGCCCGCCTGCACCGAGGTCACGCCGTAGGGCGCCAGCCAGGAGTTGAAGATCTTGCGGCGTGCCTTCATCGGGAGGCGGTCGAGGCCGGCCTTCATCCCGATGAACGTGGCGCGGTCGCGCGCCGTCCACTCCCACTCGCGCTTCTGCAGCACCGACATCGGCCCAGAGGTGCCGAACGTGTCGTTGTTGAGCGTCGTCTCGATCTGGAAGACCTTCACGCCCGCGTCGCGGAGCACCTCACCCATGCGCCAGTTGCTCGAGTGCAGCTCGCTGGCGTGGCGATCCATGAAGCTTCGCGACTGCTCCATCGTCCTCACGTTGTGGTGATGTCGGAGCGAGCGGTACGACGACAGACCGGTGGCGGTCGACTTCCAGCCGCCGTCCATCGACACGAGGTTGATGTTCACGTAGACGATGAGGTCGCTGTCGGCGGCACGCTTGTTGATCTCCACCTCTTCCCCGTGGCGCGTCGTGCCGAGGAAGGCCAGGTTCTCGAGGTCTTCCGCGTCGTGGTTGTAGAGGAGGCCGTGCGGTGCGAAGGCGTCGTACACGCGGTCTCCGACCGCATGCCTCAGCTCGGCCTCCGTCATGCGCCGGTGCAGTGCGAGTGCTGCGATGAGGTGGACGTCGTCGACTCCCGCTGCGGCGGCCAGATCGAGCACCGCCTCGATGACGCGCTGGCGGACGTCGGGCCGGCGCATCGGCGGGAGGGGGAGGCTGATGTCGTCGAACGCGATCGTCAGCTTCATCCCGGGGTGCAGCAGCGCCCTCAGCGGCGCGCTGTCGCCGAGCGGGTTGTCGAGCGCGTGGCGGATCTCGCCGTCGACGTCGTCGAGCTCGTCGAGGGGCTCTCCGGGGTACAGCACCCGGGAGCGCCCGGCAGGCAGCCGCTCGAGCCGCAGCGACTCACCGTGGTGGAACAGGATCGGTGGGGTCGATCGATCGACCTCGAGGACGAACCCTGGGCGGGGCATCAGATGCTCTCCCTCTCCTTCTCCGGCCGGAGGTCGAAGGCGACTTTGACGGCCCCGCGCGAGCCAGCTGACGCTGCGTGCGCGATGGCGTCCTCATAGCGGCGCAACGGGTAGGTGGCGCTGACCAGCCTGCCGAGGTCGAGCGCCTCGACGAGGCCGATCGCCCGCTCGAAGTCGCCGCGCTCGTAGGCGTAGGTGCCGCGCAACGAGACCTCCCGCTGCCACAGCGGGGTCAGATCGACGGTGGTCACACCAGGCATGCCGACTGCGTGGATCCTGCCGCCCGGTGCCGCTATGCGCAGCGCTTGGGCGATGGAGTCGGCCGAGCCGACGCAGTCGACAACCGCTGGGATCCCGCCCGTCAGCTGACCAGAGTCGAGCCGCATCGAGCCTGTGCGAGCCCGAACGGACCGCTCGAGCTCGCCGGGAGCGACGACCGCGTCCGCGCCGAGCTCGAGCGCCAGCGCGCGCTGGTGCGGGTGCTTGGCGGTTGCGAGCAGCTCGATGTCGGGGCGCACAGCTCTCAGGGCCGCGATGGTGAGCAGGCCGAGGGTGCCGGCACCGATGACCGCGACTCGAGTGGCCTCCACCTGGGTGGCCGCGTGGACCGCGCAGGCGGTCGGCTCGACCATCACGGCGGCCTCGTCGGACATCCCGTCGGGCACGCTGATGAGCTGGGACTCGTGAGCCACCATCAAGGTGGACCAGCCCCCACCGGTCGACTCGCAGAACCCGCACTGCAAGCCCGGCTCGAGCTGCCCGTGGCCCAGGCGCTCGCAGTGGTTGATGCGGCCGTCCGCGCAGGCCTCGCAGGGAGGTTGGATGCCTCTCGCCACACAGCTCAGCACCGGGATGACGACGACGCGAGCGCCGTCGTCGAGCTCGCCGACGATCTCGTGGCCGGGCGTGAACGGGAACGACACGATCGGCTCGAACCACCGGGACGAGGTGCCGTCGATCGTTGCCAGGTCGGATCCGCATATGCCCGCCAGCCGCGGTCGCACTCTGACCCAGCCCTGCCCTGGTAGCTCCGGAGGGTCCGTGTCCCGCAGCGCAAGCGGTCCGACCCGCGCGCCGGCCCCGGGTGAGACGCGACCGGCGACCATGGCGGCGGCGAACTTCACCGGCTTGCGGGAGAAGACGAGCGCCTTCATGAGCTGAGCACTGTCATCTGGTCGCCACCTTGCCGACGTGGCGGCGGCGCGGGCGTCCCCACTCCGGGCCGATCGGCAGAAGCGGGTTGGGGCCCCCCTTGGCCTTGTCGAAGTGCTCGACGAGCCAGCCGCGCTTGCGGGCCAAGGCGGCCAAGCGGGTCTCGGGGTTGACGGCGACGGGGAAGCCGACCGCCTCCAGCATCGGCAGGTCGGAGGTGGAGTCGGCGTAGGCGATGCCCTCCGCGAGATCGAAGCCGTGCTCGGCTGCGTAGTCGAACAGGGCCGACGCGCGCGCCTCACCGGTCGGGGGAACGTCGGTCAGCTCGCCGCGGTAGGTGCCATCCGCTCGGCGTGCCAGCGACGGTGCGACCACATCATCGAACAGCGGTCGGAGCGGCTTGATGGCGAGATCGAGCGCGCCGGTGATCAGGACCGTGCGGTGGCCGAGGCGCTTGTGCTCCCGCACTCGCCGGATCGCGGCAGGGAACGACTTGGTGAGGATGAGGTCGCTGAACATCTCCACAGCGTCGGCCTCGAGCTGCTCGATGTCGGCGCCCTCGTAGCGGCGGTAGAAGTGGCGCAGGAAGTCGCTCCGGTCGCGACGATCGAGCGCGAGCAGGCGGGGTGCTTCGCGGAGCGTCTGCGCCACGAAGCGGACGCGGTCTTCGCGTGGCAGCCGTCGCGTCGCCAGCCAGGAGTAGGAGGCCACCACGTTCGACGCGATCAGGGTGTTCTCCAGGTCGAAGGCGGCGAAGTGGCGCGCCGGGTCGAGCACCTGGCGGCGAAGGCGGTCTTCGCGGCGCTCACCGGCTCGGCCACCCGGCGTCGTTCGCACGCGGGAGTGCTCGACCACCGATGGCAGGTGAACGCTCGGTGCGTAGTGATCCCAGTCGATCACACGCGGGTCGAAGCAGAACGTGGCCTGGTCCTCGGGGGCCATCCGCTCCCATCGGGCCAGGAGGTTGTCGACGCCGTAGATCGCCTCGCACTCGGCGTAGGCGCCGTAGAGCTCGACGTAGGCGAGCGCTCGCTCGACCTCCTCGCGCTTCTCTTCCAGCGTGGCTGCCCACGACGCCTGCTTGCCACGAAGCGGGAGCGACTGGAGGGCGGTCTCGCCTCGCTCTATGGCTGACTTGGCCCGCTCGAGCTGGCGCTGCACTCGCCCACGACCCGGGAACGACCACTCGGGCACGATGATCGGCTGGCCCTCGGCGTCGTAGATGGGGTGCTCGGTGAAGAAGGCGCGCACCATGTCGACCAGGTGCCGGTAGCGCAGCGGGTTGATCGACCCCGAGGCGACCTGGGTGATGGCCGGCTCGGCGGGCGCCGGCGATGCGGCGGCTTCGATGATCGCTGCGACGACGAGGTCGACGGGGATGACGTCGATGGTGCCCTCGGGCACGCCGGGGAACTCCTTCAGGAGCCCGCGGGCGTAGGAGATGATGACGGGCTCGGCCATGCGGAAGCCGCGGATCCAGCCTGGGTACGGCTCTTGGATGGACGACTCGATGATCGAGGGCCGCACGATCGTGACCGGCACAGCGCCTCTGTTCTGGAGCAGGGCTCGTTCGCCGAGCGCCTTGGTGTACGCGTAGGCGTCGGGCCAGCCGAGCGACGCCGCTCTAGCGCGGCCCGCCTCCACCATCTGCTCGCGAACCCACGCCGCCCTTCGCTGCTCGGTCTTGGCGGCCAGGGCGGGCACGCCGGCAGCACCGATCTCCGTGTGTGCCTCCTTGCGGAACCCGGTCAGCGCGGCCGGGCGGCGGCTGTCAGCCTCTGCGTTGGAGCGGGCACGGCGCGCGCCATCGACCTCGGTGCGCCAGTCGACGTCGACGAAGAAGGGGCTCTCGTGCACGGGGATCTCCGGAGCAGCGCCCCGACGGTTCCCCGCCACGTAGCACGTGGACACCGAGATGAGGTGTGGCGCAACGCCCAAGTCGTGAAGTGCGGCGACGATCCGGCTGGGGCCGAGCAGGTTCACCTCGACGGCGCTGTCTAGCGGCGAGTCGAACGAGACCGTGGCGGCCGAGTGGATCACGAGGTCGCACGCCGCCAGCAGCTCGCTGCCAGCATCCTCGAGCGCCAGGCCGTCGGTGCCCACGTCACCGGCGATGGGCGTGACCCGCTCCGCGACCATGGCCGTGAAGCCGTCCTTGCCCATCTCGGAGCGCAGCCGGTCGAAGGCGTTGTTGCTGAAGATCTCCCGCTTGGCACGCTGCTCGACCGTCGCTCGCTTGCCCGGGCGTATCAGCAGCACGAGCTCACAGCCGGGGACGCTTCGGAGCAGCCGCTCGATCAGTGCGGTGCCGAGGAAGCCAGTTCCGCCGGTGATGGCGATGCGCTTGCCCGCTAGGACGTCGGGGATCACCGCATCTGTCTACCATCTGGTAGATGGCCTCGGGTGGGGAGACGAAGAGAGCGACGGCCGACCGCATCCTCGTTGCAGCGATGGCCGAGTTCGGCACCCGCGGATACGAGGCCACCTCCCTGGACGACCTTGCTCGCCTGCTCGGCATCCGCAAGCAGACGATCCTCTATTGGTACCCGTCGAAGGAGGCGCTGCTCGAGGCCGTCGTCGATCGTTGCGGCGAAGAGGTGACGGGGCGACTCGAGCGAGGACTGGCTCGGGCGGGTGAGGGCTTTGACCGCGTCGAGGCGATCGTGCGGGTGATGTTCAGGCTCGCGGCGCGCCACCCCACCATGCTCGGCTTCATGCGGGAGGTGACGAGGCTGGGCCCGCCAGCATCCAGTCGCCTGCTCACGCAGCTCCAGCCGCTGGTCGACCGCGCCGCCGGCTACCTCGAAGATGAGATGGACGCCGGCCGCATGAGGCGCCACGATCCGCGCCTGCTGCTGCTCGCCGCCTACTCGATGGTTGCCGGCCTGGCGACGGAGGTGGAGGTGCTGCGCGCCTTCGGCGAGGAGCGCAGCCTGGCGTCGCTGGTGCGCCGCCGCGACGAGCTGTTGGCGCTGCTGCGCGCATCGCTCGTCGTGGAGTGATGAACTAGAGCGATACGGGAGTTGAGGGAGGGGCGAGATGGGCAGGGACGAAGTCGATCTGGACGCGCTCTATCGGGCGCCCGTGACGGTTTGCGGCGAGCGAGGAAGCGGGCGCTACCACGCCACGCTGGCAGCGTGGGACCGTCTGGTGCTCGACGTGCAAGACGGCGATCATGCCGCCGACCCGGAGATCGGCGAGCTGATCTCGATCGGCGTACCCGATCCGAAAGGATGGGTGACCGGCGAGGTTCGTGTCGTGGCGCAGCGCGGAGCGCACGGCATCGTCACCACCGCGCCCGAGCTGCGGATCTCGCAGCGCCGCGCCTCGCACCGCGTGAACCTCCTGCTGCACGTCGACGTATCGGAAGCCGAGGGCGAGCCGCCCGGCTGGGTCGAGGGCGAGACGGTCGACGTCTCCGCGGACGGGTTCGCGGCCCAGGTGCCGCCGATCGGGGTGGTGGCGGGCGACCGCCTGGGAGTGCGCCTCACCCTGCCGGATGGTCAGGTTGTGACAGGCGAAGCCGAGGCGATCGCCGGAGCACCGCTCGTGCGTGCCCGATGGACGGTGCTCGCCGAGCGCGAGCGCGAGCACATCGCCCAGATCATCAGGGAAGCCGAACGAGCGGGAGGCACAGCCGCAGATTGAGCTGCTCGAAACGACCGCGCCCTAGCGCTTGGTGGAGAGGCGGCCGCGCCGCTCATGGCGCTCGAGGGCCAGCCGGACCAGCTCGTCGATCAGAGCGCCGTAGGGGAGACCGCTCGCGTCCCAGAGCTTGGGGTACATCGAGATCGGCGTGAAGCCGGGGATCGTGTTGACCTCGTTGATCAGCACCCCGGCACCGTCCGCCTCGTAGAAGAAGTCGACTCTCGCCATGCCATCGCACCGCAGAGCGGTGAAGGCTCGGACAGCGAGGTCTTGCAGATGCGCGACTACGTCTGCGGGCAGCTCCGCTGGGATCACCAGATCTGCCGCGCCATCGAGGTACTTGTCCTCGTAGTCGTAGAAGTCGTGGCTGGGGCGAACCTCGCCCGGCACAGATGCGCGCGGGGCTTCGTTGCCGAGCACGGCCACCTCGATCTCTCGGCCGGTCGAAGCCTGCTCGACGATGACCCACTCGTCGTACAGGGCAGCGAGATGGCACGCCTGCAACAGCTCGGCGTCGTCGACGACGCGTGAGACCCCCACGGACGACCCGAGGTTGGCGGGCTTGACGAACAAGGGGTGCACAAGGCCCGCCTCGGTGACGCGACCGATGACGTCGTCGAGGTCGACGTCGCGCACGCCTGTCCACGGAACCTGCGGCAGCCCATGTGCGGCAAGGACGTCCTTGGCCTTCAGCTTGTCCATGCACAAGGCGGAGCCGAGCACGCCTGAGCCGACGAAGGGAACGTTGGCCAGCTCGAGCATGCCCTGGACGGTGCCGTCCTCGCCGCGCGTGCCGTGCAGCAGCGGGAGGACGACGACGGGCAGATCGTCGGTGGTGGCGGGTCGCACCGTCGGCAGCGGCTCGACCGCCGTGCCGACGGCCTCCAAGCGATCGCCGCCCTGCGCCTGAGGTAGGGCGCTCGAGCCCGCCTGCAAGGCAGCGATCGCGTCGTCGGCCCGCACCCACTGGCCTTCCCGGGTTATCCCGATCGCTTCCAGCTCGTAGCGGGCCGGATCGACGGCCCGCAGCACGTGGTAGGCCGAGACGCACGAGACCTCGTGCTCAGCCGACTGGCCCCCGAAGAGCACGACGAGCCGGATCCTGTCGGGGGAGGCCATGCGCGAAGTGTACGGGCGGGTCGCGTCCGCCTGAGAGACTCTGCCAACCATGAAGCTGCGCTGCTCCGAGCTCGCCACCGCCGTCGCTGGCCGCCTCGACGGCCCCGACCTCGTGATCGACGGAGCATCGATCGACTCGCGATCCGTGCGGACCGGCCAGCTCTTCGTGCCGGTGGTCGCGGATCGAGACGGGCACAGCTTCATCGCCGACGCTCTCGCCGCGGGAGCCGTGGCCTACCTGACCAGCGGCCAACCCGTCGGAGGCAGCGCGATCGTCGTTGATGACACCGTCCAGGCGCTGCAGGCGGCTGGACGGCACGCTCGCTCGACGCTGTCATGCCCCGTCATCGGCATCACCGGTTCGGTCGGCAAGACGACCGTGAAGGACATGGTCGCCAGCGTTCTCTCCGAGCGAATGCGGACCGCGGCGAGCCTGCGATCGTTCAACAACGAGCTCGGCGTACCGATCACCTTGCTCGACGCTCCCGCCGATGCCGAGGCAGTGGTCGTCGAGATGGGAGCGCGCGATGTGGGACACATCGCGGCGCTGTGCGACATCGCCACGCCGACCATCGGCATCGTCACGCGCGTGGCAGAGGTCCA
Source organism: Actinomycetota bacterium (assembly GCA_049325515.1). Taxonomy (GTDB): domain Bacteria; phylum Actinomycetota; class Acidimicrobiia; order Acidimicrobiales; family VFJN01; genus VFJN01. The sequence continues at coordinate 577,837 of JBMOLI010000001.1, read as the reverse complement.
CACGGAGGTGTTCGGATCGATAGAGGCCGTCGCCGCCGCCAAGGCCGAGCTGGTGCATCACCTCCCGGCCTCGGGCACCGCGGTGCTGAACGCGGGCGATCACCGGGTCGCCGCGATGGCATCCGAGACGAGAGCAGCGGTGCTGACGTTCGGCGAAGGTGGCGATGTAGGTGCTGAGCACATCTCGCTCGACCACTCGTTGAGGGCTCACTTCGGCCTGCGCTCGCCATGGGGCGAGGCGGAGGTGCGGCTCGCGGTGCGGGGCGTGCACCAGGTGGACAACGCGCTGGCCGCGGCCGCGGCCGCGCTGGCGTGCGGCTTGACCGTCGACGAGGTCGCCACGGGCCTGGCCGGCGCCGTGCTGTCGCCCTGGCGGATGGAGCTGACCACCGCACCCGACGGATGCCTCGTGCTCAACGACGCCTACAACGCCAACCCCACCTCGGTGGCGGCTGCCCTTGACTCGTTGTCCGCCCTCCAAGCCGAGCGCCGCTTCGCAGTGCTCGGTGTCATGGCGGAGCTCGGTGAGGGTAGCGATGAGGCCCACGCGGCCATCGGCGAGCAGGCCCGGCGGCAGGGCATCCGCCTGATCACCGTGGGTGCACCCGCCTACGGAGGCGAGGACGTCGCCACCGCGGAAGAGGCAGCAGATCGACTTGGAGAGCTGGGGCCGGGTGACGCGGTGCTGGTCAAGGGGAGCCGCGTGGCCGGCTTGGAGCGACTGGCCGAGATCCTGCTGGAGGAGTGAAGGCGGCGATCGCGTCTAACGCTGCCGTGTCAGTCGGCGGGGGCGAGGTCGGCGTACCACGCCAACCCGAGCGCGATGACCGCTCCGGCCAGCACCACCACCGTGATGTTGGTCGCTTCGATGATGGGTCCAGCGATGAGGTTGCCGAGCGGCACGGTGCCCCCGAAGCCCATGATCCAGAGCGCCATGACACGGCCGCGGTTGGAGTCGTCGAGGCGCTGTTGGAGCACGGTCGACAGCGAGGTTATGACAGCGAAGTAGGCCAGCCCGACGAGAAGGATCCCGGGATAGGCAGGTGCGGGGGAGCGCAGCAGGGCGAATGCCGCGAGGAATGCCGCGAAGGCGACGAGGCCACCGCGCACCACCCGCTCGAGGCTGCGGTTGCTGAGCACCGTGCCGATGGACAGCGCCCCGAGCAAGGCCCCGACGCCGAAGCAGGCATAGAGCGTGCCGTACTCGGTGCTGCGCGCAGCGATGCCGAGGTTGCGGTCCGCGAGAGTCGGCATCTGGCCGATGAACGGCAGCGAGAGCAGCGAGAACGTGAAGATGATGACCAGGCACCGACCGACCACCCGGTCGGCGCGCGCCACTGTGAACCCAGCCCCTAGCCGTCGGATCCCGCGCAGGCCGCTGGTGTCGGGCTCAGGCGGTGGCAGCCGCACGCTGAGCAGCGACCAGATCACGAGCCCGTAGGACGCGGCGTTCACGATGAAGACGATGTCCGCGCCGAAGCTCGCGAACAGGGCCGAACCGATGACGGGCCCGACGACCCTCGATCCGTTCATCTGCGCCGAGTTGAGCGAGATTGCCCCTGGCAGGTCGGCTCGCCCGACGAGCGCGGGCAGCAGCGCGCCGTAGGTGGGGCCGAAGACGGCCTGCCCCATGCCGATGAGGAACACGATGGCCACGAGGGCGACCTTCGTGGGGTCGTCGACGCGGGCAACCCAGGCGAGTGCGAGCGACAGCAGCGCTTGGATCACCGAGACGGTCACGAGCAGCCGGCGGCGGTCGAACGCGTCGGCCAGCAGACCGCCCACGAGCGAGAACAGCATCAAAGGGCCGAGCTGAGCGAACAGCAGCACGCCGACGAACACGGGACCGCCGAGGTCGTAGGCCAGAGCGCCGAGCACGACGTTCTGCATCCAGCTGCCGATGTTCGACAGGAACGCGCCGATGAAGACGCGCCGGAAGGTGTCATGACGGAGCGCCGCACGCGCTGATCCCGTGCGAATCGCCCGGTCGCCCTCCTCGAAGGCGTCGATGGCGTCTTCGGCTACTTCGGTGCTTCCGAGCTCGGGCCCATCGGCCGGCGGGGGAGAGGACGACGCCATGGCTGGCGCAGCATCGCATCCATCGTCACCGCGCGGCGAGCCCGTACCATCGGCCGCCGTGCCCATCGACTTCGAAGAGCTCGAGCTCCCCTTCGACGATGTCACCGAGCCAGCGCGGCACTGCGTGGTCAACCGCAGCCCGATGGGCACCTTCCCCTGCTGCCCCCTCTGTGGCGGCGAGCTCAGGCCCGAGCATGCGCACTTTCGCTGCGCGTGCGGCTGGCGCGACTCGTGCTGCGACTGACCAGTCGCCGAGGTGCGCCCCCGTCTGCGCGGGCCGGCCGAGCCGCCTGTTCGTAGGATCACGCCTCGTGCCCGCACCGCCCCTCGATGCGATCGCAGTCGAGCCCAGCACGTCTCGCTCGTGGCTCGAAGCGGCTGTGACCGAGGGCGGGGGAAGGATCGTCGAGCCGGACGAGGCGAACGGTCTGGTCTGGACCCATCAGGACGATCCCGCCGCGCTCGGCGCGCTCCTGGCCAACCACCCACAGATCGCGTGGGTCCAGCTTCCCTGGGCCGGCATCGAGCCCTACGTCGAGCTCGTTCAAGCGCATCCCCACCTCGTCTGGACGTGCGGGAAGGGCGTGTACGCGGAGCCCGTAGCGGAGCATGCGCTGGCCCTGGCGCTCAGCGGGCTGCGCCATGTTGCCGCCTACGCCCGGGCCGCGGAGTGGGGCCGCCATGCGGGCACCAACCTGCTGGGGGCCAGGGTCGTCGTGTTGGGTGGCGGCGGCATCACGGAGTCGTTGCTGCGGCTCCTCTTCCCCTTCCGGTGCGACGTGACCGTCGTTCGGCGTCAGCCGCAGCCGATGCAGGGCGCCGATCGCGTCGTCGGCATGGACGAGCTCGACGCGGCGCTCACCGGCGCTCATCTCGTCGTGCTGGCTCTCGCGCTCACGCCGGAGACAGCGGGCGTGATGGACCGTCGGCGGCTCGTGCTCCTCGACTCGAAGGGCTGGGTCGTGAACGTGGCGCGCGGCGCGCACGTCGTCACCGACGATCTGGTTGCCGTTCTCGCCGAGGGGCTGATCGGCGGCGCCGCGCTGGACGTCACAGATCCCGAGCCGCTCCCACCAGAGCACCCGCTCTGGAGCGAGCCTCGGTGCATCATCACGCCGCACACGGCCAACACCCCGGCTATGGCGCTGCCGCTCCTCAGCGAACGAGTTCGCGAGAACGTGCGGCGTCGCATCGCGGGCGAGATGCTGCTCGGGCCTGTCGATGTCGAGGCCGGCTACTGAGCCTCGTGGCTGCCTGCAGACCCCACCGGTAGCGTGCCGCGATGGACTTCCGTCAGACCACCGTCGCCGCTCTCGCTGCCGACGTCTCCGCCAGACGAGTGAGTGCTCGCGAGCTCGTCCAGACCGCTCTCGACCGGATCGAAGCGGTCGACCCACAGGTCAACGCCTTCGTGGCGCTCGACGGTGAAGCCGCGCTGGCCGAGGCGGCCGCCGTCGACGAGCGCATCGCTTCGGGCGAGGACGTCGGGCCCCTCGCCGGAATCCCCATCGGCGTGAAGGACCTGGAGGACGCCCGCGGCTTCCGCACGACACAGGGCTCCGCCGTCTACGCGGACAGCGCGCCCGCAGCCGCGGACTCCGCTCTCGTAGAGCGGTTGCGCGCGGCAGGTTGCATCGTCGTAGGCAAGACCAACACCCCCGAGCTCGGCCACAAGGCGGACACCACCAACCCGCTGTTCGGCTCCACCCGCAACCCCTGGAACCTGGAGCGCTCGGCCGGAGGCTCGTCGGGTGGCTCGGCAGCGGCGATCGCCGCCGGGCTCGTCCCGCTCTGCACGGGATCTGACGGCGGCGGATCCATCCGCATCCCGTCCTCGGTCTGTGGCCTCTCAGGCATGAAGCCGTCGCTGGGCCGCGTCCCTTCAGGCGGACCCAACCCGCCCGGCTGGGCCGACCTCTCGACCAAGGGCCCCATGGCGCGCACTGTGCGCGACGTCACGCTCGCGCTCGACGCGGTCGTCGGGCCGGAAGCGACTGACCTGCGCTCGCTCCCGATGCCCGACACGAGCTGGACCCGCTCGCTGAACGACCTCCACGCTCCTCGCAAGGTCGGCTGGGCTCCAACGCTCGGCTACGCCAAGGTCGACGCGGAGGTGGCCGCGATCTGCCAGGCGGCCCTCGACCGTCTCGCCGCTCTTGGGACCGAGGTCGTCGAGGTCGACCCCGTGTTCGACACAGATCCCGTGCAACCGTGGCTGCTCCTCGCGATGGCCGGCAACGAGCGGGCGCTCGGTCATCTGCGTGGCACACCCGACTGGGACCGTCTCGACACCGCGCACGCCGCGATGATCGACATGTTCGGCCGCAAGGCCACCGGGGCTGACGTGCTGGCCGCGACCGATGGCTGCCACCTCGCCAACCTGCGACTGGTCGAGCTGTTCCACAAGGTCCCGCTGCTGATCACCCCGACCGTGGCGGGCCAGACCGGTCGGGCCGGCGGCAACGGCACCGTCAACGGCGAAGAGACGCCGAGCTGGGTGGCCTTCACCTACCCGTTCAACATGACGCGCTCGCCCGCGGGCACCGTGTGTGCCGGCTTCACACAAGATGGGATGCCGGTGGGGCTGCAGGTCGTCGGCCCACAGCACGCCGACGTCGCCGTGCTGCGCGCGCTCGCATTGCTCGAGGACACCCTGGCGCTCGACACCGTCGCCCCCATCTGACCGTGCCGTCTGGCTGGGCGCACCAGACCCTCTGGTACGGTGTCCGCTCCCGCAAGGGCGCGTAGCTCAGTTGGTTAGAGCGCTGCCTTCACACGGCAGAGGCCAGGGGTTCGAGTCCCTTCGCGCCCACCGCGAAACCCCTGTTCAGAGCGCATGTAGCCCACCAGGCAGCTCACGGGTGACACGGCTGTGACACGGCCGTGACTAGCGACCCCTGTGCGGGCCGGGTAGATGCTTGACGTTGCGGCTCCGGTAGTCGTGTTACACGCGGCTGGCTGACGGGCTGTGCTTCCCGGTCGAGGTTCTCGACCCGGGGGTGTGGGACTGACGGAGGTTTACAGGTTGGGGTCTCTCTCATGAGACAGAGCCGGGGTGGAGGAACGACAGCAGCAGCGCGGGACTCCGGGCGAGGGTCAGGTCTGACAACCCCAAGGACAAGCAACGGAGCTCGACCGTGCGATGGATGCAAGCGAAGATCGCGCCGTCTGGGTACGTGATTAGTGTCCGACCGCATGAGCAGACGGTTGCGGCGGATCTGGCTGCTATTACGGATCAATCCTCGACGAACACTCATCGCGGTCGGGGGTGTGGGGTTGGGTCTCGTCGTGTCGCTGCTCATGCTCGATCGGGACAACGGGCACGCCACCTCCACCGCGACGACCAGCTCCCCGAGCGCCACGTCGTTGTCCACCTCGTCCGTCACGGCGGCGACATCCTCAACGACGACCGCAGCGTCGACCACCACCGCCTCAGCGCCGGCGCCGTCGACAACCGCACCACCGGCAGCCACGACCACGACGGCCGCGCCCCGTCGTCAGATGTTCGCGCTTCAGACAGACGGGCTGGCGGCAATGAACTCCGATGGCACCGGCGCACGGCTGCTGGTCGCCGGTCTCTTCCGGAATACGGACCTGTCGCCCGACCGGTCGTGGCTCGTGATGAAGCAGTGGAGCGGGCAGGCCTGGAACCGCCTAGTGACGATCAACGCGGACGGTACCAACCTTCGAGTCATTGCGACCGGCAGCTGGCAATCTGCACGGATCTCTCCCGACAGCACGAAGATCGCGGCTGTTGAAATGAACGACGCCCTCGGTCCGTTGCTGGTGATCATGAAGCGCGACGGCACCAGCCAACAGCGAGTCGACCTTCCGGGCGGGTACCGGACCAATCAGGTCGACTGGTCTCCCGACGGGCGCAAGCTCGCCGTCACGAACTCGAGCTCCAACGGCCTTGCGATCTACGACCTTGCCGCTCACACTCAGACGTGGATCCTCGAGGCCAGAGGCACGGTCTGGTCGCCTCAGTGGTCTCCGGACGGGTCCCTGATCGCGTTCAACAATGGCGACGACATTGTCGTCATCCCCGCCGGAGGTGGCACCAGTCGCACCGTCACCTCGACCCCCGCCGACCCAGCGTTCACGTGGGACGGGCCACAGTCGCTGCTCTTCGCGGACCACTCAACCCTCTACCGCATCGGCGTCGATGGCGCTGGCCTGACGAAGATCGCCACCGGCTTCCGCGACCCGGCGTCGTGACCCTCGGAGCTCGGCGATGCGCTCCCCGCCCAGGGGCGCAGGACAACTTACGGCGACGGCACTCCAGCTTCCCAGCACCGGTGGCGCACATTCGCAAGACCCCTTTCTGCTAGGGGCCCGACGCTGAGCGCTGGGCCAAAGCAACTCGTCGCCTACCGCGACACACCCGTGGCACACACGAGCACGAGACCACGGAGGAAATTCGGGATAGGCAAGGACAGACGAGCCCCGCCTCCTTCTCAGGCGCTGGCGTCGAGGATGTCGACCACGAACACGAGCGTGGCGCCGGCGGGGATCGAGCCGCTGCCCTCGGGATAGCCGTCGGCGGGTGGGATCACGAGCAGCACCTGCGATCCGATGCGCTGGTCGACGAGACCCTTGTCCCATCCGACGATGACATCGCCGGTGCCGATCGGGAACGTCGCGGGGGTGCCGCGCGTCCAAGACGAGTCGAAGACCTCACCGGTGCCTTGCGCATCGGGCGGGAGCTCGAAGTCGCTCGGCAGCCAGACCACGCCCGTGTAGTGGACGGTGATCGACTGGCCGCTCTCGACGACGGCGCCGTCACCTTCGATCAGCAGCTGGGACACGAGCTCTGCCGGTGGTTCAGCATCGGGCACCGTGATGGTGGGAGCACCGTCCTCGTCGAGCTCGACCGTCGGCAGCCCCTCGACCGGCTCCACCGTCTTGCCCTCGGCGCGATCGAGCGGCGAGCGGATCTCGTGCAGGTCGACGATGAAGAGCAGAGTGTCCTCGTCCGTGAGCTCGCCCTCATCCTCGGCTGACGAGGGCTCGAAGCCGTCACCAGGAGCTATCGCCACGAGGACGCGGCTGCCCTCCTTGGCGCCGGCCAGGCCCAGGCGCACGCCCGTCATCAGCTCGTCGTTGAACACCACCTCGGCCGGCTCCTGGCCATAGGAGGTGTTGATCTCACTGCCGTCGCGCGCGTTGAAGAAGGCGTAGTCGAAACGAGCGATGTCACCGCTTTCCAGCGCGTCGCCATCGCCCTCCTCGAGCACTCGGCAGGCGGTCTTCTCCACGGTGAGCGGCTGCTCGAACTCGAGCACCGGCTGCTGGCCCTCCTCGCCGGTCACCTTCACCTCGTCGAGAACGTCGGCGCTGGGGCAGTCGGGTGAGCCGCTGGTCTTGGCCGTGGTCTCGTCTGAGCCGCAGGCGGCTACGAGCAGGGCGGAAGCGATCAGCAGGGGGACGGTGCGTCGGAGCATGGGGTCCTCGGTTTCGGGGTGCGGCCGGCCTCAGCCGGATGTCTGGGCGGCCAAGCCACGGCCGACGAAGACCTCGGTGGTCGCGAGGTCGGGGATGGGGGACAGGAGCCGGATCTGCCCGGTGGTCTCGCCGCCGGGGGGCACCAGCGCCAGCGTGGTGTACTCCGCCGCCAGGATGCGTCCGTCGGCGGCCCGGTAGACGGCGGTGACGTCGACGCCCTCTTCCGGTTCGGGCCACGTGGAGCGAACCGTGAAGCGCGTGACGGCGCCGCCGTTCTGCTCTGGCTCGGTGACGACGCCGTCGGCGACGACCAGCGCGCCATCTGGGCTAGCCGGTAGCAACCAGGCGCCGACCTCGACGGCGATGTCCAGCTGGGTGGGATCGTCGACCGGCTCGACCAGCGTGCGGCCCAGCGCCATGGCCTTGCCCGGCATCACGGCGTTGAGAAGGGTCGTGTCGACGAGCAGCTCCGCGCCTTCCGAGTCGAGGATGCGGGTGGTGACGCGCACGCTCGCCGCGAGCACATCGGCGTTGGGGTTGGTGAGAACGACGCCGTACCCGGCCAGAGTCGCTCCCGGGTCGAACGGGTCGATGAAGCTGGAGACTCCCTGCTCCGAGACCACGAGCGGCTCGCCGGTCAGCGGCGGCTCAGTGGTCGTAGTCGGCGCGGGCACGGTGGTGACGCTCTCGTCTGGGTCGAGTCCGATGCTCTCCGGGCGCTCGCCGCCACCCGAGCAACCGAGCGTCGAGAGCGCGGCGAGAGCCGCTGCGGCCAATCGACGCACCCTAGGAAAGGGTCTTGTTGAGCCGCTCGAGCGCTGTGTCCTCGGAGATGTTGAGGGCGAAGGCCAGCTCGCTCACCAGCACCTGGCGAGCCTTGACGAACATCGACTTCTCACCTGCCGAGAGGCCCTTGTCCGCGTCCCGCAGCGCCAGGTTCCGGACGACCTCGGCCACCTGGTAGACGTCGCCGGACTTGAGCTTCTCCTGGTGGTTCTTGAAGCGCCGCGACCAGTTGGTGGGCTCGCGCACGTCCTTCTTGGCGAGCACCTCGAAGACGTCTTCCACGTCCTCCTTGGAGATCGGGTAGCGCATGCCGATCTCCTCGGCCCTGTCCTGCGGCACCTTCAGCATGAGGTCGCCGTGGGTCATGCGCAGCACGAAGTACTTGCTCTTCACGCCGTCCGACAGGGTGATGCTGTCGGTCCCCTCGATCACGGCAGCGCCGTGGTGGGGGTAGACGACCTTGTCACCGACCTTGAAGGCCACTCGCATCTCCTGGTTGCTGGCGGGGGAACCGGACAAGGATGCCACCTCCGCGCCCGGTCGCGACATTCTCCGGCGTCGAACTGACACCGCTGGTGTCCCCACCTACCCTTTGCACGCCTACTGCAACGACATCGCGGCGAGAGGAACGACATGTTCGAGTGGTCCGAAGAGCAGCTCATGATCCGCGATGCGGTGCGCCAGTTCGTCGAGGCGGAGATCGCGCCGAAACGTGACGAGCTCGAGCACGGCGACCTTCCGCCCTACGACATCTTGCGCAAGCTGTTCTCCACGTTCGGCATGGATGCCATGGCGCGTGAGCGGTTCAAGGCGCAGATCGAGCGTGAGAAGCGGATCGCAGCCGGCGAGGAGGAGGCGCCTGCCAAGGGCGCACGCCGTGGGGGCGGCGACGCCAACTCGATCGCAATGACCATGCTGCCGATCATCGAGATCTGCCGCCACAGCCCCGGCATGGTCACAGCGATGGGGGTGTCGATGGGTCTCACCTCGGCGGCGATCATGAGCCGCGGCACGATCGCGCAGAAGGAGCGCTGGGCGGTCGACCTGCTCACGCTCGACAAGATCGGGGCGTGGGCGATCACCGAACCCGGCTCGGGATCTGACGCCTTCGGCTCGATGAAGTCCACCGCCCGGCGCGATGGTGACGAGTACCTCCTCAACGGCTCCAAGACCTTCATCACGAACGGGCCCTACGCGGACACGATCGTCTTCATCTGCAAGCTCGACGAGGGCAACCCGCCTGCCGAGCGCAAGATCCTGTCCTTCGTGCTCGACCGAGGGATGCCCGGTCTCGAGCAGTCGAAGCCGCTGCGAAAGATGGGGATGCACAGCTCACCGACCGGGGAGCTGTTCCTGACCGACGTCCGTGTCGGCAAGGACCGGCTCATCGGTGAGACCGAGGACGTGCCCGCCGGCGGGCGCGAGGGCGCCAAGGACACGTTCTCGATCGAGCGCTCGGGCGTGGCCGCCATGTCGCTGGGGATCATCGAGCGCTGCCTCGAGCTGTGCGTGCAGTACTCGAAGGACCGCGTGCAGTTCGGCCAGCCGATCGGCGAGTTCCAGCTGATCCAGGACAAGCTCGCTCGCATGGAGGTTGCTCGCCTCAACGTGCAGAACTTGGTCTTCCGATACATCGAGATGTCGGCCGCGGGCGTGGGCCTCTCGCTCGCTGAGGCGTCGGCGATGAAGCTGTACTCGGCGCGTGCCGCGACCGAGGTCGCGATGGAGGCGGTGCAGCTCTTCGGCGGCAACGGCTACATGAGCGAGTTCCAGGTCGAGCAGCTGGCCCGCGACGCCAAGGTGCTCCAGATCTACGCCGGCACCGACGAGATCCAGATCACCCACATCGCCAAGGACCTCCTGCGCAGGTAATGCGGGCCATGCGGTTAGCCTGCGCGCCGGCGCGCGTCGTGGTGGCCGCTGCCTGATCAGGGTTGGTGAGCATGCGGGCGTGTCCCTCCTGCCAGCGTGAGTGGCCTGCCGAGCGGGACACCTGCCCGCGATGCCTCGCCAGCTTGGTCGACGACCTCGACGCCACCATCACATGCCCAGAGTGCGGACGGGCGTGCCCGTCGCGCATGCACTCCTGCCCTGGATGTCTCGCGCTGCTGCGCCCCAACGAAGTCGACCTCGGGCCCGACCTCGTCCGGGCCATCTCCACGGGTCTGCGCATGCACCGGCCCGCCGACCGTTTGCCCTTCGCGGGTGGGCCATCGTGCACGTTGCTGCGACTGCGCCCGCAGGCCGGGTTGGTGCTGTGCGGGGCGGAAGGGCTCATCGAGGCCAACCTCACGGGCTCCGGGATCCGCGCTCGCCCGCCGCTCATGTGCTCAGCGGACGGCGCGACCCTGTTCCGCCTCGACGTGTACGACGCAGCGGACCGAGCACTCGTGGCCATCGGCGGCCACGGCGCGCCCCTGGCCACGTACCTGCGCACCGGAGGACCTCTGAGCGAGCAGATCGAGATCCGCGACGAGACGAGCGCGCCCGTCGCGCGCCTCGAGCGGAGTGGGAGCGGTGGCCTGCTCCGGGTCGTCGACACTCGAGGTCATGACATCGGTGCCGCCGGGCGCGAGGACGTCGAGCAGGACGGTTGGGTGGACGATCAGTGGTCTGTCTCCACGATCGGGACTGATCTGCCGATGAAGCCGCTCGCGTTCGTAGCCCTTGCCGTCGCCGCCAAGTGCCTGCTCGGCCGACCTGCGCCCGTGCGCCTTCGGGAACCCGCCGAGCGCGACCGCGATGACCTCGAGGACACGCTCGGCGCCATCGGCAAGACCATCGTGGACGGCTTCTTCACCTGACGCCCGACTTCGTGTGCTCTGCCGACCAGCCGAGCCCTATTGCCTCGGGCTGGGGTGGGTCTGACTACCGGCGCGTCAGATGCCGAGGGAGCGGCCGATGATCTCCTTCATGATCTCGGTGGTGCCGCCGTAGATGGTGGTGATGCGGGCGTCGGCGTAGGCACGGGCGATCGGGTACTCCGCCATGTAGCCATAGCCGCCGTGGAGCTGGACGCAGCCGTCGATGACGCGCTTCTGGAGCTCGGTGCACCACCACTTCGCCATCGCCGCCTCTTCGGCGCTGAGCGTGCCGGCGTTGAGGGCGAGCACGCAGCGGTCGACGAAGGTCTGGGCGATCTCGATCTCGGTGGCCATCTCGGCCAGCCGGAACCGTGAGTTCTGGAATGACCCGATCGGCACGCCGAAGGCGGTGCGCTCCTTCACGTAGTCGAGCGTCATGTCGAGCGCCGAGCGGGCGGCAGCAACGCCTGTAGCGGCGATCGACAAGCGTTCCTGCGGGAGCTTGGTCACGAGCGACCGGAACCCGCTGCCCTCCTCGCCCAAGCGGTTGTCGACCGGCACGTGCACGTCGGTGAAGAACAGCTCGGCCGTGTCTTGCGCATGCATCCCGATCTTGTCGAGGTTGCGGCCCCGTTCGAACCCGGCCATCCCCCGCTCGAGCACGATGAGGCTCATCCCGGCGTGGCGCTCGCCGGGGTCGGTCTTGACGGCGGTGATGACGAGGTCGGCGTTGATGCCGTTGGTGATGAACGTCTTCGAGCCGTTCACGACGTAGTGGTCGCCATCGCGGATCGCGCTCGTGGTCATCGACGCGAGGTCCGACCCGATGCCGGGCTCTGTCATCGCGATCGCCGTGATCAGGTCGCCTGAGCAGATGCCGGGCAGCCAGCGAGCCTTCTGCTCCTCGGTGGTGAGGGTCAGGAAGTAGGGCAGGCAGATGTCGTTGTGCAGGGTCCACCCAAGCCCGGCGGCGTTCACGCCCGCGCGTTGGATCTCCTCCGCGATGACGAGGTTGTAGCGGAAGTCAGTGACTCCGCCGCCGCCATGCTCCTCGGGCGCTGCCATGGCGAGGAAGCCCTGGGCGCCGGCCTTGCGGAACATCTCGCGATCGACGATCCCGGCGCGCTCCCATTCCTCGTGATGGGGGGCGACCTCGCTCGCGATGAAGCCTCGGACGGACTGCCGGAACATCTCGTGCTCGGCCTCGAAGAGCGTGCGCTGCATGTGCCGACCGTAACGCGAGGCCTGAACCCGATCCTCGGGGCCGGACTGAGGGATCGCGAGCGCTAGGGCGCTACGATCGGCGTCGCACGAAGGGGAGCTCGGGGTAGCCGGGCTGAGAGGGTGGACACGCCGCAGGGCACGCCACCGACCCGAGGAACCTGAACCGGGTAATGCCGGCGGAGGGAATCGGCAGATGGCAGCGCCAGGCGCGAGCGAGACGATCATCGTGGTCACGGGCGGAGACCCCGTTGATCACCAGCACCTCGACGGGATCGAGCGTGAGGCGTTCGTGATCGCGGCCGACTCGGGCATCGAGCATGCACATTCGCTCGGTCTGCACATCGACCTGTGCGTCGGCGACTTCGACTCCGTCTCTGCCGAGGGGCTGCGCCGCGCAGTGGAAGCCGGCGCTCGCGTCGAGCGTCACCCCTCAGCCAAGGACGCCACCGACCTCGAGCTGGCACTCGACGCCGCCATGTCGCGCAGCCCTCGACGGATCCATGTTCTGGGGGGCGACGGTGGGCGGCTCGACCACCTGCTCGCCAATGCAGCGCTGATCGCGTCGCCGCGGTTTTCCGACGTCGAGCTCCTCGCTCACATGGGCGGCGCCCTGATCACAGTGGTGCGCACGGAGGCAGAGCTGCGCGGGCGAGCCGGTGACTTCGTCAGCCTGGTGCCGGTGCACGGGACGGCCCTCGGCGTGACGACCGAGGGACTCCGCTACCCGCTACGGGACGAGCCGCTGGAGGCGGGCACGAGCCGAGGAGTGAGCAACGAACTGCTCGATGAGAGCGCCCACGTCTCCGTGCGTGGTGGCGTGCTGCTCGTCGTGCAGCCCGACCACACGGCCACCATCAACCAGGAGAGGAACCCGAAGTCATGACATCAACGAGCCACAGTCGCGGTCGCGCCGAGCGGCATCACCGCCTCACAGCGGTGGCGCTCGCGGTCGCAGTCCTCAGCGGAGCCTGCGGCGGCTCAGACGGAGGCGGTCGTTCCGAGGCCGAGCCGGTGACTCTTCGACTCCTCACCCATGACTCCTTCGCGCTGAGCGAGGGCGTGCTGGCAGCCTTCACCGAGGACACGGGGATCAAGGTCGAGCTGATCCAGGGCGGCGATGCCGGCACGGTGGTCAACCAGGCGATCCTCACGAAGGGCAATCCCCAGGCCGACGTCCTGTTCGGGATCGACTCCACCTTCCTCTCTCGGGCTCTCGACGAGGATCTCTTCGTCTCGTACGAGTCGCCAGCTCTTGCGGAGGTGGACGAGGCGTTCCTCCTCGATCCAGAGCATCGAGTCACCCCCGTGGACTACGGCGACGTGTGCCTCAACTACGACAAGTCCTTCTTCGCTCAGAGCGGCACGCCCGTGCCGGACTCGTTGAGCGATCTGACCGACCCCACCTACAAGGACATGCTTGTCGTGGAGAACCCGGCCACCTCGTCGCCCGGCCTGGCCTTCCTGCTGGCGACCATCGATGCGTTCGGCGAGGAGGGCTGGCAGGACTGGTGGACCGGTCTGCGTTCGAACGGCGTGCACGTCAGTGAGGGCTGGGAGGATGCGTACTACGGGCAGTTCAGTGGCGGCTCCGGGAGCGAGGGCACGCGGCCGCTCGTCGTGTCCTACGCGTCCAGCCCGCCAGCCGAAGTGATCTTCGCGGATCCGCCGGTGACCGAGGCGCCGACTGGTGTGATGGCGGACGGCTGCTACCGGCAGATCGAGGCGGCAGGCATCCTTCGCGGCACCGACCACGACGCAGAGGCGGGACAGCTCATCGACTTCCTCCTCTCTGAGGAGGTCCAGGCCGACCTACCGCTCTCCATGTTCGTGTACCCGGTTCGGTCGGGGATCGACTTGCCGACCGAGTTCCTCGCTCACGCAGTCGCGCCGGGTGCGGTCGCGGAGCTGCCGGCCGAGACGATCGGTGAACGACGGGACGAGTGGATCGACATGTGGACCGACGTCGTCCTCCGGTGATGGAGGATCGCTGGTGACCAGCCGCACCCGGGCAGCACTGCTGGTGGCCCCCGTCGCGTTCCTGTCGATCTTCTTCGCGTGGCCTGCCGCCAACATCATCGGCGAGGGCCTGCGAGGTGAGTCGGGCTGGGACCTGAGCGGAGTCGGAGAGGTTCTGGGAGACCCCGCGCTCCGAGGGGTCGCTTGGTTCACCCTCTGGCAGGCCGCTGCCTCCACCGGCCTGACCCTGCTCGTGGGCCTGCCGGCCGCCCACGTTCTTGCGCGGTACGAGTTCCGCGGGCGCACCGCCCTGCAAGCTCTCATCACCGTGCCGTTCGTCCTGCCGACGGTGGTCGTCGGGGCGGCATTCCTCGCACTGCTCGGCCCGCGCAGCCCCATCGGCCTCGACCTCACCGGCACCGTGTGGCCGATCCTCCTGGCTCACGCCTTCTTCAACCACGCAGTGGTCGTGCGCTCCGTGAGCGGGCTGTGGGAGTCACTCGACCCACGCACGAGCGAGGCGGCCCAGCTGCTCGGCGCTTCCCGGGCGCGCGCCTGGCTTGCTGTGACGCTGCCCGCCTTGCGACCGGCCATCGCATCGGCATCGCTGATCACGTTCTTGTTCACGTTCACCTCCTTCGGTGTCGTGCGGATACTCGGTGGCGCCGGGCACAGCACCCTCGAGGTCGAGATCTATCGACAGACGGCGGTGCTGCTCGACCTCCCGGTCGCGTCAGTCCTCGCGCTGCTCCAGCTCGCCGCTGTCGTGGCGCTGCTGGTCGCGCAGGACCGGCTCGAACGGCGTCGCGCCAGCGCCGCCGTCGCCATGGCGCCGCCGCGCCGCCGTCGTCCGACCGCGCGCGGCGAGCGCCTGTGGGTGCGGGCGAACCTGGCCCTGATGGGGTTGGTGCTCCTTGCGCCACTGGCCGTCCTGGTCGAGCGCTCGTTCCGTTCCGGAGGCGGTTTGGGGCTGGGTGCCTGGCGCGCTCTGGCCGACCGCACGCGCGACACCGGGCTCTTCGTCCCGCCCGTCGAAGCGGTCGCCAACTCCGTGCGCTTCGCGGTTGTGGCTACGGCGCTGGCGGTGCTCCTGGGCAGCCTTGCTGCGACGGCGCTGGCGGGGTCGAAGGCACGCGCGGCGCGAGCCTTGGACGGCCTCCTCGTGCTTCCGCTCGGTACGTCCGCAGTCACGGTGGGCTTCGGTCTTCTCATCTCGCTCGACGAGCCCATCGACCTTCGCGCCAGCCCATGGCTCGTTCCGATCGCCCAGGCACTCGTGGCGATGCCCTTCGTCATCCGGACGATGACTCCTGTGCTGCGATCCATCGACGACGGCCTGCGCGAGGCGGCGGCAGTGCTGGGGGCGTCCAAGTGGCGCGCCTTTCGGGAGGTGGACCTCCCGCTCATCCGGCGATCCGCTCTGGTGGCGGCCGGCTTCGCCTTCGCCATCTCACTCGGCGAGTTCGGAGCCACGACGGTGATCGCCCGAGCGGACTCACCAACCGTCCCTGTGGCGATCGACCGCCTGCTGGGACGGCCAGGCGCGGCCAACGTGAGCCAAGCCTTCGCGCTCAGCGTCGTCCTGATGGTGCTGACGGCTGCCTCGGTGCTCCTCGTCGACCGACTGCGCCGTCGAGACGACGTCAGGTCAGAGGGCTGGGTGTGAGCCGGGCGGCCGTCGAGGTGGAGGGTGCGACGGTTCGATTCGGCGCCGTCGTCGCGCTGGATCATGTCGATCTGTCAGTGCGCCGCGGCGAGGTCGTGGCCGTGCTCGGGCCGAGCGGCTCCGGGAAGTCGACGCTGCTTCGTGCCATCGCGGGGCTCCAGCCGCTCGACGGCGGCACGATCGCGCTCGGCGGCCGCAACATGGAGGGCGTCCCACCGCACAAGCGGGGCGTGGGGCTCATGTTCCAGGACCACGCGCTGTTCCCTCACCGAGACGTTGCGGGCAACATCGCCTTCGGGCTGCGAATGCAGAGGCGCCCGCAGAGCCAGACGCTCGAGCGAGTCGAGCGCCTCCTCGAGATGGTCGACCTGGAAGGCTTCGGGCGGCGCCGAGTGCAGTCTCTCTCCGGCGGCGAGCAGCAGCGCGTCGCACTTGCTCGTGCCCTCGCTCCGGAGCCCGCCGTGCTGCTGCTCGACGAGCCTCTCGGCGCGCTTGACCGCACCCTGCGGGATCACCTCGTGGCCGAGCTGCGCGCGCTGTTCTCCACGTTGGGCCTCACGGTCGTAGCCGTCACGCACGACCAGAACGAGGCGTTCTCGCTCGCTGATCGGGTGGCGGTGATGGACGCGGGATCCGTGCTCCAGTCGGGCGCCCCCGCCGATCTCTGGGAGAGGCCCCGGTCGAAGCGCGTCGCGCGGCTCCTTGGGTTTGCCAACCTGATCGACGTCCAGGTGGTCGGCGGCCGTGCCAACACTCCCTGGGGGGAGCTGCGCCTGGCTGTTCCCGACGGGCCGGCGACAGCGCTCATCCGCCCGGCTGGGATAAGCTTGGATGCACCTGGCGGCGTGGGGGCGACAGCCGTCGCAACCACGTTCCTCGGTGATCGCACCACGGTGAAGGTCGCGGTCGACGGCGCCCCACCGCTTGAAGCTCTCGTCTCCACCGGCTCGGCACCCGGGCCCGGCCAGCACGTCACCGTCGCGATCGACCCGGCCGCGGTCGTGCCACTCGCGCCTTCGGGTCCTTAGCCGACCGAACCAGCGAACGCGGCGAGCGTGGACATCGCGGCCCAAGCACGTACGATCTTCGGGCCGCGGAGGCGCATGTCGCCCTCCAGTTGCGAGCCTGACATGCCGACCAAATCCTCCGTGCGCCCAACCTCGTCCGTGCGCCCGTCCTCCGCGGCAGCCCTGCTGGCTGCGCTGTCGTTGGGGCTCGGGGCGATGACCGTGCCCGCATGGGCGCAGGACGATGGCTCCACCTCGACATCGACCCCCGAGACGACCTCCTCCTCCACCACCACCCAGCCTGATGTCACGCTCCCGGCGGGGGAGACGACGACGACCACGACGGCCCCGCCTGATCCTGAGGATCCGGGGGCCGTTGAGGAGCTCGACGAGGAGCCTGTCCCGGTGGTGCCCGAGACGGTCCCGGCCCGGTCGGGTGACTCAGGTGCCCACGCTGCACAGGCCGGTCGCATCGTGCGACAGCACCTGCGCGTCGCCAAGGCGGAGTCGTTGCGGTTGGACGCCGCCTACACAGCGGCCAAGCAGTCGGTCGTGGATCTCGAGTCCGAGCTCGACGCGCTGGAGAGCTCGGTGTCCCGCCTGGCCGCGGGGGACCGAGCAGCGGTGCGTCGCGTGGAGATCGCCCGGCGCCTGTTCGAGGCTCGAGCTGCCAACGCGGTCGTCCGTGGTGGTCTGAACGACTTCAGCCGCTACGTGTCGACCAACGATCCCAACGAGCTGGCCGTCGCGCAGACGCTTCTCGACTCGGTGCTGGCGGCCGATCAGGAGGCGGTCGAGGACTACCTCGCGGCCAAGGCTGCGGTCGATGTCGAGCTGGTCCGCACCGCCGAGCGGCTCGTCGAAGGTCGCATCCAGCTGGAGGCCGCCCGAGCAGCGCTCCTCGAAGCGAGGCGCGCGAGCGTGGCGGCCCGCTTCAACCTGGCGGTGTTCGCCGCCGGGTCGGAGATCGTGATCTACGGGTTCGTGTTCCCGGTTGGCGATCCGCACACCTTCGGGGACTCGTTCGGTGCACCCCGCATGACCGGCACCACCTACGAGCACGCTCATCAAGGCACCGACATCATGGCGCCTGCCGGTACGCCGCTCCTCGCGGCCGAGCGCGGGATCATCACGAAGATGGGAACCGACGTGCTCGGCGGCACGAAGATCTGGGTGAAGGGCGAGAGCGGCACCTACTACTACTACGCGCACCTCAGCGCGTTCGCCGAGGGGATGGCGAACGGCCTCGTCGTTGAGGCCGGCGCCGTGATCGGGTTCGTGGGAACCACGGGCAACGCTCGGGGTGGGTCGCCACACCTCCACTTCGAGATCCACCCTGACGGCGGCCCTGCCGTGAACCCGTACCCGCTGCTCAAGGTCGTCGACCAGCTGGCTCAGCTGGCCAAGGCCAACCAGGACTAGCACCACCGCCGTGGACGTCGTCGCCGAGCTCGAGGCACCCTGCGCCCCGGAGGCCCTGTTCGCGTGGGTCGATGACCTCGCCCGCTATCCGGAGTGGCTCGACATCGTCCCCCGCGCGGTGCCGGTCGACGCACATGTCGACGACGTCGGTCCTGCCTGGTCGGTCGATCTGCGCGGCAGGCTCGGGCCCTTCGCCAGGGCCAAGCGACTCCGCATGGTCCGCACCGTCAACGCCGCTCCTCACCGTGCCCGGTTCGAGCGCGCTGAGCACGACGGGCGGTCCCACTCGGACTGGGTGCTCGACGCGTCCGTCCAGCCGGCTGGGCCCGGCAGCCGTCTCACCATGAGGCTCCACTATGGAGGTCGTCTCTGGATGCCGGTGCTGGATCGGCTGCTCTCCGATGAGATCGAGAGGTCCCGCCCCCGCCTGCTGGCTCGCCTCGAGAGCTGACCGCCCGACGGCGAAGCCACAGCACCGCCGACGCCCATCTATCCGCTCGGGTCCTCAGTCGGAGATCGACAGCTCGAGCAGGTGAGGCCGCCCCGAGGCGAGGGCCGACCGGACGGCGTCGCCGACGTCGTCGGCGTGGTCGACGCGGGTCGCGTCGACGGCCATCGAGGTGGCGAGCGCCAGGTAGTCCACCGGAGGATCTGTCAGGTCCATGCCGACGAACCGTCCGGTGCGGGCAGCTGCCCCTCCCATCCCGGCGAGGTAGCCCTTGAGGATCTTGTACTGGCGGTTGTTGACGACCGCGAAGACGACGGGAAGCCCCTCCGCCGCAGCGGTCCAGAGCGCCTGCGGCGAGTACATGGCGGACCCGTCTCCCACGACGCAGAGGACGGGCGCCCGCCCGTGGCCCAGCGAGACGCCACACGCTGCTGGCATCCCCCAACCCAGGCCTCCACCCGTGCAGAAGAAGTAGCGACCGGGCTCGTCCCAGTGGTGGAACCCCCGGACGTACACCCCGGTCGTGATCGCCTCGTCGACGACCAGCGAGTCCGGCGGCATGGCGCGGACCAGCGCGTGCGCGGCGGCCATCGGGTTCATCGGCGCAGGTCCGTAGCGACCGAGCGCGCTCTCCTCCAGCCGTTCGATCGCTGAGCTCCGATCCTCGCGCGCCTGCGCCAGGGCGTCGGCAGCGGCCGACGCGTCGGCGCGAGCACGCACGAGCGGCAGGAGCGCCTCGAGCGTCGCCCTGGGGTCGCCGGCCAGGCCCAAGCGGACGGGCCAGGTGCGGCCGAGCTGGGTGGGGTCGGGGGAGAGGTGCAGGAGCTCGACGGTGGCCGGCACGGCCGGCCCGGGTGTGTACGGGTACACCATGAACGGCTGCTCGCCGACGACGAACACCCGGTCGTAGCCCCCGAGCGCCGACCGGAGAGCGGCCGCCGCCGGGTTGAGCATCCCCTGCCACAGCGGATGGGCGGGCGGGAACACCCCTCGCCCGTGAAGAGGCGAGCCATGCACCGGCGCTCCAAGCGCCTCCGCGACCGCGACCGCGGCACCGACTGCGCCGGACGCGGCGACCGCGTCGCCCAGGACGACTCCCAAGCGGCCGACCGATGTGTCGCACAGCAGGTCTGCCAGCTCTTCGAGACCGCCGGCCGTTCCGATCGCGTGCACCGTCGAGGGGGCGGGTGCCGGGTCCTCGACCTCCTGCTGGAGCAGATCCATCGGAAGGGCGACGAAGACCGGACCCGACGGTGGGGCGGCCGCGTCGTGGAAGGCGCGACGCATGATGGTGCCGAGCTCACCCGCGGTGCGTACCTCGTGCCCCCACTTGACCGTGCCTCGCGACAGCTCGACCAGAGGGCCCGAGAGCAAGGGGTCGGATGCGATGTGCCGGTAGTCCTGCTGGCCGGCCGTTACCACGAGCGGGGTGCGGTTTGCCTGAGCGTTCGTGAGGTTGCCGATGGCGTTGCCGAGGCCGGCTGAGGTGTGGAGGTTCACGAAGGCGGGCCGCCCCGTCGCCTGCGCGTAGCCGTCGGCCATCGCCACGACGGTCGCCTCCTGCAGGGCGAGCACGTAGTGGAGGTCGGTCGCGTCCGCGAGTGCGTCGATGAGCGGCAGCTCGGTGCTACCCGGGTTGCCGAAGATGTGCTCCACACCCTCGGTTCGCAGGACCTCCAGCAGGACGTCGCGTGCGAGCACCATGAGGGCCGACCCTACTGCTGACCCCTAGATTCGACTCGACACGCCTGCCCCCGGACGGTCCCCATCGAAACGGCCCTCGGCCTAGTCGCCGTACTCCTGCTCATCCTTGCAACGGGCTTCTTCGTCGCGGTCGAGTTCGCGCTCGTCGCGGTGGATCGCGATCGAGTGGGAATCGATGCGGCGGCCGGAAGCAGGCGTGCGCGTGCGACGAGCGGAGCGCTGCGACGCCTGTCGTTCCACCTCTCCGGCGCGCAGCTGGGGATCACCGTCACCTCGCTCATCGTCGGCTTCATCGCAGAACCGACTGTCGCGGACGCTCTCGAGCCGGTCATCGCCGACCTCGTCGGCGATGAGAGAGCGTCCGGCATCTCGATCGTGGTAGCGCTGCTGCTGGCCACGCTCGTGTCGATGGTGATCGGCGAGCTGGTGCCGAAGTCGATCGCAATTGCACGCCCGCGTCCGACCGCCTACGCGCTCGCTCCGCCGATGGTCGTGATCGGCAGGATCCTCGGCCCGGTGATCACGTTCTTGAACGGCGCAGCGAACTGGACCGTGCGCCGTCTCGGCATCGAACCCCAAGAGGAGCTCACCTCGGTGCGGTCGCTGCAGGAGCTCGAGCTCCTGATCCGATCCTCCGGCGAGGAGGGCACCCTCGCCCCAAAGGCGCTGACCCTCCTCACGCGCTCCATCAGGTTCGGCGAGAAGGATGCGGCCGCAGCGCTGGTGCCGAGGCGATCGGTCAAGACTGTGTCCGTCGAGGAGACGGTCGCGAACCTGGCAGCAAGAGCCGCCGCCACCGGTCACTCGCGGTTCCCGGTCGTGGGTGCGGATCTCGACGACGTGCGCGGGGCGGTGCACGTGAAGGACGTCTATCGGATCCCCTACGCCGAACGTGGCACCACGCCCGTCGAGGCGATCATGGCCCCGGCCTTCGTCGTCCCCGAGACGCGCGATCTGGCGGATCTGCTGGTCGATCTGCGCCGCGTCGGCACGCACCTAGCGGTCGTCGTCGACGAGCACGGCGGCACCGCAGGGATCATCACGCTGGAGGACGTGCTCGAGGAGATCGTCGGCGAGATCGACGACGAGCACGACCGACCGGCCCATCGGATGACCGTCCTCGCGCGCGCAGGCGAGTGGCTGCTGGAGGGCTCGCTCCACCCCGACGAGGTCTTCGACGCCTGCGGCTTCCGCGTTCCGGAGGGGGAGTACGAGACCCTCGCGGGCTTCGTTCTGAGCGCGCTCGGCCACATCCCCGAGGTGGGCGAGAGCTTCGAGCACGAGGGGTGGAGGGTCGAGGTAGCCGGACGAGACCGGCTGCGCGTCTCGACTGTGCGATTGCGGCACGACCCCGCTTCACAGGGACGCGCGAGGCAAGGGTGACGATCACCAGCCTGCTCCTCGCCATCGGCTTGCTCGTCGCCAACGGCTTCTTCGTGGCCGTCGAGTTCGCGCTCATCGCGAGCCGGCGAACCAAGCTGGAGGCGCTGGCCGGCGAGGGCAGCGCCCGCGCACGGATGGCCCTCGGGGCGATGCGCCACCTCAACCTCCAGCTGGCTGGGGCGCAGCTCGGGATCACGATGGCCTCCCTCGCGCTCGGCTACGTCGCCGAACCCGCCGTCGCTGGGCTGATCGAAGGTGCCGTCGAGCGGTTCATCGAGCTGCCAGAGGGCTTGCTGCACACCCTCGGGTTCGTGGTCGCCCTCACGATCGTGGCGTTCTTGCACATGGTGATCGGCGAGATGGTCCCGAAGAACATCGCCATCGCTGCGCCCGAGCGCACCCTCCTCGCGCTGGCACTGCTCAACCGCGGCTACGTCGGGCTGTTCGGCCCGTTGCTGCGGCTCCTCAACGGCATGGCCAACGCTGGTGTGCGCGGCTTGGGCATCGAGCCGCGTGACGAGCTCGTGACAGCTGCCTCAGCAGACGAGCTGGCCGTGATGCTGGGCGCATCCCGCGACGAGGGGTTGATCGAGGACGTCGCTCACCAGCTGCTGACCGGTGCGCTCGACCTCGGTGATCGCAGCATCCGATCCGTTCTCGTCCCTCCCCATCGAGTCGTCTGGATCCCTGTGTCCGCCACTCCGGCTGAGGCCGAGCGGCTGGTCGTGTCCTCCGGGCACACGCGCCTCCTCGTGGCGGGCTCTGGTGTCGACGACGTGCTGGGCTTCGTCCACGCCAAAGACCTCTTGACGATCTCGGAGGGCGCTCGCGATCGGCCCATGCCCCTCGGGAGGGTCCGCCGCACACTGGTGGTGGGGGAGGACATCACCCTCGACGGCGCCCTCCTCACGATGCAGCAGGAGCGCACCCACGTGGTCGTGGTGGCAGATGGCGAGGGTCGCACGGTCGGCATCGCCACTCTGGAGGACGTCATCGAGGCGCTGGTCGGAGACATCCGCGACGAGTCGGATCGATGACGAAACACGGGGTTTTCGTCACGGAAATGCAACATGGCGGGCTCAGGCGCTAGATTCCCGTCCCGCTGTGCACCGTTCAGTGGTTGCGTCCCTCCTGGGCGTCGTTGTGCTCCTGGCCGTCTTGGCGCTGCCGCTGCGCGCCGGCGCGGACGAGGGTGACCTGAGGGCCGCTCGAGCCCGCGCCGACCGGGCTGCGGCCGAGCTGGCCGAGGCCGAGACACGTCTCGGCGAGCTCGAAGCAGACATCCGGTCTCTGGAGGCGCAGCAGGCCGCAGCCCAGGTGAGGCTCGAAGGCCTGCGCACCGCCGTGCGCGACCTGGCGATCCAGCGCTACATCAACGTCGATGCCTCACAGGTGTCCTCCCTCGATCCCGACATCAACGCACAGGCGCGCGCCGATGCACTGTCGCGCTACGCCACCCGTGGCAACCAGGATTCGATCGACGACTACATGGCGGCGAGCGAGGACCTCAGCGTCGCGTCCGAGGAGCTGGCGGCGAAGCGAGCCGCGCAGAAGGATGCCGTCGCCACCCTTGAGGAGCGCCGCGCCGCACTCGAGCGCGAGTTCGAGCGCCTGGAGAAGCTCGAAGCCGAGCGGCTGGAGGCCGAGCGCAAGAAGCGGGAGGCGGCGGCGAGGCAGGCGGCCCAGCTGGCGGCATCACGCAGGTCTGTGAGTCGCGTCTCGAGTGCGCCCACCGAACCGATCGCGCACGGCGACTTCGTGTGCCCCGTCCAAGGCCCTGTCGCCTTCAGCGACACGTGGGGAGCACCGCGCTCGGGGGGCCGGCGCCACAAGGGCGTCGACATGATGGCCCCACGGGGCACGCCCGTGGTTGCTCCCGTGACCGGCTCGGTCACCCACCGAAGCAGCAGCCTGGGTGGCCTCTCGTTCTACCTCGATGGCGACAACGGCCACTTCTACTACGGCACCCACCTCGACTCCTACGCCAACGTCGGCGCCGGCCACGTGCAGGCCGGCACGGTGATCGGCTACGTGGGCGACAGCGGCAACGCCCGTGGCACACCGCACCTCCACTTCGAGATCCACCCCAACGGCGGGGCCGCGGTGAACCCGTACCCCACCGTGCGAGCAGCCTGCTGACCGAGCCGTCGAGCGCGGCCCGACGGATGCCATAGCGTCGGGCGCTGTGCTGGAGGACAGGGAAGCGTCGCTGACGGATCGCATCGGGGAGCTGCTCGCGGGCCACGGGCTCTATGGCCGCGTCGAGGCGCTCCGCCGCCTGTCTGGAGGCGCATCGCGGGAGACCTGGTCGTTCGACCTGATCCCCGATTCAGGCGAACCGCGCCCGCTCATCCTCCAACGGCTCCGAGCGGGCACTGTCGGCGGCGGCCCCGGCATGGTGGAGGAGGCCGCGCTCATCCGGGCGGCCGGTGCTCTCGGCGTGCCCGTGCCTTCCGTCGTAGCGGCCGACGGTGGCGACGCCTTGGGCGCCCCTTGCATCGTCATGGCCCGGCTCGAGGGCGAGACGATCGCCCGTAAGCTGCTGCGCGACGACCAGTGGGCCCGGGCCCGGGGCGTCCTCGTCGCCCAGGCAGGTCGAGCGCTGGCGTCGATCCACCGCATCGATCCCTCGGTCGCGCCATCGCTGCGCGCCAGCGACCAGCTCGACGAGATGACTGCCCTGCTGCACGGCTTCGACCAACCGCTACCCGCCTTCGAGCTGGCGCTGCGATGGCTGGCCGCGAACCGTCCATCGAGCCCCAGGCGAGCGGTGGTGCACGGCGATTTCCGACTGGGCAACCTCCTGGTCGGGCCATCCGGCCTGGAGGGCGTGCTCGACTGGGAGCTATCCCATCTGGGCGATCCGATCGAGGACCTGGGCTGGTTCTGCGTTCGAGCGTGGCGCTTCGGCTCGGCGCTTGCGGCGGGGGGGATGGGCTCTCGCGATGAGCTGATGGCCGCCTATGCGGAGGCCGGTGGCGGCGAGGTCGATCCCTCCGCGCTGCGCTGGTGGGAGCTCCTCGGCACCCTCAAGTGGGGGCTCATCTGCATCGTGCAGGCGCAGGTGCACCTGGGTGGGGCGGCCCGCTCCGTCGAGCTGGCCACCATCGGCCGGCGCGTCTGCGAGAACGAGTGGGACGTGCTCTCGCTGCTGCCCGGAGGTCCGCTCGAGGTGCCCTCCGAGCCGGTGCGGGAGGAGCCCCCTTCGCTCTACGGGCGGCCGACGGCCGTCGAGCTCGTCGAGGCCGTGCGCGAGTGGATCGACCACGATGTGCGCAACGCCACCGAGGGCCGCGTCGCCTTCCACGGTCGGGTCGCCGTCAACGCCCTGGCGATGGTCGAACGAGAGATGTCGCTGGGTCCGGCGCATCGATCTGCGCACGCCGCCGGCCTCGCTCAGGTGGGCTGCTCCGACGACCGCGAGCTGGTGTCGATGATCCGCGAAGGATCCCTGGATGCTCGAGCTGACGAGGTGCGGACGGTCGTCGGGCGCTCGGTGGCCTACAAGCTGCAGGTGGCCAACCCGCGATGGCTCGAGCCGGACGAGCAGCCGGGCTAGCGCCGCGTCAGGTGGCCACGGCGTGGAAGCCGCCGTCGACGTGCACCAGCTCGCCGGTGGTCTTCGGGAACCAATCAGAGAGCAGTGCAACGCACGACCGGGCCACGGCGTCCGCGTCCTCGCGCACGTCCCATCCGAGCGGGCTGCGCTCGTCCCAGACGTCCTCGAACTTCGCGAAGCCTGGAATCGACTTGGCGGCCAGCGTCTTCACCGGACCGGCAGCCACGAGGTTGACGCGGATCCCCTTCGGGCCCAGGTCGCGCGCCAGGTAGCGCGAGGTCGACTCGAGCGCGGCCTTGGCGACACCCATCCAGTCGTAGGCGGGCCATGCCTGACGGCTGTTGTCGAAGTCGAGGCCGACGATCGACCCCCCGTTCGTCATGTGCGGCACGACGACATCGGCCAGTGTCTTCAAGGAGTACGCGGACACCTGCAGAGCGATCGACACGTCCTCCCACGGCGCATCCGTGAAGCCACCTCCCAGGCAGCTCTGTGGTGCGAACCCGATGGCATGGAGCGCGCCGTCGACGCGGCCCCAGCGCGAACCGAGCTCGTCGCGCACGGCTTCGACCTGGGCCGGGTCAGTGACGTCGAGCTCCAGCACGTCGGCGGTTCTCGGCAGCTTGCGCGCAGTGCGCTGCGTGAGCGACAGCCCCCGTCCGGCGCCGGTGAGGATCACCTCCGCTCCTTGCTCCTGGGCATGTCGGGCGACACCGAATGCGAGAGATGCGTCCGTGAGGACGCCCGTGACGAGGATGCGCTTGCCTTCGAGGAGGGACATGGCCCTGAGACTGTCACGCCCGAGCGCCTGTTACGGGAGCCGCTGAAGTGCGGAGCGGGATGGACCCCCCGCTACGGTGTCGCCGATGCGCATCGGGATCCTTGGTGGGACGGGACCAGCCGGCAGCGCGCTCGCCGCGCGCTTGGCCTCGGTCGGGTTCGAGACGATCGTCGGGTCGCGCTCGCGATATCGGGGCATGGAGGCCGTCGACGGGCTGCTCGCGCAGTGGCCCGGGCGAGAGCTGACCATCGAGGCGGGTGACAACGCTGACGCGGCGAGCGCCGACCTCGTCGTCATCGCAACGCCCTGGGACGGGGCCGCCCAGACCGCACAGTCCGTCGAGGAGCAGCTCAGGGGCAAGGTGGTCATCTCGATGGCCAACGCGCTCACGAGGATCGGCAAGGAGTTCCAG
This sequence comes from Actinomycetota bacterium, assembly GCA_049325515.1. Taxonomy (GTDB): domain Bacteria; phylum Actinomycetota; class Acidimicrobiia; order Acidimicrobiales; family VFJN01; genus VFJN01. The sequence continues at coordinate 551,161 of JBMOLI010000001.1, read as the reverse complement.
CCACTGGTGCCGCCTCGCGGCTCCGTGGCCGCGAGCGTGCAGGCGGTGCTTCCACGCAGCTTCGTCGCAGCAGCGCTGCACCATGTCCCCGCCAAGGAGCTCGGCGAGATCGACCACCCGATCGAGAGCGACGTGCTGATCTGCTCCGACTTCCCGGAAGCGACGATCACCACCTCCGATCTGATCGCCAAGATCCCGAACATGCGCCCGCTCGACTGTGGAGAGCTGTCGCTGGCCACACCGATCGAGTCGTTCACCGCGGTGCTGCTGCAGCTCAACGTGCGCTACAAGACGCGAGTCGCTGTGAAGTTCACCAGCATCCCGGAGTGACCGATGGTGACCGAGGGCGCCGGCCCCATCCGGCTCTGGTGCACCGCCCGGCGCGAGGTGGTGCCGTTCCAGCCGGGCCCTCTCGTGACGATGTACACCTGCGGCATCACGCCGTATGACGCCACCCACCTCGGACACGCTGCGGTCTACGTGGGCTACGACGTTCTCCAACGGCGGCTCCGCGACCTCGGTCACAGCACCAGGTGCGTGCGGAACATCACAGACGTAGACGACTCGATCCTCGGACGGGCGCGCGAGCTGGGCGTTCACTACCTCGACCTCGCTGCTGCTGAGACCGCTCGCTTTGACGACGACATGTCGGCCTTGGGGATGCTCGAGTCCTGGAGCGAACCGAGGGCAACCTCGGCCATCGCCGACATCAGGGGCTTCATCGGCATGGTGCTCGAGCGTGGTCACGCCTATCAGGCCGGAGGTGCGGTCTACTTCGACGTCTCGACGTTCCCTGACTTCGGGTCCGTGTCCGGCTACACCCGGGACGAGATGCTCGCCTACGCGGCCGAGCGCGGCGGCAACGTCGATGACCCGAACAAGCGCGACCCACTCGACTTCGTCCTCTGGCAGCCGTCGCTCGACGACGAGCCCGCCTGGGACTCGCTGTGGGGCCCCGGGCGACCCGGCTGGCACATCGAGTGCTCCGCCCTGGCACTGCGCGAGCTGGGGACGACGATCGACCTCCACGGCGGTGGCGCCGACCTGATCTTCCCGCACCACGAGTGCGAGCGCGCGCAGTCTGAGGCGGCCACTGGCGAGCCGTTCGTGCGCCACTGGATGCACCAAGCCATGGTCCGGATGGACGGCGAGAAGATGTCGAAGTCTCTCGGCAACCTCGTCTTCGTGTCGGAGCTCCGCAAGGACTGGGAGCCGATGGCGATCCGGCTGATGATCGTGGAGAACCACTACCGCGACGGCTGGGAGTGGGACGACACTCGGATGCCGAGGGCGGCGGAGCGGCTCGAGCGGTGGAGGGCGGCCGGTCGCGGCGAAGGCGGTCTCGAGGCGGTCCGCGAGGCTCTCGACGCCGACCTGGACACGCCAGCTGCGGTAGCCGCGATCGACGCCGCCGCAGCGTCTGGCCAGGGAGTTTCCTCCGCCGCCATGTTGCTCGGCATCACCCTCTAGCCCCTGCAAGACTCCTGCTCGTGCCGGACACCACAGAGCAGACCACCGACATCGAGGTCGGCAAGCTCTATCCGGTTGCCCGTGCGGTCCTCAGCCCGATCTTCCGAAGCCTCTGGCGTGTGAAGGTGGTCGGGCTGGAGCACGTGCCGAGCACCGGTGGCGCCATCTTCTGCCCCAACCACACCTCGGTGATCGACTCCTTCTTCCTGCCCCTCGTGCTGCCTCGGAGGATCACCTTCGTCGGCAAAGCCGAGTACATGGACTCGTGGAAGACGAAGCACATCTTCCCCGCTCTCGGGATGATCCCCATCGATCGCAGCGGTGGCAGCGCGGCCGAGCGGGCCCTCAACACGGCGGCCCGTGTCCTCGAGGACGGGCAGTTCTTCGGCATCTACCCAGAGGGCACGCGCGCTCGCGACGGTCGCCTGCACCGAGGGCACACGGGTCCGGCGCGGCTCGCCCTTCGTACGGGCGTGCCCATCGTCCCCGTCGGCATCCTCGGCACACGGGACATCCAACCGCCCGATGCGAAGCTGCCGAAGCCTTTCAAGCGAGCCGAGGTCCGTTTCGGCCGTCCCATCAACGTGGCGCGCTACGCGCACCGAGCGGATGACAGGCTGGTGCTGAGGCAGATCATCGACGAGGTGATGTTCGAGATCCGAGCGCTCACCGGGCAGGAGTACGTCGACGAGTACGCCACCAAGAAGGCCGAGAGCTTTCCGACTGCCGCATCGACCTCGGTGGTCTCGATCGGCGGGGAGGGTGGTGAGGGCAACGGTCTCGCAGCGGGGGTGACCAACGGCCACGGCGACGAAGACGCCCAGGCCGACTCCCGGCGATCCAGCGCAGACGCCCTGTCCAAGTGGGGCTGAGGGAGACCGATCGCGTTCCTGGCCGGTCGGCTCGCTCCGGTACCCTCCGCCACCATGGCCGACGAGATCTCGATCAGGTTGCCGGATGGCTCAGCGCGTGCGTTGGCCGCCGGCACCACTGCCGCTGATCTCGCTTCTGCGATCGGGTCGCGTCTGGCCAAGAGCGCAGTGATCGCGCTGGTCAACGGTGAGGAGCGCGATCTCACCACGGAGCTGCGCGACGGCGACGAGGTCGCGATCGTCAAGGATGACAGCCCGCGTGGGCTCTACACGATCCGCCACTCCACAGCCCACGTCCTGGCACAAGCAGTGCTCGATCTCTTCCCGGGAGCGACCTTCGGCATTGGCCCGCCCGTCGAGGACGGCTTCTACTACGACTTCGCGCTCCCGGGTGAAGCGACCTTCGTCGAGGACGACCTTGCGCGCATCGAGGCGCGCATGAGGCAGATCATCAACGAGGCTCAGCCCTTCGTGCGGGACGAGCTCCCGGCGGAGCGGGCTCGCGAGGTGTTCGCCGCTCACCGGTTCAAGCTCGAGATCATCGACGACGCCTCCACCGACCCGATGTCGGCGACCTCCGCGTCCGAATCCGTGCGGACCTACGAGAACCCTCCCTCCTCGCCCAAGGCGCAGCCTCCGTTCGCCGGCTATCCGGGCTTCATCGATCTGTGTCGCGGTCCCCATGTCCCCGACACGTCGGCGCACCTCGGGCACTTCAAGCTGATGCGCGTGGCCGGTGCCTACTGGCGCGGCGACGAGAAGAACCCACAGCTGCAGCGCATCTACGGCACCGCCTGGCACTCCAAGAAGGCACTTGAGGAGCACCTGCACCGATTGGAGGAGGCTGCCAAGCGGGATCACCGCAAGCTCGGCGTCGAGCTCGACCTCTTCTCCTTCCCTGACGAGATCGGCTCAGGCCTCGCTGTCTTCCATCCGAAGGGAGGTCTCGTGCGCCGCCTGATGGAGGACTACTCGCGCCAGCGACACGAAGCCGCCGGCTACGAGTTCGTGTACTCGCCTCACATCACGAAGGCGGGCCTCTTCGAGACCTCCGGTCACCTCGAGTGGTTCGCCGACGGCATGTTCCCCCCGATGCACTTCGACGACGAAGGCGGCGAGGGCGGCCAGGACTACTACCTGAAGCCGATGAACTGCCCGTTCCACGTGCTCATCTACCGGTCGCGCCTTCGGAGCTATCGGGAGCTGCCCCTGCGACTCTTCGAGTTCGGCACCGTCTACCGATACGAGAAGAGCGGCGTGATCCATGGCCTGACACGTGTACGTGGGCTCACGATGGACGACTCCCACATCTTCACGACGAGAGAGCAGATGGGTGAGGAGCTTGCCTCACTGCTCGACTTCGTGCTGGGGCTCCTGGCCGACTACGGCCTGTCGGAGTTCTATCTCGAGCTGTCCACTCGCCCCGAGGGCAAGGCCGTGGGCACGGACGAGGAGTGGCAGGAGGCGACGGACGTTCTCCGCGGAGTGGCCGAGGCGAAGGACCTCGAACTGGTCCTCGACGAGGGGGGCGGTGCGTTCTACGGGCCAAAGATCTCAGTTCAAGCCCGCGACGCGATCGGCCGCACGTGGCAGATGTCGACGATCCAGCTCGACTTCCAGACCCCGCAGCGCTTTGGGATCGAGTACGTCGGCCCCGACAACGAGCGGCACCAGCCCATCATGATCCACCGCGCGCTCTTCGGATCGATCGAGCGGTTCTTCGGTGTGCTGGTCGAGCACTATGCGGGCGCGTTCCCTTCCTGGCTCGCCCCCGAGCAGGTGCGCGTCCTGCCCGTGCGCAGCGACCATCACGCCTACGCGGCTCGGCTCGTCGACCGGCTCGTCGCCGACGGCTTCAGGGCGTCTCTGGCAGAGGCCGACGAGCCTCTTGGAGCCCGGATCCGCAAGGCCAAGCTCGACAAGCTGCCATACGTGCTGGTGGTGGGCGACGCCGACGTTGATGCGGGCACCGTCGGAGTCAACGCCAGGGGTTCGGAGCAGCCAGAGCGCGACGTCGCGGTCGACGCCTTCGTGCAGCGCCTCGCCGCCGAGGTGGCCGCGAGACGATGAGCGCAGCTGCACCGAGCTCGAGGCGTCCGTCCACCGAGGTCCCTCGTGCCGCTTGACCACCTGTGGGCGACGTGGCGCTCCGCCTACGTGGGGAGCGTCGTCGACAGCCGCACGGTTCCGTCGCCAGCCGACTCAGGGGGCCGCTCGCTGTTCGAGCGGATCCTCGCTGGTGCCGATGAGGAGGGAGACGAGGAGGCCGGTGTCCTCTGGCGGGGGCCCACTTGCTTCGCTCTCCTGAACCTCTACCCGTACACGGCAGGGCACCTGATGGTCCTGCCGCAGCGCGCCGTCGCCGATCTGGTCGACCTCTCCGACGAGGAGCATGCGGAGCTGTGGGGTGCCGTCCGTGCCGCCGTCGTCGCGCTGCGCGCCGCCTTCCACTGCGAAGGGGTGAACGTAGGCCTGAACCTCGGTGCCGCGGCCGGCGGTTCCCAGTCCGACCACCTGCACGTGCACTGCGTGCCGCGGTGGGAAGGCGACGCCAACTTCATCTCGGTCGCGGCGGAGACCCGTGTGCTGCCGATCAGCTTGGCCGAGGCAGCCGAGCGAATACGCGCTGCCTGGCCTGCCTGAGGGGCACGCCATTACGGTCGGCCGCGCGATGACCGACGACCGCGCCGACGAACCGATCGAGGACGGCGAGGTGCGTGACGAGCTCCCGCGGGATCTCAACGCCTCAGAGTTCGTCGGCCCCTACGTCTTCCCCAACAACAACCGGCGCCGCATTCCGGGCTACCTGTACCTGATGACGGGGTTGGCCTGCGCTGCCGCCTGGGCCGCCACCGGTCGGGGAGACGGGGTGCTCGTCAACGGTGGCTTCCTTGCCGCCGCGGCACTGCTGATGGCGCTGGGCGCCTACCACCTGATCGCCGGCTGGGACCTCGATGTCGACGAACGCGACGCGCTCGTGGCCGCCGCCAAGCAGGTCGGCTTCGCGGTAGGTCACGCATCAGCCCAGCTGGGCTGGCGCGGCCTCCGCAGCCGGCCCACCTGGCGCATCCTCCTGTACTCCGCTGACGACCCACCGACCACTCGGGGCTTGGTGCTCGTCGACGGCGTGGACGGCGAGATCGTCGCCCACTTCACTGAGGAGAACCCCGAAGACTGGTCCGAGCTGACCGCCGGGGACACGGGGACCGGCTGAGCCTCGAGCCGGGCCCCAGCGGACCACGACGTCCGGACCAGGTGGGAGCGAGGCCGAGGCGATCAGCGATCAGCGCGTCGGGCGGCGAAGAGATCGCAGTTGTGTGCCGGCGTGTTGCCAAGATCGACCCAAGGGGAGTGCCATTGGCCCTTGATCGACGCGACCTCTTCGAGGCCGGCGACGGTGAGCATGTCGCGGATCAGCTCGACGCGGAAGCCCATGGACGTCCCTGATCGGTCCGGGAATCGGGTGTGGACACCACCTCCGACGTGCACGAAGGGTCGGCCTGCATGCCGGGGCTCCTCCTCCTCTGGGTAGATCGCCATGAAGGTGATGACGGCGAGACCGCCGGATCGCAGGACACGCGCCATCTCGTCCAGGTAGTTCGCCACGCCCGCAAGCGGAAGATGCATGAACACCTCGAATGCGCATGCCACGTCGAACTGAGCATCGTCAAAGGGAAAGCGCACCGCTTCGGGTTGCTCGGAGCCCTCCGGCCGGAAGCGCTCGTTGTGGACGTCGAGGAGGTCGAAGCGGAAGCCGGGGAGGCGGGGCGCATAGTTTGCGTTGAGCCAGTCGATCGCCGGCGGTGCGATGTCCAGGCCTGAGTAGCTACCGTCGCTGTCGAGGTGCGACGCCAGCTCGTAGGCAAGCCGGCCCAGGCCACAGCCGACGTCGAGAACGTCGCTGGAGCGGTGCAACCCAAAGTGCTGCAACAGACCCAGCTGCTTCGGTCCGCGCTGCCCGCCGTCGTCTCCTCCTACAACATGGAGGCCCGGGTCCGGGAGGGGCAGCTCGCCCCGTCGACAACGCATCGGCGGACTGTACAGAAGCATCGCTCGATCGCCGAGCTAGGTCTGCGACCCCCGCGTCCGCATGGCGTCCACCGCCCGGGTTCACAGACGTTGGTTGCGGACCTCTTCGAGCACCTTTTCGGCCGCCTTGAGGTGATCGACGGCCGAGTCGACGGCGTCCCACAGAACTTCGAGGGCGCTGACGGTGGTGTCGTGCCCGGCGACCCTGGCGCGGCGGCCCCAGTCGGCGGCCGACACCCGGGCGACCTTGTCCGCCAGGGCGTCGGCCTCCCACGCCAGCTCGCTGACCCTCTCGTCGACCGAGCCTGCGACTTCCGGCCACTCGCGGGCGGGGATGTCGAGCACCGCTGGGTGAAGCACGGGGTCGTCCTCGATGAGGACCTGCTCGAGTGCCCGCCCGAGGAAGGTGATGGTGCGTGTGGCCCCCACGACGTGGTCGAGAGCTGAGCGCCCCTCCCGGCCGATCCTGCAGGCGAGATCATCTGGTGACTCGTCCTCGGTGCGCCCTGCCAGGAGGCCGTGGAAGCGGCGATCCAACGACCTGAGCGCGACGATCGCATCGGATGGGGGCCGGGGTGCCACCCGGTCAGTCTGCCTCGTGCACCTCGCGACGGATCGACTCGACCAGGTGTGCCGGCATGGCGTCGTAGTGATCGTGATCGGCTCGGAACTTGCCTCGGCCCCCCGTCAGGGAACGCAGCTCGATCGCGTAGCGCTGCAGCTCGCTCTGGGGCACCACCGCGTAGATGACCTGCTCGCCCGCGTCTCCGGGTTCGGTCCCCTGCACGCGTCCCCGGCGGGCGTTGAGGTCACCCATCACGTCGCCGAGCTGTTCGGAGGGCACTGTCACGTCGAGCCGTGAGATCGGCTCGAGCACAACTGGTCCGGCCTTGGCCATCGCCTCCCTGAAGGCCAGGCGGCCGGCGATTCGAAAGGCCATCTCGGAGCTGTCGACGCTGTGCTCCTTGCCGTCGAGCAGCGTGACCCGGACGTCGACCACAGGGTGCCCGTAGACCCCACCGTGGGCCATGGTCTCCTCCACGCCGCGCTGCACGGCGGGGATGTAGCTGCGACTGATCGCCCCGCCCACGATCTTGTCCACGAACTCGAAGCCCTCGCCCCGCTCGAGCGGCTCGATGCGGATCGTCGCTACGGCGAACTGGCCGTGACCGCCCGACTGCTTCTTGTGGCGTCCCTCGGCCTCGGCGGTCTGAGTGATGGTCTCTCGATACCGGACCCGCACGGGCTCCGTTGTGACACCGACCCCGAACTTGCGCTCCAGCTTCTCGAGCGCGATCGCAAGGTGCGTCTCACCGGTGCCGCGAAGGATCGTCTGGTGGGTCTCCTCGTCCCGCTCGATGAGAAGGCCGGGGTCCTCCTCCTGCAGGCGGTGGATGGCGGTGGTGAGCTTGTCGTCATCGGCTTGCGTCTTGGGGACCACTGCCAGGCCCAGCACGGCCGGTGGCTGCTCGATCGGGGGTACCACGACGGGCTTGCCGCGCGCCGCGAGCGTGTCGCCCGTCGCTGTGCCGGCCAGCTTGGCGACGCCACCGATGTCCCCGGCCGCCAACGAGTCGATCGGCTCGTGCTCACGGCCGCGCACGACGAACAACCCGTGCAGGCGCTCGTCGGCTCCGGAGCGGCTGTTGACCAGGTGATCGTCGTTGCGGATCGTGCCGGACAGCACCTTGAAGAGGCTCAGCTGCCCCACGAAGGGGTCTGCGATGGTCTTGAAGACGAAGGCGAGCGGGTCCGCCCCGGGGTCTGCCGGCACGTCGAGCTCGGTGCCGGCGGCCGTCACGCTGGTTGGCCGATCGGCCGGTGGTGGTCCGATCTCGACGAGGAAGTCAGCCAGCCGGTCGATGCCGACCTCGCTGGTGGCCGAGCCGCACACCACCGGGAACACGGTCGCCGCTTCGATCCCGATCGTGAGGGCGTGCTCCAGCTCGGAGAAGGAAGGGATGTCGCCTTCGAGGTAGCGCTCGAGGAGTGTGTCCTCCGCCACCACGATCCCTTCGACGAGGTTGTCGTGCACCTGGTGCTCGAGCGCTTCCATCTCGGCCGGGATGGGCTCGGTGTGAGGCACGCCACCGACGTAGATGTGCGCGGTGTCGGTGAGCAGGTCGGCGATGCCTTTGAAGCCGGCTTCCTGGCCGATCGGAAGCTCGAGTGGAGCGACCCCGGCGCCAAGGCGATCCCGTAGCTCGTCCAAGGTTCGTTCGAAGCTGGCTCGCTCGCGGTCGAGCTTGTTGACGAAGACCATCCGCGGCACTCCAAGCCGGGCGGCCTCCCGCCAGATGGCCTCGGTCTGCACCTCGACGCCGTCGACGGCGGACACCACGAAGACCGCGAGATCGACCACGCGCAGAGCAGCGATCACGTCGCCGAGGAAGTCCGCGTAGCCCGGCGTGTCGACCAGGTTGACCTTGTGGCCCTTCCACTCGAACGGGGCGATCGCCAGTGACAGCGACAGGCCGCGGCGCTGCTCCTCCGGGTCGTGGTCGCAGACCGTCGTGCCGTCCTCCACGCGTCCGAGCCGTGAGATCGCTCCGGCGCGGTGAAGGAGAGCCTCGGCGAGCGTGGTCTTGCCCGCGCCCCCGTGACCGACCAGCGCGACGTTGCGGATCTTCTCCGACGAAAAGGTCTGCACCCGGGTCCTCCCCAAGTCGATCCTGCGAGTGCCCGGCAGGGTATCTCCGGGCCCTAACTTGTGCTGGTGGAGGCGCCCCGTCTGCTGAGCCTGCCCGACGGGCGCACCCTCGCCTTCGACGACGTGGGTGACCCAGAGGGCACACCGGTCGTCTACGTGCACGGCACTCCCGACTCGCGGCTGGCGCGCCATCCTGATGACCGTGCAACAGCGGCGGCGGGGGTGCGGCTCATCGCTGTGGACCGACCAGGGGCGGGGGACAGCGACCTCGACCCGCACGGCACGCTGGCTTCCCTCGGCGAGGACCTGAGGTGGTTGCTCGACAGCCTCGGGATCGAGCGGGCCGCCCTGCTCGGCTGGTCGGCCGGTGGCCTGTTCGCGCTGGGGGCCGCAACGGTGCTGCACGAGCGGGTGCTCGCCGTCGCACTCGTTGGCACGCTCCCTCCGGCGGAGGCATACCGCGACAGCAGCGTCGTCGAGGCGCTCGGGCCGGCCCGCCGCCCCTTCGTGGAGATGGCAGCAGAGCTCCCGGCCAGCGATCTGGCGGCGGAGCTGGCGCCGTACCTGGTTCCACAGCCCCTCACCCCCGAGCTGGCACTGGAGCACGTGCTCGAGTCGGCCGGAGCTCTGGGCCGAGCCGAGCTGGACCTCGTGCAAGGCGCGGCGGACAGGCTGGCACTGGCGCTGGCGGCGTCGGTCAAGCAGGGGCTGGCGGGCCTGCAGCACGACCTAGCGCTCCAGCTCGAGGTGGGGCTGGATCTCGGGCGGCTACGTGCTCCCGTGCGGTCCTTCCACGGTGCCGCCGATGCATCGTCGCCTCCCGAGGTGGGTGCGTGGCTTGCCTCGCACCTGCCCAACGCGGTGCTCGATCTCGTTCCGGGCGCCGGTCATCACATGCTCTTTCCCCGGTGGCGCGGGATATTGCGGACGCTGCTGAGGGACGCCGCGGGTGGTTAGCCAGCCGGGATGCGGGGAAGCGCGACTAGCGACTGTTAGCCTCTAGCAAGCACTCGGCCCCGACCAACGAGGGAACAACGATGTTCGACGGACGCTGGCGCTCCAGCTTCGAGGCTGGTCTGAAGCCCATCGGGGCCAACATCCGCCGCACGGGGATCAGCGCCGACCACCTCACGGCGAGTGGCGTCGTGCTGGCGGCGGCGGCAGCGGTGGCGATCGGGAACGGTGCGCTGCGGGCCGGTCTCCTCCTGCTCGTGCTGTGCGCGCTGCCCGACCTGCTCGACGGGGCGGTCGCCAAGGCCGCGGGCACCGCTGGTCCCCGCGGCGCGTTCTTCGACTCCGTATCGGACCGTGTCACCGACGCCCTGCTGCTCGGCGGGGTGGCGTGGCACCTCTCGACGACTCAGCCTGGTCGCATCGCCGTGCTGCCTCTCGCAGTGCTGGCCGCCTCGATGCTGATCTCCTACGAACGAGCCAAGGCCGATGCTCTGGGCTTCGACGCCCGAGGCGGCCTGATGGAGCGCGCCGAGCGCATCATCGTCCTGGGGTTCGGCCTCTTGTTCGACTCCATGCTCGTCCCGATCCTCTGGATCATGCTCGTCGCCACCCTGGTCACCGCGGTCCAGCGGTTCGTGAAGGTGTGGCAGCAGGCCCCAGTCGCACGACCGGCCCCCGAGGCGAGCCGCTGGCGTGCCCGTCGTGCTGCTCGCCCCACCGAGCGCGCCTGGCGGCGCCGGGCGCGCACCAGTCGTCGCTGAGGCTCCGGTCAGCGGCACGCAGTCGATGATCCAGCCGTGGTCGACTACGTAACGCCCGCTTACAGGGCTGCCGCAGGGGTGGCGCGGCTCGTGCCGCACCCCGTCGCGCAGGTGGGCGCGCGCAACCTGGGCCGGGTCGCCATGCGAGTCGCGAGCGAGCGTCGTGCCCAGGTCGAGCGCAACCTTCGGCGCGTCGACCCCTCGTTGAGCGGCGCCGCTCTGCGCCGGAAGGTCCGCGAGACCTTCGAGTCCTACGCCCGCTACTACGAGGAGTCGTTTCGCCTGCCGGGCACGAGCCCCGCCGACCTCGATGCCGGCTTCACCCATGAGGGCTATGAGCACCTGCAGGCGGCGCTCGACCTCGGCAGGGGCGCCATCATGGCGATGCCGCACCTCGGCGGCTGGGAGTGGTCTGGGTTCTGGCTGACGCAGGTCAAGGGCTTGCCTGTGACGGCCGTGGTCGAGCGCCTCGAACCGCCGGAGCTGTTCGAGTGGTTCGTCGGTCTGCGCCGCTCGTTCGGCTTCGACGTCGTAGCGCTCGGTCCCGACGCCGGCACCGCCACGGCTCGTGCTCTCAAGGCCAACCACACGCTCGCTCTGCTGTGCGACCGCGACCTGGGTGGCAAAGGACCCGCCGTCGAGTTCTTCGGCGAGCGCACCACCCTCCCGGCGGGCCCGGCCACGCTCGCTCTGCGCACCGGCGCCCCACTGCTTCCGACCGCGATCTACTTCGACGGGCCTGACTCGCGCCACGGCGTGGTGCTGCCGCCACTCGACACCACACGTCAGGGCAGCCTGCGCAAGGACGTCGAGCGGGTGACCCAGGATCTCGCCGGGGCGCTCGAGACCCTCATCCGGCGAGCACCCGAGCAGTGGCACCTGCTTCAGCCGAACTGGCCCAGCGACCGCCGGCCCATCCCCTTCTCCTAGTCCCGCGGCCGCTCCCACCGGACCCGCGGGCTGGGGTGCACGATGACACCCAGACGTAGGGTGGCTGCGTGCGCATCGGTCTCATCTGCCCCTACTCGCTCACCATCCCCGGTGGCGTGCAAGGGCAGGTGCTCGGCTTGGCTCGGTCGCTGCGCCTGCTGGGCCACGACGTGCGCGTTCTGGGGCCCTGCGACGGCCCACCGCCCGACTCCGGGGTGACACCACTCGGTCGCAGCGTGCCCACCGCGGCCAACGGGTCGGTGGCGCCGCTGGCACCCGACCCCTCCGCACAGCTGCGCACAATCCGCGCCCTGCGCGACGAGGACTTCGAAGTCGTGCACCTGCACGAGCCGATCGCACCCGGTCCGACGATGACCGCCCTGCTCTTCGCCTCCCCACCGCTGGTGGGTACCTTCCACGCAGCCGGCGAGAGCGCCGCGTACAAGTACCTGGGCTGGGGCCTCAGGCGGATGGCCCGGCGTCTGGATCACAGGGTGGCCGTCTCGCCCGACGCCGAGTCGCTGGCTCGCAGTGCTCTCGGCGGTGAGTACCAGCTGCTGTTCAACGGCATCGAAGTCGAGCGCTTCGCCTCGGGGCCCGCCCACCCGGTCGAGGGGCCGACGATCTTCTTCCTCGGTCGCCATGAGCCGCGCAAGGGCCTCGACGTCCTGCTGAACGCCCTGGTCGACATGCCTTCCGACGTGCGGTTGTGGGTCGGCGGGGACGGACCCCAGACAGCGGAGCTCCGGGCCCGACACGGCCACGATCGGCGCATCGAGTGGCTCGGTCGCATCAGCGATGACGAGCGCGCCGCCCGAATGCGCGGCTGCACGGTCTACTGCTCACCATCAGTCCGGGGCGAGAGCTTCGGCATGGTCCTGCTGGAGGCCATGGCCGCTGGGTGCGCGCTCGTGGCATCCGACCTCGACGGGCACCGCAACGTCGCCACGGACGGTCAGGATGCCTTGCTGGTGCCCGTGGGGGACGCCGAGGCGCTGGCCAAGGCGCTGAGGCGCGTGCTCGACGACGCCGGTCTGAGGTCGGAGCTGATCGAGGGCGGGCGTCGCCGCGCCGATGCACTGTCTATGACCCGCTTGGCCGAGAACTACACGGAGATCTACCACGCATTGACGCCGGGAGGCTGACCCGGGCTCGTAGAGTGGAAGCACCTTCGAGCAGGAGTGGGTCGTGGCGGTTCTCTGGGTGGTGTTGGGCGTGGTGGTCGTCGTCGGCCTCTACGTCGTCGTGACCTACAACGGCCTCGTCTCGCTTCGCAACAAGATCGAGAACGCCTGGGCACAGATCGATGTGCAGCTGAAGCGTCGCTATGACCTGATCCCCAACCTGGTGGAGACGGTGAAGGGCTACGCCGCTCATGAGCGCGAGACGCTCGATGCAGTCATCAGGGCACGCAACTCCGCCATGGCCGCCAGCGGCCCGCACGAGCAGGCCGAGGCCGAGAACATGATCAGCGGGGCGCTGAAGTCGATCTTCGCTCTGTCCGAGGCCTATCCCGACCTGAAGGCCAACCAGAGCTTCCTGAACCTGCAGGAGGAGCTGACCGGCACCGAAGGCCGGATCGCCTATGCGCGGCAGTACTACAACGACAGCGTCTTCCGCTACAACACGAAGATCCAGTCGTTCCCCGCGAACATGCTCGCCGGCAGGTTCCGGTTCGCAGAGCGGGAGTACTTCGAGGCGGACGACGAAGCTCGCGGCACGGTCGATGTCGACTTCACCGCCGCTCCCTCGGTCGACCTCGGTGGCAGCGACCCGGCACCGCCCTCGCCTCCCCCCACCCCGCCAGCGACCTGACGCAAGGACCCTGAACCCCGCGTGTACGACCAGGTCGCCAGCAACAAGCGCCGATCATCCCTTCTCATCGCCGGCTTCGTCCTCTTGGTCGTCGCCGTCGGGTTCGCGCTCAACCTGCTGGTGCAGGGCGGCCCGGCCTTCATCGTGGTTGCGATCGTGTTCGCGGGCGGATCGGCCGCACTGTCCTACTGGAAGTCCGACGCGATAGCCCTCGCGATCAGCCGGGCCCGACCGGCTTCGATCGAGGAGTACCCGCGGCTGCACAACCTCGTCGAAGGTCTCTGCATAGCGGGTGGCCTGCCGAAGCCGCGGATCTACGTGGTGAACGACCCGTCCCCGAACGCGTTCGCAACCGGGCGCAACCCGAAGCACGCCGCAATCGCCGTCACAACAGGCCTGCTCGAACGCATGAACCGGGTCGAGCTCGAGGGCGTGATCGCCCATGAGCTGAGCCACATCAAGAACTACGACATCCTCGTCTCCACCCTCGCTGTCACCATGGTCGGGGTCATCGCGATCGCGGCTGACATGGGCATGCGCTTCATGTGGTTCGGAATGGGCCGCAGCCGCAACAACGATCGCGACAGCGGCGGTGGAGGCGCGCTCGCGATCCTGGCCGTCGTCGGCCTCATCCTGCTGATCTTCTCGCCGCTGATCGCGCGGTTGATGCAAGCAGCAGTGAGCCGCAGGCGCGAGATCCTCGCTGATGTGTCAGGTGTCGAGCTCACGCGCTATCCGCCCGGGCTCATCTCGGCGCTGGAGAAGCTGCGCGACGACTACACGGTCGTCGGGTCGACGTCACATGCGACAGCGCACCTCTGGATCGAGCAGCCCCAAGCGGTGTCCGATTCCGACGGGCGCTTCGCACGCCTCAACCGCATGTTCGACACCCACCCCCCGCTGGAGGAGCGCATCGCGCTGCTCCGTGAGATGTAGACCCCCCTAGGAGATCAGACCCTTGTTGCCCCAGCTCCTCGACTCGACGAAGAAGCGCGTCGCCGCGGGCGCCGTTGCCTGCGTGACCCTGGTGGGCGGCGGCGCCGTGGCGCTCGTCACGGTCGGTGCCGACAACCCGCCCCCCACCACGACCACCACGACATCGACGACCACCACGCTCCCGCCCACCACGGTGCCGCCGCCCGTGGCCCCGCTCACGGGCTTGCCCGGCGACGCCGCCGCTCTCGGGCGAGTGGCGCTGGTGGTGAAGATCGACAACGTCGAGCCCAAGGCCCGACCGCAGGTGGGCATCAACCAGGCCGACGTCGTCTACGAGGAAAGGGTCGAGGGCAGCGTCACTCGCTTCCTGGCGGTCTTCCACTCGACCGACTCGGCGCCCGTCGGTCCCGTCCGGTCGGCGCGGTCCTCCGACCTCGGCGTGCTGCTCTCGCTGCATCGCCCCCTGTTCGCCTGGAGCGGTGCCAACAACTTCTTCGCTTCGGCCATCCGCAACGGCAACGTGTCAGACGTCGGCTACGACCGCGCCACCTCCCACTACTACCGAGCCGACGACAGGCCCGGCCCCCACGACCTCATGGTCAGGTCGACGGCCGAGCTCATGGCGATCCCCAGCGAAGGCTCAACCACGCCCCCGACGCTGTTCGTGTACCGCACCAAGGACCAGGCCGCTGCCCACCTCGAGCCGATCGCCGGCGTGCGCGTCGACTTCGGGTCGAGCGCCGGCGCAGCACCCGTCGAGTACCGCTGGAACGGCACCGGCTGGGCACGAACGCAGAAGGGCACGCCTCACGTCGACGCAGCCGGGGTGCAGGTCGCTCCGGCCAACGTGATCGTGCAGTTCACCCCCTACGCCAGCTCCGGCGTGAACGACCAGTTCGGCAAGCCGATCCCTGAGGCTCAGATGGTCGGCGAGGGCGACGCATGGATCCTCACGAACGGGGGAGTCGTCGTGGGTCGCTGGCACAAGCCCTCGCTCGAGGCTGTGACGACCTACACCGACGTGGACGGCAACCCGATCGGTCTCACCCCCGGCCGCACCTGGGTTGCACTCCCGCCGCCCGGCGGTGCCACGCGCCTGTGACCCGAGTCGATTCCGGCTTCGGACTCGCAGGAGGCCGCCGGTAGCATCGGGTCATGGCCGACGCCTCCTCCCGCCCCATCGCCCACGACACCGGCACGACCCGCGTCAAGCGCGGTCTCGCCGAGATGCTGAAGGGCGGCGTGATCATGGACGTCGTCGACCCCGACCAGGCGAAGATCGCGGAAGACGCTGGCGCGGTGGCAGTCATGGCGCTCGAACGGGTGCCCTCCGACATCCGGCGCGATGGCGGTGTGGCCAGGATGTCCGACCCGGAGATGATCGAGGGCATCAAAGCCGTCGTCACGGTCCCTGTCATGGCAAAGGCGCGCATCGGTCACTTCGTGGAGGCGCAGGTGCTCGAGGCGCTCGGAGTCGACTACGTCGACGAGTCGGAGGTGCTCACGCCAGCCGACGAGGCGCACCACATCGACAAGTGGGCGTTCACGGTGCCCTTCGTGTGCGGAGCGACCAACCTCGGGGAGGCTCTGAGGCGCATCAGTGAGGGAGCCTGCATGCTGCGCTCGAAGGGTGAGGCGGGCACCGGCAACATCGTCGAGGCAGTGCGCCACCTGCGCTCGATCCTGGGCGACGTTCGCAAGATCACCCAGGCCGACTCGGCCGAGGTGTACGACTGGGCCAAGCGGCTGCAGGCGCCTGTGGGGCTTGTGCAGGAGCTGGCTGAGACGGGCAAGCTCCCCGTCCCGCTGTTCTGCGCCGGGGGCATCGCCACGCCCGCCGATGCCGCGCTCGTGATGCAGCTCGGCGCCGAGGCAGTGTTCGTCGGCTCCGGCATCTTCAAGTCGGACGATCCCGCTCGCCGGGCGAAGGCCATCGTGGAGGCCACCACCCACTTCACCGACGCGGCCATCGTCGCCAAGGTGTCCCGCGGCCTCGGCCCGGCCATGCCCGGCCTCGAGATCGGGCAGCTGGAGACGAAGCTGGCCGACCGAGGCTGGTAGCGGTCCGCGCCGCACCGACCGATACGATCGCGGAACCATGCGCACGGCAGCGAGGCCCCCAGGTGAAGGTCGGTGTCCTCGCGCTGCAGGGGGCGTTCGCCCGTCAGGCCGCCTGCCTGCGAATCCTCGGCGCTGACGCTCGCGAGATCCGCACGCCGTTCGACTTCGACGGTGTCGATGCGCTCGTGCTCCCGGGCGGAGAGTCGACCACGATGTCGATGCTGCTCGAGAGCTCGGGGCTCTTCGATCCGGTGGCGGAGCGACTGGCCGCCGGGATGCCGACGCTCGGAACCTGCGCCGGCATGATCCTGCTCGGTGCCGAGATCCTCGACGGCCGCCCCGACCAGCGCTGCTTCGGCGCCATCGACATCTCGGTTCGCCGCAACGCGTTCGGCCGCCAGGTCGACTCCTTCGAAGCGGACCTCGACCTGCCCGACATCCCGGGCGACCCGTTCCGTGCCGTCTTCATCCGAGCTCCGTTCGTGGAGCGCACCGGCGCCGACGTGGAGGTCCTGGCCACCGTCGACGGCCACCCTGTGCTGTGCCGCCAGGGCGCCGTGACGGTGGCCGCGTTCCATCCAGAGCTGACAGACGACCTCCGCCTTCACGACCGCTTCCTCAAGGAGATCCGATGAGTGGACATTCGAAGTGGGCAACGATCAAGCACAAGAAAGGCGCGGCCGATGCAGCGCGCGGGAAGCTCTTCGCAAAGCTGATCCGACAGGTGGAGGTGGCGGCTCGGGAGGGCGGCGGCGACCCCGACATGAACCCCACGCTCCGCACGATGTTCCAGAAGGCGCGCGACGCGTCCGTGCCCATCGACACGATCGAGCGGGCCATCAAGCGCGGCACGGGCGACCTCGAGGGCGTCATCTACGAGTCGATCACCTATGAGGGCTACGCGCCTGGTGGTGTGGCTGTGCTCGTCGACGTGCTCACGGACAACCGCAATCGGAGCGGCTCCGAGATCCGCAACCTGTTCACGAAGAACGGTGGATCGATGGCAGAGCCCGGCGCAGTCGCCTGGCAGTTCGAGCGGAAGGGGATCGTGCTGGCGGACAGGTCGGCGGACGAGGACGAGTTCATGCTCGTCGCGCTGGAGGCGGGTGCCGAGGACATCGCTGACGACGGCGATGCCTGGCGCATCACCACGCCACCCACCGACCTCCACCACGTTCGCACAGCGCTGGAGGAAGCCGGCGTGAAGGTGTCGTCATCCGAGCTGACCATGCTCCCAAACGCGACGATCGCGCTCGAGTCTGACGAGGCAGCGAAGAAGGTGCTCCGGCTGATCGACGTACTCGACGACAACGACGACGTGCAGGATGTCTACGCCAACTTCGACATTCCCGACGCGATCATGGAATCTCTCGAGGCCTGATGGCAGCCGAGGTCGGAACGTCGGCGCCGCTGTTCAGCCTCGACGGCAGCGACAACACCGACGAGGGGCGCAGGCGCTACTCGCTGAGCGACTACCGCGGCCAGGTCGTCGTGCTCGTCTTCTACCCGGGTGACAGCACGCCCGTCTGCACTCGCCAGCTCAACGCCTACACGGAGGACATCGCGTCGTTCGAGGAGGCGGGCGCACAAGTGCTGGCCATCAGTCCGCAGTCGGTGCAGAGCCACGACGACTTCGCCTGCAAGCAGGGCGGCTTCGGCTTCCCCCTGCTGGCCGACACCGACAAGTCGGTCGGCGATGCCTACGGCATACTCGGCCCGCTCGGCTTCTACCGGAGGTCGGTGTTCGTGATCGATGCGGAGGGGATCACCCGCTACGCCCATCGCGCGATCGCGGGGCTGACGTTCCGCTCCACGCGCGAGCTGGTCGAGGCCGTTCGCTCGGCCCGCGGCTGAAGCAGGAGCAGCTACTGCTCGTCCGCTACACCGAGCAGGCGCGCCCGAGTCACCACACGGACGCCGCGCCAGAGGGCGATGAGCGCCAGGACCCACGCGATCGCCCCGATGTACCAGGCCAGCGCGTTGCCTCCGTAGAGGCTTCCGGTGGCCTGGCTGTAGGCGACCATGATCAGTGGGAGGCTCACGAGGGCGGATGCCTGCTGTGCGGCGGCGGTGCTCTTCACCTTGGCGGAGAGTCGCAGCACGAGCGACAGGGTGAGTGCGAGGAACGGCGGCACCACCCACAGCATCAGCACCCACCACTGCGATGTGGGGAAGAACCAGCCGCCGACCTCGGGCCCGACGATGGTGTTCACGATGAGGGAGTACACGCCGAAGCCCACGATGGTGGTGAGGTATCCAGGCAGCAGGCTTGCCGCCAGCTTGCCGTAGAAGATCTCGCGGATGCCGGCGGGGGAGTGCGCGAGGAACTCGCCCGTGCCGCGCTCGCGCTCGCCCACGATCGTGGCGGCGCCCACCGCCGTCGAGATCGTGATCGGCACCACCACCGCCACGGGAGCGAAGAGGTAGACAGCGAGCGCGTAGGCCGCTCGGCCCGCGTCGGTGTCTCCCTGGATCTGAGCCTGTGCCTTTTGCGGGAGGATCTCCAGGGCCTGGGAGATCTGGTTCACGGCACCGACGTCACCGATCTGTGTGATCGTGAGGAGCAAGACCGTCGGGACGAAGACGAAGAAGATCCCGCCGAGGATCAGCATCGGGATCCAGTAGTCGCGCGCCTGTGCCAGCTGCTTGAGGTCCGTTCGAGCCACGGTGCGGATGTGGCCCCAGCTAAGCGGTCGGCGACCTCGGCGTGAGCGCTCTGGCGCGAGCGTCGCGGCCATCAGACCGTGCTCCCGGCCACGGCACCGAGCCTGCTCTTGCCCGAGCCCTGGCGGACAGCGAAGTAGAGATCCTCGAGCGTCGGCTCGTGCGGCTCGACCCTCGTCACGCGCACCCCGCGCTGGGACAGGAGCACGACGAGGTCGGGGATCCGCTGGGCGTGATCGAGGCGGAGCGTCGCCACCCCGTCGAGGCGCTCGTAGCCGAGCACACCCGCCTCGTCGCGCAGCAGGTCGAGCCCGGCGGGGTCCTCGGCCCCTATGCGAACGACGTCGTGAGGCCAGTACCTCCGAGTCAGCTCACCCGGCGACCCGTGCACCAGATCGGCGCCGTCCTGGAGCACCACCACCTGGTCGGCGAGCCCCTCCGCTTCGAGCAGCAGGTGGGTGCACATCACCACGGTGGACCCGTCGTGTGTCATCTCTCGGATCAGCTCGAGCACTGCGTGTGACGACTCCGGGTCGAGGCCGGAAGTCGGCTCGTCATACAGCAGCAGATCAGGCCGATGAAGCACCGAGCGGGCCAGCGCGAGCCTTGTCTTCATGCCGGTCGAGTAGCTGCCGACCTGGTTGTCGAGGGCGGCGTCTATCCCGAAGCGGCCCGCCGCCTCACGGATCCGCTCGTCCACCGTGACGCCTCGGCCGAGCCCGTGCAGCTCCGCCGAGTAGCGGAGGTTGTCGCGCCCGCTCAGCCGGTCGTACAGCGACGGCTTGGCAGACACGACGCCGCACCGCGAGCGCACCGCGTCGCCGTCTGTGGACGGGTCGAGCCCGAAGACTTCGACGCGGCCCCCGTCAGGCTCGAAGGCTCCGGTGATCATGCGGATGGCCGTCGTCTTGCCGGCGCCGTTCGGCCCGAGGAGAACGGTGATGCGGCGAGCGGGCACGGCTAGGTCGAGGCCAGCGAGGGCGACGCTGGGACCGAACGACTTGGCGACCTTGTCGAGCACGATGACGGGCGCGCTCGATTCCATGTGGGCGACGGTAGACGCCGGGCTGAGCGCAACAACGGTCACGGCACCTCTGTCGGCGCCGAGCACGGCGTCCTTGAGGGCGCCGCCATCCACCAGACCCGGCAGCGCAGTCGTTACGATCGAACGCGTGTACGTCCTCGGCATCGATCCGGGGCTCTCCCGTTGCGGGTACGGCCTCGTGGAGCAGCAGCGCTCGGGCACTCGTGCCGTTGCTGTGGGCGTGCTGCGGACCGAGCCATCCGTACCAACCCCAGCCCGGCTGGCCGAGCTGCAGGTCGACATCCGCGCCTTGCTGCAGGAGCACCGGCCGGACGTGGTCGCCGTCGAGCGGGTCCTGTTCCAGGTGAATGTCCGCACCGCCATACCGGTGGCCCAGGCCGCCGGCATAGCCATGGCGGAGGCTGTCGCGGCCGGTTGCGAGGTCGTCGAGTACTCCCCGAACCAGGTCAAGCAGGCGATCGCTGGTGTCGGCGGTGCCAGCAAGGAGCAGATGGAGCGCATGGTGCAGACCCTCTTGGCGATCGACCACCCACTTCGGCCTGTCGATGCGGCCGACGCCGTCGCCCTCGCGCTGTGCCACCTGGCGCACGCTCCGATGCGCGGTCGTGTGGAAGCGGCACGCCTCCGGATCGTGGCCCGATGATCGGCTCACTGCGCGGCGTCCTTCTCGATCGGGCTGCGTCGGAGGTGACCGTGGACGTCGGCGGCGTCGGCTACCGCATCGTGGTGAGCCCCACGACGGCCGTGTCGATCGGCGACCCGGGGCACGAGGTCTTCTGCTGGGTGCACCACCACCAGCGCGAGGACGCGCAGGTCCTGTACGGGTTCATCACCCAGGACGAGCGCATGTGCTTCGAGGCGCTGATCGGTGCGCACGGCGTGGGCCCGTCGTTGGCGCTCGCGATCCTCTCGGTCCACTCGCCCACGGCGCTGGCGCGCATCCTGGCGGAGGACGACCTCGGCGCGCTGTGCCTTGTGCCGGGCGTTGGGAAGAAGACCGCCGCACGGCTGCTCCTCGACCTCAAGTCCCGGTTGTCCATACCGGATCTTGGCGAGTCACTCGCTCCTGCAGGTTCGAGCGCTGCCCCGGGCGCTCCCTCGGTGCGGGCCGACGTACGGGAAGCACTGGCTGGGTTGGGCTACTCCGATGGCGAGGTGCGTGAGGTGATGTCCGACCTGCCCGACGACGGCGACGCAGGTGCGCTCCTGCGCGACGCTCTGCAGCGCCTCGCGACCGTGAGGGCTCGCTGATGCGCGAGGAGCTGCTGCGCGCCGACGCCGTCGCAGACGACGACACCGAGCTCACGGCCGAGGTCAGCCTGCGGCCGCGCTCGCTGGCTGAGTTCGTGGGTCAGCGCGAGCTGAAGGACCACCTGACGATCATCCTGGAAGCCGCGCGCCGGCGCGCCCAAGCGGTCGACCACGTCCTGCTGGCCGGCCCGCCAGGGCTGGGCAAGACCAGCCTGGCCGGGATAATCGCAGCGGAGATGGGCGTTGCGATGCACGTCACCTCCGGCCCGGCCATCGAACGCGCCGGAGACCTCGCGGCGATGCTGACCCAGCTGGGGGAGGGGGACGTCCTGTTCATCGACGAGATCCATCGTCTCCCGCGGGTCGTCGAGGAGGTCCTGTACCCGGCGATGGAGGACTTCCAGATCGACATCGTGCTCGGCAAGGGTCCGGCCGCTCGTTCGATCCGGCTCGACCTGCCTCGCTTCACGCTGGTCGGGGCGACCACCCGCACGGGCTCGATCACGGGGCCGCTGCGTGACCGCTTCGGACTGGTCGCGCGCCTCGACTACTACGAACCGGCGGAGCTCGAGGCCATCGTGACGCGTGCCGCGGGCATCCTCGGAGTGCACATCGACTCGGCGGGTGCGCGTGAGGTGGCCGGCCGAGCACGTGGCACTCCGCGCATCGCCAACCGGCTGCTGCGTCGCGTGCGGGACTTCGCGGAGGTGCGGGGTGATGGCATCGTCGACGTCGAGATCGCATCTGCGGGGCTTGCTCTGTTCGGCGTTGACGAGCGAGGGCTCGACAAGGTCGACCGCTCGATCCTCTCGGCCATCTGCGAGCGCTTCGGTGGTGGCCCCGTGGGCCTGTCCACTGTTGCGATCAGCGTGGGTGAGCAGACCGAGACCGTCGAAGACGTCTACGAGCCGTTTCTCATCCAGGAGGGCTTGCTGATGCGCACGCCGCGGGGTCGAGTGGCCACGCCGGCGGCCTGGGCACACCTCGGCTTGGCCGTGCCGCCCAGTGCCGCGGGCCGTGAGCGCCCTCCCGGTCTCTTCGGCTGATCTCTGACCCTGCTCAGCACCACGAGGACGAGCGGCTCGGCGCCGCAGGTTGCTGCCACAGGAGGGGCGTGGGTGACACTGGTCGCCGCCATGGACACCGCAGACCTCGACTATCCGCTGCCATCTGAGGCGATCGCCCAGACCCCGATCGAGCCTCGCGACGCCGCGCGGCTGCTGATCGATCGCGGCCCTGGTCTCGATCCGGTCCACGGGCGCATCTCCGACCTGCCCTCGCTGGTCCGCCCGGGCGACGTTGTGGTCGTGAACACCACACGAGTGCTGCCTGCCCGGCTGCACCTTCGGAAGCCCTCGGGCGCGGCGGTCGAGGTGCTCCTCGTCGAACCGCTCGACGCGGACGAGCGCACCTGGGAAGCCCTGGTGCGTCCCAGTCGCAAGGTGCCCGATGGCACCGTGCTCCAAGCGGGAGACGACCTGTCCATAGCGGTCGGCCCAGCCCGCCCGGACGGCGCCCGCACGGTCGAGATCGGCCTCGCCCGAGGGTGCTCGCTCCTCGCTGCTCTGCAGCGCCACGGGCAGGTGCCCCTGCCGCCGTACATCAGGCAGGCGCTGGCCGACCCAGAGCGCTACCAGACCACCTACGCCCTCGAGCCGGGGTCGGTCGCTGCCCCGACAGCAGGTCTGCACCTGACTGCAGGAGTGCTGGCCGGCATCCGCAGTGCGGGTGGTGAGGTGCGGCCGGTCGAGCTGATGGTCGGGCTCGGCACGTTCAAGCCGATCACTGCCGACCGCGTGGAGGATCACCGGATGCACGGCGAGCGCTACCGAGTGCCAGCCGAGACGATGGCCGCGTGCGAGGCAGCGCACCGCGTGATCGCCATCGGGACGACCACGGTGCGGGCACTCGAGTCGGCAGCGGCGACGGGCCAGCTG
This sequence comes from Actinomycetota bacterium, assembly GCA_049325515.1. Classification (GTDB taxonomy): domain Bacteria; phylum Actinomycetota; class Acidimicrobiia; order Acidimicrobiales; family VFJN01; genus VFJN01. Next base: position 527,786 of record JBMOLI010000001.1, on the reverse strand, counting down.
GCGGGTCGGACCGAGCTCTTCATCCACGGCCCCCATCCCTTCGCGCTGGTCGACGCGCTGCTGACCAACTTCCATCAGCCACGTTCGTCGCTCCTCGTCCTGGTCGAGGCCTTCATCGGCCCGCGCTGGCGCGAGCTGTACCGCGTAGCCCTCGACGAGGGCTACCGGTTCCTGAGCTTCGGTGACGCCATGTTCCTCGAGAGGGCACCCCGGTGAGCCTCACGATGGAGGTGACGCACAGGCTCGGGACTGCGCGGGCGGGTCGGATCACGACGGCGCGCGGCTCGTTCGGGACTCCGGCCTTCATGCCAGTGGGCACCCGCGGAGCGGTGCGCACGCTCTCGTCGGCCGACCTCGACGAGCTCGGCGCCGAGATCATCCTCGGCAACACGTACCACCTGATGCTCAAGCCTGGAGCCGAGGTCGTGGCGAAGCTCGGTGGGCTGCACGGCTTCGCAGGTTGGCGCCACCACCTCCTGACCGACTCAGGCGGGTACCAGGTCTTCTCGCTGGAGGCGGGCGGGAACGTGCGGCTCGACGACGACGGTGTCACGTTCCGGTCCACCTACGACGGTTCCACACATCGCCTCACGCCGGAATCTGCAGTCCAGATCCAGGCTGCTCTGGCGAGCGACATCCAGATGGTGCTCGATGTGTGCGCACCACTCCCGTCCGCGCCGGAGGTGCTCAGACAGGCAGTGGAGCGCACCGCCAGCTGGGCCGCGCTGGCACGCTCGGCCTTCGTCGATCTGGGCAGGCCCGAGCTCAGCCAGTTCGGGATCGTGCAGGGCGGAACCGACCTGGCGCTGAGAGCGGAGAGCGCTCAGCGCACCGTCATGCTCGGGTTCGACGGCTATGCGGTCGGCGGCCTGTCTGTGGGGGAGTCCCGGGACGAGATGCTTGCCGTGCTCGAGAGCACGCTTCCGCTCCTGCCGGCGGAGGCTCCGCGATACCTGATGGGCCTGGGCGATCCGGTTGGCATCGTCGAGGCAGTGGCGCTCGGCGTCGACCTCTTCGACTGCGTACTGCCGACGCGCTTCGCGCGGCACGGCACGGTGCTGTCCACGGCCGGCCGCTACAACCTCAAGCGGGCTGAGAACTCCGATGACTCGGCACCTCTCGACGAGAGCTGTCCATGCCCAGTCTGTGCACGTTGGTCCCGCGCCTACCTGCGCCATCTGTTGGTGGTAGACGAACCGACCGCTCCGCGCCTTCTCACGATCCACAACGTGTCGTGGACACTGCGGCTTGTCGAGGAGATCAGGGCGGCCATCGAGGCAGGCTCGCTCGACCTCGTCCGCGCACGGGTGCGAGCGGCGTATGAGTAACCTCGCCCGGCGATCCCCCGCGGCCCTAGCCCCAGCATCGGACTGAACACGCCTCATGCGTCGCAAGAAGCTCACCCCCCTCGTCCTCATCGTGCTGGCCGCTGTCGCGTCGATGGCCTGGGCCCTGGGCACCGACACATCGCCCGAGCTCGGTCTCGACCTCCAGGGCGGCGTGTCCGTGGTGCTCCAGCCAACGAAGAAGGCGAGCGACGAGGCACTGAAGGAGACGGAGTCGATCATCCGCCAGCGAGTCGATGCGCTCGGTGTGGCAGAGCCTGACATCGCCCGGCAGGGCAGCTCGATCGTCGTGCAGCTGCCAGGCGTGAAGAACCAGCAGCGCGCTCTGGAGCTGGTGGGCGACACCGCTGAGCTGCGCTTCCGCCCGGTGCTGTCGTCCATCCCCGGCTCGGCAGAAGACCTGCTCAGCACGACGACCACCGCCCCGGACGATGGCACCACCTCCACCACCGCCGCGGCAGATGCCAGCACCACGACCACGGGTGACGTCGAGGGACAGTCGCTCGGCCAGGGAGCCACCCCGTTCCAGGACCCCACAACGACGACGACGGCCACCGACTCGACGACCACGACGACCACACCTGATCTCGGCGAGCTGCTCACCGGCTACGAGCTCACGCCGCCTGAGGAGGACGTGGCCGAGCAGCCCGTCGTGCTGGCGGAGTACGACGACGACAACAACGTCACCCTCACCTACCGGCTCGGCCCCAGCGCCGCTTCCGGCCGCATCGTCTCCACCGCGGCTGCCGAGCTCGACCCGCGTGGCCAGTGGTCGGTGCGGCTCGAGATCAAGGGCGGCAGCAGCATCGAAGCCTTCAACGCCATCGCCTCAGAGTGCTTCAACGGCTCCGAGACCTGCCCCACCAAGCAGCTCGCCATCGTGCTCGACTCGCGTGTGGTCTCGGCTCCGACCATCAAGCAAGCATCATTCGAGCGGGACCAGATCCAGATCACGGGAAGCTTCACGGAGAAGGAGGCCAAGGACCTGGCCCTAGTCCTGCGCTACGGGTCCCTCCCTGTCAACCTGGAGCCGCAGACCGTCCAGACGGTCTCGCCAACGCTCGGCAAGGACTCACTGCGCGCCGGCCTGGCGGCAGGTCTGCTGGGGCTGGCGCTCGTGTGCCTCTACATGATCGTTTACTACCGAGCGCTCGGCCTCGTCGTGGTGCTCGGGCTGTGCGTATGGGGTGCCCTCAACTACGCCATCATCTCGAGGATCGGCGTCGTGCTCAGCCTGGCCGGTGTGACGGGCATCGTCGTGTCGGTGGGCGTCACGGTCGACAGCTACGTCGTGTACTTCGAGAGGCTCAAGGACGAGCTGCGCGCCGGCCGGACGCTGCGCAGCTCCACCGAGCGGTCGTTCAACCGTGCCTTCCGCACGATCTTGGCGGCAGACATCTCGAGCTTCATCGGTGCGTCGCTGCTGTTCCTGCTGACCGTCGGCCCCGTGCGGGGCTTCGCCTTCTTCCTCGGCCTGTCGACGATCCTCGACGTCGTCGTCGCCTGGTTCTTCACCAGACCGGTCGTGGGAGTGCTGTCACGCAACCGGCTGTTCACCGACGCCCGCTGGTTCGGCGTCGCCCGAGGGCTCGATGCACCCGTCCTGCCGGCTGGAGCGCCGGCCGGGGGTGCGCGATGACCAGTCCGATCGAGAGCCGGCGCTCGTTGCTCGCGCGTCTGTACCACGGCGAGACCAACATCCAGTTCGTCTCCCGGCTCAAGCTCTGGGCCGTCATCAGCGGGGTCGTCATCCTCGCCGGGCTCGGCTCGCTGTACGCGCGGGGCCTCAACCTCGGCATCGACTTCGAGGGTGGCGTCGTCTGGGAGGTGCCTGCGGGCGACACGTCCGTCGCCGAAGCGCAGGAGGCGATGGCGGACGAGGGGCTCGAAGGGCTCACGGTGCAGACCCTCACAGCGGAGGGCTCCACCAGGCTCCGGGTCGAGGCTGAGCCCCTGGCCGAGGCTCGAGACGCGGAGCGGATCAGCCAGAAGCTCGCCGACCTGACCGGTTCCGACGTCAACGACGTCAGCCTCAACTCGGTGGGGCCGTCCTGGGGCGAGGAGATCAGCCGCAAGGCTCTGCGGGCGCTGGCCTTCTTCTTGGTCGCCATCACGCTGTACATCTCGTTCCGGTTCGAGTTCAAGATGGCCGTGCCGACGCTCGTCGCGCTGATCCACGACATCCTCATCACCGTCGGCGTGTACTCGATCTCCGGCTTCGAGGTCACCCCGGCCACGGTGATCGCCCTCCTGACGATCTTGGGCTACTCCATCTACGACGGCATCGTCGTCTTCGACAAGGTCGACGAGAACTCGAAGCTCGTCGGCGTCAGCCACGGCCTGACCTACGGCGCGATGGTGAACCTGTCGCTCAACCAGGTGCTCATGCGCTCTTTGAACACGTCGATCACGGCTCTGCTGCCCGTCGCGTCGCTCCTCGTCCTCGGCTCGTTCGTGCTGGGTGCGACCACGCTGGAGGAGTTCGCTCTGGCGCTCCTGATCGGCCTGTTCGCCGGGGCCTACTCGTCGCTCTTCATCGCCTCACCGCTCCTCGCCGCGCTCAAGGAGCGTGAGCCGCGCTATCGCGACCTGAAGGCGAAGCTCGCCGCTCGCTCGGGCCCGATCAGCGGCCCCGCACCCGTGCTGGCTGATGAGGCGGTAGGTGTGTCTGCGACAGCACCTTCGAGCCGGCCCGCTGCGGGGCCGGCACCGTCGCTGTCCGGCCGGCCCATCCCCCCTCGACCACGGAAGAAGGGCAAGCGCCGCTAGCGGGTTTGGCCACGGACCACCGGTGCGGGCACACCGGGGCAGTGAGGCGGCGTCTGTAGCCTGGAGCCATGCCCACGGTCGATCGAGTCCTGCCATGGAGGCGCAACGAGCGCCCGCCGGCAGACGAGGTCGCGCCACTCCTGGCCGCGTACCGGGCACGGCACCCCAAGGCTCCCACCACTCTCATCACCCGTGCCTACCTGGCCTCGGCGGAGGCGCATCGGGGCCAGTCGCGGCGTTCGGGTGAGCCGTACATCCAGCACCCGCTCGCCGTCGCTCGGATCGTGGCCGACCTGGGGCTGGATGACGTGACGATCGCGGCGGCCCTGCTGCACGACGCGGTCGAGGACACCGGCGTGACCCTCGACGACCTCGAGGACGACTTCGGCACCGACGTGACGGCGATCGTCGATGGCGTCACGAAGCTCGATCGGATCAAGTTCGACACGAAGGAGGCCCAGCAGGCCGCCTCGATGCGCAAGATGCTCGTGGCGATGGCCAAGGACCTGCGGGTGCTGATCATCAAGCTGTCCGACCGCCTCCACAACATGCGCACGATCGCAGCCATGCCAGCGTGGAAGCAGGAGCGCACCGCTCTCGAGACGCTCGACATCTATGCGCCACTCGCGCATCGGCTCGGCATGCAGGAGATGCGTCAAGAGCTGGAAGACCTCTCGTTCGCTGCGATGCACCCCAAGCGCTACGCCGAGATCGACCACATGGTCTCCACCCGCAGCCCCGAGCGCGACCTGTACCTGACCCAGGTGCTCGAGCAGGTGCGCGACCGCCTGGCAGAGCTGCGCATCAACGCCGAGGTCACCGGACGGCCCAAGCACCTCTACTCCATCTACGAGAAGATGGTCGCCAAGGGCCGCGAGTTCGACGACATCTTCGATCTCGTCGGCATCCGCGTGATCGTCGACTCGGTGAAGGACTGCTACGCCGCCCTCGGCTCGATCCACGCCACCTGGAAGCCCGTGCAGGGGCGCTTCAAGGACTACGTGGCGATGCCGAAGTTCAACCTCTACCAGTCGCTGCACACCACGGTCGTGGGCCCGCAGGGGAAGCCGCTCGAGGTGCAGATCCGCACGTGGGAGATGCACACGCGTGCCGAGCAAGGAGTCGCCGCGCACTGGCAGTACAAGGACTCTTCCGGCGTCGATGCTGCCGATGTCACCTGGCTGAACCGGATCGTCGACTGGCAATCGGAGACCTCCGACCCCGACCAGTTCATGACCAACCTGAAGATCGACCTCGAACAGGACGAGGTCTTCGTCTTCACGCCCAAGGGCCAGGTGGTGACTCTCGCAGCCGGCGCAACGCCGATCGACTTCGCATACGCCATCCACACCGAGGTCGGCCACGCCTGCATCGGCGCCCGCGTCAACGGGCGCTTGGTGTCGCTCGACTCGAAGCTCTCCTCGGGGGACTCGGTGGAGATCTTCACCTCGAAGGTGGAGGGCGCTGGTCCATCGCGCGACTGGCTGCACATCGTCGCCACCCCCAGAGCGGCATCGAAGATCCGGCAGTGGTTCTCCCGCGAGAGGCGTGAGGACGCTGTCGACAACGGGCGCGAAGAGCTCGTCAAGGCGCTGCGACGTGAGGGGTTGCCCGTCCAGAAGATCGCGCAGGGCAACCTGCTCCACACGGTCGCCAAGGATCTCAACTACGCCGACCTGGATGCGCTCTACGCGGCGGTGGGTGAGAACCACGTCTCCGGCAAGGCCATCGCCGCGCGCGTCGCGCGCACGATGCGCGAGGTCGACCCCTCCAACGTCGAAGACGAGGTGCTGCCCACCACGGCGCGCCACCCTCGCCGGCCTGCCTCGCGCAACCGCCCACCGGCCGGGGTGCACGTCGAGGGGCTGGACGACCTCATGGTCCGTCTGTCCCGTTGCTGCACGCCCGTCCCGGGCGACGAGATCCTCGGCTTCGTCACACGCGGGCGCGGGGTGTCGGTCCACCGGGCCGACTGCGCCAACGCCGTCTCGCTTGCTGCAGGGCAGGCCGACCGCCTCATCGACGTCGACTGGGACGAGTCGCACGAGGGCACCTTCGTTGCGACGATCGAGGTGAAGGCCCTCGATCGGGGCCGCCTCCTGCGTGACGTGGCGGCCTCCATGAGCGATCACCACGTCAACATCCTGAGCGCGACGACGCACACGGGGTCCGACCGCGTCTCGAAGATGCGCTTCGAGTTCGAGCTGGCAGATCCCGGCCATCTCGACTCGCTCCTGTCCACCCTGCGAGGCATAGACAGCGTCTACGAGGCATACCGCGTCGTCCCGGGACAAGGCGGGTAGTCGCGCCGAGCGAGTTCCAGCCGGCTCGGACTTCGCACGCAAGGCGCCCGTTCGAGCCCGGTCGTTGCGAGCCGCGAGGTGGAGATGGTGCGGGGGGGGGCTAGCGTCTCTCGGGACCGCACGTCGCAGCAGTCATCGGGGGAACAATGCGGGTGATCGACGGGGACTGCGCGCTGGCGCACCCACCTTCTCGCCGAGGAGTGCGGGCCGTCGCCGGAGCGGCGCTGGTGTCGGGCCTGCTCGGTCTGCCGGCGCGCGTGGCGGACGCCTCGCCGCCACCCGTGACGTTCGCCGGTGCGACCGAGCTCCCGGTCGGCACGTCCCCGCAGTCAGTGGCCCTGGGTGATCTCAACGGCGATGGCGCCCTCGATGTCGTCGTCGCCAATCGCGGCTGGATCGCGTTCGGGCCGGGCGTCATCGGCAGCGCGTCGGTGCTCCTCGGCGACGGCAACGGCGGCTTCGGGACCCTCACCGACTACGCCCTGGGCAACGAGGTGAGGAACATCTCGTTGGGCGATCTCGACGGCGACACGTTCCTCGACCTCATCGCCACAGCAAGCGGTGGGATCGGCAAGGTGTGGGTGCGGCTCGGCGACGGCGCGGGTGGCTTCGGCCCGCAGTCCGAGACGATCGCCGGCTCCAACCTGGGTTCTGGCTCGCTGGCCGTCGCCGACCTCAATGGCGACACGTTCCCGGATGTCGCCGTCGCCGACTCCGAGAGCGTGAACGTGCTGCTCGGCGACGGCACGGGTGAGTTCAGCGGCAATCCGGTGTGGCCGGTCCTGGAGAACTGGGACGGCACCCTCCCGAATGCAGTGGTGGCGGCCCACCTGAACGGCGACGCCTTCCTCGACCTGGCGAGCGCCAACCTCGAAGGCACCGTCTCGGTGCTCCTCGGGAGCGGGGACGGGACGTTCCTGCCCGCGATCGTGCTTCCGGCGGGCACGAGTCCTCGGTCGCTGATCACGGCTGACCTGGACGACGACGGCTCCGCCGACTTGATCAGCTCGAGCTGGACGGGCGGACTCTCCGTGCGGCTCGGCAACGGCGATGGCACCTTCCAGGCGAGCACCGATGTCTCAACGGGTTTGGGGGCGCAGTCCGTGACCGCGGCCGACATCGACGGCGACACCGTGCTCGACTTGGCCGCAGTCAGCTTCGATACGGATGCAGTGTCGGTGCTGGTCGGCGACGGAGCGGGTGCCTTCGCCCCGCCGGTGGACTTCCCCACGGGGTGGGGGCCCAATGCCGTTGCCGCGGGCGACCTCGACGGAGATGGACTTTCCGACCTGGTCGTCGCCAACGCCGCCAACGACGTGCCCATCCCCGAGCTCGGCGATCCAGACCCCGGTCCCGGCTCGGTCTCGGTGCTGCGCAACACGACCGGCCTGCCTCCGGCTGCTCCCACGATCGGCGTCGCCAGCGCCGGACCCGGACAGGCGACGGTGTCCTGGACCCCGCCTGCGCCCAACGGTGGCGCCCCCGTCACGGGCTATGTGGTGACCCCGTACATCGGGTACTTCCCGCTGGCGTCGACAACGTTCGCGTCGCTCGCAACGACGCAGACGGTGACCGGCCTGACCAATGGCACCGCCTACAGGTTCCGCCTGCGGGCCCTGAACGCCAACGGCCCAGGCGGCTACTCGAAAGCGACCAACCCGGTGGTGCCGGCGATCGTCGTGCCGGGACCTCCGACCATCGGGGCGGCGGTCGGCGGCGACGGTGTGGCGACCGTGTCGTGGACGGCGCCGGCGTCGACCGGGGGCTCACCGATCACTGCGTACGTCATCACGCCGTACATCGGGTACTTCCCGCTCGCATCGCAGACGTTCAGCGCCACGAGCACATCCCGACTGGTGACCGGCCTGGCCAACGGCACCACCTATAGATTCCGGGTGCGGGCTGTCAACGCGGTCGGCATGGGCGGCTACTCGAAGGTCACCAATCCGGTCACCCCGACGTCCTGAGCGTCAGGAGGTCTACGAGCAGCCGGACCTGCCGCTTCCGTTCATGGGGGAACTTGATCTGATGGACAGGATTGCGGCGGCGGTGAAGCTTGCCGACGGCACGGGATGGAAGGTGGACGACACGACGTTCGTCCATGCCTACGGCAGCGGCTCCACCCCGGAGTGCTTCCTCCTGCGCAAGCCTGCGAGTCTGGTCGAGCTCTACTTGGAGCTGGCCGCCAGATTCCAGCAGGCGAACATCGTCGAGCTGGGCATCGCGGCGGGCGGTAGCACCGCCCTGATCAGCCTCGTGGCTCGCCCACGCAAGCTGATCTCCTGCGAGCTCTCCCCCGAGCCGGTGGGGGCGCTAGCGAGCTTCATCGAGGCGCACGACCTCCTCTCGATCGTGAAGCCCTACTACGGGGTCGATCAGGCTGATGCTGCGCGACTGGCGTCCATCGTCGACTCGGAGCTCGACGGTGAGCCGCTCGATCTGGTGATCGATGACGCATCCCACCTCCACGACGAGACGCGATCATCGTTCGAGACTCTGTATCCGCGCCTCCGTCCGGGCGGCCTCTACATCATCGAGGACTGGGCGGCAGACTTCAGGTACGCAGCCCGCATGGCGACCACGCTGAGCGACGCGTCGCCGTCGAACCAGGCTTCCCGTCAGCAGCTGATGCAGGCGATCATCGAGCACCCGGGTGGACAGACACCCCTGCCGCGCTTGGGCGTCGAGCTCCTTCAGGTCTGTGGGACTTCGAGCGACGTCATCAGCGAGCTGACGATCAACAAGCACTGGATCGTGGTGAAGCGGGGGGTGGCTTCATTGGACGCGGGCACGTTCCGCATGCGCGACCACTTCACTGATCACTGGGGGTGGCTGGCGGACTGACGCCGTTGCGGGTCGCTCACCCGCGTCCTGCTTGAGCCGCAACGGAAAGCGAGCCCCCTGGCGTACCGTGGGGCATGCGAAGTTGCGACATGCCAACCGGGTCAGCGTGAGCCGGACCTCGGGCGCATCAGAGACGTCCAAAGCAACTGCGTCGGTGCACATCGTCACCTATGCCCGGCATCGTGTCTGGCGGGGCCTGGGTGAGATCGGAAGGACGCGGCGGCGGCTGGCGGCGTCCGAAGGTGCAAGGTTCGCGGTGGTGGGTCGGGGGTCGGGGGGTGGGGGAGCTCGTCACGTGAACCGCACCTTGTCGGCGCGTCGATTCGTCGTCCTCGTCGACTGGGTTGGTCAGGACGCCGCGACGCCCGGGCGCGTGGAGCTGGACGACCGCTGGCGTCGCCAGGGCGCCGACGTGTGGTCGGCAAGCTTGGCGCCGCTCCGGTCGAAGGGCCATTGGCGCGGCGCAACGCCCTTCGTCCGGACCGCTGAGGCCGAGCCTCCCAACGAAGGCGCGGGCCCGGTGGCGTCGCTGACCTACGCGCGGATCCGTCCCACCAGGCTGGGTCACTTCTACTTCCTCGGCTTCCCACGGACGGCCCGGCGGATGACCGGACGTGACTCCCCGATGCTCGCGGGGGTCGGCTTTGGCGACGTCCCGATCCATCACGCCTGCACATTTTCCGTGTGGCCGTCGGCAACCGAGCTGGAACGCATCGTGCTCGGACGCTCCGAGCCGCATGGCGCTGTCGTGCGTCGATCCAGCGAACAGAGGTGGCTGTCGGAGAGCATGTTCGCCCGCTTTGCCGTCGTCGACCACGCCGGCACCTGGGGAGCAGACGATCCGCTCAACTAGTCGACTGGCCGACGAGCTTTCGAGGCGGGGCTCCTGCCACCGCCGTTAGGCTGCCGGGCTGTACGCCCCAATCACACCAGCCACGGGGACACTGCATGCGACGAGCGAGGGGGGCGGAAGTTGTCTCGCGGTTCGTGCCCGCGCACGTTCTGGCGATGGCCCTGGTCGCCAGCGCCATCGGTGCGCTGGTCGGCATCGCGGGGGCAGATCCGCCGGCACCGACCTTCGAACCGAAGCGGGATTTCGTCACGGGCGATGCTCCGGCCTCCGTGGTGGTCGGTGACCTGAGCGGTGACGGCCTTCCGGATATCGCCCTGGCCGAATCTGGCTCTCCGGGCGGCGTGTCGGTGCGCCTGGGGAACGGGACCGGGGGTCTTCAGCCGAAGGTGACGTTTGCATCTGGGCGGCCGACCTCGTCCGTCGCGATCGGCGACATGAACGGTGACGACGTCCCTGATCTGGTCGCGGGAAGGTCTGACGGCGCGGAGGAGACCCTCTATGTGCTGCTGGGTACCGGCGGCGGTTGGTTCGCGCAGGGTGAGGAGCTGTCCGTCGGGCCCAATCCCTTCTCTGTCGTGCTCAGCGATCTGAACGGCGACGATCATCTCGACGTCGTCGTGGGAAGCGTCGACTACACGGGCTTCTCCCCGGGTGGCGTTGGGGTCCTGCTCGGCGACGGGGCTGGAGGACTCGAGCAGGGGGCGGGCTACGGCGCGGGTCAGCTGCCGAGCTCGATCGCCTTGGCGGATCTCAACGGCGACGGCCGCCTCGACATGGTCACGACCGACTTCCTAAGCACGTTGGACCTCGACAACCCAGACCCGCCGGGCGTGTCGGTGCGTCTCGGCAACGGAGCGGGCGGCTTCGGATCCGCGACGGACTACCTCGCCAGCATCGCCTACCCGACGTCGGTGGCGCTCGCCGATCTGAACAGCGACGGCAAGGTCGATCTCGCTTTCGTCAATGCTGAGCTCGACGGTGGCGGCGCGGTGCGGCTCGGCGACGGTGCTGGAGGCTTCGGCGCGGAGATCCCCTTCGACACCGGCTCGAACCCCCGGTCCGTTGCAGGCGGCGACGTCACGCGCGATGGCTTGGCCGACCTCGTCGTGACCAACTCTGGCTCGAACACTGTTTCGGTGCTCCGCGGCGATGGGTCAGGCGACTTTGGAGTGCGGACAGACGTCATGACGGGCACGCGCCCGGTGTCAGCCGCGATCGCAGATCTGAACGGGGCGGGTGGCCCTGATCTGGTGGTGGCCAACTATGACTCGAACACGGTGTCGGTGCTCCTGAACACCTCGCCGACATTGCCAGCCGCACCAACGATCCTCCGGAACGCCACGGCTGGCAACGCGCAGGCGACCGTGTCATGGACGCCTCCAGCGTCCAACGGCGGCTCCCCGATCACCGGCTACGTCGTGACGCCCTTCGTCGGCTACTACCCGCTGCCGTCGGTCGCGTTTGCATCAACTGCCACGGCGCAGACACTTGCCGGGCTGACGAACGGCACCACGTATCGGTTCAAGGTCGCCGCGCTCAACGCGGTGGGCACAGGTCCGAAGTCGAAGGTGACGAACCCTGTCACGCCGGCTCAAACCGCTCCCAACGCACCGACGATCGGCTCGGCCACTCCGGGAAGCGGTGAGGCGACCGTGTCGTGGACGCCTCCCGTGTCGGACGGTGGTGCGGCGATCACTGGCTATGTCGTGACGCCCTACATCGGCTACTTCCCGCTAGCGCCGACCGTGTTCGCGTCGACTGCCACGGTGCAAACGATCACTGGGTTGGCGAACGGCACCACCTACCGGTTCCGAGTGCGCGCCATCAACGCGGTCGGCACCGGCGCCTACTCCAAGGTGACCAACCCGGCCACCCCGACGGCCTGACCCTGCTCTCGAGCTCGGCTGAGCTATCTGCGAGCGGCCTCGAGCTGCGTGGCGCGCCGTCGAGCCGCCCGCAGGGGTCGGTCGATCGAGCCACGCGCGGGGCTCGGATTCGACGCGACGACGACCCGATCGCGACCCTGGCGCTTGGCCTTGTAGAGCGCCTCGTCGGCCGCGCTGAGGACATCGTCGGGCGAAGAGCCGTGACAGCCCGTCGCCACGCCGATCGATGCGGTCACCACCGGGTCGACCCCAGAGGCCGCGATCTGTTGGCGAAGTCGTTCCGCGACCCGCGCGGCCTCTGCAGCCGAGCACCGTGGAAGTACCACGACGAGCTCCTCGCCGCCGTAGCGGGCTGTGATGTCGCCGGGCCGGGCGACGGCCCGTATGGCGTCGGCGGTTCGCCGCAGGACCTCGTCACCGACCTGGTGGCCGTGGACATCGTTCACTGCCTTGAAGTGGTCGAGGTCAACTAGGGCGACGCTCACCGGCTGGGAACGCCGATCGGCGAGCGCTTCGGCGAGTCGGCGATCGAATGTGGCGCGGTTGACCAGCGCGGTCAGGCCGTCGTGGGTGGCCATGCGGTGGAGCTCGTCGCGGAGCTTCGTGGCGGCAATGGCCAGCGCCGCGTGGTTGGCGGCCTCGGTGAGCGCGACCAGCGTCTCGGCTCGCAAGGGCCGACCACGGGAGGTGTCCCACTCCGCGACCACGGCCAGGCTCGGTTCCGCCTCGACGCCGACGATCACGACATCCCTCGCGGCAGCGATGAGCTGGTTCAGAGAGCTGTCGACGGGGAGCCGGCGTAGCGTCATCGGCCTCGGGCAGCGGAGTGCCTCGCTCAGAGCTGGGTCCTGACCGAGCGCCTCCTCGAAGGTGGCAACCGCGCCATCCTCGCTAGTCGATCGCCATCCGGAACCTGTCTGGTGCAGGACGCGCACCCTGGCGAATCCGAAGTCGGCGACCACAGCTGCGGCGAGGTCTGCCGCCACCTGAGCGGCCGAGCTGGCGGCTGCAAGGCGCGGGCCCAAGTGAGCGAGAGCGTGCAGCTCGGCCCGTCCCCGCTCTGACGCCCGGGCCTGGAGCTGACCGCACAACGCAGCCCCGCCGGCGACGAGGAGGTAGCCGACGGCGTGCGTTGCCGCCAGCCCGGCGGGCGGGCGAACCGTCGATTGAGCGGTTGCCAACGCGTGAGCCACGTAGAGGGCGGTGGCGTGCAAGATCGCGAGCCGCAGACCGGTGAGCGTGCTGAGCAGCGAAGCGGCCAGCAGAACGTGAAGGTATGCGACGGCGAGCATCGGGCTGCGGGGGCCGCCAGTCGCGTGTGCCGCCAGCGCCATGACGACGGCGTCGATGACGAGCAGCGCGCCGACTCCGCGAGCGGGGGCACGGCGCATGCGTCGAACCGTCTCGTGAGCCGTGGTGAGGAGGGCCCAGCCGAGGATCACCGCGGCAGGTGCGATTGACACCTCCTGTCGCGCGACGAGGACAGCCATCGCGAGCGCGGCGGCCGCCACCCTGACTCCTTGCAGCGCGCCGAGTCGTACGGCTACGGACACCCCGGGTACGAGCTCGGACTTCATCCGCTCACTCGCTGCGATCGTCACGGTGGAACACGGGTCACTCGAACCGGACGATCGCACCACGATCGTCCAGCCGAACGCCGGCCAGCTCGTTGCGGCGACGTGCCACGCCGTTCGCCGCCAGGAACAGGACCATGAGCATCACCAGTGCTTCGGCCGGAGCGAACTCCCGGGTGGCGTCGCCGGCCGCTCGAGCCAGTCGGGTACCGGGCTGATCCGCCGGTCGGCTGGCCGTCGGCCCACCGCCGGCCCGGAGTCGCTGACTGCCTTCATCGGGCTGCGCCGGTCCGGGACCGGAGGGTGATGTGGCCGACACGTCGAGCGCTGTTACGGGTGGGCCCGGCGCGCCACCGTCTGGCGCCTGCGCGCCTGGAGCTCCGGTCGGAGAGCCCGACGTCGAGGTGGGTGTGGTCCCCAACGTGCTGGTGATCGGGTCATCTACCAGCAGCTCGCTCGTGGGAACCGTGACCGGAGCTGTGGTCGGCACGGTCACGCTCACCGGCGGCAAGGTCGGCGGTTCCGGTGTGCTCTGCAAAGGGGCGACACTCAAGGCGGCCGTCATCAGCCCGGACACGATGCTCCATGGCATCCCGATCCATCGGCCCCGCGGGCGTACAGGTTGAGCCTCCGGCGAGAGCCCGCGTCTCCTGCGCGCCCGGTGTCCTCGGTAGCGGCGCGAGGCATATCGGGTGTACGGGACAAGATGGCAGAACTCAGATGACCACAGCTCGCGTCGCTTCAGGTGCGTGCCGCGAGCTCGGCAGCCTCGTCGTAGGCTCCGCTTGCTCATCGCAGTCGCAGCATCCACGGGGGATCACACCATGCGAGGTTCAGGGCGGGACGTCGCGCGCTGTCGCATCGCGCTTGTGGGAGCGGCTGTTGCCATCGTTCTGTCGTCGTGCAGCAGCGATGGAGGTGGCACCCAGGCCGTGCTGGTTCGCGATCCGGATGATCTGCAGGTGCTCACGCCAGCGGAGGTCGAGGAGCTGCGTGCGGAGACCCTCGCCTCGAACGAGCGCGACCCTGATGCACCCGCAGGCGCTGCCACCGACGACACCATCCCGCTCGAGGAGGTCGACCCCACTGAGCGGCTCTTCACGGCGTTCGGTGACTTCACGGGGTGCATGGACGACAAGGGCCAGCCGTTCCGCGGCGACCCTCGTTCCGACCCGGCGCTGCTCGAGGACAAGGAGTACATGGACGTCATCCAGACGTGCGCGGCGCGCAGCGACATCCTCGGCGCGCTGACCGCCTTCCAGGAGTTCAACGACAGCCTCACGCCGGAGCAGGTGGAGGAGCGCAACGGGCAGTTTGTGCTGTTCTCGGAGTGCCTCGAGGAGAGGGGATGGGAGATCGAGGCAGCACCGAACGCAAAGGGGCTGTTGACCCCCTCGGTGTTCGTCGGTCCAGACGGCACGTTGAACCCGCGCGACTTGCGTCAGTGCGGAAGCGACATCGATACCAACCAGTGAGGACGGGACGACAGGTGGGAAGACTGAAGCGAGCTGGCGTTGGCGCGGGCGTGGTGGCCGTGCTCGCGGTGATGGTCCTGGTCGGGCGGGCGACTGTGAGCGACGACGCCGAGGCGATCGGTCAGGTCGTCGTTCCGCACCCCGTGGAGCGTCGAACGCTGACGGACACCCTGAGCATCTCCGGCGAGCTGCGCCGGAACGAGCTGCAGACGATCAACTCCGCCGTGGATGGCAAGGTGAGCTCCATCCTGGTGGCCGACGGCGACACCGTGAACGTCGGCGACACCCTCTTTGACCTCGACGGCCGCTCCGCAGTGGCGGTGGACGGGGACTTCGCCTTCTTCCGCACGCTCGATGTCGGCAGCGATGGACCCGACGTCGAGCAGCTCGAGCGGATACTCACGGCGCAGGGCTACCGCGTCGGGACGGTCGACCGGCTGTTCACGGAGACGACACGCCGGGGGCTCGCACAGTGGCAGTTCGACCAGGGCTACGGCGGGTTCACCCCCGAGGCCGATGAGTCGGTGACGATCTCACTGGCCTCGAACAGCGCGGGCTACACGATCGGCAAGCAGAACTCGATCGCCGTCGTGATCGGAGCCAACGTGCCCTCGGGCCGCAACGTCCAGGGTCAAACCGCGAGCGCGGCGACGCGTGCGCAGCTGGCCGCCCAGGCAGCGAAGCCCGTCATCACAGTTGCGGTCGCCCCCGGTGAGGTCGACGAGGGCCAGTCGCTGACCTTCACCTTCACGGCCGACCCCACTCCCACGACCGACCTCACCATCGATCTGACGATCGGGGGGGATGCCACCGGAGGCGGCGTCGGTGACGACGCCGACTACGAGGAGATCGACGACACGTTCGTGTTCCCGGCCGGTGCCAACACCTACGAGATCGACGTTCAGACCTTCGGCGACGACGTCGTCGAGTCGGCCGAGACCATCGACGTCGGACTCACTCAGCAGTTCAACGACAACGGGTTCTACATCGTCGGGCCGATCAACGAGGCGAGTGGCACGATCCGGGCCAACGGCGAGAACGTGCTGCCGGTGCTCACGATGGAGAGCGACAGCGACCTGATCGGCGAAGGCGAGCAGGCGACCCTGACCATCGAGGCCGACACCGAGCGGAACGAGGACTACGAGATCCCGATCCAGGTATCGGGATCGGCCACATCGGGGCGCGACTTCACGGACCTGGAAGACACCGTGACGATGGCGGCAGGTTCCACCTCGGTGAACGTCACCATCTCGAGCCGGCAGGATGACCGCGTCGAAGCCGACGAGTCCGTGACTGTGGCCATCGGCGCCGGCTCGGAGTTCCTCCGCGGATCACCGTCGTCATCCACCGTGCTTATCTCCAGCGACGATCTGCCGGAGCTGAATCTCGTGGGCGGAGGGCGAGTTGCGGAGGGTGGATCGGCGACGTTCACGATCGTTGCCGATCAGGAGCTGGTGGAGGACACGTCGGTCAACTACCAGATATCTGGAAGTGCCCAGGCCGGGGACGACTTCGACACTCTCACAGGCACCGTCGTCATGCCGGCCGGCACCAGCCAGATGTCGGTGCCCATCCGGACGATCGACGATGACGTCATCTTCTTGCCGAGCGACATGGTGGTCGCCGCCTGGCCTGCTCAGGTTGGCGACGTCGCGGTGGACGACGGCGAGTTCGTCCTCCAGGGCAGCCCGGTCCTCACCCTCACCGAGCCCACGTACACCGTGAACCTGTCGGTCAGCGCATCCGACCGCGCCGAGCTGGAGCTTGGCCAGTCGGTGACCGTCGACATCGTGGCGGGTGATCAGACATCCGAGGGCGTGATCAGCGAGCTCGACGAGTCAGCCTCCGTTGACGAGGCCGGCAACGAGATCTACGAGGGCGTCGTCGAGATCGTCGATCTCGTGACCGCCGTCGACGGCGCCAAGGTGAACATCGATGTGATCCTGGACGAGCGAGTCGACGTGCTCGTCGTGCCGGTCGCCGCAGTGCTCCAGCAGGGAGGCGAGCGGCAGGTTCGGATCATCAACGACGACGGCACCATCGACCGGGTCACGGTCGAGGTGGGCCTCGTCGACGACGAGTTCATCGAGATCACGTCAGGTCTGGAGGGCGGAGAGATCGTCGTGGTCAGCGTCGACGAGGGGTCCGAGCCCGAGTGACCGCGGTCGAGGGTAGACCGCTGCTCGAGCTCGAACGCGTCTCGCGGATCTACGGGGAGGAGGTGCTTGTCTACGCGCTGCGTGACGTCTCCCTGACGATCCGAGCTGGCGACTTCATGGCGATCGTGGGCCCGTCCGGATCCGGCAAGTCGACCATGCTCGGTCTCCTCGGGGTGCTCGACCTGCCGTCGGAGGGCGTCGTGCGCATCGACGGCACCGACGTCGGCGAGCTCGACGATGCCGGACGATCGCGCCTCCGCGGTGACGAGATCGGCTTCGTGTTCCAGCAGTTCCACCTCATCCCGCACCTGACGGCGCAAGGGAACGTGGAGACGGCCCTGCTCTACCGAGGACTCTCGCGCAACGAGCGGGCCGATCGGGCAGTCGAGGCGCTGGAGCGAGTCGGGCTCGGGCCGCGGGCCGATCACCGTCCGGTGCAGCTCTCAGGTGGCGAGCAGCAGCGCGTTGCCCTGGCTCGGGCCATCGTCACCGACCCGCTGCTCGTGCTGGCTGATGAGCCGACCGGAGCGCTCGACAGCACCAATGCGGCGAACGTGATGGAGATCTTCGAGTCACTGCATGAACCGAATCGGGCGATCGTGATGGTGACCCACGATCTCGCCGTCGCCGATCATGCCCAGCGCCGAGTCTCGATGCTCGACGGCACGATCGTTGCGGACGAGACGCGGGTGATCGCGTGAGTCGGTTTCGCGAGCTCCTCGGCGTTGCATTCGCCGGCCTGGCCGCGCGCAAGTCGAGGACGCTGCTCATCATGCTGGGACCGACCCTCGGCGTCGCGGCGATCATCGCAGCGGTCGGCCTGACGGACTCGGCCAAGGGAGACCTCAAGCAGAAGCTGCGCGAGCTCGGCACCGACCTGATCGTGGCCGAGGCCAGCTCGTCCTTCGGCACCGACACGCCGAAGATGCCCGTCGACGCCGTTGCTCGCGCTCTCGATGTCCCGACGGTCGAGCGGGTCGCAGCCGTGTCCGAGCTGAGCGGCATCGTCGTGACGCCGTATGAGGAGGCAGCCGATGTCTATGAGACGGTCCCCATCCCGGTCCTGGCTGCGGATTTCCAGCTCCCGTCGGTGCTCGATGTATCGATGGTCACGGGACGTTGGCTCAACGAGCTCGATCAGTCCGAGGTGACCCGAGGCGCCGTGATCGGCCAAGGGCTTGCCGCCGAGTTCGATGTGCTCGTGGGCGAGTCGCGCTCGATCCGAGTCGGGGGCCACGGCTACGCGGTGGTGGGGATCCTCGAGCGCGTCGAGCTCGATCCGGCGCTCGACAACGCAGTCTTCATCACGTTCGCGTCGGCCGAGGAGGACTTCGATGACGAGGATCAGGAGCCGAACAAGCTCTACGTCCGCGCCGAGCCGCGCACGGAGCGAGAGACCTCGGCGGTGCTGCCCATCGCGATCACGCTGGGTGGCTCGACGGAAGTAGCGGCCAAGGTCCCGACCGACCTGCTCGAGGCCCAGTCCGAGACCGACACGACCCTCCAGTTCGTGGTCGCTGGCATGGGCCTGCTCGCTCTCGTAGTCGGAGCAGTTGGCATCGCCAACGTCATGTCGATCTCGGTGATCCAGCGTTCGTCCGAGATAGGGATCCGCCGCGCGCTGGGACACGCCCGCTCCACCATCGCTCTCCAGTTCCTGCTCGAGGCGCTCGGCGTCGGCGTCATGGGCGGGCTGTTGGGTGTGGTGGTCGGCCTGGCCGCCATGTGGATCGGCACACAGGTCGCGGACTGGGTCTTCATCCTCCAGCCGTGGCTGCCATGGGGTGGGCTGGTCGGCGCCGTGCTCGTCTCGATGGTCGCCGGGATCTTCCCCGCCATGAAGGCCTCACGCCTCGAGCCGCTCGAGACGCTCAGACTCGGCTGAACGACGCGGTGGCCAAAGGCGCGACCCGACATGTCCGATTGGCGCACGAGGTCGTGCGACCTCCGCATCTGGTTCCGCCGAGGTGGGCTGAATGCCGTTAATCGCACCTTGAGCGACGGCTCAGCCTCCTGTAGACGGACATGAAGCTTGGTTGTGACAACCCCGGGGGGCCAGATCGATGAAGCGCGCCCAGTTCCATCGGACGCTGCGTGTTGCTGCCACGCTCACCGTCGCGACGCTCGCGTTCGGCGCATGCGACGCTCTGTCCTATCTGCCCGGGACTCCACGGCCCTCCTGGTGCGACCCGACCGACACCGCCGTGAACGACGGCCACACCGCAGGCTTCTTCGCCACCTACAGCACACCCAAGGGCCCATTGACGCAGGAGCAGTGCCAAGAGGTCGTGGCCAACCTGAACGCTGCGATCGACTACGTCGCGCAGTTCCCCACGGTGGCTGACGTCAAGGCTGCCGGGTGGGTTCAGGCAACGGTCTGGACCCCGGGCCAGGGCATCCACTTCGTCGACCCCACGCGCCAGACCGGACCCTTCACTCCGCATCGCCCCAACTGGCTCCAGTACAACGGCAGCGCCGACTCCGCGACCCTTGCAGGGATGATGTGGCTCGTGGAGAGCGGCTCGGCGCCGCCGGCGGGCTTCGCTGGCACCAACGACCACTGGCACAACCACGGCAAGCTCTGCATCGACGAGGATGCCAACCCCTTCGTCATCGGTGAGGGTCTGAGCGACTCGTTCTGCGCCGCGATCGGTGGCGTGAACATCCTCTACGACACCCAGTGGATGGTGCATGCCTGGGTACCCGTGTATGCCGGCTGGGAGGCCACCGACATCTTCAACAACAACCACCCGTCCCTCACGTGACGTCGCCATGGGTTCGCCCCCGGCAGGTCTACGCCTGATGCCGGACTCGCGGGATGAGGGTGTGGCCCACGTCCCAGTGCTGCGTCCTACCCTCCTCCTGGCGGTGGTGGCGTCGGCCGCTGCAGGGCTCGTTCACCTCGCCGCGGCGATCAATCACGACGGCGGTGCCGTGCTGTTCAGGCTGTTCGTGCTGGCCGCTGCGGCCCAGATCGGCTGGGCCTTGGCCGCTGCAGCGCGTCCTAGGCGCCGGGTACTCGCCTTCGGGGTCGTGCTCAACACGGGCATCCTCGGCGTGTGGGCGCTCACCCACTCGGTCGGGATCTCAGCGATCGCCTCGCTCGCGGAAGCGCAGGACATCGGCACAGCGGACCTGACTGCTGCGCTCTTTGCAGCCCTGAGCGTGCTCAGCGGTCTGTGGTCCTTCGCTCGGCCGCACGCAATCGGACGGCTGCCGGTGAACTGGGCATCGCTGATCGCCGCTGCCGCGCTCATCTCTGCTCTGCCCTCGCTCGCAGCCGATCACTCGCACGATGGCGCCGACTCAGAGGAGCGCACCATCCTTGCCGCTGCTGGGGCGAGCGAGACGGCCGACCACGCGCACGACGAGGGCTCGACGTCGTCAGATGACCACGGCCATGCCGACGCTGATCACGCGGACTCTGACGGCGACGTCCACGACCCGTCGGCGCCGGGCCACGACGACTCACATGGAGCCGACGACCACGGAACAGCGGTGCTCGCGGGCCACGTCTCCCACGACGACACGTCGCACGACGACGCGTCGCACGATCCGACTGACCCAACTGATCCACACGAGGGCCACGACGACCCGACCGACCCGACTGACCCGACGGATCCGCATGAGGGCCACGACGACCCGACCGACCCGACCGACCCGACCGACCCGACGGATCCGCATGAGGGCCACGACGACCCGACCGACCCGACCGATCCGACCGACCCGACCGACCCGACGGATCCACACGAGGGCCACGACGATCCGACCGACCCCGAAGGGCCGATCGTCTCGATCGACGATCCCCGCATCACCGAGGAGCAGTGGAACATCGCGATCGACCTCATCGTGCGCACGACCGAGGGCATGCGGGGGTTCGTCACCGAGGAGGACGTCCTCGCCGCCGGGTACCAGTCGATCGGCGACGGTGGTGAGCCGGGTCAGTACACCCACTACGTGAACTGGTCGTACCTGTACGACGAGTTCGAGCTCGACGAGGCCCACATCGAGTCGATCGTGATGAAGATGAACGCAGACGGGACGACGAGGGTCGTGTCGGCCATGTACATCCTCACCGTCGGCAAGACGATGGACGATGCGCCCGAGCTGGCCGGCGAGATCACCACCTGGCACGACCACGACAACCTCTGCTTCGAGGGCACGAGCCTGGTGGGCCTCGCTGTCAACGGAGCATGCGAGGCCGGTGTTCTCATCAACACCCCGCCGATGCTCCACGTCTGGGTGGAGGCGAACCTGTGTGGGCCCTTCGTGGGCATCGACGAGCACGGTCTGGACTGCGAAGAGACCGACCTCCACTGACGGGTGGCTCTACAGCTGAAGGAGCGCTGGTCAGGACGTCCTGACCACGATCGCGGAGTGCCCTGAGGTCCGAGGGACGAAGGTTCGAGTGGTTGGGGACCTTCGGCACTGTGTCTGCCCGGGCAGGAGGTGGACGCTGATCGGCAACCGATCACGCCGGCTCGGCCCGAGACATCGGAGCCCTGATGCTCACGCGCAGCACCCAGGAGACAGGTCACGCAGGGTCGCAGACCACTGCGGACGCGGGGTTCCCCGAGGTATCTGCTCCGCGCCGCCCTCGAAGGCGCGTGCACGTCCTGCTGCTTGCGGCAGGGATCTTGCTCCTCGTTGGCGGAGCGCTCGTCACCTGGCTGCTCGTCGCTGGCGAGGAGCCAAGACCGGTGACGGTAGAAGAGGCTAAGCGGCGCGTAGCAGGCTCCACCATGAGCACGGCGCCCGCCGGGGAGTTCGGACCTCCCGCCGCGGGCGTGTACCTGTATCGGGGTGAAGGAACCGAATCCACCAGCTTTCCCCCGCTGACCGAGCAGCAGGGCCCGGAGATGCCGGCGACAGTCACGCCCGATGGCACGGGGTGCTGGCGGTTTCGGATCGACTACAACTCGCACCATTGGCAGGAGTGGCGCTACTGCGCCGATCACGCTGGGGTCGTGTCGACGGGCGGCCGCACGTTCGCCCGGAGAACCTTCGGCACGCTTGATGTGGACAACACGAGCACGTTCGAGTGCGCCGAGCCGGAGGTGATGCTCTGGGAGGGGATGCAGATCGGGCAATCGCGGCAGGGGATGTGCACGGGCAGTGGCACCGCCATCTCGGGACTCACGACCTCGGTCGGCCCGGTCACCTACGTCGGCGATGAGGAGATCGAGGTAGACGGCTCAGCTGTGCAGGCGCGACACCTTCGCTACGAACGAGAGCTGACCGGAGCCCAGCTCGGAACGGAGCGGACCGACTGGTGGGTCGATCCGGCGACCATGCTGCCGATCCGCAACGAGCACGAGGTGTCAGTCGACACGAAGCTGGGGAGTCTGACCATCACCTACTCAGAGGTCACGCGCTACACGTTGACGTCACTGAGGCCGGAGTGATCGACCTGTTCCGTGCCGATGGGCGTGACGCAGAGCATGTCGGGGAGTCGGTCGAGGAGCCGGCTGGAGCCAGAGCGTTAGCATCCGACTCAGGGGAGCGCATGAGCGGGGTCGTGTTCGACAGGGTGACGAAGCGGTTCGGCGACGTCACGGCCGTCGACTCTCTGTCGCTCGAGGTCGTCGACAAGGAGTTCATGGTCCTGCTCGGCCCATCCGGCTGTGGCAAGTCCACGGCGCTGCGGATGATCGCGGGGCTCGAGAGCGTGACGGAGGGGTCGCTTCGGATCGGTGGTGCCGTCGTCAACGACGTCGAGGCGAAGGATCGCGACATAGCGATGGTGTTCCAGAGCTACGCGCTCTACCCGCACATGACGGTGCGCCAGAACATCGAAGTCCCACTGAAGACCCGCTCCTACGCGGTGGATGGCGCAGAGGCGCGCCGACTTCACAAGAGCGAGCGGGCGGCCCGCGTCGAGCAGACGGCACGATCGCTCGGCCTCGACGGCCTGCTGGCGCGGAAGCCTGGCGCGCTGTCAGGCGGTCAGCGTCAGCGAGTAGCCCTCGCTCGCGCCATCGTCCGGAGGCCGCAGGTGTTCCTGATGGACGAGCCTCTGTCGAACCTCGACGCCAAGCTCCGCGCACAGACGCGCGTCGAGCTGGTCGAGCTGCACCGTCAGCTGCAGACGACCATCGTCTACGTGACCCATGACCAGGTCGAGGCGATGACGATGGCTGACCGGATCGCCATCCTCGATCATGGCCGGCTGCAACAGGTCGGCCCGCCCCAGGCGGTATATGCCAGACCGGCGAACCTGTTCGTGGCTCGCTTCATCGGCAGTCCTCCGATGAACACTGTCCCCGGCACGCTGCGCATCCACGGGAGTGAGGCGCATGTCGAGATCGGGAGCGGACGCCTGGCGATCACACCCGGCGATCTGCTCCGCGACGGACTCGCTGTGGTGGCGGGGATCCGTCCGGAGCACCTTCGGATCGGGCCCGGTCCACTGTCGGCAAGCGTTCGGGCCATCGAGTGGTTGGGCCATGAGCGCCACGTGTACTGCGACGTGGAGGAAGCCGTGCTGGTGGTTCGTGAGACCGACCAGGTGGGCGAACGTGTGCGCCCCGGTGACCGGGTGACCCTCACGGCTTCTCCTGAGGTCGTCCACTTGTTCGATGCCGACACGACCGAGCGGCTCAACTGATGCCGGACCGCCTGACGCCCTTTGACGAAGCGGGCGGTGCGTCGCTCGACGACGCGATTCGGAAGCGCCCGCTCTGGCGGGAGCGACGTGTCCGCGAGGCTGGGCTGGCTGCCTTGTTCCTTGCGCCGTCGATGGCGGTCTTCACAGCCTTCTTCTTCTACCCGATCGCCAGGATCGTCTACCTAGGGCTGTTCGAGCAGAACCAGACGCGAACCCGGCAGCGCTATGTGGGCGTCGAGCAGTACGCCGACGTGCTGACCGGCGGCGACTTCACCGACGGGCTCATCACGACGTTGAAGTACGTCGCGCTGACCGTGCCCGCAGGGCTGGTCCTCGGAGTGCTGCTCGCCGTCGCCGCCAACCGGAGGCTTCGCGGGATCAAGGTGTTCCACACGATCTTCGCCTCGACGGTCGCGACCTCCGTTGCTGTCGCCTCGATCGTGTGGCTCGTCTTGATCAACCCCACTGTCGGCTACTTCAAGGTGGACTGGCTGCGCGACACGGGCATGGCGTTGTTCGGTGTGTCCCTGAGCTCGATATGGCAGAACCTCGGGCTCACGTTCATCATCGTGCTCGCCGGCCTCCAGGCGATCCCCGAGGAGCTGAGCGAGGCCGCGACCATCGACGGGATGAGCTCGGTCCGGCGCTTCTTCACGGTGACCCTGCCGATGCTCTCACCTGCCCTCCTGTTCTTGGTGGTGGTCCTGACGGTGTTCGGGTTCCAGGCCTTCGCCCAGATCGACATCCTCACGGAAGGAGGGCCCGCTGGCTCGACGGAGACGTTGGTGTTCAAGATCTTCAAGCGACAGCAGGGCGGCGCAGTCGGCGAAGGCTCGGTGATGGCCGTGGGCCTGTTCGCCATCACGTTCGTCGCCGCGCTCGGACAGTTCATGCTCCTCGAGCGGCGGGTCCACTACGGGAGCGACCGGGCATGAAGGACAGGGCCGCCCTGGACGCGGCTCCCGAGCTCGGCGTCGTGTCGCTGCCGCCTGAGGTCCGCCGCCCAGGGGGCCGGGCACGCAGGCTCAAGAACCTCGGCTGGTACATGCTCTTGAGCCTGCTCTCGGTGGTCGTGCTGTTCCCGGTGTGGATGATCCTGATGCGCGCCCTTTCACAGCCCATCGCCTATCTGACCGCCGGGCAGCCGCCTCGACCCGTCGACCCCGAGTGGGACGTCTTCAGCCGGGCGTTCACGCAGGGGGACCTCGGACGCAAGCTGACGATCTCGGCGATGGTGACCGTCATCGTCACCACGGCCCAGGTCATCACCTCCGTCCTGGCGGCCTACGCGTTCGCGTTCCTCCGCTTTCCGTTCCGTCGCACCGCGTTCGCGGTCTTCATGGCGACCTTGATGCTGCCCATAGAAGTGACTCTCATAGCCAACGCGGAGACCGTGCGAGGACTCGGGTGGTTCAACTCGCTACAGGGGCTGACGGCACCCTTCCTGGCGACCGCGTTCGGCACCTTCCTCGTCCGACAGGGCTTCCTCGGCCTGCCCGACGATCTGCGGGACGCAGCAGAGCTCGACGGCTACGGCCATGTTGGGTTCCTCTGGAACATCGCGCTACCGGTCACGCGGCCGATCATCGCCGCGCTCACCGTGATCTCCTTCTTGGCGGCCTGGAACCAGTACCTCTGGCCGAGGGCGATCATCACGCAAGAGGCTTGGGAGACGATCCAGATCGCGCTGCCGAAGTTCGCGGGCGAGAACATCAACGAGCTCAACCTCGGCTTCGCTGCGGCGATCATCGCCGCGCTGCCGATCCTTGCAATCCTCATCCTCTTCCAGCGTCATCTGATTCGCGGCCTGACTGCGGGAGCGGTCAAGGGATGACATCCAGGACCACAACGACACGGGTGGGAGATCCATGACCACGACGCAGCTATCGCGCTTCATCCGCTCCATGGCGGCCTTCTGCACCGTTGCACTGGTGGCGGTCGCTTGCGGAGGGGGTTCAGGCGACGGTGACGGCGGCACGAACGAGGCCGAGTGCCCCGTAGATGCTCTCGACGATGCGACCGGCCCCGTGGAGGTCACGGTGTGGCACACATATGTCGGTCTCACCAATCGCACGCTCAACGCGCTAGCGGACGAGTACAACTCCTCCCAGGACCGAGTGAAGGTGCGCGTAGAGAACCAGGGCGCTGCCTATGAGGAGCTCCTGCGCAAGTACCGGCAGGGGATCCCGAGCGGCGACCTCCCTGCGATCGGGATCATGGAGGACACCACGACGCAGTTCCTCGCCGACTCCGGAACGATCATCCCGGGCGGGGTGTGCGCCGAGGCAGATGGCTATGAGGAGTACGACGACTTCAGCCAGGGGGTGAAGGACTTCTACAGCGTGGACGGCGTGCTGCAGCCCGCTTCCTTCAACGTGTCGACCGTGCTCCTCTATTACAACCGCGATCACTTCGAGGCTGCCGGCCTCGATCCCGAATCGCCGCCGCAGACCTTGGAGCAGGTCGCGGAGTACGCCCGTCAGATCAAGGCGGCCGGAGTCGTCGACAAACCCCTGGTGCTGAACATGCAGCCGTGGTTCACCGAGTTCTGGCTCACGGGCGCTGGCGAAGGACTCGTTGACAACGACAACGGTCGCGGCGACGGGGAGACGACCGCCGGCGCCTTCGACAACGAGGCCACAGCCCGGCTGTTCGCACAGCTCGAGTCGATGCAGGACGAGGGACTGCTCAACGCCGTTCCCGGCACCGAGGGCCAGTTCGACCACTACTTCGCCGTCGGCCTCGAGCAGGCGTCCATGACGATCGAGACGTCCACCGCAGTGACGACCATCAACGCCGTGCTCGAAGGCAACCTCGATCCGGCCGAGCTCGGGCTCGAGGGCGAGCTGCCACCGATCGACGTCAACGTCGACGCGGGGCCCTTCCCCGGACTTGATGGACCGAGTGAAGGACAGCTTGGCGGTGGTGTCTGGTACATCACCAACGTCGGACCGCCCGAGGTGCAGGCGGGCGCCTGGGACTTCGTCAAGTTCGTGAACCGGCCGGAGAACCAGGCCCTCTGGCATCTGGAGGGGTCGTACCTCCCTGTTCGAGAGGCCACTCTCGAGTCAGCTGACGTGCAGCGATTCTGGGCCGAGACGCGGCCGGGCAAGTGGCTGAAGACTGCGTACCTCGGTCTCGAGCAGGTCGACCCCGCCTGGCCCGGCCCGCTGATCGGGCCCTACACCGAGACTCGTGACGCAGTGCGAAGCGCCCTCGATGCTCTCTTGTTCGGAGGCGCGAGCCCCGAGGCGGCGATCGCACAGGCCAATCAGAAGATCACTGACGCGATCGCTTCATACAACGACGAGAACTTCTGAGTCGCGCACCCGGTTGCGACCGGCCGTGGCGCTTCTGAGCCTCGAGCGTTCGCGCTCAGGCAAGACCCAGCGCGTCGAGGATGAAGGCGAACACGAAGGCCTCGTCCTTCCAGGCGTCGTAGCGCCCCGAGGGGCCCTGGTGGCCCGCGCCCATCTCGGTCTTGAGGTAGATCGGCTTGCCGCCGGTCGAGAGTGCCCGCAGCTTCTGCACCCACTTGGCTGGCTCCCAGTACGACACCCGAGGGTCGTTCAGCCCGGCCGTCGCGAGGATCGCCGGGTAGTCCTGTGCCGTCACGTTGTCGTAAGGGCTGTAGGACTTCATGTAGGCGTAGACCGTGGGATCATCGACCGGGTTCCCCCACTCCTCCCACTCGGTGACCGTCAGCGGGAGGGTCTCGTCGAGGATCGTCGTCAGGCAGTCGACGAACGGCACCTCCGCCACGATGGCCGCGAACAGGTCGGGTCGAAGGTTCGCCACGGCTCCCATCAGCAGACCGCCAGCTGAGCCGCCGCGAGCCACGAGCCGATCCGGGCTGGTGACTCCGTTGGCAACGAGGTGCTCCGCGCATGCGACGTAATCGGTGAAGGTGTTGAGCTTGTGGAGCTCCTTGCCGTCCTCGTACCAGGGGCGCCCCATCTCGCCACCTCCACGGATGTGGGCGATGGCGAAGACGAACCCGCGGTCGAGCAGCGACAAGCGCAGCGTGGAGAACGTGGGGTCGACGCACGCCTCGTAAGAGCCATAGCCGTAGAGCAGGCAAGGGGCAGTGCCGTCGTGCTCGATGTCGACTCTGTGAACGTACGAGATCGGCACCTTCGTTCCGTCTTCCGCTGTGGCCCATAGCCGCCCGGTGACGTAGTCAGCCGGGTCGTGCCCTCCCAGCACCTCCGTCTGCTTGAGCAGTCGCCTCTCGCCGGTGTCCAGGTCTTCGTCGAACACCGTCCCAGGCGTGACGAGCGAGGTGTACGAGAACCTCAACGTGCGAGTCTCGAACTCCGCATTGGTGGCAGGCCCCGTGTCGTAGACCTCTTCGGGCATCTCGAGCTCGCGCTCGACGCCGTTTGAATGCGGAGTAGCGATGATCCGGCGCACCCCTTCACGCCGTTCGTAGCGGACGACATGCTCTGCGAAGGCGGTCACGCCTTCCAGCTTCACCTCTGGGCGATGCGGGACGATCTCACGCCAGCGGTCCTTGCGTGGATCGTCGACCGGCGCCGACATGAGCTTGAAGTTCATGGCCCCGTCAGCGTTGGTGACGATGAGGAACCGGTCGCCGTCGACCGGACTGGGCGCGTGCGTGATGTCGTACTCCACGCCCTGCTCGCGGGGCTGCACGCAGCGGGGCTCAGCGGTGGGGTTGGCAGCGGGGATGAGGTGCTCTTCCGACGTGACCTTGGAGCTCGACGAGATGTGGACCCACGCCTCGGTGAGGCTGAGCCCGAGGCTGACGTAGAAGCGCTCGTCGTCGTCCTCGTACACCAGCACGTCCTCGGCAGGATCAGTGCCCACTCGGTGCCGCCAGACCTGGTGCGGCCTCATGGTCTGGTCCTGGCGCACGTAGAAGACGGTGTCGTCGCCAGCCCAAGCCGAGCCGTATGTGGTGTCCGGGATCACCTCGGGGAGGTCGGTTCCGGTGCGCAGGTCGCGAAGGCGCATGGTGTAGCGCTCGGACCCATCGTGGTCGGTCGAGTAGAGCAGCAGGTCCTGGCCGGGAGCCAGGTCGAAGGCTCCCATGGCGAAGTAGTCGCTGTTGCCCGCCAGCACGTTCATGTCGAGGAGGACCTCCTCGCCCGGAACCGGTTTGTCCTCCGGCAGGTCGGCGGGCGGCTCGACCGATGTGCGGCACAGGATCGGGTACTGCTTTCCCTCCTCGGTGCGGCTGTAGAACCAGCGGCCGGCCTTGCGGTATGGCACCGAGAGGTCCGTCTCCTTGATGCGGGCCTTCATCTCGGCGAAGAGCGCCGCTTGCAGTGCCTCGGTCCCCGCCAGCGACGCCGACACGAAGTCGTTCTCGGCCTCGAGCAGCGACAGCACCTCCGGGTCGCTTCGGTCGTCGCTGCGGAGCCAGTACCAGTCGTCGACTCGGGTGTCGCCGTGGGCGCTGATCGGGTGAGGCCTGCGGGGAGCGGCCGGGGGTGTCGACGGCATGGCTCGGCAGCCTACGTACATCAGTCAGGTAGGTTCGGGGCATGCCCGACGACAAGCCGCACGTCTACGTACCCGCCGGTGAGGCGCCGCCCACCGAGCTGCAGATCGAGGAGCTCGAGGAGGGCGACGGCGTTGAGGCCACTGCCGGGTCTCAAGTAGAGGTGCACTACGTGGGCGTGTCGTGGCGAACGCGCAAGCAGTTCGACGCCAGCTGGGATCGTGGCGACACGTTCAGCTTCGGTCTGGGTGCCGGGCAGGTCATCCAAGGGTGGGACGAGGGCGTGGAAGGGATGAGGGTCGGCGGCCGGCGCCGCATCGTCATACCGCCTGGCAAGGCCTACGGCCGCCAAGGCGCGGGTGGCGTGATCGGCCCCGACGAGACTCTGGTCTTCGTGGTCGATCTGCTGGCTGTTCGCTGACGAGCCGCGGCCGGCGACAGCTCTTACGGACTTCGGGCCCCGAGCAGGGCTCCGGTACCCTCGGCCGCCATGGCCGACCGCTTCGACTTCCGTGCCCCCAAGGGCACGCAGGACGTCATGCCCCCTGAGTCGGCTCGATGGGAGGCCCTGCTCGCCACGTTCGCCGGGCTCGCCCACCAGTTCGGCTACGGGCTGATCCAGTCACCAATGTTCGAAGACATCGGTGTGTTTCAGCGGATCGGGGAGGGCACGGAGGTCGTCGCCAAGGAGATGTACGACTTTCGCGACAAGGGTGACAGGCACATGGCGCTGCGCCCTGAGGGCACGGCGTCGGTCGCCCGGGCCTTCGTGGAGCATCGGCCCGACGTGCCTTGGAAGGTCTGGTACGCCACGCCAGCCTTCCGCTACGAGCGCCCGCAAGCCGGACGGCTGCGCCAGCACCACCAGGTCGGGGTCGAGTGCATCGGATCAGCCGACCCCGACGTCGATGTCGAGGTGATCGCACTAGGGCGCGCCTTCCTCGAGGCCCTCGGTCTGAGCCAGTGGCGGCTGCTCGTCAACTTCATGGGCACACCCGCCGATCGAACCGCCTACGGCGCGGTCCTCCAGGAATGGCTCCGCGAGCGCGCGGAGGAGCTGGCTCCAGACGATGCCGCCAAGATCGAGTCACACCCGCTGCGCGTGCTCGACTCGAAGCGTGACGCGACGCGCGCTGTGCTGGCGGATGCACCGTCGATGGCGGCCTCTCTCGATTCGGCGTCGACTGCGCACGGAGAGCGAGTGCAGGCCGGGTTGCGGTCGCTCGGCATCGCGTTCGAGGTCGATCCCACGTTGGTCCGCGGCCTCGACTACTACACGCACACGCTCTTCGAGTTCCAGAGCGACGCTCTCGGGAACGCCCAGTCGACGATCCTCGGCGGTGGGCGGTACGACGGCCTCATCGAGCAGCTCGGTGGTCCGGCCACGCCGGGCATCGGCTTCGGGTGCGGCATCGAGCGAGCGCTGCTCACATGCGACGCAGAAGGCGTCTTCGAGACGCCCACCGGTGGCTGGCTCGACTGCTTCGTCGTCGATGTCACCGGCGGAGCAGCGGCAAGCAGGCTTACGCAGCGGCTGCGCATGGATGGCCTGCACGCGGACCGGGCCTTCGACGCGCGGTCGATGAAGTCGCAGATGAAGTCGGCCGCCCGCAGCGGAGCCAGCCTGGCGATCATCATCGGGGAGGACGAGCTCGCCGCAGAGGTCGCGACGGTGCGCGACATGACGACAGGCGAGCAGACGACCGTGGGCTGGACGCACCTGTCGGAGTACGTGCACGCCGCCATCCACTCGGCCCGCGCATTGCCCGCGAGCGGGGCATCGTTGGACGGCGCGCCTGGATCCTCGTCCGGTGGGGGAGCAGACATCCAAGCGCTGCGAGAGACGGCAGCTGACGAGCAGGGAGCCCGCGGTGAGTGAGGCGATGCGCACGCACATGTGCGGCGAGCTGAGGTCCGAGCACGTGGGTTCGCAGGTCGCGCTGTGCGGTTGGGTGGGGCGCCGTCGTGAGCACGGCGAGCATCTGGCCTTCATCGACCTGCGCGACCACACGGGCGTGATCCAGTGCGTGGTGGACGGCGCCGCCGATCTGCGCAGCGAGTATGTCGTGCGCATCACCGGCACTGTGCGAGTGCGGCCCGAGGGCACCGCAAACGATGGTCTCGCGACGGGACAGGTCGAGGTGGGCGACTGCCACGTGGAGATCCTGTCGGCGGCTGAGCCACCGCCGTTCCCCGTCGATGAGCGCGCCGGGGCGGTCGACGAGCTGATACGCCTTCGCTACCGCTACATCGACCTTCGTCGCGAGCGGATGCAGCGCAACATGCGGGTTCGCTCCAAGGTGAACGCGGCGATCCGAGCCGCGATGGAGCGCCAGGACTTCGTCGAGGTCGAGACGCCCATGCTCATGCCGTCCACCCCTGAGGGCGCCCGTGAGTTCCTTGTCCCTTCGAGGCAGGTGCCTGGCGCCTTCTACGCGCTCCCTCAGTCGCCTCAGCTCTTCAAGCAGCTGCTCATGGTCGGTGGCACCGATCGCTACTACCAGATCGCCAGGTGCCTGCGCGACGAAGACCTCCGCGCCGACCGCCAGTACGAGTTCATGCAGCTCGACGCCGAGGCCAGCTTCGTCACCCAGGACGAGGTGATCGCCTTCATCTCCGAGGGCGTGCTCGACGCCGCGGAAGCAGTCACCGGCGAGCGGCCTGAGGCGATCCCGCAGATCACTTGGCACGAGGCGCTCGATCGCTTCGGCACCGACAAGCCCGATCTGCGGTTCGGGATGGAGCTCGTCGACCTGACGGCTGTGTTCGCGGCGACGGAGTTCAAGGCCTTCGCCACGGCGGGCGCGATCAAGGGCCTGAGGGTCGCCGGGGCCGCCGCTGGCTACGGTCGCAACAAGCTGGACGGCCTCACTGATCGCGCCAAGTCGCTGGGCGCCAAGGGCCTGGTCTGGATCAAGGTCGGCGAGGAGGGCGCGTTGGACAGCCCCGTCGCCAAGTTCCTCAGCGAGGGCGAGCAGTCCGCTCTGGTCGCCACCCTCGAGGCGCGGCCAGGCGACCTGCTCCTGCTCGTGGCCGACGAGTGGCACACGGCGTGCGAGGTTCTCGGCACGCTCCGCAACGACCTCGGCCGCCCACCGGTGCACGAGGGCCCGTATCGCTACGTATGGGTAATCGACTTCCCGATGTTCGTCGGGCTCTCCGATGACGGGCGCCCGAAGCCGGCTCATCACCCGTTCACGAGACCGCATCCCGAGGACATCGAGCACCTGGAGACAGACCCGATGTCGGTCCGCTCCAAGGCCTACGACCTGGTGCTCAACGGGTGGGAGCTGGGGTCCGGCTCGATCCGGATCCACGAGCCCGACCTGCAGCAGCGCATCTTCGATCTGCTGGGCATCGACGAGGAGGAGGCGCAGCGCCGCTTCGGCTTCTTCCTCACGCCCTTCCGCTATGGAGCGCCGCCGCACGGCGGCTTCGCCTTCGGCGTCGACCGCCTCGCTGCGATCCTCGCCGGCGAGGAGAACATCCGCGAGGTCATCGCCTTCCCGAAGCCGCAGTCGGGCGTCGACCCGATGACCGGCGCACCCACACCTGTCGACGCCCGCCAGCTCGCCGACCTCGGCCTCCAGGTCCTCCCACCCAAGCCCTGACAGCTTCTGTGGAGCCTGACGCCCGCATAGCGGGCGTTTTGCTCCACAGATCGAGTCAGGCCGCCGCCAGCCGGGCTCGTGCTTGGCGAATCGTGGTAGCCACCGATGATGGATCCTGCACGACATCGGTCCAGGTGAACCTCAGGACCGTCCAGCCCAGTGCGACCAAGCGGTTCTGGCGGGTCCGGTCGCGCTGGAACGCGTCGGGCGACGAATGAGCAGAGAACCCATCGACCTCTATGGCGAGCAGAAGGTCGGGATAGGCAGCGTCGACGCGCGCCATGAACCTGCCGGCGTGCCAGACCTCGTACTGGAAGGCCGGGAGCGGCAGCTCGTGACGCCGGACAAGGTCGACGAAGCGCGCTTCGAGCAGGCTCTCCTCGGTCCCGGCGGTCAAAAGGCGCTCTTCGAGCACCCGGCGCATGACCCCCGTGCCGTCTCTCCCACGCCGGCCGAGTGCATCTCGAAGCCGAGCCACGTCATCGATGCGCAGCAGTCGGGTGGTGAGACCGCGGCTGAGGGCGTCCCGTACCGACCACCTGGGCAGAACCAGACCAAGATCGATGACGGTTCGCACCGGGTCGGTCACACGCATCCCCTGGCGTTCGATCGCGAGCTCCGGATGAAGGTCCGCGATGCGGTGAAGGATCGCCGGAGGCCGGAGCTTGGGTTGTCGGGATGGCAGCACAGCCACATCGATGTAGCCGGTGGGCTGGACGAGGCCCCACAGCTCGGCTGCCGACCGGTGTGAGACGACGCCGTCGGCAGCCAGGGACGCAGCCAGGATCGACTGGTGCCATGTCTGCGGTGCGCCGGCGACTCGAAAGACCCCGGGTTGCACGGAGATCAAGCGTCCGTCCGAGACCCAGCGGCTCTTGCGACCCGGACCCAGTGCCTTGAGAGCCTGTTGGGTGGTCACGACGCCATGCTGCTTCTGCGCGACTTGATCGATCACTCCTGAGATGTCTGTGGACATGGGAACCCCTCCGGGAGTCCACAGAACTCGTGAGGCTGGTGTGGGGGAAGGGCTGAAAGGGACTGTAAGGGCATCACGGGGTCCAGTCCAGGGCGGCGGGGTAGCGTCGGCCGGGATGGCTGACGACCTGTTCTCGGCTGCTGCGGAGGACGCACTGGCGACGCACGCGCCGCTCGCTGCCCGTTTGAGACCCCGCACGCTCGACGACATCGTGGGCCAGGAGCACCT
The DNA here is from genome assembly GCA_049325515.1 of Actinomycetota bacterium. Taxonomy (GTDB): domain Bacteria; phylum Actinomycetota; class Acidimicrobiia; order Acidimicrobiales; family VFJN01; genus VFJN01. Next base: position 493,688 of record JBMOLI010000001.1, on the reverse strand, counting down.
GCTGGCAGCCGGCATGCCGCTGCGGACGCTGGTGGAGGCGGACCGCCTCTCCTCGGTGATCTTCTGGGGCCCGCCAGGCACCGGGAAGACCACGCTCGCGCAGGCGATCGCCGCCCACACGAGCAAGGTGTTCGAGCAGCTGTCGGCGGTGAGCGCCGGTGTGAAGGACGTGCGCGACGTGCTCGAGCGTGCCAAGCACCGGCTCGGTGAGCGCGGGCAGGGAACCATCCTGTTCCTCGACGAGGTGCACCGCTTCTCCAAGTCGCAGCAGGACGCGCTGCTGCCGGGCGTCGAGAGCGGCCTGATCACGCTCATCGGTGCCACGACGGAGAACCCCTTCTTCGAGGTGAACCCGCCGCTGCTCTCGCGCTCCACTCTCTTCCGGCTCAACCCGCTCGATGTGGAAGCAGCGCGTGCGCTGCTGCGGAAGGGGCTTCAGGCGGAGGGAGCGGAGGCGGACGACGATGCGCTGGCGCACCTCGCCGGCCATGCCAACGGCGATGGCCGTCACGTGCTGACGAGCCTCGAGGTCGCGGTCGCGATCGCGCGAGCCCGCTGGTCTGCCTCGACCGACGAGCCTCAATCGGCGGAGGAGACGAAGCTCGCGCGCCCCGTCGTCTCGCTCGCCGACGCTGAGGCAGCGCTCGGAACGAAGGCGCTTCGATACGGCCGTGACGAGCACTACGACGTGATCTCGGCGTTCATCAAGAGCATGCGCGGCTCCGACCCCGATGCGGCCGTGTACTGGCTCGCCCGCATGCTCGAAGCGGGGGAGGACGCCCGCTTCATCGCGCGTCGGATCGTGATCGCCGCCAGCGAGGATGTCGGCGAGGCGGATCCGATGGCCCTCGTGGTCGCAGTCGCAGCCGCGCACGCCGTCGAGCACGTGGGGTTGCCCGAGGCTCAGCTCAACCTTGCCCAAGCGGTGGTGCACCTCGCGACCGCACCGAAGTCGAACCGCTCTGCCCTGGCGGTCTGGAGCGCGCGCGACGACGTACGGCACGGTCCTTCCGTCGAGGTGCCCGTGCACCTGCGCGATGCCCACTACTCAGGTGCGCAGAAGCTCGGGCACGGCGCGGGCTACGACTATCCTCACGACCACCCCGAGGGCTGGGTGCCGCAGCAGTACCTCCCTGACGAGATCAGCGGCCGCCGGTACTACGACCCGTCCCACCACGGCTTCGAGCAGGAGATCCGCACGCGCATGGAACGCAGGACCAACAGGACCGAGCACCAGTGAGCGCGACCGAGCTGGCAGCCCTGATCGTCGCGATCGCGAGCGTGGTCGCCGTGGTGCTCCTCGCGGTCGCTCTGACGTCGATCGTGAAGACGCTCAACTCGGTGCGTGACGCCGTCGAGCTCCTGCGCACCGAGACGGTCCCCGTCATGACCGACCTCGGTGAGGCGGTCCGAAGCGCCAACGTCGAGATCGATCGTCTCGGTGGCGTCATCGGCACCGCCGAGTCGATCGGTGGCACGGTCGACTCGGCCTCACGGCTCGCCTACCTCGCCTTCTCCAACCCGGTCATCAAGGCGATCGCGCTGGCGTCGGGCACCGGCCGGGCAGCACGGCGCTTTCGCCGCATCCGGAACGAGCGCTAGGCGTCGGTCATGTTCAGACGGCTCTTCTGGCTCATCGTGGGTGCCGGCTTCGGGTTCGGCATGTCCTTCTGGCTCATGCGCTTCGTACGCGAGACAGCGGCCCGCTACTCACCGGAGCGCGTGTCCGCCGATCTGGCAGGCGCCATCAGGGGCCTCGGCACCGACCTCCGGGCAGCGGTGGCCGAGGGCCGGGAGGCGATGCGTGAGCGCGAGGAAGAGATTCGCGCCGAGGTAGCGGCCCGGCGCTGACGGGCCTTTCGCCTGTGAGGCGGGATGCAGCGCGCCACTAGGCTCGATCCACCCATGGACGCCAACGGTCTGCGCCGAGCCTGGAACGAGTTCTTCGCCGCCAGGCAGCACACGCTGCTGCCGTCGTCGAGCCTGATCCCGACGCACCCGACAGCGCCGATGTTCACGAACTCGGGGATGATGCAGTTCGTCCCTGTCTTCCTAGGTGAGGAGCCGGCGACGTTCGATCCGCCTCGTGCGGCCACCATCCAGAAGTGCGTCCGGGCCGGCGGGAAGCACAACGACCTCGACGCCATCGGGCGCACCCCCCGGCACCTGAGCTTCTTCGAGATGCTCGGCAACTTCAGCTTCGGCGACTACTTCAAGGCCGAAGCCATCCCCTGGGCATGGGAGCTGCTGACCGAGGTCCTGGGTCTGGACGGCGACCGCATGTGGGTGACCGTGCACGTCAGCGACGACGAAGCAGAGGACATCTGGGCCGAGGCCGTCGGCTTCCCGCGGGCCCGCATCCAGCGGCTCGACAAGGACAACTTCTGGGAGATGGGAGACACCGGGCCCTGTGGCCCGAGCTCCGAGATCTTCTGGGACTACGGCCCAGAGTTCGGGCCCGACGGCGGTCCCGAGAACGTCGCCGCGGAGAACCGCTACGTCGAGATCTGGAACCTGGTCTTCCCGCAGTACCTGCGGGGGAACGACGGGGAGCTGTCGCCACTGCCGAGGCGCGGCATCGACACCGGGGCCGGGCTGGAGCGCATGCTCACCGCGCTCAACGACACCCACACGGTCTACGAAGTCGATCCCCTGAACCGCCTCGTGGAGGTGGCGCAGTCGATCACCGGCAAGGCGCTGGGATCCGACGAGCGCACCGACGTGGCACTGAAGGTGCTCGCCGACCACTCGCGTGCGATGACCTTCCTCGTGGCCGACGGGATCATCCCGTCCAACGAGGATCGTGGCTATGTGCTGCGGCGCATCATCCGGCGCGCCGTTCGCTACGCCTATCTCCTGGGCGTCGAGCGCGACCTGAGCGCACCGTTGATCGGGGCGGTCGTCGACGCGATGGACGACGGCTATCCGGAGCTCCGAGCCGACCACGACCGCATCGTCGGGATCGTCGCGCGCGAAGAGGAGCGCTTCCGCCAGACCTTGAAGCGTGGATCGAGCCTGCTGGATTCCAAGCTGGCGGAGGTCCCCCCTGGCGGATCCCTCGGCGGCGACGTCGCCTTCGACCTCTACGAGACCTACGGCTTCCCGCTGGAGGTCACGCAGGAGATCACCGCTGAGCTCGGGATCGAGGTGGACGAAGGCGGTTATCGGGCCGCCCTTGCCAAGGCTCAGCAGCTGTCGAAGGCAGGGGCGAAGGCTGGCAAAGACCTCTATGCCGATCTGGGGTCGTTCCAGGAGATCCTCGACCAGTTCGGCCCCACCGACTTCATCGGCCGCGAACAGCACGAGGTGTCGGCCAAGGTGCTGGCTGTGGTTCCGAGCGATGACGGCACCGTGTCGGTGTTCCTGGACCGCACGCCGTTCTACGCGACCTCGGGCGGGCAGGTCGGTGACACAGGTCGCATCGAGACAGACACGGGAGCCGGCGATGTCCTCGACACCACCTACGGACTTCCGGGATTGCACCGCCACCACGTGCGGGTGACGCAAGGGGCGATCGAGCCGGGTCAGGACGCGACGGCCGCCATCGATGTCGAGCGACGCAACGCGATCCGCCGTAACCACACAGGCACGCACATCCTGCACTGGGCGCTGAGGGAGGTCTTGGGTGGCACCGTGCAGCAGCAGGGCTCGCTGGTCGAGCCCGACCGCCTGCGCTTCGACTTCGGTCCCTCCGACGCGCTGACCGCCGCGCAGATCCGTGCGATCGAAGACCTCGCGAACGCCGAGATCCTGGACAACGCCAGCGTGCGCCACTTCGAGACGACCAAGGAAGAGGCAGTAGCTCTCGGTGCCATCGCCTTCTTCGGGGACAAGTACGGCGACATCGTCCGCGTGCTCGAGGCGGGGCGCCACTCGACCGAGCTGTGCGGCGGCACCCACGTGCGCGCGCTGGGCGACATCGGCCCGGTGAAGATCATCTCCGAGAGCTCGATCGGCTCCAACCTCCGGCGAATCGAAGCGGTGACCGGAACGGGCCCGATCGATCGGCTCCGCCAAGAGGAGACCGTGCTGGCATCGGTGGCCGAGCTGCTCAACGTTCCGGTAGGTGAGGTCGTCGACGGTGCTCGCAAGCGCCTCGAAGAGATCCGTGCGCTCCGCGACGAGGTGCAGTCCCTGAAGCGTCAGCTGGCCGGGGACCAGGCGGGTGACTTGGCCCGGCTCGCGGTCGATGGGGTCGTGGTGGCACGCGTCGACGGGCTGGAGCGTGACACCCTGCGTGATCTCGCGCTGGCACTTCGCGACCAACCGGCGATTCGTGCGGCCGTGCTCGGCACGGCGCCCGCAACCGGGGGGGCGGCGCTGGTGGCGGCCGTGGCTCCGGAGAGCGGCCTCGACGCTTCGGCCCTGCTCGAAGGTGCCAAGGCGCTGATAAAGGGTGGCGGGGGCAAGGATCCACTGTTGGCAGTGGCGGGTGGCAAGGACGCAGGAGGTCTCGATGCTGCCCTCGACTCGGTGCGGCAGGCGGCAGGCATCGCTGGCTCGTGAGAGCGCTCGGCATCGATCTCGGCACGCAGCGAATCGGTGTTGCTCTGTCGGACAGCGCCGGCTCGCTGGCCACCCCCTACGAGGTGGTCAAGCGGTGCGGCGACCGAGCGAGAGACCACTCGCGGATCGCCGATCTGGCCCGGGAGGTCGGTGCCGAGTGCCTCGTCGTCGGTCTTCCGCTGCGGCTCGACGGCACAGCTGGGCCGGCCGCGCAGGCTGCGATCTCGGAGGCGGACGAGCTGGCTCTGGCCACCGGACTGCCGGTCGAGATGTGGGACGAGCGGCTCACGACGGTGACGGCAGACCGCGATCTGCTCGCGCTCGACATGAAGGCGCCTGCGAGGCGTCGTGTTGTCGACAAGGTCGCCGCGTCGGTCATGCTGCAGGCTTGGCTGGATCACCGGCGTCTGACCCAACCCCAGGATGCGCCCGATGACTGAGGACGACTACGCAGACGAGCGCCCGGATCAAGACGATGGCGCCTACGCCGAGGACGAGTACTCCGAGGGCGAGTTCACTGACGATGAGTTCACTGACGACGAGTTCACTGACGACGAGCTGGGCCTCGGCGACGCCGACGAGTACGAGGAGCTGCGTGAACCCGGGCCCGTGAGGCGGCGCGTGGTGACGACGCTGCTGGGCGGACTCACCGTCGTCGTGCTCCTGCTGGGCGTCGGAGGGCTTTGGGTCCAGCGGCAGATCAACCCATCGGGCTCGCCTGGGGAGGTGCTGGCGATCGAGATCCCGGAGGGCTCGACCTCTGACGAGATCGGTGAGCTGCTTGCCGAAGAAGGCGTGATCGCCAGCGACCTCGTCTGGAGCTGGTACCTCCGCATCAACGGAGGGGGTCCCTTCCAAGCCGGGCTCTACGAGCTGCGGCTCAACAGCTCCATCGGAGACGTGATCGACGTGTTGGAGGCGGGTCCGCGGCCGCCCGACGAGCTGTCCTTCACGATCCCCGAGGGCCTCACCACCGTTGAGGTTCTCGATCGCTTGGCCGACCCGGAGAAGGGCCTCGGCTTCGATCGAGCCGTACTTCAGGAGCTGCTCGACAGCGGCCAAGTGCGCTCCGCGGCCCAGCCCGCTGACCAGCCCTCGAACGAGGGGATCCTGTTCCCCGAGACCTACAGGGTCCGCGCCGACGCGGATGAGCTGTCCGTGCTGAAGACCATTGTGGCGGAGCTCGACCAGACCATGCTCGAGCTCGACGTCGCCTCAGCCCAGCAGCGCTTCAACCTGACGCCCTACGAGATCCTCATCGTGGCCTCGCTGATCGAGGAGGAGACGAAGGTGCCTGAGGAACGGCCGAAGGTGGCGCGGGTCATCTACAACCGCCTTCGCAACGGCATCCCGCTAGGCATCGATGCCACGTCGCGCTACGAAGCGGAGCTTGCGGGCCGCGACCGAGGGTCCATCGACTTCTCGAGCGACTCGCCCTACAACACCCGGCGCCAGCAGGGCCTGCCCCCCACGCCGATCGCGTCGCCGGGTCGAGCGAGCATCGAGGCTGCCCTGAACCCAGCGGAGGGCCCGTGGATCTACTACGTGCTGGAAGACGCCGAGGGGCACCACTTCTTCACCGACAGCGACCGCGAGTTCATCAACGCCAAGAACCGCTGCGCCGAGCGCGGGCTCGGCTGTGGCTGACGGGCGAGAGCTCCTGTGATCACCAGCGCCACCCGCGCCGCCGGCGTGATCGGCACACCGATCCGCCACTCGCTGTCGCCCACGATCTTCAATGCCGCCTTCGAAGCAAGCGGTCTCGATTGGGCCTATCTCGCCTTCGAGGTTCCCGAAGGCGCGGCGGGTCTCGCGATGGCTGGCGTGCGCGCGCTCGGGTTGGAGGGCGTCTCGGTCACGATGCCCCACAAGTCGCAGGTGATCGACGCGCTGGACGAGCTGTCCGAAGCCGCCGCGGAGCTCGGCGCCGTGAACTGCGTCGTCCGGCGTGGCTCGCAGCTCATCGGGCACAACACGGACGGCTCCGGTCTGGTCGATGCGCTGCGCATCGACGAGGGACTGGAGATCGAGGGAAGGCGCTTCGCTGTGGTCGGCGCGGGCGGGGCGGCTCGAGCGGTCATACGCGCGCTCGGAGAGGCCGGTGCCGCCTCGGTCGTAGTGGTCAACCGGTCACTCCAGCGCGCCGAGGATGCCGCCCCGCTGGCGGGCGGGGTCGGGTCGGTCGGATCCATGGCAGCGGTGGCCGACTCCGACGTCGTGATCAACGCGACGCCGCTCGGCATGGGTGTGGTCGTCAGCACAGATGGAGCCCCGGAGCCCCTCCCGGTGGAACCGGGGCTGCTCGGGGAGGGCCAGGTCGTCGTCGACCTCGTCTACCACCCGATCGCGACCCCTCTGATCGAGGCGGCCCGCGCACGCGGGATCCGAACGGTCAGCGGCCTCGGCATGTTGATCCATCAGGCGGCCCACGCGTTTCGCCTCTGGACGAACGAGGAGCCCCCGCTCGAAGCCATGAGCGCCGCAGCCCTGGCTGCGCTGCTGCATCGCCAATAATCGCGCTGAAGTTCTGCCTTCCGGGTGCCGATGGGAACAACGACCCATATCGAACCGGAGGTCACGGGTGGCACTGCAGGGCACGCTCGACACGTTCGCCCTTCCTGACGTTCTGCGCCTGCTTGCAGCAACGAGGAAGACCGGCCGGCTCCTGATCACCGGCGCGCCCGGAACCGGTAGCGCATGGGTCGAGGACGGGAGCGTCGTCGGCGTCGAAGCCGAGCACGCGCCCCACGCCACAGCCGCCGTCGATGCACTATTCGAGCTGCTGCGGTTCAAGCAGGGCTCGTTCACCTTCGAGGCTGACGTTTCACCGGACTCGCGGATCGAGCCCATGGATCCTGAGGCCCTCGTGACGGAGGCCGAGGGTCTGCTCTCCGAGTGGAGTGAGATCGAGCGCATCGTTCCGTCGATGGACGCGTGGGTGACCCTGCGCCGCACACTGGCCGAGCCCGCGGTCACGATCGGCCAAGAGCTCTGGTCAACGGTCGTGGCGATCGGTGGCGGCGCGACCGTCCGCGCCATGTGCAACGACCTCCGGCTCGCCGAGCTCCCGATGTCGCGCTCCGTAAGAGATCTCAGCGAGCTTGGTCTCGTCGACATCGACGCAGAGGCACCTCCCGAGCAGATCCAGCCGGTCACGCCCGACGTGACGTCGCAAGTCGAAGCGGAAGTCACGACCGGCGGTGAACCCGAGCTAGTGGCAGCCGTTCCGGCTGGCGAGGCGGCTGGCCAGCCGGATGCCGCCGCGCCTGATGCCGAGCCTGCGGCCGAAAGCGACGAGCCGGCTGGAGCGCGAGCCGAGCTGGCCGCGTCGCAGGCGGCCCACGACACAACCGTCATGGCTGACTCCCTTCCGACGGCTCGCCCACTTCGGGCGCGGCGGCCGAAGGGTGCGGCGCACCTGTCGTCGAGCTCCTTGTCAGCCGGTGAGCCCGAGCGGTTCGTGCCGCTCGACCTGCCGGGTCAAGGACCGCAGCTGTCCTATGACCCCGTCGTCGAGCCGGCGGACGAGGACGCGATGACTGCCGAGGCCGACGCAGAGGCCGCTGATGAGATCGGCACGACTGACGGCGATCTGTCAACGCTGCCCGGGCTTGTGACCAAGCCCGGCGACGCCTCGTCCGTTGAGGGTGGGGATGGGGCCGGCAGGAGGCTCGCACCACTCAGCGGACCGGCACGCGAGACGACTGCGGATGGCGAGCCGGCCACGGATGACGGCGCGGGCGCCCCAGCTGCCGGGCCCAGCGACACCGGTGGGCGTGGGTTGCTCGTGAAGCTGCGCTCCTCGGTCAAGAGCTGACGGGACGCAGTACCGTCTCGTCCGTCCATGCACATCTCATCCCGACGTCTCGGTGAGTTCCTGGTCGGTCGGCGCGTGCTGTCGCGCGACACGCTCGAGGAGCTCCTCGCCCGTGAGGTGGCCGAGGGCGTTCACCTGACCACGCTCCTCCAGCTCGAACGAGCCGTCAGTGAGCCGGACCTCGTCGCAGCTGTCGCCAGCGAGCTCGGTGTGCCCTTCGTCGACCTCGCCGATCATTCGATCGCACCGGATGTGTGGGGTCTCGTTCCCGAGGAGGTCGCTCTCTCACACGGCGCGGTCGCTCTGGAACGGACGTCGACCGGCGTGCTCGTGGCGATGGAGGACCCGGGGGACGAGAAGGCTGTCACGGTGCTGGAGGAAGCCCTTGGGTCGGAGGTGCAACCCGCCGCTGCGGCGAGAGACGACCTCTTGCGCCTCATTCGCCAGATGTACCCCGATGCCCGTACCGAAGGGATCAGTCCGGCCTCAGGTGTCGAGGAGGGCGAGGTCGACGCCAATCGCACGTCTGCCGTGGCGACTTCCGCTGCCGAGGTGCACCTCGACGATCTGCTTGTGGAGGTGTTGCGAGTCGGAGCGTCCGATCTCCATCTCACGGCTGGCTCGCCACCTGTCGTGAGGGTGGAGGGCGAGCTGAGGCGGATGCCGGGCGTTCCGGCGTTGAACGGCTCCGAGGTTCGCCGCATGGTGCTGGGCGCGTTCACACAGCAGCAGCGCCAGCGATTCCTCGAGGTCGGCGAGCTTTCGGCGTCGCATGCGATCCCTGGAAAGGGTCGCTTCCGCGTCTCGGCCTTCGTCCAGCGCGACAGCGTCGGAGCGGTGCTGCGCCTCGTTCCCGCCGAGATTCCAAGCCTCGAAGATCTCGGCCTGCCTGACGAGGTGATCGAGTGGTCCGATCATCGAACCGGTCTCGTCCTCGTGTGTGGCCCTCATGGTTCGGGGACCTCGACCACGCTGGCGGCCCACGTGGATCGAATCAACAGATCGCGCGCTGCACACATCCTGACGATCGAGGAGCCGATCGAGTTCCTCCACCGCCATCACGTGGGCCTGGTCAACCAGCGCGAGGTTGGGGAGGACACGGCCACCTTCGAGTCAGGACTCCGCTACGCGCTGCGCCAGGATCCCGACGTGATCGTCGCCGGTGAGCTGCCCAACGTCGATTCGCTGCGGCTCGCCCTTGCCGCGGCCGAGACCGGCCACCTCGTGTTCGCTACGTTGCGAACCATCGACGCTGTCCAGACCGTGGATCGGATCGTCGAGGTCTTCCCCGTCGACCAGCAACCCCAGGCCCGCGTGCAGCTAGCGACGACGTTGCGAGGGATCGTCGTGCAACAGCTCGTCCCCGCCGTGGACGGTGGTCGGGCTCTTGCGACGGAGGTCCTCCTGCCCACGCCCTCTGTCATCGAGTGCATCCGCTCTGGCGACTCGGCCAACCTGGGCAAGGCGATCCTTGGTGGAGCGACGAGCGGGATGGGGACGATGGACCAGTCGCTGGCCGAGCTCGTGCAGGAGGGGATCGTCGAGTCGGAGGTGGCCATCGATCGGGCGGTCGATCCCACGGAGCTGCGCTACCTGCTCTCCAGCGACGCGCGCTGACCTCGTAAGGTCGCCGGCGTGAACCTCGTGGCGATGCTCGGGCTCGGGGCGCTCGGCCTGCCGGTGGGTTCCTTCCTCAACGTCGTCATCGATCGCGTGCCCGATCGCCTTCCTCTCCGAGGCCGCGTCGAAGGTGAGGCGTGTGCCCCGGAGGAGATCATCAGCGTGCCGTTCCAGCCTTGGCTGCTGCGCTCACGGCGTGACGATGTGCGCCAGCTCCCGCGGCGGTGGCTCTGGGTCGAGCTCGTGACGATCCTCGCCTTCGCCGTGATAGGCGCTCGCTTCGGCGATGAGGCCACCGCCCTGCCCCTCTTGGTGCTAGCGGCCTCCCTGGTAGCGGTGTCGGTGATCGACCTGCGTCTGCTCCGCATCCCGGATCGAGTCACGTTCCCCACGCTCGCTGTCTCACTGCCACTGCTGCTGGTCGTCGCCCTGGCGGATGGCGAGGGCAGCCGCTTCAACGGAGCTTTGATCGGCGCAGGCGTGTACTTCATGGTGCTCTTCATCCCGCACCTCATCTACCCACGTGGCATGGGCTTCGGCGACGTGAAGCTGGCCCTGGTGATGGGGCTCCACCTCGGTTGGCTGGGCTGGACCGACGACTACCCGGTGCTGGGCCCCGTCCGCTTCGTGCTCTACGCACTCATGCTGGGCTGCGCGTTGGGGGTCGTGTTCGGGCTCGTCTCGGCCGCCGTGAAGCGGCGGCGTGGTGAGTTCCCGTTCGGCCCGGCGCTTGCCCTGGCCTGCGTGGTGGTGGCGCTGTACACGCCCGAGCTGCGCCTCTGACCTGCTACAACGACCAGGACTGAAACGCGTTCTAGTCATCCAGGGGGACCGTGGCCGTATCGACCGAGCGAGACCATGTCGCCACGCGCGCGTCGTTGGCGAGGTGGCTCTCCGAACGCACTGGCTCGGAGCACGTCGAAGTGGGCGAGCTGAGCATCCCGGGGCTGTCCGGCTTCTCCAACGAGACGCTGCTCTTCGACGCCACGTGGGACGAGGGCTCCGGCCCTGTCACCCGCGGCCTCGTGCTGCGAGTCGAGCCGAGTGGTCACCAGGTGTTCCCGAGCACCGAGTTCGACGCGCAGGTGCGGGTGCTGCAGGCGCTGGCGAGCGAGGGAAGCGTGCCTGTTCCCACGGTGCTGTGGTTCGAGGAGGACAAGTCGGTCCTCGGAGATCGCTTCCTGGCCATGCCTCGGATCGATGGTCGGGTGCCGGGCGACAGCCCCACCTATCACGCGGAGGGCTGGGTCACCGAGCTCAGTGAGGCGGAGCGCCGCACGCTGTGGATGTCGGGGATCGACACGATGGCCGCGGTCCACCGGATCGATCGCGAGGCGACCGGGCTGGGTTGGATCTCAGTGCCGACCCCGACTGAGCAGCTGGACCGCGATCGCTCCTATCGCACCTTCGCCGCGGGTGATGTGCCGTACCCGCCGGTCGACCGGGCCTTCGCGCTGCTGGATGCCACGCTCCCGGCGCCGTGCCCGAGCCCGCGGCTCTGCTGGGGCGACTCGCGCATCGGCAACATGATCTTCGCCTCGGACTGCACGGTTGCCGCCGTGCTGGACTGGGAGATGGTCACCGCTGGCGACCCCGTGCAGGATCTCGCTTGGTACCTGCTCCTCGACCGTCACCACCACGAGGCGATGGGAGTCCCGCGGTTGGCCGGCCTCCCGACCAGGGACGAGTCGATCTCGCGTTGGGAAGCGGCGAGCGGATGCTCAGCCGAGCACCTCGACTGGTACGAGCTCCTGGGAGCCACGCGCTACGCGGCGATCATGACCCGGGTGATGCAGCTGCTCGACTCGAGCGGCGTCTTCCCAGGTGCCGCGGCCGCGGCCTTCGACCAGACCGGTAGCCAGCTCCTCGAGCGGCTGCTCGACGAGCGCTCCTAGGAGGACCCGTGCTCTCCCCTGCAGATGACCTTCCGATCCACCAGGTGGCCGAGCCCGTTCGCCGTGTCGGCACGAGCGATCGCAACTTCTATGACCGCTACTACTTCAACTGCCATCCGTGCTCTGACGAGCTGTTCCTCATCCTCGGCATGGGGCAGTACCCGAACCTCGGCGTCACCGACGCCTTTGCTCTCGTCGTGCACGACGGCGTCCACCGCGTCGTCAGAGCGTCGCGCGAGCTCGGCTTGGACCGCATGGACACGTCAGTCGGCCCGTTCCGGATCGAGGTGATCGAGGGGCTGAAGACGCTCCGATGCACTCTCGAGCCGAACGAGCACGGTCTCGCCTATGACCTGACATGGGAGGCCTTCGTGCCGGCCTTCGAAGAGCCGCGGCACCTGGACCGCACGGTGACGGGCCGAGCCTTTCTCGACGCGTGCCGCCTCGCTCAGCTCGGGAGCTGGTCTGGGTGGCTCGAGATCGAGGGGCAGCGGATGGACGTCACGCCCGACCACTGGTGGGGCAGCAGGGATCGCTCGTGGGGGATCCGCCCCGTGGGCGAGGCCGAGCCACCGGGGATCGCCGCCGTCAAGCCGGGCGGCGCGTTCCGCTGGCTGTACGCGCCGATGCGCATGCCCGACCACGCGCTCGTGTTCATCTGCCAGGAGCGGGGCGACGGGAGCCGTGTGCTCGAGGAGGCGGTGCGCCTCTGGCCTGACGGCCGGGTCGATCATCTGGGTCGCCCTGAGCACGACGTCACCTGGGCCGAAGGGGGCCCCGGGCTCATGGGCATGGCCACCAGGGCAACCCTGCGCCTGGGCGACGTGGTCGTCGAGGTCGAGCCGGTGCTCCCGGTTCACATAGGTGTCGGCACGGGCTACGGGTTCGACGCCGACGGTTGGAAGCACGGTGCCTACCAGGGCGAGCTTGTCGTGCAGGGCCGCACCTGGGACCTCACCACCGATGAGGGCCGGGGCCAGATGTTCGGCATCGTCGATGCTGTGGCGAGGTGCACCGTCGACGGCCAGGTCGGCTGGGGCCTGTTCGAGTGGCTCTACCTCTGAAACAACCGACGTCTGTGAACCCCCATGGCCGGTATGCGGCCGTCAGGGTTCACAGAAGTTGGTTGGTAAGGGGTTCCGGAGTGGGAGGACCCGACAAGTAGCGTTGCGGTGATGCTCAGGTACCTGACGGCGGGCGAGTCGCACGGGCGAGCTCTCGTCGTGATCGTCGAGGGCCTGCCGTCGGGCCTCGAGGTGGCGGTGGAGCAGGTCCAGGAGGAGCTGAGCCGCCGCAGGCTCGGGTTCGGTCGCGGGCCGCGCATGCGCTTCGAGCAGGACGAGGTCACCATCATCGGCGGCGTGCGCCATGGCCGCACCCTGGGGTCGCCTGTGGCGATCCAGGTGGCGAACAGCGAGTGGGAGCGCGACCCAGAGAAGTGGCAGCAGGAGATGTCGGTGCGGGCCGAGGACGGCCCGACCAAGGCGCCGCTCACGCAGGTGCGGCCGGGCCACGCCGACCTGGCCGGGATGCAGAAGTACGGGCTCACCGATGCGCGCGATGTGCTCGAGCGGGCATCGGCCCGCGAGACGGCTGCCCGCGTCGCAGCCGGCACCCTGGCGAAGATCCTCCTCGCCCAGCTCGACATGGCCGTGATCAGCCACGTCATACAGATGGGCTCTGTGCGTTCCAAGGCCACAGCGAGGCCCACTCCGACAGACCTGCCACGCGTGGACGAATCGGCAGTTCGGTGCTTCGACCCGGCTGCCGAGGAGGCGATGGTCGACGAGATCAAGGCGGCAGCCAAGGACGGCGACAGCCTGGGTGGGGTCGTCGAGGTGCTGGCCTACGGGGTTCCGGTTGGCCTGGGCAGCCACGTGCACTGGGACCGGAAGCTCGACGCTCTGCTGGCGAGGGCGCTCATGTCGATCCAGGCGGTCAAGGGCGTGGAGGTCGGCGATGGCTTCGAGGTGGCAGCGCGCCGGGGGAGCGAGGCGCACGACCCGATCACGTGGGACGAAGAAGCCTCCGGCTATCGCCGTGAGTCCGCCCTGGCCGGCGGCATCGAGGGCGGCATCTCCACGGGAGAGCTCCTGGTCGCGCGTGCTGCGATGAAGCCGCTCGCCACCCTGAACCGCCCCACGTTGAAGACCGTCGACACAGCTACGAAGCAGGAGACCGTCAGCTTCAAGGAGCGCACCGACGTCACCGCGGTACCGGCCATGGGCGTGGTCGCGGAGACGATGGTCGCGCTGGTGCTGGCGGATGAGGCATTTCGCAAGTTCGGAGCCGACTCGGTCAGCGAGCTGCGGCGCAACCGCGACGCCTTCCTCGCGTCGCTCGGCTGAGGCGACGCGTGACCACACACGTCGTGCTCGTCGGGCTGATGGGGTCGGGCAAGACGACGGTGGGGCGGCGCCTGGCGGTGCTCCTCGGCTGCGACTTCCTCGACGCGGATCAGGCCCTCGAGGAGATCACGGATCGCACGATCGCGGACATCTTCGAGGCAGAGGGCGAACAGGGCTTCCGGTCCATCGAGGCAGACGTGCTCGAAGAGCTCCTCGAGCACCATCGTCCGGCTGTGATCGCAACCGGTGGGGGAGTCGTGCTCCGTGAGGACAACCGCGAGCGGCTCAAGCGGCCGGACGTCACTGTCGTGTGGCTCGACGCCCGTCCTTCCTTCCTCGCCAGCCGCGTCGAAGGCCGCACGCACCGTCCGCTCCTGAGCGGCGACGAACCGGCGCGCGACGTCCTCGCACGGCTCCACGCAGAGCGTGCACCTCTCTACGCGGCGGTCGCCGACATCACCGTTGACGTAGAACCCTTCAATGATGATGACCAGAAGCCGCGCACGGCTGTCGCAGCTCGTGTGGCCGAGCTGTTGAAGCAACGAAGCGACGGCGTGCTCACGGGAGGCGCCGCCTCATGATCACCGTGGAGGTGGATCTCGGGGGCCGCTCGTATCCCGTGCTCGTCGGAGCGGGTGCTCGATCCGAGCTGGCGGCGTTGCTCCCGCCCTCCGCCAAGCGCGTGGCAATCGTGAGCCAGGCGGCCATACCGCTCGACGTCGACCCGGGTCGCGAGCACCAGCGCTTCGAGATCTCGGACGGTGAGGCGGCGAAAGACCTCACCACGGTCGGCGCTCTCTGCTCGGCATGGGCGCGCTGGGGTCTGACCCGCGGCGACGCGGTGGTCGCCGTCGGCGGCGGCTTGGTCACCGACGTTGCTGGCTTCGCTGCTGCCACCTATCACCGAGGGGTGCCCGTGGTCCACGTGGCGACGACGCTGCTCGGCATGGTCGACGCGGCCATCGGCGGCAAGACCGGCGTCAACCTGCCGGAGGGAAAGAACCTCGTGGGCGCCTTCTGGCAGCCCCACGCCGTGATCTGCGATACCGATGCTCTGGCCACCCTCCCTCCGCGCGAGATGAGGTCCGGCCGGGGGGAGCTCGCCAAGTACCACTTCCTCACGGGCGACGACCTGCTCGATCTCGGGCTCGAAGAGCGGATCGCCGCCGCCGTGAAGATCAAGGCAGCCGTGGTCAGGTCTGATGAGCGCGAAGATCCGGCGGCAGCTCGGGGTCGTGCAACCCTCAACTACGGGCACACGCTCGGCCACGCGCTGGAGACGGCGCAGGGCTACAGCCTGCGTCACGGCGAGGCAGTGGCGGTGGGCCTGCGCTTCGCTGCACTCCTGGCCGAGAAGCTCGGCCGCATCGACCGGGCCCGCGTGGAACAGCACGACCGGGTGTTGGCGGCTTACGAGCTCGAGGGCGACCTGCCGCCCAAGAGCGACCCACGAGAGCTGGTCGAGCTGATGTCTCGCGACAAGAAGGCGCTGCGCGGGTTGACCTTCGTGCTCGATGGTCCTGAGGGCGTTGAGCTCGTGCATGAAGTAGACCCCCTGCTCGTCACGGACCTGCTGGAGTCGATGTGAGCGGAGAACGGAGCGCCACCTGATGACCGAACGCATCGTGCTGCTGCTGTCTGGGCCCAACCTCAACCTCTTGGGCCAGCGCGAGCCTGAGGTCTACGGCACGGCCACCCTGGAGGACCACGTGGCCTCGGCCCGCGCCGTGGCCGAGGCGCACGACCTCGAGCTCGAGCACGTGCAGTCGAACCACGAGGGCGATCTCGTCGACGCGATCCACGCAGCGCGCGGCCGGTGTGCAGCGATCGTCATCAACGCAGGCGCCTTCACCCACTACGCGTGGGGCATCCACGACGCGCTGGCTTCGTTCGACGGGCCCATCATCGAGCTCCACATCTCCAACCCCAACCGGCGCGAGCCGTGGCGAAGCACCTCTGTCGTTGCCCCGGTGGCGACCGGGTCGATCTGTGGCCTGGGGGGCCACGGCTA
Organism: Actinomycetota bacterium; assembly: GCA_049325515.1. GTDB lineage: Bacteria > Actinomycetota > Acidimicrobiia > Acidimicrobiales > VFJN01 > VFJN01. The sequence continues at coordinate 477,491 of JBMOLI010000001.1, read as the reverse complement.
TCAGCTGGCCATCGCCGCCGTCGCGCGCCTGCTCTCGTGACCCCGATGCCGGCGATGGATGTGGCCGGACGTGCCCCACGACTGCGCCAGTCGCTCGACTCCGCCGGTTGCGACCTGCTGCTCGTGACGCACCTGACCAACATCCGCTACCTCACGGGCTTCACCGGTTCGGCCGCCTTGGTGGCCGTGCACAGCGACGGGCTGCTGTTCGTCACGGATGGTCGGTATGAGGAGCAGGCTGCCGGTGAGATCGAACGAGCCGGAGTAGATGCCGAGATCGAGATCGGGCGTACGGGTGAGGCGCAGCGGCGCCTGCTGGCCGAGCGGTTCCGTCACGCCGGCCGCATAGGGCTGGAAGCAGACCACGTGAGCTGGTCGAGCCAGCGACGCTACGCGGAGGACTGGTTCCCCGACACCACCCTGGTCCCGACCTCCGGCCTGATCGAAGACCTGCGGATGGTCAAGGACTCCGGTGAGGTGGCGCGCATCGAGTCGGCATGCCGGATCGCCGACGCCGCACTCGCGTCTCTGCTGCCGTGCCTCGAGGAGGGGCCGACCGAGGCGGAGCTGGCGGCGCTGCTCGACAGCGAGATGAGGTCGCGCGGTGCCGATGACATCAGCTTCGACACCATCGTCGCATCCGGGCCGAACGGGTCGCGCCCGCATCACTCGCCGGGTCCTCGCAGGATCGAGCAGGGCGACCTCACGGTGATCGACTTCGGCGCGCTGGTCGACGGCTACCACTCCGACATGACCCGCACGATCCCAGTCGGCGGCCTCGACGCCCTAGATGAGGGGCAGCGTCGGATGATGGCCGTGGTCACGGAGTCGCAGGCGGCCGGCGTCTCCGCGGTGCGCGCTGGCGGCACGACACGAGACGTGGATGCAGCCTGCCGCGCCGTCATCGCCGAAGCGGGTTGGGCCGACGCCTTCGTGCACGGCACCGGCCATGGAGTCGGTCTCGACATCCACGAGGCTCCGGCGGTGTCGGCGAGCTCGGATGCTACGCTCGCAGACGGCCATGTTGTCACCGTTGAGCCCGGTGTCTACCTTCCCGGGCATGGTGGCGTGCGCGTCGAGGACACCGTCGTCGTGAGCGGTGACGGGTGCCGCACGCTGACATGCGCCCCGAAGCCCTGATTGCTTGCCCCGCCTGATCCGACTCTGACCCTGAGGTACCGAACATGCCCGCCGTCTCCACCAACGACCTGAAGAGGGGCATGTCCCTGAACCTGCCGGAGGGGCTGTTCCAGGTCGTCGACTTCCAGCATGTGAAGCCAGGGAAGGGCGGCGCCTTCGTGCGCACGACGTTGCGCAACATGCGGAACGGTGCACAGTCCGATCGCACGTTCCGGGCTGATGAGAAGGTCGAGCAAGCGCTCATCGACAAGCGCGAGATGCAGTTCCTCTACCGCGATGGCGACGACTACGTCTTCATGGACAACGAGAGCTACGACCAGCTGCACGTCACGCCCGCGGCGCTGGCGGAGGCCGCCAGCTACATCGTCGACGGATCATCCGTGGTGTTGCAGATGTACGGAGACGAGATCGTCGGATCCGACCTACCTGCCGCGGTCGAGCTGAACATCGCTGACACGGAGCCGGGCGTCCAGGGAGATCGGGTCTCGGGCGCGCGCAAGCCCGCCACGCTCGAGACGGGGCTCGTCCTCCAGGTTCCGCTGTTCGTGAACCCGGGTGACCGGATCAAGGTCGACACCCGCACCGGCGAGTACATCACTCGAGCCTGAGGCCATGTCACTCGCAACCGAGCGGCGCGCCGCGCGCGAACGCACACTCGGGCTGCTGTACGAGGCCGAGGCGAAGGGTCTGACCGGTGCCAGCGTGCTGGCGGCTCTCCCAGTCGAAGCCGACGAGTTCACCACTGCGCTGGTGCTCGCCGTCGACGAGCATCGGGAGCGGATCGACGCAATGCTCGAGCGCTTCGCCCAAGGTTGGACCCTCGCACGCATGCCCGCGCTTGACCGCGCCGCGCTGCGCATGGGATCCGCCGAGCTGATGGCGCGGCCTGACGTTCCGACGGGTGTGGTTCTCGCCGAGACGGTCGAGCTGGCCTCACGCTTCTCGACGGATGGATCGGGGCGGTTCGTGAACGGCCTGCTGGCGCGCATCGCCACCGAGGTCAGGGGAACGCGGGCCGATGCCGCGGAGGCTGATCTCGAGCCGTTGCACCCCTCGGTCGACGGCGTCGTCATCGACCTCGACGGAGTGATCCGCCACTGGGACCCCTCCTACGGCCCCGAGGTCGACGCTCGCCTGGGTGTTCCGCCGGGCACGATCTCAGAGATCGGGCTGGCGCCCGAGCGCCTCGAGCGCGTGGTCGACGGACGGCTGCCCTTCGAGGAGTGGTGCCGTGAGATCGGCCAGGAGGTGGCCGCGCTCCACCAGGTCGATCCGGCGGCCGTGGCCGACGCATGGGCCACCGCCACCTGGCAGGTCGACCTGGCAGTCGTAGAGCTCGTGCAGAGCGTGCGTGAGCTCGTGCCCGTCGCGCTGCTGTCCAACGCGAGCAGCCATCTCGCCATCGATCTCGACCTGTGCGGGATCCTCGATGCGTTCGATCTCGTAGTGGGGTCAGCCGACATCGGCTACGCCAAGCCCGCTCCCGAGGCGTTTCAGGCCGCGGCCGACGGTCTCGGCGTCGCACTGGACCGGTTGCTCTTCGTCGACGACATGCCGGCCAATGTGGCGGCGGCGCGCGACCTCGGGATGCGCGCCGAGCAGTTCGTCGGTGTCGAAGAGCTGCGCGAGCTGCTCGCCTCGCTCGACCTCGTGCGGTGACGCATCCTGGCGAGCCGATCGAGTCGCCGGAGCTCCCCCTGCCTGACCCTGCCCTGCGCGACGGCGAGATCGAGCTGCGAGCCTGGAGTCCGCCGGACGCAGCGGACCTGGCAGCCGCCTGGGCAGACCCTGAGATCGTCAGATGGACCGGGGTGCCGAAGCGGCACGACGAGCGAGCGGCGATCCTGTGGATCGCCGGAGAGCGGGCGCGTCGCACCCGGGGCCTGGCCATCGACCTCGTCGTCGACCTAGCGGGCTCGGTCGCCGGGGAGGTCGGGCTGGTGCCGGCAGAGCCAGGACCGGGGTTGGTGGAGGTCGGCTGGTGGACCGCCAGTCGCTTCCGCGGGCAGGGCGTTGCCAAGCGAGCGGTCGGATTGCTCACGCGATGGGCGATCAGCGATCTCGGGATGGCCGCCGCCGTGGCCCGATGCCACCCCGCCAATCCGGGCTCGATCGCGGTGGCGCGAGCCGCCGGCTTCACCTGCCTGGGTTCCGAAGGTGGCTTCGAGGTCTGGGTCCTGAGGCGCTAGAGTCGGCGCCTGACCGTGAAGCGGGTCCCGTGAGGCCCGCACGGACAGGAAGGACCCGGCCGTGGCCGAACGAGAACGACGCTCAACGCCCCCTTACGGGGGCGTTTTCGTTGCCCGCACCCAGGTCATGGACGCCGACGACGTCCGGCGTGCGATCTGGCGCATGGCGCACGAGATCGTGGAGCGCAACCACGGTCTCGAAGGCGTGGTGCTCGTCGGGCTCCAGACGGGTGGCGTTCTGATGGCGGAGGCCTTCGCCGAGGCGCTCCAGGAGATCGACGGCACGGCCGTGCCGGTCGGCACGCTCGATGTTGCGCTCTACCGCGACGACATCGGCATCAGGCCTGTCCTCCCCGAGGCTGTCACCGACATCCCGGTTGATCTCGACGGAGCGATCGTCGTGCTCGTGGACGATGTGCTCTTCACCGGCCGCACGATCCGAGCCGCGCTCGACGCGCTGACCTCCTACGGGCGGGTGCGCGCTGTGCAGCTGGCCGTGATGGTCGATCGGGGCCATCGGGAGCTACCGATCCGTCCCGATTTCGTCGGCAAGAACCTGCCCACTCGACGCGACGAGATGGTCAACGTGAGCCCGACCGGGGTCGACCTCGGTGAGCTGGTGAAGGAGGTGCACCGGTGAGCCGCCACCTCCTCTCGATGGCGGATCTGGACGCGGCGGACATCGACCAGATCATGCGCCTCACCGACGCCTTTGCCGAGGTGAGCCGCCGGTCGATCCCCAAGGTCCCGGCGCTGCGCGGCAAGAACGTCGTGTGGCTCTTCTACGAGGACTCCACGCGCACCCGTCTCAGCTTCGAGCAGGCCGCCAAGCGGCTCTCGGCGGACACGATGACGTTCAGCGTGGGGTCCTCCTCGGTGAAGAAGGGTGAGTCGCTGCGGGACACCGTTCTGACGATCGAGGCGATGGGCGTCGACTCGATCGTCGTGCGCCACTCCTCGGCCGGGGTCCCGTGGCAGATCGCGCGCTGGCTCGAGGACCGGGTCAGCATCGTGAACGCCGGCGACGGCTGGCACGAGCATCCAACCCAGGCTCTTCTCGACTGCTACACGATCAGGGAGTCGAAGGGTTCCCTCGACGGCCTTCGCATCGGCATCGTCGGCGACATCAAGCACAGTCGCGTCGCGCGGTCCGACGTGCTCGCCTACACCGCGCTCGGCGCCGAGGTCGTGCTGGTTGCACCACCCACGCTTCTGCCCCCGAGCCTCGACGGCTGGCCGGTGCGCGTGAGCCACGATCTGGACGACGTGCTCGGCGACCTCGACGTCGTCTACCTGTTGCGAATGCAGCGCGAGCGGATGACAGAGCACCTCGTGCCGACGCTGCGGGAGTACTCGGCGCGGTTCGGGCTGGACGTCCGCCGAGCCGCTCGCCTACGCGACGACGCGATCGTCATGCATCCAGGGCCGATGAACCGCGGTGTCGAGATCAGCGCCGAGGTGGCCGACCTGCCGCGTTCGGTGATCGTCGACCAAGTGCGAAACGGCGTGGCTGTCCGCATGTCCGTGCTCTACCTGCTGCTCGGATCTGGGGTCGACAAGGTGCTGGGCCCAGAGGTCGCCTCCGACCCGTCGAAGCTCCTCACGCTCGAGCCCGAAGGAGCCATGAGGTGACCACCAGTCTCGTGCTGAAGGGCGGCCGAGTCATCGACGCCACCGGCGACCGGAGGGCCGATGTCGTCGTGGGAGAGGATGGTCTCATCGCCGCCGTTGGCCCTGATCTCAGTGCCGACCGCACGCTCGACGCGACTGGGTGCGTGGTGGCCCCAGGCCTCGTCGACCTCCACAGCCACCTGCGTGAACCTGGGCAGGAGGAGGCCGAGACGATCGAGACAGGAGCCCGTGCCGCTGCGCTGGGCGGATACACGTGCATCCTCGCCATGCCCAACACGCTTCCCGCGATCGACCATGCAGGGATCGTGCGGGAGGTGCTCGAGCTCGCACGCACTGCGCCATGCGACGTTCGACCAGCGGGAGCCATCACGGTCGGTCGGGGCGGCGAGCAGATGGCTCCGCTGGCGGAGATGGCAGCACTGGGTGTGAGGTTCTTCACCGACGACGGTGCTGGCGTGGCCGACAGTCGCCTCATGCGTCGCGCGCTCGAGTACGCCGGCGGGATCAAGACCGACGCTGGCGGGCCGGTGGTGCTGGCGCAGCACTGCGAAGACCCCGTGCTCGCTTCCGGCGGTCACATGCACGAAGGGGAGTGGTCATCAAGGCTCGGCATCCCCGGCCAGCCCTCCGAGGCGGAGGAGCTGATGGTCATGCGTGACATCGCGCTGGCCCGTCTCACGGGCGCCCGAGTTCACTTCCAGCACCTCTCCACCCGCCGCTCGGTCGAGATGGTGAGGGCCGCGAAGGCCGCCGGCCTGCCGGTGTCCTGTGAGGCGACCACACACCACTTCACGCTCACACATGCGGAATGTGCCTCCTACGATCCCGTCTTCAAGGTGAACCCGCCCTTGCGCACCGACGACGATGTCGCGGCGGTGCGTGAGGGTCTGGCGGACGGCACGATCGACTGCATCGCCACCGACCACGCTCCGCATACGCAGGAGGCGAAGGAGGCCGCCTTCGACCAGGCTCCGCCCGGGATGCTCGGCCTCGAGACCGCGTTGGCTCTCACCTTGACCGAGCTGGACCTGCCGATCGACCAGGTGCTCGCGCTCCTGTCCTGGCGACCGGCGGCCCTCCTCGGGATCGACGACATCCACGGCGGTCCAGTCGAGGCGGGTCGGCGGGCGAACCTTGTCGTGATCGACCCTCAGCACACGTGGACGGTCGATCCCGCGCAGCTGGCCAGCCGGAGCAGGAACACGCCCTACGCCGGGCGCGAGCTTCGCGGCAAGGTCCGGCACACGTTGCTCGACGGCGAGCCTGTGGTCGTCGACTGCGAGGCCCAACGATGAACCTCGCCCGATCTCTGAAGCCCCACGAGCGCTGGGCGCGCCGCAGGGCTCACACGAGGAGCTGGTCGTGACTGTCCGTGACGCTCTGCTGGTGCTCGCTGACGGCACCACGTTCGAGGGCGAGGCGATCGGGGCCGACCCTCGGCCGGCGGCGGCCGGGGAGGTCGTGTTCAACACAGTCCTGTCCGGGTACCAGGAGGTGATCACCGACCCCTCCTACGCCGGACAGATCATCACCTTCACGTATCCGCACATCGGCAACTACGGGGTGAACCTGGCCGACTTCGAGTCGCGCCGCCCCTTCTGCCGGGGCATCGTCGTGCGCGATCTTGCTCGCCGCAGGTCCAGCTGGCGCGCGGAGGCCGACCTCGACGCGCAGCTCCGCGCCTACGACATCCCCGGCATCGCCGGGGTGGACACGCGCAAGCTGACTCGACGCATCCGCGAGGTCGGTGCCCTGCCCGGCGCCTTCGGTCCGCTCGACCTGGTCGACGAGGCGGCACTGCTCGCAGCGGCGCAGGCCGAGCCGGGCACTGATGGCATCGACCTGGTCGCGCAGGTCACCACTCGCGCGGCCTACCGGGTGGCCGACGGCACGCGCCCGTTGGTGGTCGCCTACGACTTCGGCATCAAGCGCACGATCTTGCGCCACCTTGCGTCCTGGTTCGATGTCGAGGTGGTTCCCGCCTCGACGGGCGCCCCGGAGGTTCTTGCCCGTCAGCCGGCCGGTGTCTTCCTCTCGAACGGTCCCGGTGATCCGGCCGCCGTCGGGTACGCCTCCGATGCCATCGCGTCCCTGCTCGGCAACGTGCCGATCTTCGGGATCTGCCTGGGCCACCAGCTGCTCGGCCGGGCGCTCGGCGCGTCGACCGTGAAGCTGCCGTTCGGCCATCACGGTGGCAACCACCCGGTTCGCAACCTGGCCACAGGCAAGGTCGAGATCACCAGCCAGAACCACAACTTCGCGGTCGACGCCGACTCGATCGGCGTCCGGGCCGAGATGAGCCACGTCAACCTCAACGACGGGGTCTGCGAGGGGCTGCGCGTGCGCGATGCCGACGCCTTCAGTGTTCAGCACCACCCCGAGGCGGGCCCCGGACCCCACGACAGCGCCTACCTCTTCGAGCAGTTCGCCGCGATGCTGGGTGTATCAACACGACGTGAGGCGCCCTCTGGCCATCCCGAAGCCGAGCTGGGGGTGGCCTGATGCCGCGCCGCACAGACCTCGAGTCGATCCTCGTCATCGGGGCCGGGCCGATCGTGATCGGACAGGCCTGCGAGTTCGACTACTCCGGGACGCAAGCCTGCAAGGTCCTCGGCGAGGAGGGCTATCGCGTCATCCTGGCCAACTCCAACCCCGCCACGATCATGACCGACCCGGAGTTCGCGGCCGCGACCTACGTCGAGCCTCTCGACGTCGACATCCTCTGCCGCATCATCGACCGCGAGCGCCCCGACGCCGTGCTGCCCACGTTGGGGGGCCAGACGGCGCTCAACCTTGCGATGCAGCTCGTCGAGCGCCGCGCCGTCGCGGTCGAGGGCACGCCAGAGCTGATCGGGGCGAACGCCGAGGCCATACGCACGGCCGAGGACCGGGAGGCGTTCAAGGAGGCGATGCAGGGGATCGGACTGCGGGTCCCGCCGTCAGCAGTCGCCCACTCGATCGAGGAAGCGCACGACGTCATCGGGCGCATAGGGCTACCCGTCGTGATCCGGCCCGCCTACATCCTCGGGGGCAAGGGCACTGGCATCGCGTCTACGCCGGAGGAGTTCGATCGCCTCGCCGGGTTGGGGTTGGCCGCCAGCCCGATCAGCGAGATCCTCATCGAGCGATCCATCGCCGGCTGGAAGGAGTACGAGCTCGAGGTGATGCGTGACCGCGCGGACAACTGCGTGGTCATCTGCTCGATCGAGAACCTCGATCCGATGGGCGTGCACACAGGGGACTCGATCACCGTCGCCCCAGCTCAGACGCTCTCGGACGTGGAGTACCAGGCCATGCGCGACGCCGCCTTCGCCTGCATCAGGCGCGTCGGCGTCGAGACGGGCGGCTCGAACGTGCAGTTCGCGCTCAACCCGGCTGATGGCCAGATGGTGATCATCGAGATGAACCCGCGGGTGTCACGCTCTTCGGCACTGGCCTCCAAGGCGACGGGCTTCCCGATCGCAAAGATCGCCGCCAAGCTCGCCGTCGGCTACACCCTCGACGAGATCCCGAACGACATCACCCGCGCAACGCCCGCCAGCTTCGAGCCCACCATCGACTACGTCGTCACGAAGGTGCCGCGCTGGGCGTTCGAGAAGTTCCCCGGATCGCCTGGTGTGCTCGGCACCTCCATGCAGTCCGTCGGTGAGGCGATGGCGATCGGGCGCACGTTCCCCGAGTCGATGCAGAAGGCGCTCCGGTCGCTCGAGCACGGTCGGCTGGGGTTGGCCTGTGACCCGGCCGAGCGTGCCCTCGATGAGCTCACCGACGAGGAGCTGCTCGCTCGCGCCGCGATCGGCACCCCAGACCGGCCCTTCCAGCTCGAGGCCGCGCTCCGGCGCGGCATCTCGGTCGAGATGCTGGCGGAGCGAACGAAGGTCGACCCCTGGTTCCTGGATCAGCTGCTCTCGGTCGTCGAGGAGAGGGCGGTGCTGGCAGAGACGGGTCTCGAGGGGATGACCCGGCGCTCATGGCGGCGTGCCAAGCGCCTCGGGTTCGCGGACGCGCAGCTTGCCTGGCTCTGGTCGGTGCCCGAGGACGAGGTTCGATCGCGGAGGCTCGCCGCGGGTGTCCGGGCGACGTTCAAGACGGTCGACACCTGCGCGGCGGAGTTCGAGGCCCAGACGCCGTACCACTACTCCACCTACGAGGACGAGGACGAGGTGACCGCTTCCGGTCGCCGCAAGGTGCTGATCCTGGGATCCGGCCCGAACCGAATCGGGCAGGGCATCGAGTTCGACTACTGCTGCGTGCATGCCAGCTTCGCCCTCTCGGATGCGGGTTACGAGACTGTGATGCTGAACTGCAACCCCGAGACGGTGTCGACCGACTACGACACCTCCGACCGGCTCTACTTCGAGCCACTCACCCTCGAGGACGCTCTCAACGTCATCGAGGCCGAGCAGGCGTCGGGCGAGCTCGTGGGGGTGATCGTGGGGCTCGGAGGGCAGACACCGCTGAAGCTCTCGGGTGTGCTGCCCAAGGGGCTGGTGCTCGGGACATCTCCTGAATCGATCGACCTGGCCGAGGACCGCGAGCGCTGGAACGCCCTGTGCGCCCGCCTCGAGATACCTCAACCGGCCGGGGGCACGGCGACCGATCTCGAGCAGGCCCGTCGCATCGCGGAGCGCATCGGCTATCCCGTGCTGATGCGTCCGTCATACGTGCTCGGAGGGCGCGCCATGGAGATCGTCTACGACGACGACTCGCTGCGCGCGGCCATGGACCACTTGGCGCACTTCGGCAGCTTGGGCAAGGAGGGCGGCCTGTCGGCAGAGCGACCCGTGCTGGTCGACCGCTTCCTCGAGGACGCCACCGAGGTCGACGTCGACGCCATACGCGACAGCTCCGGCGAGGTGATCATCGGCGGCGTGATGGAGCACGTCGAGGAGGCGGGTGTGCACTCGGGCGACTCCGCCTGCGTCATACCGCCGTACTCACTCTCGGACGAGACGATCGCGGTCATCGAGCAGCACACCCGGGCGATCGCATCCGAGCTCGAGGTCGTCGGTCTGATCAACGTCCAGTACGCCGTCAAGGCCAACCAGGTCTTCGTGATCGAGGCCAACCCTCGTGCCAGCCGCACTGTCCCCTTCGTCGCCAAGGCCACCGGGGTTCCCCTGGTGAAGGTGGCCGCGCGAGTGATGGTCGGGGCCACCCTGGCCGAGCTACGGGAGGAAGGACTCCTCAGAGCGCCAGCGCCGGGCGGCTACGTAGCCGTGAAGGAGGCGGTGCTCCCGTTCAACCGCTTCCCCGATGCGGACTCGGTGCTCGGCCCGGAGATGCGGAGCACGGGCGAGGTGATGGGCATCGACACGACCTTCGGGCTGGCCTTCGCCAAGGCTCAGCTCGCGGCGGGTGACCGGCTTCCGGCGAGCGGTTGCGTGTTCATGTCGCTTGCCGACCGCGACAAGGCGGTGGGCGCTCATGCAGCGCGCCGCTTCGTCGAAGCGGGCCTCACGATCGTCGCCACGTCCGGCACGGCCGACTTCCTGGAGGCCGAATCCATCCCGGTCACCACCCGCGTCGCCAAGGTGGGGGAGCCGACCGGCACCGATGCCGTCGAGCTGATCTCGTCCGGCAAGGTCGACCTCGTGGTGAACAGCCCGCGCGGTCGCGGTGCGCGCGCCGACGGCGCACACATCCGGGCGGCGGCAGCCGTGCACAACATCCCGTGCCTCACGACAGCGGCCGCCGGGCTCGCGGCCGCCAACGGCATCCTCGATCGGTCCGCCCACGAGCTCAGGGTTCGCACGCTCCAGGAGTTCCACGCCGGTGTGGACAACGACCAACCCCCGCTGCCTCTGTGACACGAGACGGCGCTCCCCGAGTCGACATGCGAACGCAGGTCGGGTCCGTGGCGCTGCCGAACCCGGTGATGACGGCGTCCGGCACGGCGGGGCATGGTGCCGAGCTGGCGCCCTACATCGACCTGGCCTCGCTCGGGGCGGTCGTCGTGAAGTCCGTCTCGGCGAGCGCCTGGCCCGGCAACCCGGCGCTCCGCGTGCACGAGACCGCGGCGGGGATGATCAACAGCGTGGGGCTGCAGGGCTCAGGGGTCGAGGCCTGGCTCGAGCACGACCTGCCTCCGCTCATCTCCGCTGGTGCACGCGTGGTCGCGTCGATATGGGGTCGCACCGTGGGCGAGTACGAAGCCGCAGCGCTGATGCTCCGCGACGCGCCGGCGGAGGTGGTCGCGGTCGAGGTGAACCTGTCCTGCCCGAACACTGAAGCAGCACGCGACCTGTTTGCCCACTCGGAGAGCGCCACTGCTGACGTGGTCGCCGCGACCGCGGCATGCGGGCGCGCCCGTTGGGCCAAGCTCAGCCCGAACGTCACCGACCTGGTTCCAATCGCCAGCGCGGCGGCCGCCGCAGGGGCGGAGGCGGTCACGCTCGTGAACACGGTGCTCGCCATGGCGATCGACGTGGAGACGGGGTCGTACCGCCTCGGCTCCGGGTCACGGGGAGGCGGGCTGTCCGGGCCGGCCATCCACCCCATCGCGGTGCGTGCGGTGCATGACGTCCACGCCGCCCTGCCGAGTCTGCCGATCGTGGGGGTCGGCGGCATCGCAGGAGGGGACGATGCTGCTGAGCTCATCCTTGCGGGCGCCTGCGCGGTTCAGGTGGGCACCGCCACCTTCGCCGATCCCCGTGCGCCCGCGCGTGTGCTCGAGGAGCTGAGCAGCTGGCTCGCTCGAACCGGACGCCGGTCGATCGCCGATGCTGTGGGCGCCGCCCACCGAAGGGAGACCACACCGTGAACAGCTCAGCCGTCGCAGCACCCCTAGCGGTCCGCTCCAGGCTCGCCGTAGCCTTGGACGTTCCTGACGGCCGCGAGGCGCTCGAGCTCGCGCGCGAGCTCCAGCCATGGTTCGGCGTGGCCAAGGTGGGTCTGGAGCTGTTCAGTGCGGCGGGGCCGGATGTGGTGGGCGAGCTGACGGATCTCGGATATGACGTCTTCTGCGACCTCAAGTTCCACGACATCCCGACGACGGTGGGCCGGGCCGCACGAGTCATCGGCTCGCTCGGCGCCACCTACCTCAACCTTCACGCACAAGGCGGTGGACCGATGCTCGCGGCTGGGGTCGAGGGCTTCCTCGACGGGGCGCGCCAGGCGGGCACACCCGCGCCGGTCGCGCTCGCTGTCACCATCCTCACCAGCGAAGCGGATGCACCAGCGGACGTCCTCGAGCGAAGGGTTCGGCTCGCCATGGACGCCGGGTGTGGCGGCATCGTCTGCGCCGCCTCTGACGTCGTTGCGGCCAAGCGGATCGGCCCCCGGCTGGTCACGGTCGTCCCCGGCATCAGGCCGGAGGGCTCGCCCGTGCACGACCAGGCGCGTGCGGCGACTCCCACCGACGCCATCGCCGCGGGCGCTGACCTCCTGGTCATCGGCCGGTCGGTCACCCATGCACCGGACCGGGCTGACGCAGCGGCGCGGATCGCCGCCTCGATCGCGCGTTAGGGTGCGCGCCATGCCGCAGCCTCCTGTCCTCACACCCGAGCAGCGCGAGCAGGCCTTGGCCAAAGCGGCCGAGGCCCGCCGCGCGCGAGCTGAGCTGAAGGAGAAGCTCAAGATGGGCTCTCTCACGCTCGCAGAGCTCCTCAGCCGAGCCGCCGACGACAACCACGTCGGCAAGATGAAGGTCCTTGCCGTCATCGAGGCGCTCCCGGGCGTCGGCAAGGTCAAGGCGCGGCGCACGATGGAGGAGATCGGGATCGCCGACACACGGCGCGTGCGCGGGCTCGGCGAGCAGCAGCGCAAGGCGCTCCTCGACGCGTTCAGCTGACGCTCGGTTGATCATCGTCATCTCTGGCCCCGGTGGCGTGGGCAAGGGGACCCTGGTCGACCTGCTGCTGGCCCGCGATCCACGCCTCTGGCTCAGCCGGTCGTGGACCACGCGGGCTCGACGACCGGGTGAGGCGGAGGACGCCTACACGTTCGTCAGCCGCGACGAGTTCCAAGCCCGCATCGACTCGGGCGGGTTCCTGGAGTGGGCGCCCTTCCTCGACTACATGCAGGGCACACCACTGCCCGACCCGCCACCGGGGCTCGATGTCGTGCTCGAGATCGACGTGCAGGGCGCCCGCCAGGTGGTCGAGCGGCACGCCGACGTGCTGTTGATCTTCATCGAGGCGCCCTCGAGAGAGGAGCAGAAGCGCCGGCTCGAGCTACGGGGTGACCCCCCGGAGAAGGTGGCTCAGCGCCTCGCCCTGGCGGACGCAGAGCTTCAGGGGGCGGCGGCGCTGGGGATGCACGTCGTCGTCAACGACGATCTGGAGCGCGCTACGGACGAGGTGGCGGCACTGATCGAGGCGGCCAGGATTGCCGGTTGAGCAGGCGCTCACTGGTAGCATCTCTTGTCCCCACAGCAGCTGAAGAGGATCCGCCATGGCTTCGCGCCACGACACGATGATGACCCCAGCGATCGAAGGTCTGCTCGAGCGCGCTGGCTCGAAGTTCACCCTGGTCACGCTCGGCGCCAAGCGCGCCCGCCAGATCAACTCCTACTACAACCAGCTCTCGGAGGGCCTCGGCACCGTGGTCCCGCCGCAGGTGTCCTCTTCTGCTCGCAAGCCGTTGTCCATCGCCTTCGAGGAGATCGACGCCGACAAGATCCTGGGTGTGTGGCCGGATCCCGACGCCGAGGTCGACGAGACGGTCGAGGGCAGCGAGTCGGCCGAGTAGGCCGGCACTCCGGCCACGCCGATGGTGGAGGGCAAGCGCATCGTCCTCGGTGTGTCCGGAGGGATCGCCGCCTACAAGGCGGTCGATGTCTGCCGTCGACTCGTTGATGCGGGGGCCTACGTGATCCCCGTTCTCACGGAGGGATCTCTCCGGTTCGTGGGCCGAGCGACCTTCGACGCCCTGGCCTCTGAGCGTGCGTGGACCTCACTGTGGGACGAGCCGCATCCGATCCCGCACACGCATCTCGGTCAGACCGCTGATCTGGTGCTGGTGGCGCCGGCCACGGCGAAGGTCCTCGGCCTCTACGCAGCTGGCATCAGTGATGACCTCTTGTTGAACGTCCTCGTCGCCACCCGTGCACCGGTCGTCGTGTGCCCGGCCATGCACACCGAGATGTGGGAGCACCCGGCCGTGCAGGACAACCTCAGGTTGCTGCGCAGTCGGGGTGTGCACGTCGTCGAGCCGGGTGTCGGCCGATTGGCCGGTGGGGACGTCGGTGCGGGGCGCCTGGCCGAACCGAGCGACATCGTCGCAACGGTGGAGGCGATCCTGGCGGGCACCACCCCGAGCGCGGACCTCTCTGGCCTGCGGGTGCTGGTCACCGCGGGCGGCACGCGTGAGCCGATCGATCCTGTCCGCTTCATCGGGAACCGCTCCTCCGGAAAGCAGGGTCACGCGGTGGCTGACGAAGCGGCTTCGCGTGGAGCCAAGGTCACGCTCATCACCACGACTGCTCGTCCAGCTGCCGCGGGGGTCGACATCGTGCGCGTCGAGACTGCGGCCGAGATGGAGCAGGCGGTGATCAGCCGCGCTGACGATGCCGACATCATCGTCATGGCCGCCGCTGTGGCCGACTTCCGTCCCGTGAGGGCCGCCGCTCAGAAGATCAAGAAGGCGGGCGGAGCACCCGAGATCGACCTCGAGCCGACGACCGACATCCTGGCGGCGCTCGGCACTCGCAGGCGCGCTGGCCAGACCATCGTCGGCTTCGCCGCGGAGACCGATGAGCTTTGGGCCAATGCCGCCGACAAGCTCGCGCGCAAGGGCATCGACATGATCGTCGCCAACGATGTGTCCGCCCCGGGCGCCGGCTTCGAACATGACACCAACGCCGTTGTGATCCTCTGCGCCGATGGCTCACAGCGGGAGATCTCGCTCACCGACAAGCGGGCCGTCGCCCGCGCCATCCTCGATCAAGTCTCGACCACAAGGAGCATCCCGTGACACGCCAGTGGACCTTCACCTCGGAGTCTGTGACCGAGGGCCACCCCGACAAGATGGCCGATCAGATCTCGGACTCCATCCTCGACGCGATCCTCAGCGAGGATCCGATGGCGCGCGTCGCCTGCGAGACGATGGTGACCACCGGTCTGGCGATCGTCGCGGGTGAGATCACGACCAGTGCCTACGTCGAGATCCCCACGATCGTCCGGGAGACGATCAAGTCGATCGGCTACGACCGCGAGTCGGTCGGCTTCGACGGCAACACCTGTGGGGTGATGACCTCGATCGATCCCCAGTCACCCGACATCGCACAGGGCGTCGACACGGCTCTCGAGACGCGCACCGGCGTGTCGGGCGAAGACCTGCTCAACGCGCAGGGAGCCGGCGATCAGGGGATGATGTTCGGCTACGCCTGCGACGAGACCGACGACCTCATGCCGATGCCCATCTGGCTCGCACACCGGCTGGCACACCGCCTCTCGGAGGTCCGCAAGGCCGGGATCCTCCCGTACCTGCGCCCCGACGGGAAGACCCAGGTCACCGTTGACTACGAGGACAACGTCCCTCAGCGGCTCACGACCGTCCTCATCTCGACGCAGCACCAGCCCGGGCTCGACCCGGAGACCCTCATCAAGCCCGATCTGATCGAGCACGTCATCAACCCGCTGCTCCCGGCCAACATCGACACCTCCGACGTGAAGGTGCTCGTCAACCCGACGGGCACGTTCGAGCTGGGGGGCCCTCACGCCGACTGCGGCCTCACGGGACGCAAGATCATCGTCGACACCTATGGCGGAGCGGCCCGCCACGGTGGTGGCGCCTTCTCGGGCAAGGATCCCTCGAAGGTCGACCGCTCTGCGGCCTATGCCGCGCGCTGGGTCGCCAAGAACGTCGTGGCGGCTGGCGCCGCCACGCGCTGTGAGATCCAGGTGGCCTACGCAATCGGCGTGGCGCAACCGGTGTCGATCCTCGTGGAGACCTTCGGCAGCGAGACCGTCGATCCGGAGAAGATCAGCGACGCCGTTCGACAGATCTTCGACCTTCGGCCGGCTGCCATCATCCGCGACCTCGACCTGCGCCGGCCGATCTACCGCAAGACGGCCGCCTACGGTCACTTCGGCCGCAACGACAAGGACCTCACGTGGGAGCAGGCGACCCGGGTCGACGACCTCAAGTCCGCGCTCGGGTTGTGAGCGCCCAGGGGTCGGCGACACGCCCCTCGCGTCGCTGACCCCGGTCTGAGGGCACACCGGCCTGACCACATGGATGCCCCGCGAGTGGATCACGCCACGCCTCTGGTCGTGCGCGTCCTGCCCGACGTGCCCGCCATCGACAAGACGTTCGACTACCTGGTGCCCGACGCCATCCGTGAACGGGTCAGCGTCGGCGACGTGGTCCGCATCGAGCTGCACGGCCGCCGGGTCGGAGGATGGATCGTCGAGCTGGACGTGGAGCCTGCTGCGGGGATCGAGCTGAGGAAGATCGCCAAGCGCAGCGGAGTCGGGCCAACCCGGGAGGTGATCGACCTGGCTCGCTGGGGCGCTTGGCGCTGGGCAGGTCGGCAGGCCTCCTTTCTGAAGACGGCGTCGCCCGACCACGTCGTGCCGGTACTACCCCGACCCAGACCAAGCGGCGCGCACGACGCGCCTGTCGGGCCCGTCGTGCGCGCCGCGCTCGAGGCCGAGCGAGCGGTCGTGCGTCTGCCGCCGACGGCAGACCTTGCGGCGGTCGCGGCAGCAGCCGCCACGCTCGGCAACACGCTGGTGATCTGCCCGACGGTCGCCCTCGCGTCGATGGTCGCAACGAGGCTGCGCCGATCCGGCCTGCCGGTGGCGAAGCATCCCTCCGAGTGGGCACAAGGAGCAGCAGGTGCCACCGTCGTTGGCACGCGGGCCGCAGTCTGGGCGCCGGTCCACGAGCTCGCCGCCGTGCTCGTCATCGACGAGCACGACGAGGCTCACCAGCAGGAGCAGTCACCGACCTGGCACGCTCGCGATGTCGCAGTCGAGCGCGCACGCAGAGCCGGGGTGCCCTGCCTGCTCACATCTCCCTGCCCGTCTCTGGACGCTCTGGCGCTGGGTCAGCTGCACGTCCCGTCTCGCACGCGTGAGCGGGCAGGTTGGCCTGCCGTGGAGGTGGCCGATCGCCGCGACGAGGAGCCACGCACTGCTGGTCTCCTCTCACCGGCGCTGGCGCACCTGCTGCGCAGCGACGACCGGGTGCTGTGCGTGCTGAACCGCACCGGCCGATCGAAGCTGATGGCGTGCACGGCCTGCCGTGAGCTGGCGCGCTGCGGCACCTGTGGTGCGGCGGTCGAACAACCCACAGACCAGCTGCACTGCCGGCGTTGCGGCACGGATCGACCGATCGTGTGCCTGCACTGCGGCGCCAGCTCGTTCAAGAACGTGAGGGCAGGCGTGACCCGCGTCCGAGAGGAGCTGGAGGCTCTCGTGGGGGAGCCGGTCGCGGAGGTCTCGAGCGCCTCGGCGAGCGTCGAGGGGTCGACGAGGGTGGTCGTGGGCACCGAAGCCGTGCTGAGGCGCATCGACCGAGCCGATGCGGTGGCCTTCCTCGACCTCGACCAGGAGCTCCTCGCGCCGCGATACCGAGCCGCAGAGCAGGCCTTCGCCTTGATCGCGCGGGCCGCCCGGGTCGTGGGTGTGACAGCAGGGGGGCCGGCGGGCCGAGCCTCAGGCCGGCTGCTCCTCCAGACCCGGTCTCCGGATCACGAGGTGGTGCAGGCCGCGGTGCACGCCGATCCGACGCGCGTGTCCGAGGCCGAGCGCGGGAGGCGTGAGCTGCTCGGGCTCCCCCCCGTGACCGCGATGGCGGCGATCTCCGGGCCGGCTGCCGGCGACTTCATCGCAGCACTCGGTGGCCCTCCCTCCCTCGAGGTTGCGGCGGTGGGGGAGGCGGAGTGGCTGGTGCGAGCGCCTGACCACAACACCCTCTGCGACGCGCTGGCCGCCGTGCGGAGGCCGCCCGGCCGGTTGAGGATCGAGGTCGACCCCCTGCGCTGACGGACCCCCAGGCAGGTCACTGGTCGGACTTGCTTCTCCATGCCATGCGGCGCACCTCGTAGCAGGCGATCGATGCTGCAGCGGCCACGTTGAGGCTGCCCACCTTGCCCAGGAGCGGAAGGTAGGCGACGTCGTCACAGGTCGACAGCGTTGCGGGCGAGCAGCCGCGGTCCTCGTGCCCGAGCACCAGGCAGGTGTCGGCATCCAGCTGCAGCTCGTGCAGTGGGACCGCCTCATCGGCCAGCTCGATGGCGATCACCCGGTAGCCGGCGGCCCGAGCGAGCTTGACGCACTCCGCCCCGCTCTCCGCCCGATGGAAGCTGATGTAGCGATCCGTCCCCAGAGCGGTCTTCGCCACCTTGCCTTCGCCGGGTTCGGGAGTGCGCCCCGCCAACCACATCTCCTCGACCCTCAGCGCCGCGGCCGTGCGGATGATCGCGCCGACGTTGAAGGGGCCCTGCACATCATCGAGGATCACGGCGAGGCGACCGACGGTGCGGCGACGCCACTCGCGGTGGAGTCGCTTCATGCCGGTGCCGTCGAGCTGCTTCATGAAGGGTGAACCTCGAGGATGCGGTAGCCCGAGCGCGAGCAGAGGCGCTCGGTTGGACGCCCACCGGATTCGAGCCAGCGTTGCAGCGAGTCGGCCCCGAGGTTCTTGTGAACGACCAAGACGGCCCGCCCCTTGGGTCGCAGCCGCGTCAGCCATGCATCGAGCAGCTCGTGCAGGGCCTGCTTGCCGATCCGGATCGGCGGGTTGGACCAGATGAGATCGAGCCCCAGGTCGTCCGGGATCTGTGCCGGTTCGGCCACCCGCACGTTCGAGAGCGCGAGCCTCGCAGCGTTGTGACGGCACAGGTCCAGCGCGCGGCTGTTGACGTCGACCGCCCACACCGTGGCCAGCGGGGCGCGCGCGGCAAGGGTGCACGCGATGGCTCCGTACCCACAGCCCACGTCTACGAAGGTGCCGTTCTCCGGTGGCTTGGGAGCCTCCAGGAGGAGGTGCTTGGTGCCCGCGTCCACCCGGTCACCGGCGAACACGCCGCGATCGGTTGCCAAGACCAGTGAGCGATCAGGCAGGTCGAGGCGCACTTCGCCCGGTCGCGAGCCGACGGCGGGGTCCCGGGCGAAGTAGTGGCCCTGTGCGTCGCCCATGGGATGAACCTACCCGTGGCGGGTGCCGGTACCCTGAGGTCCATGGCAGCGCCCTACGAGATCCGCCTGATCGGTGACCCTGTCCTGCGCCAGGCCGCGCAGCCGGTCACCGACATAGACGGCAAGGTCGCCCGTCTGGCCGAGGACATGTTGACGACGATGTACGAGGCCCCTGGGCTCGGCCTGGCAGCCCCGCAGGTCGGGGTGCAGCGCCGGATCTTCGTGTACGACGTCGGCGACGGTCCGCGCGTCGTGATCAACCCGGTCGTCGAGGAGGCCCGCGGCGAGTGGGCCTACGACGAGGGCTGCCTGTCGATCCCGGGCCTTGCCTTCGAGCTCGTGCGCCCCAAGGAGCTGTTGCTCAAGGGCTACGACCTGGATGGCAACGAGCTGGCGATCGAGGCAGACGAGCTCCTGGCCCGCTGCTTCCAGCATGAGCTCGACCACCTCGATGGCGTGCTGTTCATCGAGCGCCTCGACGACGATGCGCGCAAGGCTGCGATGAAGATCATCCGTGAGCAGAAGCTCAGCGCCGCCGATCTGGCGGCCGCTGAGGTCGGCGGCGGTGCAGCCAAGGGCAAGCGCTTCAGCCTGCTCTGAGCGCCGCCTGGTGACGATCGCTCCGGCCCCGGAAGGACGGCCTCGACGCCTCGCATACCTCGGCACACCCGAGCTCGCGGTCGAGCCGCTGAGGGCCCTGGTCGCGGCGGGGTTCGAGGTGGCGATCGTGGTCTCGCAGCCCGACCGGCGGCGCGGCCGCGGGGCAGCGCTGCTCCCGTCGCCGGTCAAGGCTGCGGCCCAGGCTCTCGGCCTTGCGGTGACAGACCGGGTCGACGACGTCATCGATGCAGGGGTCGACCTCGGGGTCGTGGTTGCGTTCGGGCGCCTCATCCGTCCACACGTGCTCGAGGCGGTGCCGATGGTGAACCTGCACTTCTCACTGCTCCCGCGCTGGAGGGGGGCGGCCCCGGTGGAGCGAGCGATCCTCGCTGGGGACAGCGTGACGGGGGTCGACCTCATGGCCGTGGAGGAGGGTCTCGACACGGGCGGCATCTACGGGCGGGTCGAGGTTCCGATCGGCCCAGACGACACCCTGGACGAGCTCCGCAACCTCTTGGTCGACAGCGGCACAGCGCTCCTGGTCGATCACCTCACTCGTGGTCTCGGCGCCCCGACGCCGCAGATCGGCGAGCCCACCTACGCGGCCAAGATCGAGGCCCACGAGCTCGAGATCGACTGGTCGCGTCCAGCAATCGAGGTTCATCGCCTCGTTCGACTCGGCGGAGCGTGGACCACCCACCGCGGGCGCCGGCTCAAGGTCTGGCGCACCGCGCTGCCTCCTGTTGGTGGCGGGCCCCGCGTGCTCGCCGGCGGAGACCCGATCGAGCTGGTCGAGGTGCAGCCGGAGGGCAAGGCGCGTGTCCCGGGCGCGGATTGGGCCAACGGCGCGCGCTGGACCGCGAGCGACCGGCTTCCATCGTGAGCGCGCCGCGGCGACGTCCCGATGCCCGACCCCGACCCCGGTCATCACCCTCTGCCTCGCCGCGAACTGCCCGCGCCCTCGCTCTCGACGCGCTCGAGCGCATCGAACGGGACGGCGCCTACGCCAACCTCGTGCTGCCGGAGATGCTCGAGCGCAGCAACCTGGAGCCGCGGGATCGTCACTTCGCGACGGAGCTCGTGTACGGCACCACGCGCATGCGGCGAGCGTGCGACTTCCTGGTCGACAGGTTCCTCACGCGGGATGTTGACCCGCGGGTGCGCAACGCCCTGCGGCTTGGTGCCTACCAGCTCCACCACCTCTCGCTCGCCCCGCACGCCGCGGTGGGGGAGACGGTCGAGGTCGCTCCGAGGGCAGCACGGGGCCTGGTCAACGCAGTCCTGCGCCGTGTCGCGACGGGTGGGGCCGTCTGGCCAGATGAGGCCACCCGCCTCAGCTATCCGGACTGGGTTGTCGGCGCACTCGTTGCCGACCTCGGTGAGGCCGACGCCATCAACGCTCTCGAGATCATGAACACCGCGCCCGTTGTCACCGAGCGCGATGACGGCTACGTGCAGGACCTCGCCTCGCAGTGGGTCGCTGAGGCGGTGGGGGCTCTGCCGGGCGAACGCGTGGCCGACCTGTGCGCTGCGCCGGGCGGCAAGTCCACGCTGCTGGCGAAGTCGGGCGCTCACGTGGTCGCCGGCGACATGCGCAAGAGCCGCGTCGGGTTGATCCGAGCCAACGTCCGCGCTGACGGGCCGCTTTCGATCGTGACGGCCGACGCGGCACGGCCACCATTCGGGCCCGCGACCTTCGACCGCGTGCTCATCGACGCTCCGTGCTCGGGCCTCGGCACTCTGCGACGCCGGCCGGACGCTCGCTGGCGCGTAGATGCGAGCGCACCCGCCCGCCTGGCCGCGGTCCAGCTAGCGATGGTCGATGCCGCAGCCGAGTTGGTCCGCCCGGGCGGGAGCCTCGTGTACTCCGTGTGCACCCTGACCGATGCCGAGGGACCGGACATCGACCGGCACCTCGCCGAAGCGCGCCCGCATCTGGTCGCCGAGCCAC
This sequence comes from Actinomycetota bacterium, assembly GCA_049325515.1. Lineage (GTDB taxonomy): Bacteria > Actinomycetota > Acidimicrobiia > Acidimicrobiales > VFJN01 > VFJN01. The sequence goes on along the minus strand of JBMOLI010000001.1, from coordinate 455,889 downwards.
CGCTCGAGGCTCCATGGAACCCCTGTGGCCGCGGCTCACGCCTGTTGCCACAGGCGGCAGGTACCGATGGCATGTACCTGCTGCGCCTCCGTCGCTCGAGCTGATCCGGCGCCCTAGGACTCGTGCGTGAACCAGTGCCGGCGACGTGTTGGCGCACGGGTGCCGGTTGGCGCACGAGCTCGAGACGACGTGCCGCAGCGGACGCGTGCGTGGGTCAGCGCTGGCGACGGGTTGGCGCACGGGTGCTGGTTGGCGCACGAGAGCCGGATGACCGTGCGTCGACGGGCGAGGCAGACTGCGGGGCATGGCGCTGCTCGCGAAGGTCATCACGGTCTCAGACGGTGTGGCCGATGGGACGAGAGAGGATCGGTCGGGCGCCGCGCTCGTCGAGCATCTCGGTGCTGCCGGCTTCGAGGTCGTGGGCCACGTCGTCTGCGCGGACGGAGTGGACTCGGTCGCCGCTGCCCTGCGTGCCGCAAGCGAGGGCTTCTTCGGGCTGATCGTGACCACCGGGGGAACGGGCTTCGGCCCCCGCGACCTGACCCCGGAAGGCACCGCCGTAGTGATCGAACGGGAGGCCCCCGGCCTGGCCGAGGCAATGCGGCTCATCAGCCCTCTCGGTCGCCTGTCGCGTGCCCGGGCCGGGGCGGTCGGAGGCGCGCTAGTCCTGAACACCCCGGGCTCCACGGCGGGATGCATCGAGTGCCTCGACGCGGTGCTCGATGTGGTGCCCCACGTGCTCGAGCTGTTGGCCGGCGAGAAGCCCCACTGACACAGCGGGACGTTCACTTCAGCGTGTCGCTCGTCACTGGAATTAGAACGTGTTCTAGTTATACTCTCCACCACACAACTGAGCAGAACCCTCGCGGGGTTGGGTGGAAGTCCCGACCGGCGGTGTAGCCCGCGAACCTCCTTGCAGCCAGCAGGGCGGCCGATCCGGTGAGATCCCGGAGCCGACGGTGAGAGTCCGGATGGGAGCGAGGACGGAAGGTGGCCGGCGCCTGCCGGCTGCTGTCGTCGTTCCCGCGCGCGGCCCCGCTGGCCCCAGGGACAGGCAGCATGACCACCGACACGGCGGACGACGAGATGATGGCCCGAGCGCTCCGGCTCGGCGCGTCAGTCCGCGCGTCGACCCCCCCGAACCCGTGGGTCGGCTGCGTGATCGAGACCGTCGATGGCTCGCGCTTCGAAGGGGCTACCGAGCCCGCCGGGGGGCGCCATGCCGAGGTCGTCGCGCTGGACGCCGCCAGGGCGGCAGGTGCCGACACCCGTGGCGCCACGGTGTGGGTGTCGCTCGAGCCCTGCTCGCACCACGGGCGCACCGCGCCGTGCTCTGAGGCTCTTCTGCGCGCCGGCGCATCCAGGGTCGTCGTAGCCGTCGAGGATCCCGATCCGAAGGTCGCGGGACAAGGTCTGGCGAGTCTTCGAGCAGCAGGAGCCGAGGTGGTCTGCGGCGTGCAGGCCACCGACGCGGCAGACCTGCTCGCCCCATACCTGCATCAGCGCAGGAGCGGCCGCCCCTACGTGGTCCTCAAGCTGGCTGCCACGCTCGACGGTCGCACAGCCGCGCCGGATGGCTCGAGCCGTTGGATCACGGGACCGCACGCTCGCGCGGACGTCCACGCGCTCCGGGCCGAGAGCGACGCGGTGCTCGTGGGCGCGGGCACGGTGCGTGCCGATGACCCGTCGCTCACGGTCCGGGATGCGCCTGCCCCGCGCGGCGACCCCGTGCGAGTCGTGTTGGGGCGGGCGCCTGCGAGCGCCAAGGTGCATCCGTGCCTCGAACGGACGGGGCGCCTCGAGGATGTGCTGGACGAGCTGGGGGCGCTCGGTCACATACAGCTTCTCGTGGAGGGGGGCGCGCATGTGGCGCACGCGTTCCACCACGCTGGTCTGGTCGACCGTTACGTCTTCTATCTGGCCCCGGCGCTCATGGGTGGCGACGATGCCCCGGGCCTGTTCGCAGGCGCCGCGGCTCCGACCATCGGGTCAGCGTGGCGGGGCCGGATGCGAGCCGTGACGCGGCTCGGAGAAGACCTCCGCATAGACGTAGAGCGCGATCGATCCGATGGCGCCGCTCCAGGCCGAGGGGGTCTGTAGGTGTTCACAGGGATCGTCGAGGAGCTCGGGACCGTTGCCTCGCGGGATGGCGCCCGCTTGCGGATCTACGCATCTGAGGTGCTGGATGACGTCGCGATGGGCGCCTCGATCGCGGTCAACGGGTGCTGCCTGACGGTCGTCGGCTGGAGCGCCGCGGATGGCTGGTGGGAGGCCGACGTCGTCGATGAGACGTACTCGCGAACGTCGCTCGGCTCGCTCGCTCCCGGCCACAGGGTCAACCTCGAGCGCCCGGTCCGTCTGATGGACCGGCTCGGAGGCCACCTCGTGCAGGGGCACGTCGACGGTGTCGGCACCATCGAGGCGCCGGCCCCGTTCCTCTTCATCCGCACGGAGCGCTCCCTCCTTCGCTACGTGGTCGAGAAGGGATCGATCACCGTGGATGGCGTCAGCCTCACCGTGGCCGACGCCGGGGAGGACGCCTTCAGCGTTGCGGTCATCCCGCACACGATGGAGGTGACGACCCTCGGTTGGAAGGGTCGCGGTGACCTCGTCAACCTCGAGGTGGACGTGACCGCCAAGTACGTCGAGCGACTGCTCTCCTGGAAGGATGTCTGACATGCCCTTTGCCCGGATCGAAGATGCCGTGGCCGCGTTTGCACGGGGCGAGATCCTCGTCGTGGTCGATGACGAGGATCGAGAGAACGAGGGCGACCTCATCATGGCGGCGCAGTACGCCACGCCCGAGAAGATCGCCTTCTTCCTCCACCACACCTCCGGCTACCTCTGCGCACCGATCACCGAGGAACGGGCGGCCGCGCTCGAGCTCCCTCTCATGGTCGCCAACAACACCGAGAGCCAACGGACCGCGTTCCTCGTGACCGTCGACTACCGGCACGGCACCTCCACGGGCATCTCGAGCCACGACCGCTGCGCAACCGTGCGCGCGCTGTGCGACCCGGCGACGCGCCCAGGCGACCTCGCTCGCCCGGGCCACGTGAACCCGCTCATGGCGCGTGACGGTGGCGTGCTGAAGCGGGCGGGTCACACCGAAGCCACCATCGATCTGTGCCGGATGGCTGGGCTGTATCCGGCAGGGCTCCTCTGCGAGATCGTGGACGACGACAAGCGCGACATGGCGCGCGTTCCGGAGCTCAAGCGGTTCGCAGACAAGCACGGCCTGCTGATGATCTCGATCGCCGACCTCGTGCGCTACCGCCGCCAGAACGAGAAGCTCGTGCGACGCATCGCCGAAGCACGGATCCCCACCCGCTGGGGCGACTTCACCTGCTACGCCTATGAGTCCCTGCTCGACGGCGAGCAGCACGTCGCCTTGGTGAAGGGCGCGGTTTCGGGCGAGGACAACGTCCTCGTGCGGGTGCACAGTGAGTGCCTGACCGGCGATGTGTTCGGCTCGTTGCGCTGCGACTGCGGCGTGCAGCTCGACTCGGCGATGCAGCTGATCAACGAAGCTGGGCATGGCGTTCTCGTGTACCTGCGCGGCCATGAGGGGCGCGGCGTGGGGATAGGCCACAAGATCCGCGCGTACAGCCTCCAGGAGCAGGGCCGCGACACGGTGGAGGCCAACCTCGAGCTGGGACTGCCATCCGACAGCCGGGAGTACGGGATCGGCGCGCAGATCCTCGTCGACCTGGGGATCACGACGATGCGCGTCATAACGAACAACCCGAGCAAGTACGGCGGCCTCGAGGGCTTCGGGCTGGAGATCACCGAGAGGGTCCCGACCATCGTCGCCTCCAACCCGGAGAACATCGCCTATCTGCGCACCAAGCGCGAGAAGATGGGCCACCTGCTCGAGGGTCTCGAGGACGTTCCGTGACATCGGGGGACAAGGGCGCTGCCGCGCCAGCCGACCTCGACGGCGCGGGGCTTCGCGTAGGTGTGGTGAGAGCTCGTTGGAACTCTCACATCGTCGACCGGCTGGCCGACGGCGTGAGCCGCGGCCTGGCCGCTCTGAACGTCGGTGCCGCAGAGGTGCTGGAGGTAACGGTGCCGGGCAGCTTCGAGCTGCCCATGGGTGCGCGCATCCTCGCGACGTCGGGCCAGGTGGATGCCGTCATCTGCCTCGGCAGCGTCATCCGCGGGGAGACGACCCACTATGAGCTGGTGGCGGGCGAGGCGGCAGCTGGGATCCAGCAGGTCCAGCTCCAGACCGGCGTCCCAGTGGCGTTCGGCATCCTCACGACCGAGGACGAGGCACAAGCGCTCGCTCGCAGCGAAGGGGAGGGTGGCCACAACGTCGGAGAGGACGCCGCTGTAGTGGCGGTCGAGATGGCTCGCCTGGCCCAGCGGCTGGCGCCCCGCTGAACCGGGGTTGGCGGTGCAGCCGCGGCTACGGTCTCGGCGTCATCGCAGCCAGCGGGGGGACCGTTGAGACGTCGCAGCACCATCGCCCTTGTCACGATCGCGCTCCTGACCGCAGCATGCAGCAGCACGGACGACGGCGGAGGGCCCGTCACGACCGAGCCGGCGCCAGCCGAGACGACGACCACGAGCGGACCCCAGCCGATCACGATCCTCGTCACCAACGACGACGGCATCGGAGCGCCGGGGATCGACGCCGTCGTGAACGCGCTCGTCGCCATGGAGCTGGTCTCCGTGGTGGTGGTGGCCCCGGCTGAGAACAAGAGCGGCTCCTCGGACACCACGACGCCGGCCGGCGTGGAGCATGCCGCCGCGGCCACGGCGAGCGGTGTCGAAGGAACTGCCGTCAAGGGGTTCCCTGCCGACACGATCGCCGTCGCGCTCGACGAGCTGGGGCTCGAGCCAGACCTGGTCGTGTCGGGCATCAACGAGGGACAGAACGTGGGACCGATCGCCTTCGTCTCAGGCACCGTGGGAGCGGCCCGCACCGCCGCGCGTCGAGGCATCCCTGCTCTTGCGGCGAGCGCGGGCCTTGGCGCCGATGCCGACTATGCGACGGCCGCGGAGCTGGTCGTTGCGTGGGTCGACCAGCACCGAGCCGAGATCGCGGCAGGCACCCTCACCACGTCAACCGTCGCCAGCATCAACGTTCCCGCCTGCACCCTCGGAGGTGAGGTCGAGGCTCTCGTCGAGGTGCCTCTCGCGGCAGCCATCCCGGAAGGTGTCGACCCCTTCAACAGCGACTGCAGCTTCGAGCCGCCGGAACCGCCAGGTGACGACGTCGCAGCGCTCGTGGCGGGGCACCCTGCGCTGACTGTCGTGCCGCTCGACGCCCCCTGACTCCCTGCCATCTCGATTTCGGTGCCCGCGGCCGCTGACCTACCCTCGCCGTCGTGCTTCGCCTAGTCCTGCCCAAGGGATCCCTCGAAAAGGCCACCCTCGAGCTGTTCGAGTCTGCGGACCTGCGGGTGGAGCGGTCTTCGACCGTCGACTACAAGGCCACGATCGACGACCCGCGCATCAGCGAGGTGCGCATCCTGCGGCCGCAGGAGATCCCGATGTACGTCGCGGAAGGGATGTTCGACCTCGGCATCACCGGCCGAGACTGGGTGGAGGAGACCGCCAGCGATGTCGTCACCCTCGGCGAGCTTCGCTACTCGAAGGCGACTGCGCGTCCGATCCGCATGGTCGTCGCTGTGCCCCAGGACAGCCCCTTCGACCGCGTCGAAGACCTCCCACAAGGGTTGCGCGTCTCTACCGAGTACACGGGTCTGACACGTCGCTTCTTCGAGAAGCTCGGGATCGACGCTGACATCCGCCTCAGCTATGGCGCCACCGAGGCAAAGGTGCCCGACATCGTCGACTGCATCGTCGAGATCACCGAGACGGGTCGCGCTCTGCGCGCCGCTGGTCTGAAGATCATCGGCGAGGTGCTGACGAGCTACACGGAGCTGATCGCCAATCGTGCGGCGACCGACGACCCCGACAAGCGGCACGCCATGGAGCAGATCAAGACGCTCCTCGACGGGGTGATGGAGGCGCGAGGGAAGGTGCTCGTGAAGCTCAACGTCTCCGACGACGACCTCAGCGCCGTCATCGAGATCCTTCCTTCGATGAAGGCTCCCACGGTCTCGAAGCTCTTCGGCGACGGGGGCTACGCGGTCGAGACGGTCGTCGCCAAGGCCACCATCAACACCCTCATCCCAGCCCTGAAAGACGCTGGGGCTTCGGACATCATCGAGCTCCCGCTCGCCAAGATCGTCCACTGAGATGCAGGGCACCGTCGCTGCCTTCGATGACGATCGGGGCCTGGGCGAGGTGCGCTCGGGAGATGATCTGTACCCGTTCCACTGCACCGCCATCCTCGACGGCACGCGCACGATCGACGTCGGCACGAAGGTGACCTTCGGCCTGCGCGCGGCTGGCCTGGGCCGGTGGGAGGCGACCGCCATCGAGAAGGTCGCCTAGAGCCGGGATCGTCGGCTCTCCTCAGACCGCCATGCGCTGCCAGTCCGTGCCGGCTTCCAGCATGTGCGTGATGCCCTCGGCCGGTCCGGGACGGGCGAAGTGGTAGCCCTGCGCGATGTCGCAGTCGAGCTCACGCAGCTCGATCAGATGGTGCGCCGTCTCGACCCCTTCGGCGACGGTGGTCAGCTGAAGGGCGCGACCCATGTGCACCACCGCTTGCACGATGGCCGAGTCCTCAGGGTCATAGCCGAGGCCTGACACGAAGGACTGGTCGACCTTCAAGATGTCGACCGGGAAGCGCCGCAGGTATGAGAGCGACGAGTATCCCGTGCCGAAGTCGTCGACCGCGAGCTGCACTCCGAGCGCCTTGAGGCGGCGCAGCGTGGCGACGGTCAGGTCGATGTCGTCCATCAGGATGCTCTCGGTGATCTCCAGGCAGACGTCGGCAGGATCAGCACCGGAGTGCTCGAGCATGACGGCCACGAGGCCGACGAAGTCGTCCTGTAGGAACTGCCTTGCCGAGATGTTGATCGCGACCATCGGTGCCCGCTCACCGAACGTGGCCTTCCACCGCGCGCACTGCTCCATGGCTGCCCTGAGCACAAACGCTCCGAGCTCGAGTATCAGGCTCGACGTCTCAGCCACCGGCACGAACTCGCCCGGGGAGACGAGGCCCCAGGCGGGGTGATGCCAACGCACGAGCGCCTCGACTGCGACGATCTCGTTGGTCCGCAGGTTCACCTCGGGCTGGTAGTGGAGCACGACCTCTCCGCGATCGACGGCGCCACGCAAGGAGTCCTCCACCTCGGCCCGTCGCATCGCACGGGCCCGCATGTGCTCGTCGAAGCGGTGCACCACGCCGCCTCCCCGCTGCTTGGCCATCTGACCAGCTGCGTCGGCTTGGCGAAGCAGCTGGTCGGTGCCCATCTCCCCGGGACGGGCTGAGGTGAGGCCGATCGAGGCGGTCTGGAAGAGCTCCATGCCTGCTATCGGGAACGATTCAGCGAAGGCGTCGACGACCCGGTTTGCCAGCACCATCGGGTCCTCGCCGCCGGGGTCGCCCTCGCTCATGATCACGAACTCGTCCCCACCCCAGCGCGAGACGGTGCAGTTGGGCGGGCAGAGCGACTCGAGCCGGCGGGCGACGGCCTGCAGGAGCAGGTCTCCGATCTCTCGCCCGAAGCGATCGTTCTTCTCCTTGAAGCGGTCGAGGGTGACGAAGAGCAGCGCGATGGGTGTGGTGTCGTCCTGGGCGCGGCGCAGGGCCAGGTCGATTCGATCGAGGAAGATCGAACGGTGGGGGAGCCCTGTCAGCTCGTCCTCGAAGATCTTCTTGTGCAACCGCTCGTAGACGGCCTTCTCGGTGCTGATGTCCCGCGCGATCCACGTGATCCGACTCGGGCCACCCGCGTTGGCCGCTTGCACGCGCAGCGTGCTGCGAGTGGGCACTTCCACTTCGGTGGCGGCGACGATGGCGAGGTTGCCGGTCCACCACCCGTCCGCATGGAGCGCGGGCAGCACCTCCAGCTCGAGGACATGGCGGTCGGTGCTGGAGACCAAGTCGAAGGCGCATAGCTTGGTGACCGAGGTGTCTGGCCCGATTGCGAGCAGCCGGCGGCCAGCGCGGTTCACGTAGCGGAGCGAGCCGTCCATCTCGAGGACGGCGGCCAGATCGACGATGTCGCCGAGCAGCGCGCGCACCTGGTCCCAGTCGGGGAGGTCCTCGTCCTCAGGGGCTCCCGCCCAGGCGGGATCCGAAGCCTGTGTCATCGTGTCCTCAGTGCCCTCGGATCGGGGCGGCGAAGCCACCCTGGTGCCTAGATGCTACGTGCCGGGCGGCGCAGAGTCGCTCGCAGTGCTCCTGCCTCGGACCTCCACATAGGCGGCGCGCAGCTGGGTGAGGGCATCCCGCAACGTCGGTTCGGCATCGCCGAGCCGATCCTTCAGTCCTTCGACGATCGCCGCGAGCGCGTCGATCGCGAGCGATGCCTCCACGAGCTTCGGCGTCTCGGCAGTGAGGTGGATCGCGGCGAGCTCGTACAGGCCCATCGCGTGGTTGGCGACCACCACCGAAGCTGGGGCCGACAGCAGCTGCTCGCGCACGGCAGCCATCTCCTCCTGCATGGCGAGCAGGCGGGCGCGCTCCTCTTCTGAGAGATCGGACAGGTCAGGCGGCTCGCTCGGCTGCGGCGGGTCGGGACGGGGCTCGCGCTCGGGCGTGTGCTCGCCCCCAGGGGTCCAGAGCGTCAACTCGCCGTCTCCAGGGTTGCGGTCGTGCGGGACATCGCTGGTACCCTATGCGCCTCAACTGCATATGGAAGCGGGGGCTCGCCCCCCACCTGGCCACGGAGGCGTGCGTCAGGTCGACCATGTCGCACAGGACGGTTCGCCGCCCTGCTGGCGGACGTCGGCTTCCTCCGGCGTCCGCCTCGTTGGTTTTCGGGGTCAACCGGGCACACAACCACATCCCGCGTACAGGAGGTAGCTGCGCCTACATGAAGAGGATTCGGCGATAGCCACGCCGCCGGCCAACGGCGAGCCACGGATCAACGACAGGATCCGGGCCCGCGAAGTTCGACTGGTGGGACACGATGGGCAGCAGATCGGCATACGGCCGCTGCCCGAGGCCCTTGCCATCGCCAGGGAGCTCGACCTCGACCTCGTCGAAGTCGCGGCCCAGGCGAACCCGCCCGTGTGCCGTGTGATGGATTACGGCAAGTACAAGTACGAGGCGGCTCAGAAGGCGAAGGAGTCCCGCCGCAAGACCACCAACGTCGTCATCAAGGAGATGAAGTACAGACCGAAGATCTCCGGGGGCGACTTCGACACCAAGACCCGGAAGGTCGAGCGCTTCCTTGCAGAGGGCCACAAGGTGAAGGTCACGCTGACCTTCCGAGGCCGCGAGGTGTACCACCCGGAGCTCGGCAAGAAGATCCTCGATCAGGTCGAGGAAGCGGTGAAGGACGTTGGACGAGTCGAGATCTTCCCTCGCATCGACGGGCGCAACATGACGATGGTGCTTGCACCAGACAAGCGAGCGCAGGCCGCAGCGCAGAAGGCGGCCGCCGCGCTGGCGGCAGATGCGAACAGCAGCGGTGAAGCAGTCGACAACGAGACAGATGCCACCACGACGAGCGACGGTGCGGCCCCCGCGGAGGCCGTGCCCGAGGTCGAGGAGACAGCCGAGGACCAAGCCGAGGACGTCGCCGAGGCCTGAGCGAGCGCTCAGATCCGAAGGACACAAGATGCCCAAGATGAAGACCCACCGAGGTGCTGCCAAGCGCTTCAAGGTCACCGGCACCGGCAAGCTCCGGCGCCTCCAGATCAACAACAACCACATCCTGGAGAAGAAGCCCTCGAAGCGCATGCGTCGCCTGAAGGGTGAGACGAGCGTGGCCCCCGGCGACGCCGCTCGCATCAACCGGATGCTCGGCCGCTAGGCCTGAAGGAGGAACGAAGACATGGCACGGGTCAAGCGCGCCGTCCACTCAAAGAAGAAGCGCAGGGCCACCCTCGAGCGCGCTCAGGGCTACTACGGCAACAAGAGCAGGTCCTACCGCGCGGCCAACGAGCAGGTCATGCACTCCCTGCAGTACGCCTTTCGCGACCGTCGCGCACGCAAGGGTGACTTCCGCTCGCTCTGGATCCAGAGGATCAACGCCGCCTGCCGGGAGAACGGCACCAGCTACAGCCGCTTCATCGCCGGGCTGAGGCTGTCCGAGATCGAGGTCGATCGCAAGGTGCTGGCCGACCTCGCGGTTCGCGAGCCCGCCGCCTTCGCTGCCCTCGTTCAGGCGGCCACCGACGCGCTGGCCAAGGAGATTGCCTGATCGACGCGGTCAGCGTCGGGTCGCGGCACCCGAGCGTCCAGCGGCTGCGGCGCCTCTCGGGGCGCCGCGCTGCGCGTCTCGAGGAGTGTGCGTTCGTGATCGAGGGCCCGACCCTCATCGCCGATGCGATCAGCGCGGGGGTGCGGATCTCTGACATCTTCGCCACCCGTGACACTGATCCCAGCCTGATCGATGGTGCGGCGGCCGGCGGGAGCAAGGTCTGGTCGATCACGGACGATGTGCTGGCACGCGCAGTCGACACCGTCTCGCCACAAGGTGTGGCGGCCATAGCGCCACGGCTCGAGATCGATGTCGACTCGGCAGTCGCCGCTGCTGCGGGCGGCCCGCTGGCGCTGGTGCTCGTCGATGTTGGCGACCCCGGCAACGCCGGCACGCTGCTGCGCGCTGCCGAGGCGGCCGGAGCGTCGGCGGTACTGTTCTGCGGGGGCTCGGTCGATCCGTGCAACCCTAAGTGCGTACGAGCGTCTGCCGGGGCGTTGTTCCACGTCCCTGTGGCCATCGGAGGAGGGGCCGTGGTGGTGCTGGACCTGCTGAGAGCGGCGGGCGTGCCCACCTTCGCCACTGCCGTCGATGGCGGGGTCCCCCACGATGACGCAGACATGCGCGGGCCCCTCGCTCTCGTGGTCGGCAACGAGGCGCACGGTCTGCCCGCCGAGCTGCTCGCCATGGTCGACCACACCGTGACGATCCCGATGGTGGGCCGCTCCGAATCTCTCAACGTGGCCATGGCGGGAACGGTTCTGTGCTTCGAGTCGCTTCGGCAGAGACGCCTCGAGGGGCATCGATGACCAGCATCGATCTCGACACGCTTCCCGATGCTGTTCTCGTCCTCGACGAGGATCGCACTCTCGTGGCCCTCAACTCGGCGGCGCTCGACGTGCTGGGTCCCGACGCTGTGGCCTTCGTCGGCGAACCGGTGGGCGTTGCCTTCGAGGTGCGCAGCGGTGGTGGCGCCCCCGCGCTTCGAGACTCCGTTCCGTCCTCCGACGGCCAGGTCGACCTCGTGTTCCGCCGCGCCGACGGAACGGACGTGCCGGTCACCGCCACGATCCGATCGACCACGGGCACCACTGTCTTGGCGCTGCGCCCATCCGGCGAACGCAGCGGCATCGCCATCATCTCCACCGTGTCCCACGAGCTGCGCAGCCCGCTCACCTCGGTGAAGGGCTACACGTCCCTCATGCTCTCGCGCTGGGAGCGCCTCAAGGACGACCAGAAGAGAACGATGCTGGAGCAGGTGCACCACGACGCCGATCGAGTCACCCGGCTCGTCACCGAGCTCCTCGACATCTCGAGGCTCGAGACGGGCCGGCTGGTGCTCCGCCGGCAGACCTTCAACCTGCCGGCCCTGGCGGCAACGGTCGTGGAGAAGGTGGCGATGGCCATCCCCGAGCTGGAGTGCTCGGTGCTGTTCGCCGACGACGTGCCGCATGTCTACGCCGACCCGGACAAGGTGGAGCAAGTGCTCACCAACCTCGTCGAGAACGCCGCCAAGTACGGCAGTCCCAAGGGCATGCAGGTGACCGGCGAGCTCGACGGCGAATGCGTCGCCATCGCGGTGCGCGACTCGGGCGAGGGCATCCCCGCCGAGGACCTGCCTCGTGTTTTCACGAAGTTCTTCCGGCGCGACCACGGCCGCCCGACCGGGACGGGGTTGGGCCTGTGGATCAGCCAGGGTCTGGTGGAGGCGCATGGCGGCCGGCTCACCGCAGAGTCGGTGCTGGGGGAGGGGAGCACCTTCCGCTTCACGCTTCCGACCGACGCCTTCGAGCGGGAGCACGCCGATCTCGAACCGATTGGCGACGTCCCCTCCTGAACAGGGAGCATCCCCCGCACAATGCTCGACGAGATCGCCGCCATCGAGGCAGAAGCCGTGCCCCGGATCACTGCCGCGGCCACGCTCGATGACCTGCGCTCCCTCGATCAGGAGCTGATGGGCAAGAGGTCCGCTCTCACGATGCTGAAGAGCCGGCTCGGGAGCCTCTCGGAGGACGAGCGGCGCGAGGTCGGAGCGGCCATCAACCAAGTGCGGGCCTCGCTCCAGTCGGCCCTTGACGCTCGACATGCTGAGCTCCAGGCGATCGAGCGAGCCGAGCGCCTCCGCCTCGAGCGCCTCGACCTCACCGAGGTCCCACCGGCGGGCGGGGCGGGCCACCTGCACCTCGTCACCCAGTCGATGGAGCGCCTCGAGGATGTGTTCGTCGGCATGGGGTTCACGGTTGCGGAGGGGCCCGAGGTCGAGACCGACTGGCACAACTTCGGGGCACTCAACTTCCCGCCCGATCATCCGGCGCGTGACATGTACGACACGCTCTACGTGGAGATGGGCGAGCCGGGCTCGACGCTCCTGCGCACGCACACCTCCCCTGTGCAGGTTCGGGTGATGAGCGGTCAGACGCCGCCCTTCTACATGGTCATGCCCGGGCGGGTGTTCCGGCAGGACACCCCCGACGCCACCCACATGCCCGTGTTCCACCAGATCGAGGGCCTCGTCATCGACCGTGACATCACGTTCGCCGACCTGGCCGGCACTCTCGACACGTTCACCAAGGCCTTCTTCGGTGGCGACTTCACGTCACGGCTCCGGCCCTCCTACTTCCCGTTCACCGAGCCATCAGCGGAGTACGACATCCGACGCCCCGACGGCTCGTGGTTGGAGCTGGGTGGCTGCGGCATGGTGCATCCGAACGTGCTCGAGAGCTGTGGCATCGACCCTGAGGAGTGGCAGGGCTTCGCGTTCGGCTTCGGCCTGGATCGCCTCGGCGCCAGCGCGCACGGAGTGGACGACCTGCGCGACCTGTTCACCAACGACATCCGCTTCCTGACGCAGTTCTGATGGCGCGCACCTCCCGTCTCGCACTCGGCGCCCTCGCGGCCGGAGGGTCCCGGTGAAGGTCCTGCTGTCGTGGCTGCGCGACTTCGCCCCGTTTGACGGCGACCCGTTCGAGCTGGGCGAGGAGATGAGCGATCTCGGCATGGCGGTCGAGTCGCTCGACGTCGTCGGCGACGGCCTCGACGGGATCGTTGTGGCGCGGGTGCTCGAGACCCGTCCGGTCCCGGGAGCCAACAAGATCCACATGGTCGTGGTCGACCCGGGCGATGGCCACCCGCTCGAAGTCGGCTGCGGCGCCTTCAACATGAAGCCGGGCGATCTCGTGCCGCTGGCGACGATCGGCACCGTCATGCCGAGCGGACTGGAGATCGGTCGCCGGAAGATGGCGGGCGTCTGGTCCAACGGGATGCTCTGCTCTCCGACCGAGCTGGGCCTTGGCGACGACCACGGCGGCATATTCATCCTGCCTGGGCACCCGGAGCCGGGCACGGCCTTCGCCGAGGCGATGGGGATCGAGCGAGACGTCCTCTACGACCTCGAGATCAACCCCAATCGGCCCGATGCCATGTCTGTCGCGGGTGTGGCCCGGGATCTCGCAGCGCGGTTGGGGCTGCCCTTCGCGCTTCCCGCACCCGACCCGCACCTCGTCGCTCGTGACCTCGTCGAGAGCGTCTCGGTGGAGATCCTCGATCCGCAGCGCTGTGGTCAGTTCGAGGCGCGCATCATCCGTGAGGTTGGGATCGCGCCCGGGGATCCCCGATTGGCAGCGCGGTTGGCGCTCGTAGGGATGCGCTCGATCAACAACGTCGTCGACGTCTCGAACTACGTGATGCTCGAGCTGGGTCAGCCCAACCACCCGTACGACCTTGCAAAGGTTGCCGGCCCTGGGTTTCGCATCCGCGTCGCGATCGAGGGCGAGCGGCTCACCACTCTCGACGACGTCGAGCGCACCCTCACCCCTGATGACCTGCTCATCTGTGACGCCTCGGACACTCCGATCGGCCTCGCTGGGATCATGGGTGGCGCATCCAGCGAGATCGACGAGTCGACCACCGACGTGCTCCTCGAGATGGCCTGGTTCCACCCGATCGGGATCGTCAAGAGCTCGCGCCGGCACAAGCTGAGGTCGGAGGCGTCGGCCCGCTTCGAGAAGGGCACTGATCCAGAGGTCATCGACCTCGCCATGCGTCGCTTCGCGGAGCTGCTCGGGGCGCCGTTGGAGGACGGCCGCTGCGTGGCCCACGGCGAGCTTCCCGCACGACCACGTGTCCGGGTGCGCACCGCACGGGTCGCCCGGGTGCTGGGCACCGACCTCGGCGCGCAGCGCATCGCCCAGCTCCTCGACCCGATCGGCTTCACGACGGCAACTGTCGACGACGACCTCGAGGTGACGATCCCGACGTGGCGCTATGACTCAGCGACTGAGATCGACGTGGTCGAGGAGATCGCTCGACACCACGGCTACACGGCGCTCGGCCGCACGCTTCCACGAGTGGCCACCACAGGGTCGCTTACGGCCCGCCAGCTGGAACGTCGCCGCCTCCGGAGCATGCTGGTGGGCCGTGGCCTCTCGGAGGCGATGCCCATGCCGTTCCTGGCTCCGGGTGAGCTGGCCCGATGCGGCCTGCCGGATGACGGGTTGAGGATCGCCAACCCGCTCGTCGCCGAGCAGTCGGTGCTCCGAACCTCGCTGCTGCCCGGCCTGGTGGGGGCGATCGCCTACAACTGGTCGCACCGCAACCACGGGGTGCGCCTCTTCGAGATCGGCCACACGTTCAAGCGACCCAACGAAGCGACTGCCGACCTGCCCGACGAGCGCGAGGTGCTGGCGGCCGTGCTTGCCGGCTCCGACGCGAGCGCCGCCGTCCATCTCTGGCGTGCCGTGTCGGAGAGCCTCGGCTTCGCACACATCGCCATCGAGAACGCAGAGGTAGCAGGGCTTCATCCAACGCGGGGCGCACGCCTCCGGCTCGGCGATGGCGAGATCGGGCTCGTGGGTGAGATCGACCCGTCAATCCTGGAGGCTCACGGCATAGGCGAGCGGGTGGCCTACATGGAGGTCGACCTGACCACCCTTCTCGACCTGCCCCACGGCGACAGCATCTACCGGCCCTTCAGCCTCTATCCGAGCAGCGACATCGACCTTGCCTTCGAGGTGGAGGACGACACGCCGGCCTCTGCTGTGGAGGACGTCATCCACTCCGCCGGCGGTGACCTGCTCTGGTCCGTGCGTCTCTTCGACGTGTTCCGCGGGGGGACGGTGGCCGCCGGTCGGCGCAGCCTGGCCTTCACATTGCGCATGCAGGCCCTCGACCGCACGCTCACCGAGGCCGAGGTGGCTCAGGTACGTGCCGAGATCATCGAGGCCGTCGAATCGTCCCTGCCTGCAACGCTCCGCGGGTGACGGCCCCGCCTCCTCGTCGGCTCAGGTTCGGCGCCGCTCGCATCGGGTAGGGGCCGATGGTGCACTCGGCCCACAGTGAGACCCGGAGCGGCGAGGTCCTAGCCGGCAGGTACCGGCTGGGAGGACTCATCGCCAGAGGTGGGATGGCAGACGTGTTCGAGGCCCACGACGAGCTGCTGTCGCGGCGGGTCGCGATCAAGCGCTACCGCGGTGCCGCAGTCGCAGATCGGGAGAGGTTCGCGTCGGAGGTGCACACCCTCGCGTCGCTCAGCCACCCTGGCCTCGTCCAGGTGTACGACGCAGGGGAGCACGACGGCGAGGGATACGTCGTCCTCGAGCTCGTCGAGGGCCCCACGCTGCGCGGGGTGCTGGCCGAGCGGGGAGCGCTTCCTTCGCCGGACGCCCAGGCACTCGGTGCGGCGATGGCAGAGGCTCTGGCATTCGTGCACGCGCGCGGGGTCGTCCACCGGGACGTGACCCCGTCCAACATCCTCTGTGGCGCGGACGGCCGACCGCGGCTCGCCGACTTCGGTGTCGCCCGCCTGCTCGACAGCACGCGGATCACGGCCCCGGCCACAGCCATCGGAACTGCCGCCTACATGGCACCCGAGCAGCTGGAGGGCCATGCAGTGGGACCCCCGGCCGACGTGTATGCCCTGGGGCTGGTGCTGCAGGAGGCACTGACGAACCGGCCGGCGTTCGATGGCGCGGGGCACGAGGTGGCCCTGGCGCGGCTGGCGCGCGATCCGGATGTCGAGACTGGTGTCCCCGGCAGATGGCACAAGCTGCTCCGGCAGATGACCGCCCGCGACCCTGCAGCCAGGCCCGCGGCTGCGGCCGTGGCGCAGAGGCTCGCCCCACCGGTCGCCGGAGTCCCCGTTGCCGTGGTGGTTCCGACACCCGGGCTCCACGGCAGCGGGCCAGCCGGTTCCACCGAGCTCACGCAACCCGTGCGGGTGGCAGAGGGGACGATGGTCATGCCCGCCGCGCTGCACCCGAGTGCGGAACCTGCCCAGGAGCCACCAGATCTGGTCCCGATGGACGCGAAGGTCCGCGGTCAGCGTGCGCTCTGGCTGGCCGCAGCCCTGATAGCAGGAGCGCTCGTGCTCGCCGCTGTGCTCTCAGGCGGCTCGGGGCTGGAGCCTCCGGCGACCTCGACTCCGGTCAGCGAGACGACCTTGACCACGGCACCGACCACGACGGCGCCACCGAGCACTGAGGCGGACGACGACGATCGCGGCAAGGGCGAGGGAGAGCGCAAGGGCAAGGGCCGTGGCGGGGATGGCAACGGCGACGACTGAGATCAGGTGCCAGGCGTCTCGTTGAGGCCGCCGTCGCCGACCGAGCGGTAGAGGTCGTAGATCTCCTTGCAGATCTCGCAGAGGGGCAGCTTCTTGGGATCCTGCTGTGGAACGAACCGCTCGCCGCACAGTGCCTCGACCGGGTATCCGTAGATGCGAGCCTCAGTGACCTTCGCGACCGCCGACTCGCCGGGCTCCACCTTGACGATGTGCGCCACCTTGGGTGGGCCGGTCTCGGTCAGGTCGTCGGTGCGCCTGTCGAGGTCCGGATCGATCGTCCTGACCGAAGGGTGCGTGGGCAGGGTCATCACCTGCAGCCTACTGCTCGCCCGCCAACTTGCATGATCATGCAGAATGCTGAATGATCTCCGCATGACAAAGGTCGGCATCGTGGGAGCGTCAGGGTTCACGGGAGCCGAGCTGCTGCGCCTCGCCGCGACTCATCCCGAGCTCGACATCCTGTTCGCCACGGGCGACACCCAGGCAGGGACCAGAGCCGCAGACCTGTACCCCAGCCTCGGAGCGGCCTACCCGTCCCTCGCGTTCACCCCGTTCGATGCCGACGCCGCGGCTGCGGCCGACCTCGTCTTCCTGGCGCTGCCCCACGGGGCCAGCCAGGAGATCGTGCCCGACCTCATCGGCAAGGTCGGGCACATCGTCGATCTCGCAGCTGACTTCCGCCTGCGCGACCCGTCGCTCTATCCCACCTGGTACGGCGAGCCCCACGCGGCTCCCGAGCTCATCGGTGACTTCGCCTACGGCTTGCCTGAGCTGTTTCGCGAGGAGATCGCTTCCGCGGAGCACGTCGCTTCTCCGGGGTGCTACCCGACAGCCGCTGGCCTCGCGCTGGCGCCGCTCGTGCGAGCCGGCGTCGTCGAGCGAGAAGGAGTGGTCGTCGACGCCGCCAGCGGCGTCTCAGGCGCCGGTCGACCCGCCAAGCCCAACACCACGTTCTGCGCAGTCGACGAGGACTTCACGGCTTACGGACTGCTCGATCACAGGCACACGCCCGAGATCGAACAGGTCACAGGTGCGTCGGTGCTGTTCACGCCACACCTGGCGCCCATGAACAGGGGCATCCTCGCCACCTGCTACGCGCGGCCGGCGGCGGCCACGAGCACGGCGGACCTGCTCGACCTGCTGACGGACTGGTATTCCCAGGAGCCCTTCGTAGTGGTCATCGACGGCTCGCCGTCCACAAAGGCGACCCTCGGCTCGAACTGCGCCCACCTGACGGCTCGCTACGACGAGCGCACCGGGTGGGTGGTGGCGATCGCCGCCATCGACAACATCACCAAAGGCGCATCGGGGCAGGCGGTCCAGTGCGCCAACATCTTGCTCGGGCTCCCGGAGACGACCGGCCTCCCGATGGTCGGTGTCTACCCGTGAGCGTCACCGCGGCGGCCGGCTTCGCGGCGAACGGTGTTGCGTGCGGCATCAAGCCGAGCGGAGCGACCGATCTGAGCCTCGTTGCGACCCAAGGCGGGGTGCCCGTCGCGGCTGCCGCCGTCTTCACGCAGAACAAGATGACGGCCGCCCCGGTGGTCACCACCAACGCTCACCTCACGCTCACGGGAGGCCGGGCGGCGGCGGTCGTGCTCAACAGCGGGTGCGCCAACGCTGCCACCGGGCAACAGGGCCTGGCCGACGCCGAGCGCACGTGCGAGCTGGTGGCCACCGCGCTGGGCTGTCGGCCGGAGGAGGTGCTCGTCTGCTCGACGGGACTGATCGGCTACACGCTTCCGATGCCTGCGATCGAGGGTGGCGTAGCGCCGCTCGTCCAGGGCCTCGCGGCCACGCCTGCTGGGGGCTCGGCCGCGGCCGAGGCGATCTGCACGACCGACACGCATCGCAAGGAGTCCGTCGCGCACGGTCAGGGCTTCGTGGTCGGTGGCATGGCGAAGGGCGCGGCGATGCTCGCCCCGAACATGGCGACGATGCTCGCTGTTCTGACCACTGACGCAGCGGTCGACCAAGGCGACTTGGAGGAGGCCCTGCGCGCTGGAGTGGCCGACAGCTTCAACTCGATGTCCTCTGACGGCTGCACGTCCACCAACGACACCGTCATCCTGCTCGCCAGCGGGGAAGCTGGACCTCCTGCCAACCCAGCCGAGCTGCGTGAGGCTGTCGCCGCTGTCTGCCTCGACCTCGCCACGCAGATGGTCGGTGACGCCGAGGGGCACACCAAGGTCGTGCAGGTCGTCGTGACGGGTGCCATGTCAGACGAAGAGGCACGGGTCGGAGCGCGCAAGATCGCGGAGAGCCAGCTCGTCAAGTGCTCGTGGTATGGCAAGGACCCCTATTGGGGGCGCATCGCCAGTGAACTCGGCTCGGCCGGGATCGCGTTCGAGGCAGACAAGCTCAGCGTCCGCTACGGCCCTGTCCTCGTGGCTGACCGGGGCATCAGCGTCGACGTCGACGCCCAGGCCATCAGCGCCTACATGGATCGGGAGCACATCGAGGTCACGGCGAACCTCGGCCTTGGCGACGGAAGAGCGCGGATCCTGACGAACGACCTCACCCACGCCTACATCGACGAGAACATGGGCACGTCATGACCAGCGCCAGCACCAGCACCACGCACGCGGCCGCGATGGAGCGAGCAGCGCTGCTCGTCGAGGCACTGCCGTACATCCAGCGGTTCCACGGTCGGATCATCGTCGTGAAGCTGGGCGGCAACGCCATGGTCGACGAGGCTCTCGCCGCTTCTTTCGCGGAGGACGTCGTCCTCATGCACTCGGTCGGGCTGCGGCCGGTGGTCGTGCACGGAGGAGGGCCGCAGATCAGCGCGCTCATGGAGAGGCTCGGCAAGGTGCCAGAGTTCCGCGACGGGCAGCGCGTCACCGACGCGGAGACGGTCGACATCGCCCGCATGGTCCTGGTGGGCAAGGTCAACCGCGACATCGTCGGGTCCATCAACGTGCACGGGCCCCTCGCCGTCGGCGTGAGCGGCGAAGACGCAGGTCTGATCATGGCGAGCGCTCGCCACCCCGACCTCGGCTTCGTGGGCGACGTCCATGCCGTGAACCCCACACTGCTCGAGCGGTTGCTCGCAGAGCAGCTCATACCGGTCGTGTCGACGATCGGAGCCGACGCCACCGGCCAGGCCTACAACATCAATGCCGACACGGTCGCAGGAGCCATCGCCGAGAGCCTCGAAGCGGAGAAGGTCATCTACCTGACCGACGTGGAAGGCTTGCTGGCGGACATCGCTGACCCGGCCAGCCTCATCAGCCGGATCGAGGCCGGTGCGCTGCGCTCGCTCGTCGACGGCGGCAGCCTCGCGGGCGGGATGATCCCAAAGATCGCAGCCTGCCTGCACGCCGTCGACCACGGAGTTGGGTCCGCTCACCTCCTCGACGGGCGCCTGCCGCACGTGGTGCTCCTCGAGCTCTTCAGCGACGCCGGGATCGGCACCATGATCACAGCGGAGGCAGCGCCATGACCGGCCCTCTCATGAGCACCTATCCGCCGACGACCCTCACCCTCGTGAGGGGAGAGGGCTCATGGGTCTGGGACGACTCCGGCAACAAGTACCTCGACCTGCTGTCGGGCTTGGCAGTGACGAGCCTGGGGCACAGCCACCCGGCCGTGGCGGCCGCCCTCCACCGGCAGGCGCAAACGCTGCTTCACGTGTCGAACCTCTTCGGAACGGAGATCGGCCCCCAGGTGGCGGCCACGCTCGATCGCCTCATCGGCACGGGCCAGCCTGGCTGGCCGGAGGAGGGCACTCGGGGCCAGGTGTTCTTCGCAAACTCGGGTGCCGAGGCCAACGAGTGCGCTCTCAAGCTGGCTCGCCGCTTCGGCGGCCGGGGACGACACGTCGTGGTGAGCGCCTTCGGGTCGTTCCACGGCCGCACCCTCGCCACGCTCCACGCGACTGGCCAGCCCGCCAAGCACGAGGTGTTCCAACCTCTGCCTGAGGGCTTCCGGCACGTGGCCTGGTGCGACCTCGACGAGCTCGAGCGGGCCATCGACCCGACCGTTGCGGCGGTGCTGCTCGAGCCAGTGCAGGGGGAGGGCGGTGTCAACCCGGCAACCGCTGACTACTTCCAAGGTGTGCGGCGCCTCTGCGACGAGCGCGGGGTCCTGTTCATGGTCGACGAGGTGCAGACGGGCCTCGGTCGCTGTGGAGCCTGGTTCGCCCACCAGCTCCTGGGCGTAGTGCCCGATGTGGTCACCATCGCCAAGGCGCTCGGCAACGGAGTGCCGATCGGCGCCTGCTGGGCCAAGTCAGAGGTCGCGGCCGCGTTCGAGCCTGGTGATCACGCCACGACCTTCGGAGGCCAGCCGCTCGCCACAGCGGCGGCGCGCGCTGTGCTTGCCGAGATGGAGGCACAGGACGTGCCAGCGCGGGCACGGCGCGCCGGCGAGGCGATCGCCAGCGGGGCGCTCGCCATCGAGGGGGTGTCCGCGGTGCGCGGCCTCGGCCTGCTCCTCGCGATAGAGCTGGAAGGCCACGACGCCAAGGCGGTGGCGGCCCGGCTTCTCGAGCTGGGTGCGATCGTGAACGCGGTCACGCCGACCGCCCTGCGGCTTGCCCCATCGCTGCTGATGTCTGACGACGAGATCGACCTTGCAGTCGAGCTGCTCACGAAGGCGCTGGCATGACGCTGCGCCACGTCCTCGAGATCGACGATCTCACCTCGAGCGAGGTGGCGGAGGTGCTCGCGCTCGCGTCCGATCCAGCGCGACCGCAGGTGCTCGCCGGCCGCTCGGTCGGTCTCTACTTCGAGAAGCCCTCGCTGCGCACGCGGCACTCCTGTGAGGTCGCTGTTGCTCAGCTTGGCGGGCACCCGCTCACCTTCCGCACTGAAGAGGTCGGTACGTCGGAGAGAGAGCCCCTGTCCGACATCGCGAGGGTGCTCAGCGGCTACCACGCGCTGCTCGCGGGACGCGTGTACGACCACTCCGTGCTCGAGCAGCTGGCCGCGGCCGCGTCGATCCCCGTCGTCAACCTGCTCTCCGACGCCGGCCACCCCTGCCAAGCCTTGGCCGACCTGCTCACCATGCAGCAGCACTGGGGTTCGCTCGAGGGCCGCACCATCTGCTGGATCGGCGACTACAACAACGTGGCACGCAGCCTCAGCCTCGGAGCGGCGCTCACTGGCATGGTGCTGCGGATCGCCAGCCCCCACGGCTACGGGCCGACGGATCTCGACGTCGAGCGACTCCTGCAGGCCGGGCTCGTGGACCCGCCCTACCTCACCAGTCGCCCGGCCGAAGCGGCCAAGGGTGCGGACGCCGTGCACACCGACGTGTGGGCGTCCATGGGACACGAGGCTGAGGCCGAGGCACGGCGGCGCGCCTTCGAGGGGTTCACGGTCGATGACGCCGTGATGGCTGAGGCCCGCCCCGATGCCGTGTTCATGCACTGCCTACCGGCCCACCGCGGCGATGAGGTGACCTCAGCGGTGGTCGATGGCTCGCAGAGCCTCGTGTTCCCGCAAGCGCACAATCGGCTGCACTCCTTCCGAGGGCTGCTCCGCTTCCTGTTGGACGAGGTGTGATGGCGCTCGCCAAGCCGCAGCGCCAGCACCGCATCGCCCGCCTCCTGGCGGAGCAGGCGGTCACCAGCCAGGCGCACCTCGTCGACCTGCTGGCCGCCGACGGCGTGCGCGCCACGCAGGCGACCGTGTCGCGCGATCTGGAGGACCTGGGTGCCATCAAGGTGCGGGTGCCCGGAGGCGAGACCGTCTATGCCATCCCAGAGCTGCCGACCGAGCAGCGAGCCCCCGAGGACCACCTGCGCCGAGTGTTCGGCGACTGGGTGGTCGAGGTGGCGCACTCAGGCAACATCGTCGTGCTCCGCACACCCCCAGGCTCCGCCCACGTCGTGGGCTCCGCGCTCGATCGCTCCGGCCTGCCCGAGGTCTTGGGCACGGTCGCCGGTGACGACACCTTGCTCGTGGTGGTCACCGAGGAGGCCGGGGGTGCCGCTGTCGCCAAGCAGCTCGCAGATCTGGCCGGCCTGTCCTGATGCCTGCTTCGGGCGTCGCTCCGCTCCTGCCTCCGCAGGCGCCTCCCGGCGACCGGCGGAGCCGGCTCGCCTCCGGCGACCTGACCCTCTAGACCAACAGAAGGAACTCATCGCCATGCCAAAGCGCGTCGTCCTTGCATACAGCGGCGGCCTCGACACATCGGTCGCCGTGCGGTGGATGATCGACAACCTCGGAGTCGAGGTGATCGCCCTCGCTGTGGATGTGGGTCAAGCGGCCGAGGACTACGACGTCGTCAAGCAGCGAGCCCTGGCCGCCGGCGCGATCGATGCGATCGTCGTCGACGCCAAGGAGGAGTACGCCGCCGAGTACTGCGCCCCGGCGCTGGCCGCCAACGCTCTCTACGAGAACCGATACCCGCTCGTGTCCGCCCTGTCTCGGCCTGTCATAGTGAAGCACCTCGTGGCCGCGGCCCAGGCCCATGGCGCCGACGCGGTCGCACACGGCTGCACCGGCAAGGGCAACGACCAGGTGAGGTTCGAGGTGTCGACCCGAGCGCTGGCTCCGCACCTCGAGGTCATCGCGCCAGTGCGCGGATGGGGCATGACTCGCGAGGACAGCATCCTCTACGCCTACGACCACGACATCCCGATCGTCGCGACGAAGGAGAAGGTGTACTCCATCGACGACAACATCTGGGGCCGCGCCATCGAGTGCGGCGAGATGGAAGACCCTTGGGCCGCCCCGCCGCAGGGCGTCTGGCTGCTCACCAAGCCCACGGAGACCGAACCGCGTGATCTCGTGATCTGCTTCGAGGCGGGCGTGCCGGTGAGCGTCGATGGCGAGTCGCTGACGCCACTCGGTGTGATCGACCGACTCAACGCCGTTGTGGGCTCCTACGGCTGGGGTCGCGTTGACATGGTCGAGAACCGTCGCGTCGGCATCAAGAGCCGTGAGACATACGAGTGCCCAGCGAGCCTGGCCTTGATCCTCGCTCACCGTGACCTTGAGGGCATCTGCCTCGAGCGCGACGTTCAGCGCGAGAAGGCGCGCCTCGAGCCGCGCTACGCCGAGCTCATCTATGACGGGCTGTGGTTCAGCCCGTTGAAGATGGCCCTCGATGCCTTCATCGCCGAGACCCAGCGGTTTGTCACGGGCGAGGTGCGCTTGCGCCTGTCGCCTGGCTCCTGTGAGGTCACGGGGCGCCGTAGCCCGCACAGCCTGTACGACTACGGACTGGCGACCTACGACGCCGAGGACAGCTTCCGTCATGAGGACTCGGCCGGGTTCGTGCGCCTGTGGGGCCTCTCCGTCGAGACCTGGGCCGGCACCCAGGGCCATCTGGGGCAGTAGCGATCATGTCGACCCTGTGGCACGGCAGGTTCGAGGGCGGCCCGGCGGACGAGCTGCTCGCCTACACGGTGAGCCTCCCGTTCGACCGACGCCTGGGTCCCGATGACATCGCGGGATCGCGCGCGCATGTGCGGGGTCTCGTCCGCGCCGGTGTGCTGACCGAGGTCGAGCGCGATGCGGTGCTCGCCGCCCTCGACTCGGTCGAGGCCGAGCTGGCAGATGGCACCTTCACGTTCGTCGCGAGCGATGAGGACATCCACACGGCCGTCGAGCGGCGCGTCACGGAGGTTGCGGGCGACGCGGGGGCCAAGCTCCACACAGGTCGGTCGCGCAACGACCAGGTGGCCACCGATCTGCGGCTGTACACCAAGCGAGCGGTGTCGGAGGTCGCCGGCCGGGTGCTGGCGCTGCAGGAGGTGCTCCTGCAGCGGGCCGTCGAGGCGGGGGAGACCTACCTGCCCGGCTACACGCACCTGCAGCGAGCCCAACCCGTGTCGCTGGCGCATCACCTCCTCGCCCACGGCTGGGCGCTGGCGCGCGACCTCGACCGACTGCTCGACGCGCGTCGCCGCGCCGATGTGTCACCTCTCGGCGCGGGAGCGCTGGCCGGTTCATCGATCCCGCTTGATCCTGATGGCGTCGCGGCCGACCTCGGCTTCGCTGCTCGCTTCGAGAACAGCCTCGACGCGGTGTCCGACCGAGACTTCGTGGCGGAGGCGCTGTTCGTGCTCACCTTGCTCGGCGTCCACCTCTCGCGGATCGGCGAGGAGATCGTGCTCTGGACGAGCGAGGAGTTCGGCTTCGCTCGCCTCGATGACGCCTTTGCCACAGGCAGCTCGATGCTGCCGCAGAAGAAGAACCCCGACATCGCCGAGCTGGCCCGTGGCAAGGCCGGTCGGCTCATCGGCAACCTCACCGGCCTGCTCGCCACGCTCAAGGGCCTGCCCCTCGCGTACAACCGCGACCTGCAGGAGGACAAGGAGCCTCTCTTCGACGCGGTCGACCAGACATCGCTGGCGCTGTCCGCGATCGCCGGCCTCTACGCCACGATGCGGTTCGATCCGGCTCGGATGCAGGCCGCCGCTGACTCGCCGTACGCGGCGGCCACCGACCTCGCCGAGCACCTCGTGATGGGCGGCACACCGTTCCGGACGGCCCACGCCATCGTGGGGGAGCTCGTGCGCCAGTCGATCGAGCAGGGCACGCCGATGGACGACCTCGTCGCCGCCCACCCTGCGCTCGGCGCGGATGCGGTCGCGCTGCTCGCGCCCGGTGTGTCGGTCACCCGCCGCACCACCCCAGGCGGTGCCGGCCCAGCCGCAGTCGCTGTCCAGATGGAGCGCTTCCGGGCACGGCTGAGAGCCGACCACCAGCGCATGATCAGTTGAGGCGACAGCCGCCTCATGGCGGTGGTGGGAGGTGCGTGACGACGCCCTGGATCGGGTCGCGGCGCGTCACGCAATACCGCTGACCGCTCGGGTCGCGCAGCACCGTCCAGATCCACTCGCGGCGCTCCAGCTCGGCGCCGGCAGCGAGGTGGTCAGCCACCACGTCGTCGACGTGCTCACCTGCGGCCAGGTCGATGTGGCCTGTGGTCGGACCATCCCCGTGGTCGCGGCGCTGCAGGAGCAGTCGGGCCGGCATGGCGCCGGGCCTGGTGAGGCTGGTGAACTCTGGTCGGACCGTGGATCTCACCGCCGGCCAACCGAGAAGGCCCGCCCAGAAGCTGACTTCGTCGTCGAACTGGTCCGGCGCGATGTCGAGGCAGAGCTGGTCGAGCCGGCTCCGTGCACCACTCGGTCCGGTTTGCGGGGGCGACGGCCTGGTCTCGCCGTACCAGCCGACCGCGCACCACCGGTAGACGCCGGGGGATCGCAGGACGTGGACCGGCTCGGCCTCTTCGAGCGTGGCTCCGAGGTCGGTGGCTCGGCGCACCAGGAGCTCGACGTCGTTCGTGTGGAGATCGAGGTGAGTGCCGCCGGGGCCGTCGTCGACCCCCTGTACGCGAACGTGCGCGTCACCGTCCGACGGAACCAAGGTCGTGAACTGCCGCCGATCGCCGCGATAGGCCGAGCGAGTCGTGCCGGTCACGAGCTCCCAGAAGGCAGTGGCGACTCCGACGGTGTCGGCTGGGCGATCGAGGAAGATCGTCATCCAACGCACCGCCACGAGGTCAGGCTAGGCGTCCCCCAGTGCGACAGGGGGAGTTCTTGTTCGTGGTGGCCCCGCGGCAGATCGGCGGGGGGACTGGGTCGCCGGTCAACCCCCATCGACATCCTCTGACCAGCAACCCACCGCCGATGGGTACGGCCTGTGGAGTGCGGGTGCGGATGCGGCCGGATGGTGTCGGCTGTCTGTTGCGTCGCTCTTCGCTGGTCGGTCTGAGCATGGCGTGGCGCTGCTCGATCGCTCTACGGGGCACACAGGCGGTTGTGGTGGGCAAGAAGTTCTGTGATTGGGGTTGTGGGCGAACGTGTGTTCGTGTATGGTTTGGGTCTTCCCCTTTCGGGACCGTGCTGCTGGTCCCAACCGTGTGACCGTTCGCGTGCGCCCGAAGGAGGATGCCTCATGGTTGACGCTGCCGCCTTGCTGGGCGCCGCGTCGGCCTCGATCGGGCAGGTCGACCCGGGCGGGTTGACGGCCGGGGAGCTGACCGAGGCGGTCATACAGGTGCAGCAGCTGCGCGGTCAGCTGGAGGCGACCGAGGCACGGTTGTTGGCCCGCTGGGACGCGCAGGGCGCTTGGCGGGCTTCGGGTGCCAAGACCGGGGCAGCCTGGCTGGCCCACCGGCAGCGCCTGCCGATCCAGGTCGCGCGGCAGCGGATCCGTCACGCCCGCGCGCTGCGCACCCTGCCCGAGGTGGAGGCGGCCTGGGCGCGGGGGAGATCGACCGGTCCCATCTGGTCACGCTGCTCGGTGTGCGCACGGCGCGCGCCGAGGCCGCCTTCGACACCGGTCACAAGGAGCTGTTGGATTCGGCCCGCACCCGTGGCTTCGTGGACTTCAAACGCCACTGCGACCTGTGGGAAGCCATCGTCGACCCCGACGGTGCCGAACAGGGCGCCGACAGCGACCGCGCGGCCCGCGAGGTGCACCTGTCGCAGTCCTTCGGGGGCATGTGGTTCGGTCGCATGACCCTCGACCCTGTCTCCGGTGCGATCATCCACGAGACCCTGACCACGATCGAACAAGAGCTGTTCGAAGCCGACCGCGCCGAAGCCAAGGAGCGGCTCGGTCGCGACCCGCTCATCGTCGAGCTCGCCCGCACACCCGCCCAACGCCGCGCCGACGCCCTCGTCGAGATGGCCACCCGGGCCCGCACCGCCCCTGCCGGTGGCAAGCGGCCCAGGCCGTTGTTCACAGTGCTGGTCGGCTACGAGACCTTCGCCGGACCACTGCTAGAGCTCCACAACCGCACAGTCATCACCCCCGGCAGCGCAGCCCGCTGGCTCAACCAGGCAGACATCGAACGCATCGTGTTCGACGGGCCCTCCCGCGTCATCGACGTCGGCGCCCGACGCCGCTTCTTCCGCGGAGCCCTGCGGCGTGCCATCGAAGTGCGCGACCGCACCTGCTTCCACCCCTACTGCGACGAAGTACCCGAGCGACCCCACATCGACCACATCATCGAATACTCCAAAGGCGGCCTCACCACCCAACAAGGCGGCCGCCTCGGCTGCGACTTCCACAACGAGCTACGCAACCACCAACCCGACGAGCCAGGACCCGACCCACCAGATCCGTGAGCCCGTGGGCGGTCGGACTGAGGGCGACGGGCCCTACGATGGCGGCTCCGTCCCCGGCAGGCAGGCCCGATTGTGAGCTACACCCACTACATCCGTGTGCGCTACGGCGAGGTCGACATGCAGCGCGTCGTCTTCAACGCGCACTACCTGGCGTACTGCGACGACGCGGCCGACGTCTGGTTCCGCCAGCTCGGCGCCGGGCTGACCGACGACTGGTGGGATGTCATGGTCAAGAAAGCCGTGATCACCTGGAGCGGCGGCGCACGCGTGCATGATGACCTCGCCATCGAGGTGAGCGTGCGGCGGTGGGGCACCAGCAGCTTCGACGTCGGCTTTGCGGGGACTGTCGAGGGCTCGCCGGTGTTCGACGCCGAGATCACCTATGTGGCCGTGAAGACGCACACCACCGAGACCATCCCCGTGCCCGACGACTTCCGCGCAGCGGCAGGCGGACCGGACGCACCAGCTGCTTGATGGCGCGCCGCCGTCGCCTACCGCGAGCCTTCTACCGGCGCGACCCGCGTGTGGTGGCTCCTGAGCTGCTCGGAAAGGTGCTCGTCCACGGCTCGATGGCGGCGCGGATCGTGGAGGTGGAGGCCTACTGCGGCAGCGAGGATCCAGGAAGCCACGCCTTCCGTGGGATGACCAAGCGCAATGCGACCATGTTCGGCCCTCCGGGTCGGCTCTACGTGTACTTCACCTACGGCATGCACTGGTGCGCCAACGCCGTGTGCGGAACCGAGGGGGAGGGCGTCGCTGTGCTGCTACGTGCGGCGGAGCCGATCAGTGGCCTGGATGAGATGCGCGAGCGTCGGCCCAGTGCACGATCCGACCGCGACCTGTGCCGTGGTCCGGCGCGCCTCTGCCAGGCGTTCGGCATCGACCGTGCGCACGACGGAGCCGATCTGCCGTCGGTGGACCGTGGGATCACGGTGATGGACGACGGCACACCGCCGCCGTCGGCGGTCGTGACGACGAGGATCGGGCTGTCAGCCGGCATCGAGCACCCGTGGCGCTGGTGCGTGGCCGGTGATCCGCACCTGTCGAAGCCGGCATGAGCGAGCTCACGCGGCACCCAGCCGGATCGCTCCAGCCCGATGGTGACGTCGCCTCGGCGCGTGCGGCGATCATCGGGGCGCTTCCCGGCGAGGCATCGCACGAGCGGGCGCGCGCTCGGATGCTCGAGTTCATCGATGCACATCCCGACGCGCTGCACCGGTATTGCGCCACCGGGCACCTCACCGGCTCGGCGCTGGTGGTCGACCCCGACAGCCGTGACATCCTCCTGCTCTTCCACGCCAAGGTGCAGCGGTGGCTCCAGCCGGGCGGTCACGCCGATGGCGACGCCAACCTGGCTCACGTGGCGCTGCGCGAGGCCAGCGAGGAGACGGGGATATCCGACCTCGCGGTCGTGACACCCGCCGTCGACCTCGACGTGCACGTGTTTCGATCGGCTGCGGGAGGCGAACTCGATCATCTCCACCTCGACGTTCGCCACCTCGTCATCGCTCCGGGCGGCGCCGTGGGGGAGATCAACCACGAGTCGGAGAGCGTGGCGTGGGTGGGGCTCGACGAGCTGCCACGCTATGGCGTCGATCCAGGAACCCTCCGCATGGCTCGGGCAGGCCTCTCAGCTCTCGACCGCCTCTGAGGGGTTCGGGCGCAGCAGGCGCGTCGGGCGACGCGTGCCACGGGCGGTCGGTGGAAATCCTGGAAGCGGGATGGTCAGCCCACGTCGAGCGGGGTGGCGCAGGCCGGCATGTGGTTGTCGGCAGCGAAGGCATCGATGTACTCGGTGATCTGCTCGCGGTCCTTGGCCGACACCAGAAAGCGGGCATCCGGGTCCGCGAGGAGCGCCGCAACGTAGTCAGCGCGGTCCTGCAGGTAGGTGCGCCAGTCCGCCAGCCACGCCCGCACGAGCGCCCCGTCCTCCCCGGGCGGGACCTGCGCCTCGAGGTCGTCGAGCATGGCGGTGAAGCGGGCATTGGCGCTGGCCACCACCTCGCTGCGCTGCTCGGCGGACTCGGCGTCCACGGCGCGCGGCAGCGTGGCGACATCCTCGAGCGCCTCGCTGCAGCGAGCCTCGGCCGCCACAGCGAAGGCGGGGTCGTCGAGGCGGTCGATCGGGGGCTGGCGACCTGGACCGAAGGCGAGGAACACCACGTAGGCCCACATCGCCAGCATCGCGAGGACGACGACGGTGATCGCAGCTCGAGCGGCTGTTCTCCCATTGGTGCTCCCCTTGGGGCTCCCCTTGGGGGGGTCCTGGCTGGTCGTGTCGCTGAGCACCGGTCCAGCCTCGTCACGCCCGGCGGACATGTCCAGCCGACCGTCACCCAGCGGGATCGCCCGCCACCTCGATCCGAACCGTGGATCCCGCCCGGGCTCGGGTGCCTCCGACCGGGGATTGGGCCATCACGCGGCCTGGTGGCTTGCTGCCGTCCTCTGCCGGGATGCGCTCGACGACGAAGCCGGCCTTCTCGAGCACCTCCGTGGCTTCTTCCACTTGCATTCCCACGACGTCAGGCACCGCCCGCAAGGGGGGCACAGTCGTGGTTGCGCCCGGCGGCGCCGTGGTCGTAGTCGTGGTCGTCGTGGTGGGCGGAGGATGGAACGCCGCAGGGGGTAGAGCGGCCAGCGCCCCGCTCATGAAGCGCTGCCAGATCTCGGCCGGATAAGAGCCTCCGGTGACCCGGATGGGCGTCACGGGAGGCTCCATCGATATCTGGGCCTTGGGGAACCCCACCCACACAGCGGTGGCCAGGTCCGGCGTGTAACCGGCGAACCAGGCGTCCCGCCACTCTTGGGCGGTTCCGGTCTTCCCCGCCGCAGGTCGCCCGATCTGGGCCTTCGTGCCGGTGCCTCGTGTGATCACCTGCTCGAGGATGCTCGTCAGGGTGTCGGCGATGTCGGCATCGAGGACCTTCTCTTGGGTGTGCTCGTGCTGGAACAGGACGGTTCCGTCCGCTCGGGTGATCCGCGTGACGACGACGGGAGCCACGCGGATTCCCCGGTTCGCGAAGGTCGCGTAGGCGGATGCCATGTCGAGTGCCGTCACCTCGTTGGTCCCGAGCACCGCTGCCGGGTTGGTGCGCAGAGGGCTGCGGATCCCGAAGGACGTGGCCGCTGCCATGGCCTCCTCCGAGCCGACTCGCAGGATCAGCTGCGCGTAGAGGGTGTTGTAAGAGCGCACCGTGCCCTCCACGATGCTGACCGTTCCGCCGCCCCCACCCCCGTAGTTGCAGGGCTGCCACAGCTGGTTGTGCGGAAGCGGGATGTCGATGCACGCTGGGGCCGACAGGGTGGTCTGCGGATCGATGCCCTGCATGAGGGCAGCAGCGAGCACCATGGGCTTGAAGGAGGACCCGGCCTGGCGGGGACCCTGCGTGGCCAGGTTCAGCTTGGCGCTCTCCCCACTGCCGAAGAAGTCGCGTCCGCCGACCATCGCGCGCACGTAGCCCGTGGCCGGCTCGATCGCCACCAGGCTGGCGGCGGGGCCTGCGGGATCCGGCAGTATCGCGGCCACTGCCTGCTCAGCCTGGGCTTGGGCGGCGAGGTCGAGTGTGGTCGAGATGCGAAGGCCGCCCCCGAACAGCAGGTCTTGGCGCTGCTGTGCCGTCCGCCCGAAGCGAGGGTCGTCGAGGATCCACTGCTTCACCTCCTCGACGAAGTACGGCGCGGCGTACTGCTCGGCCGCGGGGGTGGTGGCCGAGGCAAGCGTGAGCGGCTCCGCCAGAGCGGCGTCCACGGCGGCGTCAGGGGCGAAGCGGTTCTCGCGCATGCGCTCCAGCACGAGGTCGCGCCGAGCCATCGCGATCTCGGGCTCGTCGTAGGGATCGGTGTCCCCGGGGCGCTGGATGAGCCCGGCGAGCAGGGCCCCCTCGGCCAGGGTGAGATCCGCGACCGACTTACCGAAGTACTGACGGCCCGCCGCGTCGATGCCGTAGGCGCCGTTCCCGAAGTAGATGGCGTTGAGGTAGAGCTCGAGGATGCGGTCCTTGCTGTAGCGGCGCTCGAGCTGCACCGCCATCGACGCTTCCTCGATCTTTCGGGAGATGGTCTGCGACTCGTCCTGGAGCAGCACCTTCTTGACGTACTGCTGGGTGATCGTCGACCCACCCTCTTCGATGGACCCCGCCTCGGTGTTTGCTCGCAGCGCGCGGAGCACAGCCCTCACATCCACGCCGTTGTGGCGATAGAAGCGCTCGTCCTCGACAGCGATGACGGCGTCACGAACGTGCGGCGGTATGTCCTCCAAGGCCACGACCTTGCGGTTCTCCTCGGCGTGAAAGGTGTGCACGAGGGTGCCGTCCGCGGCGTAGAGAGTGGATGACTCCGACTCCACGGGGACCTCAGGCAGCACCGCGCGCGACTGGTACGTGCACGCGCCAACCAGAGCGGCCATTGCGACGAGGCACGGGAGCGTGCGCTTGGTGGAGCCCATGAGAAGAGGCCCATTGTCCCAGGTGCGGGCGATCCCGCCTCGGCATCCGTCGGTTCCGGCTGGACCGCAGGGCGGCTGTGCAGGGACGATGGCGCTGATGGATCTCCTCGATGACCTCGAACGGCGCGGTCTGCTGCACGACACGACGGATCGCGCGGCGCTGGCCACGCGCCTGGCCGAGGGACCCATCACGCTCTACTACGGGTGCGATCCGACAGCGCCCAGCCTGCACCACGGCAACCTCATCGGGCTCGTGATGCTGCGTCGCTTCCAGGACGCCGGGCACCGTCCCTTGGCCCTGGCGGGCGGGGCCACCGGAATGATCGGCGACCCGGGTGGCCGCTCAGAAGAGCGCAACCTGCTCGATCTGGACACGCTTGCCACGAACGTGGCGGCTATCAAGGGCCAGATCGCCCGGATCCTGGGCCCGGAGGGGCCCTGGGCGCTCGTCGACAACATGTCGTGGACGGGCGATCTGCGGCTGCTCGACTTCCTGCGCGATGTAGGCAAGCACGTGACCGTGAACCAGATGGTCGCTCGCGAGAGCGTCCGCTCCCGCATGGAGGGCGAGCACGGGATCTCCTACACCGAGTTCAGCTACATGCTGCTCCAGGCCAACGACTTCGCTTGGTTGCACCAGCACGAGGGCTGCGAGCTACAGATCGGAGGCTCCGACCAGTGGGGGAACATCCTCTCGGGCGTTGATCTGATCCGGCGGCGCCACGGTGCCGCCGTGCACGCCCTGTGCTGGCCGCTCCTCACGGCCGCGGATGGCAGCAAGATCGGCAAGACCGCCGGAGCCCGCGTCTGGCTCGATCCATCGATGACCACGCCGTACGCCTTCTTCCAGCACTGGATGCAGACGGACGACGCCGACCTGCCACGCATGCTCGCTCAGTTCACGCTCCTGCCGATGGAGGAGACCGAGGAGATCGTTCGAGTCCACGTCGGTGCGCCCGAGCAGCGCGGTGGCCAGAGGGCTCTGGCCGTGGCAGTCACCGAGCTGGTGCACGGGCGCGATGCCACTGATGCCGCTGAGGGCGCGGCCCGCTTGCTCTTCGGTGGTGACCCACGCCAGGCCACGTCCGCGTCGCTCGAGGCCGTAGCCGCCGAGGTCCCCTGCGCCGCGCTGCAGGACGGCGAGCGCCTGGCAGACGGCGTGGAGATAGCGCCGATCCTCGTTCGCACTGCGCTCGCCAGCTCCCTGAGCGACGCACGTCGCCAGCTCGAGCAACGCGGGATAGCTGTGAACGGGGCCAAGATCGAGCCCGATCGACGGCTCACCAGCGACGACCTGCTGCACGGCCGCTGGGTGCTGCTGCGAAGGGGCAAGCGAGACTGGGCCGCCCTGGACGCCGCTGGCTGAGGAGGCCGCGCGCCAGCGTTCACGGCGAAGTTGACACTCTTCCAGCACGCCCCTAGATTGTCCCTCCGCCCCGCGACGGCCCCGGCATCAGCCGGAGCGCCATCGGAAGGGCCACCTGGCAACACCGGAGCTCACATGAGCTGCGACTGCCGGACGAGCACCGCCCTCGGGTGGACGACGCTCCTTGAAAACAGAAGAGAGGACGAAAAAGCGAGTGCGGGCGACTGCACCGGCTCCCTTCGGGGCGTCGATGCAGCCGTTCAAAGAATGAATGCACTTGATACGGACAACTTCAACGTTGGCCGTTCTGGTGCCAGTCGGCAGAAACGGGAGCCTCGGCTCTCGGGATCGCCGGCTCTTCAAACCGATCGACGGGCCTGCCACCTCGGTGGCTGGTCTCGAGATCTCGATGGAGAGTTTGATCCTGGCTCAGGACGAACGCTGGCGGCGTGCCTAACACATGCAAGTCGAACGAGGTCCATGCAGTGGCAACACTGCGGAAGACCTAGTGGCGAACGGGTGAGTAACACGTGAGGAACTTGCCCCGGAGACCGGGATAACCCTCCGAAAGGAGAGCTAATACCGGATGTGCTCACTGAGTCGCATGGCTCGGTGAGGAAATGGATTCCGCTCCGGGAGAGCCTCGCGGCCTATCAGCTTGTTGGCGGGGTAACGGCCCACCAAGGCATCGACGGGTAGCTGGTCTGAGAGGACGATCAGCCACACTGGGACTGAGACACGGCCCAGACTCCTACGGGAGGCAGCAGTGGGGAATCTTGCGCAATGGGCGAAAGCCTGACGCAGCAACGCCGCGTGCGGGATGACGGCCCTCGGGTTGTAAACCGCTTTCAGTGGGGACGAAACAAGACGGTACCCACAGAAGAAGCCCCGGCCAACTACGTGCCAGCAGCCGCGGTAACACGTAGGGGGCGAGCGTTGTCCGGATTTATTGGGCGTAAAGAGCTCGTAGGCGGTTCGATAAGTCGGGTGTGAAACCTCCAGGCTCAACCTGGAGACGCCACCCGATACTGTCGTGACTAGAGTCCAGTAGGGGAGCGTGGAATTCCTGGTGTAGCGGTGAAATGCGCAGATATCAGGAGGAACACCAGTGGCGAAGGCGGCGCTCTGGGCTGGAACTGACGCTGAGGAGCGAAAGCGTGGGGAGCGAACAGGATTAGATACCCTGGTAGTCCACGCCGTAAACGTTGGGTACTAGGTGTGGGGTCTTATCAACGGATTCCGTGCCGCAGCTAACGCATTAAGTACCCCGCCTGGGGAGTACGGCCGCAAGGCTAAAACTCAAAGGAATTGACGGGGGCCCGCACAAGCAGCGGAGCATGTTGCTTAATTCGAGGCAACGCGAAGAACCTTACCTGGGTTTGACATGGTAGGAAAAGCCATAGAGATATGGTGTCCTTTTGGGCCTATCACAGGTGGTGCATGGCTGTCGTCAGCTCGTGTCGTGAGATGTTGGGTTAAGTCCCGCAACGAGCGCAACCCTTGTCCTATGTTGCCAGCACGTAATGGTGGGGACTCGTAGGAGACTGCCGGGGTCAACTCGGAGGAAGGTGGGGACGACGTCAAGTCATCATGCCCCTTATGTCCAGGGCTGCAAACATGCTACAATGGCTGGTACAAAGGGCTGCGAAACCGCGAGGTCGAGCGAATCCCATAAAGCCAGTCTCAGTTCGGATCGGAGTCTGCAACTCGACTCCGTGAAGCTGGAGTTGCTAGTAATCCCGGATCAGCAACGCCGGGGTGAATACGTTCCCGGGCCTTGTACACACCGCCCGTCACACCACGAAAGTCGGTAACACCCGAAGCCAGTGGCCCAACCCGCAAGGGGGGGAGCTGTCGAAGGTGGGATCGGCGATTGGGGTGAAGTCGTAACAAGGTAGCCGTACCGGAAGGTGCGGCTGGATCACCTCCTTTCTAAGGAGTCATCTGCTCACAAGAGCAGACTCCCGAGTTGATCACTCGCTATTCGGCCCTCCATGCCAGACGACGGAATCGAGCTTCGGCTCTTCCGCACGCCGATGGAACGGCTCTACGTCCTCTCTTCTGTTTTGAGGGAGCGTCTCCCTCGAGCTCTGCAAGGCAAGGCCGGCCCGCTTGGGTCGGCATCCTTGCGTCTACGACCTCGTCGCTGCGTACAGCAGCCCGGTTGAGGCTCCTTGAGAATTGCATAGCGAGCACGAGCATCTTTGTTCTTCCAAGCTACAAAAGGCCAACGGTGGATGCCTTGGCGCCTAGCACCGATGAAGGACGCGGGTGGCTGCGAAAAGCCACGGGGAGCTGCCGACCAAGCTTTGATCCGTGGATGTCCGAATGGGGAAACCCGGCACCCGTCATGGGGTGTCACTCCCGCCTGAACACATAGGGCGGGTAGAGGGAACCAGGGGAATTGAAACATCTCAGTACCCTGAGGAAAAGAAAGCAACAGCGACTCCCCCAGTAGCGGCGAGCGAAAAGGGAAGAGCCTAAACCGAAGTGGTGTCAAAGCCTGGTGGCGTTGCCACTTCGGGGTTGTGGGAACTGACAGCTGGAGCACCAGATCCGGCACTGAGTTACAAAGCTGATGCGTAGTGGAAGGGTTCAGGAACGGCCCACCACAGAAGGTAAGAGTCCTGTACACGAAACGCACTCAGTCTCAGGTCGTGTCTCCCGAGTAGCGCCGGAACCGTGAAAGTCGGCGTGAATCTGCGAGGACCACCTCGTAAGGCTAAGTATGTCTAGGCGACCGATAGCGAATAGTACCGTGAGGGAATGGTGAAAAGTACCCCGGGAGGGGAGTGAAATAGTACCTGAAACCGTTGGTTTACAATCAGTCAAAGTGTCGTCCCGGCTTGCCGGGGCCACGATGGCGTGCCTTTTGAAGAATGAGCCTGCGAGTTACGATGTGTGGCAAGGTTAACCAGTGATGGGGAGCCGGAGCGAAAGCGAGTCTGAATAGGGCGTTCAGTCGCATGTTGTAGACCCGAAGCCGAGTGATCTACCCATGGGCAGGTTGAAGCGGGGGTAAGACCCCGTGGAGGACCGAACCCACCATGGTTGAAAACATGGGGGATGACCTGTGGGTAGGGGTGAAAGGCCAAGCAAACTCGGTGATAGCTGGTTCTCCCCGAAATGCATTTAGGTGCAGCGTGGAGTGTTCAGTCATGGAGGTAGAGCACTGGATGGGTTAGGGGGCCAACAAGCTTACCGACCCCAGCCAAACTCCGAATGCCATGACTCCAGAGCTCTGCAGTGAGACCACGGGGGATGAGCTTCGTTGGTCGAAAGGGAAACAGCCCAGACCGCCGGCTAAGGCCCCAAATTCTGGACTAAGTGGTAAACGATGTGGGATTGCACAGACAGCCAGGAGGTTGGCTCAGAAGCAGCCACCCTTGAAAGAGTGCGTAACAGCTCACTGGTCGAGTGATCCTGCGCGGACAATGTAACGGGGCTCAAGTCCAGAGCCGAAGCCGCGGATTTCCGTCGCAAGACGGGAGTGGTAGGGGAGCGTCGATCTTGCAGTGAAGCGGCGGTGGAAACCGTCGTGGAGCGGGGTCGAGTGAGAATGCAGGCATGAGTAGCGAGAGAGGGGTGAGAAACCCCTCCGCCGAAAGCCCAAGGGTTCCTGGGGAAGGCTAATCCGCCCAGGGTGAGTCGGGAGCTAAGACGAGGCCGAGAGGCGTAGTCGATGCACAACCGGTTGATATTCCGGTACCGCCGTGCCCGCGCCAATGCTGATCTCGAGTTGCTAAGGGGCTGTCTTCGGACGAACCGACCCACTCGAAGGACGCAAGCAATGCGGGGACGCAGAAAGGTAGATCAACCCAGGCGATGGTTGTCC
Source organism: Actinomycetota bacterium (assembly GCA_049325515.1). Taxonomy (GTDB): domain Bacteria; phylum Actinomycetota; class Acidimicrobiia; order Acidimicrobiales; family VFJN01; genus VFJN01. Next base: position 418,406 of record JBMOLI010000001.1, on the reverse strand, counting down.
TGGGGTAAGCGTGTAGGACGGGGACCAGGTAAATCCGGGCCCCATGAAGTCTGAGACGTGATACCGAGCCGTTACAGGCGAAGTGATTGATCCTATGCTGCCGAGAAAAGCCGCTAGCTAGTTGGCACGGCGCCCGTACCCTAAACCGACACAGGTGGGCAGGTAGAGAATACCAAGGCGATCGGGAGAACTGTGGTTAAGGAACTCGGCAAAATACCTCCGTAACTTCGGGAGAAGGAGGGCCCCATTAGGGTGAAGGACTTCGCGTCCCGAGCTCGAGGGGGCCGCAGAGACCAGGGGAAAGCGACTGTTTACTAAAAACACAGCAGCGTGCGAAGTCGTAAGACGATGTATACGCTGTGACGCCTGCCCGGTGCCGGAAGGTTACGGGGAAGGGTTAGCCGTAAGGCGAAGCTCTGAACCTAAGCCCCGGTAAACGGCGGCGGTAACTATAACCGTCCTAAGGTAGCGAAATTCCTTGTCGGGTAAGTTCCGACCTGCACGAATGGCGTAACGACTTTCCTACTGTCTCAACCACAGACCCGGCGAAATTGAAGTACGAGTAAAGATGCTCGTTAGCTGCAGCAGGACGGAAAGACCCCGTGGACCTTTACTACAACTTGGTATTGGGTTTTGGTATGCGTTGTGTAGGATAGGTGGGAGACTTGGAAGCATTGGCGCCAGCCAGTGTGGAGTCAACCTTGAAATACCACCCTGCGTATGCCGGGACTCTAACCTACGTCCGTTATCCGGATGGGGGACAGTGCCAGGCGGGTAGTTTGACTGGGGCGGTCGCCTCCTAAATTGTAACGGAGGCGCGCAAAGGTTCCCTCAGCCTGGTTGGCAATCAGGCGTCGAGTGCAATGGCACAAGGGAGCTTGACTGTGAGACCTACAAGTCAAACAGGTGCGAAAGCAGGCCATAGTGATCCGGCGGCTCCTTGTGGAAGGGCCGTCGCTCAACGGATAAAAGGTACCCCGGGGATAACAGGCTCATCTTCCCCAAGAGTCCATATCGACGGGAAGGTTTGGCACCTCGATGTCGGCTCATCGCATCCTGGGGCTGAAGCAGGTCCCAAGGGTTGGGCTGTTCGCCCATTAAAGCGGTACGCGAGCTGGGTTTAGAACGTCGTGAGACAGTTCGGTCCCTATCCGCTGCAGCCGGAGGAAACTTGAGGAAGGCTATCCCTAGTACGAGAGGACCGGGATGGACGCAGCTCTCGTGTGCCAGTTGTCCTGCCAAGGGCACTGCTGGTTAGCGACCTGCGGAAGGGATAAGTGCTGAAAGCATCTAAGTACGAAGCCCGTTCCAAGATGAGGTTTCCCACTGGGTCAACCAGGTAAGGCCCGTGACAGACCATCACGTTGATAGGCCGGAGGTGTACGCACAGCAATGTGTTCAGCCGACCGGTACTAATCGGCCGAGGGCTTGGATCGACGAACTTGTTCGTGCTCGCTATGGAGTTCTGCAAGGAGCTGCGCCGTCACTCGGCTGCGCTCGTTGGCAACAGGTTTCGGTGGCCATGGCGGAGGGGTCACACCCGTTCCCATTCCGAACACGGAAGTTAAGCCCTCCAGCGCCGATGGTACTTGGGTCGAGAGGCCCTGGGAGAGTAGGACGCCGCCGAGTTCTCACGTGCGAAGGGCCCCCGGAGACGGGGGTCCTTCGTCGTTTTCGCCCCCCGATAGGATCACGTCCCCATGCCGAAGCCGCCCTCCTCTGATCCATCGCGTCGGGGGCGTCCCGCTCGGCCGTCCCGCCCTGGAGGCGCAGCCGGCAAGCCGATCGATGCCTCCAAGGGAGGAGCGGCCCGAGGCGGCGGCGCCGGGCGAGGCCGCCCGAAGCCATCACGCGATGCAGCCCCCGAGGGTCCCGCCTGGAAGCGCCGGGCGGACGCGCGAGCCGGCGACGACAAGCGCGCCCAGCAGGCGGGTTGGGGTGGCGTCGCCAGGAAAGGCGCTGGCCGGCTCCGGGACGAAGGCCGGGGTGGCGCTCCGAGCGCCTCGGATGAGTTCCGCCAAGCGGGGCGCGAGCCGTGGGAGCCCGAGGTATGGATCGACGAGGGCGTGGTGCGGGGTGAGGCGACGGGTGCCGTCGGAAGGGGCCGCTCGACACGGCGTTCGGTTGCCCCGCCGGGAGATGAGCGCTCCATCGCGCCCGATCCCTCACTGAAGCGCGCCGTGGGAGCAGGCAAGGTGGAGCGCCTCGAGGAGCGCCTCAAGGACGCCAGCCGCGCCTTCCGACGTGAGCGCTTCGACGAGGCCCGCCGCATGCTCCGTCCGTTGGCGGACGCCGCGCCCACCGCCGAGTCGGTCCGGGAGCTGCTCGGCCTCACCTACTACCGCCTGGGGCGCTGGAAGCTGGCGGTCACCGAGCTCGAAGCCTTCCGAGACCTCTCCGGCAGCACCGAGCAGCATCCGGTCCTGGCCGACTGCTACCGAGCGCTCGGTCGGCATGCCAAGGTCGCCGAGCTGTGGGACGAGCTGCGGCAGGCATCACCGAGCGCTGCCCTGGTCGCCGAGGGGCGCATCGTCCTCGCCGGCTCGCTGGCCGACCAAGGCCAGCTGCACGATGCCATCGCGGTGCTCGAAGCAGCGAGGCCGCCCGCCCGCAAGGCTCAGCTGCATCACCTCCGGATCACCTATGCCCTGGCCGACCTGCACGAGCGCGCCGGTGACATCCCCAGGGCACGGCAGCTGTTCGGGATCGTGGCGGCTGCCGACCCGGAGCTGGGTGACGTCGAAGCCCGGCTCCGCTCCCTCCGCTGAGGCCAGCCCCGGGCTCGGACTAGAGCCGAGTAGCCCGTTGGTGTCATTCCGCGCGTGAGAAGGGACGATCGGGCACAAACACGCTGGTCAGTGGCGTAATCGAGGGGTCCCCATCTAAAGGGTCTGAGACGCCGGCGTCGAATACAGAACGCCTAGGACCACCACTGGAGCCGCCGGGGTGGGCTGATCGACGTTCCACCAGGGGGCGCAGTGCAACGATCACTCGGACGTAGGTTCGTCCCGCTCGCAGCCTTCGTGGCGGCGCAGCTCCTCATCATCGCTCTGGCGCCCTCGAGGCCGCCGGGCGGCGATGAGCTGGCAGTTGGGGGCACCGGTGGGAGTGGCTCCGACGGTTCGTTCGAGACCGACGGCTTCGTCGACGGCACCGATGGATCCACCACAGGTGGCGCCGATGGCAGCACCACGGGCGGCTCAGGCGGATCGAGTGGTGGATCAGGAGGCTCGGGGGGCAGCGGTGGATCCAGCGGCGGCACCGACGGAGCGCCGCCAGGCGACACGAGCCACTGCGTGGGCGGCCGCCAGTTCGATCCCGCAATCGACTTCTACGCCCCGCCCTGCACCGCCAAGTCGAACGGCCAGAACCCCGGCGCCACCTACCAGGGAGTGACGGCCGACAAGATCACCATCGTCCAGTACTACGGCAAGGGCAGCGACGCGGTCGACGCGATCCTGCGCGCGCAGGGCTCATACGTGAGCATCGACCAGCACCGCGCCTTCCAGGCGGCGGCGCAGAAGTTCGTGAACTCGAAGTACGAGCTCTACGGGCGCAAGGTCGAGCTGAAGATCTTCGAGGGGAACTGCGACACCATCCCGCCGGACGTCGCCTGCTTGAACAGCGAGATGAAGCAGATGGTCGACGAGCTGAAGCCCTTCGCGGTGTACTGGAACACCTCCCTGTGCTCGGCCTGCTACACGCAGCTGTCGAAGCTCGGTGTGGTGAACATCGGTGGCTGGCACTTCCGCGACAGCTACAACGCCGCGCTGCGGCCCTACCACTGGGACGTGCAGATGTCGGGAACCGAGCTGGCGAAGCATGCCGCCCGCTGGTGGTGCACCAACCTGAACGGCAAGAAGGCGAAGTACGCGGGCTCGGCCAACTCGGCGCAGGACTTCCGGGACAACACGCGCAAGCTCGGGGTCATCAGCACCAACGACGACGAGAACCAGAAGACCGTCGAGGTGGAGCTGAAGAACGAGCTGGCCAAGTGCGGCGCCAGCTACGGCGACCACTTCTACTTCTATGAGCAGGACATCCGCACGGCCGACCAGCAGCGCCGCGCCGCTGTGTTGCGGATGAACCCCGTCGGCTCGGGTGAGAACGCGGCCACCTCGGTGATGTGCTTCTGCGACCTGGTGGCTCCTGCGTTCCTCTACTCGGAGGAGCAGAACCAGAACTACTACCCCGAGAACCTCATAGTGGGCTCGGGCTACATGGACGCCGACGCCGCCTCGCAGGCCTACATGGGCACCCTGGGCTGCCCCAACCAGGCACGGCCCTGCAACTTCGAGGATGCCTTCGGCTTGTCGCAGATCAGCGCGCAGGAGCCCAAGTTCAAGGACGCGGGCCAGCGGGTGTGGAACGCCGGCGGTGGGCAGGGCAACGCGCCCTTCGACTCCGTGACAGCCGCCTGGGACTACATCAACCTCACGGTGAGCATGATCCAGGCCGCCGGCCCCAACCTGACCCCGCAGACGCTCGAGGCGGGGGCTTGGCGGATGGGCCCGCGTGGTGACGCCAACCACACGATGCGACACCTCACGCCAGGGCACTACGCCTGGAACCGGGACATGCGGCAGGTGTACTGGAGCACCCAGAAGATCTCACCGTTCAACGGCGAGGCAGGCACCTACGTGCAGTGGCAGCCGGCGCGCATCGGTGTCGACGGGTGGAGGCCGGGCGAGGTCGTGCTGCCGGCCAAGCCCCGATGACCGAGGCGACGGTCTCCGTCCGCGATCGCGGAGCTGACCTCCGCCATCGGCTGGGTGCCATCGCAGGTCCGGTCGCAGGTGTCGTGTCGAACCAGCAGCCTTGGGCGCGCGCCGCCAAGGGCGTGGTGGTCGGCATCGCCTACGCCATCGGGATCGGAGCCTTCTTCAGCCCCGACCAGGGCTCGCTCGCATCCGGCATCGCGGCCGGCGCGCTCTACGGCCTGATCGCCGTCGGCCTCATCCTCATCTACCGCACCAACCGCATCATCAACTTCGCCGTGGCCGCCATCGGGGCGTTCCCCGCTGTCCTCGCCGCCCTGCTCATCGCGGTCCGCGGCTGGGACTGGTGGGTGGTCATGCCCCTAGCGCTCCTGGGCGGTCCCCTCATCGGCGCGCTGGTCGAGATCACGGTCATCCGGCGCTTCGCGACCGCGCCCAGGCTCATCGTGACCGTGGCGACGATCGGCATCAGCCAGATCCTGGCCTACGTCACGCTGCTGACGCCGGGGTGGGTCGGCACAGAAGACGGCATCGAGATCCAGCGGGTGCCGAGCCCCGTCAGCGGCTTCAAGGTGACCGACAAGTTCGGTGTCACGGTGTTCACGGGCGACTACGTGCTGGCCCTTGCCGTGGTGGGGGGCATGGCCCTGGCGCTCGCCATGTTCTTCCGCTTCACCCGCATGGGCATCGCGCTGCGCGCCTCGGCCGAGAACGCCGACCGTGCCTCGCTGCTAGGCATCCCCGTCAAGCGGGTCGGCACCGTCGCTTGGGCCCTGGCCGGCCTCTTCGGATCCGTCACCATCTTCCTGCGGGCCTCGATCGTCGGGATACCCGTCGACGGCTCGCTCGGCCCCCAGGTGCTTCTCTTCGCGCTTGCGCCAGCCGTCGTAGCTCGCATGGAGAGCATCCCGGTCGCCGTGGTCGCGGGGATGGCCGTGGGCGTGCTCGAGTTCTCCGTGCTGTCCCAATACGGCACGAACGATCTCGCCGCCGCCATCATGCTCGGCTTCATCCTGGTCGCGCTGCTGGCGCAGCGCACCAGCCTCTCGCGGGCCCAGGACACCGGCGTGTCGACCTGGCAAGCGCTCAAGGAGTACCGACCGGTGCCCAGCGAGCTGCGCGCGCTGCGCGAGGTGCGTGCGTTCCGAGGAGCCCTTGCCGCGATCACCATCGGTCTCGTGCTGGGTGCGCCGTTCCTGATCGCTGACTCAGAGATCTTCAAGCTCAGCCTTCTGCCGACCTTTGCGATCGTGGCTGTGTCGCTCGTGATCTTGACCGGGTGGGGCGGGCAGATCAGCTTGGGGCAGTTCGCCATCGTGGGCGTCGGCGCCATCACGGCCGGCAAGCTCTATGCCGACTTCAACTTCGACTTCTGGGCGACGTTCCTCCTCGGCGCCCTGGCGGGTGCGGTCGTGGCGGTGGTGATCGGTCTGCCCGCGCTGCGCGTGCAGGGTTTGTTCCTCGCAGTCTCGACCTTCGCTCTGGCGGGCGCGGCTGAGAAGTTCTTCTACTCGCGCAAGTACAGCCTCGGCCAAGGGATCCTGCCGAGCGAGGAGGCTGCCTTCACCTTTGAGCGGCCGGTGCTGTGGGAGCGCTTCGACCTCGGCCCGGAGCGCAACTTCTACTACTTCTCCATCACCATCCTGGCACTCGTGATCGCCGCTGCGTGGTCGTTCCGGCGGCACCACAGCGGGCGCGTGCTCATCTCCACGCGCGACAACACGCGCGGCGCGCAGGCCTATGGCATCAACATGATCCGCACCCGCCTGGCCGCCTTCGCTGTGTCGGGCGCGATCGCCGGCATAGCCGGCGTTCTGCTCGTCTACCAACAGGACGGCTCGGTCAATGCGACCACCTACGGCGTCGGCCCCTCGGTCGCCGTCTTCGTCGCAACGGTGATCGGCGGGCTCACCTCGTTGCCCGGCGCCGTCGTGGGCGCCGTGCTGATCGAAGCGGTGCACCTCTTCGGTGACGAGCGCATCGACAACCTCTCGTTGCTGGTGACAGGCCCCGGCCTGCTCGTCATCCTCCTGTTCCTTCCGGGCGGGTTCGCGCAGGGCGCCTACCAGATCCGCGATGGCTTCCTGCGCTGGGTGGCCAATCGCAACAGCGTCCTGGTGCCGTCGCTGTTCGCCGACCGTCGAGTCGAGACCGGGGAAGACCAGGCGGACGTCATCGCCAAGGCCGAGGAGCGCGTCGAGTCCGGCGCCTTCGACGCTTTGGCCGAGCCGGTGATCACCTGCCCCGTCTGCGATGCCTCGATGCCGTTGTCGATGGCAGCGCAGCACCCGCACCTTCAACCGCCCAGCCCGACCGGCCCCGAGGTGGCAACAGCATGAACGCGCCCACTGCAATCGAAGAAGCGGGCGAGGAGCTGGCCGCGACCGGGTCGGTCTTGACCGGCCGCAAGGGCCTGGCGGGCATCACGCTCGGTGCCTCGGCGCTACCTCTGGGCCTGCTCTTCGTCCTCAACTTCGTGGATGAGTTCGACCGCGTGGCCTTCGCCGCGCTGGCACCTGAGATCCGCGACGCCTTCGACCTGACCGACGCCAGCCTCTCGAGCCTGCGTGCCATCGCCGGCGTCCTCACCCTCTTCGCGGCGCTGCCTCTCGGGATCCTCGCCGACCGCACCAAGCGAGTGCGCATCTCGGTGATCGCAGGCTTCCTCTGGGGCATCTGCGCCATGCTCACCGGCTTCGTCGGGGCGGTGTTCCTACTGTTCCTCGTGCGACTGGGCTCAGGCCTCGGGCGCATCATCAACGAGGTCGTCCACCCGAGCCTGCTGGCCGACTACTACCCACGAGAGGCCCATCCGAGGGTCTTTGGTGCCCACCGCCTGGCCAACGCCGTGGCCCCGATCGCGGGTCCAGTCGCGGGCTACATCGGCGCTTCGTACTCGTGGCAGGCGGCGTTCTTCGTGCTTGCCGTGCCGACCGCTGTCGTCCTGCTGTTCGCTCTGCGTCTTCGCGAGCCTGCGCGTGGCGAGAGCATCGATCCGGAGCTGGCCGCTGCGCAGGAAGGCGAGGCGGCGGTGCCGTTCGCCGAGGCGCGTCGTCAGCTGTTCGCGGTGCCCACACTTCGACGCCTCTGGCTGGGAGCCTTCTTCTTCGGCCTCGGCACCTTCCAGCTCGACACGCTGCTCAGCCTCTACTTCGAGCGCGTCTACGACTTCGATCCCAAGGGTCGAGGTTGGGTGCAGTTCCTGGGGGGTGCCGGCCTCGTTGCCGGCCTCGCGGTGGGAGCGCGGCTCGCTTCCACCGCTTCGGAGCGCGGCGACATCCGGCGCCTCCCAATCATCATCGGCGGAGCGTTCATGCCCTTCGCCCTGGGCATGGTGCTGCTCGCCGTGTCACCCGCGTCGGTGGTGGCGCTGGTCGGCGCGTTCCTGGTGTCCGCCGGGGTGGGCGGCTACCAGCCCGCCTACTTCACGGTGGTCGGGCTCGTGGCGCCGCCGCGCGTGCGGTCGCAGTCCTATGCGTGGGCGATCCTCATCTACGGATCGGGTGGTCTGTCCTACGTCCTCTTCTTCAGCCTCTTCGGCGGCGAGGAAGGCAACTACCGAGGTCTCACGTTTGCGCTGGCGCTTGTCACCGCGGCAGCGGGCTTCATCGGTGCGTCCGCGAGCCGGTCGGTGAAGCGGGACGCCGACCAGGCTGCCACCAGCCTCGCGGCGGCGGCGCGGATGCGGGAGGAGCTCGAGGCCGGCGGGGAGCGGGCGCTCCTGATCTGCAAGGGGGTCGACGTGGCCTACGGCACCGTCCAGATCCTCTTCGGCGTCGACATGGAGATCAAAGAGGGCGAGATCGTCGCCCTGCTCGGCACCAACGGTGCCGGCAAGTCCACGATCCTCAAGGCCATCTCGGGTCTGGTCGATCCGATCGGCGGCGCCATCTACTTCGACGGTCGCGACATCACCCACGCCGACGCCGTGCAGGCAGCCACGCTGGGGATCGTCCAGGTGCCGGGCGGAAAGGCCGTCTTCCCGACCCTCACGGTGGCTGAGCACTTCAAGGCGGGCGCCTGGCTGTTCAGCGACGAGGACCCGGCCGAGGTCGAGCGCCGCACCGAGTACGTGCTCGACAAGTTCCCTCGCATCCGCGAGCGCTGGGGCCAGATGGCCGGCAACCTCTCCGGCGGCGAGCAGCAGCAGCTCGCGCTCGGCATGGCGTTCGTGGCCAAGCCCAAGCTCCTCATCATCGACGAGCTGTCTCTCGGCCTCGCTCCCACCATCGTCGAGCTGCTGCTCAACATGGTGCGCGAGATCCACGCCCAGGGCTGCACGATCATCCTCGTCGAGCAGTCGGTGAACGTGGCGCTCACAGTCGCCGACCGTGCCTACTTCCTGGAGAAGGGCGAGGTGCGCTTCGAGGGTCGCACGGACGAGCTGCTCGAGCGGGGCGACATCCTCCGCTCGGTGTTCCTCGAGGGAGCCGGCAAGGCAACCGGCGGTCAGTCCGGCAACGGAGCCACGCTGCCCGATCCAGCGGCCGACGCCGAGACCTTCGCGAAGGTCGTCGCAGACAAGGCCGGGGTGGAGGCTGGCAAGCCGGTCATGTCCGTTCAGGGCCTCACCAAGCGCTTCGGCGGCATCAACGCGGTGAACGACGTGACCTTCGACCTGATGCCGGGCGAGATACTCGGGCTCATCGGCCCGAACGGCGCCGGCAAGACCACCATCTTCGACCTCATCTCCGGGCTGCTGCCGCTCGACTCCGGCCGCATCTGGTTCCGCGGCGTCGACGTGACCCGGTGGGGTGCGGATCGGCGAGCCACGCTCGGTCTCGGCCGCTCCTTCCAGGACGCGCGGATCTTCCCGTCGATGACCGTGGCCGAGAACATCGCGCTGGGCCTCGAGCGCCACATCGAGGTGCGCGACCACCTCTCGCCACTGCTCGGCCTGCCCGCCGTCTTCGAGAGCGAGGAGGACGTTGCCTACACGGTCGATGACCTGATCGAGCTGATGAACCTCGGCGCCTTCCGCGACAAGTTCGTCGCCGAGCTGTCGACCGGCAGCCGGCGGATCGTCGACCTGGCCATGTCGATCGCTCACGACCCGACGGTGCTGATCCTCGACGAGCCGTCCTCGGGCATCGCACAGCGTGAGACGGAGGCGCTCGGACCGCTCCTGAAGCGGATCCAACGGGAAGCCGGCTGCGCCATGCTGATCATCGAGCACGACATGCCGCTGATCACGACGGTGTCCGATCGGATGATCGCTCTCGAGCTCGGGGCCATCGTCACGGTCGGCACTCCGGACGAGGTGATCAGTGACCCGCAGGTGGTCTCGGCCTACCTGGGCGGCGACATCGACGTGATCAACCGCTCGGGGGCGAGCATGAAGAAGAGCTCGGAGACTTCGGGCTCCAACGGATCGAACGGCAAGGGGTCCAACGGCGCAACCCCTGCTCCTCGGCGCCGCAAGCCGCTCAAGGCAGGAACGCCATGAAGCGCCTCGCCGCCCGCCTCGTCGCAGTGTCCTCGCTCATCGGTGCCCTGGCGCTCGTCTTCGTCCCGGCGGGCAGCGCTGAGGAGCCCGTGTTCGTCGGCTGGTGGCATCGCGACGTGCCGCTGTCCGGGGAGAGCGAGATGGAGGCGCAGGGCGCGGGCACAGCCACGCCCGCGTCGATCGCGGCGTTCCCAGCCTCGGCTGCACAGGTCCCGCCGCCTCCCACCCTCCCGCCCGCGCCGATCCCCACGATCCCCCCGGACGTCACGCTGCCCGATCCCGGTCCGGGCGCTCCGACGCCGAGCCCGGCTCCCGACGGCGGCCTGCTGGTGGCCGCCGATCCCACCGGCATCCGCGCCATGTCGGCCCTGCGCTTCGATCCAGGTGACGCCGGGGGAGCCACCCTGAAGCTCACCCTCGCGGAAGGCTCCACGCCGTCCCCTGCCGTGAGGGCCTGTCCCGCCCTGTCCGACTGGCTTCCCGGTGCTGACCAGCCGTGGTCGGCTCGCCCGGCCCATGACTGCGGGCGCGTTTCAGTGAGGAGCACGCTGAGCGCGGACGGCAGCACCATGCAGTGGGACCTCCCGGACACGTTCAAGTCGCCGAACAGCGACGTCTACGACGTGCTGCTCGTGCCGCTCGAGGGTGACGGCACCCCGTTCCAGATCGCCTTCGAGGCGCCGAGCGCCGACTCGTTGACGGTCACCTCGCCAGCGCCCCCACCGCCGCCTCCCTACGAGCCGCCGGATGACATCCCACCGCCGAGCGACTTCTTCGACTCCGGCAACTTCGACTTCGGCGCGGGAGGGAGCTTCGAGCCCCTGCCGGAGGTCCCCGTCGACCTGGAGCCCACGGGCAGCAACAACCCGGAGCGCAAGCGCCCACTCGAACGGCTGGCGGAGGCTCTCGAGAACCCGACCACGAGGCGCATCGCGGCGCTGGCGCTGGTGGCACTCGGCGCCTACTCCTACCGGCAGTCGAACAAGACGGTTCAACGTGCCCCCCAGCTGCTCGGCGCCCTCGGCGGGTCGGCTGGCGCCACAGTCGCTCTGGCCCCCGCGCTGAAGCGTCCGCGGGGCATCGGCAGGTTCTCCCGCGAGCGAGGAGCTCCGCCCGGCCGTCTCTGACGTGAGCGGATCCTCAGGCGGCTAGCCCGGGCTTGTCACAGCGCCTGCGTAGGGTCCAGGGCCTTCCCCCTCCACGTCGCTCACCGCACCGTCGGAGGCACCCATGTCCCGCCCGTCCACGCCCCTCTCGGGCACCAACCTCTCGATCATCGCCGGCGCCCTCAGCCGGCCGCCCGAGCTGCGGCACCTCCCCTCGGGAGACCAGGTCCTCACCCTCGAGGTGACCGTGCGGCCCGAAGGAGAGCCGGCCGAGTCGGTTCCCGTCGCCTGGCACCGGCCGACCTCCAGCGCGCTCGACTGGGCGAGCGGCGAGGAGATCGTCGTCGTCGGAAGGGTGCGGCGCCGCTTCTTCAGGGCCGGCGGCGCCACCCAGAGCCGCACCGAGCTCGTGGCACAGACCGTCGTGCCAGCGCGGCGGCGCGCCGCCGCGCAGCGCGCGATCGAGACGGCCCTGGGCGACATCACCGAGCTGCTGGAGGAGTGAGGCGTCATCCCCCGCTCGGCGATGCCCGGTTGTGCCGGCCGGCCGGAGGTCCGCCATGATGGGGGCCTACGGCCGGTCACGACAGGACGGGTGACACACCATGAACCAGGCGCAGCTCGAGAAGGTCCGCGACGGGAAGGGCTTCATCGCAGCCCTCGACCAGAGCGGGGGCAGCACCCCGAAGGCGCTGAAGCTCTACGGCGTCGGAGAAGACGCCTACAGCAACGACGAGGAGATGTACGCCTGCATCCATGGGATGCGCAGCCGCATCATCACGAGCCCCAGCTTCTCGGGAGACCGCGTGCTCGGCGCGATCCTCTTCGAGGACACCATGAACCGCCAGATCGAAGGCCGTGACACCGCTGACTACCTCTGGTCTGTGAAGGGGGTCGTGCCCTTTCTGAAGGTCGACAAGGGCCTCGCCGACGAGGCCGACGGGGCCCAGGTGATGAAGCCGATGCCCGGGCTCGACGACCTGCTCGAGCGTGCGCTCGGCAAGGGCGTGTTCGGCACGAAGATGCGCTCGGTCATAAAGCTGGCAGATGAGGCCGGCGTCGCTGCCGTGGTCGACCAGCAGTTCGAGGTAGGCCGTCAGATCCTTGCCGCCGGTCTCGTACCGATCATCGAGCCCGAGGTCGACATCCACAGCCCCTCCAAGATGGCCGCCGAAGACCTGCTGAAGTCAGGCCTGCTGCGGCAGCTCGGCGCACTCGGTGAGGGTCAGGCTGTGATGCTCAAGCTCACGCTGCCGGAGACGGACGGCTTCTACGACGAGCTGGTCTCACACCCCAACGTGCTGCGGGTGGTCGCGCTCTCCGGTGGCTACACGCGAGACGACGCCAACGAGCGCCTGGCCCGCAACCACGGTGTCATCGCCAGCTTCTCGCGAGCGCTCACTGAAGGCCTCACAGCGCAGCAGTCCGACGAGGAGTTCGACGCTGCGCTCGACGCCTCCATCAAGAGCATCTTCGAGGCATCCATCACCTGAACCCGGCGTGCTCGGATTGGGCGCGCGGCAGCGATAAGGTCGACCCCATAGAGCGATTCGTCGCAACGGCGCGGCGAACTGGAGGGTGGACAGCGTTGTCCGACACAGCTGAGCGCGCGAGCGCTCCGCCCGCAGCGGAGCGGCTCGACCGGGTCATCATCCGATTCGCGGGTGACTCCGGCGATGGCATGCAGCTCACCGGCGACCGCTTCACGAGCGCCAGCGCGATGTTCGGCAACGACCTCGCCACGCTGCCCGACTTCCCGGCGGAGATCCGCGCGCCAGCGGGCACCCTCGCAGGTGTCTCGGCCTTTCAGGTCCACATCTCCGACCACGAGATCACCACCCCCGGCGACGCCCCCAACGTGCTCGTGGCCATGAACCCGGCGGCACTGCGCAACGAGCTTCCGCGGCTCGAACAGGGTGCCACGGTGATCGTCAACGTCGACGCCTTCGAAGAGCGCAACCTGCGCAAAGCCGGCTACGCGGACAACCCGCTCACCGATGGCAGCCTCGAGGCCTACACGGTCTTCGAGGTGCCGATGACGAGCCTCACCCAGGGGGCGGTCGAGCCTCTCGGCGTGAAGCCCCGCGACGCGGAGCGCTCGAAGAACTTCTTCGCTCTGGGTCTCGTCTCGTGGATGTACACCCGGCCGGTCGACGCGACCATCGCGTGGATCGAAGAGCGCTTCAGCGCCAAGCCGCAGGTTCGCGACGCCAACCTGGCCGCCTTCAAGGCCGGGCACGCCTTCGGTGAGACGGCGGAGCTGTTCGACCACCCATACGAGGTCGACCCTGCCCGGCTCCAGCCCGGCACCTACACGAACATCAACGGCAACACCGCCCTGGCTTGGGGGCTGATCGCTGCCAGCAAGCTGGCACGGATGCCGCTGTTCCTCGGCTCGTACCCCATCACCCCCGCGTCCGACATCCTGCACGAGCTCTCCAAGCACAAGAGCTTCGGGGTGCGCACCCTCCAAGCGGAGGACGAGATCGCAGGCATCGGGTCTGCCATAGGCGCCGCCTACGGCGGTCATCTGGCGGCGACCACGACCAGCGGTCCGGGCATGGCGCTGAAGGCCGAGGCGATGGGCCTGGCGGTGAGCCTCGAGCTGCCGCTGCTGATCATCGACATCCAGCGAGGCGGTCCCAGCACCGGCCTGCCCACCAAGACCGAGGCGGCCGACCTGTTGATGGCGTTCTACGGCCGTCACGGTGAGTCGCCCCTTCCGGTCGTAGCCGCCAGCAGCCCCAGCGACTGCTTCATGATGGCCATCGAGGCGGCGCGGATCGCCTTGAAGTACCGCACCCCGGTGATCCTGCTGTCCGACGGCTACCTCGCCAACGGCACGGAGCCGTGGCGGCTCCCCGATGTCGCCGACCTTCCCGACATCTCCACCACCTTTGCCACTGCACCCAACCACACGACCGACGACGGCGAGGAGGTGTTCTGGCCCTACGTCCGCGACGCCGACACCCTCGCTCGAGCCTGGGCGCTGCCAGGCACTCCCGGCCTGATGCACCGCATCGGTGGCCTCGAGAAGGAGGATGGGTCGGGCAACGTCAGCTACGACTCCGACAACCACGAGCGCATGGTCCACCTGCGCGCCGCCAAGGTCGCCGGCATCGCGGATGACATCCCGCAGGTGGTCGTGGAGGGCGACGTCGACGACGCTGAGATCCTGGTCCTCGGCTGGGGGTCGACGTGGGGCGCCATCGACGGTGCCGTCGGACGAGTGCGGGCGCGCGGTCGCCGGGTCGCCAAGGTGCACCTCAGCCACCTGAACCCGTTCCCCACCAACCTCGGTGACGTCCTTCGCAGCTACCCGACGGTGCTCGTCCCGGAGATGAACCTGGGCCAGCTCTCCCGGCTGCTGCGGGCGGAGTACCTCGTCGACGTCCGCTCCGTCACCAAGATCCGTGGTGTGCCCTTCACGGCGGGGGAGCTGGAGCAGGCCATCCTCGACACCCTCGGAGGACTCCTGTGAGCCAAGTCGCCGTCCCCCTGACCACCCGCAAGGACTGGTCCAGCGACCAAGAGGTGCGCTGGTGCCCAGGCTGCGGGGACTACTCGATCCTCGCTGCCGTGCAGCTCCTCATGCCCGACCTCGGCGTGCGGCGGGAGGACACGGTGTTCGTGTCCGGCATCGGGTGCGCTGCTCGCTTCCCGTACTACATGAACACCTACGGGATGCACTCCATCCACGGGCGGGCCCCGGCCATCGCCACCGGCCTCGCCATCGCGCGGCCCGATCTCGACGTGTGGGTGGTCACCGGTGACGGCGACGCCCTGTCGATCGGCGGCAACCACCTCATCCACGCTCTGCGCCGGAACATCAACGTCACGATCCTGATGTTCAACAACCAGATCTACGGCCTCACGAAGGGTCAGTACTCGCCCACGAGCGAGGTCGGGAAGGTCACGAAGTCGACTCCGTTCGGCAGCCTCGACCACCCGTTCAACCCGCTCTCGGTCGCGATCGGCGCCGAGGCGAGCTTCGTGGCGCGCACGCACGACATGGACCGCGCTCACATGCTGGAGACGTTCCGACGGGCACACGAGCACCGCGGCGCGGCGTTCGTCGAGGTCTTCCAGAACTGCAACGTCTTCAACGACGCCGCATTCGAGGGCGTCACGGCCAAGTCAGTCCGTGACGACATGCTCATCCCGCTCCGTCACGGCGAGCCGATCCGCTTCGGCGCGGAGGGGCAGCACGGCGTCGTGCTCGACGCTCAGCACGGAGCCCGCATCGTGGATGTCGCCGAGGTCGGCGAGGACGCGCTGCTCGTGCACGACGAAGCTCGCACCGACCCGAGCGTCGCGTTCATGCTGTCGCGGCTTGCCAGAGGTCCTTACGAGCCCACCCCGATCGGAGTGTTCCGCGCCGTCGACCGCCTCGAGTACGCCGCCGAGGTGGATCGGCAGGTCACCGAGGCCGAGGCGAGCAGAGGCCCGGGCGACCTCGAGTCGCTCCTGCGCTCCGGCGCCACCTGGCAGGTCGAGGCCTAGCCGAGGTCGCGGAACACCAGCCCGGTCTTGGGCTTGGGGTGGAAGAACGTCGTCTTGGGTGGCATGCGCTCGCCGCCGTGGGCGGTGGCCTCGATCTGGGCAACGGTCGCAGGACGCAGCAGCACACCAGCTTGAGCGGCGCCGCTTCGAACCGCGGCGCGCACGTTCTCGGTGCCGTGCTGGAAGCTGAGATGGTGGGCCGGCAGCGCGGCCAGCGCGACGTCGAGCCGGCTCGAGTCGAGGTCTCGCGCTTCGGCCAGAGCGTCCGGCCTGGGGCGCAGGAGTACCTCGCCATCGGGCAGCACGAGGGTGAGGCATCCGGCCTCAGCCATCGCGACGGTGATCGGGGTGCCGGGGGGAGGTGGCCCGACCGCCTCGAACCACGGATCCAACAGCGAAACGAGATCGGTCTGCTCGGGTAGGCCCGCGAGCAGCCGGTGGATGGCGTGCACGGTCAGCTCGTCCTCGACCAGCTCGACCACATAGGCCATCGTCGCGCCCGCCGCGCCGGCGTCGCCGTCGGCGGCCTCACGCTCGGCGCGGTAGGCGAGGGAGGTCTCGTAGCGATGATGGCCATCGGCGACGACGACTGGATGCTCCGCGACAGCTGCGGAGATGGCGGCGCATGCAGCCGCATCGTCAACCCGCCAGACGATGTGGCGGACACCGTCCTCGTCGGTCACGTCCCCGAGTGGAGCGCCATCGACCGGGAGCAGGTCGGTGAGGCCCTTGGCCAGGGAGAGCCCCCATATGGCCGACAGGTTGGCCCGGCAGGCGCGGAGCAGGTCGAGGCGATCGCTCTTGGCCTTGGGAGTGGTGTGCTCGTGGGGGAGGATGTCCGTGCCGGGTGGGCTCAGCTCGAGCGCTCCGATCACGCCGGTGGTGCGGCGCTCACGGCCTGCTTCGTCGGTGGTCGTCATCCGATAGACGGTGAACGAGGGTCGCTCGTCGAGGACGAGGATGCCGTCGGCGCGCCAGGCGTCGAACAGCTCTCGCGCCATGTCGTAGCGACTCGTTCCATCGGCTTCGTCGGGCAGGTCGATGCGGACTGCGTTGTGCGCGTCGCGCCCAGCCAGGTCGGCTCGGAGCGGCGCGTCGATGACGTCGTAGGGCGGAGCGATCACCTGGCGCAGGTCCGTGCGGTCGGGGTCGTACCTGATGCCGGCGAAGGGTTCGAAGCGGGCCACCGGCCGAGTCTGTCAGGCCGGTGCGCGGTGGCTGGAACCCGGCTCCGCTGCTGGCGGTCCTGTCTGATCTCGCGTTGCTGCGGCAGTGCGAACTTTTGCAAGCACCAGAGGTGAGCCTTAGGCTCGAGCCATGGCACAGAACGATGTCCTCAAGCGCTACGTCGACGCCGGGCTGGCCTTCACGGCTCTCACCCAGAGCCGGGCGGAGGCACTGGTGAAGGACCTCGTGAAGGCGGGAGAGGTCCAAGCCGACCAGGCGAGGGACGCCGTGGCCGACCTGCTCGAGCGCAGCCGCAAGAACACAGAGAAGCTCGTCGAGACGGTGCGCCGCGAGGTGCGATCCCAGATCTCGAGCCTCGATCTTGCCAGCAAGGTCGACCTCGACAAGCTGGAGGCTCGCATCGTCGGTCTCTTCGGCGGCGCGCAGAAGTCGGCATCCAAGCCCGCCGGTGCGCCTGGCGCGGGCCCGAAGCCGGCCCCCGCCAAGAAGTCGCCCGCCAAGAAGTCGCCCGCCAAGAAGACCGCTGGAGCGAAGGCTGCGACGAAGGCCGGCACCAAGAGGGCGGCGGCCAAGCGTCCAGCCAAGTCGTCGCGCCCCGAGAAGCGAGCCTGACCCCCTGGCTCGCCGTCGCCTTGACGCCGAGCTGGTCAGGAGAGGGCTGTCGCCCAGCCGGCAGCGCGCCCAGGCGGACATCGCGTCGGGCCGGGTGACCGTCGGCGGAGCACCGGCCTACAAGCCGGCGCGCCTCGTTGCACCAGAAGAGCCGATCGTCTTGCTGGGGCCGGCCCCGCGGTTCGTCAGCCGCGGGGGAGAGAAGCTTGATGCGGCACTGGCGCGCTTCGAGATCGAGGTGGCCGGTCGGCGAGCCGCTGACCTCGGTGCCTCGACCGGCGGGTTCACCGACTGCCTGACGCAGCGCGGCGCGGACCGCGTTGTCGCCATCGATGTCGGGTACGGGCAGATGCACGAGCGCCTTCGAGCCGACCCGCGAGTCGAGGTGCGCGAACGCACGAACGCCCGATCCCTCCGATCCGGCGATCTGGGCGACGCGGCCGATCTCCTCGTCGCTGATCTCTCGTTCATATCCCTTCGTACCGTGGCCCCCGCGATGGTCGCCGTCACTGCGCCGGGCGCCGACCTCGTGCTGCTGGTGAAGCCGCAGTTCGAGGCGGGCCGGCAGGAGGCCGCCCGCGGCCGCGGCGTGATATCCGATGCTGCGATCTGGCGGCGCGTCCTGCAGGAGGTCGCTGCCGCGCTCGAAGAGCTCGGAGCCGCCATCATGGGGGCCATGGCGTCCCCGCTCACCGGCGCCGACGGCAACGTCGAGTTCCTGCTGCACGCCCGCACCGCACCCGCGCGGGCGGTCGCACCGCTCGATGCTCTGCTCGAAGGGGCACTGCGCGAGGCAGAGGCGCTGGCATGAGCGTCGTCGGCCTCGTGCTGCATCGTGAGCGCGCCCAGGCGATCGAGCTGGCGCGGGACGCCGCAGCATGGCTGCTGTCACATGGTCACTCGGTTCGCCTCACCGGGCCTGACGCCGAGCTGGCCGGATTGGCGACCCACGGCTGCGAGGAAGCCGACCTGGGTCCCGGGCTCGACCTGGCTGTCAGCCTCGGAGGCGACGGCACGATGCTCCGCACGGTCGACCTGGTGGCCGGTTCGGGCGTGCCGATCCTCGGCGTCAACGTGGGTCAGATGGGATACCTGACCGACGTCGACCCGGCCGACACCCTGAGCGCACTCGAGCGCTTCCTGGCGGGCGAGGGCCTGATCGAGGAGCGGATGCTGCTCTGCGTTCGAGTCGAGCCGGCCGAGGGCGCGCCCGTCGAGCACCTCGCCTTCAACGAGGCGGTCCTGGAGAAGACCCCGATGGGACACACCGTGCGCCTCGCGGTCGAGATCGACGGTGAGTTCTTCACCACCTACGCGGCCGACGGCCTCATAGTGGCGACCCCGACGGGCTCCACCGCATATGCCTTCTCGGTGCGGGGGCCGATCGTGGCGCCCAAGCATCGCGCGCAGCTCTTGATCCCGGTGTCGCCGCACATGCTGTTCGACCGCACGCTCGTGCTCGAACCGGACGCGCGCCTTCGCATCACGGTCCAGGGACATCGCACTGCCACCTTGAGCGTCGACGGACGTAACCTCGGGGAGCTGGGTGAAGGCGACTCGATCGTGTGCACCGCTGCCGATCGGGCGGCCCGCCTCGTCACCTTCGGGCCCCGCGACTTCCTCCAGATCTTGAAGACCAAGTTCGGCCTCAACGACCGTTAGGGACCATCAAAGCTGATGCTGGTAGAGCTCGCGGTTCGAGACCTGGGGGTGATCGAGGAGGTGCGCCTCTTGCTCGGCCCCGGCATGACCGCGCTGACGGGCGAGACCGGCGCTGGCAAGACGCTCGTGGTCGATGCCATCGAGCTGCTCGTCGGGGGCCGAGCCGACCCGTCGATGGTCAGGTCGGGAGCGGCCGAGGCCTGGGTGGAGGGCCGTTTCCTACTGGCCTCGCCCGACGGCGCCAACGGGCAAGGCGACACGGAGGTCGTGCTGGCCCGCGCCATCCCGGCGCAAGGACGAAGCCGCGCCTACGTCGACGGCCGCCTGGCGACCATCGCCTCGCTCGTCGAGTGGGGTGATCGGCTCATCGACCTGCACGGTCAACATGCACACCAGTCGCTGCTTGCACCGGCGATCCAGCGAGGCGCTCTCGATCGCTTCGCGGGTGTCGACCTGGGCCCGCTCCGGGAGGCTCGAGGCAGGGTCCGTGACATCGATGCCCAGCTGGCAGCTCTGGGTGGCGACGCTCGTGCCAGAGCACGGGAGATCGACCTGCTGCGCTTCCAGGTGGATGAGCTGCGCTCGGCAGCGATCAGCGGCCCTGACGAGGACGACGACCTCGATCGGGAGGAGAACCTGCTGGCGGAGGCCGTGGCCCACCAGGCCGCCGCGGCGGGCGCTGTCGAGGCGTTGTCCGCCGACGGCGGCGCGAGCGACGCGTTGGGCACCGCCATAGCCGCACTGGGCGAGCGACTGCCCTTCGCCGACGCTGCAGCACGCTTGCGCGCGATCAGCGCCGAGCTGTCTGACGTCGCCGTGGAGGTCCGCACGACCAGCGAGAGCATCTCCGACGACCCAGAGCGGTTGGAGGCGGTTCGAGCGAGGCGCCACGCGCTTCACGACCTCCGCCGCAAGTACGGGGACACGATCGAGAGCGTGCTCGCCTATGCCGACGACGCTGCATCCCGGCTGGCAGACCTCGAGCGCCACGACGAGATGGCCGAGCAGCTCGACGCTGAGCGCGCGGCCGCGCTGGAACGTGTGCGGGCCGCATCGCAGGCGGTGGCGAAGGAGCGTCGAGCTGCGGCTCCGGATCTCGCTGCAGCCGTCGAGGCCCATCTGGGCGCGCTGGCCATGGCTCGCGCGCAGATCGAGGTCGCGGTGGCCGGCGAGCCCCCGGCGGACGACGTGGCCATCCTGCTGGCGGCGAACCCGGGCACCGACGCTCTCCCGCTCGCCAAGGTCGCCTCCGGAGGTGAGCTGGCGCGCACGATGCTGGCGCTCCGGCTCGTGCTGACCGCGGGCCCGCCGACCCTCGTGTTCGACGAGGTCGACGCAGGGATCGGCGGTGAGGCAGCGGTTGCGGTTGGACGGTCGCTGGGGGCGCTCGGCTCAGACCACCAGGTGCTGGTCGTCACCCACTTGCCACAGGTTGCATCGTTCGCGCACGCACATGTGCGCGTCACCAAGGAGACCAGCCAGGATCGCACGGTGGCGCGAGCAGAGCAGCTAGACGACGCGGGTCGAGTGGTCGAGCTCTCTCGCATGCTGTCGGGCCAGCCCGGCAGCCGGACCGCGCAAGAGCACGCCTCGGAGCTGCTCGCCACCGCCAGCCGCGAGCGCGGGGTGGTGAGCTGATGGCGAGGGCGATGCGAGAACCGGAGGCTCACACCGCGATCGCTCGCGTCGACACTCGGACCAAGCGGCTCGTGAAGCGCGTGCAGCCAGGCGAGATCATGATCATCGACCATGCCGACCTCGACCGGGTGGCTGCCGAGACGATCGTCGAAGCTCAGGCCGGGGGCGTCATCAACGCCAGTGCCTCGATCAGCGGCCGCTATCCCAACCTCGGTCCGCTGCTCGTCTGTGCAGCGGGCATCCCGTTGGTCGATGGTGTCGGGCCCGAGGTGCTCGACGTGATCAGCGAAGGTCAGGTCATAACCATCTCAGGTGATGAGGTCCTGCTCGACGGGATGGTCGTGGCCCGCGGCACGCGCCAGAGCATGCAGCTGCTCGAGGATCGGATCGAGACCGCCCGCCAGTCGATGGGGGAGGAGCTCGAGCGCTTCGCAGAGAACACGCTGTCGTATCTCAGCAAGGAGCGTCACCTGCTCCTCGACGAGCCCGACATCCCGGACATCGATCTCGACATGCGAGGTCGTCACGTCCTGATCGTCGTCCGCGGGGCCGAGTACAAGGAAGACCTCGATGCGCTCAGGCGCAGCGGGTACCTCGGCGAGCTGCGCCCGCTGCTCGTCGGCGTCGACGGCGGCGCCGACGCGCTGCTCGAGATCGGGCACACCCCTGACCTCATCATCGGAGACATGGACTCGGTGTCGGAGCGTGCGCTCCGATGCGGCGCCGCGCTCGTGGTCCACGGATACGAGGATGGGCGGGCCCCGGGATCGAAGCGGCTCGACGACCTCGGTCTCGAGCACGCCGTCTACGCGGCCGCCGGCACGAGCGAGGACATCGCGATGCTGCTGGCCTACGAAAAGGGGGCCGAGCTCATCGTCGCGGTCGGCACGCACAGCTCGATGGTGGAGTTCTTCGACAAGGGCCGTGCTGGGATGGCTTCCACGTTCCTCGTGCGCATGAAGGTCGGCCCGATCCTCGTCGACGCCAAAGGCGTGAGCCGCCTGTACCACCGCACGGTCCGCAAGGGTGACTTGGCGCTGCTGGTGCTGTCGGCGGTCTTCACGCTCGTGGTCATCACCCTCATCAGCGAGCCCGTCCGCCTAGTGCTGCGCGGCTACTGGCTCACCCTCACCTCCTAGGCCTGATCCGTGATCAACCTCCGTTACCACATCGTCAGCATCACGGCGGTCTTCCTCGCGCTCGGCATCGGCCTCACGCTCGGCTCGACCTTCCTGGATCGGGTCACAGTCGACGAGCTGAGGAACCGGTTGGAGGGCGTGCAGGAGCGGGTCGAGAACGCCGAGCGATCCAACGATCAGCTCACCGAGCGGGTGAACGCGCTCGACGATCGGGACGACGAGCTGGCGGCTGAGCTGTCCGAGAGAGCCCTGGCTGGTCACTTGGACGATGTCCCGGTGCTCGTCGTGGCGGCGGAAGGCACGGAGCACGCTCTCATCGATCAGACCGTCGCCACATTGACCTCAGCGGGTGCTGACGTCGCGGGCACGTGGCTCTTGACCGAGCGCTGGTTGCTCGACGATGCCGACGAGGTCAGTGATCTGGGGGAGGTCTTGGAGGTGAGCACCACCGACCCGACGCGACTGCGCCGGAACGCCGCCATCCGGGTCGCAGAGCTCCTCACCGAAGCCAGCGAGCCGCCGCCCGAGGAGCCCGCCCCCGATCCTGCATCCATCCCGGAGGTCGACCCCGGTGCACTGTTGGCCGCCAGTCCGACCGAGCCCGTCCTCATCGCCCGCCTCGAAGAGCGCGGCTTCGTCGACTACATGACTCCGGATGGCGGTGGCGACGCTCCCGTCCTGCTCCCGGGCGCGTCGGCGCGCTACGTCGTGGTGTCCGACGCGCTGCCGGAGTCAGGGGCCGGCCTCATCGCCACCGCGCTGCTCGAGGAGTCGGTGGCGGAGGGCGTGGCCCGCGTTGTTGCCGCGCAGGGCGAGATCGAGCTGTCCGATCTCGATCCCGAGCCGTCTGAGGATGCCCGGCGCAGCACTTTCGTCGGCCCGCTGCGCGAGAACGAGCTGACGGGCGGGCGCCTCAGCACGGTCGACCACCTCGACACGGCAGCCGGGCTGGCCGCGGTGATCCTTGCGCTGGAGGACCTCGCCGAGGATCGCACGGGCCACTACGGGGTGGCTTCCGGCGCAGCGCGGCTGCTTCCCGGGCCTGCACCCGAGGCGTGACCACCGCGGCGCGGACATCCCGCGCGGCCGCCGGCATGGGAGCGATCGCGGCGATCTCGCGAGCGATCGGGTTCGTGCGCGTGCTGGTCATCGCGGCCGTGCTCGGCACTACCTACCTCGGCAACGCCTTCCAAGCGGCCAACTCCCTGTCGAACGTGCTCTTCGAGCTGCTGGCGGCGGGGGCGCTGTCAGCCGTGCTCGTGCCCGCCTTCGTCGACCTTCTGGACTCGGGTGACGAACGAGGCGCTGAAGAGGTGGCGGGTGGGTTGCTGGGCGTCGCCATGATCATCCTGGGTCTGGTGGCTGCCGGCGGGGTGCTGGCCGCCCCGTTGCTGGCCCGCGCCTTGACGCTCGGGGTTCCCAGCGAGATCGCCGTCGAGCAACGGGAGCTCACGGCCTTCCTCGTGCGCTTCTTCGTTCCTCAGGTGGTGCTCTACGCGGCGGGCGCGATCGCCACCGCGGTGCTGCACGCGCGGCGCAGGTTCGCGATCGCTGCGGCGGCGCCGATCGGCAACACGATCGTGATGGTCTCGTGCCTGCTCGCGTTCAGAGCCGCGGTCGGCGCCGATCCCGGCGTCGAGCTGAGCGCCGATGGGAGGTGGTGGCTCGTCGCTGCCGGGAGCGGCGGAGTGGTCGCCTTCGTGGGAGTGCTCCTCCTGGCTTGCCGCTCGACGGGGTTCCGTCTTCGCCCTCGGCTGCCGCGCGGAGACGCGCGTGTTTGGGCCGTGATGCGACACTCCGGATGGGGCATCGTGCTGCACACGGGGGCCGGCCTGCTGTTGGGAGGCGCGATCTTCGCCGGCTCAGCCGTCGAGGGGGGAGTGGTCGCCTATCAGGTGGCGTGGGTCTTCTTCCTCGCGCCCTACGCGGTCCTCGCCCAGCCGATCCACAGTGCGATCCTCCCTGAGCTCGTAGCCGAGGCGCGTGAGGGTGATCTGGTGCGCTTCAGGGCGTCGATCAAGTGGTCGCTCGAACGCATGGCGCTCTTGGTGCTGCCGGTATCTGCCGCGATGGCGGCCCTGGCCCTCCCAGCCATGCGTGCCGTCTCGTTCGGCGCGGTCGGCGCGGACGGTCCTGGACTGCTTGCCGCGGCGCTGGCCATGCTCGCCCTCGGCCTTCTTCCCTACGGCGCCACGATGCTCTTGGCCCGCGCCTACTACGCGTTGGGCGACAGCCGCACCCCCGGCCTCTCATCACTCGCGGGTGCGGCCTTCGGCTTGGTCATCATGGGTGTCGGGGCGGTGCTGACAGACGGATGGGCGCGTGTTGCCGTACTGGGCGCGGCCCACTCCGCCGCTCACCTGCTCTCTTGCACGCATCTTTTCGTCGGTCTGACCAGGAGGGTTCGGGGTGGCCTGTGGCCGACCGGTCTCGGGGCGATCGTTGCCACCGCGGCCTGCGTGGGCGTAGCGGCGTGGCTGGCAGGCCGGGCACTGCTGGCGGGGGAGGCGGGCCGCCTGGCTGACCTGGTCGGGGTGTCTACGATCTCGATCGCGGTAGCCGCGGTGATTGCTTCCGCATACCGGGTGCTGGGCATGTCGGGAAGGCTCACCCGCCGAATCGCCGGCGCAGCGAGCGATCCGAGCGAGGTGTCCTGGTGAGACGCTGGACCTGGCCCGTCGCAGCACAGATCCTGCTCCTGCTGACCGCTGCCATCATCACGATGCAGGACGGAGCGGACGACCCCGTGAAGCAACCCGTCGACCGTGTTCTGATCGTCTCCATGCCAGGAGTCTCCTGGGATGACGTTCGTTCCGGGAGCCTCCCCAACCTCGAGCGCTTCACGTCAGACGCTGCGGTGGGTGGCTTGTCGACACGGATCGGCCTCAGGCGCGCGTCCACAACCGACGCCTACCTCTCGATCAGCGCCGGCACGCGCTCGACCGCGCCAACCGTGGACGTGGCGGTCGCGCTGGACTCGGAGGAGACCTACGCAGGCGTACCGGCGGCTGACATCCTCCACCGTCGACTCGGGCGAGTACCGAGCGGCGTGGCGTATCTCGCGGTCGGCGCTGCCATCGAGCGGAACGAGCAGGGTCCGTTCGGTGGCGAACCGGGCCGACTCGGCGACCTGCTCGCCGGGGCCGGCGTCCACCGCGCCGTGATAGCGAACGCCGATGCGGCTGAGGGGTTTGTCAGCGACGAGCCGCCACCCGATGGTGCGTACGCGCGCGGAGCCGCGACGACACTGATGGGCTCGGACGGGATCGTTCCCGGCGGCACGGTGGGTCGCGGCCTGCTCGTCGATGACCCGGCGGCACCGTTTGGACGCCGGCTTGATGAGAAGTCCGTCCTCACTGCTTTCGACGCCGAGTGGGGCGCTCGGGCGCCGGCCGTTGTGCTGGTGGAGGCCTCTGACCTGAGTCGAGCCTCTGCCTACGCGGCGCGTGCAACACCGCGCCAAGGTGCTGCCCTGCGCCGGGCTGCCCTGGCTCGCTCAGACGCATTGCTGGGCGCGCTGCTCGAGCGCACCGACGAGCGACACGACGCGGTTCTGATCCTGTCGCCCGTGTCGTCGAAGAAGTCGCCCGAGCTCGCCATCGCCGCGCTGCGAACTCCCGCAACGCGTGGCGGCGTCCTCACATCGGCCACCACCAGACGGGACGGCTACGTCCAGCTCGCGGATGTCGCACCGACCGTGCTCGGCCTCCTCGGACTCGACCAGCCTGCTGAGGTCGAGGGCCGCACGTTCCAGGTGAGCCCGCGTGCGGGCGTCGACCGGGTCGAACAGCTGGCAGGCGACGCCACCGCAGCAGGCTTTCGCGACTCACTGGTGGCGATCGTCGTGGTGCCGATCATCATCATCCTGGCCTTGCTCGTGTTGGCCTCGTGGCGGGCGGCGCGGCTTCCTGCGGCTATCCGCCGCCTGCTTGCGCCCACGGCTCGCGCCGCGCTGGCCGTGGTGCCTGCCACATTCCTGGCCGCTCAGGTGAGCGCCCTGACTGGCAGCGTCCCGGCCTATCTGGCTGCGGTGGCGGGGCTCGCCGCATTGATCGCCCTCGCCACGACTGTGGCCGATCGGGTGTGGGCGGGTGCCGGGCCGCTGCTGGCCGTTGGTGCAATCGTCGTGATGTTCACGGCCGACGTGCTCATCGGAGCGCCGCTGCAGGTCAATGCCGTGTTCGGTTACTCGCTCGCCGTCGCCGGGCGGTTTGCCGGACTTGGAAACCTCGCCTTCGCACTCTTCGGCTCCGCAGCGGTGGTGGTCAGCGCGCTGCTCGTCGACAGATACGGCTCGCGGGGTCTGCCAGCCGCGGTTGGGCTCCTGTCCGGGGTCGTGCTGCTGGAAGGGTTGCCGATGCTCGGGGCCGACGTAGGCGGTGTGCTCTCGATGGTCCCAGCCTTCGGGCTCACGGGCCTGATGCTCGCGGGGCATCGACCGCGGTTCCGTCACCTTGTCGTGCTGCTCCTCCTCGCCGTGATCGCGGTGATGACGTTCGCCTTCATCGATGCGGCACGCCCGGCCGGGGAGCACACTCACCTGGCCAGGCTCGCAGAACACCTGTTGGCCGGTCGCTGGGCCTCATTTGCTGACAGCGTGACACGACGTCTCCACGCCAGCTTCGGAGGGGCCGAGGTGGCGGCATGGGCGCTCGTCGCCTCGCTCATAGCGGGCGTCGGCGCCTACGCCGCGTTGGCATCCCGCGGGCGCCGGCGCGACGGGCGTGAGCGCTCGGGCTGGCTGCAGCATGAGCCGACCAGAGCCGCCGCTGCTGGGTTGGCCGTCCTCGCTCTGCTCGGGCTGGTCGCCAACGACTCTTCGATCGCCGTGCCGGCCACCATGCTCATCGTGGTGGCACCCATCGGTGTGCTCAGAGCGCTCGAGGTCAGTGCGGTGCGTGCACCATGACCCTTCTGGCGGCACTCGCCGCAGGCATGCTGGCTACCTCCGTGCTGCTCCGGTGCGCTGGCGGCATCCTCGACAGTCCGCACCTTGCTCGCAAGAACTACCGGGGAGCAGGTCTGCCGACAGCCGCCGGCCTGCTGCTCGTGGCGGCGCTCCTGTCGGTGGAAGGAGCGCGCACGCTCGCAGGGGTGATCGGGATCGGTGACGCTGACACCGCCGCGCCGCGGCTGCTGGTCCTCGCGACCGTCACGTCCTTCGGGTTCCTCGGGCTCCTGGACGACCTTCTTGGGGATGCCTCGGAGCGCGGGCTTCGCGGTCATCTCGGTGCCGCGCTGCACGGCCGGGTCACGACTGGATTCGTCAAGCTCGGCGGCGGCGTCGCCATCGCGCTGGTACTGGCCGGTGCCATCAACGGTGACGATCCCGGGCGGGTCCTGATCGACGCAGCGCTCATCTCACTGGCAGCGAACATCGGGAACCTCCTCGATCGGGCTCCTGGCCGCACGCTTAAGTGGGGTCTGCTCTGCTACCTGCCCATCGCGGCGACCGCGGGCGCAGCCGCCACGGGGCTGGCGCTGGCGGCGCTGGCCGGGTCAGTGCTGGTGTTGCTCTGGGGCGACCTCCAAGAGCGGTTCATGATCGGCGACACGGGAGCGAACGCACTTGGCGCGGCGCTGGGCGTGGGTACGGTGCTCGAGGCGCCCGGCGCCGCTCGCTCGCTCGCAGCCGCAACGCTCCTTGCTCTGACGTTGCTCTCCGAGGTCGTCTCATTCACAGCGATCATCGACGCCGTCATGCCACTGCGACGCTTCGACCAGCTGGGCCGCACCTTCCCGAGGAAACCATCATGATCCAGAGCCTCCGCGCATCGCATCGGCGACTGGCCCTGGCAGGGATGCTCTGCCTTCTGGCGCTGCTCGGCAGCGCCCCGGTGGACGCAGCGCAGCCGGGACCTCGCGTGCAGAGAATGCTGGTGGTGTCGCTGCCGGGGGTCACGTGGGCAGATGTCGAGGCCGGCGACCTACCAGCCCTGCAAGCGTTCGTGGCGAGCTCCGCTGTAGCCGACATGGCCCCGCGTGGTGTGTCACCTCGTTCCGGTCCAGGTGACGCGTACCTGACGATCTCAGCCGGCTCGAGGGCCACCACGCAGACCGCCGTCGATGGACAGGTCCTGGCTCTCGAGGAGCAGAGTGCGGGGTCGGCGGCGGGCGAGATATTCAGCCGTCGCACGGGACTGCGCCCCGAGGGCCGGTACGTATCGCTGGCCTGGCCCGCCCTCGTGCGAGCCAACGGTCGTGAGCCCTACGACGCTGTGCTCGGTCTCCTGGCGAGCACTCTCCATGACAACGATGTGCTGACCCGCACCATCGGGAACGCAGATGGCACCGACTCGGTGGGATCCTCCTACCAGCGTCAAGCCGGTCTGGCCCTCGCCGACCAGGACGGCGTCGTTGCGGATGGCGCCCTGGAGGAGGACCTGCTCCTACAGGATCCATCGCGCCCCTTCGGCCGCCGCCTGTCGATCGAGGAGGTCAATGAGAGGTTCGAGGAGATGTGGTCCGGCGGACCAGAGGATCGGCGCGTGGTCGTGGTGGAGGCTTCGGATCTAGCTCGCACCCTGCGCTATCGACCCATGGTCGGCAGTGCTCGCTACGCGGAGCTGTGGGACACGGCCCTGAGGGAAGCTGACGCGCTGCTGGCGCTCCTCTTGGAGTCGGTCGACGCGCGATCCGACAGCGTGTTGCTGGTGGCCCCCTACAACCTTGCCGGCGACCGGGACCTCACGATCGCAGCTCTGCGCAGCCCAGAGGCGCAGCCGGGTTACCTGAGATCGGCTTCCACACAACGATCCGGGTTCCTCACGCTGGTTGATGTGGCACCCACGATCCTCTCGGAGCTCCAGCTGGAGCGTCCGGCGGAGATGGAGGGTCGCCCGGCGGAGGTGGTCGCCTCCAGCAGCTCGGTGCAGCAGCGAATCAGCCGGCTGGTCTCGCTGAACGAGGCATCTCGCTTCCGCGAGCGGCTGCTCGTTCCGACCACGCTCGTCGTAGTGGTGGGTCTCGCGCTGCTCGCGTCGGTGGTCGCACTGCTGCACGTCGGCCAGCGCGGCGAGGCGTGGGCGTCGAGGCTCCGGTTGATGGTGCTTGTGCTCCTCTCGCTGCTGCCGCTCTCGTACCTCGCGCGCGCCTTTCCGTTGGAGGAGCTGGGGATCGGCTTCTACTGGGCCTTCGTGCTGTTCGGTGCGGTCGGGCTGGCAGGGGTGGCAGCTCTGGCAGGCCGGTGGTCGGCGGGCCCGCGAGCCTCGCTCCTCGTCGTGCTGTCCTTCATGGCGGTGGTCTTGGCCGGTGATGTGATGACCGGTTCCCGTCTGAGCCTGAGCGCGGCCTTCGGGTACTCGCCCACAGGCAACAGCCGCCTCTACGGCATCAGCAACTACAGCTATGGCCAGATATCTGCGGCGGCATGTCTGCTGGCAGCCTTCATCGCTGGCTCGAGCACCTCCACCCGCGCTCGCCGGCTGCCCTTGGTGCTCCTCCTGGCGACGCTCCTCGTGCTCGGTGTGCCGAGGTGGGGTTCCGACGTTGGAGGCGTTCTCGCTTTCACCCCGGCGATCGGGGTGTTTGCGGCCGTGCTGTTCGGATGGCGGATACGCATCCGTTCGATCCTCGCGGCCGGTGTGGCTACTGCGGTCGCGATCGTTGGGTTCGGTCTGCTCGACCTAGCGCGGCCGCCGTCCGAGCGAGCGCACCTGGGCCGCTTGTTCGAGCGCGTGGGCGACGAGGGCATCGGTCCGCTCCTGTCGATCATCCAGCGCAAGCTGCTCGCGAACCTCGAGGTGTCGACGTCGTCCGTGTGGGTCGCCGCGATTCCCATCGCGCTCGCGTTCTGGCTCCTGCTCGTGAGGTCGCCCCGGCGCCCCACGCGACAGCTGGAGGCGGCCACGCCGGGGCTGCGAGCTGGACTTGCCGGCGCGGCCGTCGCCGCGATCCTCGGGAGCCTGGTCAACGACTCCGGCGCGATCGTGGGTGGGGTGGCGTCCACTGTGCTGACAGCGACGCTCATCTTCCTGTTGCTCGAACCGAGTCGCGAGCCGGCGGGACAGGCGCCAGCACGGTGAACGGGACCGAGCAGACGAAGGAAGACGGGCCATC
This sequence comes from Actinomycetota bacterium, assembly GCA_049325515.1. GTDB lineage: Bacteria > Actinomycetota > Acidimicrobiia > Acidimicrobiales > VFJN01 > VFJN01. The sequence goes on along the minus strand of JBMOLI010000001.1, from coordinate 388,336 downwards.
GCGCTCCGCCAGGGCGCTCGTGCTCCTTGCACTGGTGATGCTCCTCGTGCCGGGCGTCGTCGGGTTCGAAGCATGGCCGATGACGGCGTGGCGACTGTTCAGCCTGTCCCGCAGCGAACGGCAGACCGTCTGGGTTCTCGAGGCCGCGACGGCCGGCGGGGAGGCGCGGATGGTGAGCCTCGAGGAGCTGCCGCTGCGGTTCCGCCACGCGGCATGGCCGCTGAGCGAGCTGCCGGACGCCTCGCAGCGGAGGCGAGAGGACATGTGTCAAGCGCTGCTGGGGGCGACCCGTGACGTGGTGCCAGATCTCACGGAGCTCCGGATCATCCGGGATCGTCAGAGGCTCGTCCGCGGACCAGAAGGTTGGGTCGTCACCCACCGGCCGGAGGCAGTCCACAGCTGTGCTCCGAGAGCCGACCGATGAGCCGGCTCCGACGCACGCTGGACGACGTCCTCTGGGGACCCGAGTCCGGGTCTCGCCTGCTCTTCGTCCACTCCGCGCTTGCCGCACTGATCGGGCTGCGAGTCGGCCTCGGAAGCTATCGGCAGCTTGCCGGCACGCCCGACCCCCTCTTCGATCCTGTGCCGATCCTGGCCTGGCTGCCCTCGATGCCACCGGCCTGGGCCTTCATCACGCTGCAGGCCGTCGGGGTCGCCGCAGCCATCCTCGCAGTCGTCCGCCGACACCCCAGGGCCGCCTTCGCCATCGCCTGGCTGTGCTACCTGATCCTGGCCGGATTGCGTGGCAGTCGAGGCAAGGTGCTCCACAACGACCTGCTGCTGCTCTGGGCCTCGGTGCCCTTCCTGCTGGCACCGTTGTCGGCTGCATGGTCCGACCGGGAGGGGCGACGTGCACACGGCTGGCCGATCCGCTCAGCGATGGTGATCAGCGCCCTCGTCTACTTCCTGGCCGGGTACCACAAGGTGCGTCGGTCAGGACTCGACTGGGCCATCGGAGACAACGTGCGCTACGTGATGCTGTGGGGCCCCAGCATCGGTACTGCGAAGTGGGACGCCATGGCCACGTGGATCGGGGAGCACGCATGGGCGGCCAAGGCCACGGGCACCTTCATCCTGGCGTTCGAGCTGAGCTTCCCGATCGTGCTGCTCCGGCGGGCCCTGCAGCCGCTGTACGCGCTCGTGGCGGTCGCCCTCCATGTGACCACCTGGCTCTTCCTGGGCCTCGACTACTGGGCGTGGGCTGTCACGGTGCTCGTGCTGTTCGTGGACTGGCCGAGGGTGGTCGACCGCATGCGCAAGCCGCCCCTGACGTCGGGGTAGGGTGTGCTCCCGTGACTGCGACGATCGTTCCGCGCACGGAGGGCCCCAGATGACCAAGCACATCTTCGTCACCGGGGGCGTCGCATCGTCGCTCGGCAAGGGGATCACCGCGTCCTCTCTCGGCAGGCTGCTGAAGTCGCGAGGGTTGCGCGTCACGATGCAGAAGCTCGATCCCTACATCAACGTCGACCCGGGCACGATGAACCCGTTCGAGCACGGTGAGGTGTTCGTCACAGACGACGGCGGGGAGACAGACCTCGACCTCGGTCACTACGAGCGCTTCATCGACGAGAACCTCACGCGCGACTCGAATGCGACGACGGGATCGATCTACTCGTCGGTCCTCGCCGCCGAGCGTCGGGGTGACTACCTCGGCAAGACCGTCCAGGTGATCCCGCACATCACCGACGAGATCAAGCGGCGCATCACGCGCCTTGCGGGGGATGCGGTCGACGTCGTCATCACCGAGGTGGGGGGCACGGTCGGCGACATCGAGATCCTCCCGTTCCTCGAGGCGATCCGACAGTTCCGCCTCGACGTCGGCCGCGACAACGTCTGCTACGTGCACGTCACGCTCGCGCCGATGATCGTGGCCGAGCAGAAGACCAAGCCCACACAGCACTCCGTGACCGAGCTGCGCGGCAGGGGCATCCAGCCCGACGCCATCGTCGTGCGCAGCGAGAAGCCGCTGGCAGAGGGACTGAAGCGCAAGATCTCCAACCTGTGCGACGTCCCGATCGACGCGGTGGTCAACGCAGCCGACGCTCGCAACCTCTACGAGATCCCGCTGGTGCTCCACGAAGAGGGGCTCGACGACGTCGTCTGCAGCCTGCTCCAGCTGGGCGACGTCGACCCCGATCTGAGCGAGTGGGAGATCCTCGTCGACCGCATCGAGTCAGCCGAACGTGAGGTTCGCGTCGGGATCATCGGGAAGTACGTGAGCCTGCAAGACGCCTACCTCTCCGTGGTCGAGGCGCTCAAGCACGGCGGGTTCCACCACGGAGCCAACGTCGAGATCGACTGGATCCAAGCCGAGGACGTGGAGGGCCTCCTCACGGAGGGGCGCCTGCGAGACCTCGACGGGATCGTGATCCCTGGTGGCTTCGGCGAACGAGGCACCGAGGGCAAGATCGCTGCTGCCGGCTACGCCAGGGAGCACGGCATCCCCTGCCTGGGTCTGTGCCTTGGGCTCCAGATGATGACGATCGACTACGCCCGCAACGTGCTCGGGCTCACCGGGGCCAACTCCAGCGAGCTCGACCCCACCACCCCGCATCCTGTGATCGACCTGATGGAGACCCAGCGCGGAGTCACCGACATGGGCGGCACGATGCGACTCGGGGCCTATGTGGCTCAGCTGGCCGAGGGCTCGCAGGTGGCCGAGGCCTACGGCACCACCGTGGTGTCGGAGCGCCATCGTCACCGCTACGAGTTCAACCCCCGCTACAAGCCCCGCTTCGACGAGAGCCCCTTCTGGTGCTCGGGCACCTCACCGGACGGTCGCCTCGTCGAGTTCATCGAGCTGCGCGACCACCCGTTCTGGGTCGGCACGCAGGCTCACCCGGAGCTCAAGAGCCGGCCAACCCGTCCTGCTCCGCTGTTCCGGGACTTCGTGGGTGCTGCTCTGGCACGAGCGGAGGGTCGCTCACCGCACCTGTTCGACCTCGACGCCGAGCGCTCCACCGCGGCCGCGAGCTAGCTCGCGTCGCGCCGGGTGTCACCGTTCACGAAGGTCGCTGACACCGAGGTCCACCGCGGGTTCCGCTTCACGGTCAGCTCGGTGCGGTTCCGTGCTGCTGACGGCTCCGAGTTCGATCGTGACGTCGTGCACCACCCGGGCGCCGTGGCAGTTGTGCCCCTGCACGATGACGGCACCGTCACCCTCGTGCGTCAGTTCCGGGCCGCCCTCGACCGCGATCTGCTCGAGCTCCCGGCCGGCCTGCGCGACGTGGAGGGCGAGCCCGACGAGGTGACCGCGGAGCGCGAGCTGATAGAGGAGGCGGGCCTGTCAGCCAGCGCTCTCGAGCTGCTCGTGACGTTCCACAACTCACCCGGGTTCTGCGACGAGTCAGTCAGCGTGTTCGTCGCGACGGGGCTTCGAGAGGTAGCCGATGACAGGCAGGGGATCGAGGAGCAGCACATGACCATCGAGCGGCTGCCGCTCGACGACGCACTGGAGATGATCCACGACGGCCGCATCACGGACGCCAAGACGATCATCGGCCTGACCCTCACCGCGCAGCGGCGGCCATGAACGCGGCGGTGGCCGATCCGGTGACCACCGAGGACCTGCCGCTGCCGCCGGAGGCGGAGGATCTGCTCCTGTGGCTCGCCGCCGAGCGGGGCAGGTCAGCCAGCACGCTCCACGCCTACCGCCGTGACCTGAAGGGATACGCGCGATGGCTGACGGCTCGTGGCGTCGCCATCACTGACGTCGCCGAGGCCGACGTGATCGCCTACATCACCGAGCTGCGATCGAGGAACCTGGCGCCCGCATCCGTGGCGCGGTCCCTCGTACCCGTGCGCGCTGTCCATCGATTCCTGGCCTCCGAGGGCAGGGTCGCATCCGACCCAGCCGCCCACGTCGAACGGCCCAGAGTGCCGCGAAGCCTCCCCAAGGCGCTCAGCGAGAGCGAGGTGGAGCGCCTTCTCGCAGCGCCTACGGGCAGCACGCCGATCGCCCTGCGTGACCGGGCCATGCTCGAGCTCCTCTACGGCACCGGCCTGCGCGTGTCGGAGCTGGTCGGCCTGTCGCTCGGAGACCTCGACCTCGATGGGTCTCTGCTGCGGGCCTTCGGCAAGGGGTCCAAGGAGCGGATCGTCCCGATAGGCGGGCATGCCACGCGGGCCGTGGTCGCATGGCTGGGCGAGGCGGGGCGCCCTTTGCTGGCACCGGCTCAGTGGCGACGACGTGGCGACGCCGAGGCGGTCTTCCTCGGGAAGCGGGGCGGGCGGCTGACGAGGCAGGGCGCTTGGGACGTGCTTCGGCGCCACGGCGAGAAGGTCGGCCTGACTGGTCGGCTCAGCCCGCACGTGCTGCGCCACTCGTGCGCCACGCACATGCTCGACCACGGCGCCGACATCAGGGTGGTGCAGGAGCTGCTCGGCCACGCCTCCATCAACACGACGCAGATCTACACGCTCGTGTCGACCGAGCGGCTCTGGGAGGTCTACCGGGCGGCGCACCCAAGAGCGTCCCTGGGCAAGTAGCCTCTTGTCGTGGCCGACCAGACCATCCCCTCAACGGTGCGTGCCGACCTAGCGGCAGAGCGCGACCACCTGGCTGCTCAGATCCATGCCCTCGAGCCGGGATCGAGCGACAGCCAGGTCGACGACAACTTCGCCGACTCAGGCCAGGTCGCTGCCGAGCAGGGCGAGAACCAGGCTCTCGCCGCCCAGCTCCGATCCGAGCTCGAAGAGGTCGAGCGGGCGCTGCGCAAGCTCGACGAGGGCACCTACGGGCGCTGCGAGGCGTGCGGCGAGCCCATCGCTCCGGCACGGCTCGAGGCCATGCCCGCAGCGCGCTTCTGCATCCTTCACGCCTGAGCGCGAGGCGCTGATGGGCCGGGCTGGCCACCTCGTGAGGCGGTTCCTCGGCTCACTGCTGCCCGGCGGGCCCAGCGCTGCCCAGCAGCAGTGGGTCGACCTGCACCTCACAGCCGGCGAGCTCGAGCTTTGGCACCGCATGTCAGGACCAGACCGGCGCCACGCGGCGTCAGTCGCCCGTGACGTGGAGCGGGCGCTGGGCCACGAGGCCACCCGACCCGTGCTGGCCGCCGCGCTGCTTCACGACGTCGGCAAGGTGGAAGCCGGGCTGCGCACGTATGGCCGCGTCGTCGCGACGGTCAGCGGGATGGTCGCAGGGCCACAGATGGCCCACACCTGGCGCAAGCAGCGCGGCTTCACGCGCAAGGTCGGCCTCTATCTTCTGCACGCGGACCTCGGGGCAGACCTGCTCGAGATGGCCGGGAGCGACCCGCTCACGGTGGCGTGGGCCCGCGAGCACCACCTGCCCGCCGAAGCCTGGACCATCCCCCGACACCTCGGCGAGGCGCTCAAGGCCGCCGACGACGACTGAAAGCTCTCAACAACCAACGTCTGTGAACCACCACGTCCGCATGGCGGCCGCCGGGGTTCACAGACGTTGGTTGTTGAGCAGGCCTACTGCTTCGCGGGCCCTGGCCAGGGTGACCTGGGCGACCGCGCGGGCCTTGTCGGCCCCCTTGGCGACGATCTCGAGGACGGCCGCCGGGTCATCGATCAGCTCGTTGTAGTGGGCCTGGATCGGGCGCAGCGCCTCGATGACGGCCGCCGCCGCGTCGGCCTTGAGCGGGCCGTACTGCTCGTACCTGCCGGCCAGCGCCCCCGGGTCGGAGTCGGTCACTGACGCCAGGATGCCGAGCAGGTTGGAGACACCTGGCTTGGCGCGTGGGTCGTAGCGGACCTCGGCGTCGTTGTCGGTGACGGCTCGCTTGAACTTCCGCTCGATGTCCTTGGGTTCATCCAGCATGAGCACCGTGCCCTGCGGAGAGTCGATCGACTTCGACATCTTCCGGGTGGGCTCCTGCAGATCCATGACGCGGGCACCGAACCTGGCGATGTCAGGCTCGGGCACCGTGAACGTCGGGCCGTAGCGGTTGTTGAACCGCTCGGCCGCGTCGCGCGTGAGCTCGAGGTGCTGGCGCTGGTCATCGCCCACCGGGACACGGTCGGTGTCGTAGAGGAGGATGTCGGCGGCCATCAGCGCCGGGTAGGTGAACAGAGCAGCGGAGACGAACTCCTGTCGATCCGACTTCTCCTTGAACTGCGTCATCCGCCTCAGCTCGCCGACCGACACGGTGCACTCCATGAGCCAGGCCAGCTCCGTGTGCTCGGCGACGTGGCTCTGCACGAAGAGGGTGCACGAGTCGGGGTCGAGCCCGCTGGCCAGGTAGAGGGCAGCCGTCTCGAGGGTGCGGCGGCGCAGGGTTGCCGGCTCCTGGGGGACCGTGATGGCGTGGAGGTCGACGATGCAGAAGTACGACGTGCTGGTGGTCTGATCGGTGACGAAGCGCCGGAGAGCGCCGAGGTAGGTCCCCAGCGTCAGCTCACCGGAGGGCTGGATGCCTGAGAAGACGCGGGGCACAGTGGGCGATCGTAGGCGGCCCCGCGCCGTGCCCCGAGCGTGTTACCCAAACGACACCAATGTGATTAGCATTGGCCCGATGCCGTACGAGGTGACCACCCCGGTCTTCGAGGGGCCCTTCGACCTCCTGCTCCACCTCATCCTTCGCGAGCAGGTCGACCTCTACGACATCTCGCTCACCAAGATCGTGGATGCCTACTTGGCCGAGATCGAGGCGATGGAGCAGTTCAGCCTCGACGTCGCCACGGAGTTCCTGCTCATCGCAGCCACGTTGATCGAGCTGAAGACCCGACGCCTGCTGCCAGGCGACGACGACCTCGATCTCGACGACGAGCTGGCGCTGTGGTCCGAGCGCGACATGCTCCTCACGCGCCTGGTCGAGTGCAAGACGTTCAAAGACGCCGCGGTCGCGCTGCAGCACCTGGCAAGCGATGCCGGGCGGTCCTACCCGCGGGTCGCCGGCCCAGAGGAGCGCTACCTCGACCTCACGCCTGATCTGCTCGCCGGCGTCACACCGGACGACGTGCGCCGCGCCTTCCTGCGGGCGCTCACGCCGAAGCCGCAGATGCGGATCGACCTCGAGCACGTCGCGCCGATCCGCGCGTCGGTGGCCGAGGCTGTGGTCGAGCTGCTCGAGGAGCTGCCCCTGGTGGGCCGCATCTCCTTCCGCCGGATGACCGACGGTCTCCTCGAGCGCCTCGATGTCGTCGTTCGCTTCCTCGCCGTGCTCGAGCTGTTCAAGCAGGGGTTCGTCGACCTCCAGCAGCCCCACAGCTTCGGCGAGATCGAGATCATCTGGCTCGGGCGCGACCGCTCCGAGCTCGAGGAGCTGGCCGAGGTCGACGCCTACGATGGCTGACCAGATGTCCGACGTCCGCCTCCACGAGACTCGCCGCGCCATCGAGGCGGTCCTGATGGTCGCCGAGATGCCAGTGGAGCCCCAGCTCCTCGCACAGCTGCTCGAGCTGCCGGTCGCACGAGTGGCCGAGGTCTGCCACGAGCTGGCCGCCGAGTACGACGCTGCGGATCGCGGCTTCTCGCTCGTGCAGATCGCCGGTGGATGGCGCTTCCAGAGCCATCCCGACCTGGCGCCCTACGTCGAGCGCTTCGTGCTCGAAGGCCAGTCGGCTCGGCTGTCGGGAGCGGCCCTCGAGACGCTCGCCATCGTCGCCTACAAGCAGCCTGTCTCGCGAGCCCAGGTCGCTGCCATCCGGGGGGTCAACGTGGATGGCGTGATGCGCACGCTCCAGCAGCGCGGCTTCATCGCCGAGGTCGGGAAGGATCCCGGCCCAGGCCAAGCGGTGCTGTTCGGCACCACGGCTCTCTTCCTCGAGCGCATCGGTGTGAACAGCCTCGACGAGCTGCCGCCGCTGGCGGAGTTCGTGCCAGGTGCCGACATCGTCGAGCACCTCGAGGCCGGTCTGCGGCCACCGCCCGGCCCATCGCTCAACGAGCGCCTCGACGAGATCGAAGCCACCAACGCGGTCCGCCGCTCCCAGCACCACAGCGAGCCCTTCGACAGCCCTGAGCTCGACGCAGAGGACGAGTAGTCGCATGCCCCCTGCGGGCGGCCCCAACGACGACGGCGGCGTCGGCGAGGACGGCATCAGGCTGCAGAAGGTCCTGGCCCAGGCTGGCCTCGGGAGCCGCCGCGTCTGCGAGGAGCTGATCGAGCGCAGGCGCGTGCGCGTCAACGGCGAGGTGGCCGACCTGGGCCGTCGCGTCGATCCAGAGGTCGACGTGGTGGAGGTCGACGGCGCACAGATCGGCGTGCGAGCGGGCCTTGTGCACTACCTGCTCAACAAGCCCCGCGGCGTCATCACGACTGCCGCCGACACCCATGGCCGCCCGACGGTGGTGGCGCTGGTGCCGCCCGAACCACGTGTGTTCCCGGTGGGTCGCCTCGACGGAGACTCCGAGGGCCTGCTGCTCCTCACCAACGACGGCGACCTCGCACACCGGCTCACCCACCCGAGCTTCGGCGTGGACAAGGAGTACCTGGTCGAGGTCGAAGGCGACCCTCACCGCGGGGTCGTGCGCCGGTTGCGTGAAGGGGTCGAGCTCGATGACGGCAAGACAGCTCCCGCCAAGGTGGCGGTGTTGGGAGAGCGGCTCCTTCGGATAACCATCCACGAAGGACGCAACCGGCAGATACGGCGCATGTGCGAGGCGGTCGGCACACCAGTCGTGCGACTGGTGCGAACGAGGATCGGCCCCTTGTCCGACCGCACTCTGGCACCGGGGGAGTGGCGATCCCTCACTCAGGACGAGGTGCGGGCCCTGGAACGGGCCACCGTTGCCAAGCGGCCCCGCGGGTAGCCTCAACCCTCGTGCCAGTCGCACTCCGAGCCCTTCGCGGGGCCACAACCGTCGACGTCGATGAGGAGGGCCATGTCCACGAGCGCGTCATCACGCTCCTCGAGGAGATGTGCCAGCGCAACGACGTCCACCACGACGACATCGTCAGCATCCTCTTCACAGCGACCGACGACATCCACTCGACGTTCCCGGCCGGCGGCGCACGAAAGATGGGGCTCGGCGACGTGCCCTTGATCTGTGCTCGCGAGCTCGACGTCGTCGGTGGCACCGAGCGCTGCATCCGTGTGCTGATGCACCTCACCACCGAGCGCAGCCGAGCAGACATGCGCCACGTCTACCTAGAGGGCGCGGTCGGCCTTCGCGACGACCTGCCCGGCTGAATTGATGCCTGCTTCGGGCGTCGCTGCGCTCCTGCCTACGCACGTGCCTCACGCCGACCGGCGAAGCCGGATCGGCTCCGGCCGTTGATGCCTGCTCGCCGCGCCGGCATCGTCGGCACCGGCCTCATCGGAGGCTCGATAGGTCTGGCCCTGCGCAGGCGCGGCTGGCACGTCACCGGCGCCGACCGCGATCCGGATCGCAGCGCGCGGGCGCAGGCTCTCGGTGCCCTCGATGAGATCGGCACCGACCCGCGCGCTGACATCACCTTCCTGGCGACCCCGGTGCAGGCGGTTGCCGCTGCTGCGAGGGAGGCGCTGTCGGGCACGAGCGGGATCGTCACCGACGTCGGGAGCGTGAAGGCATCGATCGTCGCGTCCGTGGACGACCCGCGCTTCCTCGGCGGTCACCCGATGGCCGGCTCGGAGCAGGACGGGATAGAGGGCGCCGACGCCGACCTCTTCGCCGGAGCGGTCTGGGTGCTCACCCCCACCGCCGCTACGAGCAACGCCACCTATGCAGCCGTTCGCTCCGCGGTCGGCGATCTGGGCGCCGACGTGGTCGCGCTCACACCCGAGCACCACGACAGTCTGGTGGCCGTGGTGTCCCACGTTCCCCACCTGACAGCTGCGGCCCTGATGCACCTCGCCGACGACAAGGCCACCGAGCACCGGGCGCTCCTGCGCCTGGCCGCGGGCGGGTTTCGTGACATGACGCGGATCGCCGCCGGGCACCCTGGCATCTGGCCCGACATCTGCGCCGAGAACCGCGACGCCATCGTGGAGGTGCTGGACGATCTCGTCACGTCGCTCCAGGCGGTCCGCGCGGTCGTCGTGGAGGAGGATCGGGCGGGCCTGCTCGCCGTGTTGGAGAGAGCTCGGGCGGCACGCGTGAACCTGCCGGCACGCGTCGCCAGTGCCGGTGACATGTGCGAGGTACGGGTGCCCGTTCCCGACCGTCCCGGAGTGCTCGCCGAGGTGACGACGCTGGCAGGGGCCCTCGACGTCAACATCGCCGACCTGGAGATCGCCCACTCCAGCGAAGGCGATCGCGGCGTGCTGATCCTCGTGGTGGAGGCGATCACAGCGGAGCGGCTCCGCTCGGGCCTCGTCGAGCACGGCTTCCGGCCGGCCGTGCAGCCGCTGGAGTAGTGGTGCCGAGCTCTGAACCGCTCCCCATCGAACCGATGACGACCCCCGTGCACGCGGTCGTCGAGGTTCCGGGCTCGAAGAGCCTCACCAACCGCGCCTTGGTCTGTGCCGCGCTCGCCAAAGGGCGCAGCGTGCTGCGCAACGCGCTGAGAGCCGACGACACCGAGGCGATGCTCGACGGTCTGGGAGCACTCGGGATCGAGATCAGCCCCAGCTGGGCCGACAACGAGATCGCCGTCCAGGGCTGTGACGGTGAGCCCACAGCGGACGTTGCCATCGTCGATGCGCGGCTGTCCGGCACCACGAGCCGCTTCCTGCTGCCTGTGGCCGCTCTCGGCGTGGGCCTGCGCCGGGTCGACGGTGCCAACCGCCTGCGCGAGCGGCCCATGGCGCCTGCTCTGGCTGCCCTGCGTTCGCTCGGCGCCGAGGTCCGCGAAGTGGGCGCCAGCGGCAGCTTGCCCGTCGAGCTGGTTGGAGGATCACTGTGCGGCGGCACCGTCGAGGTGTCGGGCGATGTGTCGAGCCAGTTCCTGTCCGGGCTGCTCCTCGCCGCCCCCGCGATGCCAGCTGGGCTGACCGTGAGCGTGACCACCGAGCTCGTGTCGCGGCCGTACGTAGACATGACGGTTGCGGTGATGGCGGCCTTCGGTGTGGAGGTGAGCCATCCCGACGACCACACCTGGAGAGTGGAGCCGCGGGGCTACCGGTCGACCTCGTACGTGATCGAGCCCGACGCCAGCGCCGCGTCCTACGCCTTCGCTGCCGCTGCGGTCACCCAAGGCTCGGTGATCGTGGAAGGGCTGGCGGATGGTTCGCTCCAGGGGGACATGAGGTTCGTCGATCTGCTCGAGCGCATGGGTGCCTCCGTGGAGCGCACGCCGAGCAGCACCCGCGTCAGCGTGAACGGCCCGCTTCAGGCGATCGACGCCGACCTGTCTCAGGTCTCGGACACGGCACAGACGCTCGCTGTCGTGGCGGCCGTCGCCGAGGGAACCACCAGAGTGCGTGGCATCGGCTTCATCCGAGGAAAGGAGACGGATCGCATCCGGGCAGTCGTCACGGAGCTGCGACGGGCTGGCATCGACGCCGTAGAGGAGGATGACGGCTTCTCGGTGGTGGGTGGCTCGATCAGCCCGGCCACGATCGAGACCTACGACGACCATCGCATGGCGATGGCGTTCGCGCTGCTGGGCCTGGTCGCGCCGGGCATCCGCATCTCGGATCCGGCCTGCGTCAACAAGACGTTCCCGGGGTACTGGCGCATGCTCGACAGCCTGCGCCGTCCCGATAGGGTCCTGCCCTCGTGAGGGCTGCGCAGCCATGAGGGTCATCGCCATCGACGGTCCCGCGGGATCGGGCAAGTCCACCGTCGCCAAGGCGCTGGCTGCCCGGTTGGGCCTCGACTACCTCGACACGGGTGCCATGTACCGCTCGGTCACCTTTGCCGCCATACGCCGTGGCATCGATCCTGCCGACGCCGACAAGGTCGCCCGAGTTGCGGCCGACGTCGTGATCGATCTCGCCAGCGACTCCGTCGTCGTCGATGGCACCGACGCGACGGCGGCCATCCGGGGACCCGAGGTGAGCCGTGCCGTGAGCATCGTCGCCGCCAACCCGCGTGTGCGGGCCGAGATGGTTCGGCGCCAGCGCGACTGGGCCTCGGCGCGCGCTGGCGGCGTGCTCGAGGGGCGCGACATCGGCACAGTGGTCTTCCCGGACGCGGAGCTGAAGGTGTACCTGACAGCCGATCCCGCAGTGCGAGCGCAGCGGCGCGCGATGGAGGTCGCCGACCTCGACTACGAGACCGTGGCTTCCGATCTCGCTCGACGCGATGCTCTCGACTCGGGCAGGGACGTCTCGCCCCTGGCGGAAGCGCCCGACGCCTTCACGATCGACACGAGCGGGCGCACGGTGGAGGAGATCATCGACGTGATCGCCGCGAGGTTGGGAGCTGCCGATGTCTGACCGGCCTGGCGACGACGTCGAGATCTGGACTGGTGCCCCCAGCCGGGGCACCCGCATCTCATATGGGATCGTGCGCGGCATCTTCGTCGTCCTGTTCAAGCTCTTCGGGCGAGTGCAGGTGATCGGATCGGAGAAGATCCCCCAAGCTGGTGCGTTCGTGCTGGCCCCCGTCCACCGGAGCAACATCGACTTCGCTCTGACCTCGCTGGTCACCACGCGACCGATGCGCTACATGGGCAAGGACTCGATCTGGAAGTCGAAGCTGCTCGGACGCTTCGTCTCGATGCTCGGAGCCTTCCCCGTGCACCGAGGCAGCCCAGACCGCGATGCTCTGCGCGCCTGCGCCGACATCGTCAACGGTGGCAGCCCGCTGGTCATGTTCCCGGAGGGCACGCGCCGCACGGGCCCGGTGGTGGAAGATCTCTTCGACGGCACGGCCTACGTCGCCGCCAAGTGCGGTGTGCCGATCGTGCCGGTGGGGATCGGGGGAAGCGAGGCGATGATGCCCAAGGGCGCCAAGCTCCCGCGCCCCTCGAAGCTCGTGCTGCTCGTCGGCGATCCGATACCGGCTCCGGCGCGCACCGAGGCGGGGCGCATGCCGCGCAGCGCAGTCGGCGCCATCACCCAGGAGCTGCACGGCGTGCTGCAGCAGCTCTTCGACGAGGCGCAGGTGCTGGCCGGTCGTCCCAACCAGCGGTAGCAGAGCCAGGCTGCCGCCCCGCCGACGGCCGGCCGAGCGGGTCAGCTGTTGTAGCGGGATCCCGCGCTGGCCGTGGGGAACATCTTGGCTGCAGCGAAGACAGCTCGGACCTTCGGCTCGAAGTGCTCGAGCGGCAGCGTGTCGTAGCCGGGGTCGAACGCCTTCTGGTCCCACTCGTCTGCGAACTGCTCCGCCAGGCGCCACTCTTCATCGGTCAGCGCGTCGCGGTGCTTCTCCCGCGCGTCAGGATCGCCACCGAAGTGCCCGTAGTAGTGACGCCCTTGGAAGTCCTGGTGCACCAGGATCATCGAGTGCACCTCGGGCCTCACGTAGGGCTTGAGGATGGCTGCCGCGATCTCGGGGTGGTTGGGCACGCTGACGGCCTTGCCGATGTCGTGGCAGAGGCTGGCCACGACGACCTCGTCGTCTGCGCCGGCTCGCTCCGCGAGCGTGGCGGTCTGCAGGCAGTGGGTGAGCTGGTCGGTGGAGAAGCCGTCCGTGATGTCCGCGAGCGAGCGCAGCATGTCGAGCACCCGTTCCGCCACACGGCCCTGGTTCTTGGCTGTCTCGACCCCGATGACCGCCCACTGCTCGGCGGTGGAGGTGTCCATGCTCGTGAAGCTCGTCGCCGTCATGGGCGAGACCTTAGTTACAACGCAGCCAACACGTCGCTGGCGTGGAGGCTGCGATCGTGCAGGCCGGGGCGGCCGGCGACGGATGCACCGAGGCTGAACGTCGTGAGCACATCGACTGCCGTGAGGAGGTCGCGGAGCTCACGCGGTGGCGGGAAGTACTCGTCCTCATCGGTGATGCGGACCTCCTCCACGCCGCCGCGCGGCGCCAGGTGGTCGATGACCGCCTGCACCACCTGCTCGGGCGCCGACGCGCCGGCGGTGACGCCGACCGTGCCGCTCAAGCCCGCCGGCAGCTCGTCCGGGCCGTTCACCCGGAACACCTGCGGCGCACCGGACTCCCGCGCCAGGCGCTCGAGTGCCCGAGTGTTGGAGGAGTTGGCCGATCCGATGACGATGACGGCATCGCAGCGCTCCGCGATGGCGCCCAGCGCCGACTGGCGGTTCGTGGTGGCGAAGCAGAGATCGCTGCGGCCGGGCTTCCAGACGTGCGGGAAGCGCTCGGCAGTGCGGTCGGCCACCGCCGCCCAGTCACGATGCGACAGCGTCGTCTGCGCGAGCAGAGCGACCGGGCCATCGAAGTCCCGTAGCGCGTCGACCTCCTCGACCGTCTCTACGCGATGGATCGCCTCGGGCGCCACCGCCATCGTGCCGACCGCCTCCTCATGGCCCTCGTGGCCCACGTAGACGATCTGGTATCCCTTGCCCGCGCGTGTCTTGACCTCGTGGTGCACCTTCGTGACTAGCGGGCACACGGCGTTGACGACGTAGCCGCCGCTCGCCTTGGCGGCCGCGACGACCTCCGGCGCCGACCCGTGGGCGGACAGCATGATCGGCCTGCCCGGTGGGACCTCGGCGATGTCGTCCACGAACACGACCCCCAGGTCGCGGAAGCGATCGACCACGAGCTGGTTGTGGACGATCTCGTGGTAGCAGTACACGGGCGGCTCGAAGGCCCGGACCATCCAGGCCAGCGCCTTTATCGCCATCTCGACCCCGGCGCAGAAGCCGCGTGGCGCGGCGAGCAGCACCTTGTCCACGGCCATGGAGGCCACGCTACCGGCCACCGGAGTCCTGCCGGACTGCTGCGAGAGGCTCTCGTCGCCGTAGCCTGGTTCGATGCCCGCTCCGAGAGTCGTCGCCGTCGCGCCCGGCTCGCCGGCCGCAGCGGCGGGGCTGGTGGTGGGCGATGAGATCAAGTCCATCGACGGGCAGGTGCCCCGCGACATCATCGAGTGGCGCTTCTTGGTGGATGAGCCCGACCTCTCCATCGAGCTGCGTCGCGGCGGCTTGGAGATGGCGGTCGAGGTGGGCAAGCGGGCGGGGGAGCCACTTGGTGTCGAGGTGCAATCGGCGCTCTTCGACCAGGTGCGCACGTGTGACAACCACTGCGAGTTCTGCTTCATCTACCAGCTGCCGCCTGGTCTGAGGAAGAGCCTCTACCTGAAGGACGACGACTACCGGCTGAGCTTCCTCTACGGGAACTTCACAACGCTGACGCGCTTCACCGAAGCCGACCTCGAGCGCGTGGTCACCGAGCGCTTGAGTCCGCTCCACGTGTCGATCCACGCCACAGATCCGGAGGTGCGCGCCGAGATGCTGCGGAACAGGCGTGGCGCGACGAGCCTGCGCTGGCTGCGCGCTCTGCTCGACCACGGCATCGAAGTCCATGGCCAGGTCGTCGTGTGCCCCGGCATCAACGACGGCAGCGTGCTCGACGACACCCTGGCTGGCGTGCTCGACCGCTACCCGGAGCTGGCGTCCCTGTGCGTGGTCCCGCTCGGTGTGTCCCGCTTCAGCTCGGAGGCGAGGATGCGCCCGCACACATCGGCAGAGGCCGAGGCCGTGGTCGATGCCGTCGAGGACTGGCAGGACGTCTTCCTGGCTGTCTCCGGGCGTCGCCTCGTGTTCGCAGCGGACGAGTACTACCTGCTGGCGGGCCGGCCCTTCCCGGCATCGGACACCTACGAGGGCTTCCCGATGCACGAAGACGGCATCGGGATGGCGCGGGCCTTCGAGCTCGAGCTGTTCGGGCAGAAGGCTGATGCCATCGGCCGCCAGGAGGGGTTCTTCTCGTGGGCCGATGCCTCCACCTCGGTCGAGACCGACTACGAGCCCTATCGCGGGGTCCGAGCCACCCCGGGCCAGCTGCTCCAGATCCGACCCTCCCGGAGTGCTCCGGTCGGCCTGCTGACCGCGCCGTACGGAGCGATGGTGCTGGCGCCGCTCCTCGAGCGCCTGGACCGACCGGATGTCCGCGTCATCGAGGTCGAGAACCGCTTCTTCGGCGGCACCACCGCAGTCACCGGTTTGATGGTGGGCCAAGACCTGGCGCGCTCGCTCGCCCAGGAGCCGGAGGGGCACCGCTACCTCCTGCCGGACGTGTGCCTGTCCAACGGCCGCTTCCTCGACGGCGGATCACCGTCTGACCTGCCCCGGCCGGTCGAGGTCATCGCAACGGACGGTCACGCCCTGCGGGCTGCCATCGAGTCATCCACCGGCCGGGCGGTGCGAGCGTGACCCCCGAAGGCATGCCCACGGTCGCCATCGTCGGGCGACCCAACGTCGGCAAGTCCACCCTCGTCAACCGCATCGTCGGCAAGCGCGTGGCCATCGTCGAGGAGAAGCCAGGCGTGACCCGCGACCGCAAGGAGGTGGACGCGGAGTGGCTCGGCGTGCCGTTCCGGCTCATCGACACCGGTGGTTGGATGCCGGGCGGCAGCGACCTCGATGCCAAGGTGAGCCGCCAGAGCGAGCAGGCCATCCGCGAAGCGGACGCGGTGCTGCTGCTGCTCGACGCCGTCACCGGGGTCACCGAGGAGGACTCGCGGGTGGCAGAGGTGGTGCGCCGCCTCGCCGGAGGGAAGGTCCTTGTCGTCGTCAACAAGGTGGACGACGCCGGCCGCGAAGGCCTCATCTGGGACGCCATGTCGCTGGGTCTCGGCGAGCCCCTGCCGATCAGTGCGCTCCACGGGCGCGGCTCGGGTGAGGTGCTCGACCGGCTCGTGGAGCTCCTCCCGGCGCCCGCCGATGCCGAGGAACCCGATGCCGAGCAGGAGGACGCGGACCAACCTGGCGAGCGCATCTTCTCGGTGGCGCTCGTGGGCAGGCCCAACGTGGGCAAGTCGACGCTCTTCAACCGGCTGATCGGGGAGGAGCGCGCCGTCGTGCACGACATGCCCGGCACGACGAGGGACACGATCGACACCGTGGTCGAGACCGACGAGGGTCCCATCCGCTTCGTCGACACCGCCGGCATGCGCCGCAAGGCCAAGATCGACGAGGGGACCGAGTACTACTCCCTCGTGCGCGCGCTTCAAGCCGTCGACCAGTCCGATGTCGCGCTGCTGATCATCGACTCAACAGTCGGAGTCACGGCGCAGGACCAGCGCCTGGCCGAACGGATCGACGCAGCCGGCAGTCCGCTCGTTGTCCTCCTGAACAAGCACGAGCTGCTGCCCGACGCCGAGGCCCGCGCCGATCTCGACTGGCAGGTCGCAGAGAAGCTGCGCTTCATCGGCGAGGCGCCGGTGCTGAAGATCTCCGCTCTCACAGGCAAGGGCGTGCACAAGCTGTTGCCGGCGCTGTCGATGAGCATCGAGGACTACCACCGCCGCGTGCCGACCCGGCGCGTCAACGAGGTGATCCGGGCGGCGCAGCAGGCGCAGCCGGCCCCCCACGGGGTGAAGGTGCTCTATGCCACCCAGGCGGCCACCGACCCGCCCACGTTCACCCTGTTCGCCAACCGAGAGATCCCGGCCACCTATCTCCGCTACCTCGAGCGACGACTGCGCGAGAGCTTCGACCTGGGTGCCACGCCGATCAAGATGCGGGTGCGCAAGCGCAGCTGATGCGCAGCCGGTGCCAGAATCGGCGCCATGCCCCAGGACGTCCCAGCCTTCGAGTTCTCCGACGAGGCCAAGCGCCTCCGAGCCTTCGTCTACGAGCATTGGTGCGACACGGGCCACGGCCCCAACCTGCGTGCTGTTCACGAGGGGACGGGCCTCGACCGCCGCCAGATCATCCAGGCCTACAAGGAGCTCCAGCTCGGCATCATCTGCGTCGTCGACCAGGAGTCGCAGAACTGCAACCTGCTGAAGTTCCAGCCCTTCTCCAGCTACCCGAGCCAGGTGGAGGTCTGGATCGAAGGCAGCTTCCACTCGCATGCCGGCTGCGCTCTCGAGTCGGTGGCGATCTCCAAGATGCCCCCCTTCGCCGGCAAGCAGCTCACGTTGCGCAGCTACTGCGCCTGCTGCCTTGCGCCGATCGATCTCACCGCCCTCGACGGTGTGGTGAACGCGCCCGAAGGGGTGCTGGTCCACGTCAGCACGTCGCCGTGGGACTGGAACAACAACGACATCATCCACCAGTGCGACTCCATGAACTTCGTCATCGACGAGGCCCACGCAGATCGCTACGAGCGCATCGCCAGCAGGCGCGGCGTGCTGCTCACGATCGACCAGACGGCCCTGTTCGTGAAGGCCACCGGCGACGAGCGCATGTGGGATTACGACTGGGCTCCCGCGACGCTCAACCCGAAGGCCGTCATCTTCGGCATGAAGCAGCTCGGAGTGGACGTCGCAGCGTGGACCGGGGAGCGATCACCGATACCGGGCGCCTGACCCTCCGGTACCATCCACCCGAACATGGACAAGCCCATCCTGGCCGTCGTAGCGGTCGCTGCCCTGGTGGCTGCCCTCGTCTGGGGCAGGTCGGCTCAGCGCTTCCAGCGCGTCTGGCAGCGCATCGAGGACGAGCTGGGCCCCGACGCCGACGCCACCGTGCTCGCCCGCTCGGCGTACCACAAGGAGCTCCACACGGTCACGCTCTACGCCGTGATCGCGGTGGCCTCCGCCATCGCTGCGGTGTGGGAGATCCGTGAGGCCGACTTCTTCTTCGCCTTCGTGTTGATCCCGGTCGGCCTTTCGCTCCTCTTCGGCCGCGACTTCCGGCGTGAGGCCCGCCTGGCAGAAGACCGCATAATGCTCGAGCGTCGAGCCGAGGAGGTGCTCTCCCAGGAGGAGCTGGCGCCGCGGCGCTGGGCCGCCCGCCTCGCACCCGAGGACCTGCCCGACTTCGAGGGCTTCGAGCTCGGGCGCGTGTACCAGGCGGGCACGGGCTTGATGGCAGGCGACTTCTACGACGTGTTCAGGGTTGCCCCCACTCGCATCGCGGCTGTGATCGGCGACGTGACCGGGCACGGCATCGAACCGTCCATCACCGCCTTCCAGGCGAAGTACCTCCTGAGGGTCTTCCTCCGACAGTTCCGAGACCCTGCGCAGGCCCTCGAAGAGCTGAACCGCCAGATGTCCTCGCTGGAGCGCGTCGAGGAGTTCATATCGCTCTGCGTCGTCGTCTTCGACACGGAGGCAGCGACCCTGCGAGTGGCCTCGGCCGGCCACCCTGCCGCCTGGCTCTGGCACGACAAGGAGGTGCGCGGGCTCAGAGCCACCGGGCCGCTCCTCATGCTCGACCCGGACGGCGGGTACACCAGTCGTGAGATCCCGCTCGACATCGGCGACCTGCTCCTGCTCTACACCGACGGTCTCGCAGAGGCGCGCGCCGGCGACCAGCTGTTCGGGGAAGACCGGATAGCCAACACCTTGCGACGCGATCCAGGCGTGCCTCCTGACGTCCTCTGCAAGACGCTCCTCGAGGCGGCGCGAGACTTCGCCACCGAGCCGATGACCGACGACGTCGCGATCCTCGCCATCCGGCGCAGGTGAGGCCGACGTGAACGACCCTGGAGACGAGCTCCAGCAGCGTCTCGAGCGCGCTCGCGCCGGCAACCTGCACAAGGAGGCGGCGAAGCTCGAGCGGCAGGGAAAGCTCTTCGTTCGCGATCGCTTGGCGCTGCTCCTCGACGAGGGTTCCTTCGTCGAGGACGCGCTGCTCGCCAACTCGCTCGCCCTCGACCTGCCGGCAGATGGTGTCGTGACCGGCACGGGTCGGGTGGGCGGCAGGGCAGTCTGCGTGATGGCCAACGACCCCACGGTGAAGGCGGGATCGTGGGGGGCCCGAACGGTCGAGAAGATCGTGCGGCTGACGGAGCACGCGCTGAAGCACGAGCTTCCGGTCTTCTGGCTGGTCGACTCCGCCGGCGCGAGGATCACCGACCAGGTAGAGCTGTTCCCCGGGCGGCGCGGGGCAGGTCGCATCTTCTACAACCAGGTGCGGCTCTCGGGGAAGGTGCCACAGATCTGCTGCCTCTTCGGGCCGTCCGCCGCCGGTGGTGCTTACATCCCGTCCTTCTGCGACATCGCGATCATGGTCGAGGGTAATGCCTCGATGTACCTCGGTTCCCCGCGGATGGCCGAGATGGTCATCGGCGAGCAGGCCACGCTCGAGGAGATGGGCGGAGCCCGCATGCATGCCACGGTCTCGGGTTGTGGCGACAACCTCGCTCAGGACGACGCCGACGCCATAGAGCAGGCCCGGGCGGTGTTCCACTACCTCCCCAGCACCTGGCGCGTGGCGCCGCCCGCCTACGAACCGGTTCCTCCAGTGCACGAGCTGACCGGCTCGATGGTGCCCGCAGCCGACACCCAGGGCTACGACATGCACGAGCTGATCGACGGGATCATCGACGCGGAGAGCTTCTTCGAGGTGAAGCCTCTCTTCGCGCCCGAGCTGATCACAGGCTTCGCGCTGCTCGACGGTAGGCCCGTCGGTGTCGTCGCCAACAACCCGATGGCGCTCGGTGGCGCGCTGTTCGTGGACTCGGCCGACAAGGCAGCGCGCTTCATCTGGTGGTGTGACGCCTTCAACGTGCCTCTGCTCTTCCTGGCAGATGTTCCGGGTTTCATGATCGGAACCCAGGTGGAGCGGCAGGGGATCATCCGGCACGGGGCCAAGATGGTCACCGCCGTGAGCGAGGCCACGGTCCCCAAGATCTCCGTCATCGTCCGCAAGGCCTACGGCGCGGGTCTCTATGCCATGTCGGGGCCCGCCTTCGAGCCCGAGGCGACCATCGCTCTGCCCACGGCGAAGATCGCCGTGATGGGGCCTGAGGCAGCTGTGAACGCCGTGTACGCAAACAAGATCGCCGAGATAGAAGACCCCGAAGAGCGGGCGGCGTTCATCGCCGAGCAGCGCAAGGTCTACGAGGAGGACGTCGACCTCTACCGCCTCGCGTCCGAGCTCGTCGTCGACGCGGTGATCGACTTCAGCGACCTCCGCAGCGAGCTGATCCGGCGCTTCTCGCTGGCGGAGGGCAAGGATCGGTCCTTCTCCGACCGTCGCCACGGCGTACCCCCGGTATGACAGCGGTGCTCCCACGCTTGCCCGACACCGTCTCCATCCGCGACGTCGGGCCCCGCGATGGCCTCCAGCCCGAGAGGCCGTTGGCGCCTGCCGACCGCGTGCGCCTCGTCGAGGCCTTGGTCGCCGCCGGAGTGCGCCGCATCGAGGCAGCGGCCTTCGTCTCGCCGAAGGCGGTTCCCGCGATGGCTGGCGCGTCCGAGGTGATGGCCGCTGTGCCGCGGATCGCCGGTCTGCGCTACGCCGCGCTCGTTCCCAACGCGCGCGGTGCGTCGATGGCGCTCGACTGTGGTGTCGACGAGCTCACCGTCACCATCTCCCTGAGCGAGACCTACAACAGGCGCAACGTCAACATGTCGATCGCAGAGTCGCTCGCCGAGATCGACAGGATCTGCGCGGAGGCCGGCGACGTGCCCGTCGACGCCGTCCTGAGCTGCGCCTTCGGTTCGCCCTACGAAGGGGAGACGCCGCCGGAGGACGTGCGTGGGCTGGCGACCCGCTTGCGCGAGGCGGGGTGCGCAGAGGTCACCTGTGCGGACACGACGGGCATGGCCACCCCCAGGGGCATCGTCGAGGTCGTCGAGGCGGTGGGCAACGACATCGGCGTGCACCTGCACGAGACCCGGGGCACGGGCCTCGTCTGCGCCTACGCCGCGCTCCTGCTCGGCGTGTCACGGTTCGACACCTCGGTGGGCGGCCTGGGCGGTTCGCCGTTCGCAGCGGGTGCTGCCGGCAACCTGGCGACCGAGGGCCTGGTTGCGATGCTGGACGACATGGGCGTGCACACGGGCATCGACGTGGAAGCGCTCATCGTCGCTGCGGCGCTGGCGAGCGAGCTGGTGGGACGAGACCTCCCCAGTCCGGTCGCGTCGGCCGGCCCCCGCACGCGACTGGCCACGAACCCCGGTGGCGCGGGACGCTGACGGAGTGCCCTGGTGCGACACGTGCGACCGCTTCTACAACCCCAACACGCTGCTGCCTGACGGCAGCTGCCCGTCATGTGGCAAGACCGTCGCTTCGAGCTCCGCTGTCACCGAGCCGCCCCAGGCGAGCGCTCCGTGGCACTTCAAGCTGCTCGTGGCTGCCACAGCCGTGTACCTGGGCTACCGGCTGCTCCAGGGCGTCCTCTGGGTCGCGCAGCAGCTCTAGCCCTGCCACCTCGGGTTGACGGTTAGGGGTCGCGATCCTCGGGAATGAGCACCGAGGAGATCCGAAACCTGAGGAGGAGGCCAAGCGATGGCCGAGCGTGAGCGCGTGATCGTGGACGAGGACGGCCGGGTCCTCGAGGAGCGTCGCTACCCGGACCGGGAGCGTCGTGGCTCAATGAGCAGGATCTTGCTGATCCTGCTCGTCATCGTGGCGCTGGTGGTGGTCGGCTGGTTCCTGCTGGGTGGCTCCGTCGACATCGACACCGAGGGCGACGTCGAGGTGCCTGAGGTCGATGTCGACGTCAACAACCCCGATGTCGACGTGGACAGCGAGGAGGCGCCACCGGCCTCCGCAGAAGCCGGATAGCTGCGCAACCGACGATGGAGGGGCCCTGCCGGGCGTCTGGTACGGTCACTGGCCCATCCCGGGCCGTGGCGCAGTTTGGTTAGCGCGCTTGACTGGGGGTCAAGAGGTCGGAGGTTCGAATCCTCTCGGCCCGACCGGAAGATGAGCAGGCACGGGCCGGCGCCGCATGGTGTCGGCCCGACTGCGCTCGCACCGCGCCTGGGTCCAGGAAGGTTGCGGGCGTCGCCCAGGTGGGTAGGACACCAGCGGTGGATGGATGACTGGAGGTTGGTCGTGATCGGTTCAGGACTGACAAAGGTGGGGTTGGGAGCGCTGCTCGGAGTCGGCATCGGCTACATGTTCGATCCCGCTCGCGGCAGGGAGCGCCGGGCCAAGTCGCGAGACTGGATCAGGTCTCGCACCCGTCGGACGGCACGCGCGATCGAACGTCGAGAGCGGTACATGAAGGGACGCATGGTCGGAGTGCAGCAGCGGTTGCATCGGCACCCGACCCGCCAGGCCGACGACCGCACGCTCGTCGATCGCGTCCGCAGCGAGGCGCTCGGGCGCATGCCCGCGCTGGGACACCGAGTCAGCCTCGATGCGCGAGACGGCGTCGTGACCTTGCGCGGACAGCTCGACAACGCCGAGGAGATCGAGCACCTGACGAAGGCGGTGCGCCGCGTCCCGGGCGTGGTCGGGGTGGAGAGCCTGCTCCACCTACCCGGTGAAGCCGCCCCCAACAAGGCTGCTGCGCTTCACTCGGGCACCTGACTGGCCCGCCGCAGAGCGGGACCCGCGGCAGATCAGACGGCGAGGCGCCAGGCGTTGCCGTCCTGACGCACCTTGGCGCCACCTGGCTCGGCGAAGAGCGGGCCGATCAGCAGGGCGTCGTCTCGCACGCAGCGCGCCAGCACCGCCCGTCGAGTGCGGGCGAGGGCGATGGGGTCGAGGTCGCCGTTCTCCACCTCGGGGTTGGCGATCTGGGCGGGGTGCAGGAACAGGTGACCGGCCACGACCGCCTTCGTGCCGCCTGACTCCACCCACACGACGACGTGGCCGCGGTTGTGGCCCGGGGCCTCCTCGGTGCGCACACCTGGGACGAGCGTCTCCTCGCCATGGATGGGGTGCACGACACCCGTGTCCTGGAGCGAGGCCAGCGCAACCGCGCACTCGCCGTGAGCACCCTCGCGAGCGTCCTCGAGCTCGGCAAGGGGCACTCGATAGCGGGCGCGCCCGAAGGCCGGAGAGCCGTCGGCGAGCAGGCTCGCGCCAACCCCGTCGATGTGCGAGCACACGACCATGTCGACGTCGTCGGGATCGCATCCGGCTGCTCGCAGCGCGGCCAGGCGCGGTGCCAGGCGGGCGGGGTCGTCGAAGGCGAGGAAGGGGTCGATGACGATCGACGCCGACGGTGTGCGCACGACGATGGCCGACGACCCGACGATGAGCGCTTGCTCGTCGGTGATGAAGTCGGGGTGCAGCCACGGCGTTGCCTTGAGGATCGCGGCGGTCTGGTCGTCCTGGGCGAGCACGAGCTCGAAGTCAGGATCCGCCACGCGCGTGATCTCGATCGCCCCCACGGTCCAGCTCGTCGTGCCTGTACCCAGCATCCTCGGGAGGTTAGGACGCCGGGAGCGAGCGTGCCCGGTAGGTTCGCCGGGATGTGCGGCCGCTTCGTGTCAGCTACCCCTCCCGACCAGATCGCCGCCTACTTCGGAGCCGAAGCTCCAGAGGCGTTGCTCGAGCCCTCGTACAACGTGGCGCCGACCAACGACGTGTACGCCGTCCTCTCCGATGGCAGCACGCGCCATGTCGATGCGTTCCATTGGGGCCTCGTCCCGCTGTGGGCGAAGGACGCGAAGATCGGCTCGAAGATGATCAACGCGCGTGCTGAGACGCTGGCGGACAAGAACGCCTTCAAGTCGGCGTTCAAGCGGCGGCGTTGCCTGATCCCCGCCGATGGCTTCTACGAGTGGAGGAAGGACCCCGACGCTCCGCCCAAGGCGAAGAAGCAGCCGTACTTCATCCACCGACCTGATGGCGAGCCCTATGCGTTCGCCGGCCTGTGGGAGGTCTGGAAGGGGCCGGACAAGGACCAGGAGCCCCTGCGCTCGTGCACCATCATCACCACCTCACCGAACGAGGAGATGGCCAAGATCCACGACCGGATGCCGGTGATCCTGCCACCCTCGGCATGGGACACCTGGCTGGATCGCGAGGTCGACGACCTAGACCTGCTCGGGAAGCTCCTCGTTCCCAGCCCGCCGCAGATCATCACGATGCACCCCGTGTCGACCGAGGTGAACAACGTGCGCAACAAGGGGGAGCAGCTGATCGCGGAGGCGCCCGAAGCCGATCAGCGCACGCTCTGCTGATGCCAGTTCAGGAAGCCGGCATCTGGCTCATGAACTGCTGCATGTCGAAGTAGTCGCGCCAGGCGGCGATCTTCCCGTCGACCACCTCGAACGCGCCCATGACGGGCAGCTCGATGGTGCCGTTCGTGAAGCGGAAGACGTCCAGCCGCTCCGTCAGCACCGTCGAGCCCTGCGCCGCAATCGCGTCGACCCGGAACTCGATGGCTTCGACGCCTCCGGTGAAGCCCTCGATGGTGGCTCGGATCTGTGCCGGACCCACCACGGGGTCGAGCGGGATGTTGTGGTAGACGGCGTCGTCCGTGAAGAACGCGATCAGCGCGTCGATGTCGCCGCTGGCCCAAGTGGCACAGAAGCGGCTCACGACGTCGATCGGATCATTGGTGGCGGTCATTCGGGCACCTCGGTCCGGCCCAGGCCGCGCAGTGCCGAGCGCAGGCTCTCGGCAGCCTGGTCGAGCGCGGCGGGGTCGGGCGATGGGTCAGCCTTGGCGAAGGACAAGTCGCTCTCGCTTTCGATCGGTATGACGTGCAGGTGGGTGTGGGGCACCTCGAGGCCGGCGATGATCATGCCGACGCGCCTCGGGCTGAACGCGGTCATCTGCGCCTGCCCGATCACCTGTGCCACCGCCATGCAGCGTTGCGCGACCTCGACGGGCAGATCGAGCCAGTGGTCGACCTCTGCGACCGGCACCACCAGGGTGTGGCCCGGCGTGATCGGGTTGATGGTGAGGAAGGCGACTGTGTCGGGGTCCCGCCAGACGAAGCGCCCCGGGATGTCGCCCTGGATGATCTTCGTGAACAGGGTGGGTGGCATGGCGGCATCGTAGGGTGGCGATGTGGAACGACCCGCCGACGACCCCCTCCGGCCCCACCCCGAGGACCGCGAGCAGGCCGATCGCATCGTCGAGGAGCTGCTGGCCCGAGCTGCGACAGCGGGTGCTGGCGAGGACCGGATCCTCACGATCCCCAACGTCATCACCGTGGTGAGGCTGTGTCTGTTGCCGGTCTTCCTGTGGCTCCTCTTCGGGCGTGAGGACCGCGCCACGGCCGCGTGGCTCCTGGCCGCGCTCGGCACGACCGACTTCTTCGACGGCTACATCGCCCGGCACTTCAACCAGGTCAGCAACCTCGGCAAGATCCTCGATCCAGTCGCGGACCGGCTGCTCTTCTTCGTCGGCGTGGGCGGGATTGCGGTGGACGGATCCGTGCCGCTGTGGTTCGCAGTGGCGGTTCTCGTGCGCGAGGCGCTCGTCGCCGGCGCCACGCTGTCTCTCGCTGCGATGGGCGTGCGACGGATCGATGTGACCTGGTTCGGGAAGGCATACACGCTGTTCCTCATGATCGCCTTCCCTCTGTTCCTGGCCTCCCACAGCACCCTCGGCTGGCACGAGGGCGGCGGCACGGCGGCGTGGGTCTTCGGGATCCCCGGCCTGTTGCTGGCCTGGTACTCGGCAGCGGTCTACGTCCCGATTGCCCGGCGTGCGCTCGCTGAGCGCGGCACCGTGACGGAGGTCGCGGCGTGAAGGCCGTGATCATGGCCGGCGGCGAGGGCACTCGCCTGAGGCCGCTGACCTCCAACGCGCCCAAGCCCATGCTCCCGCTCGTCAACGAGCCGATGATGGAGCACATCGTGCGGCTCCTGCGAGAGCACGGGTTCGACGAGATCGTGGTCACCCTCGCTTTCATGGCCAACCACATCCGCACCTACTTCGGCGACGGGTCCGACTACGGGGTGCGCATGGTCTACGCGACCGAGGAGACGCCGCTCGGCACGGCCGGCTCGGTTCGCAACGCGATGGACGAGCTCGACGAGCGGTTCCTCGTGATCTCCGGCGACGTCCTCACCGACCTCGACCTGTCTGCCATCGTCAAGACCCACGACGAGAACCAGGCGCTGGCGACGATCGGGCTCGTGCGCGTCGAGAACCCGCTCGAGTTCGGCATCGTGATCACCCGCGGCGACGGATCGATCGAGCGCTTCCTCGAGAAGCCGTCGTGGGGCCAGGTGTTCAGCGACACGATCAACTCGGGCATCTTCGTGCTCGAGCCGGAGATCTTCGACCACATCGCGCCGGACCGCTCCGTCGACTTCTCCGGCGAGGTGTTCCCGGCGCTGCTGGAGAAGGGCCTGCCTCTCTACGGCGCGATAGGGGAGGGCTACTGGGAGGACGTCGGCACGCTCGAGGCCTATCTGAGAGCCCACAAGGACATCCTCGACGGCCGGGTCCGGCTCGACATCCCGGGCTTCGAGATGGGCGACGGCGTCCACGTCGGCGAGGGGGCGGAGATCCACCCGGATGCTCGTCTGGTGGGCCCGGCAGTGATCGGTGAGAACTGCCGCATCGAGGCCGGCGTCCGCCTGGGGCCCTACACGGTTCTCGGCACGAACGTGCGCGTGCGCGCCAACACCGATGTCGAGAGGGTCGTCGTGCACGACAACTCCTATCTCGGCGAGGCGGTGCGGTTGCGCGGCACCACGGTCGGGCGCTCCTGCGACCTGCGCGGTGGGGTCCGCGGCGAGGAGGGCGTGGTGCTCGGTGACGAGTGCTTCATCGGCGAGCACGCGGTCCTCGCATCGGGGGTGAAGGTCTATCCGTTCAAGACGGTCGAGGCTGGCGCCGTCATCAACTCCTCGATCGTCTGGGAGTCGCGCGGGTCGCGCTCCCTGTTCGGTCGCGACGGCCTGGCTGGCCTCGCCAACGTCGACGTCTCCCCAGAGCTGGCCACCCGCGTGGCGATGGCCTACGCCACGAGCCTGAAGAAGAACTCGACGGTGGTCATCTCGCGCGACTCCAGCCGCTCGGCACGCATGCTCAAGCGGGCGATGATGGCGGGACTCAACGCCTCCGGCGTCAACGTGCTCGACCTCGAGGTCGCATCGGTCCCGGTCACCCGCTTCCTGACGCGGCGGCCCGAAGCAGCCGGAGGGATCACGATCCGCCTGGTCGAGGGCGACCCGCAGTCGTGCGTCATCCGCTTCTTCGACACCCGCGGCACCGACTTCACGGAGGACGCGCAGCGCAAGATCGAGCGGCTCTTCCTGCGGGAGGACTTCCGCCGCGTCTTCCCGGCAGAGATCGGGGACATCGCCTTTCCGCCGCGCGCCCTCGAGCAGTACACGGCCGCCCTCGAGAGCACCGTTGACGTCGAGTCGATCCGTGAGGCCAAGTTCAAGGTGGTCGTCGACTACGCCTATGGCTCCACCGCGTTCGTCATGCCCAACGTGCTGTCGAAGCTCGGGGCGGACGTGCTCGGGGTCAACCCCTACGCCTCGACTGTTGGGGCCGTGGAGTTCGATCTGCGGCGCCACTCCGAGCAGGTTGCCGCCCTCGTGAAGGCCTCGGGCGCCCATCTGGGAGCCGTACTGGATCCCGACGGCGAGCACCTCACCTTGATCGACGACAGTGGCCAGGTCCTTAGCGGCGAGCAGGCCCTGCTGGCGCTGCTGACCCTCGTCTGCGGCCACCTGCTCGGTGACACGGTGGCAGTGCCGGTCACGGTCACCAGCCACGCCGAGGCCATCGCTGGCGAGCACGACGTGCGCGTGCGGCGCACCAAGCTGGCGACCTCCGCGCTGATGGACGCCGCGTCGGAGCCCGGGGTCGGGTTCTCCGGCAGCACCGACGGGGGGTTCATCCTCCCCGGGTTCCTGCCGGCCTTCGATGCCGCCGCCAACTTCGTGAAGGTGCTCGAGCTGCTGGCCCGCACCGGAGTGAGGCTCTCGACGATCGTTGGGCACCTGCCGCGCACCCACGTTGCCCACGAGACCGTGGTCACCCCCTGGGAGCAGAAGGGGATGATCATGCGGTCGCTGGTGGAGATGAGCAAGGACCGCGAGGTGCAGCTGATCGATGGGGTGAAGGTGCGCCACGACGGCGGTTGGGCGCTTGCCCTGCCTGATCCCGAGGAGCCGGTCACGCATGTGTGGGCAGAGGCCGCCAGCGACGCCGAGGCAAAGGCTCTGGTGAAGGAGTACGCCCGCAGGATCCGCCAGCTGCTGCGCTGAACCCTCGACCAGGCGTCGAGGGTTCGGTGGTTCAGATAGCCTCCGCCTCATGCAGATCCCCGACGACCTTCGCTACTCACCGGACCACGAGTGGGTGCGTCTCGAGGACGGCAAGGCGCGCGTCGGGATCACCGACTACGCGCAGGACGCGTTGGGCGATGTCGTGTTCGTCGACCTGCCGGCGGTCGGATCTGTGGTGGCGGCTGGCGATGCCATCAGTGAGGTCGAGTCCACCAAGTCCGTGTCTGACATCTATGCACCGGTCGCCGGCACGATCACCGACGTCAACGGTGACCTGGCGGACAACCCTGAGCGGCTCAACGAGGATCCATACGGCGAGGGCTGGATCTTCGCCATCGCCGTGGACGACCCGAGCGTCCTCGACGCGCTGCTCGATGCGGCTGCCTATCGCGCTCTCGTCGAGGGGTGACCCGATGCCGACCATGACCTGCCCCCAGTGCGGGCACCAGAACCCGGTGACCGGAAACTTCTGCTCTTCGTGCGGAGCGGAGCTCGACAAGCGAGACAACACCAGCAGCACGACCATGACCGTGGCCACGCCCGGTGAGGCGCCCGTGGAGGAGGTCCATGTCGAGCTCGACGACCTCCCGCCAGGGGTCGGGATGCTCGTGGTCACGCGGGGCCCCAACTCAGGGTCTCGCTTCGCTCTCGACGAGCCCCTCGTCACGGCGGGCCGCCACCCGGACAGCATGATCTTCCTCGACGACATCACGGTCTCGCGGCGCCATGCGGAGGTGCGCAAGACCGAGAGCGGATATCGAGTCGCCGACGTCGGCTCGCTCAACGGCACCTACCTGAACCGGCACCGCGTGGAGGAGGCCGAGCTCCACGACGGTGACGAGCTGCAGATCGGCACCTTCAAGCTCCTGTTCCTGGCTGGGCGGCGGTGAGCTCCACGATGTCCGACCGCTCGCACCTCTCGATCGGAGAGGTCCTGTCGCTGCTCCAGGACGACTTCCCGGACGTGACCATCTCCAAGATCCGGTTCTTGGAGAGCCAAGGTCTGCTCGACCCGGAGCGCACCCCGTCCGGGTATCGCAAGTTCTACGAAGCTGACATCGAGCGGCTTCGGTGGATACTCCGCCACCAGCGAGATCACTTCCTGCCGCTGAAGGTGATGAAGGACCGGCTGGAGGCGAGTGCTGCCGCCGGCCTGATGGTGCCGCCCGACGAGCCACCGGCGGCGGCGAAGCCAGCGTCGCCGTCGCTGTTCGAGCAGGCTCCTGACGAGTCCGACATCGAGGCGGCACCCCCGCGCAGCAAAGCGCGCTCGGCCACCGCCGCTGCGCTGATCGAGGCGCCCGTCGCCCCGCGTGCCGGCGCCACCCCCGAGCCCGCCCGCCCGGCCAGGCCCGCCCCGACCCTGCCACCGCTACCTGCGAGCGAGAGCTCGGGCAGCCCGCTCGACCCCGGCCCGACCGGGATCAGCTTCACGATCGAGGAGCTGGCTTCGGCTACTGGGTTGAGCCTGCGGGAGCTGGGCGACCTGACGCGCTACGGCTTGCTAACCGGCTATCAGGTCGGTGGCGACACCTTCTACGACGGTGACGCGCTCGTGATAGCCCGCACCGCCGCGGGGTTCATGCGGTTCGGCATCGAGGCGCGCCATCTGCGCATGTACAAGGTGGCGGCCGAGCGCGAGGCCGGCTTCATGGAGCAGGTCATCATGCCGTTGTTGAAGCAGCGCAACCCGACCGCGCGGCAGCAGGCGGCCGACAACCTCGGCGAGATGGCGAAGCTCGGGGAGATGCTTCGCACGGCATTGCTCCGCGGCGCCCTCCGCGGCCACACCGAGCCTGGTCGCTAGGCCCGCGGGCCCGCGTTCGGGCCGCTCCCTGAAGCGCGGCGCGCCTCACGGTTCGGTAGCGTGGCGGCTGTGGCGATAGAGATGGAGCTGGTGGGGATCGAGCTCGAGCGGCCCCCGAACATCCCGTGCCTGGTCCTTCGCGAGGCGGCCGGCGCCGGACGCGTGCTCCCCATCTTCATCGGTGGCCCGGAGGCCACCGCCATCGCCTTCGCCCTCGAGGAGGTGGAGACGCCCCGACCGATGACGCATGACCTCATGAAGGACCTTCTCGACGAGGTCGGCGCCATCATCGAACGGGTGGTCGTCACCGAGCTGCGCGATGCGACCTTCTTCGCGGAGATCATCCTGAGCATGGCCGGCGAGGTCCACTCCGTCTCGGCCCGCCCGTCCGACGCCGTCGCATTGGCCGTTCGCTACGGCGCGCCGGTGTTCGCCGAGGAGGGCGTGCTGGAGGTGGCGGGGCGGGTTGCCGGAGAGGGTGTGCCCGAGGAGGTCGTCGAGCAGTTCAAGGAGTTCATCGCCCAGGTGAACCCCGAAGACTTCGCCTCGTAGTTCTCAGGCATTTCCGCAGGTCAGACCGCATTATGCACATGCCATAGCGCTCTTGCAAGTATAATCCTCGCCATGAGCGACGGACCGAACGCTGCGCTGCTTGAGTCATGGGCTCTCAGTCTGCACGGCAAGAGCCCGGGCACCCGTGCCCTCTACCTGCGCATCGCCAACTGGTTCCAGGGCTGGCTGCGCGACAACGACCGCCCGGCAAGCACGCCAGGGGACCTGCTGGCGGTGAGCCGACAGGACGCCGAGGCATGGTTCGGTGCCCAACGGGCCGCCGGGCTGGCACCGGCCACGCTGCGGTCGCGCTGGATCGCCCTGCGCAACCTCTACGGCTGGCTCACCGAGGAGGACGAGATCTCGGACAACCCGATGGCCAAGGTTCGCGTCGAGAAGGCCAACCCCGAGCCGATCCGGGTGCTACCTGACGACGAGCTGCGAGCGCTGCTCAAGGCCTGCGAGGGCAAGGCCTTCCTCGACCGGCGCGACCTGGCGCTGATCCGGCTGCTGGCCTCCACTGGGATGCGGCTCTCGGAGGTGGCGGGCCTGCGCCTCGGTGATGTCGACCTCGTCAAGCGCGTCGCCTACGTCGAACACGGCAAGGGGGACAAGGCCCGGTGGGTGCGCTTCGACGCCGACACCGCGGCTGCTCTGGACCGCTACAAGCGAGCCCGTGCTCGGCACCGCTA
Organism: Actinomycetota bacterium; assembly: GCA_049325515.1. GTDB lineage: Bacteria > Actinomycetota > Acidimicrobiia > Acidimicrobiales > VFJN01 > VFJN01. The sequence goes on along the minus strand of JBMOLI010000001.1, from coordinate 356,576 downwards.
CGCCGACCTGCCGTGGCTCTGGCTGGGCCGTGGCGGTCGTTTCACGAGCAACGGTGTGCCGCTCATGCTTGTGCGCCGGGCCCGGCAGGCCGGGATCGGTCACGTACACCCGCACCAGTTGCGGCACACCTTCGCTCACCGCTACCTCGAGAGCGGCGGCAACGAAGGCGACCTGCAACGCCTCGGAGGCTGGGAGAGCGCCGAGGTGATGCGCCGCTACGGCTCCGCCCGCGCGGTGGACCGCGCCCTGGCCGCCTACGACGACGTCAACGTGATGGGAAAGCTGTGAGCAGGGGATACCCCGCACGTCTGCAATGCGGCGGCTGCGGTCGCGTCTTGGATCGGCTCACCGGCCCGACCGAATCCGACTGGAGAGCCGCAGGCCCAGCCAGCGCACGTCTCCACATAGCCCCCACCGTGGAGCCAGGGCACCGTCGACCACAGAACCAACCCGAGGCGCTTGTCGTGGGTCCAGGCGACAGGACGATGGCCGAGGCGAACTACTCCCTCAAGTGCCGGAAGTGCACCGCCCGCGCCCCACATGTGATCCGGCGGGACAAGCTCCTTCACGCGATGTCGCTACACAAAGGCCGGGACTCGCTGATCGTCGGAACGGGTGCGTTCGCCACGGCCCACGGTGGTCCCGATCTGTAGGTCCACTCACAGCACAGCGCTTCATGGTACGTTGTACTTCCAACCCTGATCCGCGGTGACGCGGACCTGAAGCGGGCCCTCAGGCGCTCCCCGCACCTGGCCTCCTCCCACCGGAGCAAGGCCGGGAGTGCGCATGCCCGCCAAGTCCCCCGCCGAGCGGAGCCTGATTGGCTCTCTAGGTGCCCATACCTCGTGGTCGAGGACGCCCGACAGGGCCGCCCGCACCGCTCCCGGTCGGGCCGCGTTCGATCGCCGTTTCGAGGACGAAGTCGACCCCGACCGGACTCTTGACGCCACCGAACGTGCGCTCAGGGCGGCTGCCGCCCGCAAGGCGTACTTCGCTCGCCTAGCTCTCAAGAGCGCACAGGCCCGCCGCACACGCGGTGGTGATGCTGCGTGAGCCCCCCGAACGAAGAAGGCCCCCGGCAAGGGGCCCTCTCCAACACACTCGATTTCGGCCCATCCTACCGCCCGGCCCCATACCGCGGCGAGGACCACGCGCGAGACCTCGACCTTCTGCCCCGATGCTGGGTGTGCGGTCGAGCGCCAGCGCTCTACGTCGGCCGTGACGGCCGCAACGTCCACAGCGCCTGCGAAACGCACGACGCGGGCCTGACAGACCCGCCCACGTCCCGCCAGGCCGCAGAGCGGTCGAGCACCGGTCCGGGCTCCCCGCTGGCGCAAGCGATCCTCTCAGAACTGCGAGCACGGCCCGGAGGAGCCACAGACGACGAGCTCCAAGCCACGTTCTACGAGTCGCCGCCCGGCTCGGTGTCGAAGCGCCGCTGCGATCTCGTCCGCGCCGGCCTCGTGGCCGACAGTGGCCGCACACGTCGCACGCGCTGGGGACGCGACGCGGTCATCTGGACGGTGGCGTCATGAGTGACGACAACAGGCCCACGCGGTTCCAGTGGGAGAAGCATCTCCGAAGCGATGAGGGCCCGACCGGCACCGGCCTGCTGGTGCTTCTGACGCTGGGCACGTTCATGGACAAGGACGGCGCGAACGCCTACGCCAGCCAGGCCACCCTCGCTAGAGGAACCGGGCTGGCTGATCGAACGGTTCGGGAGCATCTCAAGGCGGCCGTCGACAGTGGATGGCTCGAGCGGACCCAGCGAGGCCATCGCCGCGGCTGTGTCGGGCTGGCGTCGGTGTACCGCGCGTCTCTACCGGCGCGCGTGCGCCAGTTGGAAGAAACCTCTACCGGCACCCCCACGCCAGTAGAGGACGATCCCAACCGGCGGGAGGACGGTTCCCAACCGGCAGATGGCAGCATCCCAACCGGCGCGGGGCCGCCACCCACCACAAGAGAGGACAACGTTTACCAAGTAGAGAGACCGCTCACGCTTTCTGACTACGCGTGCTCGAAGATCGACCCACCATCGAAGGCAGTCCTCAAGGAAACGTCGAAGGTCGGTGTTCGCATCGTCGCTCTAGCGAAGGAACACGACGAGGACGCCGTACGCCTCGCCCTCGATGAGATCCCTACCGGGTCACTCACCTGGGCCAGCGAGCTGATCGACGTACTCAAAGCCCACCTCGGATCCGGCGCGACGGATCCGTTCCCTGCACGCGTCGCCGGCGGCTACATGCCGGGACACAAGCCGAACAGCGTCACGCCGAACCCCACGGTCAACGTCTTCGACTTCGACGAGAACGGCCAGGCGGTGAGGATCGCATGAGCCGCTGCCCGACCTGCAAGGACGAGCTCGAGCAGGAACGCATCGGAGGCACACCCCGCCAACCGGGCCGCCTCGTCCTCCTCTGCACTGCCTGCCGGCGCGTCTTCCCGTTCGACGTACGACCAGCGCTCCACCTCGTCACCGGCCGTAGGGACATCGGATGACCCGCGAGAGCGCCGCCGCTAAGGCAGAGCGCTACATCGCCCAAGGTCGCCTAGTGGTGACACAGGTCCAGCCCGGGCACGTACGGGCCACCTGCCGAGGCGACGGCCACCTCTGGCACCAGGCATACGCCCACGGCGCATGGGTCTGTGACTGCCCAGCACGCACACCCGCCTGCAGCCACTTGGTCGCCTTGAAGCGCGTCGTCGCCGTCGACCTCGAGGACCGCTGATGGCGAGGTCATGGCCCTACTCACTACCGCAGTGGCCAGCCGTACGCGCCCACGTTCTACGACGCGATCCCATCTGCGTCACACCCGGATGCGGACAACCCAGCACACAAGCAGACCACCACCCCACACCCGTCGCCGAGCTCAAAGCCACAGCCGCCGACGATCCAGTCGCCGCGACACGCGCAGCCCTCGACCCAGCCAACTTGGTCGGCCGATGCGGCACATGCAACGCACGAGCCGGCGGACAACTCGGCGGACGACGACGCCGCGCCACAGGCCAGGGGAAGGGGGGGACATCACTTACGGTCGCCCCGACAACCCCGCCAGCACCCCTCGACTGTGCGTCTCTCCCCCCGTCGTGGTCGCCACGCTTCGGGACGCCGCGCAGCCCTGGGCGGGCGTCTCTGGGCTCTGAGGCGGTCGCTACGGCGGATCTGCTGGGCGTGCAGCTGATGGCCTGGCAACGGCACGTGCTCGAGGTGGCGCTCGAGGTCGATGATGCCGGGAAGTTGGTCTACAGAAACGTCGTCGTGATCGTTCCGCGTCAGTGCGGCAAGTCCACGCTGCTGTTTGTGTTGCGGACGTTCAGGTCGACGCGGCCGGACCTGTTCGGCGGCCCGCAGGTCACCGTGTTCACCGCGCAGGATCGCGGCGAGGCGCTCCGTAAGTGGGTCGATGTCCAACTGCCGGTGCTGCAGTCGTCATCCCTGGCCCCCGACATCGCGCAGATTCGGCGGTCGAACGGGAAGGAAGGCTTGTCGTGGGTCAACGGCAGTCGGGAGGTGATCAGCGCTACGACCGCGGTTTCGGCGCACGGCGAGACCGTCGACTTGGCGATCTTGGATGAGGCGTGGGCTCAGACTGACTCACGGATGGAGCAGGCGTTCGCTCCGGCGATGATCACGCGACCGTGCCCGCAGTCCTGGGTGGTCAGCACGGCGGGAGACCATCGGAGCATCTACTTGCGAGACAAGCTCGACGCCGGCCGCAAGGCCGTCGACAACGGTGTCGAGACTGGCCTCTGCTTCTTTGAGTGGTCGGCTCCTGACGACGCCGACATCGGTGACCCGGCAGTTTGGGCCGAGGCGATTCCGGCGCTGGGCGAGACGATCGGCGTCGACGCGATTGCTGCGAACTGGCAAACGATGTCCGGCCCCGAGTTCGCCCGCGCCCACCTTTGCGTTTGGCCGACGTCACACGTACTTGACCCGCCGATCTTCGGCCGGGAGCTCATTGAGAGCCTGATTGTGGAGGAAACATGAACGTAAGCGCGGGGTTTTCAGTCGGGGATGATCGGGACGTGGCGTCAGTCGTCGCCGTGTCCCGCACGGACAACGGGATCAAGGTGCGCCTGCTCCGCCGAGCTGCCCCGCCCTTCGACTGGATCAGCGACGCAGCCACAGGCGCAGCGGTGATCGCCGGACGCGAGGGAGAGCCCCTCCTCGACGACGTGAAGGCACCCAAGGTGATCACCGTCTCCGATTCCGACTTCGGCAAGGCATGCAAGCGGCTTCTCGACCTGATCACCGGTCGCGCCGTGGAGCTCCCCGCCGACGATGCCGTAATCGACGCCTTCGCTGAGGCTCGGATCACAAGGCGGCGCAGCATCCTGGGGCCTGACCGCTTCACATGGCGGCCCGTGGCAGGTGTCGACCAGGGACCACTTGTAGCGGCAACCGTCGCCCTCGCTGCACTCGATCACGCGAAGCCCGCCTGGATCGGGATCGCCTACAGCTACAACAACGGTCGGCCCGCGGACATCTTCACCGTAGGCGGAGACCAGTGAGCGACCCTCGATATCCAGGCCCCGGGTGGCACGTCGGCGTCACACGCCCGGATCTATTCAGCCGCGCCGACCACGACCGCCTGCGCGACATCATCTTGGCCGCCATCCGTGAGGCCGGATACACGACCAACGCGCGGTGGGACGGCAGCCAGTACGTCCTCGATCCGTCCCCGCCTGACGACGTACTCGAACGAGCTCGAGCCCTAGGGCTAGCGGCGATTGGCATCGAGTTCGACTGGGAGCGCGACGAATGAGCAGGGGCCGTGACTTTGTGCTGTGGGAGATCGAGTTCGCTGAGTACGCCGTGGAGCGGCTGCGCGAGAACGTGGCTGCGCTGCATGGGCCTGGGCGATGGGGCGGTAGCCGAGATGACCTCCTCTCGACATCGGAGGTGGAGGCGATGCGGCCCGTTCGATGGTGGAAGAAGTGACACCACTCAATGGTGTATGCTGGTTTCAGTCGAGCGCTGGCCGGTGTCTGGTGCGCTTGGTTTCCTCGCTACGGCGACGAGACCCCCGCACCCGGCGCCCGCAAGAAGCGCCGTCGCCCGACACCCGAGCTGGTCACCACCTCGGAGGGAATCCGCCCCTGGCGTCCGCCACGGCCGGTCTTGTTCGCTGCCGCGCTCAACGCGGCCCCTTCCTTCGAGGTTTGAGATGACCACCATTACCCCTACTGCTCTCGACGCGGCGACAGCTCGTGTCGAGGAACTGCGCCAGGCCGTGCGCCAGCGCGAGCAGGAACTCGCAGAGTTCTACGACCGCATCGGTGACCGCACCGCAACCCGCGGCGAGTCCGAGCGCCTAGACAACCTGAGCCGGGCCGTGCAGAACGCCCGGACCGCACACGACGAGGCGAAGTCCGCCTGGCGGTCAGCGATGGCCGACGCGGTCGCTTCCGGCACGATCACCCGCGAGTCCGGTGACGGCGCCAAGTCGTTCAACGTGAACCGTGGCGCCTTGGCCGAGCCGTGGGACTACCAGCGTGACATGGGCGAGGCGACCTACACGCGTGACCGCGCCCTTGCTGCGGTCGAGAGAGCCGCTGAGGTGCCCGACGAGGGCCGCCAGCTTGCGACCGAGCTCGTCGAGCAGGCCAACCTCAAGAGCGACCCGGCTGGCCTGTCATACCGCTGGGCGATCGCTTCGGGCTCGCCCGCCTACCTTTCGGCGTTCCGGAAGTTCATGCGTGACCCTGAGGCCGCTCACTTCACATTCGACGCTGCCGAACGTGCCGCGTTCAGTGAGGTTCGCGACTTGTCCCGTGCGATGGGCGAGGGATCCGTCGGTGCAGGTGGGGCGATGGTCCCGCAGGCGCTGGACCCGGCGATCATCCTCACCAACAACGGCAACGACAACAGCTTCCGGCAGGTGTCCAAGGTCGTCAGGATCGCGACCAAGACATGGGAAGGCGTCAGCTCCGCCGGTGTGACCGCCGAGTGGCTCGCAGAGTCAACCGAGGTCGCCGACGCGTCCCCGACGCTCTCGCAGCCCTCGATCACCCCGGTACGGGCCGACGCTCACATTCAGGCGTCCTTCGAGCTGGCCGACGACACGGCCATCAGCTCGGAGATCAGCGGTCTAATCGCAGACGCGAGAAGCAACCTCGAGGCCACAGCGTTCGCCACCGGTACGGGCTCAACACAGCCCTACGGCATCGTCACCGCCCTGCAGCTCGTGACCGCATCGCGCGTCGCTGGCTCATCGGGTGCGGCCGGCGCGGCGGACTTCGTTCTGGCCGACGTCTACGCCGTAGACGATGCGCTCCCCGCACGAGCTCAGGCGAACGCCTCGTGGCACGCCGCCAAGGCGATCCACAACAAGATCCGCCGCTTCGGTGAGGGCTCCACAGCCAACAGCGCCTTCTGGGCGGACCTGGGCCAAGGCGTCCCGCCACAGCTCCTCGGACACCCCGCCTACGTCGCCAGCGGCATGGACACCACAGTGGTGTCCGGCAGCAACGACGACGTACTCGTGTTGGGCGACTTCAGGCACTTCGTGATCGTCGACAACGTCGCCAGCCACATGGTCTACAACCCGCTCGTCCTCGGCTCGAACAGAAGGCCCGTAGGCGAGGTTTCGTGGACGTACTTCTGGCGCGTCGGTTCGGACTGCGTCAACCCGGCGATGTTCCGGATGCTCCGACTGTAACGGCCAAGTTCTGCGACGGTTCCTTTGGTAGGGGTTCCTCCCGTCGCAGTCGTCAGACCGGGCTCTCGCCTCGATGGGACTCCGGGCGGGAGTCCCGGTCTGACACCACACAACCGTCGACAACCCGCGGAGGCTCGCCGTTGAACTGGATGCCCGTCGACTTCACCGACCCGGCCACCCTCGATCGGCACTTCAGCGGCGACCCCGCCGAGCTTGTGGACGCGTGGGTCGAGCTCCTCGAGGCCGCCCGCCGCCCGCCGTGGCACCGTCGAGCCGCCTGCCGTGGAACGGATACGACGATCTTCTTCACCGGTCGCGGTCAAAGCATCGAACCCGCTAGGGATCTGTGCCGCCGCTGTCCCGTCCGTGCCGAATGCCAAGCCACCGCCGTCGCCGACACGTCCCTACAAGGCGTCTGGGGCGGTCTCACCGAAGCCGAGCGCCGCACCGTCCGCAGAGGTGCCGCCTAAGCAGATGGGCACGAACGGTCTAGCCAAGCTGCCGATATCGTGATATCAATCAGAGGAGAACGCTCGGACAACGAAGGGGAGGGGACCATGTTGAATCGCAAGGAGTTCCTGCTTCGTCTTCCCGCCGAGGACCACGCAGCCCTCCGAAGCCTGGCCCATGTAACGCATAGGCCCATGAATGAGATCGTGAACCAGGCACTGAGGGAGTACCTCGTGGGCACGGGGCGGCGCGAGTTCGTTGCTGCGTCCGCCAATCGCACACAGGGGGCGTACGAGGCGCTCATCGAGAAGTTGGCGAACGGCTAGTACATCGGTGGGTCCGGAATCGGACTTGCCCACATGGCGAACTTTTGAGCGACCAGCTCGTAATCGACCGGATGTGCCGTGGCCACGTACTCAGCCAGGTCGTACATCTCATTGTCGACGGGCTTGAACTCGTGTCCGGCGAGTTCGTAGAACAAGCGGACCGTGAAGAACGCGGTCCGCTTGTTCCCGTCGATGAAGGCCTGCCTCCTGTCGATCCCCGCGTACAGGACGGCGGCCTTCAGGTGCAGAGTCGGATAGGCGTCGACCCCTCCCGCCGACTGCCATGGCTGCGCGAGCGCTGCATCGAGTCCCACCGGGTCGCGAACCTCTGGCGGGTCACACACCATCATGCGATGGATCTGCAGCACGTCTTCGAGTGATGGCCTGAACAGCACTGCCCGACAACTCCCTTGAGACCCGCTGTGGGAAGAAGCCGAGGGTAGTTGCACCACGTAGCGCAGGGACGCGACACGGCCCCCGCCGAAGCAGGGGCCGCACGCATGGCAACCGTCAGAATCAGGCTGCGCCTAGCCCGCCCTCCGCCGCCTCCATCTCGGCGCACTGATCCGCATCGTCCGCTGCCTGGGCAGCGAGAGCCGCCCGCGCTACCGCCTCGAAGCACGCCAGATGCCACGGCGGTCCCTCCACGCCCTCGCGGCAGGTGGCGAGGTAGTACGTCGAGAACGGCAGCGCCCGGTGGCAGACCTCGCAGACCATCACGTCCCCGCACGTGTCGCCGAGGACGAACGGCTCAGGCACGATCCGGGTCATGCCACCGACCGTTCGCCCCGCGGTCGCCGCAGGTCCGGGTCACGAGCTCCATCGCTGCCTCGTAGGTCGCTTCGTGCGCTTCGTAGATACGCACGAACCTGCCGAGCACCCCCTCGATGGACTCCTGCAGTTCCTTCACGTCGCGGATGAGCATGTCGCCCTCGTGGCGGCGCTCCTCTGGCACGAGCTCGTCGAGCCACGCCTGGCTAATCGTGGTGTTCATGTTGGGTTCCCCTCTGTGTTGGTTGGGTGGGGAGGGAGAATCCCACCCCACAGCGCTCGGGTTCGACGTGGGGGAACGCCCGATGGAATAGCGTCGCCTTCGATGATTCCCGAAGACTTCGCGTCGTAGGGCCGACCTCGGCATCGTGCGCTAGTGCCTGCCGCCCCCGATCGAGATCCGTGGCAGCGGGTCCGAGTCAGCGCTCTCGTGCTCGTGGCCGTCACGCTGGCCGGGACGGCGGCGTACATGGTGCTGGGTCTGAGCGCGCTCGACGCCCTCTACCAGACGGTGACGACCATCTCGACGGTCGGCTTTCGGGAGTACGGCGACATCGACGCCGCCTGGAAGATCACGACCCTCGTCGTCATCCTGCTCGGCGCCGGCACCGCCCTCTACACCCTGGGCGTGTTCCTCGAGACCCTCGTCGAGGGACGGCTCACAGATCGGCTGGGCCGTCGCCGCACCCAACGTAGGATCGCCGCGATGGACGGTCACGTGATCGTGTGCGGGTGGGGTCGCGTCGGGCGCACCATCGCCGCACACCTCCAAGGCGCCGGCGCCGAGGTCGTCGTGGTCGACAACGACCCCTCCCGAGTAGCCCTGGTGGACGGCGCCGCGGTCGAGGGCGACGCCACCGACGACAACGTGCTGCGGGCTGCCGGCATCGAACGGGCCGCCACCTTGATCGCGGCGCTCAGCACTGACGCCGACAACCTCTACATCACCCTCAGCGCCAGAGCGCTGCGCCCCGATCTGTTCATCGTGGCGCGGGCGCGCACGGAGTCGTCCGAGCCGAAGCTGTCCCAGGCCGGGGCGAACCGCGTGGTCAACCCGCAGAAGATCGGGGGAGCGAGGATGGCCGCCCTCGCCATCCAGCCCGCCGTCGCCGACTTCCTGGACGTGGTCATGCACGACGGCAGCCTCGAGTTCAGGCTCGGTGAGGTGCCTCTACAGCCGGGGTCGGCCCTGGTCGGGCACACGCTGCGCGATACCCAGATACGCGACCGCACGGGGGCGCTGATCCTGGCGGTCCGTGACACCGAGGGCACCTTCCTTACGAACCCCTCACCGGAGGTCGTGCTGCAGGCGGACGAGCTGCTGATAGCGGTGGGCACCGAGGTGCAGCTCAAGGCACTGGCCGACGCGGCGCTCCCGGGGCCAGCGGTCGACGACCCGCCACTCCCGGGACCGAACGTACGTCCCCGTTGACGGCCCTAGGGGCCCGTCGTACCCTCGGACTCCTCACGACATCGGTGTAACTCCAACCGTGTCACTCATCGAGCCCCACCACCTCGATCACCACCACAGGGAGCGTGCATGAGCACAGACGGGTTCAGCGGCCGTGAAGCGGCCAGCATCGTCGGCATCACCTACCGCCAGCTCGACTACTGGGCTCGCACCGACCTGATCCGTCCGTCCCTGGCCGACGCCAAGGGGAGCGGCAGCCGGCGGCGCTACTCCTACCGTGATCTGATCGAGCTCAAGCTGATAAAGACGCTGCTCGATGCAGGCCAGAAGCTCGAGCGGGTACGGGCCGCGTTCGACTTCCTGCGCGACCTCGGTGACGACCTCACATCCGTGCAGCTGGTTATCGCGGGCGACAGCGTCGTGCTCGTGCGTGATAGCGGCGAGCTCCTCGACGTCGTCAACAAGTACCAGGGCCAAGGCGTGCTCAACCTGCTCGCCCTCGATGGTGTGGTCGAGCAGGTCGACACCGCCATCATCGAGTTTCGCCCGGCAGCGGCTGAGGACGGCGAAGGCGGTTCCGGCGCGGTCCTCGCCGCCCGGTAGGTTCGGCGGGGTGACCACCCCGCGCACATCCCCGCTCGACGCAGCGCATCGCGCCCTCGGCGCCAAGATGGTCCCGTTCGGGGGCTGGGACATGCCGTTGGCCTATGGCGACGGCACGATCGCCGAGCACAAGGCCTGCCGCAACGCCGCGGTGGTGTTCGACGTGAGCCACCTCGGGACCGTGCGGGTCAGCGGGCCCGGCGCGCTCGCGACGCTGCAGGCAGCGCTCACCAACGACCTGACCAAGGTGGGGCCGGGCCGGGCGCAGTACACCCATCTGCTCGACGAGACCGACGCGTCCGTGCTCGACGACATCATTGTGTGGTGGGTCGACGAGGAGTCCTTCGACGTGATGCCCAACGCGTCGAACACCGCTCGCGTGAGCTCAGCGATCGGGGGGTCGGACGTGACGGCCGAGCGGGCGGTCCTGGCCGTGCAGGGCCCGGCTGCGCGAGAGCACCTGGCCAAGGTCTCGCCAGATGCCGCCGCCGTCGGTCGCTTCCGCGTGGCGACCGTCGAGGTGGCCGGGGCACGCTGCACCGTGGCCGGCACGGGCTACACGGGCGAGGACGGCGTCGAGCTGGCTGTGCCCGCCGAGGCCGCCCCGGTCGTGTGGCAAGCGATCCTCGACACTGGGGTGGTCCCAGCCGGTCTCGGTGCGCGCGACACCCTGAGGCTCGAGGCGGGCCTGCCGCTGCACGGCCACGAGCTGGGCTCCGGCATCACGCCTCTTCAAGCGGGCCTTGGATGGGTCGTTGCATGGGACAAGCCGGGTGGCTTCCGCGGACGGGACGCACTCCTGGCCGAGCGGGAGGCAGGGGTGGCCCGGCTCCTCCGGGGCCTGGCCACCGAAGGCCGCCGACCGCCCCGCGCGGAGCAGGTGGTGCTCGTCGCCGGCGAAGCGGCGGGCGTCGTCACGAGCGGCAACTTCTCGCCGATGCTCGGTCACGGCATCGCCCTGGCGTTCCTGCCCCCCGGGGTGGGGGAGGGGAGCGAGGTGGCCATCGACGTGAGAGGCGAACCCATCCCAGCCCGGGTGGTCAAGACCCCCTTCGTCCAGCGTCCGTGAACCCGCACGTCCGCCATGCGGACGCTGGGGTTCACAGACCTTGCTGAGCCTTGGCGGCCTTCTCCTCGTGGTGGCTCTGGACGGCCGTCATGATGGCGGCGGTGGCCGCGTTGATGAACTCGGGCCGGTTCTCGGCGGCCCAGTCGCGGCTGGCGGTGGTCGACTCGGCCGACTGCTGGAAGTGGGGGAACACGTAGCGGGCGAGCAGCTCGTAGCTGCGCCACGTTGCCGGCCGGTCGGCCCACTCGTGCGCCATGTTGAGGAAGGTGCCGAAGCCGCCCGACTGGTCGATGAGGCGTTGGATCTGGGCGATGGCATCGTCGACGGTGCCGATCACCGCGAAGCCTGACGCGTTCATCGCATCGGCCATCTCCGTGACATCGGTCGTGTCCGGACCGAGGGGAAGTGCAGCGACGCGCTGGAAGTAGTCGACCCACTGCGGCAGCCCGAACTTCACGTCCTCGTAGGCCTGCTCCTTCGTGTCCGCGATGTGGATGGGACCAACGAGACGCCACTTGCGACGGTCGACGGTGGTGCCGAACTCCTCGGCCCGCTCCTCCATGACGCTCCAGTGGCTCCCGAGGATGTCGAAGCCGCCCTGGCTTGTGGCGCCGATCGAGAGCAGGGAGTGGCCGAAGCGACCGGCCAGGCGCGGGCCGGAAGGGGAGACCTGGGCCGCCACCGCGATCTCGAAGCAAGGATCGGAGTACGGGCGCAGCTGGAGCCGGGCGTCCTTCAGGGTGAACCAATCGGTGCTGCGGTTGACGGGCTTCTCGCCGGCGAGCAGCTCGAGGATGGCCTCGAACGACTCCTCCATCATGTCTCGCTGGCGCGCCACCTCGATGCCCATCATGAAGGCATCCGACGGCAGCGCGCCGGGGCCCACCCCGAACATGACGCGACCGCGGGTGAGATGGTCGAGCAGCACCATGCGATCGGCCAGCATCAGCGGCTGGTGGTAGGGCAGCGAGCTCACGCCGGTGCCCAGCTTCAGGTGCTTGGTGCGCTGGGAGGCAGCTGCGATGAACACCTCGGGGCTGGCGATGATCTCGTAGCCGGCGGAGTGGTGCTCGCCGATCCACGCCTCGTCGAAGCCCAGCACGTCGAGGTGCTGGAGCAGGTCGAGATCGCGCTCGAGCGCCAAGGTCGGGTTCTGCCCCACAGGGTGGAACGGGGCCAAGAAGATGCCGAAGCGCAGGGGCCAGTCCATGGCCGGACACCCTACGCCCGAACTTGACCAGACGGTCAAGTTCCAGCGCGGTTCGTGGGCTAATCGAGCAGATCTGGCTGGTCCGCCACGATCTTGTCGAAGAGGGGCTGGAAGCTGAACCAGCATCCGAAGTGGCTGCCGACCTGATCGCGCGTGCGACGCGCCATCTCGGGGTCGATGCTGATCGGGGTGCCGGCCGCTTCGGCGAGCAGCTGCACCTCCGCGGTGCGCTCCATCGTGATGAACAGCCAGGCGGCCTCGTCGACGGTGTGGCCGACCGTGAGGAGACCGTGGTTGCGCAGGATGGCCGCCTTGTTGTCCCCGAGGGCATGCGCGATGCGCTTGCCCTCCTCGATGTCGATGACCACGCCCGTGTAGTCGTCGAAGAGGCCGTGGTCCTCGTAGAAGGCGCAGGCATCCTGCGTGATCGGGTCGAGAAGGCGCCCAAGGGTCGACCACGCGCGGCCGTATCGGCTGTGGGTGTGGGCCGCCGCCTGCACGTCGGGCCGAGCCGCGTGGACCTGCGAGTGGATTGCGAAGGCGGCCACGTTGACCGGCCAGTCGCCCTCGACGACCTGGCCATTGTGGTTCACGAGGATCATGTCCGATGCACGGATGAGGCCGAAGGAGAGCCCGAAGGGGTTGACCCAGAAGCAGTCGGGGCGCTCGGGATCTCGAGCGGTCAGGTGCCCGGCCACGCCCTCGTTGAAGCCGAACCGGTCGAACAGGCGGAAGGCGGCGGCCATGCGCTGCTTGATGTGCGTGCGCTGCTCCTCGGGCGACGAGAACTCCGGGAACTTGTGAGGCTCGGTGGGACGGATCACGGCAGGTCCTCCTCGGTGATGTCAGGCCGATGCTATGACCTGGCATGGAACCAGGCGGACGTGGTCCGCCTCACCGCCGATAATGCACGTTACGTCAAGTAAGGATCTGGCCACGGAGCGGGCGAGCCGCGGCGAGGAGCCAGTGGAGCGCGTCTCGCAGGTCCTGCTCCCCGTCGGCCACCGCCAGGTCCCGCTCTACGTCCTCCAGGGCGGCCTCGAGGACGTAGAGGCGGTCGCGCAGGTCGTCCAATGCCTGTCGCGCAACGACCAGCTCGGACTCGCTGATGCCCAGCTCCATGCTGCGCTGGCGTGCGACGTAGTCGGCCTGGCGGCAGCTGGCCTTGCAGAACAGCTTCGGACGGCCCGGACCTGGCCGGACCTCGAAGCCACGACCGCACCACCGGCACCGGTGGCCCGCTCCTGATTCCGTCACGTGACGATATTAGGCCGGCGACCGCCTCCGTAGACGCATCGTGGTTGCCGCGCATGCAGCGAAGACGGCACCCCAGATGACGATGCCCCACCGGTGGGTGTCGAGCTCACCGCTCCACCCGCCGGCGCGGAGGGCCACTGCCACCACGAAGTGCGACGCGAACACGACCAGGGTGCGCTGGCCAGCCCGGGCGACCGCTCTCCCGAGGTCGGCCTGCGGTCCGAGGAAGCGGCGAGCGGCCGCCCAGACGAGGAGGGAGGCAACGAGCCCCCAGAGCGTGAAGGCCAGGTCACCCGGGTAGCGGTCGGGCGGCCACAGGCCATGTGGTGCCAGTGCGTCCCCGCCGATGGCTGCAGCGAGCAGCCCCACGACCAAGACGACGGCGGCGGATCGCACGAGCGGGAGGTCCCCCTCGCTCCGCCCTCGGGCATGTGTGGCGACCGCGGCACCAGCAGCAGCGAAGACTCCGTACACGGGCAGCGCGAAGGGGCCGCCCAGGAGGATCCCGAGAGGCTCCTCCCCCGCCAGTGCCGCGGCGGGAACGGCCAGCACTGCACAGGCCCCCGCGATCGCCCACCAAGCAGCAGGGTGGCGCAGGCCGGCCGCGGTCGCCAGGGTGACGGACAGCCCGAGGACGGCCAGGGTGGGAAGCACGCCTCGCCAGGCCAGCTTGCCGTCGATCGCGAGGTCTAGGAGCACGCCCACGAGGAAGATCTGGGCCCAGTGCCAGGTGGGTCGCCGCAGGCCCAGCCAGCTCTCCACCTGTCCTCCGACCACCGCCGCTGCTGCGCCGAGCGCAAGTGCGAACATCGGCGGGGCGAGGTCGGTGACAGCGAAGCCGTCGAACCCGACGAACCGCCCGCGCACATCGCCAGCGGTCCAGTCGTGGAAGTGGTGCGCGAGCACTGCCCACAGCGCCAAGCCCTTCAGCACGTCCAGCGAGTGCCAGCGCTGGGGCACCGACCGGGGCGCGGGCACGGTCGACGGACGCCGCTCCGCTGTGGCAGTGGGCATCTGCGAGGCTTTCCCCAGGCTGAGTGTTCACAACCACCGGGATGGGCGGCCAGGCCGCGATCGCCCACTAGGGTGGGTCCAGCTGACGAACCCGTTTGGGAGAGTCCCGGCGCTGGCTCCTCGGAGGCGGTGACCGGGCGCCGAAGGTGCAACCGCCCCGGAACCTCTCAGGCTCAAGGACCGATCGGGGGAGGCAACGCTGGAGCCCAAGGGTGACAGCGGGGGTCATCCTCCCGACCGCAGCACCCTGGAGCCGACAGTGACCGAGCGCCCCGCCGCCACCACCTTCGCCGACCGCCACGTTGGGCCCCGACCTCACGACATCGAGACCATGCTCGCGGTCCTCGGCGTCGCCACGATGGACGAGCTGATCGAGCAGTCGGTTCCGAAGTCGATCCGCACGGATCAGCCGCTCGCGCTCCCCCACGCTCGGTCCGAGCCCGAGGTGCTCGCCCTGCTGCGCACCCTGGCGAGTCGCAACGAGGTCGTCACCTCGTTGATCGGAGCCGGCTACCACGGCACGCACACCCCAGGGGTGATCCTGCGCAACGTGCTGGAGAACCCGGCCTGGTACACCGCCTACACCCCATATCAGCCCGAGATCAGCCAGGGTCGGCTCGAGGCGCTCCTCAACTTCCAGACGATGGTCACGGACCTGACCGGTACCGACATCGCCAACGCCTCGATGCTCGACGAGTCGACAGCGGCGGCGGAGGCGATGACCCTGATCCGCCGCTCGACGAAGCACGCCAGCCAGGCGTTCTTCGTCGACGCTGAGACCCACCCGCAGACGATCGCCGTCGTGGCCACGCGTGCCGAGCCGATCGGCATCGACATCGTGGTAGGCGACCTCTCCGAGCTCGATCCGTCTGCGGTGTTCGGGGCGCTGATCCAACACCCCGGCACCACCGGTGTGGTGCGCGACCTCTCCCCCACCATCGCCGCCGTGCATGCTGCGGGCGGACTGGTAGCCGTGGCCACCGACCTCCTCGCCTGCACCGTGCTCGTGCCGCCCGGTGAGCAGGGAGCCGACGTCGTGGTCGGGTCCTCGCAGCGCTTCGGCGTGCCGATGGGATACGGCGGGCCGCACGCCGGGTTCCTTGCCACTCGCGACGACCTGCGCCGCTCGATGCCCGGGCGCCTGGTCGGCGTGTCGGTCGACGCGGCGGGCCGGCCCGCTCACCGGTTGGCCCTGCAGACGCGCGAGCAGCACATCCGTCGTGAGAAGGCCACCTCGAACATCTGCACCGCGCAGGTCCTGCTCGCAGTGATGGCGTCGATGTACGCCGTGTACCACGGCCCGGAGGGCCTCGTGGCCATCGCCGAGCGCGTGCACGGTGAGACAGCCCGTCTCGCCCACGCCCTGCACGCAGCCGGGGTTGAGGTGGTGCACGACGCCTTCTTCGACACGCTCGCCGCCCGCGTGCCGGGTCGGGCCGACGCGGTGGTCGCCGAGGCGCTGGAGCATCGGGTCAACCTGCGTCGCATCGACGCCGACACCGTCGGGATCGCGCTGGACGAGACCACCGACGACGACGTGCTCGTGCGCGTGGCTGACACGTTCGGGGCCACGCTGGGCGCTGGCGGCTCCACCGCACTTCCACCGGCCTTGCGTCGCACCAGCCCGTTCCTCACCCACCCGGTCTTCGCCGCTCATCGATCCGAGACAGAGATGCTGCGCTACCTCCGGTCGCTGGCGGACAAGGACATAGCTCTCGATCGCTCGATGATCCCGCTCGGCAGCTGCACGATGAAGCTGAACGCAACCACCGAGATGGCAGCCGTCACCTGGCCCGAGTTCGCGTCGCTGCACCCGTTTGCGCCGCTGGATCAGGCCGAGGGGTATCGCGAGCTGATCCGCTCTCTGGAGGCTTGGCTCGCCGAGATCACCGGGTACGACGCGGTGTCGCTGCAGCCCAACGCCGGCTCGCAAGGTGAGCTCGCCGGACTGCTGGCCATTGCCAAGTACCACGCCGCACGGGGTCAGGCCCAGCGCGATGTCTGCCTCATCCCCTCCAGCGCGCACGGCACCAACGCGGCCTCGGCAGTGATGGCGGGAATGAAGGTCGTGGTCGTTGCGTGCGATGAAGGCGGCAACGTCGACGTGGGTGACCTCGAGGCGAAGGTCACGCAGCACAGTGCGGACCTCGCCGCGCTGATGGTCACCTACCCGTCCACCCATGGCGTGTTCGAGGAGCGCATCACCGAGATCTGCGAGCTGGTCCACAGCCACGGCGGCCAGGTCTACGTCGATGGCGCCAACCTCAACGCCCTCGTGGGTGTCGCCAGGCCCGGGTGGTTCGGCGGCGACGTGAGCCACCTCAACCTCCACAAGACCTTCTGCATCCCTCATGGCGGCGGCGGCCCTGGGGTGGGTCCGGTGGCGGCGCGGGCGCACCTGGCTCCGTTCCTGCCGAACCATCCACTCGTCGGCGAGGCGGGTCCGGCCACTGGCCCCGGGCCCATCTCCGGCGCGCCATGGGGCTCGGCATCGATCCTGCCCATCTCATGGGCCTACATCGCGCTGATGGGGCCAGACGGCCTGCGAAGGGCGACGGAGGTGGCCGTGCTCAACGCCAACTACGTGGCCGCCCGCCTCTCCCCCGCGTACCCGATCCTCTACACGGGCGACCACGACCGCGTGGCCCACGAGTGCATCCTCGACCTGCGCGAGATAACGAGGACGACGGGCGTCACCGTCGACGATGTCGCCAAGCGACTCATCGACCACGGCTTCCACGCGCCGACGATGAGCTTCCCCGTCGCAGGCACGCTGATGGTCGAGCCGACCGAGTCGGAGTCGCTGGCCGAGCTCGATCGCTTCGTCGATGCCATGCTCGCCATCCGCCAGGAGATCGCGCAGATCGAGCGCGGTGAGACGACACACGACGCGAGCCCTTTGGCCCATGCGCCTCACACCGCCGAGGACCTGCTGGCATCCGACTGGCAGCGCGGCTACACGAGGGAGCAGGCCGCCTACCCGCTCCCGTCGCTGCGTGACGGGAAGTACTGGCCTCCCGTCAGCCGCATCGATGGCGGCTACGGCGACCGCAACCTGGTCTGCGCCTGCCCCCCACCCGAGGACTTCCAAGATCTGTGAACCCCGGTGGCCGCATGGCGGACGTGGCGGTTCACAGATCTTGCAGGAGGGCGCCGGCGATGGGCACGACCCCGTGAGGGCCGTCCATCCCGAGCTCCTCCCCGATCGCGAGGGCGGCACGAGCGTGCTCCGCGGCGCGAGCGTGATCGCCGCGCTCCGCCAGCAGGCGCGCCCAGTCGAGGTGCCCGGTGGCGAGGTAGGGCATGGCTCCGGCGCGCTCGGCTAGTGCCAGCGCCGCTGCGAAGTGCGCGTCGGACGCCGCGAAGTCGCCCATGCGGGCCGAGAGGACGGCGAGACCGTGGTCGTTGGCGTCGGTGATGCTGGTGCCGCTCCAGTTGTAGGTGCCCGCGAACGGCAACAGGTGGTCGTAGACGTGCTGCATGGCCTGCTCGTCGAGGGGCACGGTGCGACTGAGACGCGCCAACCCACAGAGCGTCACGGGGTACTCGACGTCGGGCGGGACGTTGGCGCACCCATCATCTGCCAGGAAGTGCGTGTGCTCCACCGCCAACTCGGCCTGGCCACTCTCGCTCAGGGCACCGGCCAGCGCCACCCGCCACACGGGCGCACCGGGCTGGGTGCGCACCAGGTCCTCGATGGCGGGCACCAGCTCGCCCACACGTCCTTGGGCTCGGCGCACCATGTAGAGGATGGCGCCCACCGGCCCCATGACCAGGTCGTCCGGGACGCCGTGCGACAGGGCCGTCGTCATGGCCGACAGGATCTGGCTCTCGGCGGCATCGAGGCGGCCCAGAAACGCGTTCACAGTGGCCTCGTCGGCGCTGGCGAGGAACAGGTATCGCGGTTGGCGCAGGCCCTCCGCGGTGGCGAGGAGGGCGGCCAGGTGCGCCTCCATCTCCGCACGCTGGCCGAGCGCGGCCGCGAAGGCCAAGCCGCCCCGAAGCGCGTAGACGCTGGCGGCGGGGTCGTCGGCCACGAGCTCGATGGCCTCAAGGTTTAGCGCCTGCTGCGACTGGAGGAACGGGGTGGAACCGTCCACCCGCGCGTAGGCGGTGAGGAGCGCAGCCTTGAGTGCGCCGGCGTCTCCGGTCTTCCGAGCCATGGCGAGTGCCTCTCGGCTCAGCGACTGCTGCCGGGACTTTTCCGGGCCCCAGAAGAGCTCGACCGCGAGGCTCGACATCAGCTGCGCCCGCAGCCCCGAGGGTTCCTCCCCGATCCCTGCGAGGGCCTCCTCCAGCAGGCCGATCACCTCGGGGTCCAGGACACCGCCCCGACTGCTCATGACCGACGTCATCGACACGGCCGCGATCGCCAACCGCTCGTGGTCGCCCATGCTGCGGGCCACGGCGGCGGCCTCGAACGTGACGTCGCGGTGACGTGCGTCGGAAGCGGCGCGCAGCGCGTTGCCGAGATCCAGCAGAACGTCGAAGCGCAGAGCCGCATCGGCGGTCGCCGCCAGCTCGAGCGCGCTGAGCGCTCGGTCGAGATGACGTGCCGCCGCCTCGAAGGCGAGGTCGTCCACCGCCTTCCTCGCTGCTCGCCGCGCGTACTCGACGGCCTTGGCCGGGTCGCCGGCCAGCGCACCTTCGCCGAAGTGGTGCGAGAGGGCATCGAGGTGAGCATCGAGATCGGTGGCGTACCGCGCCTCGATCGCCTCGGCCACCTTGGCGTGCATCCGGACTCTGCGGTTGGTGCTGAGCTCCTCGTAGAGGGTGGACCGGACCAGCGCGTGAGCAAAGGCGTAGCGGCCGAACGTCCCGGCCACCTCACGCACGATCGAGGCTCGGGCCGCTGCGTCCAGCGCATCGAGGATGTCGTCGCGCGGCTGATCCGCCAGCACAGCGATCAGGTCGGCGTCGAACTCCGGGCCGATCACCGCTCCGATGGACAGCGCAACGTTGGCAGTGTCGGAGAGTCGGGACAGCCGCCGGCCGACCACCTCCCGGATGCCCTCGGGGATGCCGACCTCGGCGAGGGTGAAGTCGCTCTCCCAGCGCCCCTCGCGGTGCACGATCAGGCCGGACTCGGCGAGGTGCAGGAGCATCTCGCCTATGAAGAACGGGTTGCCCTGGGTCTCCTGGTGGACCGCTGCCGCCAGCTCCAGGCCGGACGGTTCGAGCGCGTGGCCCGCGGCGTGCTCCATGAAGGCGGTGACCTCGTCGGAGTCCAGACCTTGCAGGTCGAGTCGCTCAACGCCCGGCTCGCGACGCAGGTCGGCGAGCACCTCAGACAGCGGGTGCGTGCGATCAAGATCCGTGTCGCGGTACGTCGCCAGGATCAGCAGGGGCATCGCGGCTGGGCGACGAAGCACATGCCGCAGCAACAGCAGCGAGGGCTTGTCCGCCCAGTGCACGTCGTCGAGCACCAAGACGATCGGCATGGTGGCGCTCACGGCCTCCAGCAGGTCGCTCACCGCCTCGAACAGCCGGTGACGCTCGGTCTCGGCTTCGGTGTGGATCGGCTCTGCCAGATCGGGCACGAGGTGTGTGAGGTCGGGGATGAGCCGTGTCATCTCTCCCCCAAGGGGCCCCAGCTCGCCGCGCAGTCGCTCCGACGGCACGGAGTGCACGTAGTGGCGAAGCGCCTCCGCGAAGGGCTGGTAGGGCGCGTCGAGCTCCTCGGCGCAGCGCCCCCAGAGGAGCAGGGCGCCCTGCTCGTGGGCGGTCTTGACGAGCTCGGTGACGAGCCGCGTCTTACCCACGCCCGGCTCCCCTGACACGAGGACGACGCGCCGCGTGCCGGCCGCTGCCTGCTTCCACGCGGTGATCAGGGTCTCGCGTTCCACGACCCGACCCGCGAAGGGGAAGGTGGGTGCGGTCTCGACGAAGCCGGGAAGCGGAACTCGCGGCTCGTCGGACTCCGCCTCCGCCGTCCAACCCACCTCGCATATGGCGATGGGTTCGGGCAACCCCTTCAGCTCGCGCTCTCCCAGCCGAGTCAGCTCGACGTCGCTGCGAGAGCCGGCCAGAGCGCGCACGAGGTCGCTGACGAGGATCTGGCCGCCCTCTGCGGCTGCGCACAGACGTGAGGCTTCGATGACCGGGGTGCCGAACCAGTCACCGTCCTCGAACGCTGCGTCGCCAGCGCTGACGCCGATGCGCATGGCGAGCGGAGGATGCTCCAATCGTCGGTTCCGCCGTTCCACCGACCGCTGCATCGCGACAGCGCCCGTCAGCGCGTCGGCGGCCGACGGGTAGGACACCATGATGGCGTCGCCGATCGTCTTCACCTCTGTCCCACCCGTGGCCGTGATGGCGCCTCGGAGATCGTCGAAGTGGTGGTGCCGCAGCTCGTCGGCCACCACATCACCGAGCTGGCTCGTGAGATCGGTCGAGCCGACGAGGTCCGTGAAGAGGATCGTCACGAGTCCGGAGGCGCTCATCGTCTCTCGAGATCGCCGCGTGACCCGCGCATCGTCCGCCCCTCTCCGCGTCGGAAACTAGACGCGCGGCCGGGTTGCCGGACTGCATCTAGTGCAAGATCGCGCTCTTCCGCGCAGCCGAACTTGCCTCAACAAGGACAATCCGCCCGATCCAGCCAGCCAATCAACGTCTGTGAACCCTGGCGGCCGCATGGCGGACGCGGCAGTTCACA
Source organism: Actinomycetota bacterium (assembly GCA_049325515.1). Taxonomy (GTDB): domain Bacteria; phylum Actinomycetota; class Acidimicrobiia; order Acidimicrobiales; family VFJN01; genus VFJN01. The sequence goes on along the minus strand of JBMOLI010000001.1, from coordinate 335,144 downwards.
GACGCTTAGGCTTCGCTGGTGAGTGCGTGGCGGCGCCGGCTGGTCCAGCAGGCGGACCGGAGCCCGGTCCTACCGCTCCACCCCGGATCAGCCTCGAACGGCGAGTTCCTGCCGCCGGCCCCCAGCAGACGTGACCTCGCAGTGGAGAGAGCCGCCCTCGATCGGGTGGCGCTGGCGGCCGATCGCCTCGGTGTCGACAGGAGGCGCTTCCTGCAGACCAGCGGCGGACTCGCCGCCGTGCTGGCCACCTTCAACTTCGCCGCCTGCTCCGGCGATGGCGGCGATGCGGCATCGTCGTCCACTCTCGACGGCAGCACGAGCACAGCGCCCGGAGGCAGCTTCACGGTGCCGGAGCCGGAGGACATTGCGGCCTGCGAGCAAGCCCTGGCGAGCACTGGGGAGCTGATCTTCGACGTGCACACCCACCATGTGGTGCCCGACGGCCCGTGGCGTGAGAACGCGCAGCGCATCGCCGACATGATCCGGGGTCTCGTGCCCGCCGGCTGCTCGGAGGCCGACCCGTTCCGCTGCGTCGACCGCACTGCCTACCTGCACGACATGTTCCTGGCCAGCGACACGACGATCGCTCTGCTCTCCGACGTCCCCAACTCGGGACCGCTCGACGCCCCTGTCCCGTGGGCCGAGAAGCTGGAGACCAAGCGCCTCGCCAAGGCCGTTGCATCCGGCGGCGCTCCGCGGTTGCTGCTCCACGACGTGATCGCCCCGAACTTCGGTGACCTGACCATGCGGCTCGACGAGATGGAGGCAACCGCCGACACAGGGGACGTGGCCGCCTTCAAGGTGTACACGGCCTGGGGCCCCGGCGGCCGCGGCTACGCCCTGGACGATCCGGCCATCGGGTTGCCGGTCGTCGAGAAGGCGCGGGATCTCGGCGTGCGGATCGTGTGCGCGCACAAGGGCCTTCCGCTGCTCGAGTTCGACCGCAGCCACAACGGCCCCGCAGACGTCGTGGCGGTGGCCAAGCAGTTCCCCGACATGGACTTCGTCATCTACCACGGGGCCTACGAGATCCAGACGACGGAGACGGCCTACGACCCGGCCAACGCGGCGCGCGGCGTGAACAGCCTCGTGAAGGCGCTCGACGACCATGGCATCCCGCCCAACGCCAACGTCTACGCGGAGCTCGGCACCACCTGGCGTGAGACGCTCTCGAACCCGACCGAAGCGGCGCACATGCTCGGCAAGCTGCTGACCCGCGTCGGCGTTGACAACGTGCTCTGGGGCACCGACGCCGTCTGGTACGGCTCGCCCCAGCCGCAGATCGTCGCCTTCCGCGCCTTCGAGATCTCCGCCGAGCTCCAAGAGCGATTCGGCTACCCCGCACTGACTCCCGAGCTCAAGGCCAAGGTCTTCGGGCTCAACGCGGCCCGGCTCTTCGGTGTCGATCCTGAGGCTGTGCGGTGTGCCGTGGATGCGGACGACCTCTCCGCCGCACGCGCCGAGATGGCCGCGCTCCACGTCGAGGGCGCCGTGCAGCCGTGGCAAGCGCGCGGACCGATGACGCGCCGCGAGGTGCTCACCTGGGTGCGTGGCCTGCGCCAGCCCTGGACCCCAGCCTGACGACGTCTGTGAACGCCCGTGGCCGCATGGCGGACGTGGCGGTTCACAGACGTTGGTTGGTTGGTTGGTTGGTCAGCCTCGGACTAGCTCGTTGATCTCTTCCAGGAGGAACGAGGGGCCGCTCACGAGGATCGTCGTGACGCAGCTCTCACGCCACGCCTCGAGGTCGTCACGGACCTTGTCGCGCGGGCCGACGAGGTAGACGTCCTCGACCATCGACGTGGGCACGTAGCCCGCCGCCTCGTCCTTGCGACCCGCCAGGTAGGCCTCCTGGATCTTCTCGCACTCGGCCTCGTAACCGAGGCGGGCGAAGACGTCCTTGTGGAAGTTGCGATCCTTGGCACCCATGCCGCCGACGTACAGCGCCAGAGTGGGGCGCAGCAGATCGGCACAGGCCTCGATGTCGTCACCGACGATCGTCGGAACGACGCACGCCACCTCGAAGTCGTCAGCGGTGCGGCGGGCGCCGGGCCGGCCGAAGCCCTCAGCCAGAGCGTCTCGGTAGAACCGGTCGGCCTTGGGAGAGAAGAACATCGGCAGCCAACCGTCGGCGATCTCCGCAGCCAGCGCCACGTTCTTCGGTCCTTCAGCGCCTAGGTAGATCGGGATGTCGGTTCGCAGCGGGCGCACGATCGACTTGAGCGGCTTGCCCAGGCCCGTGCCACCCACGAGTGGCATCTGGTAGTGCTCGCCGACGTACTCGACCGGCTTGTCGCGAGCCACGATCGCCCGCACGATGTCGACGTACTCCCGTGTGCGCGCGAGCGGCTTGGCGTACGGCTGCGAGTACCAGCCCTCCACGACCTGAGGACCGCTGACACCGAGGCCGAGGATGAAGCGCCCTCCGGTCAGGTGGTCGAGCGTGATCGCCGTCATCGCGGTGGACGCGGGCGTCCGAGCCGAGATCTGTGTGATCGCGGTGCCGAGCTGCACTCGCTCGGTCGCGCTCCCCCACCAGGCCAGCGGCGTGAAGCAGTCGGAGCCATAGGCCTCCGACATCCACACGCTCTTGAAGCCGAGCCGCTCTGCGGTGGCGATCTGCTCGGCGGCGTCGGGCGGCGGGCCGGACGACGGCCAGTACCCGATGATCAGTCCCAGGTCCATGCCGGCGGACCCTAGTGCCCTGGCCAGGCCCGCTGGCTCGCCTGGAAATAGAACGTGTTCTAGTCTGGCGACCATGACATTCCCCGCCGACGTCGGCGTGATCGACCTGATGCTCGGCATCCCCGAGGGCTCCAAGAAGGGCTGGTACGGCTTCCTGCGGGCGGGCCTCATGGACGACGAGTCCAAGGAGATGGACTTCCCCGTCGAGTACATGTTCAAGGAGGTTCCGGCCGACGTCGACCCGGAGGCCGACCCGGTGGCCGTCGTGCTCGGTGAGATGGACCACTTCGGCATCGAGCGGGCGATGGTGGGCATCGGTCGAGACCGCTCGATCTCCACTCGGGCGATCCAGGAGCACCCCGATCGCTTCTTCGCCTCCTACGAGGTCAACCCCAACCTCGGCATGGAGGGTGTGCGCGACCTCGTGCGCGCCTACGAGGAGCTCGGGATCAAGGCCGCCTCGACGTTCCCGGCGGGCACCAACCCGCAGGTGCCGATCAACGACAAGCGCTACTACCCGCTCTACGCCAAGTGCGTCGAGCTCGACATCCCGATCTGCATCACGACCGGGGTGCCCGGTCCACGGGTTCCGATGCTCTGCCAGAAGACCGAGCTGCTCGACGAGGTGTGCTGGTTCTTCCCCGAGCTGAAGATCGTGATGCGCCATGGCGCCGAGCCGTGGGACGCCCTCGCGGTCAAGCTGATGCTCAAGTGGCCCAACCTCTACTACTCGACATCCGCATTCGCTCCCCGCTACTACCCCCAGACGATCATCGACTACGCCAACACTCGGGGCGCCGACAAGATCATGTACGCGGGCTACTTCCCCATGGGCCTTTCGCTGCAGCGGATCTTCAGCGAGCTGCCGCACGTGCCCTTCAAGGACGACGTGTGGCCCAAGTTCCTGCGCGAGACCGCGCTTCGCGTCTTCAAGCTGGAGGGCTGAGCCATGTCCGTCGAGCGCTTCCCCTTCCCGGTGCCCTTCGGCTGGTTCTGCGTGGGCTACCCGGAGGACTTCCCGACCGGCCAGGCGCGGGCCATCTACTACTTCGATCGCCACCTGGTGGCTTGGCGTGACGACGAGGGCGCACTCCACGTGCAGGACGCCTTCTGCCCTCACCTCGGCGCTCACCTGGGCCACGGCGGCACGGTCGAAGGCTGCGAGATCCGCTGTCCGTTCCACGGGTGGACCTTCGACGCCGAAGGCGCCAACACCGACATCCCCTACTCCGAGCGGACCAATCGCAAGGGCTCTCTGCGCACGTTCCCGGTGGTCGAGCGCAACGGCGCCTCCATGGTCTGGTACCACCCAGAGGCCGAGGTCGAGCCCATGTGGGAGGTGCCCGAGGTGCCTGAGTTCAACGGCGACCCGGAGTGGTCGACCGTGATCCGCACCGAGCACGTGGTCGACGCAGCCTGGCAGGAGATGGCCGAGAACGGCGTCGACTCCGCCCACTTCCGCTACGTGCACAACACCGCTGAGGTGCCGGAGATGGAGAGCTACGACACCGACACGTTCCCCTTCTCCCAGATGCGCTCCAGTCAGAAGTTCCCGACGCCGCGCGGCGTGATGGAGGGACGGATCGACTCCAGGATGGTGGGTCCGGGCATCTCGATCGTCGAGTTCAGCGGCATCGTCGACACGCTCAACCTGGCGGTCACGACGCCCATCACGCGCGACCAGTGCATCATCCGCTTCAACTTCCGGTTCAAGACGATGGGTGACGAGGCAACGACGCGCAACGTCGGCAACGCCTTCGTGCGCGAGGTGGACAAGCAGGTGCTCGAGGACAAGCCGATCTGGGAGCACAAGGCTCACCTCGTGCGCCCAGCCCTGGCGGACAACGACGGGCCCTTCATGAAGTTCCGCAAGTGGGCTGCACAGTTCTATGCGGAGCCCGTGGGCGACGACCGCACTGTCTTCCCTCCGCCGTGGTGGCCGGATCGCGCCGAGGAGGCGCCGGCCAAGGCCACGGCAAGCGCCAAGCACGGCGGCACCTGACGCGCTAGAAGATGCACGTGGCGAGGCGGATCTGATGCGGTTCGTGCTGTGTGACGACGACCAGCTTTTCACGTCCATGATGGAGGCGATGCTGAACGAGCTCGGTCACGAGGTCGTGGGGGTGGGCACCAACACGGCCGATTCCGTCGCCCTGGTCGAGATGGCACGCCCCGACGTGGTGATCGTCGACCTGTCGCTCGGCTTCAACACCGACTTCGACGTCATCACCAGCGCGATCGATGTGGGTGCGACCGCGATCATCTTCTCCCAGAACGCCGACGAAGCCATCGTGAAGCAGTACCCCGTGCGCCCGCTCGTCGTGTTCAAGCCCGACCTGACCGAGCTGGAGAGAGTGGTGTCACGGCTCAACGTCGACGCCCAGAAGCGGGTCACCGAGGAGGACCGGCGCACGCGACCCGCTCGTGAGGCCGCTGGCCCGGCCCCGACCAGCCCCACCGACGCACAGGCGTTCTACGAGGCGCTCAACGCGGCGCAGCCGGGCGATGCGCTTGTCTCCATAGAGCTTCCGAGCGACGGCGCCCACGGCTGGGACGCCAACGAGCTGGCGGCCCGGGTGCGTGTCGTGATGCGCGAGACCGACCGCCTCCTGGCGTCGGTGTCGACAGTGCGGGTCTTCCTGCCGGGGGGTGACGAGGCCGGGGCGACGTCGCTCCGCAACCGCTTGGCGGCCGTCGACGCGGTCCAAGAGGGGATGACCGTCCGGATGGTCGTCGTCGCGGCGGGTGAGGTGCCAGCCGATGCCTTCGACCGGCTCAAGCTGGCCGAGCCGCAGGTCTACTGACCGAAGATGCCCCGGTCGCCCGCAGTGGCTCCGCCGTCGACCGACCACTCTGCGCCGGTGACGTAGCTGGCCTCGTCGGATGCGAGGAACGTCACCACGTTTGCCACCTCGTCAGGGCGACCCATCCTCGGTATCGGCAGCGCCTTGGCCCACGGCGCGTCGTCAGGGTCGCCACCGAAGGCGACCATCGGCGTGTTGATGCCACCGGGGTGAACGGAGTTGACGCGCACGCCGATGGCTCCGAGGTCGAGAGCCGCCGTCTTGGACAGGCCCCGCAGACCCCACTTGCTCGAGACGTAGGCGCCGGCCGACGGGAGGCCCACGATCCCGGCGTTGGATGAGACGTTGATGATCGAGCCGCCGCCTGCCCGCTTCATGGATGGCGCCACGGACTTCATCCCGATCAGTGGCCCGACCAAGTTCACCTCGACGACGGCACGAAAGCGAGCGACGTCCTGACGGTGGATCGGCGCGAAGTCGAGGATGCCGGCGTTGTTCACCAGCACTGACACGGGGCCGAAGCGCTCCTCGGCATCAGCCACGGCGAGCACCCACTCCTCCTCAGAGGTGACGTCGAGGTGCCGGTAGGCGGCGGCTCCGCCGAGCGACGCGGCCACCGCCTGGCCCTCTGCGTCGAGCACGTCGGTGAGCAGCACCTTGGCGCCCTCAGCGACGAACCGGCGGGCCTCGGCTTCGCCTTGCCCGCGGGCGGCTCCGGTGATGATCGCGACCTTGCCCCCCAGACGACCGCTCACGGGATGCGCCTCACGGCTTGTCCGCACTGACGATCCACATCGCGAAGAACTGCGACCCTCCGCCGTAGGCGTGACCCAGAGCTCTTCTGGCGCCCTCGACCTGATGCTCACCGGCCATGCCCCTCACCTGCATCGCGGCCTCCGCGAAGCGCAACATCCCTGACGCTCCGATCGGGTTGGAGGACAGCACCCCGCCGGACATGTTGACCGGCAGGTCGCCGTCGAGCTGGGTCACGCCGGCCTCGACCAGCTTCCAGCCCTCACCCGGGCCGGCGAAGCCCAGGTTCTCCAGCCACATCGGCTCGAACCAAGAGAAGGGCACGTACATCTCGACGCAATCGATCTCGTTGCGCGGGTCGGTGATGCCGGCCTGTGCGTAGACGTCGGCGGCGCAATCAGAGCCACCACGTGGCAGCACGGTGTCGCGGTCGGCCGACATGGTCGGCTCGGATCGCATGGCGGTGCCGTGCACCCACGCCACCGGCTTGTCGGCCCGGTCGGCGACGGACTCGCTGGCCAGCACCATCGCGCATGCCCCATCGGAGCTCGGGCAGGTCTCCGCGTAGCGGATCGGGTCCCACAGCATCATCGAGTCCTTGATGCTGTCGAAGGTGATGTCGTGCTCATGCAGGTGCGCGTAGGGATTCTTGAGAGCGTTGGTGCGGTCCTTCAGAGCGACCAGGATCCCGATGTGGTCGGGCGCACCTGAGCGCGCCATGTAGGAGCGGACGTGGGGAGCGAAGTACCCACCGGCCCCCGCATGCAGAGGTGGGGTGAACGGCATGGGCAGCGACAGAGCCCACATCGCCTCGCTCTCGGACTGCTTCTCAAAGGCCACCGTGAGCACCCGCTCGTGGATCCCGGCTTCGACGAGCTGCGCCGCGACGATGCTCGTGGAGCCGCCGACCGAGCCGGCCGTGTGCACGCGGAACAGCGGCTTGCCGACACACCCGAGAGCATCGGCAAGGTAGAGCTCCGGCATCATCACGCCCTCGAAGAAGTCGGGCGCCTTGCCGATCACGACAGCGTCGATGTCGGCCCAGGTCAGATGAGCGTCGGCCAGCGCTCGCACGGCCGCCTCGCGCACCAGACCAGCCATCGACACGTCGCCCCGCGTCGCCTGGTGCTTGGTCTGGCCGATGCCGATGACGGCGACGCGCTCCTTCATCAGCCCTCCCCTTCCAAGACGCACACGAGGTTCTGCTGCAGGCACGGCCCCGACGTGGCGTGGGCCATGCCACGCGATGCATCACCAGCCATGATCCGCTCTGCAACCTCGCTGATGCGGATGAGCCCGGCCACCATCAACGGGTTGGCGGCCAGCGCCCCACCTGACGGGTTCACGTTGGGGTGGTCGGCGAGACGCAGCGCGTCGCGCAGGATGATCTCCTGCGGCGAGAACGGCGCGTGCAGCTCCACGACGTCGAGCGGGGCGCTGGCAACTCCAGCCTTGTCGCCAGCCAACGCCGTCGACGCCGAGATCGTGAGGTCGCGCACACCGAGGGCCATCGGCTCGACGCGATGGTCGATGCCGCGAATCCAGGCAGGTCGGTCCCGCAGGGCCCGGGCGCGGTCGTCGGCCGCCAGGATCACGGCGCACGCCCCGTCGCTGATGGGTGGGCAGTCGTGCCTGCGGAGCGGATCCACCAGCGGCTCCTCCGCGAGCAGGGCGTCGACCGAACGGTCCCAGGCCAGCTGGGCGTTCGGGTTGCCGAGGGCAGCCCTGCGGCTGCGGGCGACCACCTCGGCGAAGTCGGCTTCCGAGGCGCGGCCGCTGTCGAGCAGGGAGCGCGCTTGGAGGGCCGCCAGGCTGATGGCGTCGGGCCAGAGCGGCCCCACGCTGTAGGGGTCGAGCTGGCGGGAGAGCACCTCGTGGAGCCGTCCGGGTGAGGACTTGCCGTAGCAGTAGACGAGGGCTGTGTCGATCTCCCCGAGCTGGAGCTTCACCCACGCCTCGTAGAGCGCCCACGCCCCGTCCATCTCGACGTGGCTCTCCTGGATGGGGGGCCACGGCCCGACGCCATCGAGCGTCGACACGAAGCTGAACGCCTGACCGGAGAGGTAGTCGGTCGAACCCGAGCAGGTGAAGTCGATCTCGGTCTGAGACAGGCCCGCCTTCGCGCGCACCTCCTGCAGAACAGGCATCAGCATCTCGACCTCGTTGAGGCGGATCTCTGATCGCACGCTCGGCATCTGCGCGGTGGCGATCACTGCGACGTCCCTCACCAGGTCACCCCCGCTCCGGGCTGAACGACCTCGACGTCGGGCTCGCCGTTGGGGCGGAAGTACCGGATGCTCTCGAGTGTCGGCTTGATGTCGGCGTCGTCGACCCAGACGGCCTCCACTCGCATCCCGATGTGCACGTCCTTGACCGGGCACTCCTGGATCAGGTGCATGATCGGTAGGTCTGCCCCGTCCAGCAGGATCAGGCCGGAGGTGTACGGGATCTCCATGCCCTGGCCGTAGAAGGCGACGTTCACCACGCAGAAGCTCGTGAGCGTGCCGACTTGAGCCACCTCCACCTGCTCGGTGGTCGGAACACCCAGCTGTGGGTCAGCACCGCGGGACGGCACGTAGACCTTCCCGCCGGGCGCGCGCTCACCGAGGATTCGCTTCTGGGTGATGCCGGTGAGAAACCGAGTGGTGGCGACGCCGGCAGTGAACTCGTACCCGAGGGCGGCGGGTGTGCGGACGCTCCGCACCTGCTCGACGTCGGCGAGGCTGGGCGGAAGCGTGATGGTCGGCGGGACGGGGTCGGCCATCAGGCTTCGGGCTCCCAGCACTCGAGGTCGTGGATGGTGCCCTCGCGCTCGGCCGCCCAGCGCGGCACCACGCGCATCCCCGTGGCCATCTTGTCGATCGAACCGGCGTCGACGGGTTGCAAGAAGCCCACGCCGGCCCCATCTGGTCGCACGAGCGCCCACGCGAAGGGGTGTTGGAGCGGGTGCTTCGGCATCGGTTCACGTACCCAGCACCAGGTGTCGACGACGCCACCCGGGCCGATCTCGACCAGCTCGTGGAGGTCCTCACCCGTGTACGGGTCGTACTCTGTAGGGGGCACGAGCACCTGCCCGTTGGAGGCCTTGATGCCGATGAGCACGCGCTCGCGCAAGCCGGTGAGGAAAGCACCGATGACCGGGCCGGTCGTCCTCTTGAACGGGTACTCGATGACAAAGGGCGCGCTGAAAACCTCAGCGCCGTCAGTGCTGGCGGGCATCGCTCAGAAGGAGATGACCTGGCGGATGACCTCGCCGCGCTGCATGGCTGCGAAGGCGTCGTTGATCTCGTCGAGCTTGATGCGGCGGGTGATCATGCCGTCGAGGTCGAGCGAGCCGTCCTTCCAGTATCCGAGCAGCTTGTGGAAGTCGGTGCGCACGTCGGCCGAGCCGTAGTACGAGCCGACGAGGTTCTTCTCGGAGAAGAACAGCTCGAAGGCCGAGAAGCTCACGAACTCGTCGAGCTTGCCGACACCGACGATGCACGCGGTGCCGCCGCGCCGGATGGCGTCGTAGGAGGCGCGCATCGTGGTGGGCAGGCCGATCGCCTCGAACGAGTAGTCGAAGCCGTCGCCACCGGTGAGGCTGCCCTTCAGGCTGTCGACCTCCTCGGGCTTGCAGGCGTGCGTGGCTCCGAAGCGCTTGGCGTCCTCCAGCTTCCCATCGTTCAGGTCGACGGCCACGATCACAGAGGCGCCGGCGACCTTGGCGCCCTGGATGCAGGAGATCCCGACGCCACCGCAGCCGAAGACGATGACGGACGAGCCGGGGGTGACCTTCGCAGTGTTGATGGCGGCTCCGACGCCCGTCATCACGCCACAGCCGACCAGGCTGCCGATCTCCAGCGGGATGTCGTCATCGATCTTCACGACGCCCTGATGAGGGATGATCATCTCCTCCGCGAACGTGCCGGCCCCGGCCATGCCGAACACCGGCGAGCCGTCGAGCAGGAAGTGCGGGGTACCGCCCATCACCATCTGGATGTTGGAGCACAGGTTCGGCTGGTGGCGCGGACCGCAGAAGGCGCACTCGCCGCACGGCGGGCTCCAAGCGATGATGACGTGGTCGCCTACCTTCACATCGGTGACTCCCTCGCCCACCTCGGCGACGATGCCGGCGCCCTCGTGTCCCAGCACGGCCGGAGCGGGCTGCGGGATCGTGCCGTTCATGCAGGACAGGTCCGAGTGGCAGACCCCGGTGGCCTCGATCTTGACCTTGACCTCGCCGGCACCCACGCCGACCAGCTCGATGTCGTCTCGCACCTCGAGGGCGTCGTCGCCCATGTTGCGGAGCAGCGCTGCACGCATGTGATCCCCCTGATCAGTGACGGTTGGAGCGGAACTGGAACCCGTTCTACTCTGACGCACCGTCAGAAGTGAAACCTTGGGGGGTCCCACCGGCATGTCAGGCTTCTACCGCTACGCCCAGGCCGAGCCCGATGTCGTCGCTGTGATCGATCCCGATGGCACCGAGATCAAGGCGGGAGCCCTCCTGGCGAGGGCCAACCGCTACGTCCACGCGCTGAGAGCGCTGGGACTCGAGCGGGGTGACAGCGTGGCTGCGGTGCTCCCCAACGGCGTGCTCCCCGTCGAGGTGTACCTCGCTGCGCTGCAGGCCGGCTGGTACTACGTACCGATCAACTACAGGCTGTCAGCGCCAGAGATCGCCTACATCATCAGCGACTCGGGGGCCAAGGCACTCGTGGCGCACGAGCGGTTCGCTGCCGTCGTGGCCCCCGCGGCCGAGCAGGCTGCCCTGCCCACGGAGGCCTGCCTCGGCCACGGCTCGATCTCCGGCTTCAGCGATGCCGAGGCCCGCCTCGCCGAGCACCCGGATTCGCTTCCCGAGAACCGTTCGGCCGGAGCAGCCATGCACTACACCTCCGGCACGACCGGCAAGCCGAAGGGCGTGAAGCGCAAGCTCTCCGAGTTCGGCGCTGACGACACAGCAGAGCTGTTCACCGGCTTCTTCGGCCTGTTCGGGATCCCGCACCGTGACGGCAACGTGCACCTGTGCACGTCGCCCAACTACCACACGGCCGTCACGACCTTCGCAGGCAACGCCCTGCACTCGGGCCACACCGTCGTGTACATGGACAAGTGGGACCCGGAGGAGACGCTCGCGAAGATCGAGCGCTACCGCGTCACGCACACGCACATGGTGCCCACCCAGTTCCACCGCATGCTGCAGCTCCCAGAGGACGTGCGCCGCCGCTACGACGTGTCCTCCATGCGCTGGGCCATCCACGCCGCTGCACCGTGCCCCGTCGACGTCAAGCAGAAGATGCTCGACTGGTGGGGGCCTGTCATCTGGGAGTACTACGGCGCAACCGAAGGCGGCGGCACGACGGCCACCCCGGAGGACTGGCTGAAGTACCCCGGGACGGTCGGGGCACCGTGGCCGATCTCGGAGCTCAAGATCACCGATGACGATCGCAACCCGGTCGGGCCCGGCGTGCCCGGCACCGTGTGGATGAAGATGAGCGGGCAGGACTTCGAGTACAAGGGCGACCGCGCCAAGACTGACGACAACCACGACGCCGATGGGTTCTTCACAGTCGGCGACGTCGGCTACCTCAACGAGGACGGCTTCCTGTTCCTCTGCGACCGCAAGAGCGACATGATCATCGCCGGCGGCGTCAACATCTATCCCGCGGAGATCGAGGGAGAGATCCTCGCCCACCCAGCCGTGGGAGACGTGGCCGTGTTCGGCGTGCCCGACGACGACATGGGCGAGCAGATCAAGGCCGTGGTGGAGCCGGCTCCGGGCGAGGTGGGGGGCGATGCCCTTGCGGCGTCGATCATGGAGCACCTGGCTGGTCGGCTCGCCAAGTTCAAGTGGCCCAAGTCGATCGACTTCGTCGACGAGCTCCCCCGAGAGCCCACGGGCAAGCTGCTCAAGAGGCAGCTGCGCGACCCCTACTGGGAAGGGCGCGACCGAGCCATCTGATCCTCGATCAGCCGTTCGCCTCGTCGGAGTCGCGCTGAGGCGACAGCGTGCGTGCCAGCTGCGCCATCGCCCGGTGCTGGAGCGCCCTGACCGCCACGGCCGAGCGGCTCGTCAGACGGGCCACCTCCTCGATCGGGAGGTCTGCGATGAACCGGAGCAGGATCACCTCTCGCTGCTCGCTCGTCAGCTGGCTGAGCGCGCCGACCAGCTCCGGGTCAGCGGGCTCCGGCGCCGGTGGGGCCGGACGATCCGGCGGTTCGGCGTCGACGATCTGAGGACGCCGCGCCTGCTTGCGGCGTTCGTCGATGATCCGATGGTGCGCCAGCGTGAACACCCAGCGCCGCAGCTGGTCCTCGTCACCCTCGAAGCGGGGCAGCGACTTCGACACGTGGAGGAAGATCTCCCCCAGCACGTCCTCCGGGTCACTGACCCCCTGTCCGCGGAGATACCCCAGGACGCCTCGGGCGTATGCCCGATAGACGTCGCCCGCATCCATGGCGAGTCAGCGTAGGTGGCCCAACGGCCTGCGGTGGGGCTAGCTCAGGTGGTCGCACAGGAGGTGACAGGCGGTCTCCAGCTCCTCGGCCACCCAGACCAGGTCGCCGACCCCGTTGCTCCACGCCACGAGGCACGAGAACCACACGTGCCCGAGCACCTTGGCGATGGCGGCCTCGATCTCGGGATCGACATCATCGGGAAAGGCGGACAGCATCACCCGCTTCATCACATCCGTGGTCGCCACCGAGGCGCCACCGGCCTCTCGGTCATCCGAGGTCAGCGCCGTGATGACCGCCTCGGCCAGCTTGGGTTGCCGCTCCATGGTGGCCACCGCTCGGCGCAGCACGTCGTAGACCCGCTCCGCTGTCGTCTCCCCCTTGGGGGCCTTCTGTGTGACCCGGCGCTCGAGGTCTTCCATCCACTCGACCATCGCAGCGGCGAGCAGAGCGTCCTTCGAGGGGAAGTAGCGGTAGATGGTGCCCAGTGCGACCTCTGCTGTAGCCGCCACGTCGCGCATCTGCACGGCCTCGTAGCCCCCGTCTGCCCCCAGCCGGAGGGCCGCCTGCAGCACTCGCTGGCGACGGGCGGCCTGGCCCTTGGTGAGCACCTCGGCGGGTGTTGCCATCGGAGCGAACCTACTGACTGCTCTTGTGGAGCTGGCGGAACGGCACGTCCCTGTCGGGCCGGGGCTCGGGCGGCAAGCCCAGCACGCGCTCACCGATGATGTTGGCCTGCACCTGATCAGAGCCACCGGCGATGCGCAGCGACGGCGCGTGGAGGAACTTCGTGGTCCACACCCCGCCGCTCGGCAGGTGAGGCCCGTCGAGCATGGCGGTGGCGCCTTGCACGTGGATGGCGGCCGCCGTCATCTGCTGCATGAAGCGGGCGTAGGCGAGCTTCATGACCGAGGTCTCGGCGCCAGGAGCGCGCCCTTGGGAAAGCGCTGTCTGGGCCCGGTAGCGCAGGAAGCGCAGCAGCTCGGAGCGCATGTGTGCGTCGACCAGCGCTTGACGGGTCAGCGGATCCGACGCCTTCCCGAAGGACCGCGCCAGCTCGACGAGACCAGGCGGATCGGCGCCTCCCGAACCGCCCGCGATGGCAGTCCGCTCGCTGGCCAGGGTGGTCTGGGCGACCTTCCAGCCCTCTCCCTCGGCTCCGAGCACGCAGGCGGTCGGAACCCTCACCTCATCGAGGAAGACCTCGCTGAAGTGCGAGTGGCCGGTCATCTGCCGCAGGGGTCGGATCTCTATGCCAGACGACCGCATGTCGAGCAGGAAGTAGGTGATGCCTCTGTGCTTGGGCGCATCCGGGTCGGTGCGTGCGAGGAGGATGCCCCACTCCGCCCGCTCCGCCACGGACGTCCACACCTTCTGCCCGGTCACGACCCACTCGTCGCCATCGCGCACCGCCCTGGTGCTGAGGCTCGCCAGATCGGATCCGGCACCGGGCTCGCTGAACAGCTGGCACCAGACCTCGTCTCCTCGCAGCATCGCGGGCAGGAAGCGTTGCTTCTGCTCGTCGGTGCCGTGCGCGAGGATCGTCGGCCCGACCATACCGATGGCGATCGCGAAGACGCCGTTCGACACCCCGAAGTGGGCCTGCTCCTGGTTGAAGATGGCGGCGTGCATCGGACGCCCACCGCGCCCGCCGAACGCGCGCGGCCAGGTGAGGCCGGCGAAGCCGCCCTCGGCCAGGCGCCCCTGCCACTCGCGACAGCGCTTCACATAGACGTCCTCGCCGTAGGCGCTCGTCCACACCCCGGCGGAGAAGTCGTCCGGATGCCCCTTCGGGATGGCGTTGACCTCGAGCCAGGCCCGAGCCTCCGCCCGGAAGGCTGCCTCCTCGGGGGTGTCCTCGAAGTCCACCGAACCAGACTAGAACACGTTCTAGTCCGCGGCGCTCCTCACAGGTCGATCTGCACGTGGCCTCGTTCGGCAACCAGTGGCGAGAGCAGCTCACGCCGCACGACGTCGTGCTCAGGGTGGTCGACGTACTCCTGGTAGCCGGCACCGTCGTCGAAGTCGGCAACCACGGCGTAGTCCCAGCGCCCCTCCCCCAGGCGCCGATCCGGGCCATGGGAGTAGGCACGGATCGATGGCACCGCGCCCGACATGCGGTCGAGGCCGGCGCGAACTGCCTCCACCTGCTCCGAGGTGGTGCCATCCAGCCACCTGAACACCGCGACGTGGCGGATCACGGCCGCTGACCAACCAACGTCTGTGAAACCTGGCGGTCGGCATTCGGCCGGGAGGGTTCACAGATCTTGGAGGTCCACAGCGTGGTGAGGAAGCGCTCCACGCCCTCGATCACCCGGGCGGCGCGGACGGAGGGGAAGATCTCGAAGGCGTGTTGCGCGCCCTGCATCTCGGCATAGACCACAGGCTGGGCCGACACGGCCCGGAGCCGCTCGACGAAGGCCCGTGCGTCCTCGACCGGAGCCAACGTGTCGCGGTCGCCGTGGATGACGAGGAACGGAGGAGCGCCGGCGTGCACGTGGTGGACCGGCGACGCATCACGGAACTTGTGCGGATCCTCTTCGAGGAAGGCCTTCATCACCACGGGCTCGAGGAACTTCCGATACATGTCGGCATCAGCGCCGAAGGCCCCTTCGGGCGTGAAGTCGTAGACGCCGTAGAAGGGCACAGCAGCCGCCAACGACGTGTCGGCGTGCTCGAAGCCGGGTTGGAGGTGCGACTCGTTCTGGGTCAGCGCCATCAGCGCAGCCAGGTGGCCGCCAGCGGAGCCGCCGGTCACGCAGATGAAGTCGGGGTCGACATCGAAGTCGGCAGCGTGCTCGCGGATCCACGCCAAGCCGCGCTTCAGGTCGATCAGGTGATCGGGGAAGGCCACGCCCGGGCTGAGGCGGTAGTTCACGTTGAAGCCGACCCATCCCTGCGCAGCCATGTGCCCCAGCAGCGGCAGCCCCTGCTCCCGCTTGTCGCCGATCACCCAGCCGCCACCGTGGATCTGCATCAGGGCCGGCCGCAGCGCCGCACCACCTGGTGCGGGGGCGCTTGGCACGGTGACGTCGAGTCGGAGCGTCTTGCCTCCCACCCGAGCGAAGGTGATGTTGCGACGCACCTTCACACCCCGGCGATGGCCCATCAGGAACGGGAAGGCGATGTGCAACCGAGGGAACCGCGGAGCGTCGGGGCCGGGATCGAGCTCGGCAAGCGCACCGCGCATCGACACAACCGTGCGCCGGGTCGTCCACGCGATCGAGGCGAGCACGACCAGGGTGATCGCCATGAGGGTGGCCCCTGCCACGCCGGCGGTCTCCTCGAGCGCGCCGCCCGCGATGAGCACACCGCTGATCGCGATCCCGAAGAGGAGGTGATGCCACACCAGCTCGATCGTCAGCCAGGAGGCGAAGAAGCTCCACACGAACACGACTGGCGGCCGCTTTCGAGGTGCCAAGGCGTTGACTGCATGGACCAGGCCGATCAGTCCGAGTGTGAGAAGAACCCAACCCATCCGACAAGTCTGCCTGGCCCGAGGCAGGTGATGCCCACTTTGCCGCCTAACGTCAGGGCATGGAGCGACTCTCTGGGCTGGACGCATCCTTCCTCTACTTCGAGACCCCCAACATGCACATGCACGTGGCCATGACGGCGATCTTCGACCCGTCGACCATGCCCGGTGGCTACGACTTCGCGACGATCAAGGACTTCATCGCGTCGCGGCTCCACCTCGTGCCACCGTTCCGCCGCCGGGTGGTGCAGGTGCCGTTCCAGCTGAACCACCCGATCTGGGTGGAGGACCCGCACTTCGACCTCGACTACCACATCCGGCGGGTCGGGGCGCCCGCTCCGGGCGGCCATCGCGAGCTGGCAGAGCTGGCCGGCCAGATCGCCAGCGTCCCGCTCGACAGGAGCAGGCCGCTGTGGGAGCTCTACGTGGTCGAGGGTCTGGCCGACGACCACATCGGGGTCATCACGAAGATGCACCACTGTGCCGTCGACGGGGTGTCCGGCGCGGAGCTGATGGTCAACCTCTTCGACCTGAGCCCGGAGGGCCGCGAGATAGAGCCGCCCGAGGAGCGCAGCCCTGAGCCGATCCCATCCGACCTCGAGCTGGTCGGGCACGCTCTTGCCTCCCGAGCACGCCGCCAGATCGGCCTGCTGCCGCTGATCGGCACGACGGCGCGCACGGTCGGCACGCTCGTCGCTCGCCACCGTGACCCGAAGGCTGTTGTCGGTGCTGTTCCGCTGACCGCTCCGCACACCCCGTGGAACGCGGCCATTACCCCCCACCGACGCATGTCGTTCACGCGGGTCTCGCTGTCGGACGTCAAGCGGATCAAGAACGCCGTCGGCTGCACGGTCAACGACGTCGTCCTCGGCCTGATGGGTGGCACCTTGCGGCGCTACCTGGAGAAGCACGGGGGGAACCCGCCCGAGCCGCTCATCGCTGTCTGCCCCGTCTCGGTCCGCGCTGACGACGAGCACGGGCAGATGAACAACAAGGTCTCGGCGATGTTCACCTCTCTGGCGACCGACGTCGACGACCCGATCGAGCGACTCCGCACCATCAACCGCGTCACCCTCGGAGCCAAGGAGGATCACAACGCGCTGGGCGCGCACCTGCTCCAGGACTGGGCCGAGCACGCAGCGCCGACGACCTTTGCCCTTGCAGCTCGCCTGTACTCGAGCCTGCACCTGGCTGACGGCCATCGCCCGATCCACAACGTCGTCATCTCGAACGTGCCGGGTCCGCCGTTCCCGCTCTACTACGCCGGGGCGAAGCTGACATACACCCTGCCGATGGGTCCCGTGATGGAGGGTGCCGGCCTGAACATCACGGTGCTGTCGTACATGGATCACGTCGACATCGGCTTCATGGCGTGCCGCGAGCTGGTGCCCGATGTGTGGGAGCTGGCTGACCACGTGGACGACGCCATGGCTGAGCTCCTGATGGCGATCGACGAGCCGGCCTCCGCACGCGCGTCAGGTCCAGGACCACAGGCACGACGGCCGAGGAAGCAGACCAAGGCAAAGGCGTCCGCCCCTCGGAGCACGGCCGCCCAGCAGCCAGACGCAGGCGCGTAGCGCCCCTCCCCCGGATCTGACGGACCGTCAGATCAGCGCCTAACGTCGCCGCATGGCGTACAACATCGCCGATCTCTTCGAGCACACCGTCGACGCGGTCGGCGACCGAGAGGTCCTGGTCGTCGGCCGCCAGCGCATGACCTACCTCCAGCTGGAGGAGCGGGCCAACCGCTTGGCGCACCACCTTTCGGCTCGGGGGATCGGGCCCGGTGATCACATCGGCGTGTACGGCCTCAACAGCGTGGAGTGGATCGAGGCGGCGCTGGCGGCCTACAAGATCCGGGCCGTCCCGGTGAACGTGAACTACCGCTACGTCACCGACGAGCTGCTGTACCTCTTCGAGAACGCCGACCTGAAGGCAGTCGTCTACGACATCGAGCTGGCCCCGAGGCTGGCGGCAGTTCGCCCGTCGCTCCCCCTGCTGCAGCACCTGATCCACATCGACGTCGGTGATCAACAGGACGGCGACCCGGTCAACGCAGCCGATGCAGCGGAGGCCACACAGGCGACAACGGCCCTCGAGTCGATGGCGTTCGAGGACGCGGTGGCATCTGCCTCCCCCGAACGTGACTTCGCACCTCGCTCGGCCGACGACCACTACGTGCTCTACACAGGCGGCACCACCGGGATGCCGAAGGGTGTCGTGTGGCGGCACGAGGACGTGTTCTTCGCTCTCGGCGGTGGGATCGACGCCTACACGAACGAACGAGTGGCCGACGAGTGGACGCTCGCCAAGAAGGCGAGCTCCGTCGAATCGCCACTTCGTTCGCTCAACCTGCCTCCCCTGATGCACGGTGCGGCGCAGTGGGGCTTCCTGCGGTTTGCCTTTGAAGGCAACCTCATCGTCATGCTGAGGCGCTTCGACCCGCACGAGGTGTGGCGAGTGGTCGAGCGGGAGGCCATCAACAACATCTCGATCACTGGCGATGCCATGGCGCGTCCGATGATCGAGGCACTCGATGAGCTCGGCGGTCCTGATGCTCTCGACCTCTCCTCCCTGTTCGTGCTGGCTTCAACGGCCGCCATCTTCTCGCCCACGGTGAAGGACAAGTACCTGGAGGCCTTCCCCAACCTCCTTCTCATCGATGCGATCGGTTCCTCCGAGACCGGCTCGAACGGCATGCGGGTCGTCGCCAAGGGCGACACGCAGAACAAGGGTGGCGGGCCCACCGTGCAGGCAGCACGCGACTCGGTCGTCTTGGACGACGACCTGACCGAGATACCGCCCGGGTCGGATCGACCCGGCCGCCTCGCGCGCCGCGGCAACGTGCCGGTCGCTTACTACAAGGACCCGGCCAAGTCGGCCGCGACCTTCGTCACCGGCCCGAGCGGCGATCGCTACGCGCTGGCTGGCGACATGGCGATAGCCGAAGCAGACGGCACGATCACCTTGCTCGGCCGCGGGTCGCAGTGCATCAACTCCGGCGGCGAGAAGATCTTCCCCGAGGAGGTCGAGGCTGCGCTGAAGGCGCACCCGGCGGTCTTCGACGCCATCGTGGTCGGCGTGGATGACGAGCGGTGGGGGCAGACGGTCGCCGCAGTCGTGCAGCCCCGCCCGGGCGAGGCGCCCACGCTCGCGGCGCTCGACGCCCACTGCCGGGAGTATGTTGCCGGCTACAAGGTGCCCCGCCAGCTCCATCTCGTCGATGCCGTGAGGCGGTCACCCAGCGGCAAGCCCGACTACCCCTGGGCGGCCAAGGTGGCCCGCGGCGAGACCTCAGCCTGACCGAACAGATCTGATCCATCTCACACAGGAGAAGTGCCTCATGCAGGTCCACGAGAAGCTCTACATCGGTGGCGAGTGGGTCGACCCCGCCGGCACCGACGTCATCGAGGTCATCTCGCCTCACAGCGAAGAGCCCGTGGGACGGGTGCCCGAGGGCACCACGGCCGACATCGATCGAGCAGTCTCGGCTGCTCGCAAGGCGTTCGACGAGGGTGAGTGGCCGCGCCTCTCGCCCGAGGAGCGCATCGCCGCAGTGCAGCGCTTCAGCGACCTCTACGCGGCGCGGATGATGGACATGGCTCAGGTGATCACCACCGAGATGGGCTCACCGATCAGCTTCTCCCAGCTCGCCCAGTCCCCGGCTCCGTGGATGATGCTCAACAGCTTCATCGCAGAGGCCCAGAAGTACCCGTGGGAAGAGGAGCGCACAGGCATGCTCGGCACGCCGGTCGTCGTGCGCAGCGAAGGGGTCGGCGTCGTCGGAGCCATCGTGCCGTGGAACGTGCCTCAGTTCGTGACGATGTCGAAGCTGGCGCCGGCACTGCTGTCGGGATCGACCATCGTGATAAAGCCGTCGCCGGAGACGCCGCTCGACGCCATGCTCATGGCCGAGCTGCTCGAGGAGGCCGGCATCCCCAAGGGAGTGGTCAGCGTCATCCCCGCAGGTCGCGAGGTGGGCGAGCACCTGGTGCGCCACCGTGGCGTCGACAAGATCGCGTTCACCGGATCGACCGCGGCCGGGCGCACGATCGCTTCGATCTGTGGCGAGCAGCTGAAGCGCGTCAGCCTCGAGCTCGGCGGCAAGTCCGCTGCCATCATCCTCGACGACGCCGACCTCGCCCACACCATGGAGGGCCTCAAGTTCGCCTCGCTGATGAACAACGGCCAGGCGTGCGTCGCGCAGACACGCATCCTGGCATCACGCAGCAACTACGAGACCGTGGTCGACGCCCTCGCGACGGTGGTCCGAGGCATGACCGTCGGCGATCCCGACGATCCCACCACCGAGATCGGCCCGCTTGTGGCCGAGCGCCAGCAGGAGCGCGTCGAGAAGTACATCGCCCTCGGTCAGGAGGAGGGAGCGCGACTCGTGGTGGGAGGCAACGGCCGCCCTGCCGGCTTCGAGAAGGGCTGGTACGTGCAGCCCACCGTCTTCGCCGACGTCGACAACTCGATGCGCATCGCTCAGGAGGAGATCTTCGGTCCGGTCCTGTCGGTCATCCCCTTCGACGACGTCGACGATGCCGTTCGCATCGCCAACGACAGCGAGTTCGGCCTCGCCGGCTCGGTCTGGACATCGGACACCGATCTGGGCATGGACGTAGCCCGCCGGGTGCGGACGGGTACGTTCGGCGTCAACCAGTACACGATGGACTTCGTCGCTCCGTTCGGTGGCTTCAAGGCATCTGGCATCGGACGGGAGTTCGGCAAGGAAGGCCTCGAGCACTACCTCGAGCTGAAGACGATCTGTCCGTAGCGGCGATGTCGGTGATCGAGCACGTGGAGGTCCTCGGCCGGCAGGTCGCCCTGCCGGTCGAGGTCCGCACCGCGCGATCTGCCGCGGCCACGTTCCTCGTGCCCCACGCCGCGGCCTCGCACCTCATGGCGGGTACGGGTCTCGAGCCGAAGCGCCTGCCAGGCGGCAGGGCGATCTGCATCCTGGCGCTGGTTCAGTACGTGGACAACGACCTCGGCCCGTACAACGAGGTCGCGTTCACGATCGCGGTGGGTGCGCACGGCGGCAGCCCGCCCGGCGCCTACATCCACCAGCTGCCGGTGGACGGTGAGTTCACCTGCGCGGCAGGTCGCGAGATCTGGGGGTTCCCCAAGTGGCTGGCCGACATCGACCTCACCAT
Organism: Actinomycetota bacterium; assembly: GCA_049325515.1. GTDB lineage: Bacteria > Actinomycetota > Acidimicrobiia > Acidimicrobiales > VFJN01 > VFJN01. The sequence continues at coordinate 313,827 of JBMOLI010000001.1, read as the reverse complement.
CGATGACCGCCGTGCGCACTGCCGCCTCGAGCACGACGGCTCGCTCGTGCTCGAGCTCGACATCCGGGCGCGGCACCTGCCGCTGCCATCGCGCCCGATGGCGATGAGCGGCTATGCGCACTTGGACGGTGTGACGCGCCGCACCCCCTTCGAGAGCCGCACCACCGGTGTCCGCGGCGGTCCTGGCGGCGCCTCGCTGACGCTCGGCAGCGTCCATCCGATGACGCAGCAGCTCCGCGACCTGGGCCTTCCCAAGCGCGCGCTCGCCTCCAGCGTGATCGGAAACATGGCCGCCACCTTCGGCCCGGCCGAGCCGCACTAGCGGCACCGCCTCGCACCGGCACCGAGCAGAGGACCTGGCCCTCAGCTCGCCTGAGCGGGTCTCAGCTCGCCGATGTCCTTGTCGCTGAGCCAGGAGTCGAGCTCAGCCGCAGGCAGAGCGCGTGCGAAGGCGTAGCCCTGCCCGAAGGCGCAACCCACGTCGCTCAGGTGCTGCGCCGTGAGGTCGTCCTCGATCCCCTCCGCAACCACGGGGATGAGCAGGTGGCGAGCAAGATCGATGATCGAGCAGACGATCGCCTCGTCGAAGCGGTCCTCGCGCATGCCGCTGACGAAGGAGCGATCGATCTTGATCTCCCCGACAGGCAGGTCCTTCAGGTAGCCGAGTGAGGAGTGGCCCGTCCCGAAGTCGTCGATCGCGATGGTCACGCCCAGGTCGCGGAGGCGGTGAAGGGTGTCGACCGTGCGGCGAGGCTCGACGAGCATGCTGGTCTCAGTCAGCTCGAGGCAGAGGGCACTGGCTGGCACCCGAGCCACCCGGAGCTGCTCGCCGATGTCCTCCGGCAACGTCGCCTGGAGCAGGCTCCGCGCAGACAGGTTCACGGACAGCCGCAGATCATGGCCAGCAGCGCGCCACTCCGCGCACTGGGCCAGCGCACGAGCCAGGACGAGGGTCGTGAGCGGTCTGATGAGGCCGGCCCGCTCAGCGGTGGCGACGAACTCGTCGGGGGCCACCCAGCCGCGCCGCGGGTGCTCCCAGCGCGCGAGCGCCTCCACCCCCAGCACACGACCGCTTCGCAGATCGACCTGCGGTTGGTAGTGCACCTCGATCACTCCACGATCGATCGCCTCTCGTAGGTCGCTGACGAGCGCCAGCGAGGACGCCGTGTGGTCGTCGCGCCCTGGGTCGTAGAGCTCGACGCCTGACTGATCGGCCTTGGCCGTGTACATCGCGACGTCTGCCAGCTGGAGAAGCTTGCTGGCGCTGTCGCCGTGATCCGGTGACAGCGCGATCCCGATGCTCGCGCCCACGCTGATCGATACATCCGCGATGTCGAACCTCTGCTCGAGCGCCCGCACGATGGAGTGGCCGACCTGTATGGCTGAGCTCTCGCTCGCCACGTCTGGCAGCAGGATGGCGAACTCGTCTCCACCGAGGCGCGACACGACGTCGCCTGCGCGCAACGATGCGCAAAGCCGCTTGCCCACCTCGCACAGGAGCAGGTCGCCGTTCTGGTGCCCGAGGGTGTCGTTGACCTCTTTGAAGCGGTCGAGGTCGAGCAGCAAGACGGCAGCCAACCCGGGCTCGCCCACGCGTGCGTCGACCGCCTGGTGGAAGTGCATCCGGTTCGGGAGCCCTGTCAGCGAGTCGTGCATGGACTGGTGGTTCGACGTCGCTGCCTGTTCGCGCAGCTGCGCCACCAGGCGGCTGTTGCCCAGCGACACGCTGGCGTGGTTCGCGACGGTCTCGAGCAAGCGGAGGTCCTCGGGCAGGAAAGCCCTGACGTCGCCGCTGCGCTCGCCCACGTACAGAGCGCCCAGCCGTCCCGTCGGCCCGTTCAGGGGTGCGACCATCCCCTGGGAGGCGGGCAGCAGGGCCGCCGCTGTGACGTCCCCGCCCGGCTCGCCCGCCAACTGGATCCAGGCTGTCTCGGCATGGACGAGGTCCCTTGCTTGTGCGAGAAGGGTCGTCACGACGTCGTCACTGTCGAGCGCGCCGCTGAGCTTGCTCGTCAGGTCGTGAAGCCGGCCCAGGTGCCCGTGCTGCTCTCGCAGCGAGCTGTAGAGCCGGTACGACGCGATCAGCGGTGCCACGACGAGCGCCAGCAGACCGAGCCCGGCCGGCTGAGCAACGAGCAGCGTCATCACGAGGAGCGCGGCCGCGGCGTCGACCACCGCGACCGCGGTGCCTGCCAGCGTCGAGCGCAGGATCCCGCGCTCGATGTGCCCCTGGAAGAGGCTGATCGCGGTCACGATCACGATGGTCGAGACGAGATCCGCGGCGAACGCTCCCGCGAACGCGGCCGGCCAGCTGGCCAGTGACAGCGGTCGGTGCGGCACGATGGCGTGGAACACGAGAGCCGCCGCCGCCGTCTCGAGCCAGAACATCGTGAGGTTCACGGCGAGCTTGTAGGGCCGTTGGCGACGCCGCACGACGAGAACCACGAGCGCACCGATCACGCGTGCGGCGATGAGCATCACCGGCGACACGGTGAACAGCCCGACCACGAGCGGGATGGTGCTCAGCGAGAGCGTCACGGCCTCGCGGCGATGCTCCAGGTGGACGGGGAACATCTCGGTCACCGCGAAGGCGATGAGCAGCGCGAGCCACGGGATCAGGCCCGCCTCCGGCACATCGACGTCGCGGAGGTGTGTGAGCGTGAGCCCGACAGCTGACAGCCCGAGCACGCCCGCCAGCGCATAGATCCGCCCCGTCCCACCGCGAGCGGTGGTCCCGCTCACCGACCGCTCCGCGCTGCGAGCATCCAGTTGCGGCCTGTCCAGCTGGTGCCGGTCCAGCTCTTGCCGGTCCAGGAAGTACCCGTCCAGCTCTTGCCGGTCCACGACTTGCCGGACCAGAGGTCGCTGGTCCAGCTCTTGCCCGTCCAGCTCTTGCCCGTCCACGACTTCCCGGACCAGGAGGTGCCTGACCAGCTCGTGCTGCACCAGCAGCTGCCGGTCCACTCGACCCCGCGCCAGTAGCCCCCGTCCCACGCGGCGCCGATCGAGGCAAGGGGCGCCCAGGCGCTCCCGACCCACGGCGCGCCCATGATGTCTCGCTCACCCGTCAGCTCGACTCCGGCTTCGGCCACGTGGTCGCTGCCTCGGGCCGCCTCGAGAAGGCCCGTGCCCTGGCTCGGCGCCGAGGCCTGTGAAGCGTTGCTCGGGACGGCGCTACGGGCGGCGAGGTCGACGTTGAGTCGACCGGATCCCTGCGCCCGCGCACCGTCCTGTGCGAGCGGAGTAGCGGTCGACCTGAGCAGGGCCTTGACCTGGTCGGGCGTCAGGTCGGGGCGCGCTTGGAGAAGGAGCGCGACCGCTCCGGAGGTGACCGCAGCTGCCTGCGACGTTCCGCTGCCACGGAAGAAGCGCGTGTTGACGACGCTGCTCTGGTGAGCGTCATCGATGCTCGAGCCTGGGTTGCGCAGGCTGGCGATCGACACCCCGGGAGCGACCAGGTCGACCGATCGGGTCACGCTGCCCCGACTCGAGAAGGGTGCGACGCGATCGTCGACCGCTGACACCGTGCCCTTCAGGTCGACCGCTCCGACGGCCAGCACCATCGGGTCGTATGCAGGGTTGCTCAGCGCGCTCCGCGTCGCCCCGTCGTTGCCACCTGCGACCACGACCACGATTCCGTTGCGCCATGCGGACTCCACTGCGTGGGCCAGCGGATCGACCATGCGGTCCTGGACGCCATTGGTGCCGAAGGACAGGTTCAGCACGCGGATGTTGAGCCCGTCGTGGCGATGCTGCACCACCCAATCGATGGCGGCGATCACCTGGGAGACGTCGGCGGCTCCGTCCCGCGAGGCCACCTTCAGGTTGACGAGCCGAGACCCGGGTGCCATCCCCTTGAAGCCGCCGCTCGTGCCGTCGGTGCCGCTGATGATCCCGGCCATGTGGGTGCCGTGGCCGAACGTGTCGAGGTGCCGGTAGTACCTCGACTGCGACTCGAACGACAGGTCGGGGCCGTTGAGGACCTTGCTCGCCGCTGACAGCCCCTGCACCGGCGCAACGCCGCTGTCGATGAGGGCGACGTCGACCCCGCGGCCGTCGTAGCCGCGGCTCCACATCTGCTGGGCCCCGGTCGCGGCCGTGACGTCGCGCATCGGGGTCGGATCGGTCGTCGCCCCGTCGTCCCATCCGGCTGTCACCACGCCCAGGAGCCCATCGACGACACCGACCAGCCCGCCCAGGAGGCCGCCCAGGAGGCCGCCGCCAGCGTCTGCACGCGACGACCCCCCAGCTGCCGGCCCGAATACCATCACGAGCACTAGGAGCGGTATTGCGGCCTTGAGGCGGAAAGTGCGCTTCGATTCACGCATGGTGGCCAGCGGACCACGGAATCGGAGATTCCGGTAGGCACAAATCCGGACATCCGGGAGGACTAGGACGTCAATGGCCAGCCCGCGATGGCAATAGGGGTCGGGCCAGGCAGGGTCGTCGGTGGGAGGTCAGCCGGCGTCGGCGGAGGCGCCGAGGTAGGCGTCGAGCACCGCCTGGTTCCGCTGGATCTCCGTGGGAGTGCCCACCGCCAGGATGGCCCCGAAGTCGAGCACGTGGATCGTGGCACAGACCTGCATCACGAGCTGCACGTCGTGCTCCACGAGCAGCACGGCGATGCCCTCCCCCGCCAGCTCGAGGAGCAGCTCGGCAAAGGTCTCGGATTCGCTGTCATCGAGGCCGGACGCGGGCTCGTCCAGCAGCAGGACCTTGGGCTGGGTGGCGAGGGCCCGGGCCAGCTCGACAAGTCGAGCGAGGCCCGTCGGCATGGCGTCGACCCTCTCGTCGGCCACCGCCCTGATCCCCACCCTGTCGAGAAGGGCCTCGGTCTCCGCCACGGGATCGCCGTGGCGGTCGTGCGCCCAGGACTTGCGGATCTCTGCCGCCGTGAGGACGTTCTCGCGGGCTGTGAGCGAGCCGAACACCTCGAGCCGCTGGAACGTGCGAGCGATCCCCGCGCGGGCTCGAGCATGTGCCTTCGTGTTCGTCAGATCTTGCCCGTCGAGGATGACCCGGCCGCTCACGATCTCCTGAAGCCCTGTGATGACGTTGAACGTGGTGGTCTTCCCGGCTCCGTTGGGGCCGATGAGGCCGGTTACCTGGCCGGCCTCTACGTCGAGGTCGACATCTCGCACGGCCGCGTGCCCGCCAAAGCGCACGTTCGCACCACGTACCTCGAGCAAAGCCATGTCAGGTGAGTTCGCCCTCCGCCACCTGATCCCCTCCGGAGAGGCGTCCGACGATCCGATCTGTCTGCGCTCGCCGCTCGTGCAGGTCGCGCACGAGCCAGAAGCGCAAGAACCCAGCAAGGGCGCCCTTCAGGTAGAGCGCGCCACCGGCTATGGCACATGCCACTCCGATGAGCGCCAGCACGATCGCGTCGCGCTGCGCCAGGGCGTCGGTGGTGCCATGCGACATGGCATAGGCGACGACCGGTAGCACCACCCCGACGCCCATTCCCAGCAGCCCGGCACGGAGCGCGAGCTGGTCGCGCGCGGATGAGGGATCGGTGATCTTGAGCTCGGCGATGTCCGCCTTGAGCTGCTCGATGCGATCGGGTTGTCCATGCATGGGAGGTGCTCCGTTTGTTCGTGGCTCAGCCGGTGAAGGCTGGCACAGACGTGCCGAGGTATGCGGCGGACAGCTGGGACTGGATGTCCTCGGGTGCGCCAAGCGCGCCGATGCGGCCCTGAACGATGACCGCCGCCACGTCTGCCACCCCGAGGACGGCGTGAGCGAACTGCTCGACGACGACGATCGACACGCCGGTGGCGGCGATGGCCGCGACCTGTGCGTAGAGGTCTTCGACGATGAGCGGCGCGAGGCCCATGGAGAGCTCATCGAGCAGCAGGAGCGCCGGCCTTGTCGCCAACCCTCGCGCCAGCGCGAGCATCTGTTGCTCGCCACCCGACAGCGTGCCTGCGACCTGCGAGCGGCGCTCGGCGAGCCGCGGGAAGCGCCCGTAGGTCTCCGACTCGATGTCGGCGAGGCGCCGGCCGCTGTGGGTGACCATGCGCAAGTGCTCGTGCACGGTGAGGTTGGCGAAGATCCCCCGTCCCTCCGGCACCAAGCAGAGGCCCGCCCGCGCCATCTGATCGGCGTGTGCCCCATTGACCCGGCGACCGGCCAGCACGATGGCGCCTCCGCTCGACGGGTGCAGCCCGGCGATCGTGTTGAGCAGCGTTGTCTTGCCGGCTCCGTTCGGTCCGAGGATGGCGACGACGCTGCCAGCCGGCACCTCCAGGTCGATGCCGTGCAGAACCTCGATGGGACCGTAGGAAGCTCGCAGCCCTCGCAGGGAGAGCAGGCTGCTCACGACACCTGCCCCAGGTAGGCGGCCAGCACCGCTTCATCTCTCTGAACCTCCGACGGCGTACCAGTGGCCAGGACTCGGCCGAGGTCGAGCACGTGGATCTTGGAGCAGACCTCCATCACGAGCTGGATGTCGTGCTCGACGAGCACCACCGCCACGCCGTTGGCTGCAACTTCGCGAAGGGCCCGCGCAAACGAAGCCGTCTCGCTCTCGTCCTGCCCGCTGGCGGGCTCGTCGAGCAGCAGCACCTTGGGCCGCGTCGCGAGTGCGCGGGCCAGCTCCACGACGCGTGCCTGACCAGTCGGGAGCCGGTCGGAGCGCCGGGAAGCGAGGTCTGCGATGCCGAGGCGCTCGAGGAGTGCCTCGGCGGCCGCGTCCGGCTGGGGGGCGCCGGAGACGTGCGCGGCCAGGCGCACGTTCTCGCGCACCGTGAGGAGCCCGAAGAGCTCCAAGCGCTGGAACGTCCGCGCCAGGCCGAGGCGCGCCCGCTTGAACGGAGCAAGTCGCGTGACGTCCTGCCCGTCGATCTCGACACTCCCGCGTTGCGGAGCCTGCAGCCCGCAGATGACGTTGAACAGCGTCGTCTTACCGGCGCCGTTGGGCCCGATCAGGCCGGTGATGGCGCCCGACGAGGCGACGAGATCGACGTCTTGGAGCGCCACTCGGCCGCCGAAGGACACCCGCACGCCGCTGACGGTCAGGGCGGTCACGCGCGGGCTCCCTCGAGCTCGCTCACGTCGATACCCAAGGCTGCGTCGACGCGGCGGAGGTCTTCCTCAGACAGTGGTGACTCGATCCCTGCCCACTCGAGGCTCATCGCATCCTGCCGAGGCGTGCGCCGCGCCACGGCCAGCTCCGCCATCTGCGGCCAGACGACCAGCGCGCCGGCCACCACGAAGGTCAGTCCCCAGCCTGTGATCGTGCCAGCGACAGCAAGCCCCCCACCGAGCACCACCGAGGCGAGCAGACCTGCGAGGGCGGCCGGCACCTGGCCGAGCACCCTGTACCGACCTGCGATGTCGCGCACAGCGCCATTCGGGTTGCGGCCGAGAGCCACCCCCATGGTGCCGGGCAGCACGCGGTTCAGGTCGGCGAGCACCGGCCAGATCCCCGCCGCGATCGGGTAGCCACCGAGGACCAGACCGGCAAAGAGGGCGCCCGACGCGGTGCCGATGCCGCCAACCACGGCCAGCAAGAGGAGCGGGAGGCTCTCGAACAGGTTGAAGCGCTCGAACCCCATCGATCCCAGCGTGCCCGCGTACAGCGCACCACCGACTCCCGCCATCGATGCCGACAGCGCGAAGACCATCAGCTTCAGCCGCGTGAGATCCACGCCGATCGTTGCGGCTGCGGCCGGACTGTCCTTCATGGCGAGCAGACGCTGACCGAACATGCTCCGTCGGACGGCAACCACGAGCAGATAGGCGATGGCGAACACAACCGAGAGGAGGATCAGGTGCGTCGAGCGATCGGTCGTGTCGATCCCGGGAAGGTCGAGTGGTCGAACCGCGATCACACCGAGGTCGAACACCTTGATGTGCAGCGGGCCCAGGTCGAACTCGGGAAGCGTGAAGAACCAGCGGTCCAGGAACACGGCAAAGGCGGCGGTGGACAGGGCCAGGTAGATGCCCGAGAGGCGTAGCGCGGGCAGCGCGATGAGAGCTCCGACCAGTCCGCAGATGAGCGCAGCGAGCACGACGCCTGTGGGGTCGCCGCCCTGGCCGTGGTGGGCCATGACGACGGCGCCGATCCCAGCGAAGCTCATCTGGCAGAGAGACACCTGGCCCGCGAAGCCGGTGAGCGGTACCAGCGAGAGTGCGATCAGGGCGACACCGAAGATCTTCGATGCCCGCAGCGCGTCGGCGTCGCTGACGATCGTCGCAACGACAGCGGTCGACATAACGATGACGCCAGCGGTGAGCAGGGCCGTCCTCCACGACGGCAGCGGGATCTCCTCCCGTGACGCACTGAGGGACCGACTGCGCAGCTGGGGGTTGGGAAGAGCGAGCAGCACGACGAACAGCACCACGACCGGGATCACGAAGCGGAACGTGGAGAAGTAGGCGTTGGTGCCCGGCACGTAACCGATGGCATAGGAGTCGGCCAGGCCGAGGAGCACTGCACCCAGGAAGGTCATCGGCAGGCTGCGCAGACGGCCCACCATCGCAGCGGCATAGGCACTGACGATCAGCAGCGTGAGGTTGAAGTGCGAGAGCGTGCCCAGCGACCCTGAGATCAGGATGCCCGCCAGGGCCGCCAGCGAGCAGCCGATCGCCCATGCCATGGCGGCTGAGCGATCGGGCCTCGCCCCGTGCAGCATCGCCAAGGGACGGCTGTCGACCGAGGCGCGCATGTCGAGCCCGATCCGCGTGCGGAAGAGCAGCAGCCGGAGGCCAGCAGCGACTGCCAGCGCTACGAGGAACGCCGTCGCCTGATGCCAGCTGATCCGCACGCCGAGCAGGTCCAACGTCTTGCCGGGGAAGAGCGCCGGTGACTGATGCGGCTCCTGCGGGCTCCAGACCCAGAGACCGATGCCGAGCAGCGCGACGAGCAGGCTGATCGTGACGACGATCCGCACCGTCTCCGGTGCATCGATCAGGCCCCGCATGATCCCGCGCTCGATCAGCAGACCGAGCGCAGGTGCGACCACCAACAGGACGGTCGCGAGAGCGAGGGGCACGGGCCAGCCCCAATCGACCTGGAGCTGCCAGTAGGCGAAGGCACCGAGCATCCCGATGGCTCCATGGGCGAAGTTGAAGACACCCGTGGTCGTGTAGGTGAGCACCAGACCGCTGGCCGCCAACGCGAAGATCGACGCCGTCGACAGGCCCAGGATCGTGAGCCTCAGGAACTCAGCCATCTGATCGCTGGTCTGGCCCGGTCACCCGTTCTTCAGAGCGATGACGTTCTTGGGGTCGCAGTTGTAGAGGCCGTCGTCAGCCTGCGTGGCCTCCTCGTTCAGGCTGAAGCCGTCTGGGCCGAGACCTATCGCGAGGAAGCAGCTGCTCGGCTCGGTGTTGCCAGGTGTCTGCGGGGCATGCAGACCACCAGCAGTCCACCCGCTTGCTGCTGCGGCGTTCTCGAGGAGGCAGGCCGCGGTCAGGTCGGAGCCGCACTCGGTGGCCGCCTGCGCGAAGAGCAGCCACGAGGAGATCGCCTGCACTCCCAGAAGTGCGACCTTCCCGTCAGGGTTGTACTGCTCCATGAGGTCCAGGTAGTCCTGCGTCGCCTTGTTGTCAGCGGCCATCTCGAAGGGATGGAACTGCGTCTGGATGTAGATGGTGCCCGCGACCGCTCCCGCCTCTTCGGCGTAGTTGGCGTCGTAGAAGTTGCCGCTGAGAAGGACCACGTCGGGGTGCCAGCCGGCCGTGTCCATGGCGCGGTTGAGCTGGGTCAGGTCGGCCGGCTGCCCCACGAACTCCAGCACCTTGATGTCTTTGGACTGCATGTCGGCCACGAAGTTCGCCCAGCCGCTCTCGCCCGCGGGGGCGTACTCGAGCTGGTACTGGAGCTCGTAGCCGAGTGACTCGGCTGACTCCAGCAGCTGGTCGCGAACGAGCGTGACAGCCGGGATGTTGGCCGACATGATCCCATAGCGCTTGATGCCCTCTGGGAAGTCACGCGCCGCGGCGACGTAGCGCCCGATGTTGATCTTCGCGAGTGGGTTGGGCAGCGGCTGCACCTGCAGCTCTGCGTTGCGAGCGGGAGCCGAGACGACGTAGCCAGCGATGTTGGGCATCCCACAGCCGACCCTCACGCCGTTTGGATCCTCGTCGAAGACCGCTCCGCCTCCGACGAGTGCGAAGTCCTCGCTGCAAGCCTCGGTGACTCGCGCCTCGTACTCGGTGAGAGCGGCGTCGAGGTCGTCGACCACGATCTCGCGTCCGAGGATGCCGCCGTGCTCGTTGCACCACGCGGCGAAGGCCACCGCAGCGTCGTGCATCTCCTTGTTCAGACCGGGCGCGCCCGTGAACCCCTTGTCCGTGACGGTGCCGATGTGGATCTCGCTGTCGGTCACCCCAGTAGCGGTGGCACCAGCGGCGTCGCCCTCCTGGCAGACCGCGGCGAGATCCCCGAACCCGCCGTTCGCCAGTGACGTGCCGTCACCCCCCGTTGCGGCCGTGGTGGTCGTCGTCTCGCCGGTGGTGTCCGTCGTCTCGTCGCGCGAGCAGGCCGCCGCGACCAAGAGCAGAAGCACGAAGATTGACGTACGGGTGCGTGAGTGCCTCACGTGGTGGTCCCCCCTGGTTCAGTTGTTGCTGGAGCGTACTGGTGCGATGACTTGCTGTGGTCAGGTGACGTTGACCGGCTGAGCGACGAGGCTCGCGCCGAGACGAAGCAGTGAAGGGCTGGCGCCTCCGAGCGTGAGCTCCATGACCTTGGCCCAACGGAAGTAGCGGTGGATCGGGTAGTCGAGATCGACCCCAATGCCCCCATGCAGGTGCTGCGCGGCATGCACCACCCGTTGGGCACCTTCGGCAGCCCAGTACTTGGCCACCATGAGCTCGTCGTGCGCCGTATGACCTGCCGCGAGGCGCCAGATCGCCTGGAGCGCGGTTAGGCGGATGCCTTCCGTGTCGATGTAGGCGTCGGCGATCCGGTGACCCACTGCTTGGAACGTGCCGAGCTTCGATCCGAACTGCTCACGAGTGTTCACGTAGCGGGCGGTGATCGCGAGGGCCTCCTCGCACACGCCCGTCTGGATCGCACAGATCACAGCAGTCATCCGATCGGCGATCCAAGAGACCACCTCGGCGCCCTGCTGCGACCCGCCGAGAAGTGCAGTCGCCTCGACCTCGACACCATCGAGACGGACCGTCCATTGCGGCTCGCCGCTGACGGCAACCTCGGGCAGCAACGTGACGCCTGCTGACCTGGGCTCGACGATGAACACTGCCGACGTCGTCTCGCCAGTTCGTGCCGGCACGAGAAGGGCCTCAGCGCGGTCAGCCGCCGTGACGACGACCTTCTCGCCGTCGAGCCGCCACCTCTCGCCGTCGGGCTTGGCCTGAGTGAGGGGCAGGGAGGGCTGGGCGACATCGCCCGACTCGCTGATCGCCGCCACGATGAGAGTGCCGCCTCCGATCAGGCCCGGGAGCAGCGCGGACCGCTGCTCTTCGGTACCGAACTCAGCGATCGCCAGCCCCGCTCCCACGACGCAGGCGAGATAGGGCACAGGAGCCACCGTGCGGCCGATCTGCTCGGCCACCAGCGCTGCTTCGACAAGGCCGAAGCCAGCACCCCCGTATGCCTCGGGCAGGCAGATGCCGAGCAGCCCGGCGCTCGCCAGCTCGGTCCAGACATCGTCGGCGAACCATGTGCCCTGCTCCTCGAGCCGTCGCAGGCGATCGGGGGGCAGCATCTCCGTCAGGATCCGCGACGCCAGGTCGCGTATCGCCTCCTGCTCCTCGGTCAGCGCGAAGTCCATGCTGGCCCCTTCAGGTCCGCGGCACGCGGGGCAGGCCCGCTCCGAACAGAGCGATCAGGTCGCGCTGCACCTCGTTCACTCCGCCGCCGAACGTGAGGATGAGGCATCCCTGGAAGGCGCGCTCGAGCCGTCCGGCGAGCGCCGCGCTGGTCGACCCTCTCGTCAGGTAGGCGGATGGTCCGAGCACCTCCATGAGCAGGCGATAGGCCTCGGTGTAGAACTCCGTGGCGAACACCTTGGTGGCGCTCGCGTCGGCGGGGTTGGCGCCGCCGGCGGCTGCCACCTTCCAGTTGATCAGCTTCACGAACTCGAGCTTGGCGTGCACGCGAGCAAGGTTGAGCTGCACCCACTCCTGGTCCGCCACCCGACGGCCGTCGGGGAGCTTGGTCTGCTGCGACCACGCCAGGACCTCCTCGAACACGCTCTCGACCATCCCAGGTGGCCCCAGCGACACGCGCTCGTAGTTGAGCTGGTTGATGATGAGGTCCCAGCCGCGGTTGAGGCCGTAGACGATCGCATCGTCGCCGACGCGCACGTCGTCGTAGAAGGTGTTGTAGGTGCTGGCGTTCACCATCGTGGAGATCTTCGAGTACGAGAACCCGGGATCTGTGGTCGGCACGAGGAAGATCGTGATGCCGCGATGCTTGGGCGCATCCGGGTCGGTGCGCACGGCGAGCCAGATGTAGTCCGCGTAGCTGGCCAGCGACGTGAAGATCTTCTGGCCGTTGATCACCCACTCGTCGCCGTCCTTGACGGCCTTCGTTGTGAGCGACGCCAGGTCGGTGCCCGCGTTCGGTTCGGTGTAGCCGATCGAGGAGTGCAGCTCGCCGGCAAGGATCTTCGGCAGGAAGAACTTCTTCTGCTCCTCGCTGCCGAACTCCATGATCGTCTTGCCAACGGTGTTGATCGACAGGAACGGGATGGGCGCGCCGACTCGCCATGCTTCGTTGAAGAAGATGAACTGCTCTACGTCGGTGCGCCCCTGTCCGCCGTACTCAGTCGGCCAGCCGATCCCCAGCCATCCGTCGCGACCCATCTTGCGCACGGCCTCGAGGCACGCCGGGCCACCCGTATCACCGCTGGCGCACTCGGCCTCGACATCCGGCGTCATCAGCTCGGCGAAGTAGGCGCGCAGCTCGCGCTGAAGCGCCTCTTGCTCGGCTGTGTAAGCCAGATACATGTGCGGCGAAGCCTCCAGCGCAACTAGAACACGTTCCAGTTTCTTCTAACACACCGTCAGATTGGCTGCCAGGCAAGCGCTAGGCGATGGTGCCGGCGGCTCGCAGTGTGGTGATCTCCTCGGCGGTGAAGCCGGCACCCTCGAGCACCTCGTTGGTGTGCTCGCCGGGAACCGACGGGCGACGCTGCAGTGCGGCAGGCGTGGAGGAGAAGCGCGGAGCCGGCGCCGGCTGCGGCACTCCGTCGACCTCGACGATCGTGTGCCGCGCCGCCATGTGGGGGTGTCGCGCAGCCTCTGACATGGTGAGCACAGGCGCGATGCAGGCGTCGCGCCCCGCGGCGCGCTCCAACCACTCCTCACGCGTACGAGAAGCGACCGCTGCTTCGATCTGGGCACGGAGCTCAGGCCACCGCTCGCGGTCGTCCTGCCGGGGGATTGATCCCGGGTCGATCTCCAAGACGTCGAGCAGGTTGGCGAAGAACTGCGGTTCGATGGCACCCACCGCGATCTCGAGCGAGTCGAGGCAGCGGTACACGTCGTAGAAGGGCGCACCCGAGTCGAGCAGGTTGGTGCCGCGCTCATCGCTCCAGAAGCCGACCGCGCTGGCACCGAAGAACGGCGCCATGAGCAGCGCTGTGCCGTCGACCATGGCCGCGTCGACCACCTGACCGTGCCCGCCGCGCTCCGCGTGGAGCAGCGCTGCGACGACTCCCAGCGCCAGGAGCATGCCCCCGCCACCGAAGTCAGCCACCAGGTTCAGCGGAGGCGTGGGCGGCTGGCCCGCCCGACCGATGTGCGCGAGCGCGCCGGCCACCGACGCGTACGTGATGTCATGGCCAGCGGCATCAGCGAGCGGGCCATCCTGGCCCCAGCCGGTCATGCGCCCGTACACGAGGCGCGGCTGGCGCGCGAGGCACTCGCTCGGACCGATGCCGAGCCGCTCCGCGACCCCGGGCCGGAAGCCCTCGAGCAGAGCGTCGGCTCCTTCCACGAGGCGCAGGACGACCTCCGGGCCGCCGGCTGACTTGAGGTCGATCGCGACCGAGCGTCGTCCCCGCCCGAGGACGTCGAACTGGGCGCTGCCCGGGGCCGCTCCGACGGCGGCAACCCGGTCTACGCGAACGACGTCGGCGCCGAGATCCGCCAGGACCATCGCGCAGAACGGGCCTGGCCCGATTCCCGCGATCTCCACCACTCGGACACCTGCAAGAGGGCCCACCGGAGCTCTACTGCTGCGCGGCGACCGAGGCCAAGCGCGCAGTAGGGAGGCGCTCGGCCACGGATTGCACGCCCTTCACGAGCACGGCCCCGAACTCGCGCTTGGCGCAGGCGATGTGGCCGTCAGCGATCTCGTGGACGACGGCGCCGGGGATCTTGGCGGCCAACCGCAGCTGCGCCTCAGGGCGGATAGCGCGGTCTCGCGTCGTCACCAGCACCGTCGTCGGCACGTCTATCTCCCCGATCCAGCGACGGGCGCTGTAGCTGCCGATCGCCTGCCCCGCCTCCATCAGCTTCACCTTGTCGTGGCGGCGCATCTCCCCCGCCGCCCACGCGCGCATGTTGGTGGGGCGCCCGGAGCTGCCACGTGGTGTCCAGGCGCGCATGACAGGTGTGCGGCCGATCAGCTCACCGGTGCGGGTTGTGCCCACCGCCGAGGCCATCATCGTCCCGAACACGAGGCGCTCGCGGGCGCCTGCTACGAAGCGGTACGAGGTGGCACAGAACACCAAGCCCGCCACCGCTTCGGGGTGCCGACGCCAGAGGAGCTGTGCGACCGGTCCACCCATCGAGTAGCCGACCGCGATCACGGGGCCACAACCGAGATGGTCGATCAGCGCCGCAACGTCGTCGGCGCAGTCCGCCAAGCGGAACCGCCTCCTGGCACGGATGCCACGGCCGTGGCCGCGCAGGTCGGGCGCCACGATCGAGAAGCGCTCGCTCAGTGGGCCGAAGGCGGTGAACCAGTTGAGCCCGGCGCTCGCGATCCATCCGTGGAGCAGCACCACCGTGGGAGCTCCCGCCGGACCCGCAACGGTGCGCACGAAGGTGGTGCCGCGTCCGGGCAGATCGATCCGCTCACCGAGAGGCAACGAGGGCTCGAGCGGCGACGCAGGCTGCAACATGGATCTCCACCATATGGCACCGGTTCAGATCCCAGGCGCACCCCAGCGGTAGGCTCCGCCGATGACCGCTCTCGATCGGACGGCCGTGGATGCCCTGCTGGCGCGAGCACGACGCGACATCGAAGAGGGGCTGCTCCCCTCGTGCCAGCTGGCGCTCGCACTCGACGGCGAGGTGATCATCCATGAGGCGCTCGGCGCGGCCACCACGTCGACGCGATACACGATCTTCTCGGCCACGAAGCCGCTGGTCGCCTCCGTCATCTGGCAGCTGGTCGCAGAGGGGCTGCTCCAGCACGACATGCGCATCGCGGAGGTCATCCCGGAGTTCGGCTCGCACGGCAAGGACGTGATCACCCTCGACCACGTGCTTCTGCACACGGCGGGGTTCCCGCGTGCTCCGCTGGGGGCACCTAAGTGGGACACCCACGAGGGGCGACGCGCGGCATTTGCCTCGTGGCGGCTCAACTGGGATGTCGGAACGATGTTCGAGTACCACCCGACCTCGGCCCACTGGGTCCTGGCCGAGCTGATCCATGCTGTGACGGGCGAGGACCACACCGACGCACTGCGGCGCCGAGTGCTCGATCCCCTTGGCCTCCCCGACGTGCGGCTCGGCGGGCCACAGGACGACGACGCCGAGTTCGCGCCGCTCGTGCTGCGCGGCGAGCCCGCCACGCCCGACGAGCTGGAGGCCGCACTGGGCGTGCGCTCGATCGACGTCGGGGAGGTGACCGACGAAGCGCTGCTCTCGCTGGGCGCGCCCGCCGCTCGCGCGGTGGGCGTACCCGGCGGCGGCGGTGTCTCGACCGCGGCAGGGCTGGCGCTCTTCTACCAAGCGCTGCTGCACGACCCGAAGGGCCTCTGGGACGCCGACGTGCTGCACGATGCGACCTCGGTCGTTCGCAACACCTTCCCGGATCCGCTGCTGGGAGTGCCCGCCAACCGCACGCGAGGGCTGGTGGTCGCTGGTGACGACGGCCGCTCGAACCTTCGCGGCATGGGCCGAACCGTGTCGCCTCAGACCTTCGGGCACAACGGCGCGGCCGGCCAGGTCGCGTGGGCCGACCCTGCCACCGGTCTCTCGTTCGCCTACCTCACCGACGGGCGCGACCTCAACATCCTGCGCGAGCACAGGCGCACGTCCGCCTTGTCCAGCCTGGCCGCGCGCTGCGCCGCCTGACGGGCTAGAGGTCCGTGCGGATCACCGCCAAGGTCGACTACGCCGTCCGAGCTGGAGCCGAGCTGGCCGCCGCCCAGATCGGCGCCGATGGCGAGCGGTCGCCGCTCAAGGCCGAGGTGATCGCCACGGCTCAGGACGTCCCGCACCGGTTCCTCGAAGGGATCCTGGGCGAGCTGAGGCGGGCTGGGATCGTGGCCAGCCAGCGTGGGTCCGATGGCGGCTACTGGCTCGCCCGACCGGCGGCCGAGGTATCCGTGGCAGACATCATCCGTGCGGTCGAGGGACCCCTAGCGGATGTGCACGGCGAGCCGCCCGAGCAGGTCAGCTACAGCGGCGCTGCGAGCGAGCTGCAGCGGGTCTGGGTGGCGACGAGGGTGGCGCTGCGGAGCGTGCTCGAGGAGACGAGCCTGGCGGACATCGCAGAGGGTGCTCTGCCGGACGGCGTCTCCGCGCTGGCGGACGAGCCCGACGGCTGGATCCGACGCTGACCTGACCGCCACCGCTGTTCTGCGTTGGGGGTGCCGTCAGCCTGGGAGTAGCCTTGTTGCCCCAGACGGCCCGCATCGGAGCGGGTCCTCCGACGACCGCCTCTGGAGCGACCTCCCATGCCCCGCAGGATCGACATCGAGCTGACCAGCTCGCGCGACGACGGCACATGGACGTGGCGAGCCGCCGGGGCGAAGGAGCCACGGGGCACGGTCGCCACGACGGTCGTCCCGGGCGGCGCAAAGGTCGGTGATGTGCTGCGCGTCGACGCCGAGTTCTTCGTCGACGGCATCGAGATAACCGGAGTCGTACCTGTGAAGGGCGCGCGCAAGGAGCCGGAGCGTCTCGAGCTGCTCGCCCCGGCGGGCAAGGACGAGCCTCTCGTCACCACCACGCTTGCCGAGAGAGGGCGCGACGACAGAGGTCGCCGAGACGGTGGCAGCCGCCGCGATGGTGCGCGCCGCGACGGGCCAGGCCGTGATGGTGCGCACCGAGACGGGCCGCGCCGAGACGGCGAGCGCGGCGATGGTCGCGGCCCCCGCGGCACTGCCACCGCGGCCCAGCGCGGCGAGCGTGACGACAGAGATCGCCCGAAGCGCAGCCCTGGCGCCGATCGCCCGCGCCGCACACGTCCAGAACCGCCCCCCATGCCCGCAGTGGAGCGCCCCAAGTCCAAGCGGCTGCGCGCCGGCAAGACGCACCGCAACGCACTGCTCGAGTCCCTTCCGGAAGAGCAGCGGCCGATCGCAGAGCAGGTGGTGCTCGGCGGTCTGCCCGCGGTCCGCCAAGCGATCGAGAAGCAGAACGCGGAGCGCGCAGCGGCCGGCGAGGCGGCGATCAGTCCCGTCCCGCTGCTCGAGATCGCTGAGAAGCTCGTGCCCAAGGTCCGCGCCGCTGAGTGGCGTGACCGGGCCGAAGCAGCGCAGCGTGACCTCGAGCACCTCGACCTCCGTGACCTGCGCTCGGTGGTCTCGACGGCCGACGCCGCCGCCAAGGACGAGGACTCCAGGGCTCTCGCGCAGCAGCTCAAGGACGGCCTCACTGCCCGCGTCGACGCGGAGCACACAGCCTGGCTGGCCGAGCTCACGGCCACGCTCGACGTCGGCCGAATCGTGCGGGCGCTCCGCATCAGCTCACGGCCCCCCAAGGCCGGCTCCCCGCTGCCGCCCGAGCTGGCGGCCCGGCTCACCTCGGGCGCCAGTGAGGCGCTCACCTCGGACGCGGCTCCCGAGCGCTGGGTGGCGGTGCTCGATGCGCTCGCCTTCGCACCAGTGCGGGACAAGGTGATCCCGGCGTCGCTGCCCAAGGATCTCCATGCGGACGTGCAGGCGACGATCGCTCGCCTGGCCACCCGCATCCCGAAGATCGCTCACATCTTCGAGATCTCGCCTGATCGCAGCGCCCCTCGCCCCAAGGTCGAGCGCCGGCGCCCGCCGAAGCCCAAGACGTCCGGGCCAAAGCCCGACCCCGCCAAGCGAGATGCGGCCAAGGCACCCGCGCCCGAGTCGACAACCGACGGTCAGCCCGAGCCAGCCGCAGACGCCACACCTGAACCACAAGAAGCGATTGACGCTTCACCTGGCGGCGAGGCCCCTGAAGGCACCGCGGATGCAGGCCCGGCGCTGCCCGCGGAGGAGCCGGCCGCGGTCGAGACGGGGGTCAGTACTCCCGAGGGGTGACGGCGCTCTCCTTGCCACTGCGCCCCTTGTACTCACCGCTCACGGGATCCTCGTCCCAGCGCGCACCGCAGGAGGCGCACGCGCACGAGTCGAGGCGCAGCGAGGCGAGGTAGAGGCGCTCCACCTCGTACGACTCGCAGAAGGGGCACTGGAGGTGTCGCGCTCGCTCGTTCGTCGCCATCGTCACGCCACCACCGGGTCGCCCACGTTGCGGTCACGTTACTGCGGCGTGGCTAACGTGCCCGCCATGTCAGTCGACTTCGAGAAGCGAGGACCGTTCGCGGTCATCAAGATCAACCGGCCCGAGGCGCGCAACGCCATCAACGGCGATGTCGCCAAGGGGATCGAGGAGGCAATCGATGAGATCGAGGCGGACGACTCGATCTGGGTCGGCATCCTCACCGGCGAGCCTCCGGTGTTCTGCGCCGGGGCGGACCTCAAGGAGATCAACGCCGGCAACGCAGGGTCGCTCGCGACAGCGAAGGGTGGGTTCGCCGGCTTCGTCCAGCGGGACCGCGCCAAGCCCGTGATCGCGGCCGTTGACGGTCCAGCGCTGGCCGGCGGCACCGAGATCGTCCTCGCATCCGACCTGGTGGTGGCGTCGACCTCTGCCACATTCGGCATCCCCGAGGTCAAGCGCTCCCTCGTCGCAGCGGCCGGCGGGCTCTTCCGGCTGGGTCGCAAGATCCCGCTGAACATCGCCATGGAGCTGACCCTGACCGGCGATCCCATCGACGCGACGCGCGCCCACCACTTCGGGCTCGTGAACCGCTTGGTGGAGCCCGGCCAGGCGCTGGAGGAGGCGATCCGGCTCGCCGAGCAGATCTGCGCCAACGCGCCGGTTGCCGTGCGCGAGTCGCGCAAGATCGTCCTCGAGGCCACCAATGCTCCCGACGATGTTGGCTGGTCGATGTCGATCGCCGGCATGGGAGTTGCCATGTCGTCCGAGGACTTCGGCGAGGGCCTGACCGCGTTCATCGAGAAGCGCCCCCCGGTCTGGAAGGGCCGCTGACCCAGTCGGTGGGCCGGCCGCTTTGGCTCAGGTGAAGGTGGAGATGATGCCGTGGTCGTGGAGGAACTCGGCGAGGCCCTCTGCGAGAGGCAGCTCGGCAACCTCGTGGAGCTCGACCCACGCCACATCCGCGGCGTCGTCACCGGCCTGGGGCTGGTCATCGCCCACGAGGGTCACCTCGAAGTCGAGGATGACGTAGTGCCAGGCGTCGTCGATCCGCTCCACCCACCCGAGCAGAGGACCACAGACTCCCTCTAGACCGGTCTCCTCGCGCAGCTCACGAGTCACTGCCTCGGCCAGCGCCTCCCCCGGCTCCACCTTGCCGCCCGGCACGGACCAGAAGCCCGCGGCTGGGCCGCTGCCACGCAGCACCAGCAGGAGACGATCGTCGTCGACGACCACGGCACCAACCGCGAGAACCGGCGTGGGCGCGGTCACTCGAGTGACCGATGCACGACGATCGCCCTGGCGACCAACCCGAACGACTCGAAGAAGTTCTTCGTGTGGCGATCGCCCGGCAAGGCGATGCTGTCCACGCCGAAGCAGCCCTGCCCGGAGCACCAGTCGATGAGCGACTGCATGACCACCTCGCCGAGCCCCACTCCGCGAGCCTCGGGCTCTGTGAAGAGGTCGGTCACGACGCCGAGCCGCCCGCCGTCGCGCAGCACTTCCACCCGGGCCACGCCGTAGGCCATGACGGCCCCATCGAAGGTGCCGACCACGACATGGGTGGCCGGATCATCGAGCTCCGCCGCCAAGCCCGCCTCGAAGGGCTCGCTCCTAGCGGCCTGTCGCGCCCACACCTCGCCCCCGCGCCCGCCCCGCAGGTCGGCGACGGCGTCGGCGGCCAGCTCCGCCAGACGAGACAGGTCACCTTCCACGGCCGGGCGGCAGCGCTCCTCAGCCGCGGGTGCCTCCATCAGCTGGACTGCAGCTGTGCGACCTTCGACAGGATCGTCTTGCGGCCCCGGTTGGCGGCCTCGTACTGGCGGACCGCCTCGAGCTCGGCGGCAGACAGACCAGCAAGCCGGTTGACGACGTGCGAGGCGGACAAGCCGTCGTAGTCGGGTATCGCGAGCGCCGCCGAGTCGGGTCCGCCTCCATCGGTTCGAGCTGAGGCGGCGCCCGTGACCTGGCGTGCAGCCTGGCGTGCCGCGCCGGCAGCACGTGGCTTCGCCGCCGGCTTGCGAGCCGGCTGCTTGGCCCGGGGCTGCGGGGTGGGATCGCTCGGTCCGGGGGTGACTCCCCCGCCTATGAACTCGAGCACTCCGGCGGCCTGGTCTTGAAGCTTGCCGGCGGCTTTGGTGGCCTCGGTGCGACCCTGCTCCACCGCGAACTTGCCGATCATGCGTGCCATAGCGACCTGGCTGCGACCCTTCTCAACGAGCTGAGGCAGCAGCGAGGCGCCCTCGAAGAGGATCCCGATCGGTGCGTACACGAGCGCTTCGACAGCGTGCTCGACGGCTGCTTCAACCGGTGACTTGCCGTTCGGGGACTTCTGCTCTTCGGTCACCGCACCATCCTGCTCTCTATCGCCCGAAAGGTGAAAGTCCGCCGAACCGCCGGACGCGGGCTCAGGATCTGTCAGACGCAGTCGGCGCAGAGCCGGTTCTTGGCGTCGGCCAGCTGGCTGGGATGCTTGACGAGGAAGCAGGACTGGCACACGAACTCGCCAGGGCGCTTGGGCTGGATCCGGCCGCTCCCGTCGGTCCTCTCCTCGGGCTCGGGAGCCTCCTCCTCCTCGTCGTCCTCTTCCTCTTCAGCGGCAGCGATCCGATCCTTGAGGATGGCGTCGAGGTCGGCCTCGACGTCGTCGGGATCGGCCTCCTCCTCGTCCTCGTCGTCGCTCTCGTCGTCGTCGCGCTTGGCCTTGACCGGCACGATGTCGACGACGTCCTCATCCTCCTCATCGACCACCACGTCGGCATCGGCGTCGTCGAGATCATCGGCAACGAGGTCTACGTCGACGAGGTCGTCGTCGACCAGGTCATCTACATCGAGGTCGACTGGCTCCTCGTCGAGGTCTTCGGGCTCCTCGAGCTCCTCATCGTCGATGACCTCGTCGTCGTCAGCCATGCCTGTCCTCTACGGGGGGTTACGGGGGGACGTTGCGGCGGGATCATAGGCCCGTCGCTCTCACATCGGGCAACCCCTCACAGGGCCCCGGTGATGGGCGGCTCAGGGTACAGACCACCGGCCTCATCCATGCGTGCCAGGGGTCACGCGATCGGCGCCGGCGCAGCGGTTCCGGACAGACGGTCCGGTGTCAGCAGGCCGCCGCGACCAGTGGGAACGGGTTGACGGCGGCACCCCCGCCGGGATGGACCTCGAAGTGGACGTGTGGCGAGCTTCCTGCGGCGTTGCCGGTGCTGCCGACGTAGCCGATCAGATCACCTGCCTTGACGCGTCCCGCCGGACCGAAGCCATCGAGGTGCGTGTAGTAGTACGAGGTGCCGTCGTCGCCGAGCAGCTTCACCTGCTTGCCGCCGATGGCCCCCACCTTCTGCACCGCGGTGCCGCCGACCACAGCCACGACCGGAGTGCCCCTCGCGGCGAAGAGGTCGTTGCCCTCGTGGAAGCGGCCGCCCGAGCGAGGGAAGCCCCAGTCGTTCATGTGTCTCATGGCACCCTGCACGGGGCAGCGCAGCGGTCCTGGAGCGCTGGCAGCTGCTGGGATGACGAGGGTCTGGCCGACCACGACGCGGTTGGGGTCGGAGATGCCGTTCGCGGTCTGGATCGCCTTGATGGTCGTGCCGTAGCGACGTGCGATCGACGAGAGCGTCTCGCCCGGCGCGACCTTGTGCGTGGTGCCTGACGAGGGCGAGGCCGGCGCCGGCGATGCCGCAGCGGGAACGAGACGGAGCCTCTGCCCGACGTAGATCCGACCGTCGGTGAGTCCGTTCGCGCTGACCAGCTGAGCCGACGGGATCTTGTACTTGCCAGCGATGCCGCTGATCGTGTCGCCGGCGCGGACATCATGATGGGTTGCCCCGCCCGCTGGTGCGACCACCGCTGGTGGCTTGGGCTGTGGTGACGCTGCCGGCGGGCCGCCGGGCGCGCTCGAGGTCGTCGCCGGGATGGTGAGCACCTGGCCGACTCGGATGAGGTTGGGGTTCTTGATCGAGTTCATGCTCACGAGGGTGGCGATCCTCGTGCCTGCAGCAGCGGCGATGCTGCCGAGCGTGTCGCCGCGCTTGACGGTGTAGGGCGCTGTCGCAGGGGCGGCCGCAGCCGGAGCCGACGCAGCCGCCGGCGTCGGGACGATGAGGCGCGTCCCCACGTAGATCCGGTTCGGGTTCTTGATGCCGTTGGCCTTGGCGAGAGCGTCCGCGGTGGTGCCGTAGCGCGACGCGATCCCAGCCAGAGTCTCTCCGGAGGACACGGTGTGCGTGCCGGTGCCGAGCAGCGCGAGGAAGGCCAGGGCAACCACGGAGATCGTCATCGACAGCGTTCGTTGGGCGCGCATGCAGATCCTTCGGGGTGCTCCGCCCACCGGATCAGGACGCTACCCGTGCCTCACCAGCCTCACAAGCCCCATCTGCACCAGGAGCATCGGGAGCATCAGGAGCATCAGTCGGGTCTCGGACTCCTTCAGCGGGACTGCCGACGTGACTCTGCCCGACGCTCCGAGTCGAGCCGCTCGAGGCTCGGCTCGGGCGAGTGGTCGACGAACTTCATGGCCTCGGCCACGGCTCGGTGACCAGCCTGGTCGGCGATCAGGCGGTGCATGTCCTGACCAACGACCCGATACGCAGGGTGGCCCTGCGGCGTGGTGCGCAGCTCGAGCATGTGCATCGCCTCTCTGGCGTTGAGCTGCATGTAGAAGCGGATGCGGTATGCCAACGAGACGGCGTAGGCGGCCTGGGGTGGAAAGCGCTCCTCGAGCGCGTCGTGCAGGGCCGCCGAGCGCTCCATCGCCTCCTCGAAGCGCGCTGCGCAGCCGGCCATCTCGACCGCCTCGGGCCTCGTGAAACCGTGGCGCGGGCTCAGCTGCTGCCACTCGATCGACAGCATGCGGTGGCGCTGCAAGTCTCGGAACGCGCCGTAGTCGGCCAGCACGTCGAAGCGGTATGACAGCCGCTCGAAGGCGCGGCCCGGCTTGTGGCGACGGTTGGCCCGATCACCGACGTAGGCCTTGATGACGGCCAGCCGCTCTTCCGTGGTCATCGCACGGACGCGCTGGTCCAGCACCGCTTCGCTCACGTGAGTGTGCGGGTAGAGGATGGCGCTGACGAGCTTGACCTCGCCGTCAGGGTCCCAGTCGAGGAGGGTGACGGCGGGGGTCTCGGGGGCGCCCTCGGGTGACCCGGAGATGCCCTCAGCCAGCTCCTCGACCGCCGCGCGCGTGGTGGCGAGGTAGGTGCTCCACGCCACACCGCGGTCGTCGAGGTCGACCCGCTTGAGGAAGCTGGGGATCACCTTGCGCAGCTCGGTGAGCATGAGGTCTGCGTAGGCGCGCGCCTCGGGCAGCGGATGCGATCGCATGCGAAGCAGCAGCGCCTCGTAGCCCTGCCCGGTGCCGTAGATGCCCACATTGGAGATGGATGCTGCCGGCAGCACCCCACGAACGGCATCGAACGCCTTGGCCCTGATGGCCTGTCGGTAGACGAAGTCCGAGTCGGCGGGGTCTTTGGGGAACTGCTCCCGGTAGAAGTCGGACATGATCGGCACCAGCTCGGCGTAGGAGTCGAACAGCCGATCCATGTCGCCGATGTAGCGCAGCCCGAGGCCCGACCCGAGCACAGCTGGATCGCGGTAGTACCGGTAGCGACCGCCCAGCCTGGTGTCGTAGGCGATGTAGCGCGTCGATTGCTCGAGGTACGCCATCAGGCGTCCCCACTCCAGCACCTTCGTGAGCAGGTTCGACGCCTGCTCGCAGGCCAGGTGCACACCGCCGAGCTGTGCCACCGAGTCGTCGCCGTACTCGAAGAAGACCCGGTCGTAGAGCTCTTCCGCCCGCCTCAGCCCGATGGTGGCGTCGATCGTCGTGTCGCCCGTGATGTCGAGGTCGCCCACAAACTCGTCGAGGAACAGGCGTCGCAGGCTCTTGGAGCTGCGCGAGTAGCGGGCGAAGAGAGCGCCCTTGACGACCTCCGGCAGGTTGACCAG
This sequence comes from Actinomycetota bacterium, assembly GCA_049325515.1. Taxonomy (GTDB): domain Bacteria; phylum Actinomycetota; class Acidimicrobiia; order Acidimicrobiales; family VFJN01; genus VFJN01. Next base: position 289,311 of record JBMOLI010000001.1, on the reverse strand, counting down.
GGCGAACACGGGCCCGTCGAGGTTGGTGAAGTAGCGCCGGAGCACGTCGGCCTCGTCCGGCGTGAAGTCCTCGGCGATGTAGACGGTCATCTGGCAGTCCTGCGTGGGCGGCGGGACTCAGAGCGTACGCTCCGCCTCACCCGCCGATCGCGGACCTCCTCGCCTCGGGCCCCACACGCTCCAAAGTGTCCGAGAACTCGGCCTTCACGGCGGCCAGCAGGTCCCCGTCGAGCCACAGGTCGGCGATGGTCCAGGCCAGCGCGATGGCGCCGTCGATCACCGCTCGGTCGCCAGCATCACCGACCGCGTGGCCTGCGAACTCGGGCGTGTGGATCGGTACGCCGGAGGGGGCCGCTTGGATCATCGGGTGGATCGAGGGCACCACGTAGCTGACGTTGCCCATGTCGGTGCTCCCGACGACGCTGACCTGCGGATCCGGCTCCTGCACCGATCGGCCCAGCGCCTCGGCGTTGGCGCGATAGCGCTCGACCATGGCCTGGTTGTCGAGCATGTCCGCGTAGACGACCCCCTTCCACGCCACCTCGACCTCGCACCCAGCCGCGAGGGCCCCCGCGCGCAGGCACTGCTCCACCCGTTCCTTCAGCGGACCAAGCGTGCGGATGCTGCCTGAGCGCACCATCCACTCCGTGCGGGCGCGAGCCGGCACGATGTTCGGCTTGTCACCGCCCTCCGTGAAGATGCCGTGCACCCGTTCGGTAGGGCGGATGTGCTGTCGCAGGGCTGCCACGCTCATGTAGCCGAGGACCGCCGCGTCGAGCGCGTTGCGGCCGCGGTGTGGGAAGGCGGCGGCGTGTGCCGCCTCTCCGGTGTAGGTGGCTGTGACCTCCTGCACCGCTATCGCATCCATGCGCGTGAGCTCGGCGCCCGCCGGGTGGACCATCAGCGCGGCGTCGACCCCCTCGAACGCCCCGCGCTGGGCCATCAGGATCTTGCCACCGCCACCCTCCTCTGCCGGCGTGCCGAGCACGACGACGCGGCCCCCGACCTCGTCGGCGACTGCCGCCGCCGCCAGGCCGGCGCCGAGGCCCGCTGTAGCGATGATGTTGTGCCCACACGCGTGGCCGATCCCCGGCAGCGCGTCGTACTCGCACAGCACCGCGATCGTGGGGCCGTCCGCGCCGCCGCTTGCAGTGAAGGCCGTCTCGAGCTCGAAGGCCCGCCTTCCGACCGAGAGCCCTTCGGCCGCCAGAAGACCCGTCAGCAAGTCGTGCGCGAAGTGCTCCTCGTAGTTGAGCTCGGGCTGAGCGTGGATCTGGTGCGAGGCGTCGAGCAGCATCTCGGCGCGGCCGAGCACCTCGGCGCGAAGGCGCTCCTTCACGGCCGTCAGATCGATGAGACCCATGAGCGAACAACCTACGGCGATCCGCCGGCCCGGGCCCGCCGAGACCCCCGCGTCAGACGACGCAGCTCAGAGCATCGGGTTCGATACGGATCGAGAGTCGTCGAGCGGACCCGATGCGCTCGCCGTCAAGCTCGATCGGCGTCGCTCGGGCCAGCTCGAGCTGGATCGCCTCGACCCGGCACTCGTCGATCCCGGGATGTGGCACGTGGGTGCCAAGTCGCAGCCGGCTTCGAGCCTGGAGCCGCTGGCCGATGGGCAGGTCGCCGTCGAGCACGTCGAGTCGACCGTCGTTCGGGTGGCTGCGCGGGGCCACGTCCCAGTCGCCGATGAACTGGGCGTTCATCGCCACCGTGACCCGGCCACGCCACCAGCTGCGGCGCGCCACCAGGTGAGAGACGAACCAGTGCAGGCGGCCGTCGACGAGAACCGCTCCCAGGTCGACAGGGACGGTCACCGCATCGGCTGATCGCAGGCGTGCCTCGTCCCCGGTGCCGCCCAAGGTCCTGCACAGATCGCCGCCGAGGAGGCCGAGCGGCGGGATCGGCTGTCCCGCGCGCCGCGCTGCGGTCACCACCGCGCGGGCCTCCCTGTCGGAGCGGACCACAACGCCATCAGGCGGCAGCGGTGATGTCGTGCCCCACTGCTCCCCTCGGCGGATCGTCATGCGGTCGAGTCCGTCGGTGTCGCCGGATGAGGATCGTGCTCCCCGCCGGCACCGCCCTCCGGCTGGGTATCGACCTCGAGCGACGAGGTCGCGATGACGACTCCCCTCTGGATCGCCTGCGCCGCCTCGCGAGCGCGCGCCGCTGTGGCTGTGACCGGCGCGACGTCGGCGATGCCCTGCAGCAGATCGATCAGCTGCTTCACGTTGCGCACGAAGTCGCCCCCCGAGAGCAGCTCGTCCTCGAGCAGCGTGGAAAGCCCGGCACCCGCCGCCCACTCGTGCGCCAAGTGGACGAACCCGGGGTCAGGTGCCCGCGTGGGCGGCAGTCCGGCGGCTTCCTCGTCGGCTGCCAGCTCCACGGCCAGCGCATTCAGCTGCCGAAAGCGCTCTCGCATCTCAGCGGAGGGAAAGCGCGGCTCCGGAGGTCGCTCGCGACTGCGGTGCTCATAGGTGAAGCACGACACGAGCGCAGCAAGCGAAGGAGCATCGAGGTCATCGAGCAGGCCGGTCGTGAGGGCTTCGGTGAGGAGCAGATCAGACTCGTGGTAGGTGCGAGCCAGCACCCGGCCTGAGTCGGTGAGTGACCAACCATCGAGGTAGCCCCACGCCTCGAGCAGGCGCAGCACCCGATCGAAGCGCCGAGCCAGCGACTCCGTGCGGCCCCGCACCTGCCTCTTGAGGTCCTCGATCTCCCGCATGACACGGTCTGCCTGGGCTGCAGCGCGAACATGCGAGTCGCGGTCGGGGCAGTCGGCCACGGGGTGCGCGGCCGCGGCGAGCAGCGCTCCGTCGACCTCGTCAGCAGCCGCCTCCTCCTCCACCTCAGCCGACTGCTCGAGCCTCGCCTTACGCAGGCGCTCGCCGACCTGATGCTGGAAGGCTCGGTTGTTGGGGGTGTACGGAATCGGCAGCTCAACGCTGCCGACCGATCTCGGAGGGTCAAGCAGATCGTCTGCAGAGATGGCCCTCGGCTTGCTGCGCTCGTCGACGACGTGGAGACGTGGCTGGCCCTTCCGGAACGCAACGCTCAGCACCGCCAGCCGCACACCGTCGAGGAGCAGGATGTCGCCGGGCGCCAGGCGAGAGAGAGCGGCGAAGGTCCGGTCGGCCGCGCCGCGGCCCCCTCGCGCATACGGACGCTGACGGGACGCCTGCGACGCAGCCCGCAGCTGGCGGTACTCCTCCACGTCGCCGCGCTCGCACCTGGCGTCCTCACGGAGGCGGTCCAGCCGGGTTGCCTGCCGCTCGAGGCGGGCCTCGATGCGCACCACGGCCTGATCGGCCTGGAACTGGGCGAAGGACAGGTTGAGGAGGTGGTGTGCCTGCGCCGGCTCGTAGGTGCTGACCAGGTTGGCGGCCATGTTGTAGGTCGGGCGGAAGGCTGAGCGCAGCGCGTAGGTGCGGCTGGAGGCCAGCGAGGCCACTTGCTCGAACGGCACGAAGGGCGACCAGAGGACGATGGCGTAGCCGACCTCGTCGATGCCTCGCCTGCCGGCCCGACCCGTCAGCTGCGTGTACTCGCCCGGCGTGAGCATCTCTCTGCGTTCGCCGCCGAACTTGGTCAATCGCTCGATCACCACCGACCGCGCCGGCATGTTGACACCCAGGGCAAGGGTCTCGGTGGCGAACACCGCCTTGGTCAGCCCCTCTGCGAAGCATGCCTCCACCGCCTCTTTGAAGGGCGGCACCATCCCGGCGTGGTGAGCGGCCACGCCGGCTTCGAGACCGGCGAGGAACCGGTCGAAGCCGAGCACGTCGAGGTCGGCGTCGGCCAGCGCCGCCGTGCGCTCGTCGACGATGGCACGGACCCGCGCCCTCTCGTCTGCGGTCGTCAGGCCCAGGCCGGCATCGAGGCACATGTCGCGAGCCTCGTCGCAAGCCTTGCGGCTGAAGATGAATGTGATGGCGGGCAACATGCCTTCGTCCTGGAGCCTCTCGATCACCTCGATCCGGCGTGGCGTGAAGAAGCGGCGGCGCGGGCGACCGCGCTGACCCCGTCCCGAGCCGTGCAGCGCCTCGTCGTCCAGACGCGACGCCTCTGGGTTGGGGTGGCCGTCGACGAGTGTCGGGAGCAGGTGCATGTCCTGGCTCGACTTGTCACCCACGCAGTACAGGTTGTGCAGCTCGACCGGGCGGCGCTCCTCGATGATGGCCTCAGTCGGCCCGCGCACCGTCGAGATCCACTCGGCCAGCTCCTCCGCGTTGCTCACCGTCGCCGACAGGCAGACCAGCAGCACCTCTTGAGGCAGGTGGATCATCACCTCCTCCCAGACCGGTCCGCGGTAGGCGTCCTGGAGGTAGTGCACCTCGTCGAGCACGACGTACTGGAGGCCCTTCAGGCTGTGCGACCGGGCATAGATCATGTTGCGGAGCACCTCGGTGGTCATCACGACCACAGGTGCCTCACCGTTGATCGAGTTGTCGCCGGTCAGGAGGCCAACCCGCTCACTGCCGTGGCGTCGCGCCAAGTCGGTGTACTTCTGGTTCGAAAGAGCCTTGATCGGCGCGGTGTAGAAGGTCTTGCCGCCGCGCTCGAGGGCCAGCGCCACGGCCCGCTCTGCGACCACCGTCTTACCCGAGCCCGTCGGCGCGGCGACGAGCACAGAGCGACCGCGCTCGAGCGCGTCGATGGCGCGCACCTGGAAGGCGTCGAGCTCGAGCTCGTGTGCCGACCAGGCCGAGCCGTCTGCGCTCATCAGGGCGCCGAAGCGGCAGCCCGGCGTCGTTCCATGATCCGCCCCGCGACTATCGACGCCTCGTAGAAGACGATCATGGGAACCGAGAGCATCAGCATGCTGATCGGATCGCCAGAAGGGGTGATGACGGCGACGAGCACGCAGATCCCCACGATGGCGTAGCGCCGCCCCTGCCGTAGGGTCGCGCTGCTGAGGACCCCCGCCATCTGGAGGAATATCAGCAGTATCGGGAACTCGAAGCCGATGCCGAAGGCCAGCATCATGTAGGTGATGAGCGTGAAGTACTTCGCGGGCGCGAACGCCGTGACGAAGTTGTCTTCACCACCGATGGCCACCAAGAAGTCGAGCGCCCTGGGAAGTGTGTAGTAGGCCAGCCCGGCGCCCAGCACGAAGAGGAGCAGCGCGCTCACCATGAACGGCACGGCGTAGCGCTTCTCGTGCGGGTAGAGGCCGGGCGTGACGAAGCGCCAGATCTGCCACAGGATCACCGGCATCGCGATCGCGACGCCCCCGTAGGCGGCCAGCTTCATGCGGATGGCGAAGCCCTCCAGCGGATCGATCTGAAGCAACCTGCCGTCGCCCAGCGTCGCCTCCGGCCGCGACGCCGCAACGTCCTCGTAGGGCCCGAGGAGGATCTCGAAGATCTGGTTGTAGAGCGCGAACGCGATCACCATGCCGACCGCGACCGCGACCACCACCTTGATGAGCCGGTCTCGCAGCTCGGTGAGGTGCTCGACCAGCGTCATGCGGGCGTCGTCGCTCGGCATCGGAGCCGGCGACGCGCTCATGAACCCTTGGTGTCTGGCGGTGCGGCTCGCAGCGCCCGCGCTCTCCTCGGCGCACCGGATGGGGCGCCGGAGGAGCGGGAGGCGGGCTGCTCGCCTGGTGGCGCAGCCTTCAGAGGCGTGCGGCGGGCCGAGCGCTGCCCGCTCACTGACTGGACCGCGGCGCCGACCGTCGGGTCGGGATCGGGCACGGCCGTCAGCGCCGCTCTGCTCGGGCCTCGGGTAACCGGCTGGTCAGACTCGGCAAGGGCGTCCTTGAGCTCGTTCTGGAACCCGGTGGACAGGCGCCGCAGCTCTCCCATCGCCTTCCCCACCTGGCGCGCGGCATCGGGAAGCCGTTGCGGGCCGAGCACGATGAGCGCGATCAGTGCGATGACGAGGAACTCCCCGCCACCGATGTTGAACATGGCGGCGAGTGTACTGGGGGGTCAGATCAGCGTGATCTCAGCGCCTGCAGCGAGGCGCGGGTCTGCGCGGACTCGGCTCGCACGTTGGCGACGGCCATCCGCACCTCGTCGAGCTGGCGGAGCTGCACCTGCAGGTCGGCGGTCGCCTCAGCGATGTCGCGCAGCTTCATGATCACGATGACGATCGCGGTGGCAATCGCGACAGGCGGGATCGCCCACAGCAACGACATGGCTCGAACGGTACCCGAGGATCAGCTCGATGAGCTGAGGTTGACAACTGTCTCGAACCAATCCTCCGACTGGAGGATGCGGTGGAAGTCGATGAGATCGTCGTGGCTGATGGGCTGGCCGGCATGCTGCTCGAACAGCTCAGCAGGCAAGCGCCACTCGACGAGCTCGACCCCGGAGGCGACGAGAAGATCGACGATCCTCTGCTCGGCGGGCTTGGCCACCGACATGCGGCAGGAAGGGCAACGGAAGACGTAGGAGCCCTGCGTGTCTGCAGTGCACACGCGGACGCTGAGCTCGTTGACGCCGAGCTCGACGTCGCCGCACTCGCTGCAGCTTGCCTTTATGACTGTCGCCATTCGCCCGATCCTCTCCCGATGACCTGGATTCGTTGGGGAAGTTGTCGGCTCGACCACGATGGCGCTTGAGGGTCATCTGACACAATGGGCCGTAGTGCCCACTCGGCTTCCTTCTATTCGGTTCCCGCCGATCGGGTTCGCCCACCGTGGCGCACGTGCCCACGCCCCGGAGAACACGCTCGAGGCCTTCGCTCTGGCCGTGAGGCTCGGCGCCACGGGCCTGGAGAGCGATGTGTGGCTGACGTTGGACGGGGAGCCGGTGCTCGACCACGACGGCGTGGTTCGCCAGGGCTGGCGCAAGCGACCCATCGCTGCATGCACCCGAGCCGAGCTGCCCGAGCACATTCCGACGCTTGCTGACCTATATGCCGCAGTTGGTACAGGGTTCGATGTCTCCCTGGACGTCAAGGACGCTGCCGCCTTCGACCGCGTGGTCGAGGTGGCCGCCGCTGCGGGCGGCGATGCGCTGGACCGCCTCTGGCTCTGCCATCACCGCACGAGCCAGGTGACGGAGTGGCGCACGCGCTGCGACGAGGTCCATCTGGTCGACTCGACGTTCCTCGGCTACATGCCAGACGGACCGGAGCGCAGGGCGGCCGAGCTGGCCGAAGCGGGGGTCGACGCCGTCAACCTCCACCACAGCGAGTGGACCGGCGGGCTCGCCACGCTCTTCCATCGATTCGGGGTCCTGTGCTTTGGCTGGGACGCCCAGCACGACCGCGTGCTCGACGGGTTGCTGGATGCCGGGCTGGACGGCGTCTACAGCGATCACGTCGATCGCATGGTCGACGCTCTGCGTCGAGCCGCCTGAAGATCGCGGCTAGAGACGGCCGATCTTGCCAGGCGGCCAGACGATCACGAAGGCCCGACCGACGATCGAGTCGATCGGGATCGGACCGCGATCGGCGTAGCGGCTGTCGTGGGAGTTCGACCTGTTGTCCCCCATCACGAAGACGGTGTCGTCCGGCACCACCTGCTTCTCGATCGGAGGGTTGTTGCCGCTGCCCGAGTCGCCAGTGCGGGTGCCCTCGGCAAGGTAGGGCTCATCGAGGCGGCGCCCGTTCACGTAGACGGCACCGTCACGCGTCTCGATGGTGTCGCCAGGCAGCCCGATCACGCGCTTGATGAGGTCTTTGATGCCGTCGGGGCCGATCGACTCGGGTGGGAGCTCGAACACGACGACGTCGCCCCGATTCACGTCGTGCAGGTCGTAGCTGAGCTTGTTGACTAGCACGCGATCACCGCGCTCGAGCGTGGGCTCCATCGAGGCGGACGGGATGTAGAAGGCTTGGAAGAGGAAGGTCTTGACGACGAGGGCGACGACGAGAGCGCCGACGATCACGGCGATCCACTCGACCATCGAGCGGACGCGTCGATGCTCCTCGTCCTCGAACGGCCCGGGTGCCAGATGAGCCGGCGCGTCGAGATCTGGTGGGGTGGCCTCGGGTGCGTCGGTCACGGCTCGTCAACGGTACCGGGCGAGGATGCGTTCGGCGGCGCGCTTCCCCACATCTTCCAGCTCCCTGGGCGCCGCGATGATCGTCGCCTCGGGACCCAGGCTGAGGAGCAGCCGCTCGAGCCAACGGGCCGCCGTCACAGCGAGCGTGACCTCGAGCCGACCATCGCCACTCGTCTCCACACCTTCGGTTGGGTAGGCGTCCACCACCCACCGCGCCGCAGGCCTCAGGCTCAGCACCACCCGGGGATCGTCCGAGTCGGGCTCGAAGACACCTGCGGGCAGGTCCACGTCGGTCGGCTCGAAGGTCTGCTCCAGCAGGCGGGCCGCCGCGATGCGGTCTACCCGGAAGCGGCGGGCACCGCCGGCCAGGTGGCAGTGGCCCAACAGGTAGAGGCTGCCGTCCTCCGCCTGCAGCAGGTACGGGTCGACATCTCGCTCCGTGCGCACATCGCGCCCGAAGGAGTAGTAGTCGAGGTGCACACGCCGGTGATCTTTCACGGCCTCGCGGAGCACCTCGAGCACGTCAGCCTGCGCGCCGCCGAGGTGCACATCGATCACCTGTGAGGAGTCGACCCCGAGCACGTCGGCGAGCTTCGCCACGCCGCGCGCCAGCGCGCCGTCGGGGTCGGTGCCAGGCAGCGCCAGCACCGACGCGCCGGCCGTGAGGAGCGCGACGGCTTGGTCAGGCGTCAGTCTCTGAGGAGCCGCGAAGACGTCCGCGTAGTGGATCCAGACTCGGTCGCCCTCCTGCACCACGTCGATGAGCGCATCGGGCGTGTACGGAGGCACGCCGACCAGCCAGACGACCTCGAGATCGGCAGCGAGCTGCGCCGCCGAGATGTCGAAGCGCTCGCAGATCTGATCGACGGTGGGTCCGTCGTTGGCAGCCACCCACGGCACAAGTGCGAGGAGACGCTGGAGCCGGCCCCCCGCTCCCGAGGTGGCGGTCATGACACCTGCTCCAGCCACCGGACCATGTCTTGGCGCAGCTCCTCCGGCTCGAGGATCTCGGCGTGCTCCAGGAACGACAGCACGAAGGACCGCAGGGCTGCCCGGTTCGTCACGGGGAGCTCGATGACGACCGAGCCGTCTCCCGCGTCGGTTCCGCTCTGCGCGGAACGCACGCGGTCAGGACCAACGTGCTGCACCGCCCAGCGCGCCTGAGGACCGTCGATGCGCACCACAGCCCGCACCGGCTCTTCTCCGCCGAGCTCCCAGGCGCCGAGGGCGCGACCGGGAACGCTCGTCGAGGGCGGCTCGAAGGTCGTTCCCTCCATCATCGTGACATCGCCTTCGATGCGATCGAGCCTGTAGTTGCGCTCGTCGTCGCGGAGGTGGTCGTATCCCGTGAGGTACCAGCGTCCGCGCTGGAACTCGAGGCGGTACGGGTCGATGGTGCGGAGCTCGTCGTGATAGCTCAGCGACACCGCCGTGCGGGCGGCCACCGCAGCGAAGATCACGACGAGGTTGGGGTCCGCTGGGAGCGGCGCGACGTTGACTCCGAGATCCGCGCGTGCCGGGTCTGCCACCAGGCCGCCGAGCTTCAGCAGCCCCTCCGTGGCCGGCAGACCTTCCACCTGCACAGCAGAGGCGGCCAGGTGGAGCGCCGCCAGCTCAGCGGTGTCGAGGCCCGGATCGCGCAGCGCGTACTCCTCCCGTGGGATCCGGTAGCCGTCGATGGCGGGCATGGTGCCTGGCACCTTCTCGACCCGGAGGGGGATGCCCATGGAGCGCAGCTCGTCCTTGTCGCGCTCGAAGGCGCGCCGGAAGCTTGCCTGCTCGCGCGGGTACGCCTCGATCTGCTGGTGGATCGCATCGGCTGTGATCGGACGCTCGGTGTCGAGCAGGAGAGCAGTCAGGTTGAGGAGCCGCTCGAGCTTGGGGGTCTGCACGGCTGCGACCCTAGTGATCGTCCCCAAGGAGCGACGCTGCCAAGGTGCCCGCCGCGGCGGCTGCCGCGAAGAAGGCCGGGTCGTCAGCCGGGGAGCGGCCCATGGTCGTGACGTGCAGACCCGCATCCGCCAGCAGCTCCGCCACCGGCGGCGGCTCGACCGCTCGCAGGTCGTGTCTCGAGTGCTCGAAGACCCCTGGTTCCGGCAACGCCACCAGCACGCGCGACCGCACCAGGTCGAGCGCGGTACGGCTGTGGTGGCTGACGCCCACATGGCGCTCGCGCCCATCGGTGTCGCTCATGCGCAGCGCAGCGATCGGCTCGCCGTTCAGCGCTGCGGCCGCATCGAGGATCGCGGCCACCTCGACCGCGGTGGTGCCGAGGTCGGACGCCGTGCCCACCACACCCGGGCCCATGGCAACGACGATGATGTCAGCTTCGATGACATGCCGCGCCAGCACCATGGCGGAGAGCACCGAGACGGCCTCGAGGTCGCCCCCGAAGGCGTGGCCCGCAGTGATGGTCGCGGTCAGCAATCCCCCCTCGACCATGTCGGCGACCAGATCGGAGAGCGCCAGCGGCAGGGCCGCGCCGTCTGTCATCACGTATGCGATGCGAGCCCCCGGGCGGGCGGCCAGGGCTGCCGCCGCCACGCACGGCACCTGGCTGTGCAGCCCGCAGACCACGACCGGCACGCGCCCGAGGTCGGTCGGCAGATCCGGGTGTGCCTCCTCGGCCGCGCCGGTGTCGACCTGAAGGCTCGTGTAGCGGAGCTTCATGATGTGGCCCGGTCCGGCTTCCTCCCAGGTGGCGCGGGACAGGTTCCAGTGCACGACGTGCCAGCCACCAGTGCCAAGGCCCAGCTCGACGGCCGTCGTGTTCAGGATCACCCGGTCACCGGGGCTCACCGGGCCGGTGAGCTGGGTGAGCACGTACGCACGACCAAGGTCGGTCTCGACCCGCTGGAGCCCTGGACGCTCCGAGGTCACCGAGGCCACGGTGCCGGTGCGGAAGTTAGGCACGCGCTCCCACTACAGGGATGCGATGAGCTTCTCGACGCGCTCGTCGCGAGAGCGGAACGGGTCCTTGCACAGCACCGTGCGCTGAGCCTGGTCGTTGAGCTTCAGGTGGACCCAGTCGACCGTGTAGTCACGCTTGCGCTCCTTGGCACGGCGGATGAACTCGCCCCGCAGCTTGGCACGCGTGGTCTGAGGCGGTGTCTCCACCGCTTCGTCGATGTCGGCGTCGGTGCAGGTGCGCTCCACCAGGTCGGCATCCTGGAGCTTGTAGAAGAGGCCGCGCTCCCGACTGATGTCGTGGTACTGGAGGTCGATCAGCGCAACCTTCGGATGTGTGAGCGGCAGATCGTGCTTCGAGCGGTAGCTCTCGATGAGCTTGTGCTTGATGACCCAGTCGCACTCTCGGTCGAGGTCCATCGGGTCTCGTTCGATGGTGGTGACGCAGTGCTCCCACATGCCGAGCGCCTGCTTCTCGAGGGGGCTGAGGCCCTTCGTCTCCGCATACTTGAGCGCCTTGTTCAGGTATTCGGACTGGATGTCGAGCGCGGACAGCTCGCGACCGTTGGCGAGGCGCACCTTGCGGCGGCAGGACGTGTCATGGCTGATCTCGCGGATCGCCCGGATCGGGTTCTCGAGCGTCAGGTCGCGGAGCACCTGGCTCGGGTCCTCCAGCATCCGCAGCAGGATCGAGGTGGCACCGACCTTCAGGAAGGTGGCGTACTCGCTCATGTTGGAGTCGCCCACGATCACGTGGAGACGTCGGTAGCGCTCAGCGTCGGCGTGGGGCTCGTCCCGCGTGTTGATGATGGGCCGGCTGCGCGTGGTTGCCGAGCTGACGCCCTCCCATATGTGCTCGGCCCGCTGTGCGATGCAGTACATCGCTCCGCGAGCGGTCTGCAGAACCTTGCCCGCCCCTGCGTAGATCTGGCGCGAGACGAAGAACGGTATGAGCACCTCGGCGTAGTGCCCGAAGTCGTCACGCCTTGACGTCAGGTAGTTCTCGTGGCAGCCGTAGCTGTTGCCCGCGGAGTCGGTGTTGTTCTTGAAGAGGTAGATGACACCGCGGATCCCCTCCTCCCGCAGCCGCTGCTCGGCCGATCCGAGCAGCTGCTCGAGGATCCGCTCACCCGCCTTGTCGTGCGTGACGAGGTCGAGGATCGAGTCGCACTCTGGCGTGGCGTACTCAGGGTGCGAGCCGACATCCAGGTAGAGCCGTGCGCCGTTGGCGAGGAAGACGTTGCTGCTCCGCCCCCAGGACACGACCCGCCGGAACAGGTAGCGGGCTACCTCATCCGGGCTGAGGCGCCGCTGACCGCGAAGCGTGCACGTGACTCCGTACTCGTTCTCGAGTCCGAAGATCCGGCGCTCCATGGCTGCAACCTACTGCCGTGCCGCTCATTCGTAGCGCAGGGCGTCGAGCACCTCGACGCGGGACGCCGTGCGGGCGGGCCAGGCGGCGCCCAACAGGACCACCACCATGGCGATCGCCCCCGCGCTCACGAGCGAGAACCAGTCGAAGACAAGGTCGTTCTTGAAGCCGACGACGAAGGGCAGGACCTGGTTCATGGTCCACATCGTCATCGGCGCCGACACGAGGCAGATCGCCAGGCCCGCCAACGCCACGGCACCGGCCTCGACGAGGAGGACCTGCGCCAGCCCCGCCGGCTCGGCCCCCACCGCGGCGAGCAGACCGAGCTCCCGGCGCCGCTGCACGCCGGCGAGCAGCAAGCTCGAGAGCACGGCGACGAAGAGCACAGCGACGAGCGCTCGCTGCATGACACGGAAGGATGCGAACTGCTGGTCGACCTGGTCGGCGATGTCGGAGGCCACCTGTGCGGACGAGCGTGTGCGGAGCTCTGGGTCGAGGTTGGCCTTGTGCACCTCGTCCGCCAGCGCAGCCTCGGAGACCCCCGGGGCCGGGCGCAGGGCGACGAAGTCGGGCGGTAGCGGACCGTAGAGGCTGGCCAGGAGCGCAGGTGACATCGTGACGTTCGCTCCCACGTTGTTGCCCTCCTCCCACACGCCTTGCACGGGCAGCTCGACCACACCAGACGGAGTTGTCAGCTTCACCTGATCGCCCGCGCGGATCCCCTGTCGGCGCGCCAGCCCGGTTCCGATCAGCACCTCACCGGCATCGAGGCGCGCCGGGTCGGCGACACCGTCCACCACGGTCGTGGTGAGCCGGTTGTTGCTGATCGCCTGGACGACGACCAGCTCGCCACCCCGGCCGGCTATGTGGAACTGACCCTGGTTCACCTCTGCGACACCCGGCACCTTGGCGAGAGCCGCGAGGAGCTCTGGCGACACCTGTGCTCCGTAGCCCTCGCCCTGCGGGACGGTGGCGATGTCGACGCCGGCGCCGTTGCGAGCAAAGGAGGCCTCGATCGAGGCACGCGCCGACGCGCTGGAGCCCTCGGTGACGAACGCGGTGCTGACGGCAGCGGCCACGGCCACAGCGAGCATCCCGGTCCGGCGATGATCCCGGCGAGCGGCCGCCAGGGCCAACCGCACGGGGGCGCTGCCCGACCCGGAGGTGGCGCCGGAGACTCGGCCCACGAGAAGCGGCGCGAGGGCAGCGCTCAGGAACAGGGTGCCGAGGATCACAGCGAGGAAGGCGGGCGTGACGACCGCCGCCTGCCATGGCTCGAGGCCACCATCGCGTGGGGCGGCCCACGCCCCCACCGCGCCGATCGCAGCGACCAGCGACCAGATCACCGCGCGGCGACCGAGCCTCGCCGGCTTTGCTCGGTCAGCCGACTCCCGGCCGGACAGCTCGGCTGCGACGTCGAGCCGCGTCGCCCTGCGGGCGGGCAGCAGCGCCGCACCCCCGCCTAGACCCATGCCGAGCAGCAGTCCGGTGAGGATGCTTCCCATCGAGACGTGCGTCGTGAGCGGCGTCCCTGCGACGGACTCGGTGAAGGTGGACAGGCTGGCGACGATCGGCCGCGCGACGACGAAGCCGCCGAAGCTCCCGAGCAGGCCGCCGGCGGCGCCGAGCACGACCATCTCGACGACGGTCGTACCGACCACCACCCGCGGAGTGCCCCCCAGGGCGCCGAGCACGGCCAGCTCACGGCGGCGCGACTCCAGTGACATCGATGCCGTGTTGGCAACGAGCACGGCACCGATGCCCAAGGCGAAGATGCCGAGCAACGAGTAGATCGGCACCGCAGAGCCGAGAACTGCGGAGGCACCGGTTGGCGGCGCGTCGGCCGCGAGCACGGGAAGGTGAGAGCCGACCGCCGATTGCATCGCCTCTCTGACCGTCGACGCCGCGACTCCGTCTTCGAGAAGCACGTAGGCGACGTCCACTTGATCCGGGCGGGTGAGCAGCTCTTGGGCGAGCGGGAGTGGGAGCACGACCACCCGCCCGCCGCCGAGCTCGCCCAAGCGCTGCACCACAGGCGTGCCAGCGAGAGCCAAGCGCCCTCGATCAGTGCGCATCACAGAGTCCGCGCCGGCCGCTTGTTCCGGTCCCACCGCGAGAGGCGTCTTGCGGCTCGCCAACGCGGCGGGGTCGCAGCCGAACGGCCCCAGCACCAGCTCGACCGAGCAATCGACCCCAAGGACCAGGGCCGGCTCCACCTCGCCCCCGATCGCTTCCTGGGTGGGCACGACCGTCTGCACCATCGGCACGACATGCGCCACTCCGTCGACCTCGGAGGCGGCTGCGATGGCACCCATCGGGAGCCCGCCCCGAAGCGTTGCACCTGCGATGCGGAGCTCAGACGGCCCGGCCAAGCCGCGCCCAAGGTCGCCGAGCGAGCGATCGATGCTCGCGATCAGCACGGTGATCGACACCGCCAACGCGACTCCAGCGGCGATGGCGAGCGCCGTCATGGCCGATCGCAGCGGAGTCTGCGTCAGACGACGCAGCACGAGAAGCCGAACGGTCCGCACGGGTGCCGGCGATTCAGTCGGCTGCTGCCGTGGCGCGGAGCGTCCTGCGTCGACGTGCTGGAGGGCTCTCCAGGCGCCCATCCCGCACGTGGATGGTGCGTCCGGTGCGTGCTGCAGCGGCTTCGTCGTGGGTGACGAGCACGAGCGCTGCTCCGGAGTCGGCGACGACCTCTGCCAGGAGGTCGAGGATCACTGCACCCGAGGTGGAGTCGAGGTTGCCCGTCGGCTCATCGGCCAGCACGAGCTTCGGACCAGCCACCAGCGCTCGGGCGATCGCTGTGCGCTGCATCTCTCCCCCGGAGAGCTGCCCGGGCTGGTGCTGTGCCCGGTGCCCCAAGCCGAGCCGCTCCAGCAGGTTCGGGATGCGGCCCGCTCTGTCCTTGCGCTTGTCGAGCAGGAGCGGCAGCTCGACGTTCTCCGCCACGGTCAGCCCTGGCACCAGGTGGAAGAACTGGAAGATGAAGCCGATCTCCCTACGCCGCAGCCGGGCCCGCTCCCCCACCGAGAGGCTGGCAAGGTCGCGGCCACCCAGCCGGACGGTGCCCGCGTCGGGCCGATCAAGACCCCCAGCGAGGTGCAGAAGCGTCGACTTCCCCGAACCGCTGCGCCCGACGAGCGCGAGCGTCTCGCCCTCCTCGACGCTCAGATCGACCTCATCGAGGGCGACCACCGCGTCGCCGCCTTGCTCATACCGCTTGGACACGCCAACAAGCTCCAGCAGCGCCACCGGTCACCTCCCCAGCGATCGACGATGAACGACGCGAACCGTACATGTCGGACACCGAGTGACCGAACCGTTTGACCGGTGGGCGGAGCAGGGCCGCGGGGCGGTGCGCTAGGGGCTGGGGAGCAGCGTGGCCAGCTCGGCATCCTCGATGCGCCGGAAGGCGCGACGGCCGTTGCTGCGGGAGAGGACTGCAACCTCCAGCTCGGCTGGTGCGATGACCCGATCGGGTCCGGCCAGCGCGCTGACCGCCGCGTTGAGAGCTCCTCCGAGGTCGAGGCCAGGCTGGAACATCTGTTCCAGGCGCGCGCTGATGGCCTCAGCATCGCCACCGATCACGCTGTAGCGGTCTTCGTCGACCACCGAGCCGTCATAGACGATGTGGAAGATCTGGTCGTCCTCGGACGAGGCTCCGACCTCGGCGACCAGGATCTCGACCTCCATCGGCTTCATCTCGTGCGTGAAGATCTGGCCCAGCATCTGCGCGTAGGCGTTGGCCAGGCTGCGGGCGTCGACGTCCTCGCGGCTGTAGCTGTAGCCCTTGAGGTCGGCGTGGCGCACTCCTGCGATCCGAAGCTGGTCGAACTCGTTGTACTTGCCGACCCCGGCGAAGGCGATGCGGTCGTAGATCTCGCTCACCTTGTGAAGCGTGCCGGACGTGTTCTCCGCCGCGATCAGGATCCCGTCCGCGTACAGGATGGCCGCAGCGCTCCGGCCACGGGCGATGCCCTTGCGCGCGTAGTCCGCGCGGTCCTTCATCACCTGCTCGGGCGCGACGTAGAACGGCATGCTCATCGCGCTGCACCTCCCGAGACGAGAGCTTCGACACGCGTGCGCAGCTCGTCATCCTCGACGCGGACGTAGCCGGCCGCGGTCACCGTGGCGACCACGGGGAAGATCCCGCGGATCAGGTCGGGGCCACCTGTCGCAGAGTCGGCCTCGGCGGCCTGGTAGAGCGCGCTGACCACCAGGTCGATCGTGTCGTCCCTCGTGAGGTCCTCCCGGTAGCCGAGCTTCACGACCGTGCCCGCGTGCAGGCTGCCGGAGCCGGAGGCGATGTGATCGAGCTCCTCGTAGCGGCCACCTGTCACGTCGTAGCTGAACAGCCGACCGACCTGACGGCGCAGGTCGTAGCCGGCGAAGATCGGAACCACCGCGAGACCCTGCATCGCGGCAGGCAGGTGGTTGCGCACCATTGCGCTGAGCTGGTTGGCCTTGCCCTCCAGGCTGAGCACCTGACCCTCGACCTTCTCGTAGTGCTCGAGCTGGAGCTGGAAGAGCTTCACCATCTCCACCGCGGGGCCGGCAGCCCCGGCGATGGCCACTCCGCTGTAGCGGTCGGCGGGGAACACCTTCTCCATCGTCTTGTGCGCGATCAGGTTGCCTGAGGTGGCGCGGCGATCGCCCGCCATGACAACCCCGTCGGCGAACCGAACGCCGAGCACAGTGGTGCCGTGGGTGACCGCCAGCGGCTCGGTGCCCTCGGGGAGAGCCGCCTCGGGACGAACTCTGCGCAGGAGCTCTGCGAACGAGGGACCCGGGTCGTCGGAGGCCGAGAAGATCGGAAGTGTCATACGAGGACGGAGGCTAGTGGTCGATCACCGGATTGGCGGTGAGGGGTCGGCGACCGATCGGGGGTGCATGCGCCGGACCGATTAGAACATGGCGATGATCGAGGGATCCGCCAGCATCGTGATCAACCGCCCCGCAGCTGACGTGTTCGCAGCCATCGTCGACATCACCCGCATGGGCGAGTGGAGCCCCGAGTGCACCGGCGGGCGTTGGGTTGCTCCTGCCACCGGGCCCGCGATCGGAGCCAGGTTCGAGGGCGACAACGCTGTAACGGCCGGCCCGCTCACGCTCAAGCACTGGACCACCACATCGGAGGTCACGGAGTACGTGCCGGACAAGGTCTTCGAGTTCGTCGCGGAGGGCTACTCCACCTGGCGCTACGAGCTCTCGGAGGCGAACGGTGCAACGACCGTCACGGAGTCATTCAGCCACAAGCCGGCCGAGGGGATGCTCAGGGTGCTCTACGCCCTGGGCCGCCGGTCCACGGGCATGGTCAAGGGCATGCAGAAGACGCTGGCACGCATGAAGGCCGTTCTCGAAGCCTGAAGCACCAGACAGAGAAGGGAGCAGCGATGAGCGTGGTCTCCGTCCACATCGCCGATGTCGGTCTGCCGAAGTCGCTTGGCCTTCTTCGGCACCCGCGTCCGGCGTCGATCCCGGGGCTGCTCCACGCGAACGCGGGCATGGCCGCCAAGTTCGGCACCACGCCCGCACGCCCCTCACCAGGTCGTGTCGGCCTGATCGCGTTCTGGCAGGACGAGACAGCGCTCGACCGGTTCGAGGCGACGCACCCTCTAGCGGCTGCGCTCAGCGGGGGGCTCGCCGTGCACGCTCGTCCGCTGCGCATCCACGGCACGTGGCCCGGCGTTGGTGACGACGTGCCGAAGCAGCGCAACATCGACCACGACGGTCCGGTGCTCGTGCTCACGCTGGCGAAGACCAAGATCTCGCGGTTCGTGCCCTTCTTCCGAGCGAGCCAGCCTGCGGAGAAGGCGGTCGCGACCGCCCCGGGCAACGTGTTCTCGAGCGCCGTCTTGCGCCCACCCTTCATCTCCTCTGTCTCGCTGTGGGAGAGCAGCGACGCAGCGATGGACTACGCCTACAGCGGTCACCAGTCGGGACACCCCGAGGCGATCGCCGCTGGTCGGGTCAAGCCCTTCCACCACCAGCAGGCGTTCATCCGCCTAGCCATGAGCGAGATCCGCGGATCGCTGGCCGGCCGCAACCCCCTGCCCGAAGCGGCCGTTCGCATCTGACACGACGCCGCTCCCATCCGTCCCCTGGTGCCGGAGGCGAGCGTCACCAACGGCCACACTGGGGCAGTGACGGGCGCTACACAGCACAGCACCGGGGACAGCGGCCGCCTGGCTGAGGTGGAGCGGTGGTTCATGCGCCGCGGCACCCCGCACCTCACCGAGGACTACTCGGCCACCGCCGACGTGTTCACACGAATGCTTCCCGCTCTGACCGCCCTGGCGGTGGTGGAGGTGTTCGGCGCGCTGGACGCCGACTTCCGGTGGTGGCAGAACCTGCTGGCCGGGATCGGCGGACTGGCCCTCCTGCTGGCGGTGTGGGCCGGCGTCAACTCGATGCGCGGTCGACCGCGTCTGGCTCGACCAGACCGGGTGGGCCCGATCGAGATCACCACCTTCGTGCTCGCGCCGGCCGTCATCACCTATGTGATCAGCCAGCAGGTCGGCCAGGCGCTGACCCTGGCGGCTGTGAACCTGGCACTGCTGGGTGTCGTCTATCTGGTGACCAGCTACGGGCTGCTCCCGCTCACACGGTGGGCCATGGCAAAGACGGGACGGGAGCTCGGCGCCGTGGCGGGGCTGCTCGGACGCGCTCTCCCGCTGCTGCTGCTGATCCAGATCGTGCTCTTCGTCAACGCGGAGATGTGGCAGGTGGCCACCGGCTTCGACGGCGTGTCGCTGGGCGCCACCTTTGGGCTCTTCTTCGTCATCGGGGTGGGCTTCCTCGTCACGCGACTCCCGCGCGAGCTCGACCGGCTGGCCACGTTCGCCTCGGCTGAGGAGCTGGCCGACCAGATCACCGACACTCCTGCCGAAGGGCTCGTCGACCTCCGCGCCTGCTCCCGGGAGCCCGCACCGCTCTCAGCCCGCCAGCGGGGCAACGTGCTCCTGGTCGCCCTCTTCAGCCAGGGCCTGCAGGTGGTGCTGGTCACAGCGGTGCTCGGGGTGTTCTTCGTGGTGTTCGGCCTGCTCACCATCACCCCCGAGGTCCTCACCAGCTGGACCGGCGGCCCGGGCGAGGAGATCTTGACGCTCGGGCTGGCCGAGCGGGATCTGATCCTCACCGCAGAGCTGCTCAGGGTGAGCGCCTTCCTGGCCTCGTTCTCCGGTCTCTACTTCACGGTGGTGCTCGTCGCCGACGCGACCTACCGCGAGGAGTTCTTCGACGAGATCCTGGCCGAGCTGCGCCAGACCTTCGCTGTGCGGGCGGTCTACCTGTGCGCCCGATCCCTCCCGAGCGACTCGGAGCCGCATCGAGCCTGACCGCAGAGGCCGCAGCCCGCGGGCACCGGGCAAGACCGTCGAGCTCAGGCAGAGCGACGCTGCCGGAGGTAGACGATCGCGCGGAGAAGGATCTCCGGGTTGTCGCGGAACTGGCCCAAGCCCTGGTTGCACGCGATGCACAGCAGCCCGCGGAGATGGCCCAGATCGTGGTCGTGGTCGACGTGCATCGAAGCGAGCCGCTCGGGCTTGGCGCCGCAGATGGCGCACCCACCGTTCTGGGCGTCGAGCATCTCATCGACCTCGTCGGCGGTGATGCCGTAGGTGCGCCGGTAGTAGAGGTCTCGCATCACGCGCTTGCGCTCCGGACGATTTCTGTACTCAGCCTGGTAGGCGGCGCGCCGCTCGCTGTTCTCCAATGCCCACTGCCGCGCTCTCTCTCGATAGGGCTCGGGATCCCGCGCGTGTCGCTCCCGCTTTGCCGCCTTGTTGCACTCGATGCAGTCGTTGCGGTGACCGTCGCGCATGCCCTGCATGGCGTAGAAGGCGGAAAGTGGCTTCACCAGTCCGCACTTGGTGCATCGCTTCGAGCTCATCTCCCACCTCCTGGCGGGAGACCCTAGATACGGCGTGTGACACTCAGATCCGCACGCGGAGAGTGGTCACTCGCCTCCCTTCTGCACATACGACTTGACAAAATCCTCGGCATTGGATTCCAGCACCTCGTCGATGTCGTCGAGGATGTCGTCCAGCTCGGCCTTGATCTTCTCGCCCTGCTCGGACTTCGAGGGGACGTCCTCGACGACCTCGTCGGTCTTGGTCGGCGCTTGCTTCTTCTTCTGCTCACGTTCGGCCATGGTCCATTCCTCGGTCTATTGCCCCAGCTTCTGGAGCAGATCTTCGGCGCTCTCGCACTCGTCGATGAGGCTACCCACATGCGCCTGGGTTCCACGCAGCGGTTCCATCATGGGCACGCGACGCAAGGGATCGCCGCCGACGTCGAACACCAACGAGTCCCAGTTGGCCGCCACGATGCTGTTCGGCCAGCGCTGGAGGCACCTGCCCCGGAAGTAGGCCCGGGTGTCGGGGGGTGGCTCGGTGACGGCGATGTCGATCTCCTCATCGGTGACCATGCGCTCCAGCCCCACCCGCGCGGCCAGCGACTTCGATGGCCGCAGGTCGTGGTACTGCAGGTCCATCGCTGCGAGGCGAGCGTCGTCCCAGCGCAGGTCGTGGCGCGACCGGTAGCCGTCGATCACCCTGTGCTTGGCCACCCAGTCGACCTGCCCGGACAGCTGGCTCGGGTCTGACTCCAGCGCCGCCAGCACCGACTCCCAGCGCCGCAGCACCTCCTCCCCCACGTCGTCGCCGCCGAGGCACTCGAGGCCCCGCTCGTCGGCGAACTTGCGGGCACGGCGATGCAGCTCCCACTGCGCGTCGAGCGCGGTGATGGACGAGCCGTCGGCCAGCTCGATCGGCTGTGCGAGGGTGAGGTCGTAGGACACCTGCCGCAGCGCCTGCACGGGACGGGCAGGCAAGAGGTCGCGGGTCAGCCAGTCGTCCTCGATCATCGAGAGCACGAGCGCTGTGGTGCCGACCTTCAGGAACGTGGCCACCTCGCTGAGGTTCGCGTCGCCCACGATCACGTGCAGTCGCCGGTACTTCTGGGCGTCGGCGTGGGGCTCGTCACGCGTGTTGACGATGGGCCGCTTGAGCGTGGTCTCGAGGCCGACCTCCTCCTCGAAGAAGTCGGCCCGCTGCGTCAGCTGGTACGGCACGTCGGCGCTGGTGAGCCCGGCCGCCTCCGTGCCCACCTTGCCGGCGCCCGTGTAGATCTGCCGCGTGATGAAGTGGGGCATCACGTGGGCGACGATCCTCGAGAACGGCACCTGGCGATCCATCAGGTAGTTCTCGTGGCAGCCGTAGCTGTTGCCCTTCCGATCGGAGTTGTTCTTGTAGACCACGATCTCCTGGCCCGCAGGCAACAGCGAGGCCGCTGCTGTCATCGACCTCTGAAGGATGCGCTCGGCGGCACGGTCGTAGACGACGATCGAGCGTGGGTCTGCGCACTCCGGCGTGGACAGCTCCGGGTGCGCGTGGTCGACGTAGTAGCGGGCCCCGTTGGTGAGGACCGCGTTGACGAGGTGGGTCTCCACTTCGGGCGGCATGGCGCCGTCGGTGCTGAAGCCGCGAGCGTCGTTGCCGGGGTGCTCGTCTTCGAAGTCCCACCCGATGCGCGACGACCCGGTCGCAGCACCGGCGCGGGCCAGCTCCTGCACGTAGGCGTTTATCAAGACGGAGGACGCCGCGATCGGGTTGGACTCGCCGCCGCGGATGACGATCCCGTACTCCGTCTCGATGCCGAGGACCTTGGGGATCGCCATCTCGTGCCCCCGTCCTACAGGTACTGGCCGGTGGCCACCCGTTCGATGGAGCGACCACCCTGCGGCTCGGCGTCGGACCCGCGCTGGACGATGGTGCGCACGTAGACGATGCGCTCGCCCTTCTTGCCCGAGATCTTGGCCCAGTCGTCCGGGTTGGTCGTGTTCGGAAGGTCTTCGTGCTCCTTGTACTCCTGGTGGATCGACTCGATGAGGTCGTCCACCTGGATCCCCTTCGTGCCGCCGCCGAGCAGACGCTTGATGGCGAGCTTCTTGGCGCGCCGCACGATGTTCTCGATCATGGCGCCCGAGGAGAAGTCCTTGAAGTACATGATCTCCTTGTCGCCGTTCTGGTACGTGACCTCGAGGAACTGGTTCGCCTCGTCGGTGCGGTACATCTCGGCGGCTGTCGCCTCGATCATCGCCTGCACGGCCTTGGCCGGGTCGCCACCGCCGAGCGTGGCCACGGACTCGGCGTCGAGCGGCAGGTCGGGAGTGAGGTAGCGGGCGAAGATCTGCGCGGCCGCCTCCTCGGTGGGGCGCTCGATCTTGATCTTCACGTCGAGGCGACCGGGGCGCAGGATCGCCGGGTCGATCAGGTCCTCACGGTTGGAGGCACCGATCACGATGACGTTCTTCAGCGACTCCACGCCGTCGATCTCGACGAGCAGCTGCGGGACGATCGTCGACTCCATGTCTGAGCTGATGCCCGTGCCACGCGTGCGGAACATCGAGTCCATCTCGTCGAAGAAGATGATGACGGGCCACCCCTCCTCCGACTTCTCCCGGGCACGCTGGAACACGAGGCGGATCTGCCGCTCGGTCTCGCCCACGTACTTGTTTAGGAGCTCCGGTCCCTTGATGTTGAAGAAGTAGGACCGAGCCTTGTCTCCCGTGACCGCCGCCACCTTCTTGGCGAGGCTGTTGGCGACCGCCTTGGCGATGAGCGTCTTTCCGCAGCCGGGGGGCCCGTAGAGCAGGATGCCCTTGGGCGCCGGAAGCTTGTGCTCCGCGAAGAGGTCTTGGTGGAGGAACGGCAGCTCCACCGCGTCGGCGATCTGCTCGATCTGCTCGTCGAGGCCGCCGATGTCCTCGTAGTCGATGTCAGGCACCTCTTCGAGGGCGAGGTCTTCGACCTCGGGGCGTGGCAGCTTCTCGAGCACAAGGCCAGACCGCGGGTCGAGCAGCAGCGTGTCGCCGTTGCGAAGCTTCTCGTCGTGGAGCTCGTCGATCAGCTCCACGACCCGCTCCTCGTCGGCCCGTCCGACGATGAGCACGCGGTTGCCGTCGAGCCGCTCCTTCATGCTGACGACCTCGCCGGTGAGGTCGGCGCCTCGGGAGAGCACGACGTTGAGCGACTCGTTGAGCACGACCTCCGCGCCACGCTGGAGCGGCTCGTCACCCAGCTCCGGATGCACCGCGACTCGCACCTTGCGGCCGCCGGTGAAGACGTCGACCGTGCCGTCCTCGTTGCTGCCGAGCAGCGTGCCGTAGGCCGACGGAGGCTGGGTCAGCTTGTCTACCTCTTCGCGCAGCGCCGCGATGTGGTCGCGAGCCTCCCGCAGCGTGTAGGTGAGCTTCTCGTTCTGGGACACCGCCTGGGAGAGCTGGCCCTTCGTCTCGAGCAGCCGCTCCTCCAGGGTGCGCACGCGCTTGGGCGCGTCCTGGAGGCGACGCCGCAGGGAGATGACCTCCTCCTCCAGCTCCAGCGTGCGCGCGTGGACGTCGACTTCGCCTGCGTCGGCCGGTCGTGCCGCCTGATCCTCGGGCTCGGTGACGGGGACCACCTCCATCGGATTCGTGTCTGCGCGGGACCCTACACCCGCCTTCCACGGGCGCAACCGATGGGTTTCCCCCGAGGTTGCCGGGTTTATTCGCATCCGCGCTAGGGTGGGCGAACACCCGGAACCCGACAAGAGGTAGCCCCACCATGAAGGTCTGGATCGACCAGGATCTCTGCACCGGCGACGGTCTCTGCGAGGAGATCGCACCCACAGTGTTCACCCTTCTCGACGATGGCCTGGCCTACGTGAAGGACGGCGACAAGGTCCTGTCGGATCCCGGTGGCGCCGAGGGGATCGCGCCGGTCCCCGCCGGCCAGGAGGAAGCCACGATCGAGTCCGCCGAGGAGTGCCCCGGCGAGTGCATCTTCATCGAGGTCGACTGACCCACACCCAACAGATCTGATCGATGGGGCCCCCGGGTGGGCCCCATCGTCGCGTCTGCGCCCATGAGGTCTCGACGGTGCCGGGGCGGGTAGCGTGCTCGCCGTGCAGCGACCGACCACCCCCTCGGGACGGCCTCCATGGCGCCCCGGCGCTTCCTGCCCGGCTCTGATGCCCGGCAGGGCCTCGTCGCGCTCGCGCTGAACTCGTCGACCAGCCTGGTCGCCGGCGGAGTGCTGGGTTCGCTGACCGGCACGTTCGAGCGCTACCCGGGACTCCTGCTCTTGGTGCCTGCTGCCATCGGGCTGCGGGGGAACGTGTTCGGGTCGCTCGGCAACCGAGTCTCCACGTCCATCCACGCGGGCGAGCTCCAGCTGCGCCTGCGCCGATCGACCATGTTGGGGCAGAACGTGCTCGCGGCGGGCGCCCTCACGCTCGGCATGTCCGTCGTCCTCGTCCTCCTCGCCGCGCTCATCTCGGTCGGTCTCGGGCTGGGCCACACCATCGGGCTGGCGGACATGGCGCTGGTCTCTGTCGGTGGTGGCGCTCTGGCGTCGCTGCCGGTGCTCGCCGCCACCCTTGGGCTGGCGGCCGGTGCGGTGCGCTTCGGGTGGGACCTCGACAACGTGACCGCACCGCTCGTCTCCACCCTCGGCGACGTGCTCACGCTGCCCGCCCTCTGGCTCGCCACCGGCCTGCTCGGGTTGGGGCTCTGGACCTCTGGGCTGGGCGGAGCGCTCGCCGCTCTGGCCCTCGTGGCGTTGGTGGCCGGCATCACATCCTCGTTGCCCCAGCTGCGGCGCATCGTTCGGACATCGATCCCGGTGCTCGTCGTGGCGGGACTGGTCAGCAGCCTGGCGGGGGTCGCGCTCGAGCGGCGCCTGATCGCCTTCAGCACGCTCCCCGCACTGCTGATCCTGGTGCCGGCACACCTCTCCAGCGCGGGTGCGCTGGGCGGGATCCTCTCCGGACGGCTGTCCAGCAAGCTCCTGCTCGGCCTGGCACCCCCCACCGCCGTGCCGTCGAAGGCCGCACGGGACGATCTCGGCTTCGTGGCAGCGCTCAGCGTGCCGGTGTTCGTCGCCAACGGCATCGGAGCTCATCTCGTCGCGGAGGTGATCGGGGCCGCCTCACCCGGTCTGTGGCGCTTGGTGGCGGCGTCGCTGCTCGGCGGCGCCGCGGCGATGATCGTGGTGCTGGCGATCGCCTACTACGGCACGATCGCCGCCGTGCGCGCCGACATCGACCCCGACACCTACGGCATCCCTGTGGTGAGCTCCACCGTCGACCTCGTCGGCGCCCTGACGCTCATCGTCGCAATGACCGCTCTCGGCCTGACCTGACCCTCAGCTGAGGCAGGGGCCAGTGTCGACCTGCTGGCTCAGGTTGCCGGCGAGGACCGGCTGGAGCTCGTCGAGGTCGAGCGCGTAGGCGACGCCGGGCCTGTCCGGCGCGATCGCGAAGGCGACCCCCACGACCCGACCCTGGGGATCGATCAAGGCACCACCCGAGTCGCCGGGTGCCAGGTTGGAGGCGAGCACGAGCACGCGACGCTCCGTCTGCTCCTGGTCGTAGATGTCGGAACCCGTGGCGGTCACCTCGCGGCCGACCTCGAACGGGGCCGCTCTCAGCGCGCCGCCGCCCGGGTGCCCGAAGACCGCGCCCGTGGCGCCCTCCCCGACGTTGAAGAGCGGGAGGGCCTGGCGCTCGAGACCCGGCGCCCTCAGCACCGCCAGGTCGCGCCTGGGGTCGAAGGCGACCACCGTCGCCCGCACCTCTGAGCCGTCGCTGCGCTGCACGATCGTCTCGTCCTCCCCCGCCACCACGTGCGCGTTGGTGACCACGAGATCGGGCCCAGCCACGAACCCGCTCCCCTCCTGGATCCGGCGGCACGCCACGCCCTCGATCTTGACGGTCGACGGGACCACCGCGTCGACGACCGGCTGGGGGATGCCGACGACCGATGGGGGCGGGCCGATGTCTGGAGCGGGCTGGAGCGCATCGAACACCCGCGGGAACTGGTCGCCGCCGACCAGCCGGCTCAGGGTCGCCATGGCGTCCGGCGCCGGCGGGAAGCGATCGTCGACCCATCGAGCCACCGTGGAGGTGCGCGCCTGGAGCGCGAACCAACCGGGCACGTCGGCCATCAGTGGCAGCAAGAGCCACAGGCCGACCAGCACGCCGAACGCACCAGCCACCGCACCAGCCCCGCGGTCTGCAGACCGCACACTGGCGCCGGGCAGCGCCAGGTGCAGCCTCCCACCGAGCCACAGCCCGAATGCCTGCCCCAGGAAGGCGCTGCCCAACAGCACCCCGATCGTGACGAACAGCAGCTGCCGGTCGCTCGAGTCCTCGATGGCCCTGAGGATCGACGGCAGCATCATGGCGCCGAGCGCCGTGCCAGCTGCCATCCCCATCCAGGAGGTGACGCGCGCGAGCAGACCCAACCTGTAGCCGCCGAAGGCTGCTCCCACGGCGGCGGACAGGACGAGGACGTCTAGCGAGTTCAGAGCGGCCGCCGTCAGTCCGGGGAGGGCGCGCCCAGCAGCCGAGCGTGGGTGAGGAACCCGGTGTGCGCCACCATGCGGTGATCGGGTCGCACGGACTGACCCTCGATGTGCCAGCCGCGGTGGAGCACCTCGACGGTCTCGGTCATCCCGAAGGCGCTGGTGGCAAGCGTCTCCGTGAGCTGCACCGCCTGGGTTATCTGGGGCGTGTAGGCGAGCAGGATCCCCCCAGGGTGAAGCGCGCGCTCAGCGTGCTTCACCACCTGCCACGGCTCCGGCAGGTCGAGCACGACTCGGTCCAGATCAGTCTCGTCTATCCCCTCGTAGGTGTCGCGGATCTCCACGCGGTAGCGACTGAGGGCGTCGTCTCCGAGGAACCCGCCGACGTTCTTGACGGCGCGCGCGGCGAAGTCGTCGCGGAGCTCGTAGCCGACGATCTCCGCGCCGCAGCGCAGCATGGCCATCGACAGGGCGCCGGAGCCGATGCCCGACTCGAACACGCGCGCACCGGGGAAGATGTCGGCCAGCATGAGGATCGGGCCGAGGTCCTTGGGATAGATCACCTGCGCCCCGCGCGGCATCTTCAACACGAACTCGGACAGCGTCGGGCGGATCACCGTGTAGTACATGCCGTGGCTCGACCGGAACGCGGTGCCCTCGCGGGAGCCGATGATGGCATCGTGGCCGACGGTGCCCGAGTGCGAGTGGAACTCCTTCCCGACGGACAGCGTGATGAGGTAGCGCCGCTTCTTCGTGTCGATGAGAAGGATCTGCTCCCCCGCTGCGAGGGGCCGGCTCACGAGCGCCGCCCGAGCTCGACGGGCACCGGCTGAGCCGCTGCGCCGCCAGCCCGCTCGACGAGCCTGCAGAAGGCGCACACGTCTCCAGTGGTCGGCGCGCCGCAGATCAGGCATGGGCGCAGGTTGCGCTGCTCCTCCTGGGCATCGGGGGTGAACCGAGCAGAGGCTCGCGCCAGGAAGCCGAAGTAGAAGTCGTGCTTGGTGCCGGGCGACGTCGCTTCGATGGCGTTGAGCGCCTCCTTGTAGCCGAGGTGCTTGTTGCCAGCCGCCATCGGGCACTCCTCGACGATGTAGTCGATGCCGCGCAGGACGCAGTAGGCGGCTGTCTCTCGCTCGCCGAGTCGCACGAGCGGCTTGACCTTGCGCGGGAACCCATCGCGCGCCGGCAGCACCGGGAGCTGGCGCCCGAGGTAGTCCGCCTGCCAGTGCAGCACGTTGCCGAACAGCACAGCGGCTTCGTCATCCAGGTTGTGCCCTGTCACGACGACGTCGTAGCCGCCGCGACGCGCCTCCTCGTCGAACAGGTGCCGCTTCGAGAGACCGCACGCCGAGCAGGGCACGCGACGTGCTGCCTGGGCACCTCGCGGCACGTCGAACCCGTAGTCGGCTGGAAGGTCGACCTCGATCAGGCGTAGGCCCCGCTCTGATGCGAAGGCGCGGACGTGCTCGCCGGACGCCTCGCTGTAGTCGCCGATCCCAAGCCCGATGTAGAGACCGTCAGCCTCGTAGCCCAGCTCGAGCAGCAGGTCCCACAGCGCCAGCGAGTCCTTGCCGCCGGAGACCGCCACGAGTGCTCGCTCGCCAGGGGCGATCATCTCGAAGTCCTTGATCGTCTTGGCGACCTGATCGCGGCAGAGGCGCAGGAAGTGCTCCGCACAGAAGTTGGCGTTGTGGCGCCTGATGTCGATGACTGCGGGCGCCTTGCAGACTGTGCACTTCATCAGGCCCCACCCGAGATGACTGGCCGGATCTCGACGACGTCGTCGTCCTCCAGCAGGACGTCCCCGGGCACGAGTGTGTCACCCCGGATGACGAGGACCGACTCGCGATTCAGCTCGAGGCGCTCAAGGAGCGCGTGCACGCGGACCGGGCCGGCGATCTGGAGCTCACGCTTCGGGTTCCGCAGCCGAACCTGCACCGATCAGCCCCGCCGTTCGCGGGTGTGGGAGATCATCAGCGTGTCTCCCGGCTGGAGCTCCTCGCGCAGCACCAGCTCATCGTCGCGCGCGCGCTTCTGGTGGCGCCGGAGGAGGAAGACAGCCAACGAAACGGCTGTCCACGCTGGGTGGCTGCCGGGCCGGCGGCGGCGACGGGCAAGCTGCTCCAGGATCCGAAGCAGCATCAGATCCGGCGCACCTCGACGACCGTCATGCGCTTGCGCCCCTTGCGGCGCCCGGCCAAGAAGGCGATGGCGATCACGCCCACGGCCACGACCGCACCGACTGTGACCAGCATCGATGTGGCCGACTCCTTCGTCTCGGACACGCCGCCCTGGAGCTCCCGAAGCTTGGATTCGAGGTGGTCGCGAGTGATCGGCCTGCTCACGGCCGCGGTTGCTGCTGTCATGCGCCCGGTCCCTTTCGCTGTGTGACGCGCATCAGCGCCAAGATGATCAAGACGACCCCGACGACCACCGCGATCAGGTAGGGCACCCAGGTCAGGTTCCCAGTGAACGTGGAATCGGTCTGGGTCTGGAGCGCACGCAAGCCGGCGAGCATCAGCAACACCATGCCGGCACCCAGTGCGATGGCACCGCCGATCCCGTAGACGAGGAACCGCCCCAGGCCCTTGAGCGGGTCGATCGTCTCCTGCCGCGCGTACGCGGTGGCCATCTCCCAGAGCTCGGTTGCCACCTGAGGGATGCTCTTGGCGTCGTGAGCAGCGGAGGCCTCCGCGCCGGTGGCGTTCGTATCGGATCGGGGGGTCACGAGAGTTGGACCCTACTACCCGACCTCGCCGGCTTCCGTCGCCGCCTGCAGCGAAGCGGTCGCCCGCAGCGGTCAGCGACCCCGCACTTGGTTGTGTCGAGCGTGGCGCCACAGGTGATCGAGCGCGTTGACGGCGCGGTTGGCAGACGGGTAGCAGAGCCGACCCGTCGCGCGCACCGCTGCTGGACCGGCGTTGGTGGGATCGGTCACCGCTAGCTCCGTCGCGGTCAGGACCGGCTTGTCGTAGCGCTCCGAGGCTTCGGCCGCCGCGTCGGCGAAGCGAGCGTCCTGTCTCTCGTGGTAGTCGACGATCCGCTCGAGGCCGTGGTCCGGGTAGAAGCGACCGGAGCGCATCAGCCTCGCCTGGTTCGACTGGATCCCGAGACCGAGGTAGATGACTGCATCGACGCCCGGATGTCCGGTGATCAGGTCGAGCACCTCTGGGATCGTGTCACGGGTCTCGGCTCCGGCCAGATCGACCGGGTTGTTGCGACTCCATCGCGGCGGCAAGCGCTCATCCAGAGCTGCACGCAGGTCATCAGGC
This sequence comes from Actinomycetota bacterium, assembly GCA_049325515.1. Lineage (GTDB taxonomy): Bacteria > Actinomycetota > Acidimicrobiia > Acidimicrobiales > VFJN01 > VFJN01. The sequence continues at coordinate 259,445 of JBMOLI010000001.1, read as the reverse complement.
AGCACCGCGAGCTCGAGCGAGGAGCTGCTGATGGCATCGGCTGTCACGACACCCCAGCCTCCAGCGGTCGTGAGCACCACCACACGGTTGCCGCGCGGCAGTGGCTGGGTTGCGAAGGTCGCAGCGGCCTCGAAGGCCTCCTCGATGGTCGGCGCTCGCGTGATGCCCGCCTGCCGGCACATCCCGTCGAAGACCTTGTCGTCGCTCGCCAGGGAACCCGTGTGCGATGCCGCCGCCCGTTGCCCACCAGCCGTGGCGCCGCCCTTGACGAGCACGAGCGGCTTCTGGGCCGCCACGGAACGCGCTCGCTCGAAGAAGGAGCGGCCGTCCGGCACGCCCTCCACATACGCGAGGGACACGTCCGTGAGTGGGTCGGCGGCGTAGTACTCGAGGTAGTCGGCGATGGTGACGGCGGCCGCGTTCCCGGCCGACACTGCCCGGCTCACCCCCACACCCGAGTGGACCGCGTAGTTCATGAAGGAGGAGATGAAGTTGCCGGACTGGCTCGCTATGGCGACGCCACCGGCCGGCGGGTACGGCGCGACGATCTGGGCGCAGAGGCTCGCCGGAGTCGACACGACCCCCTGGCCGTTGGGACCCGCCACCAGCATCCCCAGCTCGTCCGCCAGCGCAACGAGCTCTGCTTGCAGCTTCTGGCCCTCCTCACCTGCCTCGCCGTAGCCGGCCGATGCGATGAAGGCCGCTCGGATGCCCTTCTGGGCGCACGCCCGCAACAGGTCGTTGTTGGCGGCCGCCGGAGTGCAGACGAAGACGAGATCGATGACGCCATCCGGCAGCTCGTCGATGGAGTCGACGATCGGAACACCGAGCACCTCGCCGCTCTCACGGCTGGTGCCGAAGACGGCGCCCTCGTATCCGGAGGCGAGGATGTTGTGGAGGCTCACGAAACCGAACTTGCCCGGGTGGCTGGAGACGCCAGCGACCAGCACAGCTCGCGGCTCGAAGAGCGCCCGAAACCCCTCGATGTCGACTTGGCTCACGCGCCGAGCTCCACCAGAGCGTCGACTGCTACAGGCCTTCCGTCGACGACGATCAACGGGTTCAGGTCGGCCGACACGATGCGATCATCAGCTTCGGCCGCGGCGCTGAGGCCGAGCAGCACATCGGCCAGCGCCACACGATCCACCGCAGGCTCACCCCGAAGCGGCCCGAACAGGTTCTGAGTGGACAAGTCGCCGATCATCTCCTCAGCGTCGACGCGCGTGATCGGGACGAGGCGGAAGCTCACGTCGGCCACCGCCTCTGCCAAGATCCCGCCGATCCCCAGCATCACCGTCATGCCGAACTGCTCGTCCCGGTGCAGACCGGCTATGAGCTCCCGGTTGCCCTTCAGCATCGGCGCGACCAGCAGGTGGACCTCACCATCCCCCGCAGTGGCGCTGGCGAGCAGGTCAGCGGCTGCCGCAGCGACCGACTCGGCATCCTTCAGGCCGAGGCGCACGAGGCCTCGCTCTGTCTTGTGCGCGATCCCAGCGCCTCCCAGCTTCAAGACGACCGGGAGGCCCACCGACTCTGCTGCTGCGACCGCCTCGTCTGACGTCGCCACCTCGCGCTCGTCGGGGAACACCACCCCGTGCGCGGCCAGCAAGCGCTTGGAGTCCGCCTCGGAGAGGGTGGGCATGGCGCGGCAGGCTAGTTCCCTCGCCACACGCCCTCGGCGGGGTCGCGCCCCGCACTGCACGACTGCGCGAGATCGTGCTCCGGGCCACGCTCGAAACCCACTGCGGGACCGTCACACCCCGGGGGCACACTGAGGACATGGCTACCGGGGGCTGGAGTTCGCGCGCACTTTGGCGCACACGGCCCTACCTCGTGCCGTATCGCCGCCACCTGGCATTCATCATCGTGTCGTCGATCGTGTCGAGCGGCGGCATGGTCGCTGTGCCCCTCATCGTCAAGCAGGTGGTCGACGGCCCTCTGGCGGCCGGCGATGGGGATGCGGTGCTCGGCTGGGCCGCGCTCGTGGCGGGCATCGCCGTGCTCGAGGTCTTCCTCGCCTTCGGACGCCGGTTCCTGCTCACGCTCGTGTCCACCGGCCTCGAGACGCGGATGCGCGACGACCTCTACGCGCAGCTCCAACGGCTCGACGTCGGCTTCCACGATCGCTGGCAGTCGGGCCAGCTCCTGTCGCGGGCCATGACCGACCTGAGCGTCATGCGCCGCTTCATCGGCTTCGGCGCCATCTTCTTCGTCCTCATCCTCGTGCAGGTCGCTGCGATCTTCGCGATCCTGCTGACCCTCCACGTGCCGCTGGCGCTGCTGACGTTCGGCGCTGCCGTTCCGGTCCTGATCCTGTGCCATCGCTTCCAGCAGCGGTACATGAAGATCGTCCGTCGCATCCAGGACCAGACCGGCGATCTCACGACCACGATCGAGGAGGGGGCCAAGGGCATCCGGGTCCTCAAGGCCTTCGGACGCGGTGACGTGTCCTTCTCCAAGTACCAGGTCGAAGCGAGGCGCATCCACGACACCCAGATGGAGCGCATCACCCTGCACACCCGCTTCGTCTGGGTGCTGGGCCTCATACCCAACATCAGCCTGACCCTCGTGCTGCTGGCGGGGGTGCTCGCGGTCGGATCGGGCGGCCTCACGCTCGGCGGTCTGGTCGCCTTCGTCTCGTACGTGCTGATGCTCACCTTCCCGTTGGAGATCCTGGCCTGGATCATGGCGTTGGCCGGAGAGGCCGAAAGCGCCGCCGTGCGCATCTACGAGGTGTTCGACACCGAACCGACGATCCAGGACCGGCCGTCCGCCCTCGTGCTGGACGACGTGATCGGCCGCGTGCGCTTCGAGGACGTGTCGTTCGCCTACGAGGGAACTGAGCACACGGTCCTGCAGCACGTCGACCTCGACGTGGCTCCTGGCGAGATCGTGGCCGTCGTGGGCGCCACGGGCTCCGGCAAGTCCACGCTCGTTGCGCTGCTGACGCGCCTCTACGACCCCACGAGCGGGCGGATCACCCTGGACGGCCACGACCTCCGCGACATCACGGTCAACAGCCTGCGCCGCCACGTCGGGTTCGCCTTCGAGGAACCCTCGCTCTTTTCGGCCTCGGTCCGGGAGAACCTGCTGATGGGCAAGCCCGACGCCACGGAGGCCGAGGTGCTGGCGGCACTCGAGGTTGCACAAGCCGACTTCGCTCTGGATCTCCCGTGGGGACTCGATACGCGGATCGGCGAGCAAGGGCTGTCGCTGTCGGGCGGCCAGCGACAGCGGCTCGCGCTCGCCCGCGCCATCATCGGCCGGCCCCGGATCCTCGTTCTGGACGACCCCCTGTCAGCGGTCGATGTGCACACAGAGGCAGCGGCCCAGGCGGCCCTGCGTCCTCTGCTGGACGGCTGCACGGTGTTCATCGTCGTCCACCGGCCCTCCACGGTGGCGCTGGCGCAGCGCTCGATCCTCCTCGCCGACGGGCGGCTCGTTGCCGCTGGCACGCACCATGATCTCCTCGGCAGCGAGCCCCGTTACCGGGCTGTGCTCTCCGAGGAGTCTGAGGAGATGAGCGCTCCATGACCTCGATCGAACCAGACGAGGTCCACGACATCGATCCGAACGCTCCCCTCGACCTGACGGGCGACGAGCTGGTGGACGAGTGGCGAGGTGTCAACGTCGAGGACGTCGAGGAGGTCACCGGAGGGCTGGCTGGGCTGCTCAGGTCCCGCAGTCGCGCTCTCCTGAGCGACCTCATGCGACCTCACCACCGCGCACTGGTGCTCGCGTCGGCGCTGATCGCCATCAGCGTCGCCGCCCGTCTGGCCATGCCATGGCTCGTGCAGCGCGGCATCGACGACGGCATCCCACCGCTGCTCGACGGCGGCAGCGGCTCCATCCGACCCCTCACGACCGTCGTCGCGGCGGTCCTGGCCACCGCCGCCATCAGCGCGGCTGCGTTCAACGCGTTCCTGCTCCTGGTGGGTCGCGTCGGGCAAGACGTCGTGCTCGACGTCCGCGAGCGGCTCTATCTCCACTTCCAGCGCCTGAGCACGTCCTTCCACGAGCGCTACACCTCCGGGCGGGTGATCTCACGCCAGACCTCCGATGTCGAGGCCATCGCCGACCTGCTCGGGCACGGGTTGATCAACCTCATCACCTCGGGCCTGCTGATCGGAGGCATCGGCATCGCTCTGCTGCTGATGGACCTTCCCCTCGCGCTCGTGAGCCTTGGGTCGTTTCCCATCTTGTTCGCCATGACCCGAGCGTTCCGCAGCCGCGCCGAGCTCGCCTACCGGGCCACGCGGGAGGCGGTGGCGCTGGTCATCGTCCACTTCGTGGAGAGCCTCGGGGGCATCCATGCCGTCCACGCCTTCCGCCGAGAGCCGCGCAACCAGGAGATCTTCGAGCACCTGGACGACCGCTACCGCCGAGCCAACAACTGGTCCGGTCGGCTGGCCGGGATCTACGGGCCGGGTGTCCAGCTGGTCGGCCGGCTCACGATCGCCATCGTGCTGCTGGTCGGCGCCAACCGCGTCCTCGACGGTGACATGACGGTCGGTGTGCTGGCCGCGTTCCTCCTCTACCTGCGCCAGTTCTTCGCGCCGATGGAGGAGCTCAGCCAGTTCTACAACCTGTTCCAGGCCGCAGCCGCAGCGACCGAGAAGCTCTCGGGCGTGCTGGCCGAGGCCCCGACTGTGCCCGATCCCGTCGAGCCCACGATGCTGCCGGACCCGCGTGGCGAGATCCGCTTCGTCGCGGTCGAGTTCGGCTATCGGGAGCGCACGGTGCTCCACGAGCTCCACCTCACCATCCCCGCCGGCCAGACGCTCGCCGTGGTGGGCGCCACCGGTGCCGGCAAGACCACGTTGGCGCGCCTCGCAGCGCGCTTCTGGGACCCGACCGACGGCAGCGTCCACCTCGACGGTGTCGACCTGCGCGACCTGGCCGAGGTCGACCTCAGACGCGCCGTGATCACGGTCACCCAGGAGAGCTTCCTCTTTGCTGGCACAGTGGCCGACAACATCCGTCTGGGCCGCCCTGGCGCTTCCCGCGACGAGATCGAGGAGGCAGCGCGCGCCATCGGTGCTCACGACTTCATCAGCCGTCTTCCGCAGGCCTATGACACGGACGTGCACCAGAAGGGCGCGCGGCTGTCGGCTGGTCAGCGCCAGCTGGTCTCCTTCGCCCGAGCCTTCCTCGCTGATCCGGCCGTGCTGATCCTGGATGAGGCCACTTCCTCGCTCGACGTGCCATCCGAGCGCCTCGTGCAGCACGCCCTGCGGACGCTCCTGGAAGACCGCACCGCGGTGATCATCGCCCATCGTCTGACCACGGTCGAGATCGCAGACCGGGTCATCGTCGTGGACGCTGGCCGCATCGTCGAGGACGGCGCGCCCTCTGATCTCATCGGCGTCGACGGTCGCTATGCAGCCCTTCACCGCCAGTGGATCGAGAGCCTCGCCTGAGGGCTAGGGCTCGAGGGCGGCGCGGAAGAAGTCGCGCAGGTGCGCGATCCGCGCTTCCAGCATCTCGTCGGACAACGGGTCGCGGCCCAACACGCCGCGCAGGAACGGCACGTCCGAGAAGTAGCCGAGCAGCGCACCGATGCCTGTCACGATCAGCTGCTCGCTGTCGTGCTTGCGAAAGCGCCCCTCACCCATCTGGGCGTCGAAGAACGACACTGCCCTGTCGAAGTAGGGCTTGAGGACGGTGCCGAGATCGACACCGAGGTGACCTTGGCCGTCGAGCGCCTCGCGTCGCATGATCCGCACGAAGTCGGGGTTCTCAGCGAAGAAGTCGAAGGCGGCCGTGACGACGTGGTCGACCTTGCTCCAACCCTCTTGATCGCGCACCTCGACCGCGGCCTCCACGCGCACCACCCAATCCGAGAGGGAGGTCTCGAAGACCTCGCGGTAGATCGCCTCCTTGGACGGGAAGTGGTGCAGCAGGCTCGGCTTGCGGATGCCGACACCCGCTGCGATGTCGTTGAGCGACGTGCCCGAGAAGCCCTGTTCGGCAAAGCACCGGCGAGCCTCGACGAGGATCGCGTCACGCGTGGACGGGGTCGCATCCGGCTCGGTCACCCTCGGAGGGTACCCAGTGATGCCTCACTTGGGGGCTCTTGTAGGGTGGCCGGGTGCCAGCCACAGTCCTCGAACAACGAGCAATCAACGTCATCCGCGGCCTCGCGATGGACGCGCCCCACGCTGCTCGCTCGGGCCACCAGGGCACGGCCATGGCCTTGTCGCCACTGGCCCACGTGCTCTGGACCAGAGTGCTTCGCTACGACGCCTCGGTCCCCGACTGGCCCGACCGCGACCGCTTCGTCCTGAGCGCAGGTCACGCCTCGATCCTCCTGTACTCGATGCTCCACCTGACGGGCTACGACCTGTCGCTCGACGACCTGCGCGCCTTCCGCCAGTGGGGCAGCCGCACACCTGGTCACCCCGAGCGAGGCCACACCGACGGAGTGGAGGTCACGACGGGCCCGCTCGGGCAGGGGGTCGGCAACTCGGTGGGGATGGCCATCGCGGAGCGCTCGCTGCGCGCCCGCTTCGGAGCCGACCTGTTCGACCACCGCACGTTCTGCCTGGCGAGCGACGGCGACCTCGCAGAGGGCGTCTCCCACGAGGCTGCCTCGCTGGCGGGCCACCTCGGGCTCGGTCGACTGATCTGGATGTACGACGACAACCACGTGTCGATCGATGGTGAGACCGAGCTGTCTCTCTCCGACGACGCTGGCACTCGTTTCGAGTCGTATGGCTGGCACGTCGAGCGGCTCGGCGAGGTCGCCGAGGACGTCGACGCCATCGAGGCAGGACTGCGCCGCGCCATGGAGGTCGAGGATCGGCCGTCGCTGGTGATCCTCCGCAGCCACATCGCCTACCCGTCCCCGACCAAGACAGACGACCCTGCCACCCACGGCTACGCGCTGAAGGACGACGACATCGCCGCCACCAAGCAGGTCCTCGGCCTTCCGCCCGATCAGACGTTCTTCGTCCCCGACGATGTGCTCGAGCTCTACCGCGCGGCCGGCGCCCGCGGATCAGAGGAGCGCGAGGCCTGGGCCAAGAGGCTCGACGCGTACGAGGGCGACCGCGCCGACCTCGAAGCATGCCTCTCAGCAAACGGCCTTCCCGGCTGGGCAGCGGCCCTGCCCTCGTGGGCTGCTGGCGACAAGATCGCCACGAGGGTCGCCAGCGGCAAGTGCCTGCAAGCTCTCGCCGACTCCGTACCGGCTCTCGCAGCCGGTGGAGCCGACCTCACGTCGAACACGGGCACGGTCCTGAAAGGTCACGGGGTGCAGTCGGCAGCCGAGCCACACGGCCGGCAGATCTACTTCGGGATCCGCGAGCACGCCATGGCCGCAGCCATGAACGGAATGGCCCTCCACGGCGGAGTCCTACCGGTCGGGGGCACGTTCCTGGTCTTCAGCGACTACTGCCGTCCGTCGATCCGGCTGGCCGCGCTCTCGCGAGCGAAGGTCGTCTACTCGTTCACGCACGACTCGATCGGCGTGGGAGAAGATGGCCCCACGCACCAGCCCGTCGAACACGTCGCGGCACTGCGCGCCATCCCAGGGCTGCGGGTGATCAGGCCGGCCGACGCCAACGAGACCGCCACCGGCTGGCGCCTCGCCGTCGACCACGACGGCCCCACCGCCCTCATCCTCTCCCGGCAGGACCTGCCGGTGCTGGAGGGCACCGCCGACGGGGGCGCCGAGCTCGGCGGATACGTGCTCAGAACCGCTGAAGACCCTGACCTGGTGCTGGTCGGCACGGGCAGCGAGGTCGCCGTGTGCGTTGCTGCTGCCGAGGCGCTGGCCGAGGAGGGTGTGCACGCGCAGGTGACGTCGCTGCCCTGCTGGGACCTCTTCGCAGAGCAGCCCGAGTCGTATCGCGACTCGGTGCTCCCGCCCGATGTCCCGACGCTCGCGGTGGAGGCCGGGGTCACCCTGGGCTGGGAGCGATGGGCAGACGACGTTGTGGGAATAGACCACTTCGGCGCCTCGGCACCAGGTGATCGCGTGATGCAGGAGCTCGGCTTCACGGCCGCTGGCGTGGCCGCTCGGGCACGCCAGCTGCTGGAGGAGAGCGAGGAGGAGAGGACGTGACCGGCACCGCGAACAACCTCCACTCGCTGCATCGCCTCGGGCAGAGCCCGTGGCTCGACAACCTCCGCCGTGGGTGGATCACGAGTGGTGAGCTGGCGGCTTGGGTCGACCGGGGCATCCGAGGGCTCACATCGAACCCGTCGATCTTCCAGAAGGCGATCAGCTCGGGGTCCGACTACGACGAGCAGTTCGGCGACCTGGTCAGTGGCGGCACCTCGGTGAGCGAGGCCTACTGGCACCTCGTGATCGCCGACATCAGAGGTGCGCTCGCGATCCTCCGGCCCGTGTACGACTCGAGCGACGGCGTCGACGGGTTCGTATCGGTGGAGGTTGCGCCCGATCTGGCTCGCGACTCGTCCGGCACCGAAGTAGCCGCACGGCACCTGCACCAGGTGATCGACGAGCCGAACCTGTTCGTGAAGATCCCGGGCACAGCCGAGGGGTTGGCCCCGATCCGAGCGATGATCGCCGAAGGCCGCAGCATCAACGTCACGCTCATCTTCGGCCTCGATCGCTACGAAGAGGTCATGGAGGCGTACATCAGCGGGCTAGAGGCCCAGGATGGTGACCTCTCGCACACCTCGAGCGTGGCCAGCTTCTTCATCTCACGGGTCGACACGGAGGTCGATCGGCGTCTCGAGGAGATCGGCACCGAAGCCGCTCTCGCTCTGAGGGGCAAGGCTGCGGTCGCGCAAGGTCAGCTCGCATACCAGCGCTTCCTGAGCACCTTCGCCGGGCCCCGCTGGGAGGCGCTGGCAGCGCGGGGCGCCAAGGTTCAGCGGCCGCTGTGGGCATCCACCTCGACCAAGAACCCGGCCTACGCGGACACCACCTACGTCGACCTCCTCGTCGGCCCTGACACCGTCAACACGATGCCCGAGGACACGATCGCCGCCTTCCTCGATCACGGCACGGCAGCCCGCACGATCGATGCCGACCCCGACGCAGCGCAGGCCACCCTCGACGCGATCGCGAAGGTCGGAGTTGACCTCGACGACGTTGCTCGCACGCTCGAGGAGCAGGGTGTGGCCGCCTTCGCCAAGTCGTTCGACGAGCTGATCGGCGCGCTCGACAGCAAGGCCGCCGAGCTGAGAGCAGCGAGCTGACCGGGCGTGCACGGCGATCTCGTCGTCGTCGACGACGTCCCCGGGGAGTTCGCGGAGCGCGTGATCGAGGCGTTCCACGCCAGGCCCAACGACGCCTTCTCCCTCGGGGTCTCAGGCGGGAGGACCGCGCGCCGCTGCTACGAGCGATTGGCCGAGGACGCCGGATCGCAGATCGACTGGTGGAAGGTCGACGTCTACTGGGGCGACGAGCGCTGCGTGCCCCACGACTCGCCCGACTCGAACTACCACCTCGTGCGCGAGGCGCTCCTCGAGCAGGTCGGGGCCGTCAACGCCAACTACCCGATGTTCTGCTCCGAGGGCCCCGACCCCTATCAGCTGCGCCTCGGCGAGCTCGGCAAGCTGGACGTCCTGCACCTCGGTCTCGGGGTCGACGGGCACGTTGCCTCGCTGTTCCCCACCTCGCCAGCCCTCGAGGCCGACCCTGGACGCCTCGTCGTGATGAACACCGACCCGGCCGGCCGCAACGACCACGAGCGCATGACGCTCACGCTGGCCGGCATAGCGCGCGCACGTCTCGTCCTGGTGACGGTGGCTGGCGAGGCGAAGCGCGATGCGCTCGATCGCGTCCGCCGGGGCGACCCGACCTGCCCCGGAGCGCTGGTCACGGCGGACCGAGTGATCTGGATCGCTGATCCCGCCGCGTCGGGCTGACGAGCCGAGCGCGTCAGCCTCCGGCCTCGACGATAGGGTGCCGCCATGTCCGGATCGGCTCCGTCCCACGCGGATCTCGCGTCGCTCCCGATCCCTGAGCTGATGGCCGCGGCCCGCGCCAAGCGGGACGATGCGCACGGGCGGCGCATCACCTACTCACCCAAGGTGTTCATCCCGCTCACCATGCTCTGCCGCGACCGCTGCGGCTATTGCACGTTTGCTCAGCCACCGGCACGTCTCGCTGCGCCCTACCTCACACCCGAGCAGGTGCTCGCCATCGCAAGTGCCGGCGCCATGGCTGGTTGCCACGAAGCGCTCTTCACGCTGGGTGAGGCGCCCGAGGAGCGCTACTCCGTCGCCGCTGGCTGGTTGGCCGAGCACGGGTACTCCTCGACCGTCGACTACCTCGCCGCCATGTGCAACCTCGTCATGCAAGAGACGGGCCTGCTCCCGCACGCCAACGCGGGGGCCTTGCCGGCCAGTCAGCTCGCAGCGCTCCGGAGCGTCGCGCCCAGCCAGGGCATGATGATCGAGTCGCTCCGCGACGACCTCGACTGCCACCGTGGCGCGCCAGACAAGGTGCCGTCCCGGCGCCTCGCCACCCTCGAAGCCGCGGGCGAGCTGGCCATCCCGTTCACGACGGGGATCCTCGTAGGGATCGGGGAGATCGTCTCCGACCGGATAGAGGCACTCGAGGCGATCGCAGCATCGCACCTCAGGCACGGCCATGTGCAGGAGGTGATCGTCCAGAACTTCTTGCCCAAGGGGGGCACGGCCATGCACGCCGCAGCGCCCTGCCCGGAGGACGGCTTCCTGCAGGCGATCGCGCTGGCCAGGCTGATCCTTCCTCCCGACGTCCACGTCCAGGCGCCGCCCAACCTCTCTGATGACTTCGGACACCTGCTCGACGCCGGCATCGACGACTGGGGCGGTGTATCGCCTGTCACGGCCGACCACGTGAACCCGGAGAGGCCCTGGCCGGCTCTCGACCGGCTGCGGAGCGTGACCGAGGCCCGGGGATTCGCGCTGGCGCCTCGCCTGACCATCTACCCGACGTTCGCCCTTCAGCCCGATCGCTGGCTCGACACCGCCACGCGATTCCCTGTGCTCGACCGCAGCGACGCCGAGGGCCTCGCGCGCGACGACCCGGGCAGCGTGTTCCCTGAGCAGATCAAGGCGGCAACCGAAGCGGGCACGGGTGCTGAGGTGGTGCAGATCGGCCGCCGCAACACCGCCTGGTACTCGGGCGCTCCGGTCGATCCAGTGCTCCTCGTCCCCGGCCGGCCGAGCGACGGCTGGCAGGGTCCTGTCGGCGAGGTGCTCGAAGGCGTGCTGCTCGGCCAAGAGGTCGGCGAGGACGAGATCACGGTCCTCTTCAGCGCCAGGGGCCCGGAGGTGGCGGCCGTGGCACAGGTGGCCGACGAGCTGCGCCGTGCCTCGATCGGCGACACCGTCACCTACGTGCGCAACCGCAACATCAACTACACGAACGTGTGCACCTTCAAGTGCCGCTTCTGCGGGTTCTCCAAGGGGCCGCTGTCCCTGAACCTCCGCGGCACGCCGTACCTCCTCACCCTCGACGACATCCAGGAGCGCGTGCTCGAAGCTGTCGAGGCCGGAGCCACCGAGGTCTGCCTGCAGGGCGGCATCCATCCCGACTTCGACGGCGACTACTACATCGACGTGGCACGAGCGGTGCAGCAGGTCGCGCCGCAGATCCACATCCACGGGTTCACGGCCCTGGAGGTCACCGAGGGGGCACGGCGGCTGGGTGAGCCGCTGGCCGACTACCTGCGGCGCTGCATGGATGCCGGTCTCAAGACCCTGCCCGGTACTGCCGCTGAGATCCTCGACGACCCGGTCAGGGAGATCCTCTGCCCCGACAAGATCACCACGGACGAGTGGCTCGAGGCGCACCGCGTCGCGCACTCCGTGGGGCTGCGCTCGAACGTCACGATCATGTTCGGCGCAGTCGAGCAGCCGCGCTCGTGGGCCCGGCACATGGTGCGAACGCGCGCTCTGCAGAAGGAGACGGGTGGCTTCACCGAGTTCGTGCCGCTGCCGTTCGTGCACATGGCGGCGCCGATCTACCTCCAGCACAAGGCGCGGCGCGGCCCCACCTTCCGCGAGGCCCTGCTGATGCACGCGGTCGGGCGCATCGCCTATCGCGGCTGGATCGACAACATCCAGGTGTCATGGGTGAAGATGGGCCGCGGCGGCTCGGTGCAGATCCTCCAGGCCGGCGCCAACGACCTGGGCGGCACTCTGATGGATGAGAACATCTCGAGGGCTGCAGGTGCAGCGCACGGCACGATGATGGACGAGGCCGCCTTCCGCGGTTGGGTCGAACCCCTCGGGCGTCCGCTGGCACAGCGAACGACGCTCTACGGCCACGTTGCCGCCGAGACAGCAGGCGCCGGCACCCAGAGCTGAGCGCCACCGCTCCAGCGATCGATGATCACTCCGCCCGTGCGGGCGCGCTCCACCAGTCCTCGTCGAGCTTGGCTTCTATGTCGCGGACGTGTGCCCTCGTGCAACGGTCACAGAGGCGCCGCATCCCGTCGCTGCTGCTCGCGCTGGACCAGCCGAGCGGGAGGTCGGTGCTGCTGCCCTCGCCGCCAGCCAGGTCGCTGCTGCTCGCAGCGCCGCAGAGGTCGCAGGTGGGGGCCACGCCAGCCGACGGTAGCCGTGCCAGGCTGATGTCCTCATGAGCGACGAACCTCTCGCTGAAGGCGACCGTCCCACTCCCTCCCTCGCACGACCATCGCAAGCAGCTCGCCGCCGGGGCTCAGCCGGGCAAGGGGAAGCCGCCGGCGCGCACGCCCCTACCGCCGACGCACCACCGCACGGCAAGGCGCAGCTCATCCAGGAGCTGCTCGACGCCGCGGGCGCCGCCGGCAACCGTGACGTGCTGCGCGACATCCTTCGATCGGCCGTGGGGCTTGCCGGCGACGACGCAGACCGTCTCGACCTCAAGATCACGGCGGCCGCCCTGAAGGAGATGCGGGCGGCGTTCAAGATGTTCATGCCGCTCGAGGGCACGCCCAAGGTGACGGTCTTCGGCTCGGCGCGCACGCGGTCCGACGATCCTCTCTACGACCTGGCCAGGCGCTTGGCGCGCCACTTGGCCGATGCTGGCTGGATGGTCATCACAGGCGCGGGGCCCGGCATCATGGCCGCGGCGGCTGAGGGAGCCGGCCGGCAGCAGTCGATCGGCATCAGCATCCGGCTCCCGTTCGAGGAGTCACCCAGCGACGTGATCGCGGGCGACGACAAGGTCGTCGCCATGAAGTACTTCTTCACGCGCAAGCTGATGCTCATCAAGGAGTCGTCGGCCTTCGTCTGCCTCCCCGGCGGGTTCGGCACACAGGACGAGACCTTCGAGCTGCTCACCCTGCTCCAGACGGGCAAGGCGAGCCCGGCCCCTGTGGTGCTCCTCGACGTACCCGGTGGGCGCTACTGGCAGCACTGGCGCGAGTACATCGACGCGGAGCTGGTGGCGGCCGGCCTCGTGTCGCCGCACGACCACGAGCTCTTCCTCATCACCGACGACGTCGATGAAGCCGTGGCGGAGATCCAGCAGTTCTGGCGCAGCTTCCACTCCATCCGATGGGTCGGTGACCAGCTCGTGCTGCGCCTCGTGCGGGCCCCCAGCGACGAGCAGCTCAGGCGCCTCAACGAGGAGTTCGCGCCCGACCTGCTGGTCGAGGGAGAGATCGCACGCAGCGATCCGCTTCCCGCCGAGGTGTCCGATCGCGACAACCTCGACCTGCCACGCCTGGTCATGCGCTTCGACCCGCGCAAGGCAGGACGACTGCGTGCTCTGATCGACGCGGTGAACGCCCTTCCCTGACGGCGCGCTCCCTCAGTCGGGCGGCTCGCCGAGGATCCCGATCGCCTTCTCGACCGCCCGGCGGGCGCGGGCGAGGCGCCGCTCGTCGACGGGCAGCTCGTTGCCACCCGCATCGATCGATTCGCGGAGCCGCTCCATCGCGAGGTCGGCCAGCTCCTCGGAGATGACCTCGAGCCGTCGCCTGATCTCGTCGAACTCCCCTGCCATGGACGGCCACCCTAGGCAACTACTGTGACGACTCCCCGACCAGGAGACGATGTGGCAGAAGATCTCCACGAGTGGGTGTCGTTCGAGGATCCACACGAAGATCGCACGTGGGTCTTCGACCTGACGTTCCTCACGAGCCCATGGACCTGCATCTACGGACGTGGCTGCGAGGGGGTGCTGACGGGCTCTGCCGCGGATCTGGAGCAGGGCTGCTGCAGCTACGGGGCCCACTTCGTCGACGATGACGACCTAGCCAACACCCTCGCTCACGCCGAGAGGCTCACCGCCGAGCAGTGGCAGCACCACGACGCGGCGCGCCGGCGCGGTGGGCCGACCAAGACCGACAAGGCCGGCGACTCCAAGACCCGCCTGGTCGACAACGCCTGCATCTTCCTCAACCGGCCGGGCTTTGAGGGCGGGGCCGGATGCGCACTGCACCGCGGCGCGCTCGAGGCAGGCCAGCGCCCGCTCGACTGGAAGCCGGCGGTCTGCTGGCAGCTCCCTCTCCGCCTCGAGGACCACACGGACGACGACGGGCACGTCACGTCCACCTTGCGTGAGTGGAAGCGGCGCGACTGGGGCGACGGCGGGTTCGAGTTCCACTGGTGGTGCACCGACGACCCGGCCGCCTTCGTGGAACGTCGCCCCGTGTACGTGACCATGCGCGACGAGATAATCGAGATGGTCGGAGGTGAGGCATACGGCCTATTGGTCGACCACATTGAGGCACGAGGCGGCCACTCGCAGTACCTTCCACATCCTGCACTCAGGCGCCGCTGACGCACGAGCATCAAAGGACGCAGACCCATGAACTTCACCTCCGAAGAGCTCGGCTTCACCGCCAAGCGCAACGGCCTGTTCTTCCCTGACCACGTCCTCGACCAGCTCGTAGCAGCGATCGACGCCGGCAAGCACGTGGTGCTCACCGGTCCGCCGGGCACCGGCAAGACGACGCTGGCGTACCTGACAGCCGAGGTCGCTCAGAAGTCGATGCTCTGCACGGGCTACCTGCCGACCACCGCGACCACGGAGTGGACCACCTTCGAGACGATCGGAGGCTTCCAGCCCACCTCCGAAGGCCTCATCTTCCGGCCCGGCATGTTCGTGGACGCCATCGAGTCGGGCCGCTGGCTCGTCATCGACGAGCTGAACCGCTCCAACTTCGACCGAGCCTTCGGGCAGCTCTTCACGGTGCTGTCGGGCCAGGCTGTGATACTGCCGTTCAAGCGCGGTGGCCGCGTGCAACCGATCTCGATCGTGCCGCCCGGTGTCGACGCACCCGATGAGACCGATGCGATCAAGCTGCCGGCCTCATGGCGCATCCTCGCCACGATGAACGTCTTCGACAAGAACCTGCTCTTCGAGATGTCCTACGCGCTCATGCGCCGCTTCGCGTTCGTGGAGGTCACCTGCCCCTCCGACCAGGCGTACCACGACCTCCTCGAGGGCCCCGGTGACATCGTCCGAGAGCTCCTGCCGCTGCGGAAGTTCCGCGACCTCGGTCCGGCCGTCTACCTCGATGCCGCCAAGTTCGCTGTGCGCCGCCAGGAGGACGAGCCGACGCGCTCGCGCCTCATCTACGAGATCTTCTACGCCTACTTCCTCCCCCAGTTCGAGGGCATCGACGACGAGCAGGCCGTCGAGCTGTACCACACCGTCTCCGAGCACCTCGACCCGACCGAGCAGACAGAGGCGCGCCGCACGATCGGCGAGGTCCTCGGCACACCGCTCGCACTCTGACCGCGATGCCCGACGGCACCACGCTCACGCCGGGCACAGGCACCGAGCGGGTGCTCGCGCGCCTCACCCGTCCCTACGACGCTGCACGGGTGACCTCGATCCTGCTCGGGCTTCCGCAGCGCGCGGCCCGGCAGCTCGTCGGGGCCGTGCTGGCCACCTCCGACGAGGCCGAGGACCTTCTCGATGCCATGCCCCGGATCGTGCGGAGCATGGCGATCGCCACCACGGATCGGCCCGAGCGCTGCTTCGGCGAGCTGCGAGGACCAGTGCTCTGGTCCGAGACGATGTCGGCCCGCTCTGCCTCAGCAGGCGACCCGGGCCTGTTCGTGTGCTCCACGACCACAAAGGCTTACGACACGGACGAGAACCGCGTCCTCAAGGCCGCGCTTGCGACGATCGAGCGGGCGGGACGAGCAGCCACCCACGGGCTCGACCTCCACGGTGACGAGGTGCTGCGCCGGGCCCGTCACAACGAGCACCGCGCCCGGCACCTGCTCGAGCACCGCACCCTCTCGGCGGTGCCGCTGACGAACATCAGCGGGCGCTCGATGCGCCGCACGAGAGCCGGCAGCCGTCGGGCCACCTATCGACCGGCGGTCGCACTTCTGGTGCGCTCCCACGAGCCCGTCACGGCGGCCCATCTCCAGTCATATGCGCCGCGTGCAACGGTCGCCGACCACGACCTGCTGGCGGATGCTCTCGCCGCGCTCGACGCTCGCAGCCCGTCGCAACCTGCCTTGCGCACGAGCCACGGCACCCTCGTCGCCGGCCCAGTGAGCTACGAGCACCTCGGTGGCGTGACCATCGGCGGCGTTCTCGTCACGAGCCGCGACGACATCGAGGATCTGCTCGCCCGGGCGCCGGCGGGCTGAACCCGCTGCGGCGCCTAGTCCTCGTCTTCCGCCGGATCGTCGTCGAAGGCGCCGTACTTGCGGGCGAGGGCGGCGTAGTCGTCGTCCTCGGCATCGCTGTCGGTGTCGTCGGGCGGCCGGCTCACGTCATTGCTGAACAAGAACTCCGGACCCGACTGCTTGAGCTTGCGCGCTTCTTCGAAGCGGCGATGGCGTCCCTTCTTCACGGAACGGCTCCCGAGGCTCGCAGGGGTGAAGGTGGACCGTCACCATAGCGCGGGCACCCCTCCATCGTGCACTTCGGGGAGGCGGCGGCGCGGACCCGCTCGGCGGCACACCGCCGGCCGGTAGGTTTGACCGCCATGCCCACAGCATCCGCGTCGCCATGGTGGCGCTCCGGGGTCGTGTACCAGGTCTACCCCCGGTCCTTCGCCGATTCCGACGGCGACGGCGTAGGCGACCTCGAGGGGGTGCGTCAGCGACTGGACCACCTCGAGTGGTTGGGTGTCGACGCCGTCTGGCTCTCTCCCTTCTACCGATCTCCCATGGCCGACTTCGGATATGACGTGGCCGACTTCTGTGACGTCGATCCCCTCTTCGGAGACATGGAGACCTTCGACAAGCTCCTGCACGAGGCGCACGACCGCTCGATTCGAGTCGTCGTCGACCTGGTGCCCAACCACACCTCGGATCAGCACCCCTGGTTCCAGGAGGCGCGCCGCAGCAGGACCGATCCCAAGCGGGACTGGTACGTGTGGCGTGACGGTGGTGGCCCGGACGAGCCCCCCAACAACTGGCTCGGGGCCTTCGTCGAGGGCGGTCGCGCATGGACATGGGACCAGACGACCGAGCAGTGGTACCTCCACCAGTTCCTTCCGCAGCAGCCAGACCTCAACTGGGACAACCCCGAGGTCGTGGAGGCCATGCACGGGGTGATGCGGTTCTGGCTCGATCGCGGAGTGGACGGCTTCCGCATCGATGTCGTGCACTGCATCGGGCGAGATCCCGCATATCCCGACGACAAGCCACCGTGGTCCGAGCTGCCTCATTGTGTGTCGAACGAGCACGAGAGCACGCACGCCCACATCCGGGCCATGCGCCGCCTTGCCGACAGCTACGAAGGCGAGCGCGTGCTGATCGGCGAGACAGCCCTTCCCGGCACCCGCTGGGTGGCGCCCTACTACGGGAAGGGCGACGAGCTGCACCTGGCGTTCAACTTCGCAGCGACGCACGCTCCCTGGGACGCCGCCGCGTGGCGCAAGCGCGTCGAGCGCCTCGTCGCTGAGCTCGACCCGCGGGGCGCCTGGCCGACCTGGGTGCTCTCCAACCACGACGTGCCCCGTCATCGCACGCGCTACGGCGGCAGCGAGTCCCGAGCCCGAGCAGCGGCGTTGGCACTGCTCACCCTCAGGGGCACGCCGTTCATGTTCGCCGGCGAGGAGCTGGGGCTGGAGGACGCCACGGTGCCGCCCGGGCGGGTCGTCGATCCCGGCGGTCGCGATGGGTGCCGGGCCCCGCTCCCGTGGCGGTCAGCACCGCCGCATGGCTGGGGAGATGAGGCCTGGCTTCCCTTCCCACCGGAGCCGTCGGCGCGCTCAGCCGAGGCGCAGCGCCAAGATCCCTCTTCGATCCTCCACCTCTACAAGCGACTTCTCTCGCTGCGTCGCTCCTCGCCCGCTCTTGCCACCGGCGACCTGACCCTGCTCGACTCGCCCCCCGGCACGCTCGCCTGGTGCCGCTCGGCCGATGACGACGAGCGCACTGTCGTGCTCAACATGGGCCCTGAACCGGCGCGGGTCCCCTTCGAGGGCACGGTCGAGGTTTCGAGCGACGGCGTGGGCGAAGGGGTCCCGTTCGGCGGGTTGCTGCCACCCGACACTGCAGTCGTACTGGGTCTGTAGCGGTTCACTCGACGAGGGGCACACCCGATCGGGTCTCCAGGACCAAGCGGCCGTTGCCGTCGACCGCGAGCGAGGCCTCGCCGGCAGCCAGCGCGCGTATCGGCTCACCCACCACCTCGTTGCGCCATCCGACTGCCAGACGACCACTGCCGTCCATCAGGAAGGTCTCGATGTCGGACCGTGTCGCCAGGATTGCCGCGTCGATGTCGAGCTCTCGGGCCCGCTGCGCGGCCCAAGCGCTGACCAGAGACGCGGCGGCGCGCCTCGATCGATCGACGCCCTCGCTGGGTGGCACCTGCACCTCGTCGAGGTCGAGCTCGAGGCCCTCGGCCACCACGCTCAGGAGCTCTCGGGCGGCACTCCCCTTGCGCTTGCCTTCGTCGAGGCCCCGAACCCGCCGCAGGTCGTCCTCGGTCCTGGGTGGGCGCTGAGCCATCGCGACCATGGCGAGGTCGGCTAGGAGGAAGCGGACGGGCCTGTCGAGATCGGCCGCCTTGCGCTCCCGCCATGCAGCCATCGTCTGCACGACCGCCGCCGCGCGACCACGCAGCGCCCGCGCCTCCTTGATCTTCCACCACGCGCGCTCGGGTATGGCAGCAGACGAGGTCTTGGTGCGGTGCACCTCGCACTCGTCCTCGGCCCACTGGCGCCGTCCGCGCGCCTCGAGGTTGGCGACGAGGACGTCATAGAGGTCGTGAAGGTGTGCGACGTCAGCAGCGGCGTAGGCAACCGCATCTTCGCCGAGCGGCCGCGAGAGCCAGTCGGCCAGGCGATCGGCCTTCGGCAGCTTCAGCGACAGCTCGCCCTGCACGAGACCGGCCAGCCCCACGCTGCTGTAGCCGACGAACCCAGCAGCCACCTGGGTGTCGAAGAGACGGCTCGGCACGGTCCCGCACTGTCGATCGAGGATCTCGAGGTCCTGCGTCGCCGCGTGCATGAGGCAGAGCCCAGGTCCCCTCAGCACGTCGGCGAGCGGCGCCACATCCACGGCCAGCGGGTCGACGACGGCCACCCCACCTCGCCACGAGAGCTGGAGCAGGGCCAACCGAGCGTGGTAGGTGCGCTCACGGTGGAACTCCGTGTCCAGCCCGTAGGTGTCGACCTCTCTCAGCCGGCTGACCAGCGCGGCGAACTCAGAGTCGTCGTCCACCCAGGCGATCTGGTCACCGCGGCTGCTCACATCGAGCCGGCTTCGGACCCCAGATCGGCGTCGGTCGGCAGGCCGGCCTCGATCCAACCGATCGTGCCCCCCGCCACGTTGACGGCGTCGATGCCCAAGGAGCGAAAGTGCTGCACCGCTCTCGCACTGCGACCTCCCCGGGCACAGATGACGTACACGGTGCCAGCGCTGGGCACCTCGTCGATGCGCTCCACCAGCTCGCTGAGCGGGATGTGCTGCGCCCCGGGGACTCGACCAGCCGCGAACTCGGCAGGCTCGCGAACGTCGATGACAGGCACCCCCTCGGCGTGGCGCGAGGCGAGCGACGCGACGTCGATCTCCGGGATGTCAGACACTGGCTCTCAGGCTACCGCTCGCGCTACGGGCCGCCGCCCGCGGTGGGCAGGTCGCCCGGTTCGTCCGCGTCGGCGACGGCGGCCGCATCGATGCCTGGCACCTCGAACACGAGCAGGTCCGCTCCGGCGCGCCTCAGCGACCTGTCGCCCCGCTCGTAGGCGGCGACGAGCGCTGCAGCGGCCAACGTCCGCCAGGCGGCGTGCGCCCACTGACGGTGCTCGTCGACGAGGGGCACGGCGCCGATCGCTCCCGGGTGCTCCGTCAGCGCAGCGATGGTCGCAGCGATCGCCACCGGGCTCGGTTGCAGCAGATCACAGGCCAGGACCATCACCAGATCCTCGTTCGCGGCGCGCAGCGCAGTGATCGTGGCGGGCAGAGGGCCATCGCCCGGCCTGTCATCCCGCTGCACATGGAGGCCCAGGCCCCCGAGCGCTGACGTGTCGCCCCCGACTGCGAAGACTTCGGCAGCACCAGCCGATCGCAGGGCTTCTGCGACGCGCGCGGCCATTGCGACGCCGCCGACCTCGAGGAGGGCCTTGTCGCGGCCCATGCGCCTGCTCTGACCTCCGCACAGCACCGCCCCGCTGAAGCGGACGGACGAGACAGGCACGACGCTGGTGCCGCTCGGCCAGCTACTCCGCCACCCCGCCGTAGCGGGCAGCCACGCCGCGACTCTCGCCGTGGCTCGCCACGGCTTCGGCCAGATCGGCCAGGAACTCATCAACGACGTTCAGGTGATAGGGCGAGAGCATCAGGTGGAGGCCACCCTGCTGGCGGTCGAGGTGCCAGCCGCGATCGTCCATGAGGTCGTTGACGGCGCTCAGGTCGTGGACCTCGGAAGCGATCTCCATGACACCCATGACGGGGTTCCCTGTGATGCGCAGGCCGTCGATCGCCTCGATGCCCGCACGGAACCGGCGCGTCGCATCGCGGACCTGTGCGGCCAGCCGCATGTAGCCGTCCTCACCGAGGTGGTTGATGGTTGCCCAAGCCGCCGCGATCGGCGCGGCCGGCCTCGTTCCCGCGGCGGTCGCCGATCCGTAGATCCCACCCGGCCAAGCGTCGTAGAGGAAGTACTGGTGACGCACCATCTGTGCGTTGCTGTGGAGCAGGACCGAGACGCCCTTGAAGCACCACCCGTACTTGTGGATGTCGGCGGACAACGACGTCACGCCGGGCACGGAGAGATCCCACGGAGGCACGGGCTCGCCGAGGCGGGACCAGAACGGCAGCAGCCATCCACCCACGCACGCGTCGACGTGGAAGAGGACATCCCGCTCCGCCGCCACCGCGGCCAGCTCCGGGATAGGGTCCACGACCCCGAACGGATACCCCGGGGCAGAACCGACGAGCAGAGCCGCGCGACCGCCCAGAGCCGCGGCCGCGTCGTCCGGTGCGAGGCAGCCGTCCGCACCGACCGGGACCAGCACGTGCTCGAGATCGAGGTAGTGGGCCGCCTTGGCGAAGGCAGGGTGGGCGGTGGTGGCCGTCACGAGCTGGGGCTCGGCAATGCCCCGGGTGCCGCGGGCGTGCTCCCGCGCTACCTGCACCGCCAGGAAGATGCTCTCGGTACCGCCTGATGTGAGCTTGCCACCGGCGGCCGGCGCTCCGAACAGATCGGCGGCCATTGCCACCACCTCCTGCTCCATGCGCAGCAGGCTCGGGAAGGCAAAGGGGTTCAGATAGTTCTCGTGGAGGTACTCACGGGCAACTGCCTCTTGGAGGTGCTCGAGCTCAGGGTCCGCCGGGTTGTACACGAGGCTGAACGTGCGCCCGCCGCGCCAATCCGCGTCGCCGCCCCTGGCACCGCGGATCTCCTCGAGCAGGTCGTCAGCGGCGCGGCCGTGAACAGGGAACGGGCGTGGATCCATGGAGCGAACCTACTTCCATGAGCGGCCAGCGGCCCGGGGGCCAGCGGGGGGTCAGGGCGCTCGATCCAGATCGGCAGGCGGCCAGCTCGGATCGAGCTGGCGCAAGAACAGCGCGCAACGCTCCGCCTCGTCGGACTCGCCGATCTGCTGTGCGGTCGCCTGCAGCCCTGCCAGCGCCCGCAAGAAGCCGCGGTTCTCGGCGTGCTCCCACCTCACGTAGCCGCTGCCGCGCCACCCATTGGCGCGAAGCCGATCGAGACCACGGTGGTAGCCGACGCGGTAGGCGGCGTAGCGCTCGATCTCGTCACGGCCCAGGTCTCCCAGTCGCGCCCACCCGTCGAGGAACCGCGGCCACTGCGCCACCGCCTCTGCCACCGCAGCCCTGCGCTGCTCGGGCGGCAGCACCATCGCGGAAGCGAGCGCGGCCAGCGCCTCTGCGGGTTCGGCGTCGAGGACCGTCTCGGGCGGACCGGACGGAGTGAGTTGCACCTCGGGCATGGCGGCGAGGGTAACCCGCTGGGTGACACCCCCGGCGGTAGCGTTCCGCTCATGGTGGCGGCGGCTCCCTCCTGGTTCGCGGACAACCTTCGGGAGATCTCGGCCGTGACCCTGCTCGTGGTCACGGTCCTCGTGATCAGGCTGGTGCAGAAGGCGGTGATGCGCACCGTGCTACTGGTGCTGATCGCAGTCGTCGCACTTGTCGTGTACGTGAACCGCGCTCCTCTCAACGCCTGCGTCCGGACCTGCGAGTGCGAGATCGCGGGGCGTCACGTGACAGTGCCCGCCTGCGAGCCCGACCTCAGCTTCTGATCTGGTCGGCTCGCTCGAGCCCGCGGCGAGCGAGCCGAGCCAGCTCTGCCGGATGGGTGAGGTGCACCGCGTGGGCTGCGCCTTGGACCACCAGCAGCTCGGCCCGCGGAGCCTCTTTGGCCAGCCGCTGAGCTGTCTGCTTGTGATGTGGCGACGACTCAGTGCCGTGCGCAGCGATGACCGGGACAGCGAGCGCCGCCGGGTCGTAGGGCGGGTTGGCCGGGTCGCGGATGGAGCGCAGCTCGGCGACGAGCGCGGCCCCCTCGGCACGACGCTGGAGGCGAGTGCGCTGGGGGAGGCGCTCCCACCTCTCGTCGCCCACCATGCGACGCATGAACCGCTCGGCAGCGTCCTCCGCTGAGCCCTCGGGCGACATGGCGACGGCTCCCGCTGTGACCTTCGGCCACCACTCGCGCCAAGACATCGGTGCCTCGTATGCGACAACCGCTCGCACCAGCTCGGGGCGACGCTGGGCCAGCGCCAGGGCGATCACGCCACCGAGGCTGTGCCCCACGATCACCGCGGGCGTGCCGTCCACGACCTCCGTCAAGTCGTCCACCTGGCTCTCGAAGGACGGCGCAGGACCTGTGCCGAGCGAGCGGCCGTAGCCGCGGCGGTCATAGCGCAGGACACGCAGATCTTCGAGGTGGCGCTGCACGCGGGCGAACGCGGCGCTCCGATCGAGCGAGCCGTGGACGAGCACGATCGTCGCGGCCCCGACATCGGCGCGCTGCTCAGACACGAAGATGCCGTCCACGGCGCAGCAGAGTAGAACCCCGCCATGGAGCTGCTTCTCATCCGCCACGCGCTACCGGTGCGCATCGACGAAGGGGCGGTCGACGGGCCTGCCGATCCAGCGTTGGCCGAGCTGGGCCACCTGCAGGCGACCGCGCTGGCGGACTGGCTCGCGAGCGAGCAGATCGACGCCATCTGGTCGAGCCCGATGCGGCGCGCCCTCGAGACCGCAGCGCCTCTGGCTGCTCGGTTGGCGCTCGAGGTCACAGTCGACGAGGGGCTGGCCGAGTACGACAAGCACTCCCTCAGCTACATCCCGATCGAGGAGCTCAAAGCCGCCAACGACCCTCGCTGGAACCAGCTACCCGAGCGCCCGGAGGAGTTCGCGGCTGAGGTCGTTGAGGCCGTCGAACGGGTCATCGCCGCCCACCCCCGCCAGCGTGTCGCTGTCGTCTGCCACGGTGGGGTCGTCAACGCCTACACGGGCCACGTGCTGCGCATCGAAGACCCGCTGTTCTTCCTGCCCGCCTACACCTCGATCAGTCGCGTGCTTGCGTCGTCGAGCGGCGTGCGCAGCATCGGGAGCCTCAACGAGGCGGCACACATACGCCATCTGCAGCCGTGACACGGAGGAGGGGTCGGTCCCCCCGAACCGACCCCTCCTCCAACTGCCCCCACAGCAGTGATCACGCAAGTTCTAGTTCAGGACCGCGGCACCTGCGTCCATGGCACGTCCTTGTCGTTGCGGACGTCTCCAGGCAGCCCGAGCACCCGCTCGCCGAGGATGTTCTTGGCGATCTCCGTCGTGCCGCCCTCGATCGAGTTGGCACGCGCGCGCAGGAACGCCTGCTGTGGGTTGGCCCACTGCATGGCGTGCTTGGGGCGCTCCATCGTGTAGCCACTCGGGAAGAGCATCCCGTGGGCGCCGAGCAGGCCGACCGTGAAGGCGCTGATGTCCTTGTTGAGATCAGCGGACATGGCCTTGCCGATCGACCCCTCCGGACCGGGGTTCCCCACCGCGCGGAGCTGGCTGGCTCGGATGTTGGTGAGACGCAGCACCTCGGCGCGCACCCACAGGGCCATCAGCTCGTCCTTGGCGGCAGGGTCGGTGTGACCACCGCGCTTCCACTCCTTCACCGCCTCGCCGATGAAGCCGGCGCCCTTGGCCGGGATGCCACCACCGATCGCGACTCGCTCGTTCATGAGCGTGGTCAGCGTGACGCGCCATCCCTCGCCGACGTCGCCCAAGCGCTCCGCGTCCGGGATGCGCACGTCCGTGAAGTACACCTCGTTGAACTCGGCCTCGCCCGTGATCTGGAAGAGCGGCCGCACCTCGACCCCTGGGGCCTCCATGTCGACGACGAAGTAGGTCATGCCCTTGTGCTTGGGCTGGTCGGGGTCGGTACGAGCGATGAGCATCCCCCACTTGGCCAGATGGGCCAGGGTCGTCCACACCTTCTGCCCGTTGACCACCCACTCGTCGCCGTCTCTGACCGCGCGGGTCGCCAGACCAGCCACGTCTGAGCCGGCGCCAGGCTCTGAGAACAGCTGGCACCAGATCTCCTCACCTGTGAAGAGCGGCCGCAGGTAGCGGGCCTTCTGAGCCTCGGTGCCGTGCGTGACGATGGTGGGTGCGCCCATGCCATGCCCGATCACGTTGCGGAAGGCGGCGATCGGCGCCCCGGCACCGACCAGCGTCTCGTTGATCAGCTTCTGGAGACGTGGGGACCTGCCCATGCCCCCGCAGCCCTCGGGGAAGTGCACCCATGCGAGCCCCATGTCGAACTGCCTGCCGAGGAACTCGACCGGGTCGGTCTCCTTCGGCGGGAGCTCAGCTAAGAGCCGCTCGCACAGCTGGAGGATCTCGTCCTCCTCGGAGGCGGGCGCGGCGGTTGGGGCATCGGTGACCGTCATGGCCGAAGACTAACTTGACCCACGGGTCAAGGCCCACCCGCCCATGGCCTGGATCAGTTCAGGCGTGCTCTCATGCGGGCCGCGGACTCTTGATCACGCTGGCGCCCGGTGGCCTCGAGCACGTCGGCGGCAGCGTCGTAGCGACCCGACGCGCCGAGGAGCAGCGCCAGCTCGCGGTGGTCGCGCTCGGTCGCATCGGGGAGGACGAGCCGCATGTCCATCACGCTGGCGAGCGCGCGTCTCTCGCCCGAGCGGCGGTACGAGTTGGCGAGGTTCAGCAGCATGCGGGTGACGATGGCCAGCGGGGCGACGGGATCGAGGAACCGATCGTCCCAGGTTGCATCCGCGTGCAAGCGCCCGAAGATCCCACGGCAGTCAGCGCGGTCGAGCCGTGCGCGGCCGTCGAAGATGTCGATGAAGCGGGCGTCTTCCTCCGCCGGCCGCAAGAGGAAGTGCCCCGGCATCCCCACGCCGAGCATCGTCACGCCGCAGCGCCTGCCCACCTCCATGGCGACGACCGCCAGGGTGAGCGGCATCCCCGAGCGACGGTCGAGCACGTCGGGCAGCAGCGCGTTGCGGGCGTCGTGGTAGCCATCGCTATCTCCCGTGAAGCCGAGATCGTCGATCAGGTGGGAACACACGGCGTCGACAGTCGGAGCGCTCACGCCGGCAGCGATCGAGTCGAGCCGCGCGCGCTCGGCTGCGATGTCGAGGCCGGGATGAGCATGGGCAGCGACCAGAAGGCATGCCTCGTCGAGCGGCACGGCCTCTCCATGCTGCGCGACCAGATCGCTGAGCCGAGCAGCCGGATCATCGGTCACCGCCCCAACCGTACCGGGGCTACCGTCCGGCTCATGTTCCCTGGCTCCTTCGCCGCCACCACGCCCGACAGGCCGGCCGTGATCATGGCCACCTCCGGTGAGGTCGTCACCTACGCCGAGCTCGATGCAGAGGCCAACCGCCTCTCGCACCTGCTGCGCTCCGCCGGCCTCCGCCCCGGGGACCACATCGCGCTGTGCCTCGAGAACCATCCGCGCTTCCTGTCGGTCATCTGGGGCGCGCACTACGCGGGGCTCTACTACACGGCGATGAGCTCGCGGCTGACGACCGACGAGATGGCCTACATCATCGATGACTGCGGGGCGCAAGCCTTCATCACCTCGAGCCACAAGGCCGAGCAGGCGGCCGACCTGGTCGAGCAGATGCCCGCTGTGAAGGTGCGGCTCATGATCGACGGGAGCATCCCCGGCTACGAGCCCTATGAGACGATGCTGGCGGCGCAGCCGGCCACACCACTCGAGGAGGATCGAGTCGAGGGTCAGGACATGCTCTACAGCTCGGGCACCACAGGCCGCCCCAAGGGGGTGAAGGTGCCACTGCCCGGTGCTCCCCTGGGGGAGGGCGCTGATGGCGTGACCACCCTCGGGCAGCTCCTGTTCGGTGCGGACGAGTCGACCATGTACCTCTCGCCCGCGCCCCTCTACCACGCCGCTCCACTTCGCTTCTGCCGCGCGGTCCACCGCGTGGGCGGCACCGTCGTCGTCATGGAGCACTTCGACCCTGAGCAGTACCTGGCGCTCGTCGATGAGCACAGGGTCACCTTCAGCCAGGTCGTGCCGACGATGTTCATCCGCATGCTCAAGCTTCCAGCGGAGGTGCGGTCGCGCTACGACCTCTCGTCGTTGCGAGCGGTCGTGCACGCAGCAGCGCCCTGCCCTGCTGAGGTGAAGGCGCAGATCATCGAGTGGTTCGGACCCATCGTGCACGAGTACTACGCGGGCACCGAGGGCAACGGGTTCGTCTACTGCAACAGCGAAGACTGGCTGGCGCACCGTGGCACGGTCGGCAGGCCCATCATCGGGACGATCCACATCGTGGGCGAGGACGGCGAGGAGATGCCGACCGGCGAGTCGGGGACCGTGTACTTCGAGGGCGAGGCGGCCTCGACGTTCGAGTACCACAACGACCCGGAGAAGACCCAGGGGTCGCGCGATCCGAAGGGGCGCGGCTGGTCGACCCTCGGCGACGTCGGCTACGTGGACGACGACGGGTTCCTCTACCTGACCGATCGCAAGGCGTACATGATCATCACCGGGGGCGTGAACGTGTACCCGCAGGAGGCGGAGAACGTGCTCGCGCTGCACCCCAAGGTCAACGACGTGGCGGTGTTCGGCGTGCCCAACGAGGACTTCGGCGAGGAGGTCAAGGCGGTGGTCGAGCCCGTCTCCATGGACGACGCCTCCCCCGAGCTCGAGCGCGAGCTGATCGCCTACTGCAAGGAGCACCTGGCCGACGTGAAGTGCCCCCGCTCGGTCGACTTCCGCGCCGAGCTGCCGCGCCACCCAACCGGCAAGCTCTACAAGCGGCTCCTCAAGGACGAGTACTGGGCAGCGTCAGGTCGCACGATCTGATGCAGCGGGCCTCCTTGAAGGCCCCGACCTTGATCTACCCTCGCCGGGCATGGCCCCCAACGTGGCGTTTCCGTTCCTCGACTGGCCGGGGCCGATCGCCTTCGCACATCGCGGTGGGGCGAGCGAGGCGCCGGAGAACACCATGCCGGCCTTCGAGCACGCCGTCGGCTTGGGCTACAGGTACGTCGAGACCGACGTCCACGTCACTGCCGACGGAGAGCTGCTGGCGTTCCACGATGATCGCCTCGACCGCGTCACCGACAGCACGGGCGCCATCAGCGAGCTCCCTTGGTCCCGCGTGCGCACGGCCCTCGTCGACGGGCGGGAGCCGATCCCCCGCTTCGAGGACCTTCTCGGCACCTGGCCTGAGCTGCGAGTGAACGTCGACCCCAAGCACGACGGCGCAGTCGAGCCGCTGGCCAAGGCGATCCTGCGCACGGGCGCAGTCGACCGCGTCTGCGTGGGCGCGTTCAGCGACAGGCGCATTGCACGACTGCAGGACCTCGTGGGCAGCGATCTGTGCACCTCGATGGGACCGCGGCAGGTCGCTCGACTGCTCGCATCGTCCAAGCGTCTGCCAGGCGGAGGCGGCCTGACCTCGCCATGTGCGCAGGTTCCGACCAACCAGGGGCCCGTCGCCCTAGTGACCCGGTCGCTGGTGACCACCGCCCACCGGCGCGGGGTGCAGGTGCACGTGTGGACGATCGACGAGCGCGCGGAGATGGCGAGGCTGCTCGACCTCGGGGTCGACGGGATCATGACCGACCGACCCCAAGTGCTCAAGGAGCTCTTGGTGGAGCGGGGTCAGTGGCACGAGTGATGCAGCGCTGATGGAGCTGCCCCTCACGCCGCTCGACTTCTTGAGCCGTGCACGGCGACTGTTCGCTGATCGCGTCGGAGTGATCGACGGCGACGACTCGTGGACCTACGGGCAGCTCGCCGAGAGGTGCGATCGCCTGGCGCACGCTCTCAAGGAGGATCTCGGAGTTCGCCCTGGCCAAGTGGTCGCATGGCTGTGCGGCAACACGCACGAGCTGCTCGAGGCCTACTACGGGGTGCTCCTGGCAGGCGGCGTGCTGCTACCGCTCAACATCCGCCTGGCCCCGGCCGAGCTTCGGCTCCAGCTGGACGACAGCCGGGCAGCAGCCCTGTTCAGGCATCCCGACCACGTGGCGCCGGAGCATCCCGTTCGCACTGTGCTGCTCGGCCAGGAGCTGGAGGACCTCTTGGCCGCGCAGCCGGCTACGCCCGTCGAGCCGCCGCCCGTCGACGAGCACGCGCCGGCCGAGGTCTTCTACACGTCCGGTTCGACGGGAACGCCCAAGGGGGCCCTGCTGAGCCACCGCGGTCTGTACCTCCATGCCGTCCACATCGCTCTGACGATGGGACTCAGCGGCGAGGACGTGGTGCTGCACACCATCCCGCTCTTCCATGTCAATGGTTGGGGCACGCCCCACTACGTGACCGGCCTGGGTGGAGTGCACGTCATGCTCCCCCGCTTCGAGGCCGGCGAAGTGCTGCGCCTGATCGAAGCGCACAGGGTCACACGCCTCTTCCTCGTGCCCGCCATGGCGAGGATGGTGCTCGACCATCCCTCGCTCGCAGCGCGCGACCTGTCGAGCGTGAAGCAGATCTCGGTCGGAGGCGCGCCCACCGGTCTCGAGCTGCTGACGGAGCTCGAGACGGCGTTCGGCTGCGAGTGCATCTGCGGCTACGGCATGACCGAGTCGAGCCCCACGCTCACCCGAAGCCTGCCGAAGCCGGGCCTGCCATCCAGTCGCCGCCAGCGGGCCACCACCGGCATCCCCATCCTTGGGGTCGACGCACGGGTGCTCGGTGAAGGCGATGTCGAGGTGCCGTGGGACGGTGTGACCGTGGGCGAGGTCTGCGCGCGCTCGAACCACGTGATGATCGGCTACCTCGGCGACCAAGCAGCGACCGAAGAGGTGCTCCGCGACGGTTGGCTGCGCACCGGCGATCTAGCGGTGGTCGACGGCGACGGCTACATCACCATCGTCGATCGAGCAAAGGACCTGATCGTCTCTGGCGGGGAGAACATCTCATCGGTCGAGGTCGAGCACGCGCTGGCGGCCCACCCAGCCGTGAGGGAGGTGGCGGTGGTCGGCGCTCCTGATGACCGTTGGGGTGAGGTCCCGCGGGCGTTCGTCTCGCTCATGGACGGTGCGGACGTCACGCAGGACGAGCTCGTCGCCTGGGCGCGCGACCGCTTGGGGGGCTTCAAGGTGCCGCGCCGCATCGTGTTCCTCGACGATCTTCCCAAGGGCGGCACCGGCAAGATCCAGAAGCAGGTGCTGCGGGCTCACCCGAGCTGACCGCTCGGCGAGCGCTGCAGGGCGGTAGGTGCGAACCGCTCAGCTCGCGAGAGCCAGAGCCAGCCGGTCCATCCCGAAGTCGAGCTCCTCATCTGTGATCGTCAGCGGTGGGATCAGGCGAAGCACGTTGCCTTCGGGCCCGCAGGTGAGGACGATCACACCATCGGCCAGGCAGCGCGCCTGCACCTGCTCGGCCGTCGCCCGGTCTCGCAGCTCCACGCCGACCATCGCTCCGATGCCTCTCACCTCGACGATGGCGCTCGTAGGAAGTGCACGAAGCCGAGCCATGGCCCGCGCGCCGATCTCGATCGCGCGGTCGTAGCAGTGGTCGCGGTCGAGCACCTCGACTGTCGCGACCGCAGCTGCGCATGCGACTGGATTGCCACCGAAGGTGGAACCGTGGGTGCCTTGCGGCCACCGGTCCATCAGCTCCGCCGGTGCCATGATCCCGGCGAGCGGCAGGCCCGACGCCACTCCCTTCGCGAAGAGGATCACGTCGGGCACCACGCCCATCGCTTCGGCAGCGAATGGGCGGCCGGTTCGACCGAAGCCGGTCTGCACCTCGTCGAACACGAGCAGTATCCCGAGCTCGTCACACCGTTGGCGCAGACCGCTGAGCCAGGCGACTGGTGGCACCACGTATCCGCCCTCCCCCAGCACAGGCTCGACGATCATGGCGGCGACGCTCTTCGGCGCGACCTCGCGCTTCAGCATCAGATCCAGCTCCGCCAGTGCTGCCTCGGCTGCGCCGGCCGGTGTCGCGTGCGGGGCCGTCACACCGGGGATGCAGTACGGCGCAATGTGCACGTCAGGAAGCAGCGGGTCGTAGCCCTCGCGGTAGGAGCTCTTGGCCGTGGTGAGCGAGGTGGCCGCGAGCGTGCGGCCGTGGAAGCCACGTCGGAATGCGATCACGCCGGGGCGACCGGTCGTGCGCCTCGCCAGCTTGATGGCACCGTCGACCGCCTCGGCCCCGCTGTTGCAGAAGAAGACCTTCGGCGCGCTCATGTAGGGCGCCAGGCCGGCGACGGCCTCTGCTGCCTCGATGTACGGCTGGTGCTTCAGCACGACAGACGTGTGCAGCAGCTTGTCGACCTGTGCGTGGATCGCGGCCACGACGTGCGGGTGGCGGTGACCGGTGTTGGTCACCCCGATGCCGGAGCCAAAATCGAGGTAGCGCCGCCCGTCCACGTCCCACACCCATGACCCCTCGGCGCGATCTGCGACGACGTCGAAGTAGGACGGCAGCACCGGAGCGACGACCGCCGCATGGCGGGCGAGCCACTCAGCCATGGCGGTGGACGCGACGGCGGTCACGGCTCGCTCCGGTTGTCGATCTGCGCACGCTGCAGACGACCTGAGTAGTCGACGTAGACCGTCTTGATCTGGCTGAACTGCTCGATCCCCCGAGCGCCGGCTTCTCGGAACCCGTTGCCGGTGTGCTTGGTGCCACCGAAGGGCAGCGGTATCTCCGCCCCGATGGTGGGCGCGTTGACGTAGGTGATGCCGGTGTCGATGCGCTCGACGGCAGCTAGCGCCGCGTTGATGTTGCTCGTGTACACGGCGGCAGAGAGCCCGTAGTCGACGCCGTTCACGACCTCCACCGCCTCGGCCAGGCTGTCGACCTCGATCACGGCCAAGACCGGTCCGAAGACCTCCTCGCGCGCGATGCGGTGAGACGGCCTCACTGCTGTCAGGATCGTGGGCTCCACGAAGGTGCCCCCCTCGCATCCGTCGACGTCGTCACGAAGCTCGCCACCGGTGGCGACCTTCGCTCCCTCCGTGACCGCAGCGTCCACCGCAGCTCGGATGCGGCGACCCGAGTCCGCGGTTATCACGGGACCGACGTCGGTCGACGTCTCGAGCGGATCGCCGAGACGCAGCATTGCTGCGCGCTCTGTCAGCGCGTCGACGACCGCCGACGCGATGCCACGCTGCACCACGAGCCTCGACGTGGACGTGCACCGCTGGCCTGAGGAGCCGAAGGCGCCGAAGAGCGCGCCGTCCACGACGAGATCGAGGTCGGCGTCGTCCAGCACGACCATGGCGTTCTTGCCACCGAGCTCGAGGCTCACGACCTTGGGGCCAGCTTCCATCGCGGCGGCGGCCACCTTGCGCCCTGTCGGCACCGAGCCCGTGAAGGAGACCGCTCCAATCCCCCGGTGGGTGGCGATGGCTGCCGCAGGCTCGGCACCCCCGTGGACCATCTGCAGGAGATCGGCTGGGATCCCTGCGTCGATGCATGCCTGGATGAAGGCGACCCCGCAGGCGGGAGCCAGCTCCGACGGCTTGAGCACGATGCCGTTGCCGGCGAGCAGCGCAGGGAAGACCTTCCACGACGGGATGGCGACCGGGAAGTTCCACGGCGTGATCATCCCGACGACCCCGACCGGCGCACGGGTGGTCCAGGCCAGCTTGCTCCGCAGCTCGGACGGCACGACCTCTCCCATGGCCGAGCGGCCCTGCCCCGCGACGAAGGCGGCCATGTCGATCGCCTCCTGCACCTCACCGCCACCCTCGACGCGGATCTTGCCGGCCTCCCGGCTGACGAGCTCGGCCATCTCGGCCTTGCGGGACCCCAACAGGTGACCCGCGGCCGCGATCGCCTCGGCTCGCTCCGGAACCGGTCGCCGGGCCCATTCGCGCTGAGCAGCGCTGGCCCGCTCGACAGCGATGTCGACGTCAGCGCGGCCGTGCGAGGGCAGCTCGATGACGACCTCGGCGGGTCGAGCCGGATTGGTGGAGGTGAACGAACTCATCGCTGTCCTCCGGGCCTGATTCTGCAACATGTATTGCACATAGCTGCAATAGCGTAGCATCCATTGCATGTCGGGCCTGTTGGAGAGGATCGAAGCCCACGCCGCCACGCTCCCGCGCGCCGAACGTCGCGTCGCCGAGGTGGTCCTCTCCGACCCGCAGGTGGCTGCCTTCGCCACCGTCGCGGAGCTGGGCGCTCGGGCCGGCACCAGCGGCGCCACCGTTGTCCGCCTCGCCGAGCGCTTGGGCTACGACGGATGGGTCGGCCTCCAGGCTGACGCACGGGCCGCCCTCGGCCAGCAGCTGCGCCCGGCGACGCAGCGCATCCGTGAGTCCGCACGCGGCGATGTGCTGGAGCAGACCGCGGCCCGTGAGGCCGAGAACGTGCACGCCACGCTCGGTGCCGTCGACCGGACCGCCTTCAGCAGCGCGGTCGCTCTGATGGCAGATCCGAAGCGCGCCGTGCACGTCCTCGCGGGCGATGCCGAGGTGGGCATCGGCGCCCTGCTCACGGCGGCGCTGGACCTGCTTCGACCCGGGGTGCAAGCCCTCACTGGCTCTCCCCCGGCGGTGGCACGAGCACTGGCCCACGCCCGCGCCGGCGACGTGCTCGTGGCGATCGACCTCCGCCGCTACGAGCGCTGGGTCCTCGAGACCGCCACCTCCGCTGCCGACCGGGGCATCGAGGTGATCGCGGTCACGGACTCCCTGCTCTCACCGCTGGCGAGCATTTCGTCGGCGACCTTTGTGGTGACAGCTGAGGGAGCCGGGCCGTTTGACAGCCACGTCGGCACCCTGGCTCTCGCCAACGCCCTCGCCACCGGAGTTGCGCGCCGCATTCGCCGGCCGGCAGCAGCTCGCCTGGATCGCGTTGAACAGGCATGGCTGGATGCGGCTGCCCTGACCGACCCCTGACGTGAGGCAATAGGTCCCGCGCGACTGGGGAGGAGGCGATAGGTCCCGTATGTGGGACCTATCGCCTCGAGCGCCACCCAATGGGACCTATCGCCTCGGGTCGTCAGGTGAACTTGGGCGGGCGCTTCTCGAAGTAGGCCATGGTGGCCTCGACCTGGTTCGGGCTGCCGATCAGCGAGGCCATGGTCGCTCGCTCGTCGGCGAACTGCTCGGCGATGGGGCGCGTGCCGGACAGGTTGAGGAGGCGCTTGCCCTCGCGCAACGCGTCGGGGCTCTTGGTGGCGAGCTCGGATGCGAGCTCGAGCGCTGCACCTCGCGGGTCCTCCGCCAGCCGCGTCGCAAGGCCGAGCGCCACCGCTTCCTCGCCTGAGACCATCCGACCCGTGAAGGTGAGCTCCTTGGCCACATCGAGGCCGACCAGCTTCGGGAGCATCGCGGTTCCGGTCATGTCGGGGATCAGCCCCCAGCGCGCTTCGAGGACCGACAGCTTCGCATCGGGTGCGACGAAGCGGAGGTCGGCGCCCAACGCAATCTGCAGCCCTCCACCCAGAGCGGCACCGTGGATCGCGGCGATGACCGGAACCGCGAGCTCCTGCCACACCCACGCCGCCTGCTGGCCGAGGTGCGTGATGCGGCCGCCGGTGTCACCGATGGCGCCGAGCGACCCGTCGCTGCTCCTCGCCGGCCGCTCCTCAGATCCACTCGCCATCGCCTGGAAGCTGCCGAAGTCGAGCCCGGCGCAGAAGCCACGCCCTTCGCCGGAGAGAACCACTGCGCGGACGGCGGCATCGCCCTTCAGGGCTTCGCCGGCGTCGACGATCCCCTGGAACATCGCCTGGTCCAGGGCGTTCAGCTTGTCAGGGCGGTTGAGACGGACGTCGGCGACGCCCTCGCTGATGGCGATCGAGATGCGGTCAGACATCGCCAGAGCATGCCAGGGGTTCACACCAAAGCCCTAGCGGGGCACACTTGTCCCTCACGCGAACCCGGGGTGATGCCCCACCTGATCACCCGCTCCGATGCGAACACCCCCCACCCAAGCCCTGCGCACGGTCGCGCTCGTCTCAGTCGTGCTCGCCGCGTCTGCTGCCTTCGCTCCGGCCCCTACCTCTGCCGGCACAGCGGAGCCGGCCAGCGCCGAGGCGGCCAATGCACCGAGCGCCCCACTCACGTTGTCGCAACCGAGCGCGGCGCTCCCTGGTCTGCCTCCCATCTCGCGCGACCTGTCCCGCGTCGCAGTCGACGGGCCAGCCTTCAGGAGAGCCCGCGCCTCCTATGAGGCGGCAGCCGATGTCCTCGCCGCGGAGCAGTCCCGCCGCGTCCAGATCGACCATGCTCTGGCTGAGGTCGCGACGCAGACGACCCGCGCCAGGGCAGATAGGGCCTCGGCCCTCGCACGCCTCGCGGCGCTGCGAACGCGACTCGACGAGGTGGACGGAGCAATCGCCGATCTTGCGATCGGCATATACATGACGGGTGGGCCTGCGGCCCGCGTTGACGCGGCGCTCGCGACTGACACCCCGGCGGTGAACGATGCCGATCGGCGTGACGTGCTCGGAACGGCTTCGCTCGATGTCTTGCTCGCCGAGCGGGCGGCTTACCAGCAGCGAATCGAAGTCGTCGAGGAGCGTCTCACCGAAGCCCAGGCGGCCGCTGGGGATCTGGGGCGCAGATCACGTGACTTGATCGCGGAGCGCCCGACCGCGATGGAGGCTGAGCTGGCGGCGGCTCCTGCGGTGGCGCAGGAGAGAGTGGCCTACGAGGCGGCGCGCACACTCGCGACGGTCGAGGGGGTGGAGTTCCCGTTGGTAGCGCTCGACGCGTACTACCGGGCCGCGCGAACCACGGCGGAGGAGGCACCCCGCTGCCAGCTGCGCTGGTGGGCGCTGGCCGGCATCTCCCGCGTCGAGGGTCATCACGGCAGCTACGGCGGCGTGGTCCTCGACGCCAAGGGCGACACGAGCAGACCCATCATCGGGATCCCGCTTGACGGATCGAACAACACCCGCGTGGTGCACGACACCGATGACGGAGCCCTCGATGGTGACCCGACCTACGACCGCGCCGTCGGACCGATGCAGTTCATCCCGGAGACGTGGCGCCGCTTCTCCGCCGATGGCAACGAGGACGGTGAGGTCACACCGTTCAACATGTACGACGCGACGCTGGCTGCCTCGCGCTACCTGTGCCGCGCGAGCGGGGCTCTCAACGCAGATCCCGGGCTCCGATCGGCCTACTTCTCCTACAACCACTCCCCCGAGTACGTGGAGCGAGTGCTGTCCTTCGCCAGGTTCTACGAGCGGACGCTGGAGCTCCCAGACCCCCTCTGATTGACCCCGTCGAGTCGGCGGTCAGGAGGTTCGCGGCGTTGCTCCGATACCTCCGAAATGGGCCCCGACAAATCGATCGCGAGTTGTTGACAGGGTGACAACAGCACTCCTACGGTCGCCGTGACCGGTGTGACCGGCGTCACCGGACGAGGCTTCCCTGTCGGGCGCCACCCAGCCAACTACGCCGAAACGGGGGACAAACGTGAGGGACAAGCACGTCCAGACACCGTGGTACCGCGTCATAGCAGTGGCCGTGGGTCTCATCCTCGTCGCCGCGGCATGCGGCGGCGACGACAACACCGCAAGCGACGGCTCCGACGCCGGCACGGAGGACTCCACCACCACGACAGGTGCGCCCGAGGTCCTGCCCGTCAAGGGCGGGGAGCTCGTGTTCGGCAGCGAGTCCGACGTATCGAGCCTCGACGTCGGCGCCGCCGCGCAGCCATCCGACAAGGTGATCACGCTCGGCATCTACGACCCGCTGACCACCTATGTGGACGGCAAGGTCGTTCCCTACCTCGCCGAGTCGCTCGAGCCTGAGGGTGACGACCTCGCCACCTGGAACATGACGCTGCGCTCCGGTGTCACGTTCCACGACGGCACACCGCTCAACGCCGACGCGGTCGTGAAGCACTTCCTGCGCCTGCAGGATCCGGCCACGGCCTGCCCCTGTCTCGACACCGTGAAGATCATCGCGTCGATGGACACCCCCGACGGTCCCGAGGGTCTTGACGTCGTCTTCCACCTCGGCACGCCGAGCGTCGCGTTCGCTGACACGCTCGCCGGATCGAGTGGATACATCGAGTCGCCGTCAGCAGTGGCCGAGTTCGGCGACGAGTACAAGGTGCACCCGGTCGGCACCGGCCCGTTCACGCTGGCCGAGTACGTGCCGAACGACAGAGTCGTCCTCGAGGCGTACCCCAACTACTGGCAGAAGGATGAGAACGGGATCCAGCTGCCCTACCTCGACAGGCTGACGATCAAGCCCATCCCCGACAGCGGCCAGCGGGTTGCTGCTCTAGAGGCAGGCGACATCGACATCTTCCAGACGGCCGACAGCGGCACGATCGCGGATGCCGAGGAGAAGGGCTTCACCGCCCAGAAGATCAGCGGCTCCAGCTCGACGATCTTGCTCATGAACAACGCCAAGCCGCCGTTCGACGATGTGCGTGCCCGCCAGGCGGTCGCCTACGCCATCGACAAGGACGCGATCAACGAGCGCGCCTACCGGGGCGTGCGCACCCCGAGCTACTCGGGCTTCGCCCTCGACTCGGCCTACTACAACCCCGATGCCGGAACTCCGCAGTACGACCCGGAGAAGGCGAAGGAGCTGGTCGAGGAGCTCGGCGGCCTCGAGTTCTCCATCGTTTGCATCCCCACCCCCGAGGCCGACCTCGTGCTCAACCTGGTCAAGCAGATGGGTGAGGCCGTGGGCATGAAGATCACGCTGGAGACGCAGGAGCAAGGTGCCTTCGTCACCCGCATGTTCGCTCGCGGTGGGGACTACACCGGGGCCTGCTTCCGAAGCGCTCACTTCGTCGAGCCCGATGCGATCCGCCCGGGTCTCACCACAGACGACGCGGGCAACCTCGTCTTCTACAGCAACAGCGAGGTGGACAAGCTCCTCGACGAGGCTCGCCAGACGGCCGACTTCGACGAGCGCAAGGCCAAGTACGACCGGGTCCAGGAGATCACCGGCGAAGAGGTGCCGCTGATCACCACGCTCTACGACCTGTTCGGAAACGTCTACGCCGCTGACCGGGTCGGCCCGCCGCCTCCCGGTGAGTACAACTCGCTCGGCGCCATCAAGCCCGGCTTCCTCTTCCGGGCCGAGGGCTGACGGCTCTGCCGTCGATCTGAGGGTGGACCCTGCGTGTCGAGGATGACATGACGATCGCGAAGAACGTGGCGGTGCGGCTGGCCAAGCTGCTTGCCGTGGTGCTGATAGTGAGCTTCCTCACCTTCAGCCTCACGAAGCTCCTCCCCGGGAACCCGATCGATCAGCTCCTCGGCACGCAGGCGTCCAACCCGACGGCGCGCGCCGCGCTGACGGAGCGCCTCGGCCTCGACAAGCCGTTCTTCGAGCAGTACGGCACCTACGTGACCGGCGCGATCCAGGGCGACCTCGGTTACTCGTACTCCAACCGCTTCGAGACCACCACGCTCCTGAAGCAGGCGCTTCCGGCGTCGCTCGAGCTGATGATCCTCGCTCAGGTCCTCTCGATCCTGATCAGCGTGCCGCTCGCGATGATCAGCGCCTACCGCGCCAACTCGCGTCTCGATCGGGCCATCACCACGACGGCCTTCGGCTTGATCTCAGTGCCGGGCTTCGCGTTCGCGGTGTTCCTCGTCTACATCTTCTCGCTTCAGCTGGGCTGGTTCCCGGCGGTCGGCTACAGCGCCCTGTCGGACGGCGTGGTCGACAACCTTCGGTCGATCGCGCTGCCGCTGATGGTGCTCGTGGCTGGTCTCACGGCCGTCTACACGCGCATCCTCCGCAGCGACCTGATCGCCACCCTCCAAGAGGACTTCGTGCTGATGGCCCGGTCCAAGGGCCTGCCCACCTGGCACATCCTCCTGCGGCACGCGCTGCGCCCGTCCTCGTTCTCGTTGCTGACGGTCTTCGGGATCAACTTCGGGACCCTGATCGGTGGCTCGGTGATCCTGGAGACGTTCTTCGCCATCCCGGGTGTCGGGCAGGTCGCCGTGAGATCGATCCTGCAGAGGGAGTTCCTCGTGACCCAGGGGGTCGTGCTCGTGATCGCCACGGCCTTCGTCCTCGTGAACTTCCTCGTTGACATCCTCTACTCCGTCCTCGATCCGAGGATCCGCAGGTCAGGTGCGACGTGACTGAAGTGCTTGCAGCTGCCAGCTCTCCCACCGCCCACGAGCTCTCACCGGTCGAGGACGCGGCGCCCGCCCGCAAGGCGAAGCGCTTTGGCGTGCTCGGCCTCGGCGGTGCCCTGAGCGCGCTCTGGCTCATCCTCATAGGCGTGTCGGCGGTGCTGGCGCCATGGCTCCCCATCAAGGACCCGGACGTCATCGACTTCTCGAACCTGAACCAGTTCCCCAACAAGCCGCCCGGCACCCCCGGGTTCATCCTCGGCACCGAGCAGAACGGCTACGACATCTTCTCGAGGATCGTCTGGGGCGGCCGCGTCTCGCTCGTGGTGGCGTTCGGCGTCCTCACCATCGGGATGGTCGTCGGCGGAGGGATCGGCCTGCTCGCTGGGTTCTTCCGCGGAAAGGCCGAGACGCTCCTGATGGCGATGGTCGACATCTTCCTCGCCTTCCCTGCCCTCATCCTCCTGATCGCGATCGTCGCGTTCCTCGGCGCCGACCTGAAGAACGTCGTGATCGGGATCTCGCTGGTGTCGATCCCCGCCTTCGCCCGGATCGCTCGTGCCACGACGCTGACGTTCGCTCAGCGAGAGTTCGTGCTCGCAGCAGAAGCAGCCGGGGCCACGCGCTCGAGGATCCTCGTGCGCGAGATCCTGCCCAACGTCATCCTGCCGCTGCTGGCCTTCGGGCTGCTGGTGGTGGGCATCGCCATCGTGGCGGAAGGCAGCCTGGCGTTCCTCGGGCTCACCTCTCAGGAGACGATCAGCTGGGGCGGCATGATCAATGGCGGCAAGCGCGCCCTGCAGCAGGAGAACATCGCTCACACCTCGGCGATCCCGGCCTTCGTCATGTTCCTGACCGTTCTGTCGGTGAACATGCTGGGCGACCGCTTCCGGGCCGCGTTCGACGTGAAGGACTCGGCGCTTTGATCGGAGCACGTCGATGAGCGAGCCGCGCGCTGCACGCCGGGTGCTGGCGCCTGCACCGCAGGCAGGGGCCCTTCTCGAGGTCGAGGACTTCCGCACGCACTTCGACACACCGGCCGGCATGGTCAAGGCCGTCGACGGAGTGACCTTCACGCTCGAGCGTGGGAAGACGCTCGGTGTCGTCGGGGAGTCGGGCTCGGGCAAGACCGTGCTGGCCCGCTCGATGATGGGTCTGCTGACGGCCCGCAACGTCCGGCGGACTGGCTCGGCGAAGTACAACGGCTTGGAGCTGGTCGGCGCCTCGAAGCAGCAGCAGCGGGCGCTGTGGGGCACAGAGATGGCGATGGTCTTCCAGGATCCGATGACCTCGCTCAACCCCGTGATGAAGATCGGTCGCCAGATCACCGAGGGGCTGCGCTACCACCTGAAGGTGCCCAAGGACGAGGCCAACGAGCAAGCGCTGCAGCTGCTCGACTCGGTGGGCATCCCCGACCCCAAGCGACGCATCTCGCAGTACCCGCACGAGCTCTCGGGTGGCATGCGGCAGCGGGTCACGATCGCCATCGCGCTCGCCTGCGGCCCCAAGCTCCTCTTCGCGGACGAGCCGACCACCGCGCTGGACGTCACCGTGCAGGCGCAGATCCTGAACCTGCTCAACCAGCAGCAGCGCGAGCGCAACATGGGGATGGTGCTCGTGACGCACGACCTCGGAGTCGTGGCCGGCCGGACCGACGAGATCGCGGTGATGTACGCCGGGCAGATCGTCGAGAAGGCCCCGACCCGCACCTTGTTCTCCAGCGTTCGGATGCCGTACACCGAGGCTCTGCTGCGATCGATACCCAAGCTCGACTCGCCAAGCCACACCCGCCTCCAGATCATCGGGGGCCGCCCGCCCGACCTGATCAACCCGCCCCCCGGCTGCCGCTTCGCCCCTCGCTGCCCCTATGCACAGGCGAAGTGCCACACGGAGATGCCACCACTGGTCGAAGCGGAGACCCCGGGCCACGAGTACCGCTGCTGGTACCCCGTCGGCACCGAGGCCGGGCGCGAGGCCCTCGAGCGCAACCTCGCCCACCACGTTCCAGCTGCCGAGGCCGCCGTCACCGGCGACTCCGCCGCCGCAGCCGCTGTGGAGACTGCCTCGGCGCTCGTCGACGTCGGGGGTGACGGCTGATGGCCGGCACGGGCACAGCGCACCTGCGCGAGGGCAATGACGTCGTCCTGCGCATCGAAGACCTCGAGGTCGAGTTCCACACGTCAGCGGGCACCGTCTACGCGGTGTCCGGCATCAGCCTCGACGTGCGCAAGGGCGAGACGCTCGGCCTGGTCGGAGAGTCCGGCTGCGGCAAGTCCACGACGGGCCGCGCCATCATGCAGCTTCCCCCACCGACGCGGGGCCGCGTGCTCTTCGAGGACGCCGATCTGGCCTCGCTCAGCGGGCAGCAGCTCCGCGAGGTCCGCACACGTCTCCAGTTCATCTTCCAGGACCCGATCTCCTCGCTGAACCCGCGTCGTCGCGTCAAGGACATCGTGGCGGAGCCCCTCCGCATCTGGAAGAGGGGCAGCGACGCGGAGCAGAAGGCCAGGGTCACCGAGGTGCTCGAAGCCGTCGGCCTCGATCCTGCCGTTGCAGCCGACAAGCGGCCCCACCAGTTCTCAGGCGGGCAGTGCCAGCGAATCTCCATCGCCCGCTCGCTCGTGCTCGATCCCGAGCTGATCATCTGCGATGAGCCCGTCTCGGCCCTCGACGTCTCCGTGCAGGCGCAGATCCTCAACCTGCTCGAAGACATGAAGGAGCGCTACGGCCTCACGCTGATCTTCATCGCGCACGACCTCGCCGTGGTGAAGAACGTGAGCGATCGCGTCGCAGTCATGTACCTCGGCAAGATCTGCGAGGTGGGTGCGCCCGACGATCTCTACGCCACCCCGGCTCATCCCTACACAGCGGCGCTCCTGCGATCGATACCTGTGCCCGACCCGACGGTGCCACCGGTGCAGTCAGGGCTCCTGACGGGCGACCTTCCGTCACCGATCGATCCACCGTCCGGTTGCCGCTTCCGCACTCGCTGCCCCATAGCCCAGGAGCGTTGTGCACTCGAAGAGCCGAAGGTTCAGCCGGTGGGTGACGGGCACTTTGTGGCCTGTCACTTCCCCCTCACGGGTGCGCCTGCGGGCGCCGACGTCAGCGTCGCCGTGGGCAGCCGCTGACAGCACAATCCACCCGAACCAGCCCAGCGTGACGAAGGGGTTCATGTGAGCCGCCCGGTCAAGGAGCTAAAGCCACATCTGCGGCTCGACCCCGTGACCCGCCGTGCTCTCCTGGTCGAGGCCGCTTCCGAGGTCTTCCGCGATCGCGAGCCCACCGAGGTGAGCTTCGAGGAGGTGGCGGAGGCCGGTGGCGTCTCGCGATCGCTCGTCTACGCCTACTTCGGTGACAGAGGCGGCCTCATCGCTGCTGTCTACCTCCACAACCTCCAGCAGCTCGACGAGCAGGTCGGCATGTCACTCGGGGGGCACATGCCCGACAAGCTCGAGCTCAGGAGGCTGATTCGGCGGTATCTGCGCTTCGCTCGCGACAACCCTGCCTCTTGGAACCTCATGGCCGCTGCAAGCGCCATCCAGCACCCGGCGGTGCAGGACGTGCGGCGATCCCGCATCGAGCGGATCGCGGATGCGTGGGCAAGCGAGCCTGCGACGCGCCTCATCGCCAGAGGGGTGGTCGGGATGCTCGAGGCAGGGGCGCAGGAGTGGGTCGATCACCGCGACTGCGGGATCGAACGGGCCACTGACATATTGCTGGCAGTGCTCTGGGACGGGCTCGCCGGCCTCGGTGGCAACGGCATCCCGGCGGCGAGCTGAGCGGTCTCCTCCTCAGATGCCCAGCGAGGCAGTGCGGAGTGCGGCCATCGCCGACTCGTCGCCTGACATCTCGACGGCAGCGGCGCCACGGCGACCCTGCAGGTAGAGCAGCAGCTCGACCGGCTCCCCAACGAGCGACACCTCGCGGCCCGAGCCGACCACGATCGACGGGCCCTCGGCGCGCGTCACTCGCACGGTGGC
Organism: Actinomycetota bacterium; assembly: GCA_049325515.1. Classification (GTDB taxonomy): domain Bacteria; phylum Actinomycetota; class Acidimicrobiia; order Acidimicrobiales; family VFJN01; genus VFJN01. The sequence goes on along the minus strand of JBMOLI010000001.1, from coordinate 216,631 downwards.
GCCATTCACCTTGCGGAGCATCAGCCGCGCACCAGGCCGCAGCAGCCGCCAGACGGCCTCCTGCAGATCGTCACGGTCGCTGCGGGGCCCGAGGCCGTTGGCGCGACGGACGTCCTCGTGGTGCACGACGTATTCGTTCAGGTTCAGGACCTTGCGAAGGCCCGGCACCGCGAACGGTCCCAGTGGAGGGCCATTGCGGACCTGCTCCACCAGTCGGGCGTATCCCCGCTCCATCGCGCGTGCCATCAATCGATCCAGCAGCGCCTCGAACCTTCCGCCCAGCACGATGCCGGGACCGGAGCGTGGATCCCGCTCCCTCACCACCAAGTGGGCGGCAAGGTGGAGCGTGGTCCAGCCCTCGCACAGCGTCGGGGCATCCGGTCCGAGCTCCTCGAACAGATCGCACAGCTCGCGGCGCTCTCGGGCGTCAAGGGGTTCGGGCACGCCGGGTAGCGTAGGCCCTCATGTCCTCCGCACCCCCCTTCGAGATCGACCCCTCTGCAACCTTCGACGTCACCATCGCCACCAGCAAGGGCGACATCGTCATGGCCCTCGACGCCAGCATGGCTCCCAACACGGTGAACAACTTCGTGGTCCAGGCCCGCTCCGGCTTCTACGACGGGCTCACGTTCCACCGTGTCGTCCCCGGCTTCGTCATCCAGGGAGGCGACCCTGACGGCACTGGAAGGGGCGGGCCGGGCTACCGCTTCGCCGACGAGCCGGTGCGCGGGGCCTACACGCTTGGTGCGGTCGCGATGGCCAACGCCGGCCCCGACACGAACGGCTCGCAGTTCTTCATCTGCATCGCCGACTGCCAGCAGTCGCTCCAGCCGCTCTACAACCTCTTCGGCTACGTCACCTCCGGGATCGAGATCGCGCAGTCGATCGACGTAGGCGACAAGATGACCTCCGTCTCGGTCGTCGAGACCTCCACCCCGGCCGGCTGACCCAACCCGATGGCAGTGCTCGAGGTGCCCGAGGAGCTGAACCTCGCAGCGACGCACGAAGCCATCGAAGCCACCATCCCGGATCGTGAGTGCATCGTGTGGCGCGACAGGCGACTCACGTGGTCGCAGGTCGGCGACCGCAGCCGCCGGCTGGCCGCCGTCCTCGCGGATGCCGGCCTGGGAACCCATAGCGCATTGTCGGCGTGCAAGCCGTGGGAGTCGCCCCACGACCACGTGGCGCTCTACCTGCACAACGGCAACGAATACCTCGAGGGCCTGCTTGGAGCGGCGAAGGCGCGCTGTGCCGCCGTCAACGTCAACTACCGGTATGTCGCAGAGGAGCTGCGCTACGTGCTCGCCGACAGCGACGCTCGAGCGATCGTGTTCCACAGCGCGTTCGCATCGACGCTGGAGGAGGTGCTCCCGTCGCTCCCCCGCCTCACGCTGCTGCTACAGGTCGACGATGGCACTGGTGGGGGCCTGCTGCCTGGCGCGCTCGAGTACGAAGCAGCGCTGGCCGCCGCGTCGCCGCTGCAGCCGCGTGGCCTGTCACCGGACGACCTCTACATCCTCTACACGGGCGGGACGACCGGCATGCCCAAGGGCGTGCTGTGGCGGCAGGCCGACTTCCTCGCGGCCTGCCTGGGTGTAGGCCAGACCACAGCCCAGATCGTCGCGGCCGCCGCACACGGCTCGTTGCGCGCCCTGCCGGCCCCACCCTTCATGCACGGCGCAGCGCACTGGAACGCCATCAGCGCCTGGCTGGCCGGCGGCACCGTCGTCGTCCAGGACAATGCTGTGCACCTCGACCCGCGCGATGTCCTCGAGACGATCTCGCGCGAGCGGGTCACCTCGCTGCTCATAGTGGGTGATGCCTTCGCTCGGCCCCTGGTCGACGAGCTGAGGCACGGCAGCCATGACCTCGCCGGGCTGCGCTTCCTGCTCACTGGCGGAGCGCTGCTGTCATCCAGCGTGAAGCACGACCTGCTCGAGCTGGTGCCCCACCTCCAGATCGTCGACGTGCTCGGGTCGTCCGAGACGGGCCGGCAAGGAGTGGCGCGCAGCCGCCGGGACCAAGCCGTGCCGTCTGGCTCGTTCGCCCGGTCGCCCACGGCGGTCGTCCTCTCCGAGGATCTCAGCCGCCGTCTCCACCCGGGTGACCCAGAGCTCGGATGGCTCGCCCAGACAGGACGAGTGCCCCTCGGCTACCTCGGTGATCCGGCGAAGACCGCCCGCACCTTCCCCATCGTCGGTGGCACTCGGCACGCGGTTGCAGGCGACCGGGCGCGCCTGCTCGAGGACGGCTCGATCGAGCTCCATGGGCGCGACTCGGTCACGATCAACACCGGCGGCGAAAAGGTCTTCGCGGAGGAGGTCGAGGAGGCTCTGAAGCGCCACCCCGCCGTGTTCGACGCCGTCGTCGTAGGTCGGCCCAGCGAGCGCTGGGGTCAAGAGATCGTGGGCGTCGTGCAGTTGCGTCCCGGCCACGCCGACGTGACCGACGAGGAGCTGCGCGCCTCGGCCGCCGAGCACCTCGCCCGCTACAAGCTCCCGAAGGAGTTCGTGCGCGTGCCCACCGTCGAGCGCAGCCCAAGCGGGAAGCCCGACTATCGCTGGGCGCTGGCGGCTGCGATCCCCAGCTGACAGCTGCGCACACGGCACATGTCGGTACATCGACGCATCGCGCAATCAGCGGTCCTTGCCAGCGACAACTAGCGTCGAGCGGTCATGTCCCGGCGCACGATGCGACTGCCGTTCGCGGTGGACCTACGAAGGTCGCTCGGCGGGCTGCGCATGGGGCGTCACGACCCGACGATCTTGCTGAGCGACACGACCGTCGCGCTGGCGATGCGCACGCCGAGCGGACAGGCCGCGCTGCGCGCCGATCACCTCGGCGATCGCATCGAGGTCGAAGCATGGGGCGAGGGCGCCGACTGGGCACTCGAGAGCGCGCCCGGCCTGCTCGGCTGCCTGGACGACCGGGCCGGCTTCGAGCCAGTCCACCCCCTGGTCCGACGCCTGCACCGCGATGCCGATGGGCTGCGCCTGACGCGCACAGGTCGAGTCCTCGACGCACTGATCCCGGCCGTGCTCAGCCAGCGCATCACAGGGTTCGAGGCCAAGCGCTCCTACCGGCAGCTGATCGAGCGCTGGGGCGAGCGAGCCCCGGGCCCGCTCGCACTGATGCAGGCGCCGCGCCCAGACGTGATCGCCGAGCTGGGCTACTACGACCTGCACGTGATCGGCGTGGAGAAGAAGCGGGCTGACGCGCTGAAGCGGGTGTGCGCGCACGCCAGCCGGCTCGAGGCGGTGGGAGCGACCGCCCCTGAGCAGCTTCGCGCCCGGCTCGAAGCCATCATCGGGGTAGGGCCATGGACCTCAGCCGAGGTGGCCCGCATCGCTCTCGGCGACGCCGACGCCGTGAGCGTGGGGGACTTCCACCTGAAGCACCTCGTCTCATGGGCTCTGGCGTCAGAGCCACGAGGCAGCGACGAGCGGATGCTGGAGCTGCTGGAGCCATATCGCGGTCACCGCGGGCGGGTCTGCACGTTGCTGGAGGCCTCGGGCATCAGCGCGCCAAAGTACGGCCCCCGCCAGCGCATCCAGCCGATGGCGGGTCGCTAGCGCGGCTAGCGGTCAGTCGTCCTTGAGGGCGACGGCGTTGGGGGTGACGTGCATCGCAGGCACGAAGGCCTCGCGTTCGACGTCCCTGGCGGCGCCGCCGAGAAGGCGCCTCAGCTCAGACCGGCAGCCGGCGCACGGTCCATAGAACCGCTGGTCCGCCGTCTCGGAGCAGCGGGGACAGGTGAAGGGCATGTGATCCAGGCTCGCGCACCGCAGGTAGGTTCGCGCGCCATGTCCCCATCGATCGCCGGCGTCGCCATCCGTCGGTGGGAGCACTGGCCTGCTGCCGCGTTCGCGATCCTCGCCGCGCTGGTGGCGCTCTGGGCCCGACACGAGCTGTTCCCCGCCTACTCGTGGAACCGCGACGAGCCCGTGTACCTCTGGCACGTCGACGCCCTGCGCGAGGGACGGCTCGCCCCCTCCGATGGTGGCTACCCGTCGCTGTTCCAGCCATGGCTCTCGGCGCGAGGCGAGGGAGTGCTCTTCACGCAGTACACGCTCGGCTGGCCGATCGTCCTCTTGCTGGCCGACGTCGTCACGACCTCCGCCGGCAGCGCTCTGCTCATCGGCGCAGCGCTGGCCGTGATCGGCACCTACGTCTTCGGGCTCGAGGTGCTAGGCGACCGCACGATCGCGACTGCTGGCGCCGCGCTGATGGTGGCTTCTCCGATCCTCGCCATCCAGGGCGGCGTCTACCTGAGCTACCTCTTCACGCTCGGCCTGGGACTGATCGCCGGCGCACTGCTTCTCAGCGGCGTGCGAATGGAGCGCTCATCTCGCTTGCTCGCGGCGGGTGGGCTGATCGGTTGGATCTTCCTCACGCGCCCCTACGACGCACTGTTGTGGGGAGCCGCGTTCGCCGCCTTCGCAGGGGTCAGGCACCGCGACCGCGTGGCAGACGCCGTCAAGGCCGTCTCCCTGACGGCTGCATCGGCACTCCCACTCGTGGTGGCGGCGCTGATCTACAACCGTCACGTCACCGGCAGCTGGTTGCAGTTCCCGATCACAGCGGCGGACCCGATGGACACCTTCGGGTTCGGGAAGAAGCGGCTGATGCCGGGGTTCGAGATCGTCGACTACGACCTGCCGAAGGCGATCAAGGCGACTGCCAAGAACGCCTTTCTCCTGCCCTGGTTCCTCGCCGGCACCTATGTGGGCCTGGCGACCGCCCTCCTCGGCCTGTGGCAGCGGCGGCGCGAGCAGGCAGCCATCGCCCTCTTGCTGGTGTGCCTCGTGTTCCCCGTCGGCTACTTCATCTTCTGGGGCAACCACCTGTCCTCGATGGCTGCTCGCATCAGCGGTCCGATCTACTTGATCCCGCTCTACGCACCGATCTGCTTGCTGATGGCGTCGGTGCTGGTCGACCTGTGGTCGAGGCGACGCGTGGCCGCGCTTGCACTGATCGCGGCGCTCGTGGTCGCCACCGTCCCAGCGGTCATCACGCGGTTCCAGGTCAACCACGAGATCAGCACCGAGCAAGCCGCCTGGCGTGACAGCGTCGAGGGCATCGACGGCGAAGCTCTGGTGTTCGTGGCCGACACCGCTCCCTACCTGCTGTACGTCAACCCCTTCTCATCCAACGGGCCCGATCTCGACGACCGGATCCTCTACGCCTCCGACAGCGGGCCGGAGATGCTCGACCTCATCGCTGACATGCCGAACCGTCAGCCCTTCCTGCAGCAGGGGTCCGTGGCCGCGCAGGACATCGGGCCTCGCGAGAGCCCGCCAGCCCTCGATGTGAGCCTCAGGTCCATCGAGGTGCGCCGCGCCCCGAACCTCACGCTCAGCATCAGGGTGTCAGGGTTGCCGACGACCTCGCAGAGCCGTCTGGTGCTGACCAGCGGCGCCGAGACCCATGTCCTCGACCTCGCGCGACGGGACGGAGTCGTCGAGGTCGATCTCGTCAAGCTCGAGCGATCCGACGGACTGCTGGTCGCAGACCGCGGCACCATCACCATCACGCTCGAAGCAGGCGACCTGCGCGCCCGGCTGGATCTCGTCTACCGGGTCGTCGACAGCGAGATGGAAGTGCTGCTGCCGGCCGCCAGCTATCGCTTCGTCGCTGTCGAGCACGGTCACGACTGGCGTCGCACCACATCACTCGACGAGCTCCAGGTCGACGTCCACTCGGGCTGACCAACCCGAGGCAATAGGTCCCGTCGTCTCGTTCTCGAGGCGATAGGTCCCACATGTGGGAGTCATTGCCTCGGCCTCAGCGATGCGGGACCTATTGCCTCGACTCACGTCGGAGAACGAGACGGCTGGACCGCAGGATCTCTCCGAGCAGGAGAGCTACGGCGAGCCAGGCGAACGACGGGCGGTGGGACAGCCGGCTCATCATCAGGGCGGCAGGCGCCACCACCACGAGCAGCAGCATGCCGTGTGGCACCGACCACGCCACCAGCAGCACTGCACCTGCCGCCAACGCGATCTCCGGGGGCATGACGAGCAGCGAGATCAACGAGACGGCCAGACCGGCGACGAATGCAGCCGTCGGCCGTAGCGCCGACACGGCAGTGTCGAGCAGGAGAGCAGGCCTTGCGGTGAGGCGTGGGGCCGGCGCCGACGGCCGCCGCCGAGTGCGCCAGAGGATCGCAAGGCAGAGCACGATGGCGAGGCCGCTCACGGCGAGGCCCAGCCAGACGAGGCGCTGGGGCTGCCACGAGAGTCGCGCCTCGAGCGTGCCGGGGCGCTCGGGGGTGACGAGCCAGCCGTTGGCGTAGCCGTCCACCATCTGGCGCGGCCCGACCTCGGCGCCGTCCACCTCCGCCCGCCAACCTCCGCTCGCGCTCTGAGCGAGCACCAGGTAGAAGGGCTCGCCGTCGGTCGTCAGCTCGGCCTTCAGGCTCGTCGAGCCCTGCTCTCGCACGGTCACCGCGGAGCCCGCCTCCTCCGGGGCTGCGCCTCGAGGTGACACCGCGGCGGGTCGCCCGTCGCGACCAGTGCTCAGGACCAGGCGGTCGACGTCGAAGCCCGAGAGCTCAGCGTGGCTGGCGACGATCCGATGGCGGCCCGCATCCAGAGTGACTGGCTGGCATCCCTCCAGCGCGAACGCCTCGTCCGCTCCGCTCGGCCGCAGGCGCACGAAGACGGGTGACCCATCGATCGAGAGGAGGTCATCGCGGCATCCAGCGGCCCGCTCGCGCGGTCCGCCCTCATACGCTCCCCCGCTGGGCCGCGCGGTGCCGGCCAGTGCGAACGAGCGGCCGACCGGTAGGTCGATGGTGCGATCGAGCAAGACCTCGTCGTCGGAGCGGTCGCTGCCTGGAAGCTCGAGCCGCAGCCGAGTCAACACTATGTCGAGGCTGTGACCCGCTAGCGCCGGTCCGGCGCGGTCGAGCAGGTCGATAGGCGGGCGCACCGTCTCCGCGATCCGCAGATCGCCGAGACGCACCTCGGCCAGCCCGACGGGCGTGAGGTCAGATGTTGGCGCAGATGGGGTCGTGTCGAGGATCTCGATGCGGAGACGGCTGACAGCAGCCGTCCGGAGCGGAACTGACTGGCCCCGCTCGGTGCGCGACTCGGGGCCCAGCACCACCTCGATCGGCTCGGCTCCATCCACCTCGAGCCGCACCCGTGCCAGCGACCGGGCGCCCGCAGGAGCCATCGGCTGCACCAGGCGCACCTCGCTGGCGCGCACCGGGTCGTCGGGGATGATCTCGATCGCATGACCGCGCGGGTCGGGGCCTGCGACGCGCCACGCCGTCGACGCATCACCGTCGACGGCGTGCGCTCCCCTGTCCTCGGGCCGCTCCGGGCCGCCACCACCCGTGGCCTCGACGCGGCCGCCGACGTGCTCCACCACGGTTCTGCTGTCGTCGCTCGAGCCTGGGAAGGCCTCGAGGCGGAAGTCGTACCCGCTCGGGTCGGGCGCTGTCTCGCCGACCCGCTCGGTAGGGCCGCGGGAATCGCGCAACGTGTAGAACCAGGTCTGGATCCGGCGCCGGTTGCTGTCGGTCAGGATCAGGTGGGCGCCGCGCTCGATGGCCGCCTGGAGCTCCGCGTCGTCAAGCGCCGCCGACTGGAGCACGAGCGCGGAGCCGTCGATGACTCCTGCGGCTGCGGCGTCGACGATGCCGTCGCCGTCACCGGCGATGAGCACCGGTCCGTCCGCGGCGGACGTGCGGACGGTGCGTGCAGGTCGGTCCACTTCGAACAGCGCGACGGACGGCAGGTCAGAACGGGCGCCATCGCCTCCCGGCGGCCCGAAGCGGCCGGCCAGGCTCAGGTCTGGTGCCGAACGCAGCGCGTCCCAGAGCGGAGACGGTGGCGGCGTGTCGAAGCGCCCGGCCTGTTCTAGGTCAGCGCGCAGAGCGACGGTGCCGACCGCGAGGAGGCGGGCGATCGGCGCAAGCGATGCTGCTTCGAAGGTGCCCTGTTGCATGCGGCGGTCGAGCGCGTCGAGCAGGTTGGCCGTACCCGCGGTGCCCGCCGGGAGCACCTCGCGGGCCAGGTACGGACGGTCGATGAGCCCGGGTGTGATCGGGTCGACGGTCGTGCCCCAGCTGTACGCGGCGAAGCTCGATCCGGGGATCTCCAGCACACGTGTGGCGTGATCACCTGCCTCCATCGCCGCGGCCGCGTCGAGCCAGTAGCCGGGGATCTCCTCCGGCCTCTGCATCCCGTCGGTGAGGTAGCCCTCCTGCCAGACGGGCAGCAGGCCGACGAGCGCTGCGGCGGCCACGAGGCCTGCCCCCAGTCGGCGGGAACGGATGCGAGGCAGTGCGTCCACCGCTCCCGCCAGGAGCCCAGCCAGGCCGAGCACCACCAGCGGCACGACGCGTGGGCTGTTTCGGAAGGCGAGGCCCACCGAGGTGTCGCTCGTGAAGGAGTGCCAGAGGTCGCCGTAGGGGGTGCGGTCGCCGAGCGGCCAGGCGCCAACCGCGACGACCGCGCCGACGACGACCATGAGGGCGAAGAAGGAGCGATGCGCCCAGCGCAGCACGAAGGCCGCAGCCAGACCGGCGAGGGGCACCGCGTAGCTGAGGACCACCACGAGGTCGTTGGCACCGGCGTAGTCCGCTGCCTGGTCGAGCGAGAAGCCGATGCGGTCACGGCCGTAGAAGAACCAGTTGCCGAGCCCCCGCAGCACGTCGGACGGGGTCGACGATGCTGCGATCGTCGGAACCCGCTCGGTGAGCTGGAGCACAGGCAGCCCGTAGGCGCCTTGGAGGCGCAACCCGACGATCCACCAGACCGAGACGCCGAGACCGAGCACGGCCAGACGAAGCGATGCGCCGAGTGCCCTGCGCGCGCCATCGACCCCTCGGCTCGCCTCCAACACCACCCAGATCAGCGGACCGAGCCCGACGAGCAGCAGCGACGATGCGTTGATGCCCCCGGCCGCCACGAGCGCGAGAGCGAGAGCAGCGGGCGCACGCCAGCCGCGGGAGCGCGTGGCGATCATGGTCAAGCCGAGGAGCCAGGGCAGCGCCGCCCAAGGCATCAAGAGGACCGACATGCGCGCCGTGAAAGCGAGCTGGTACGGCGTGAGCATGTACACGAGAGCCCCCGCCAGCGCGGCGGCGGGTCCGAGCCCCAGGCGGCGGAACAGCCAGCGCGCACCGACGGCAGCGAGAAGCGAGAGCGTGCCGAGCCAGATCCGCTGTGCCACCCAGTCGGGCACACCCAAGCGATCGAACACCCAGAAGAACGGTCCGACGGGGAACAGGTACCCGAGGTTCTGATGGGGCACCGTGCCGGCACCGATGTGCGGGTCCCACAGGTCGATCGCGCGCCCGATGAAGCGCGCGGGATCGAGGTAGAGATCCTGCTTGCTGTCGGCGCTCACCTTGCCGGGAGAGGAGGCGAGGAACGGCCCGTAGGCCAGCGCCGCCAGGGCCGCCAGCTCCGTCTTGCTCCGGAGGCGCACGACGGGCCACCGTAGCGGCCTCACCCAGGGCCTCCGGAGATCCAGTGGAGGCCCCCGGCGGCTCCGTACACTCGTGCAGGCTTCGCGCCCAGCCACGACTCGTCACACTCCTCGAAAGCACCAGCGCCGCATGTCTTCCACTGCTTCGGATCCCTCGACCGATCTCGCCCGCCCGGCGATCCCCTCTCCGGGCGAGGTCGTCGTCATCGGCGCCGGACCGGCCGGCCTCACCGCCGCCTACGAGCTGGGCAAGCGCGGCGCGACCGCCACGGTGCTCGAGTCAGACGACGTGGTCGGTGGCATCAGCCGCACCGTGGTGCGCGACGGCTACCGCTTCGACATCGGCGGGCATCGCTTCTTCACGAAGGTGCCCGAGGTCGAGGCGCTCTGGCACGAGATCCTCCCTGACGAGGAGTTCCTGCTGCGCCCGCGCACGAGCCGCATCTACTACCGGGGCAAGTTCTACGACTACCCGATCAAGCCACTCAACGCGCTGCGCAACCTGGGCCCGCTGGAGGCGGTGCGCTGCGTCCTCTCCTTCCTCTGGGTGCGAGTGCGCCCGCCGAAGGACACCTCATCGCTCGAGGGATACGTCGTCTCCAACTACGGCTGGCGTCTCTACGAGCACTTCTTCAAGACCTACACGGAGAAGGTGTGGGCTGTTCCCGCCAGCTCGCTCTCGGCTGACTGGGGCGCGCAGCGCATCAAGGGCATGTCGCTGTGGAGCGCTGTGTGGGAGCCGTTGCGCGCTCGGCTGGCGGGTGCGCGTCGCGACCGCTCGAAGCAGATCACGAGCCTGATCGAGCAGTTCCAATACCCCAAGCACGGTCCCGGGATGATGTGGGAGCGCTGCCACGACCTCGTGCTGGCACAGGGCTCGAAGGTGGTCTTCCGCGCGCAGGTGACGTCGATCGCGCACAGCGGCGGTCGTGCCGTGAGCGTCACATCGACCGACGAGTCCGGTGCGGCCACCACCCGGCCGGCCGACCATGTGATCTCGTCGATGCCGTTCCCCGCCCTGCTGCGTTCCATGGACCCGCCGCCCCCACCTCATGTGGTGGCCGCAGCCGATGCGCTCACGTTCCGCGACTTCCTGTCCGTGGCGCTCGTGGTGCCGCAGGAGAAGGTGGAGTGGGACGACAACTGGATCTACATCCATGCGCCCGAGGTGAAGACCATGCGGGTGCAGAACTTCGGCTCGTGGTCGCCGTACATGGTGCGTGACGGACGCAACGTGCTGGGTCTCGAGTACACGGTCGCCGAGGGCGACGAGTGGTGGACGGCCAGCGACGAGGACCTCATCGAGAAGGGCAAGGCCGAGCTGGAGCTGCTGGGCCTGATGCGGAGCGAGGACGTCGAGGCTGGCTACGTCGTGCGGATGCCGAAGGCGTATCCGACCTACGACGAGGACTACAAGGACAACGTCGAGATCCTGCGAGCCTGGTTGGCGGAGCACGCACGCAACGTCCATCCCATCGGGCGCAACGGCATGCACAAATACAACAATCAGGACCACTCGATGTTCACTGCGATGCTGACGGTCGACAACATCTTCGGTGCCAGCCACGACATCTGGAACGTGAACGTCGAGGACGAGTACCACGAAGAGTCGATCAACGAGGCCGGCACGCCACGCGGCACGGGCCGCGATGCACCGATCGTGCCGAGGTCTCGAGACACCGCCTCCTGATCAGGGCTCCCTGTCGGCCCAGAGAGCTCCCGTCAGCACAGCGAAGCTCAAGGCGGCTATCGCGGACGCCACGGTGCCGCCAGACCATCCCCCTTGGTCCGCCAGGATGATCGTGGCGACCATGTTGCCAAGCGCAATGGGCGGAACAAACCATCGCCGCGCCGCGAGGATCTCCGTGTTGCTCACCCGCTCATACTGCCCCCTGAGCCCGCTGGGATCGGCCATTCGTGGGCAACGCCGGTCTACTCGGACAGTCGAGCGGCGATGCTCCGAGCGCTTGCCTGGTTCAAGTCGGACAAGGCGAATGCGTCCCGCTCGAACTCGGGGGCCTGGATGGTCGGGGCAGTGAGGACTTCGCCGTCGACGACGATCGCCACCTGACCGGTCGGGCACGTCGGCCCGCGTTGGAGGCACGCCTCCGCCAGATCGTTGAATGCCAGGAGCGCGTCTTGTGTGACGGTGAAGCTGACGTGCCACGTGCCCGGCTTGGGCAGAGTCGTCGAGGTCAGCCCAGTCACCACGCACACCACCTCGCCCGGGGGGATCTCACAAACCGGTGCCTCATCCTCAATTGCGCTCGCCTCCTCAACGCCTGCCGCGTCAAACACCGCAGCGGCGAGCTCGTAGCACCGCGACCCATCTTGCGATGGTGCCGTCGCCGAAGTGCACGGAGCGTCGACCGCCCGTACTGCGGCGACCTCGAACCACGAGCTGTCCGCCGGACTGCGGGTAGTCGATGTATCCGCGTCGATCGCGCCGTCCCCTGCGCCACATGCACCCGCCAGTGTCAGAGCGGCGACGGTCATCCAGAGCACCGCTCCTGACCTCAACCCACGCGCCCTCGTCACCGATGCATCATGCCCGGAGTCGCGCAACAGACCGACTCAATCAGGCAGTTGTGCCGCTGGACCGCCGACGCCCTCCGGGTCGCTGGGCATGAACCTCAGCCGATCTGCCTCGGTGGGAGGCTCCCCAGAGCCCTGGCATCTCCAACAGGGACCTGGCTCGCCTCCTCCGTTCGGGCTCATGGCAGTCCATCGGTGACCCGAACCGTCGCAGCCTCCGCAGCGCCCCGTGAGGAGTTCTTTCTTGGTCAGTTCGCGGTCGAGCTTGACCATCGAGCGAGCGCTGGAGGGCATAGTTCACACCAACGGCGAGCAGCCCCACTGCTGAGACTGCTGCGAGCATTACCACGACCTCCATCCCCTCAGCCTCGCGGGTTCGCGTGAGCGTTGCCTATTGCGCGTTAAGGGCACTGATTCATAGTCGCCCCGGCCTCTCGGGAGAATCGTGGCAGCCGCGTCCCTCAGGGCAGAGTGTGACTCGTGACGGACGATGCGGCCGTCACTGGTCGGATCATTCACGTCAGCCGTCCGCCTCTGAGTGAGGACCTGCCGCCGCCCATCGGCGAGCTGGTGGTGCGGAAGGTGGTGAACGTTGAGATCAGGGATGAGGCGCCAACATCGGTTGGTACGACGTCCGCCAACGCAACAGTGCCCGCTGGGGTCAGGGCTGGACATTTGGGTTCATGAGGAGGCGACGGCGGGTATGGGCCGGTGCGACCGGGAGAACCGTTGCTTGGGTCGCGACAGTGACGCATAGTGGCAGCGATCGGCCGGCGGGGGCCGGCGTGAGGGGGCGAGCACGTGGGCGGGCGCTGTGCGACGCGGTGTGTGATTCGATCGCTGACGGCGGTCGCCTTGGTAGCTACGACGCTCATCACGCAGGCGGGAACGGCGAAGGCTGACACGACCGTTCCAGCTGTGCCGACGAGCGTGACGGCATCCTTGGGGAGCAGCGGGCAGGCGAGCGTGTCGTGGACGGCGCCGACTTCGGACGGTGGCTCAGCGATCACGGGGTACTGGGTGACGGCGTACGTCGGGTACTTCCCGGAGAAGCTGGTCACGTTCAGCTCGACAGTGACGACGCAGATGCTGACGGGCCTGACCGATGGCACGACTTATCGGTTCAAGGTGCGGGCTGTGAACGCCGTCGGCAAGAGCGACTTCTCGATCGCATCGAACCCCGTGACGCCGGCGCCCGCGACCGTTCCAGCTGTGCCGACGAGCGTGACGGCATCCTCGGGGGGCAGCGGGCAGGCGAGCCTGTCGTGGACGGCGCCGACTTCGGACGGTGGCTCAGCGATCACGGGGTACTGGGTGACGGCGTACGTCGGGTACTTCCCGGAGAAGCTGGTCACGTTCAGCTCGACAGTGACGACGCAGATGCTGACCGGCCTGACCGATGGCACGACTTATCGGTTCAAGGTGCGGGCTGTGAACGCCGTCGGCAAGAGCGACTTCTCGATCGCATCGAACCCCGTGACGCCGGCGCCCGCGACCGTGGTGAGCAGCGTTGCGGCTGGCCATGCTCATTCGTGCGCGTTGTTGGATGACGCCACCGTCAGGTGCTGGGGCTACAACAATTCCGGGCAGCTTGGCAACGGGACCACCACCGATTCGTTGACGCCCGTGCCGGTGAGCGGGATCAGCACCGCCACTGCTCTCGCCGCAGGTGCTGATCATTCGTGCGCATTGTTGGCTAACGGCACCGTCGAATGCTGGGGCTACAACTTCCATGGGCAGCTCGGCAACGGGACTACCAGCAACTCGTCGACGCCCGTGCCGGTCAGCGGGATCAGCACCGCCACTGCTCTCGCCGCGGGCCCTGGTCATTCGTGCGCGTTGTTGGCTGACGGCACCGTCAGGTGCTGGGGCTACAACGGTTTCGGGCAGCTTGGCAACGGGACTACCAGCAACTCGTCGACGCCCGTGCCGGTCAGCGGGATGAGCACCGCCACCGCTCTCGCCGCAGGTGACTCTCATTCGTGCGCGTCGTTGGCTGACGGCACTGTGAAGTGCTGGGGCGAAAACGGTAACGGGCAGCTCGGCAATGGGACCACCACCGATTCGTTGACGCCCGTGCCGGTCAGCGGGATCAGCACCGCCAATGCTCTCGCCGCAGGTGCTCTCCATTCGTGCGCGTCGTTGGCTGACGGCACCGTCAGGTGCTGGGGCGAAAACGCTCAAGGGCAGCTCGGCAACGGGACCACCACCGATTCGTTGACGCCCGTGCCGGTCAGCGGGATCAGCACCGCCACTGCTCTCACCGCAGGTTTTGCTCATTCGTGCGCGTTGTTGGCTGACGGCACCGTCGAGTGCTGGGGCCGCAACGGTGAGGGGCAGCTCGGCAACGGGACCACCACCGATTCGTTGACGCCCGTGCCGGTCAGCGGGATCAGCACCGCCACTGCTCTCACCGCGCTCACGTTTCATTCGTGCGCGTTGTTGGCTGACGGCACCGTGAAGTGCTGGGGCGAAAACGGTACCGGGCAGCTCGGCAACGGGACCACCACCGATTCGTCGACGCCCCTGGTGGTGAGCGGATTGTCCTGAAGCTCGCTCGCACGTGACGCCCGTGGGCACTGTTGCGTTGGCGGACTTCGCGGGTGGCGGGCCAGGCTGCTGGATGCGTCGTGGCCGGTCATTCCTCCTTGCTTCTCGCAGAGGGCGACCTCAGAGCGCTCACCCGCCACGCCCTCGCGGCGGTGATCGACTTTCGAGACGTGCGGGTAGCAGCGGATGCCAAACGGGCATAGCTGCCGGAATGCAGCGCGAGCCCTCCGGCACCGGGCAGGGTGGCTCGTAGGTCAGTAGTAATGACGACCGCGGGAGGATCGATGACGGACGACTTCTACTGCGATGAGGTCCTGAACGGACGCACGTCAGTCGACGTGGTCGCGGAGACAGACTCAGTGCTGGCCTTCCACCACACCCGGCCGTTCTGGCCCGTGCACGTGGTCGTCATCCCCAAGGTCCATGTGCCGTCCCTCACGGACCTCGGCGAACATGAGCCACTACTCTCCGAGTTGCTCGCAGTCGTTCGAGAGGTCGCCGCCTCCGTAGAGGCGGAACATGGAGCGTGCCGGGTGCTCACCAACCTCGGGAGATATCAGGACTCGAAGCACCTGCACTTTCACGTGAACAGTGGTGAACAGTTGCGCTGACGCCGTTGGGATGGCCGGCCAGAACAGCTGGGATGCAGAGCGAGCGATGGGCAGAGCGAGCAGACTGCGACGCGTGCGGGCTAGGTGGGTCGCTGCTGGGGTGGCTGTTGCGGCGCTGGCCGCCGCGAGCCTCGTCATGGCTTCCGATGAGCCTGAGACCTCGTTCTGCACGGCAGACGGCCTGTTGGGACCCAACGGGGAGACCTACGGGCGCCGCCACCCTGACTGCCGGTTCGTGGACGACTACGGGAACCTCATCACGACGTTCGCCGACGGTCGCCCTCTCTGCTACGCGGTGCCAGCCCGGGCCGACGACGATCAGTACGGCCGGGGCCCGGTGGACTGTGACGACCCCGGCCCAGGCATGGAGGCTCGACGCTCGGGCGAGTAGGACCTCTCCTGCCGGGAACCGGCGCAGTCAGGCCGCCACCCGAAGCCAGCGCCTGGCCGGATGGTGGCGACGAGCGGGACCCTAAGCGCCGCAATCGGCCATCACTGGTGGTCCGCAAAGCGGACCGCCCAGGCCCGGGAACATCAGGTGATTGTCGGGCCTGAGCTCAAGATGAATGCGGCCAACCGGAACCGTGGCCGGATCGCTGCTGGTCAGGACGTAGCCGTCGGCTGTGCTCTCGTCGGCTCTGATGAGGATGAAGAACGCGGCGCCACCGGAGATGATGTAGTCGCCGTCAAAGGTGTCGCAGGGGGGTTTTGACTCCCCACAGACGGTGTAGATCCTCCACACGGCGGTGCCGCTGCCGTCGCTGTCGATGTGGACGGCCTCGCCATGCCGGGTCCACTGGCCGATGAATGGACGAAGGGAGGTTCGGAGTTGAACGTCCTCGGCGCTCAGATCGGCGTCAGCTGTCGTCGTGGTGGACGAGTTCACCTCAGGGCTTCCCGTCGGCGCCGTTGCACGACCGGCGATGAAGCCAACGGAGGTGAGGACCAACGCCGCGACAGCGACAGCGACGCGAAACCGTGGCACAACGCTGACAATGCCACGTCTCCTAGACAACGAGCGCCAAGACCGCAAGCCGTCTAGCAGCGGCGGGCATACCTGCCGGACTGCCGCACACATCGGGCACTAAGCGGGCTCTGCGGCCCGTCGCTACTCGGGGCACTAGGCGCCGTGGATGACCAACAGCCCCGGTCTCGGAGGAGGGTCTTCACCGAATGGCTAACCGGGCATCCGTGGCGGATAGGGCTCCTGTTCTCACTGTCCAGTGCGCTCGTGGTCGGGGTGCCCACGCTTGCAGTGGGGACTCCCGTTCGACTGGTCGCCACCGCGTGATTCCGGCTTGCGTGCTCGGCACAGTCGTGATTGCGCTGGCGTTCAAGCTGGGAGCCGAACCGACCGGACAGAGTACCCACGCGACTACGAGGGCCGGAGGCGACGCGAGGCCGGAGGCCAGTCGTGCCGACGTGCTCGAGTGGGTTCCAACCCTGCCACGCGTCGAGCGGTTCTTCTGCGGCTGGCTAATTCGGCGTCAAGCGACGCACGATCCGCGATTCCCTCAGCATGTCGAGAGATACGGTCCCAGGGGAACGCTGGAACTCCTACGCGGAAAGGCGATCCACTTCTATATCTTCGGACTGGCAATCGCCGCGGTAGTGGCCACGATCGCGTCGCCCAAGCCTGTCGGGATCGGGTTTCTAGCCCTGATGGGGCTGCTCGGGATCCTGGAGTTCTATCGCCTGCGCGTTGCTGTTCGGACCGGTCGACGGTGGTCAAGCGAAGGTGCATGACTGCCGGGATGCGACGCAGGCTCAGGCCTAGCGGTCAGACTCCGGAGTGTGCCTCGACAGCGGAAGTGGGCTCCTCCCCAACGATCTCCTGCCTGGCGAGCCCGGCGCTATCTCCTGCTGCCCGTCGTCCCGATCCTCGTGATCTTCGCGCTCGTCCTGGGAGTGTGGCTTCTCTCAATTCTTCCGGGCCCGCTGGGCCCGGTGGCTGGCGTCGTTCTGTTGTCGTCTTGGGTCGGGGCGCTCTATCACGCTGGACGGCAGGCGCGTCCAGGCTGGGTGGTGGGCGTCGCGCTCTTCTGGCCTGCGTCCGTCGGCTACTGGATCTACATCGCGTTGCGCCTCGACCGAGACTGGCAGCCCTAGGGCCCCTAGCGCTCCACGCAGTGACCTTTACCTGCCGGTATGCGACGCGAGCAGTTGGCACAACGGGCACACTCTGCAGATGTACCGCTCGAAGATGCGCCCGTCGTGAGCGAACGAGAGCTACCGAGCTGGCAGCTATCGCGGCCGGAGCGATGGTGGTGGTGGATTGTCGCGGCCTTCGCGTTCTGGGCCTTGCAATGGGTCCGCGCCGCGGGTGACTCACCGTATGTCTTCGAGGTGACGGGGGGCCGCGTTCTTGCGTCACTCGTCGCACAGGTGCTCCTCATCGGGTACAGCGTCTTTCGGGCTGGAGTGCTGTACGCCGAGCATCGACGGCGACTGGGAAAGAAGGTCTCATTCGTCAGACCGGAGCCAACGGACGAGCGGCGGGCATGACTGCCGGGAGCAGCCGTCGCGCTCAGCAGGCAGTATTCGCCCGTGCCCGGCGACGATCAGCTTGTTGAGGTCCCTGTGAGGCACGGACGCTGCGGGCGCGTGCTCGAATGCCCCGCCTGCGAGAGGGCGATCCCCGTCGCAATCGACCGTCGCCGAATGGCCGGACGTGGCTCGCGCGCCCACCATTGCAGTGCCCTGGGTCACCGATGAGAGAGACCACACCTGCGCTGGCTGTGGATCGTCCTGGCACCATCGTTGTGACTACAGCCGCCAAGGTCCACGGCGGGAACCGTTGGCCTGACATCGGCAATCCTGCCGCTCTGCCCTGCGCATCTCCGGCAGAGTGTGTCGGTGGAGGCCGAACCGGGATCCTGGAAGGACGCGTCAGACGATGTCCTGGCGACGGTTGCTTGTCTGCATTGCGACCACCCGCGGAAGGATCACGAGCCGACATGCTCGGCTAAGAGCTGCCAGTGCGAAGGGTGGGCTGCCGTGATCGGAATCAGCACGTAGCCCAGGGGCCGTCTGAGTAACCGGGCATACCTGCCGAACATGACCGCGTCACAGCGCACAGACTGGGGCAGTGCTCGCCTATGAGATCGTGTTGCCCGAGGGCGACTTTGGACCCTTCCTTCCGTCGACGGAAGCCGCGGTTGACTGGGCGAGAGCGAACCTCGCGCCGTCTCAGACCTCGGCCACCTATCCCCTCGCCATGAGAGACGGCGAGCGCACGACGGTCATCGGTGAGGTTGTGGTCGGCAGGACTGGGACCTTCCGGAGCGTCGAACGGGACGACCCATAGCTGCCTGATCACACGCCTACTTCGAGCGTTCATGCCGGCTCGCGAAGAACCAGGCGAAGACCGGGTTCGACAGGCAAACGGCACCTACGAGAAGGCCGATCCAAAGCTCAGTCGTGACGGCCAAGTAGATACCAGCGGCGACGGACCCCACGCCGATGAGGAGCAACCTGTTCCGAAGTCGGTCGGGGATGTCGGCCATGACTCAAAGGTTCCCACGGGAACGTGGGGTGGCCTCGAATCCATGTCCCACATCTGCCGGGATGCAACGCGAGCCCTGGGCAGAGCGAGCAGGATGTACGCGTGCTCGGACCCCGTCGTCGAGCGGCCAGAGCTGGCTATGTCCCACTCCTTTGCGCCATATCCGCCGTCCAGGCGTGCGGCAGTGAGAGGGACGACGAAGCCGTCCCTTCAACCGTGCCCGATGACCGATCAGCCGCCGAGCAACTCGTCGCCGCGCTCGACTGCGAGAGGGAGACAAGTGCCGACAGCAGGTTCGAGAACACTCGGTGGCCATTCACCGAGTCGATCGACTGCTGGACGGACGGGCGGCCGTCGATTCGAATCCACACATTCGACCCTACTGCAGCCTCCGAGGTGGCAGATCGATTCCAGCAGCGGTACGACCAGGACGGCCTCAATCAATGCCCGACTGGTGAGCTCTCGCATCAATACGTAGCTCTTGCCGACACGTGGGCAGCGGTCACAACGAGCGAGGCCCTACGCGACCGCCTCCTCGACAGGCTCGGTGGCACGGCCACCAGCTCCGATGACAACACGACGCCCGTGAGCTACCCGATGGTTGACCCGTGCGTCGATTCACCACCGATCTCTGTGGGCTGAGCCAGCCACGTCGAACAGCAGCCGTCCCACAACTGCCCGATCAGGACGCAGGTTTGGGTTCGGTCCCGCCGTCGCAGCGGCACCCCGCATATCGTCCGACGCCATGGCCGACGACCAGAACAAGCGACTGTTCCGCTTCTGGGTTGAGGGCTACCAGGCGCTGCACCGGCTGAGCGAGCTCGTGAAGGCGTCGGGCATAGAAGCTCCGCTGCTGGAACTAGTGAAGATGCGAGCGTCCCAGATCAATGGCTGTGCCTACTGCATCGACATGCACTCCAAGGACGCCCGTGCAGCAGGAGAGACCGAACAACGCCTCTACGCGCTGAACGCCTGGCGGGAGACCCCGTTCTTCACCAAGCGCGAGCGGGCCGCCCTGGCGCTCACGGAGGCCGTCACGCTCATAGCCGACGCGCACGTGCCCAAGGCCGTGCTCGAAGAGGCCGCCGCCGAGTTCACGCCCGACGAACTCAGCCGGGTCTTGTACGCCATCATCGAGATCAACGCCTTCAACCGACTTGCGATCACCGTGGGGGGACCCGTACCTGGCACCTACCAGCCCGACGACTCCTCCTAGTCAGGTGGCACACCTCCCGATCATCGACCGGCGGTGACGAAGCAACGATGAACCTTTGGTGGATGGAACAATCAAGGAGTGGCTGAACTCGGCATCGGATTCTTCTTCCTGCTCTTCTTCGGTTTCTGGGTGGGCTCAGTGGTTCTGTGGATCTGGGGGATCATCGACGTCGCCCGCATCCCCGATCACCAGTACCGCCTCGCCAGCACTGAGAAGATCATGTGGGTGCTGATCGTGGTTCTCATCGGGGGGATCGGCACGATCGTCTGGTACTTCGCGAAGCGGAAGGACGTTCTGGCCGCCGCCTACGGCATCCCCGCGCCGCCGCCCGGGTGGTACCCCGAGCCGGGAACAGGGGCATTGAGATGGTGGGACGGCGCCCGTTGGACCGAGGCGCGCCACTCGCCCCCGCCGCCCGCATAAAGGGGGCACGACTGCCGAGCAGCCCGCTCCCTGCCGAAGCATGACCGCCGCATCGCTGGCAGGCTTTGATACATGACTTCGTGGCGAGACGATGCGAGCCAGCAGGCGCAGGACGACCTCGACGGCCTAGTCGGTGCCGCCTTGCCCTTCGCGGAGGAGATGCTCGACCAGCGCGGCGAGTTCTTCCCCTATGCGTTGGCTCTCGATGAGGCGGGTGAAGCAAGAGTCGTCGCGGGAGACCCTGGCGGGGGCGAGCAGCCGGCCAGCCTCGACGTGCTCGCGACACTGATCGAAGGGCTGCGGCTGGAGAAGGACAGCCTCCGAGCCGTCGCACTGGTTTCGGACGTTCGGTTGCCGGAGTCCGATGCTGTTCGCGTCGAGCTCGAGCACAGGGAAGGCCACGCGCTCGCCGTGTTTCTTCCGTACAAGAAGAAGCGCATGCGACGAGGAGTCGAGGTACTCGGACATGACTGCGGGTCCAAGCGCGCCGCAGGTGTGGGCATAGCCGCCGGTCTGGGGCTAGCCATCGCCGCGATCTGCATTGCCTCGAGATAGCGGTTGCACGCCTGATCTTGGAGTCGATTGGCGACGGGAGGCACCAAGCGGGCGAGGGGGTGAACCGGTTCGGATGCCGCCTCGACGCTGAACCGTACGACCCCGTCGGACGACCTCGTGACGATGAAGGACTCTTCACCCCGCTCGGGATGCACGGGAAGCGTTCCGTACGCGAAGCCGAACCTGTCTGGTTCCTCCACGGTCGTGACGATCCGGCACGTGACCTCGACGTACCCCACCGGGAGCGGCGCAACCATCGCCACGTTCGTGCCGACGCAGACCTCACCGTCAGCCACAACAGACAGGCCGGCGCCGCGGTGGACCGCCCAGTCGCGAAGGGCCTGGCACCCACGCTCGAATGCGTCAGCACCTTCGAGAAGGGTCTCCCATCGCGCGCGATGGAGGCGTGTCTCGACGGTGACGTCGAGACACGCCGATGGGCTCGTAGGTCAGCGCGTCGGCCCCGCTGGCAGTCAACAGCTCCCGCAGCCGCTCAAGCGATGGTCGCCGAACCCGTAACGACATCCGACGAGCCTCGCAGCCTCTGATCGCCAGACGCCAACGCTGCCGGTGACCCATTCCTGCCGATTTGCGTCCGCTCGCTCGGTTGCTCACCGGCCGTGGGCGGGGCGCCCGATTCGTGACCGAGTCGGGTGATCCCGTCTTCTTCACGGGACAGGTCACCTACCCCGATCCGGGACCGCTGTGCGCTGATGCGCGTGACGGCCGGTGGCGCCTCGTGCTCGTGCTTGTCTCCGCCGGTGTCGTGGCTGCCATGGTCGGAGCCGCAGCGTCGCTCATCAGCACCCGCCAGAAGCCGAGACGGGAAGGCGACCTCGCGCGCGCCGACATGGTGCGCTGACCCCTACAGGGACTTGTCATACCCCGTTCGTAGAGTTGCTCCCATGTCGGTGCTGGAGCAGGAGCGTGCATGGGGTGAGGCGGAGGCCTCGACTGTCGCGCTGATGGGCACGATCAACCTGGCTGTTGCCGAGCTCGTCGCGACCATCCGGATGCTGATGGACACCGATGGTTGGCATGGCACCGGGATCCGTTCTGTCGAGCACTGGTTGTGCTGGAAGGCGGACATCTCGCCGCGGCGGGCCGAGAACCTGATCCGGATCGCCCGGCGCATCGATGAGCTGCCCGCCTGCTGGGGGCTGTTCCGGGCTGGCCGGCTGACCGAAGACGCCATGGTCCGCATCGCCCAGCGGTGCCCGGCGGCCCGTGATGCGGAGGTGGCGGCTTGGGCGCCGGGCATGCTGATCAGCCAGCTGACCCGCTGCCTCAAGTCCTGCCCCGAACAGCCCGACGGCCGCGCCGACGAACCCCACCGGGAACCACCCGCAGAGAACGAACGTGAGCGCTACCTGCGCCTGCACGACCTGCCCGACGGCTGGGGTCAAGGCGAGTTCTGCCTGCCGCCCGACGAGATGGCGTTGCTGCGCCTCGGGCTCGGCGCCGCACGCGACGCTGAGTACCGCGACCGCAACGGCCTCGACGCCGACAGCGAGGTCACCAGCAGCGGCTCGGTCTCCTGGGCCGACGCACTTGTGCGCCTCGCCAGCGAAGGCCTCGACGGCCTCGACCCCACCCTGGCCCGCACAGGCCGCCGCGGCGAGCGCACCAAGATCGTGCTCCACCACGACCTCGACCACCACGGCAACCCCGGCCCGGGCCAGCTCCACCTCGGCCCGGTCATCCCCGACGTGCTCGCCCGCTTCCTGTCCTGCGATGCCGAGGTCCTCGTCGCCGCCTACCACGCCGGCCAGCTCATCGGTATCAACCCCACCGAGCGCACCGTCAGCCGCCACCTGCGCCGCATCATCGAACGCCGCGACCAAGGCTGCACCCACCCCCTCTGCGCCCAGACCCGCTGGCTCCACATCCACCACATCACCCACTGGCAGCACGGTGGCCCCACGACCCCCGCGAACCTCGTCGCACTCTGCCCCACCCACCACCGCCAGCTCCACGAAGGCGCCTTCACCATCGAAGGCAACCCCGAAGACCGCTCTCTGCGGTTCCGCGACGCCAGAGGCAGACCGATCGAACCACCCGACACCGGCTCGCCGGGGCCACTCCGCCCCACCGAGCCCAGCCCCTACACACCCCCATACGGCGAACGCCTCGACCCCCGCTGGTTCGGCTGGAACTAGACCAGCGCGCCCGCGTCTGCGGATCTGGCTGCAGTCTGGACGGGTGGCCGCTGGAGCAGAAGGGTCCAGCGACGATCAGCCGATCAGGGCAGGTCGCTGCCGATGGGGACCAGGTAGGCAGCCATGGGCGCGCCGAGTGCGCCGAGCTCGTCGACGAGCTCCTGAGCGCGTGAGCTGAGGCGACGATCGAAGGCGACGCCGTAGAGGTTCTCGTCGACGATCGGGATCAGGTCATCCAAGCCACGAGCGCGCAGCTCGTCGATCAGCGCCGACCGAAGTCGCCGTGACTCCTGCCGCTCACCTGCCGTGCGCGCGTCGAACGAGACGAGCTCTTGCGCTCCGTCGACTCGCGCCCAACGGCCGATCGCTAGACCGGTCGCCACCACCAGGTGGCCGTCGGCCTCCTCGGCTGCGACGACTCGGTGCTCGCCGAACTGCGTGTCGAGATGCTCCTCGACAGCAACCTCGATGCCCCGTCGCTCGAGCTCGACGACCATCCCGTATCCGAAGCCGCCGAGGTTAATGGCGTCGGTCCACGTGACGAGGTAGCGCCCGTCGGCGTCCAGCTCCTCCGCCACGATCGGCCCTGCTCTGCTGACCGAGCGGCTGAGCACGGGGTTGGCCGCTGTGGCCTCGGCCGCGTTCCAGGTGGCGCGCAGGGTGACGCCGACCAGGAGGAGCATCGCTGCCGAGGCCACTGGCCGAAGGAGCCGCCGATCGTGCATCACGCTCGCGGCCGCCGCGAGCAGCAGCGGCGGGAGCCACCACACCCACAGCATCAGGTACGCCCACGGGAAGCCGACGATCCGTGCCGCAGACGCAATCGCCAAGACGGTGCCCAGGGCCCCTGTCACATGAAGAGCTAGCGCCGCGCGCGTGGGCCGCGACCTGCGCCACGCGAGTGCTGCCGCCACACCCCAGGCCGCGAGGAACGCTGCGCCGCGCCACGCACTCGCCCCGGTCGGGTAGTCCTCGGCCAAGCGACCGGGATCCACTGCGGCCGAACGCACGAGGTGCACCACGTCCAATCGCGCCAGCACGAGGCGCGCGCCGTCGAGCACACCGACCGAAGGCTCGGGCGCGTCGAGCAGGTGCTCGGCCAGCAGCGTGGCGTTTCCGGGCTCCTGGCTCAGCTGATCGATGAGCGGCGGCATCCACAGCACGAGACCAAGCGCCGTGGACGCCAGGAGCCACCGACCGCGGTGGACCGCGGCGGCCGGTTCGGGCCTCCGCACGCTTACCACTGCCGCGAGGATCGTCAGCAGTCCGACCGCTCCGAGATAGGAGACATGAGTCTGCGCGCAGATGGTGCCCGCCACCACGACGACCGGAAGCAAGCGCACGTCCCCGCACAGCGTGGCCCACACGGCCACGAGGAAGGCCGGCCACCACAGGAGCGGCAGGTGAGGGTTCCACGGTTCGGTGAACAGGTTGGGGCCGAGCGCCGAGACCAGCACTGACACAGCGAGGCTCGCCGCAAGCGTCCAGCGCGGACCTGCTCGGCGCGCCACGATCACCAGCGCGGTCCACGCGCCCGCCAGGTGGAAGAGCACCGTGGAGGCTTGCAGGGCGAACGACGTCGCTCCGAAGGCGCGGTAAGCCGGCGCGAGCAGGTAGAAGCTGATGGGTCCGGGGTGGCTTCCCTGGCGGTCGAGCGTGCCGATGCGGCCCGGCAGGCCCACGAGGGGGCTGTGCGAGCCGCCGACATCACGCACCCTGAGCTCGGTCAGCGCCAAGTCGAGATCAGGCACCCAGGTGGGATGGCGGCGCGCCGCCAAGGCGACGATGAGAGGCAGGGCCGGCGCCAGCAGAGCCAGCAGCAACATGGCACGATCCTTGGGGCGCCACGAGGCGCCGCTCGGGGTCACGACTCAGCGGGTGTTGCGGGTGGCCTGATGCGATCCCAACCCGTGAGCAGAGCCATCGCGGCAGACAGCGCTATGAAGGGCGCCAGCGGCAGGTGGAAGCGCGGATTGCCCCAGAGCAGCAGCGGGATCACCAGCAGCCCGACCAGGCCCGAGAGAGCGAGGAACCTCTCGGCGCGCCGCTGCCGCTCACGGAAGGCGGGAAGGCCCAGCACAGCCAGAACGACCGCCGCGTAGAAGTACCAGTCGGCCGCCCGTCCGCCCCAGTCGACGACGCGCTCGGACAGGAACGGTCCGCCCC
The DNA here is from genome assembly GCA_049325515.1 of Actinomycetota bacterium. Taxonomy (GTDB): domain Bacteria; phylum Actinomycetota; class Acidimicrobiia; order Acidimicrobiales; family VFJN01; genus VFJN01. The sequence goes on along the minus strand of JBMOLI010000001.1, from coordinate 191,467 downwards.
CGAGCGTCTGGATGGCCTCGAGGCCGTCGTGGTCGTGGTCGAACATGATCCGCGCCCGCCGAACGATCTGGAGCAGCTCGCGTTCCGGGTGCTCCAGGACGAAGCTGATCGCCTTGCGCGTGTTCCCGCGATTGCGCGGCACCTCAGGAAGGCTCGGGTCGACGCAACCGTCGTGATCGGCGAAGCGGAAGCCGCCCTTCGCATCGAGGTTGCGGTCGATGCAGAGGGTGTCACCCATGTTCGTCGAGGACGGCACGAACGAGTCGAGCTGCACCGCGTTGCGGATCGTCCAGGGCACGGACATCAAGACGACGACACCCACTGGGATCGCCACGAGCTGAATTGCACGCCGCCGGCCGACCCTCACCGCGAGGAGTGCCGCAAGGAGACCGACGATGAGCACCGCGCTGAACGGTCGAACCAGGACCGAGGCGCCGAGCGCTGCACCGAACGCGAGGAGGCGGCGCATGCCCGGCGGTCCGTTCGCCCAGTCGTGCGTGACGATGACGGCGAGGGATGCCAGCACGAGGAAGATGAACACCGTCTCGAGCTGGATGGTCGGCACTTGGAAGATCACGTTGGGGAACATGGCGAGGATCCCGGCGGCAACAAGACCGGTGCGCACGCCGGCCACTGCCCGCCCGACCACGAACATGAGCCAGACCGACGCCACGCTCAGGAGCAGGTGGAGGATGGCCGTCGCCATCATCAGATCGTCCGTGATGGGAGTGTGGAGCACTACGAAGTACAGCGCCCCGAGGAGAGCCGGGTAGCCGATCGGGTAGTAGGCCGTCGCCTCGCCCGTGATGTAGCTGATGTACCCGCGCCCGCGGGCGATCTCGTTGCCGTAGTGGAAGTAGGAGAACTGATCGCCTGCCAGGTACCAGGTGTCTGGCGGTACCGGCTGTGCGTAGAGCACCCAGCCCAGGCGCAGCAGGAGACCGATCGTCACGATGGCCCACAGGGCTCGGCGTTGGAGCACGGTCATGCGGGTTCCTCCGGTGGGAGCACGAAGACCGCCGAGGCGACGCCGATGTCGAGCATTCGGGCGACGGCAAGCTCGAGCTCGGCCGGAATGCCCCCGTTCAGCGCGACGTCGAGGAGATCGGTGTCGAGCTTGTCCTTCAGGTCGGCGCGCCCTAGGGCATCGAGACGCTCGATGGTGGCCCGGCGGACCTGGGCGAACTCGCGCCGCTCCTCCGCCGAGCGCGGGTCGTCGAAGGCAACGAGTTGAGCACCCGGCTGCGAAGCCCAGTGTTCGACCCAGCCGCCACTCGCGAGCACGACCCGCGCGGTGGCATCGGCAGGGTCGAGCACGCGATGCGCGCCCACACGAACCGTCTCGTCAAGCCCCACGCCGACATCGAAGCCGCGCCGGATGAGCTCGTTCACGAGGCCGATCCCACCACCACCGCCGCCGACTGCGTCATCCCACTCGACGAAGTAGCGGCCGTCTCGTCCCGACGCCGCTCCCTCCCCCACCGTCAGAGCCGCTGCTGTGTCAGGCACGAGGCGCGCCAGCTGCGCTGTCTGAGCCGGGGTTGCCGTGGTGGCATCCGGTGCAACGGCAATGAGGCGCAGGGAGATGCCCGCTGTCACCACCAACGCCACCGATGCGAGAGCGGCTGAGGTCGGCCGCATCCGGATCCAGAAGCTCGTGCGACCGATCGCCACGGCCGCGGTGGCTGCGATGGCGAGAACCATGAGGGCGCCTATGCCAAAGGCCCACAGCATCAGGTAGTACCAGGGCACACCGAAGATGCGAGATATCGCCACCCATCCGACCAACGCTGACACACCCACCACAGCGTGCAGCGTGAGCAGCCGATGGTGCCGGAGCGCCACCGCTACGCCAACGGTCACCACCCAGATGACGAGGGTCGCGAGCCCACGGCCCGCGGTTGGTCCCGGACCTTCGAGGACTCGGATGTAGGTGCCCGGATGAGCTGTCTCCGCGACGAGGAGCTGCCATGCATCGAGCCGCTCGAGCATCAGCGGGGCGGCCTCGCGCAGACCGATCGGATCCTCGGCCGGCGTGGCCAGGTGATCGACCAGCTGGCTGAAGTTGCCCGGCTCGTGCACGACCTGGTCGATCACGGGAGGCAACCAGAGCACGGCTCCGAAGGCGGCCGAGATGACGAGCCAGCGCCACTGCGTGAACGCCTGCGCCTGCCGTCCCCTCTGCCACCCCTGGACGGTGAGCCCAGCGATAGCGGCCCCGCCGATTCCGAGCGTGACGGCGAGGTAGGGCACATGGGTCTGCGCGCAGATGGAGCCGGCCAGGACGGCCGGAACCAGCATGGGGCTGTCGCCGTCGACCACCGCCCACACCGACACGAGGAACGCGACGAACCAGATGACCGGCAGGTGCGGGTTCCAGGGCTCCGTGAGCGGGCCGAGCCCATAGCCCTGCATCAGCAGCAGCAGAACGACGCCGACTGCTACGACGAGGCGCGGGTCGCGCCGGCGGCGAACGACCAGCAGAGCCGTCAGCGCGCCAGCTCCGTGGAAGACGGCCGTCGAGGCCTGGAGCGCGAACGACGACGAGCCGAGCAACCGGTAGACCGGCGCCAACAAGTAGAAGGACAGCGGGCCCGGATGGCTGCCGCTGGGGCCGATCCTCCCCTGCAGGCCGATCAGGGGCGTGTTGCCACCGCCGACGTCCCGTACGCGCAGCTCGGTCATGGCGAGATCGAACACCGGATGCCAGTGGGCGTTGCGCTGCGCGAGGACCGCGACAACGAGTGGTGCCAGCACGCCGGCAGCGACCGCAGGGACCAGCCATCTCGGCAGTGAGCCAGATGGGTTCACGGGTCGGGTGTGCCGGGCGGGGCGACGAAGATGGCCAGCGGCGCTCCGATCTCCAGCATGCGGCCCATCTGCTGCTGCGTGCGGGCAGGTAGCCGGTCGTCGATGGCCACGCCGAAGAGGTTGTCGTCCACGCCCGGGACCAGCTCGTCGAGACCGAGCTCGTGCAGCGTCGCGATCACCTCGGCGCGCAGCCGCGCCTGTTCGGCACGACCTGCACGATCACGCGGGTCCAGAGCCGCGATCTCGACCGCACCAGGCAGCGCGCGCCAGCGCTCGACGTAGGCACCGGTCGCCAGGTGCACCCTTGCCGTCGCGTCTGACGGCTCGAGAACGCGGTGGGCTGTCGCTGGCACTCGGCGACCGGGTTCGGCGAAGACATCGAAGCCGCGGCGTTCCAGCTCGCTCAGCAGACCGTAGGCCTGGGATCCGATGTGGAAGGCGTCGCTCCAAGTGATCAGGTAGCGCCCGTCGCGACCCGTTGATGCCCCCGTTCCCGAGGCAAGCCCCGCGGCCGCGTCATCGACGACTGCCGCCAGCTCTGCTGCCACGGTGGCATCGGCATGGGGGCTGTCCCAGGCGGCCACGCTGAAGCGCCCCACCGTGAGCACCGCGATCACGACCAGGGCACGCACCGCGAGCCGGCCGGCCGATTCACGCCTGTCGGGATCCCAGCGCTCGCCGAGCGCGTCGACCACGGTCCATCCGGTGGCCAGCAGAGCGAGCAGGCCGACACCCCAGCCCCAAAGGATGAGGTAGTACCAGACCACGCCGAATATCCGACTGATCGCGAAGAAGGTGAGCACGATGCCAGCCGCGACGACCGCGTGCAGCGCCATGAGCGTCGGCTGTCGCCGGCGCCAGGCGAAGGCGGCGGCCACCGCCCATGCGACCACGAGCACGAAGCCCCGACGGTCGCTCGGCAGGTGCCCGCCCGCGCTGGTGACAAGCCAGCCAGGATCGGCGACGTCTCCCTGCACGAGGTGGGCGATGTCGAAGTAGCGCAGGCCCACCTCGACCCCGTTCACCAGCCCCGCCATCTCCTCGTCGGGGCTGGAGAAGTGGTCGACGAGCATGCGGTAGTTGCCGGGATCGTGGCGAACCTGGTCGATCGTCGGCGGGAGCCAGAGCAGCACGCCGAGCCCCAGCGCGGCGGCGCCCCAACGAAGCACACGCCCGCGCTCAGCCGGGCTGCGCCACGCTCGGTGGACGAGGGCTGCACCGGCCAGCGCTCCCATCCCCAAGGTCAGGCCGAGGTACGGCACGTGGGTCTGGGCGCAGAACGACGCCGCCAACACTGCGACCGGGAGCATCAGGAGATCGCCGCACAGGACCGACCAGACGGCCAGAAGGGCGACGACCCACCACAACAGAGGGAGGTAGGGGTTCCACGGCTCGGTGAGAGCGCCTCCGCCGTAGCCGGCGGTCAAGGCCGCGAGGACCGCTGCGATCACGAGCACGAGGCGCGTGCCGCCGCGCCGCGCAGCGATCACAAGAGCGGTGGCAATGGCCGCGGCATGGACGACGAAGGTCGCGACCTGCAGCGCCCACGCAGTGGACCCGAGCAGGCGGTAGATGGGTGCGAGCGCGTAGAAGCTGAGCGGCCCCGGGTGGCTGCCCTGCTCGGCGAGCGTGCCGATGCGGCCAGGCAGACCGATGAGCGGCGTGTGCCGGCCGCCGACGTCGCGCACGCGCAGCTCGGTCATGGCGAGATCGAGCACCGGCGTCCAGGGGTCTCGGCGGAAGCCGATCAAGGCCACCACGAACGGGATGCTCAGCACCGCAACACAACCGGCGATGAGCCAGCCGAGGCGTTGACCGCCATCCGTGGCGATCAGTGTGCCGTCGTCGGCGCGGCGCTCGGAGCGCGATGTCCCTTGCACCGACGAGGCCACCACGAGACCCAGACTAAGGGAGCCGCTTCAGGAGCTTGAGGAGGCCCAAGCGCGCTGGCGACTGATGGTGCGACTTGCCCGCGGCGCCCAGCTCGCTGCGGTGCTCCAGGAACCACTCGTAGGACTCGATCACCATGGATGCGTTGGAGTGGGTCGGCTCCCAGCCGAGCTCGGTGCGCGCCTTGGTCGTGTCGAACCACAACGACTCGCCATAGAGCAGCCAGTGGTAGGGCGCGAACGGAGCCTGACCGATCTTGGACACGGCCTTCATGGCCACTCGAGCCGGCGCCGACGGCAGCGAGCGCACCCGCGATCCTGTGTTCGCGTGATCGACCAGTGCTTGAAGCGTCTCGCGCATCGTGCCGAAGTCGGTGGTGCCGACGTTGTAGGTGGAGGGCCCAGGACGATCAGCAGCCAAGAGGCAGGCGTTGGCCAGGTCCTCAGCGTGCACGAACTGGTAGCGGTTGTGGCCGCCGTTGAGGACGAACACCGGAGCGCCCTCGGCCACGAACTCGAACAGGATCGCCATGATCCCCAGCCGTCCGTGGCCGAGGATGGTGCGAGGCCTCACGATCGTCACATCGACACCAGAAGCCGCCGCCTCGTTGCACAGCACCTCGGCCTCGAGCTTGGCGCGACCGTAGGCCTCGAGCGGTCGTGGCACGGTGTCCTCCACCACAGGGTTCTGCTCAGGGATGCCGAAGATGGCGCTGGACGATGTGTGCACCACCTTGCTGACGCCGGACTCGCGAGCCGCCAGGAGCACGTTGGCGGTGCCGACGACGTTCACGGACCAGAACAGCTCACGGTCCTTGGCCAGAGGCACCTGTGCGACGTTGTGCAGGACGACGTCGACGCCTTCGCTCGCACTTCGCACGACGGCTTCGTCGCGGACGTCTCCCACGATCGCCTCGACGGCTGCTCCCGGCCGAGGGTCGGGTGGGTTGAGGTCGAGCACGCGCACGCGGTCTCCTCGCGCCAGGGCGCGGTCGACGAGGATCGAGCCGAAGTAGCCGCTGCCACCGGTGACGAGAACCGTGCTCACAGCGCGTGGCCCCGTTCGACGCACCAGCGGATGCTGGCCCGCATCCCAGCGAGAAGGTCGGTCGGCGGGTCGTAGCCGATGTCGCGCCGGGCCAGCGAGATGTCGCAGGCGATCGTGTCCTTGAGCTCCCCAAGGACGTGGAGCGCCTGCAAGTAGCGACCCTTCGATTGCAGCAGCGTGTCGAGCTTCTCGGCCACCACTCCGGCCAGCCGCGGGAGTCGCGGTTGCCCGCCGGAGAGTGCGAGTCCCTCCTGAACCAGCGCCTGACGAACCGTCGACAGGATGGTGCGCATGTCGAGAGGATCGCCGTCCGCGATCCAATACGCATGCCCGGCCGCCTTGGCCGCTACCTCGGCCCGCAGGATGCCGTGGACGAGGTTGCCGGTGAAGACCATCGAGCGGCGGTTGGTGCCGTCGCCCACGAGCGGGAAGCGCCCGCGGCGGACTGCCCGGAACCATTGGGTCTGCCGCTCCGGCTGGAACGGCCCGTAGAACCACGGCGGACGCAGGATCACGGTCTCCACGTCGCCCCGGGCCTGCGCCGTCGAGACGAGGCCCTCGGCGTCGGCCTTCGAGCGGCCGTAGCCGAGGTAGGGGTTCATGGCAGAGGCCTCGGTGAAGCGGTCCGAGGCGCTGGGGTTGGCGCCGAAGGGCGAGTTGGACGAGATGTGCACGAATCGTCCCGTCCCCGCACGTCGAGCCCGGTCGAGGACGAGCTGCGTGCCTCCGACGTTGACGTCGTGCAGCTCCTGCACGCGGGTCTGGGGGTGGATGACGGCTGCCGCGTGCACGACCGTGGCGCCGTTGGCTCCATCGAAGAGCGTGTCGAGCGCGCTCGGGTCTCGCACATCGCCGACGACAGGCCGGACCGACGATGAGACGAGCGCGAGCAGGGCCGCTTCCTCGGCAGTGCGAACCAGGCACCGCACCACGTCTCGCTCGGCGGCGACCGCTCGCACGAGGTTCTGGCCGAGCCATCCGGCCGCGCCGGTGATGACGATGGATGTCGGACGCGCTAGGTCGGCGGTGTCTGTCATCGTGCTCCGGGGTCAGATGGTGGACAGCAGGTGCTCCGCGTTGCGCAGAGCGATCGTCATGATGGCCGCCTGCGGGTTCACGCCCGGCGCATCCGCCAGCAGCGAGGCGTCGTTGACGCGCAGGTTGGCTACGTCCCAGACCCTGCCATAGCCATCGGTGCCGGCCTTGGAGCGGTCGTTGCTCATGCGGATGCTGGACGTGAGGTGAACGGTCATGAGGTTCGTGCGGGAGCGGTCAACCGCGTCCCACCACCGCATGAGGTCGTCGAGCCGGCGCACGACAGCGCCACCCTCGATCGACGGGTACAGCTCGGTGGCGCCGGCGGCGAGGAGAGCCTCGCCGAGCAGGACGAGGCCACGCGCCAGACGGCTGAGGTCGGCGTCGGTGAGGCGATACGTCACGAGTGGTGCGCGCATCCCCGGCACTGCAACCACGCGTCCGCCCACATCGCTGCGGATCGCCGCGTAGTACACGAACACGCGCTCCCAGTCTTCGAGTGCATCGCGGACGTCGGCACCGCTGTCGGCCAGCGCCAGTGCGACGTGGCCGCGCCGGCTCGCCGAGCCGCCGATGGCCAAGTGGGGCGAGAACTCGGTGATGCGGTGCATCGGCACGTCGTCGTGGTCGATGGGCGCGGGGAATCGCGCCGCGATCTTGATGGTGGGGTGCATCTTCAGACCCACCCCGATGCGGCGACGGATTCCGCTCCGCTGGAGCAGCGCCGGGCTCTGCACGGCCCCGCCGCACACGACGACGTGGTCGGCGCGCACCTCGATGTCGTGCTGCGAGCCGTCGGGCTGGCGCTGCCGGCACAGCGCGCCCAGCACCCTCCCCTGCTCGATCCGCAGCTTCCGCACGGCAGTCCCCGCGAGCACAGAGGCCCCGGCCTGGCGAGCCCTCGGGAGGAGCGTGCGGCTCATGGACTGCTTGGTGCCGTGGCCAGCGTCGTCATAGGAGAAGGCGCGCGGGAACTCCACGGACCGCCATCCCAGCTTGGTGGCACCCTCCTCGATGATCGCGGAGGATCGTGGCGGTGCTCCTGGCACCGGGTTGACGGCGACCCATGCCTCGATCCGCTCGGCGTAGCGGTCCATTGCGTCGGCGGTGAAGTCGTCGAGGTCGAAGCGCTGGCGCCACTCCTCGGCCAGTGCGCTCGGCAGGCGGTGCCACAGCCCGCTGTTCACCTCGGTGCTGCCGCCGACGCAGCGACCTTCGGCGTACGCGATCGGCGGACTGCCGAGCGCCGCGGACGAGCCGTGGTGCCGGTAGGCGTGCTCCATCTCCTGCAGGCTGAACGGCACGAGCGTGCCCGGCTCGATCTCGGGCCCCTCCTCGACCACGAGCACCGAGCGGCCCGCCTCCGCCAGCACCAGCGCCGTAGTGGCTCCGCCGGCACCCGACCCGATCACGAGCACCTCGGTGTCGAGCACGGTCATGGCTCTGACCCTGCCAGCTCGAGCTCACCGAAGAGCACCAGCGACCGGAACAGGCGCGGGTAGGAGCGCAGCAGCGAGATCGGGCTGTGATCAAGCCACGTCAGGAGCGCGTGCAGATCGGCCGGGCGACGCACCGCGACCCAAGTCGAGAACAGCACGGACTCGAGCGCCACGCCGAGGCGCAGGACGTCGGGCATGTCGCGCAGCGTGCCTTCCACCCAGGCCTCGACCTGGCGCCGGACCTCAGGGTCGGTCGAGGTCGTGAGGTCTGCCACGACACGGCGCTCGAGCGGAAGCATGAGTTGACGATCCTACTGACGCGGCCCGCGTCAGCCGACCAGTGGTGGGGCGTTGCCGACGTAGACGCCGCAGGCGAAGACGGCGGCCCAGAGCAGGCCCAGCACCTGGAGCTGGCGGTCCTCCAGCACGATCTCCTCAGGACCCCTGCGGTCTTCCGTCTCGAGGATCAGCGCGTAGCGGAGGATCAACAGGACGAAGGGGACGATCGAGAGCTCGAACCAAGGGATCGAGCTGTTGGCGAGGTCGGCCTTCTCGAACGCCCAAAGGCAGTAGGCCAGCAGAGCGACGCCTGACGCCACCGATCGGACGTAGAGCAGGAACCCCGGGGTGTACCCCGCCAGCGCGGCACGGTGGCCCACAGCGTCCTCCAAGCGCAGCTCAGTGGTGCGCTTGCCCGCCACGATGAACAGAGCGCCGAAGGACGCGACGATGAGGTACCAGTCGGACAGCGGCACATCCGTGCCGACCACTCCAGCCACCGCCCGGATCACGAAGAACGCGGTGATCATGACGATGTCGACCACGGCGACGTGCTTCAGCCACACCGTGTAGGCGGTGGTGAGCGTGACGTAGGTCAGGGTGACAGCGCTGGCCTCCCACGATCCCGCCGCGAGCCCGAGCCCCACGCCGACGACGAGCAGACCCACGCCGAAGCGCCGTGCGCTGGCGACGCTGATCTCACCGGAGGCGACTGGGCGAAAGCGCTTCGTCGGGTGGGCGCGGTCGGCGTCGACGTCAGCCGCGTCGTTGAGGCAGTAGGTGCCGCTCGCCGCCAAGCAGAACGACACGAGGACGAGAAGCGCCTGACCGAGGTACTTGCCTTGATCGAGCACACCCGCCGCGGCGGGAGCCGCCAGCACGAGCCCGTTCTTCAGCCACTGGCGGGGACGCATCAGCCGGATCAGCGCCAAGCGCCGTGGTCTCGCGGGCGCGTCGATCAGGGCTGGACCGCTGTCGACACCGGTCGCCCTGATCGGTTCCGTCACGGCGCGATGGTAGCCAGGGCCGGCGACGGGCTTGAGTACCCTCCTGCGCGATGACGGGCGCGGTGACCCCCCACAGCGGCCACCGCCTGACTCGGTGGCTGGCGCCACTGATCGTGCTCGTCAGCACCCTGCCCCCGCTCCATGGTCTCTGGCTTGCACAGGGCACACCGATGGAGGAGGGCTTCATGCTCGTCTTCCCGGAGATGGTGCTAGAGGGCAAGGTCCCGAACCGCGACTTCCTCCACCTCTACGGCCCGGGCAGCCTCTGGGTGCTCGCAGCGGTGTTCGCCCTCTTCGGTGTGAGCCTGGCGGCGGAGCGCACGGTCGGCTTCCTCCAGCACCTCGGGATCGCGTTCGGCATCTACAGGCTCCTGCGACCGTGGGGACCGTGGGTGGCCGCCGGGGGCGCATCGATCGGGGCGATGATCGTCGTGACACCCTCCGGGCTCAGCGCCATGGCGTGGGTCGGCGGGGTGGCTCTCGGTCTCTGGGCGCTGTCCGCCGCCGTCGAAGCGCAGGAGGCTGACGCCGGCTCGGTGCGGCGCCGGCGCGGCGTGACCCTCGCCGGCCTGCTCGCCGGCGCGGCGCTCCTCTATCGACTCGACCTGGTCCTCGCGGTCGGCGCTTCGGGACTGGCGCTGTGGCTCGGTCTCGATCGCGGCGCGCGGCGTCGCCTGCTCGCGTTCTTCGTGCTCGGTTGCTCGCCCTACCTGGTCCACGTCGTGATGGCGGGGCCTCGGGCCGCCTTCGACGGGCTGGTGCTCGAGCCCGTGTTCGACCTGCGCGGCGGCCGCCGGCTGCCGGTGCCGCCGAGCACCGACCGGCTCGACGGCTTCCTCCAGGGTGCCGGTGCCCTGGACCAGCCGCCCTGGCCGCTCCCGGCGCCGACCGGGCCGCGCCAGCTCTGGCTGTGGTTCTTCGCACTGCTGGCGGTCGGCGTTGTGCTTGTCGTCGCAGGCGTCGTGGCGCGCAGGCGCACGGGCCAGCTCCGCATGCTCGCGATCGCCGCCTTCAGCGTCGGCCTGTTCCCGCAAGCGATCCAGCGGCCCGACTCCACGCACCTGGCGTGGGTCGGGTGCGTCGCGTTCGCAGTTCTGCCCGCGGCGGTGCTCGAGCTCTGGCGCGCTCGTGGCGGGCGCCTCCTCGCCGACTGGCGCGCCGGCGTTGCCGCTGTAGCGGCGCCAGCGGCTCTCCTCCTCGTGGTGGCGCCTCACTTCACCTACCGCAGCTACGGCGAGGCCACCGCCCAGTCGCTCGGCTTCCGCCGCACGGAAGGCACCATCGAGCACCACGGCCGGGAGTTCCCCTACAAGCGTCAGGACGCGGTCGCGGCGGTCAACGAGATGCTGCCAGTCGTCGACGAGCTCACAGATCCCGGCGACCGCCTCATCGTCGGGCCCGGCGACCTGCGCAAGACGCCCTACAGCGAGGCGTTCCTCTACTACCTGCTGCCCGAGCTCGAGCCCGGCACGCGCTACATCGAGATGGATCCTGGCGTGGCCAACGCGCCCGACTCCGAGCTCGCCGATGAGATCGCTCGCGCGGATGTCGTGATCCTGTCGACGATCCGTGACGACTGGAACGAGCCGAACGACTCGCTGGTCTTCGGGCCCGATGAGCCCAACCGCGTGCTGCGGCGCGAGTTCTGCCTCCGAGGCAAGTTCGGCATCGGGCGCTTTGAGGCGAATCGCGGTCTCTACGAGCTGTACACGCGGTGCTGATGGCACGCCGACAGCCCTGGAGCGCCCCGAGAGCGTGAGTAGTGTCGCCGCCGTGCGCACCCTCGTCGTGATGCCCACCTACCAGGAGGCCCCCAACATCGTCGAGGCCCTCACACGGCTGCGCGCCGCCGTTCCCGAGGCCGACGTCCTCGTGGTGGACGACAGCAGCCCGGACGGCACCGCGGACATCGCCAAGGCCGCGGCTCACGACCTCGGTCAGATCGACGTGCTCGTGCGTCCGAAGAAGGACGGGCTCGGCAACGCCTATCGCCACGGCTTCCGAGTTGGCTTCGACCGCGACTACGACAGGCTCGTGCAGATGGACGCCGACCTCTCGCACGATCCTGCTGCGCTCCCCTCCCTGCTGGCCAAGCTCGACTCGGGCTCGGCCGCGGTCATCGGCTCGCGGTACGTGCCGGGCGGCTCGATCCCCCACTGGCCGTGGCACCGCAGAGCCCTGTCGAAGTGGGGCAACCGCTACGCCTGCTTCGCGCTGGGGATGTCGGTGCATGACGCCACCGCCGGCTACCGCGCGTACGACGCCGACACCTTGCGCGCGATCGACGTGTTCTCCACCCGCTCCAAGGGATACGGCTTCCAGATCGAGACGGCATACCGCATCTCACGTGCCGGCAAGCCCTTGTCGGAGGTACCGATCAGCTTCACCGATCGGGTCCGTGGCCACTCCAAGATGTCGCTCGCCGTGATGGTCGAGGAGATGGCGCTGGTCACGTGGTGGGGCATCCGCGACCGAGTCAGGCGTGTCTTCCGCAAGACCGCCAAGCCCGCCTGAGTGGCCGGGTAGCCGCGCACCCCTCGGGTAACGTCGAGCGATGCCTGCGCAGTCTCCGAGCTCTGACGCGCTGGAGAAGATCGGCGACCTCGCCGCCGCTGCCGGGCTGCGAAGGGTCCACCTGCTCTCGTGGCGCGACCTCGAGGACGTAGAGGCGGGCGGCTCGGAGATCCACGCTGCCGAGCTGGCTCGCCACTGGGCTGCTGCGGGAGTCGACGTCACCTGGCGCTCCTCGTACGCGTCCGGCCACCCGACCACCGTCACGCGCGACGGCTACAGGGTGATCCGTCGCGCGGGCCGCTACCTCGTGTTCCCCCGTGCGGCGTTCTCGGAGATGACCGGCCGCCACGGCCCCTCCGACGCACTCCTCGAGATCTGGAACGGCATGCCGTTCTTCTCCCCGATCTGGTACCGCGGTCCGCGCGCGGTGATGCTGCACCACGTCCACGCCGAGATGTGGCAGATGGTGCTCGGCGAGGACAACCCGATGCTCGCCAAGCTTGGCGACACGATCGAGCACAGGATCGCGCCCCTCGTCTATCGGCGCTCGCGCCTCATCACACCGTCTGAGTCAGCGCGCGACGAGATCGTCTCGCTGCTCAGGATCCCCGCGCGACAGATCGACGTCGTGCACAACGGGCTGGGCCACGCATTCAAGGCCGGCGGTGAGAAGACCGCTCACCCAAGTGTCGTGGCGGTCGGTCGTCTGGTGCCGGTGAAGCGCCACGACCTCCTGATCCGAGCCGCGTCCATCGCCCGCCAAGCGGTGCCCGACCTCACCCTCACCATCGTGGGCGAGGGCTACGAGCGCGAGCGCCTCGACGCGGTGATCCGTGAGCTCGAGGCGGACAGCTCGGTGCAGCTGGCTGGTCGAGTCGACGAAGCCGAGCTCGTGCGGCTGTACCAGCAGGCATGGGTGGCGTCTTCTGCCTCCGCCCGCGAGGGCTGGGGCCTGTCCCTCACCGAGGCGGCCGCGTGCGGCACGCCGGCCGTGGCCACCAAGATCGCCGGCCACAGTGACGCAGTGCGCGACGGGATCAGTGGGCTGCTGACCAATGGGTCTGCCTCTGAGCTCGCTGCGGGGTTGGTGCGGGTGCTCACCGATCAGCCACTCCGCGAGCGGCTCGGCGCCGGAGCTCTCGAGCGAGCCGCTGGCCTCTCATGGGAGACCACCGCGCTAGGGGTGATGCGCACCCTCGCCGCGCAGGCCACGCGCCACCGCCGTTGACCGAGCGCCTGCGGCGGGCCAGCTCACTGCTCGCCTTCGCGGCGCTCTGCTACCTACCGCTCCTGGCCACCTCACCGGGCAAGGTGGTGGCGGACACCAAGTCCTACCTCTACATCGATCCCGATCGACTGCTCGCGAGGGCCTGGTCGATGTGGGATCCGCACGTGGGGATGGGAACGGTCACCCACCAGAGCATCGGGTTCCTCTGGCCGATGGGTCCGTACTACTGGCTCATGGAGCACCTTGGGCTGCCCGATTGGGTCGCTCAGCGCCTGTGGCTGGGCTCGATCATGTTGGCGGCCGGGTTGGGTGTGCGGTATCTGCTGCGCACCTTCGGCTGGCGTGGCTCACATGTGGCCGTCGCCATGTGCGCCTACGCGCTCACGCCGTACCTGCTCACGATCGCCGTGCGCATCTCCGCCATCCTCCTGCCGTTCGCCGCGCTCCCCTGGCTCATCGCGCTGACAGCGCGCGCCCTGCGCACAGGCAGCTGGCGCCATCCGGCCGCGTTCGCGCTCGTCGTCACGACGGTGGGCACAAGCAACGCGACCTCGATCGTGCTGGTAGGTGTGGGCCCCGTCCTCTGGGTGCTCTGGGCGGCTGTCCTGCGCGAGCACCCGATGCGACGAATCGGCGCGGCGCTGGCGCGGATCGGTGTGCTCACGCTCGCCACCAATGCCTGGTGGATCATCGGCTTGTCGGTGCAGGCGGCGAACGGCGTCGAGGTGCTGCGCTACACGGAGTCGGTCGAGGTGACGGCCGCTGCGTCCGCCGCGCAGGAGGTGCTCCGTGGTCTCGGCTACTGGTTCTTCTACGGCGACGACGCCATCGGCCCATGGGTGGGTCCGAGCAAGCCCTTCCAGACCTCTCCCTTGCTGCTGCTCGTCACGTTCTCGATCCCAGTGCTCGCCATCGCAGGGGGGGCGCTCGCCCGCTGGCGCGAGCGCTCGTTCGCCGTGCTGCTCGCCCTCGTGGGCCTCGCTCTCGCGGTTGGCGTCTACCCGTACCGAGACCCTTCGCCGTTCGGCCGGGCGCTCCGGTCCTTCCTCCACAGCGACGTCGGCATGGCGATGCGCAGCATGCCGCGAGCCGCTCCACTCGTCGTGCTGGCGCTCAGCATCATGCTCGGGGCGGGGGTGCGAGTGATCGGGCAGCGGCTCCCGCGCGCGGCGCTACCTGCAGCGGGAGTGGTCATCGGCCTTGTGGTCCTCAGCCTCCCTCCGCTGTGGCAGGGCAACCTCGCACCGGAGAACCTCAGCCGCCCCGAGCAGCTTCCCGACTACTGGGTGGAGGCAGGCGCTCATCTCGACGCCACCGACGACGGCACCCGTGTGTTGGAGCTGCCTGGCGCCGACTTCACGTCCTACAGGTGGGGCACGACCGTCGACCCCGTCACCCCGGGTCTGACCGACAGGCCGATCGTGGCGCGCGAGCTCGTGCCCATGGGCTCGGCGTCTGCTTGGAACCTGCTCAAAGCGTTCGACGGGCGCCTCCAGGCTCGGCTCGCTGAGCCGGCGATGGTCGCCCCGATGGCACGCACGATGCGCGCAGGGCAGATCCTCGTGCGCTCCGACCTGCAGTACGAGCACTACGACACGCCAAGGCCACGCGACCTGTGGCACTTCCTCCAGGGGGTGCCAGGGCTGGGCCCCGCCACCGAGCTCGGTCCGCCTACGGCGAACGTGGCCAGCGAGCCCGCTCCCATGCTCGACGAGCTCGAGCTGAGCCTCGATCCTGATCTGCGCGATCCGTTTCCCGTGAGCATCCTTCCAGTGGCCGGCGCTCTTCCGATCGTCACGACGAAGCCCCAAGCGCTGCCCGTCGTGGTCGCCGGCGATGGCGATGGTCTCGTCGACAGTGCGGCCGCTGGCCTGATCGACGGAACGGAGCTGATCCGCTACAGCGCAGCCTTGAGCGACCACGAGCTTGCCGAAGCACTCGACGACGGCGCCGTGCTGATCGTCACCGACAGCAACCGGAGGCGAGCAGAGCGCTGGGGGACGATCCGCTTCACCTCGGGCTTCACAGAGACGGCCGGCTTCGAGCCGCTGGTGATCGATCGCACGGATGCCCGCCTGCCGGTGTTCCCCGATTCCGACGACGACACCCGCACGGTCGCGGTGCACCGGGGAGGCATCACGGCACGGGCGACGTCGTATGGCGGGCGCAACGAGTACCTCCCGGAGGATCGGCCGGCGAACGCAGTCGACGGCGACCCGCGCACCTCTTGGCGGGCGGCCCGCGATGACCCGCTGCGCGGCGAGCGGCTGGAGCTGAAGGTGGAGCGCCCGGTTAGGGCAAGCACCCTGACCTTCCTGGCCCCTCCCCCTCCGATCAACCGCTGGATCACGCGGGTGGCGCTGCGCTTCGACGGCGGCGAGCCGCTGACCGTCGACCTGGACGAGAGCTCGCGCACCGGAGACGGACAGGTCGTCCCCATCGGCGACCGGACCTTCTCGACGCTGACCATCGAGGTGCTCGCAGACAGCGTCGGCCAGCGGCCGCGCTACGGCGGCCTCACGAGCAGCGGTTTCGCCGAGGTGAGGATCGGCGACCTGCGGCTGGACGAAGCGATCCGTCCGCCGACCGACCTGCTGCGGCGCGATCTGCGGGCCACTCGGGGCCACGCTCTGGCGATCGTGCTGACACGGCTGCGCTCGGCTCCGACCGACGTCGAGCGGCTCGACGAGGAGCCGGCGCTCGTGCGCCTCCTCGACCTTCCGGCAGCTCGCTCGTTCGCGCTCGTCGGCACAGCGCGCCTTTCGCCGCGTGCACCCGACCTGACCGTCGACGAGATTCTCGCTGGTTCGTCGCGGCCCTCGGTGACCGCCACGTCGTCGTCTCGCATGGCCGGACCCGCATCGCGGGCCAGCGCCGCCCTCGACGGTGACCGGAGCACCACTTGGACTTCCGCGTACGGCGACCAGATCGGCCAGTGGTTGGAGCTGCGCTCGGATGAACCCCGCTCGGTCGATCGGCTGCGTCTGGCCATCGTCGCTGACGGCCGCCACTCGGTGCCCACGAGCATCGGCGTCGAGGTGGACGGCCGCCCCGTCGCCACCCTCGCAGTGCCACCGATCACCGACGGCGACGCGCCCAACGGATCCACGACGGTGGAGCTCCCGCTGCCGGGCCGCGTCTCCGGTAGCACCGTCCGGGTCGTGGTGCAGGGCGTGAGGGCTGTGGAAACGCGCGACTGGAGCACCCGCAAGGTCCGCACGTTGCCCGTGGCCCTCGCCGAGGTCGTCGTCGACGGCTTTGACCGCCCAGCCCCGAAGGGCCAGCTCGCAACCGGTTGCCGCGACGACCTGCTCGAGCTGGACGGCTCTCCGGTGCCAGTCGAGGTCGCGGGCACGGTCGAGGATGCACTCGCTGGGAAGCCGCTGGAGCTCCGAGCCTGCGACGGCGGCGCAGTGTCTTTCCGCGGCGGCATCCACGAGCTGCGCTCGGCCCACGGAGCCGAGACCGGCATCGACATCGACCGCCTCGTGCTCCGCTCGACGCCCGAAGGCGCTCCCTCGGACGCCCTCGACGAGACGCTGGTCGCGGAGGCGCTGCGTCGACCTGGAGCTTCCGGCGACGAGCCGGCCAGCGGGCGCGCTCCGTCTGCCACCGTGCTGGGCGAGCGGCAGGACTCGGTCAGCTTGCGCGTCCGCGGGGCGCGGCCGGGAGAGCCCTTCTGGCTGACGTTCGGGCAGAGCTGGAACGAGGGCTGGACCGCCACGGCGGAGGGGCGCGACCTCGGCGAGCCGGTCCTGGTGGACGGGTTCGCCAACGGCTGGCTGATCGAACCGACCAGCAGCGAGCTCGACGTGACGCTGCGGTTCGCGCCCCAACAGAGAGTCACGATCGCCCTCTGGGGTTCGCTCATTGCGGCCATCGGATGCCTCGGTCTCGTCCTGCGGCGCCCTTCCAAGGCACCCGATGCTGCCGCTGTCCCGGTCGCCTCCGGTGAGCCTCAGCCCGTGAGCGGCGCGACCGTTGACGGACCAGACCTGCCCCGGCTTGCAGCCCCCCGGGCGGCGTTGCTCGGCATGCTCATGACGCTTCTGGGGGGCCTGCTCGTCACCCCGATCGTCGGGGTCCTCACAGGCCTGCTCACGGTGCTCTCCGCCAACGGCACGTTGCCACGCAGGCTCACGGTGCTGGCGGCTCCAGCGGCGATGGCTGCGGCCGGCGGCTACGTCGTGATCACCGTCGTCCGCCACGACATCTCCGCCGGGCTGGAGTGGCCGTCCGAGCTGCACCGTGCCCACCCCATCGCATGGTTCGCCGTGCTTGCGCTCGTCGTCGACGTCGTGGTCGTGGCAGTGCGCGGCCGGCGGCGCCGATAGGGTCCGCGGCGTGCCAGCACCAGTTGTCCTGATCCACGGCTTTGCCACCTCCAGCGCCCGCACGTGGGGTGACAACGGCTGGCTCGACCTGCTCGCCGACGGCGGCCGCACCACCCTGCCCATCGACCTGCTGGGCCACGGCACCTCGGACAAGCCTCACGACCCGGCCGCCTACGACCAGATGGAGGCTCTCGTCGCGGCCCAGCTGCCCGACGAGCCCGTCGACGGCATCGGCTTCTCGCTCGGCGCGCGGGTACTGCTGACGCTCGCGTGCGACGAGCCGCAGCGCTTCAACCGCCTGGTGCTCACCGGCGTCGGTGCCAACCTGCTGCGCACCGAGGGCAGCGATCTGATCCTGCGCGCCATCGAAGGCGAGGGCGACCCCGCCAACCCCGTCGTCCAGTACTTCGCCGGCCTGGCACAGCAGCCCGGCGTCGACCGGGCGGCGCTGGCCGCCTGCCTGCGGTCCCCACGGCCCGCCCTCACGCCCGAGCGCCTGGCCGCCGTGGACATCCCGGTGCTGGTCGTGATCGGCGACAAGGACTTTGCGGGCCCCGGAGAGCCGCTGGCCGAAGCATTGCCGAAGGCCGAGCTGGTGACGCTGCGCAACGTCGACCACTTCGCAACGCCGAAGGACTTCGGTGCCATCGACGCGGCGCTCGACTTCCTCGGAGCACAGCCTTGATCGTCCGCGTGGAGCGAGGCCCTCTTTGAGTCGCGAGTTCGTCCTCGGGGTCGACCTCGACGGGGTGTGCGGTGACTACACGGCCGCCTTCCGCGCCGTCGTCGCAGCCGACCGCGGCGTGGACGAGGGCTCGCTGCCCGACGCGCGCTCCTGGGACTTCGCCGAGTGGGGCATCGTCGGCCCCGACGAGTTCGACCGGCTCCACCGTCTCGCCGTGCTGGAGCACCGCATGTTCCGGAGCATGCCTCCGATGGCTGGTGTCGCCGACGCCCTCTGGCGGCTCTCCGATGCCGGCGTGTGGATCCGGATCATCACGCACCGGCTGTGCGTCAACTGGGGCCACGCGATCGCGGTGGCCGACACCGTGGCCTGGCTCGACGACGAGGGGATCCCTTACCGCGACATCTGCTTCCTCGGCGCCAAGCCCGAGGTGGAGGCTGACTGCTACGTCGACGATGCCTCGCACAACGTCAACGCGCTGCGCGAAGCGGGCAACCACGTCATCGTCTTCGACGCCCCGTACAACCGCGACGTCGATGGACCACGCGCCCGATCCTGGGCCGAGGTCGAGGCTCTCGTCTTCGATCGCGTCGCCAGCTCCGGCGTGCCCCTCCAGGCGCAGCTGCCAGGCCTCGACGCAGGCGCCGACCGCCTCACGCACCGCGTCACCAACCAACGTCTGTGAACTGCTGCGGCCGGCATGCGGCCGTCAGGGTTCACAGACCTTGCGGGGTGCCGCCCTCCTTGGCCGAGCGATAGACCGCGTCCACGACCTCGTGGGCCCGAACAGCAGTCGCGAAGTCCGGGTGGGGGCCGGCCACACCACTCTCGACGGCTTCGACGAAGCCGCGATCCTGGTTGGGCAGGTGCCCGCCGTGGCGCTCGGCGACGGCGGCGAACAGCGCCTCGCCTTCGATCGACCCCGGCTCGCCGTCGGGCCGCGTCCACGTGACGGGTCCGACGACGTCGTGCTCGAGCGTGAGGAAGGCGTGCTCGCAGATGACCTCCATGCGGCGCAGGCTCGGTCGCTCGAGCAGCTGGTGCCACACGCTGGCCAGGCTGCCCTGTGCACCGCCCGCGAACTGGAGGCCCGCGATGACGGTGTCCTCGATGCCCTCCAGATCGTTGAACGTCGAGGAGCGGGCGCTGAGCGATGTCATCGGACCGAACAGCCACTCGAGCGCGTCGACATCGTGGATCGAGTGCTCCAGCATCGTGCCCGCCCCGGCCCGTGCGACGTCGCCGCGCCAGTCGGAGCCGTACATGCCGCGCACCGGCAGGAACTGGTCATCGCGCAGGAGCACTGCCTGCACACGCCCGTTGCGGGGCTCGCTGAGCTGGTGCTGGAGCTCCAGGAACGAAGGGCTCGTGTGGAGCACCAGCCCGACCTGGTTGATGACACCCGCCGCCGCCACGGCATCGTGCATCGCCCTGGCGCCAGCCAGGCTGGTTGCAAGCGGCTTCTCGCAGAAGACGGGAAGACCGCGCTGCACCGCTGCGGCGACCAGTCGGGGGTGCTCGCTCGTCCACGTGCAGACGTACACCGCGTCGACGGCGTCGAGCACCGCTTCCTCGCTGTCCATCGCCGTGGCGCCGGACGCTGCCGCGAACGACTCGCTCCTCGCTCGATCGGGGTCGTGCACGGCTGCGATCACGTGGTCTGCACCGGATCGGCGCAGGCTCTTGCCGTGGTAGGTGGCGATGAGGCCCGCCCCGAGGAAGCCGATGCGCACGGTCATGTCGGGGAAAGGTACTGGGTCAGGTGTTCTGCACGGTGAGGCCGCCGTCGACCGGGATGACTGCGCCCGTGATGAACGAGGCCGCCGGAAGGACCAGCGACAAGGTGACCTGCGCGACCTCCTCAGGGTCGCCGTAGCGGCGCATGGGCACCCGTCGCCGCGCGAACTTCACCTTTGCCTCATCGGGGATGCCAGCGGTCATGCCAGTGCGGATCGGCCCTGGGCAGATGCAGTTGACGGTAACCCCGGTCGGGCCGAGCTCGACGGCGAGCGAGCGCGTGAGACCGACGACCCCGTGCTTGGCGGCCGTGTAGGGGCTGATGTACGCGGTTGCTCCGAGACCCTCCGTCGAGGCGATGTTGACGATCCGCCCGGTGCCGTCGCGGCGCAGGTCATCGAGCGTGGCGCGGATCGTTCGCGTGTAAGCAGTCAGGTTGACGGCCAAGGTGGCGGCCCACGCCTCATCGAACCCGGGCTGGTCGATCGGCGCTGGAATGCTGACGCCCGCGTTGTTGATGAGGATGTCGATCGGCCCCAGCGCGTGCCGTGCTCGGGTCATGGCCGCGTCCGTCGCCTCGCCGTCCGCCAGGTCGGCTGCGATCGCAACCGCATGTCCACCCGAACCGGTGATCTCGGCCGCCACCTTCTCCGCTCCCAGACCGTTGCGGTCGACGACCGCCACGCGCGCGCCCTCGTCGGCCAAGAGGTGCGCAGTGGCGCGACCCATGCCACTCGCCGCTCCGGTGACTACAGCCACGCTTCCTTCGATCGAGCGGCTGAGCTGGGTGAGTCGTGCCATGGCGGCCGACGGTAGACGCGCTGGGTGGCCGCGGGTGGAGGTGGGGCGGGTAGAACCATGGGGGTGGACCTGAGCGAGCTCGCCGTCGCGTTCGCGCTGACCGTCTTCTTCGCCATCCCCATCTCACTGACGCTGTGGGCTCTGCTCGACGCGGCGCGGCGACCTCAGTGGGCTTGGGCGCTGTCGGGCAGGCGCCAGGTCGTGTGGATGGTGTGGATCATGTTCTCGGCGTTGACGGTCGTCGGCGGCATGCTGGTGTCGTCGTGGTACCTGTCACGCATCCGGCACGAGGTCGCGGCGGCAGAGGACGGCCGCATCGAGCCGTGAGCCGTCGCTCACCTGCGCGCTAGCGGTCGAGCAGGATCGCCGGCGGCGGGCCGTAGCGGCCCCGTGCATGGTCGATGAGGGCTCTCACGCGGGCGCGCGGATCGAAGTATGGACCGCGGCGCGCGGGCGACAGCAGGCCGGCCAGCAGCTGGCCGACGGCGAGCAGCCCGCGGATCGAGGCGTGATACCTGCCCGAGTGCTCACGCACGAGCAACAGGGTGTTGCGCAGCTGCAGGTAGTCGATCACCGGTATGCGCGTGCCCAGGTCGGGGTTGACCACTATGGCGCCGCGCACGAGACCCGTCTGCCACCCGACGGCCGCCGCCCGCAGCGCCAGGTCGGCCTCCTCGCAGTAGGCGAAGTAGCGCTCGTCGAACAGGCCCACCTCCTCGAGCACGCGGCGCCGCGCCAGCATCAGCGTGCCGTGCGGGTGGCCCGCCGGCTCCCAGCCCTCGGTGACTGTGGCCGGGGCCAGGATGCCCCCGAAGTACGGGTCGACGATCGGGGTGGCGCCGTCGCCGAAGTCGGCGCAGGCCAGGCCTGCGAGCGGGCGCGCCGAGACCGTGGCGAGCATGCGCTCGAGGCAGTCGGGCGCTGGCTCTGCATCTTGCGGTGCCAACCCGATCCAATCGCCGTCTTCGTCGCGCGGGTTGGCGAGGATGTGCCGGAACCCTGCGTTGGCGCCAGGCCCGAACCCACGGTTGCGCGGCAGTGAGACCAGCTCGACGCCGTCGGGGATGCCGTCCCTGACCGCGGCCAGCGCCTCGGGATCGGAGCCGTTGTCGACGACCACCACCCGCACGCCGCCCGGCACATCCTGCGCCAGGAAGCGCTCGACCGTCGGCACGCAGCGCTCGGGTCGGTTCCAGTGCAGGATGACGATGGGCAGCACCGGCCCATCCTGACCTCTTGTGGTCTCGGCCCACGAACCGGCACTCGGCCCCCCGCCTGAGGCAGGCTTGGCGCCATGCGCGACGACACCGCCAGCACAGCCCCCGCTCCACCCGACGTCGAGCCCGCTCGCCGCATGGGAGCCTTCATCGACGCTGCGCCGTCGCCCTTCCACGCTTGCCTCGAGGCCGCAGCCCGTCTCGAAGCGGCCGGGTTCCGTGAGCTGCGCGAGGTCGACGCCTGGGCCGCCGCTCGAGGCGCGTTCTACGTCAGGCGCGGTGGCAGCCTGGTGGCCTGGGCGGTGGGCGACCACCACAGAGCCACAGACGGATTCCGAGTCGTGGGCGCGCACACGGACAGCCCCAACCTGCGCGTGAAGCCGCGCCCCGATGCTGGGCGGGTCGGTTACCGGCAGCTCGCCGTCGAGGTCTACGGGGGCGCGCTGCTTAACTCGTGGCTCGACCGCGACCTCGGGCTCTCGGGCAGGGTCGTCGTCCGCGGCGCCGACGGTCCGGAGGAGCGCCTGCTGCTGATCCAGCGACCACTGCTGCGTGTTCCTCAGCTCGCCATACACCTCGACCGGGAGATCTCGAGCGAGGGACTGCGCCTGAACGCGCAGCAGCACCTCAGCCCCATCTGGGGGCTGGGTGATCCGAGCCCTGGTGGGTTCGCCGCCTTCCTGGCTGCTGAGCTGGATGTGGCGCCCGAGGGAATCCTCGCCTGGGACCTGATGGCGCACGACCTCACGCCCAGCGCGCTGGTCGGTGCCGATCTCGAGATGATCAGCGCGCCTCGCCTCGACAACCTCTGCTCCTCGTGGGCAGGCGTCGAAGCGATCGTGACATCCACCTCGGCGATCAGCGAGCTGCGCCAGGTTCCGGTCCTCGTGCTGTTCGACCACGAGGAGATCGGCTCGACGTCCGACAGGGGGGCCGACTCGGCCATGCTCCCGGCACTGCTCGAGCGGATCGTGCTGGGCCTCGGCGGCGGCCGCGAGGAGTCCCTCCGTGCTCTAGCGGCTTCGGTGTGCCTCTCGGCCGACAACGCCCACGCCACGCACCCGAACTACGCCGATCGCCACGAGCCGGGCCACCTCATCGAGCTCAACCGCGGGCCCGTGCTGAAGGTCAACTCGAACCTGCGCTACGCAACCGACGCGGTCAGCGCCTCCGCGTTCCTGCTCGCCTGCGAGCAAGCCGGCGTCCCCCATCAGCGCTACGCGCATCGCAGCGACCTGCCGTGCGGCTCCACGATCGGTCCGATCACGGCCTCGCGCCTCGGCATCTCAACGGTCGACGTCGGCGCCCCCCAGCTCGCCATGCACTCGTCGCGCGAGCTCGGCGGCTCGGCCGACCCGGGCTTCTACACGGCCGCCATGGCCGCCTTCCTCGCGCCCAGCCCCTGAGCGGCCGAGCCGCGGTTCTCCGCGATTCCCGCCAGACTGTCGCCATGACCACGAACCCCGTCCCCACCGACGACGAGCTCCGCCGGCGCCTCACGCCAGAGCAGTACGAGGTCACCCAGAAGGGCGGCACGGAGCGAGCCTTCACCGGTGCCTACGTCCACACCAAGGACCCGGGTACATACCGATGCATCGTCTGCGACATCGAGCTGTTCCGCAGCGACACCAAGTACGACTCGGGCAGTGGCTGGCCCAGCTTCACCGAGCCGATGGCCTCCGATCGGGTGAAGCTGATCGACGACCACAGCCACGGGATGGTCCGCACCGAGGTGCGCTGCGCCAACTGCGACGCCCACCTGGGCCACGTCTTCCCCGACGGGCCGGGCCCTACCGGCGAGCGCTACTGCATGAACTCCGCCTCCCTGCAGCTCGACCCCGACCAGCCCTGACGTTAGGAGTATCATCGAACGCATGTTCGCTGATACTCCGGAGCTGACCGACGAGCAGGCGATCGCCGCCCGGCATGACGATGGGCACCTGCTGATCGTTGCGGGGGCAGGCACAGGCAAGACCACGACGCTGGCGGCGCGCCTCTCGTTCCTCGTGGCCAGCGGTGTTGCGCCTGAGAACGTCCTCCTTCTGACGTTCAGCCGCCGCGCTGCCGCCGAGCTGGTCGCGCGAGCCGAGGCCACGACCGGGCAGCGCGTTGCGGCGGCCTGCTGGGCGGGGACGTTCCACGCGGTGGCTAACCGCTTCTTGCGCCGATACGGGCGCGCCATCGGTCTGGAGCCGGGGTTCACCGTGCTCGACCAGGCCGACGCGGCCGACCTGCTGGCACTGCTGCGTGACGAGCTGCGACCACCGGGTGCCGAGCGGCGCCGCCGCACCAACAAGGACGCGCTCGCCGGCATCTGGAGCCGCTGCGTGAACACCCGCCGGCCGCTCGCTGAGGTGCTCGACCGCTGGTATCCGTGGTGCAGGGACGACCTCGACGAGCTGCGCGCCGTCTACGGGGCCTACGTGGAGCGCAAGCGACGTGAGCAGGTGCTCGACTACGACGATCTGCTTCTGCAGTGGTGGGCCCTGCTGCGCACGCCGTCGGTGGCGTCGATGATCGGCGAACAGGTGAGCCACGTTCTCGTCGACGAGGTGCAAGACACCAACGCCCTGCAGGGCGACCTGCTGGAGGAGCTGGCGCGGCTAGGCGCGAGCCTGACGGCCGTGGGCGACGACGCGCAGGCGATCTACGGCTTCCGGGCCGCGACGGTCCGCAACATCCTCGACTTCCCTAGCCGCTTCGATGCGCATGTGGTCACGCTCACGCGCAACCACCGCTCGACACCGGAGGTGCTCGCGGCAGCCAACGCCGTGATGACCGAGGCGACCGAGCGCCACGAGAAGGAGCTGCGGGCCGAACGAGCACCCGGTGCGAGGCCACGCCTCGTGACCGCCCATGACGAGCACGCTCAGGCACTGGCTGTGTGCGAGGCCCTGCTCGAACGAGTCGATGCCGGCGTGTCCCTGCGCCGGCAGGCCGTGCTGTTCCGCACCACCCACCACAGCGATGTGCTCCAGGTCGAGCTCACCGTGCGCAAGATCCCGTATGTCCTCTACGGCGGGCTGCGGTTCCTCGAAGCAGCCCACGTGAAGGACCTGATGTGCTCCTTGCGCTTGGTGGAGAACCCAGCCGATGCGCTCGCCTGGTTCCGCGTGCTCCAGCTCGTCGAGGGTGTCGGGCCCGCCCACGCGCGCCGCATCACAGCGGCCCTCGCCGTCACGGCAGACCTGACCCGCGCCGCAGCAACGGCCGGACTCGGCGCCGATGCGCTCAGCCAGATCACACGTCTCGAAGAGGCGCTGAGAGGAGCGCGTGCGCACGAGCTGCGCGAGAAGCCCGGCGCGCAGATCGCTGTCGTCCGGTCGTGGCTCGACTCACGCATCGAGCGGCGGCACCGCAACGCCGAGGCCCGCAGAGCCGACCTCGATCGCCTCGAAGCGGCCGCTTCGATGGCGCCCTCGCTCGAACGCTTCCTCACGGACCTCACCCTCGACCCGCCGTCGTCCACCGGCGAGCTGGCGGGGCCGCCGCACCTGGACGACGACTACCTCACGCTGTCCACCATCCACTCCGCCAAGGGTGCCGAGTGGGACGTCGTCCACGTCATCCACCTCGCCGACGGCTGCCTCCCGTCAGACCTGGCCACCGGTCGACCCGAGGAGATCGAAGAAGAGCGACGCCTCCTGCACGTGGCGATGACCCGCGCGCGCGACGACCTCTGGCTGCACGTCCCGCTGCGCTACCACCATCACCGGCAGAACACCCGAGGGCACGATTCACACGGCTACGCGCAGCGCTCGCGCTTCCTGACGCCCGCCGTCGCATCGCTTTGCGATGAGATTGTCACTGCCACCGCTACCACAGCGGATCCGCTGCAGGACCTCCCCCTCGCTCCGGCAGCAGCCGAGGTGGACGACTTCCTGGCCGGGCTGCTCGCCTGACACCCGCGTGCGACAATGTGGTCCATGCCGGGGTGGGACGTTGGGGATGAGTGGCCGGAGATGCAGACCTCAGGCGAAGTGCTCGTCGTCGACGACGACCCGAGCATCCGCACGCTGCTGTCGTTCGTGTTCCACGACGAAGGCTTCGAGGTGGTGGAGGCGGCAGATGGTCGCGAGGCGCTCGAGGCGCTGAGGACGTCGCCACCCGCCCTGATGATCCTCGACCTGATGATGCCGAACGTCGACGGCATCGCTGTCTTGCGCGAGCGCAAGGAGAACGCGCTCGCCTTGGGCACCCGGGTGCTGGTCCTCACCGCCAAGAACGACACGCAGGACATGGTGTGGTGCTGGGAGCTCGGCGCCGACGAGTACCTGACCAAGCCCGTCGACCCTGACCGGCTGCTGAGGGAGGGGCTGGCCCTGATGGCGAGCAGCCCCGAGGAGCTGCGCGGTCGCCGTGAGCGGGGCTTGGCCGAGGCGCGCCGGCTCGATGCGATCGAAGCCGCCTTCCGGCCGCGCTAGCACCCAGCCGCGGGTATGACATTGACCGCATTGCGCTCTTCTCGGCTGCAAGGGCACGAGCCAGTCGCCCACCATCTCGCCCCTCGCTGCGCTGGTTGCGTACCGTGGCGGCTTCTGTGAGCGAACGCACGCCTCCGCGCGACTCCCGCAAGATCCATGTGCCAGCTCCGACGGGCGGCCCCGCCAGCCCTCCCCCGCGGCTGGGCACCCCGCCCTCGACTGCGGCACGGCGGGCGCCTTCCAGCAGCAGCGTCTCCACGAAGCCGGCCGCGCCTGCGTCTCGCCCACCCGTTCGCGGTGCTGGCGGTCCTCGAGCCGCTGCCGGCTCGCCCCCAGCACGCACCTCGCCGGTCGCTCCGCGGGCGGGCGGCGCCAATAGCGGGAAGCGAGGTCGCAAGCTCCCGCGCCGCCCGCGCCTGCGGCGAGTCCTGCTGCTGACCTCGATGTTCATACCGGTGCTGCTGCTGCTGACCGCGCTCGGAGGGTGGCTCTACGCGCAATCGGTCTACGACAAGATCGAGAAGATCCCGCTGACCGACGTGCTCGCCACCGGCGGCACGGGCACGAACTACTTGATCGTCGGCTCTGACACGCGCGATCCACAGGCTCTCGCCGAGGCTGGCCTCAACCCAGCCGCGTTCGAGGACGGTGGAGGTCAACGCTCCGACACGATGCTGCTGCTGCGCTTCGTCGACGGCAAGGCCAAGATGATGTCGATCCCGCGCGACCTCTACATCCCGATCGCCGAGACGGGCGGCTCCGCCAAGGTCAACTCCGCGTACTCGGGTGGCGGACCGCGCAGGCTGATCCTCACGGTCGGCGAGTCCCTTCAGATCCCCGTGCACCACTACATGGAGGTCGACTTCGTCAGCTTCGCCGGCCTGGTCGACTCGCTCGGCGGCATCACGATCGACTTCCCCAACCCGGCCTACGACAAGAACACCGGACTCAACATCACGCAGGCGGGGCCCAACAAGCTCGACGGGCCGCAGGCGCTCGCCTACGTGCGATCCCGCCACTACATCGAGGTCATCGACGGCCGCGACAAGGCAGACCCGACATCCGACCTGGGTCGCGTCCAACGGCAGCAGACGTTCTTGAAGGCGGTGTTCGGCAAGCTCGGGGACACCCGCAACCCGTTCTCGCTGGCATCTGCCGCCAAGGACGCCAGTGGCGGCCTCAAGGTGGACGACGCCCTCGGTCTCACCGACGCCCTCCGGCTGGCCTGGCGGCTGCGCTCCCTTGACCCGGAGCCAGTCGAGCTCCCGACCAGGTTGGGCAGCAACAACGCCGGCTCGGTGCTCTTCCTCGTCGACCCCGATGCGCAGGCGGCGCTCGCCCAGTTCCGCTGATCTGACGGCTCCTCTGGATCAGGCGGGATAGGCGGCGACGTCGGTGGCCTTCACGCTGGCCCACACCTCCGCGCCCGGCGCCAGCGCGAGCTCGGCCACCGCCGACAGCGTCACCTCGGCGACAAGTGGAACCTCTCCGTCGAGCGTCACTCGCACACGATCGCCGAAGCCCTCCACCTCGGCCACGGTGGCGGGCCACACGT
Source organism: Actinomycetota bacterium (assembly GCA_049325515.1). Taxonomy (GTDB): domain Bacteria; phylum Actinomycetota; class Acidimicrobiia; order Acidimicrobiales; family VFJN01; genus VFJN01. The sequence continues at coordinate 163,464 of JBMOLI010000001.1, read as the reverse complement.
TGCGAGGGCTTCCCTCCGGCTGATGGCGGTGCAGCGCCACCGACGCCGGGCGGATGGCAACGAGGACGTTGCCGCGGTCGACCACGTCGGCCGACTGGAGCTCTCCCCCGGCGAGCAGCCTGAGCCGGTTGCCGTCGGCCGATCCGGGCAGGAGGTTCGTGCCGGCCAGCTCAGCCCCCCACCGCGTGCGAGGGCGCGCCACCAGGTCCGACAAGGTGCCCCTCGCCGTCACCTTGCCCTCCTCCAGCACGACGACCCGATCGGCCAGCACGGCCGCGTCGAGCGGGTCATGTGTGACCAGAACGGTCGGTCCCGAGTGGTCGGAGAGATGGGCACGGAGCTCACGTCGCACGGCCGCTCTCACATCCGCGTCGAGCGCCGAGAGAGGTTCGTCGAGCAGAAGCGCGCGAGGTTCGGCCACGAGCGCCCGAGCAAGCGCGACGCGCTGGGCCTCCCCGCCTGACAGATCACCCACTCGCGCGCCGGCCAGCCCGCCGAGACCGAGGCGCTCGAGCCAGGACATGGCCGTCTCCCGCGCCTTCGTGCGACTGGCGCCGGCGGCGCGCAAGCCGAAGGCGACGTTGTCGCGCACGTCGAGATCCGGGAACAGGAGAAGCTCTTGGAACACCACGCCGATCGAGCGATCCTCGGGAGGCACAAAGGTGCCCGATGACGGATCGTCGAGGAGGCGGCCATCCAGGTGCAGCGAACCGCTGGCGAGCCGGGCTAGGCCACTGAGCGCTCGGATGACGGTGGTCTTGCCGGCGCCGTTGGGACCAAGCAGGCAGACGGTCTCACCGGGGGCCACCTGGAGGTCGAGCGAGATGCTCAGAGCTCCCGCGCTGAGAGCCCCCTCGAGCACCAGGCCGTTCACGCGCCACCCGCCCAGCGATCGCGCAGCGTTGCGAGCACCGCCACCGATATTGCTAGCAGGACGAGACTGAGCAGGATCGCCCCTCGGACATCTCGATCGAGCGCCGCGCTGATGGCGAGCGGCATCGTCTCGGTGCGGCCCTCGAAGCTGCCAGCGAACGTGATGGTGGCGCCGAACTCGCCGAGCGCACGCGCCCACGCCAGCGCGGCCCCCGCGCCGAGCGCGCCGCGGATCGCAGGCAAGGTGACGCGCCGCAGCACCGCCGCGGGGCGAGCTCCGAGGGTGCGGGCGGCGTCCTCGTACCGTCGATCAACACCTCGAAGCCCGGCTTCGACCGTGACCACGAAGAAGGGCAGGCTGACGAAGGTCGCTGCCAGCACGGCTGCCGCCGTCGTGAAGGCGAGCTGCACGTCGAACCAACGGTCGAGCCACTGCCCGAGGAGGCCACGGCGCCCGAACGCGACCAGCAGCGCAACCCCACCCACGACCGGCGGCAGCACCATCGGCAGCGTCACCAGCGCTCGCAGCAGTCTCCGGCCGGGGAGCTCGGTTCTGGCCAGCAGCCACGCGATCGGGAAGCCGAGGAGCACCGAGAGAGCCAACGACCAGATCGAGACGACGAGCGAGAGCCGCAGAGCCGTGCGGTGCGCCGGCTCGCTCAGCAGATCTGACGCCGACGACCAAGGCGCCCGGACGACGAGGGCCACGAGCGGCACGACGATCAGCAAGCCGAGCGCGAACGCTCCGATCCCGCCCAACGCGACCGGCAGCCCGACCTTGCGCCTCTTCACGGCGACGAGAACCCAGCCGCGGTAAGAAGCTCCTGGGCCCTTCTGCTGAGGAGGAAGGCGACGAAGTCGTCGGCCGCGGCCGGGTGGTCCGCATCCGAGAGCACGGCGGCAGGGTAGGTGGCTGCAACCTGCACCGCGGCTGGAAGGTCGACGCCATCGACTCCGTCGGCCCGCCGCACGTCTGTGCGGTACACGATGCCGGCGTCGGCCTCCCCCAGCTGCACCTTCGTCAGGACCGCGCGAACGCTCGACTCCTCGGCCGCAGAGGGCCAGGTGAGCCCGGCGCGCTGGAAGGCTCTCTCTGCGTAGGCGCCGCAGGGCACGTCAGGCCGGCACAGGGCAACCACCACATCCCCGTGGAGCTGTGCGAGCGACTCAACACCATGCGGGTTGCCCTCAGCAACGACGATCTGCAGCTCGTTGCGAGCGAAGACGACAGGCTCATCCCTGACGCCGGCGTTCGAGACGACGAGCCCCATCGTCTGCTCGTCCGCCGCCGCAAACACGTCGGCCGGTGCGCCCTCTGTCAGCTGGGCGGCGAGCGTGGCGGAACCGTCGAAGCTGAGGTCGACCTCGATGCTGGGGTTCGCCTCTTCAAAGGCGTCAGCGATATCACGTAGGACATCGGTCAGAGAGGCAGCGGCGAAGACGGTGACGGTCCGGTCATCGGCGCCCCCCGTCTCGCTCGGTCCTGTCGAGCAGCCGACAGCCAGAACGAGAGCGATGCACGCGCGGATCAGCAATGTGACGTGCAGCCCTCGACGCATCAGCGAGCAACCTACGCGGTGGCTCAGGACCTCACGCGAACAGGACGGCCGGGCTGAGGACGCCATCCGGGTCGAGCGCCGACTTGAGACGCCGCATCGTGTCGACTGCCTCGCGCCCGCGCTGGCGCTCGAGCCAGCCCTTCTTGGCGACGCCGATGCCGTGCTCCGCGCTGACGGAGCCGGCCAGCTGGACGACGAGACCGAACACCTCTTCGATCGCCTCCGCCGCCCCATGGGGGGCGACGACGTTGACATGGAGGTTGCCGTCGGCCAGGTGCCCGAAGAACAGCACGGTGGCGGCCGGAGCGATCTCGTGGACGCGCCTGCGGGCGCGACCGACGAAGGTCGGGATCGCCCCGATCGGGAGGCTCACGTCGGCCTTGTGCACCACCCCGAGGCCGGCAGCAGCCTCCGTGTGCGCCTCGCGCCAACGCCACAGTCGAGCGACTCCCGGCTCGTCTTCTGCCACGGCGGTGTCCAGCGCAGCGGGCCGCATCCGCGACAGCCCGGAGCCGAGCTCAGCCATGAGGTCACCGCTTCCGGCCAGCTCGATGAGGACCGCGCAAGGGGGCACCGGATCGAACGGTGGCGCCGCACCGAGGTGGTCGGCCACGAGCCTGAGCCCGTCATCGAGCACCATCTCGACGGCATGGATGCTGGGCAAGGATCGCAGCACGGGGAGGTTCGCCACGGCGTCGCCCGGTGAGTCGAACGCAACGATGGCGGCGACACGGGCGTCGGGGCGCTGTGCCAGCCGGAGGCGCATCGCCGTCACGATCCCGAGCGTGCCCTCGCTGCCGCAGAGGAGCCCCGGAAGGTCGTATCCAGTGTTGTCCTTCAGCAGGCCGGACAGGTTCGAGCGCAGCACCTCGCCAGTTCCGAGAACAGCCTCGATGCCAAGGAGCTGAGCTCGCATGCCCCCGTGCCGGAGCACGTGGACGCCGCCGGCGTTCGTAGCGACCATGCCGCCAAGGGTGGCCGTGTCGCGTGACCCTAGGTCGACGCCGAAGGCAAGGCCATGTGTCGCGACGTGGTGCTGGAGCCGCGCCAGCGGTACACCGGCACCGACTGTGACCTGGGCGGCGTCAACGTCTACGTCATCCATCTGGTCGAGGCGGCGCAGGTCGACCACGACCTCACCCGAGTGGGGCACGGAGCCCCCCACCAAGCCGGTGTTGCCACCTTGAGGGACGAGCGCGATGTGGTGTCGCCTGGCCGCACCTACGATCTGCGCAACCTGCTCGACAGCTCCTGGTCGCAGCACCGCTGGGGTGTCCGACCGCCAGCGTCGGGTCCAGTCGACGCAGTGGCTCGCTGTGACGTCCGGATCGGTGACCACATGCTCGGGACCGAGCGCGTCGGTGCACTCCCGAAGGAACGAGTCGAGAGCCGTCACCTCAGCGCGGCACCTCCTACGCTGCGACGATGGTCGCCATCCCTGAGAGCGCCAGAGCGGTCCTCACCGGGCCGAACCTGGCTCACGTCGTCACCATCGACCCGGATGGCGCACCGCAGGTGAGCTGCGTGTGGGTGGGACTGGACGGCGACGAGGTGGTCTTCGGCTCGCTCGGGCCCTTCCGCAAGATCCGCAACCTCGAACGCGATCCGCGCATCGCCCTGTCGATCGAGTCGTCCGCCGTGAACAGCATCGGGATGCGCGAGTACCTGGTGCTCCAGGGCACGGCTCGAGTCGTGCCGGGGGGTGCGCCCGAGCTGCTCCAGGAGCTGGCTCGCGTGCACCTCGGCCCAGATGTGCGGTTTCCACCGATGTCGGATCCGCCGCCCGGCTCGATCGTCCGGATCACGGTCGACAAGATCAGCGGCGTGGGGCCCTGGACGACCTGATCACACGTCAGCGGTGATGCCGAGGATCCGATCGACCAGGTCGTCGACGCCGACGGCCAGCCGGTCACGGCGGATCGTCTGTCCGCCGAGCACCTCGGCCCCACGTGCCTCGACCGCCGCTGAGAGCTTCTGGAGCGACTTGCCAGGGTCGATCGCGTAGGTGACGTAGACCACTGCCTTCTTGCCGGCCAGGGCGGGCATGGAGGTGATCCGGCTCAGCCGGCCGGGGCGCTGCCCGACGAACAGCAGGCCGTCTACCCAGCTGCCGACCACCACCAGGCTCGCGTCCGCCAGCGCTTGGTAGTCGATCTTCGTGATCGGATAGGCCTGGGTGGGTAAGCCCTGCGCGCTGAGGCCCGCGGCTATGGCATGGCCCGCCTTGGCGGTGTTCCCGGTGAGGCTCTCGTAGATGACGACGGCTTCCACGCCCCCGTTCTACAACGTCTGACTAGCGGCTGGCGGCCTTGATCCGGGCCATGACCTCGTCGGTCAGCTTGGGGACCACATCGAGGGCGCCCATGTTCTCGTGCACCTGCTCGACCCGGCTGGCGCCGGTGATGACCGTCGAGACGTGAGGGTTCCGGACGCACCAGGCGAGAGCAAGCTGCGACAGCGTGCAGTCGAGCTCGTCAGCGATGCCGGCGAGCTGCTTGACCTTGGCGTTGCGCGACTCGTCGGTGAGCACGTCGGCGAGCCAGTCGTAGCCGGGGAGCGTGGCTCGGCTGCCTTCGGGGATGCCGTCGATGTACTTGCCCGTGAGCAGGCCGGAGGCCAGCGGGCTCCACGTGGTGAGGCCGAGACCGATGTCCTCGTAGAGGCGGGCGTACTCCCGCTCGACGCGCTTGCGCTCGAAGATGTTGTACTGCGGCTGCTCCATCACCGGCTTGTGGAGGTTGCGCTTGTCGGCGATGTCCCAGGCGGCGCGGATCTCGTCGGCCGACCACTCCGACGTGCCCCAGTAGAGGGCCTTGCCGCGATCGATCAGGTCTGACATGGCCCAGACCGTCTCCTCGATGGGCGTCTCCGGGTCGGCCCGGTGGCAGAAGACGAGGTCGACGAAGTCGAGCCCGAAGCGGCGCAGCGAGCCGTCCATGGCGTGCAGGAGGTACTTGCGGTTGAGGGTGTTCTTGGTGTTGACGTTCTCCGTGATCCCCCAGAACAGCTTGGTGGACACCACGTAGGTCTCCCTGGCCCAACCGAGATCGCGGATCGCCTCACCCATGATCCGCTCGGACTCGCCCCCGGCGTAGGACTCGGCGTTGTCGTAGAAGTTCACGCCGGACTCGTGCGCCGCTTCGAGGCAGTCACGGGCCCGGCCCACGTCCAGCTGGTTGCCGAAGCTCACCCAGGATCCGAAGGACAGCACGCTCACCTTCAGGCCGGACCGGCCCAGTCGTCGATGTTCCATCCGGGCAGCGTAGGACGACGTCCTACGCTGCCCCGCATGGTCTCCGAGATCTTCGACGCGGCCGCATGGGACGCAGTGCCCGGCTTCTCGCTCAGCGACATCACCTACCACCGGGCCAAAGCGCACGGCACCGTTCGGGTGGCCTTCGACCGGCCGGAGGTGCGCAACGCCTTCCGGCCCTCCACGGTTGACGAGCTGTACCGGGTGCTCGATCACGCGCGCCAGAGCCCGGATGTCGGCTGCGTGCTGCTGACGGGCAACGGGCCCTCACCCAAGGACGGCGGCTGGGCCTTCTGCTCCGGGGGCGACCAACGGATCAGGGGCAAGGACGGCTACCGCTACGCCGAGGGCGACACCGCCGCCACCATCGACCCGGCCCGGACGGGCCGCCTCCACATCCTCGAGGTGCAGCGGCTGATCCGCATGATGCCCAAGGTGGTCATCTGCGTCGTGCCCGGCTGGGCGGCCGGCGGGGGCCACAGCCTCCACGTGGTGGCCGACCTCACGCTCGCGTCCCGCGAGCACGCCCGCTTCAAGCAGACCGACGCTGACGTCGCCAGCTTCGACGGTGGCTTCGGCTCCGCCTACCTGGCCCGCCAGGTGGGCCAGAAGTTCGCTCGGGAGATCTTCTTCCTCGGCGACGAGTACTCGGCCGACGACGCTCACCGCATGGGCATGGTCAACGCGGTCGTGCCCCATGCCGATCTGGAGCACGTCGCACTCGAGTGGGCGGCCCGCATCAACGGCAAGAGCCCGACCGCCCAGCGCATGCTCAAGTTCTCCTTCAACCTGATCGACGACGGCCTGGTCGGCCAGCAGGTCTTCGCCGGCGAGGCGACCCGCCTCGCCTACATGACAGACGAAGCGCAGGAAGGCCGCGACGCCTTCCTCGACAAGCGCCAGCCCGATTGGTCCGCCTTCCCCTGGCTCTTCTAGTCCTGGGTCTTCGCGCGCTTCGCAGTTCTCGCTCGCACTGTTTGGTCGAGGATCACCTTGCGGAGGCGCACGCTGGTGGGTGTGACCTCGACGCACTCGTCCTCAGCTATGAGCTCTAGGGCCTGCTCGAGCGACAGCGTGCGCGGTGGGATCAGCTTCTCGAAGGCATCGGCCGTGGAAGAGCGGATGTTGTTGAGCTTCTTCTCCTTGGTCGGGTTGATGTCCATGTCATCCGAGCGGGAGTTCTCACCCACGATCATCCCCTCGTAGACCGGCACACCCGGCCCGACGAACATCACGCCGCGGTCTTGCAGCGCCATCAGCGCGAAGCCGGTGGTGGGGCCGGTGCGGTCGGCCACCAGCGAGCCGTTGGGCCGGCCCTTGATCTCGCCCGCCCATGGCTCCATGCGCTCGAAGACGTGGTGCAGGAGCCCGGTGCCGCGGGTCTCGGTGATGAACTCGGTGCGGAACCCGATCAGACCCCGGGCCGGCACGAGATACTCCATGCGGACCCAGCCAGTGCCGTGGTTGATGATCTGCTCCATGCGCCCCTTGCGCAGGGCGAGCAGCTGGGTGACGACGCCGAGGTAGTCCTCGGGGACGTCGATCGTGAGGCGGTCGACCGGCTCGTGCACCTTGCCGTCGATCTCCTTGGTCAGCACCTGCGGCTTGCCGACCGTGAGCTCGAAGCCCTCGCGTCGCATCATCTCGACGAGGACCGCCAGCTGCAGCTCCCCGCGGCCCTGCACCTCCCACGTGTCGGGCCGCTCCGTCGGCAGCACACGGATGCTGACGTTGCCGACCAGCTCGCGGTCGAGGCGCCCCTTCACGAGGCGCGCGGTCAGGGCGGTGCCCTCCTTGCCGGCCAGCGGCGACGTGTTGATGCCGATCGTCATCGAGAGGCTGGGCTCGTCGATGTGGATGACGGGGAGCGGCCGCGGGTCGTCGGGGTCGGTGAGCGTCTCGCCGATCGTGATCTCCGGGATGCCGGCGATGGCGATGATCTCGCCGGGTCCGACCTCGGTGGCGGGAACCCGCTCGAGCTCCTCGGTGATGAACAGCTCGGAGATCTTGGCCCTCTCGGTGCTCCCATCAGCACGGCACCAGGCAACCGTGTCGCCCTTGCGGAGGTGCCCGTTGACGACGCGGCACAGCGCCACGCGCCCCAGGTACGGCGAGGAGTCGAGGTTGGTGACAAGCGCCTGCAGCGGTGCTCCAGGGTCGTAGGCCGGTGCCGGGATGCGCTCGATCAGCAGGTCGAGGAGCGGCTTCAGCGTGGCGCCCTCGGGCAGGCCGGCGCCGTCGGCGGGCCGGTCGAGCGATGCCTTGCCCTCCCGCGACACGCAGTACACGATCGGGAAGTCGAGCTGATCGAGGCCGGCGTCCAGGTCGAGGAACAGCTCCTCCACCTCATGCACCACCTCTGCGATGCGGGCGTCAGCCCGGTCGACCTTGTTCACCACGAGCACGACCGGCAGGTCGGCCTCGAGGGCCTTGCGGAGCACGAAGCGCGTCTGCGGCAACGGCCCCTCGGAGGCGTCGACCAGCAGGAGCACGCCGTCGACCATCGACAGGCCCCGCTCCACCTCGCCGCCGAAGTCGGCGTGCCCGGGCGTGTCGATGATGTTGATCTTCACGTCGCCGTAGGTGACCGAGGTGTTCTTGGCGAGGATCGTAATGCCCTTCTCCCGCTCGAGGTCCATCGAGTCCATGACGCGCTCGGCCACGTCCTGGTTGGCTCGGAAGGCCCCGGACTGCCAGAGCATCTTGTCGACGAGGGTTGTCTTGCCGTGGTCGACGTGAGCGACGATCGCCACGTTGCGCAGGTCAGAGCGGAGCTCCACGAAGGTCCTTCCGGAAGGGGGGCGGACCATCCTACGAGCGAGCCCCGCTGGGCCCCCCATCCGCCCGGCCGGCGCCCTGGAGTGACACCCTTCACCTTTACTTGCACTGACAGTGCAGATACGGTTCGAAAGCGCCCGCAGCGGCGCGGGCACCCAGGGGGAAACCGATGACGACGGACCAGGTCACCTTCACCGAAGCCGAGCTGCTCGCCTCCCACGAGGTCAGCGAGCCCCTCATCGCCGGCGGCGTGCGCTGCCACGGCGGCTTCGACGACGGTGGCACCTACGTGTCCCCTCGCACGCTGCACCGGGTGCCGGCCATCGAGGCCTGGCAGGAGCAGCACAGGCGCACCTTCGGCACCGAGATCATGCACGTGCCGCTCGAGACGTGGCCCGAGCACTTCCCGAACACAGCGCAGGCCCGCCACCTGATCACCGCCGGCGTCCCCGAGCCGCTCATCGCCACGCTGACACGCATCGGGACCGTCGAGGGCTTCGGCGCCAACATCCGGCTGCTGCAGCCCGGTGACATGCAGGTCCACTTCGAGGAGGACATCCGCGGCACCGGCATCGACCATCTGGGCAAGGGGCTCTTCGAGGCTCACGGACGCGACGAGGCCGGCTGGGAGGAAGAGGCCGGGCACAAGGACATGTGGTTCGCCGCCCGGGATGTCGCCTTCGAGCACCCGACCGCCAAGATCGACGTCGATGCCATGCTCGAGCGAATGGGGTTCGGCCAGTCCGGCCCGCCAGGTGGGCCCGTGCTCGAGCGAGCGCTCCCCGACGACGTCGACGTCAACCTCGAGCTGATCGCCAACCTGATGATCCGCGTGCTCCTCATCGAGGTGCAGGCCTTCCACACCTTCGCCTGGGCGTCGGAGTGGCTGTCCGACCCTGCCCTCGTGGCCGGTGAGGGCAAGGCCGCCGACCTCGTCGCCTACATCCGTGCAGATGAGACACCGCACGTCGGCTACCTCAAGACGGCGCTCACGGAGATGCGCGACCGCACCTGGATCGGCGCCACCGGCAAGAAGCACCCGGGCGAGAAGATGATCGGCACGCTGTGGAACCAGGCGCTCGATGCGTCGCTCGGTGCCGGCCGCCAGCAGACTCGCAAGGCCGTGCTCGGCGAGGTGGAGCACTGGTGCCTCCAGCGCCCCAACGGCAAGGACGTGCTGGCCGAGTTCCACTCGCTGAGCTCGCAGGACGCGGCTGCCTGAACCTGCCCGGTCGGCGGCTGCTCCGCCGGCAGCCGAGGCGAAAAAGGCGGCGACCCCGGCGCCAGATCAGCCGAAGCTGATCGGCGGCCGGGGCCACCAATCGGCTGAGGATCCACCAAGCGACCTTCGCGAGGGGTTACCCTCGTTCCGATCACTCACATCGCCCGTCGGAGCCGAAGCTCTGGCGGGCGATGGCCGTTGTCGGCCTTTGCACCGAGGTGCTCAGACCGCCTCCCGCTGGTTCGCTCCGGGTCTCCCCTTCGCCACCTGGCGGGCCGCTCCACCTGAGTGGCTCTCGCCTCTCCTGCCGAGCGGACGGTGGATGTCTCGTCCTCCCGCTCAGGTGGTCTCGGTGCGCTTCCGGCGGGTCTCCGTCGGCCGAAGCCTCAGGTCATCCCCCGGTCGCTCACCGCTCCGTTCCGTTGCGGTAACGGCGACTTTGGACCACGCCCGCCAGGGCGTCAATAGGTGAATGCGAGATCCACAGGGTTGTCCACCAACCTTTTTCGTTTTCCCCAGAGTTCGCAGCGTTGTCCACCGGAAGGCCACAACGAAACCCACAACCCTGAGACCTCTGAGTGGTGCGGTCGAGAGGACTTGAACCTCCACGGGATTACTCCCACAGCGACCTCAACGCTGCGCGTCTGCCAGTTCCGCCACGACCGCTCGTGGAGTTCGGCAGTGTACCGGTGGGTCGCGAGCGGGGCGAACCAGCGCGAGACGTGCTCAGGCCCCGTCGCTCACCCAGACGGTGGACCAGTCGACACTTCCGTCGACCGCGTGCGCGAAGCCCTGGACGCGCTCCCCCAGGACCGCCTGCGTGCGGAACTGGGCGATCGGCACGACCACGGCATCGGCCAGGACGCGGCGCTCGACGTTGCCCCAGTGCCGTGCCGCCGCCGGCGCGTCGGTGCTGGCGCGGGCGGCCGCCAGAGCCGCGTCGACGCTCTCCAACCCGAAGCCGGTGAGGTTGTCGTCGGCAGCCGAGCCGAACAGCGGAGCCAGGTAGGCGTCCGGCGAGTCGTAGACGCCGATCCATCCGAAGCTGAACAGCTGCTGAGCACCGGACACTACGAAGCGCTTGTACTCCTCGAGCGGCTTCGGGCGCAGCTCGGAGGGGATGCCGGCGTCCTGCAGGCCCTTGGCCAGGATGGCCGCCATGGCCTCCTGGGCGGCCGACTCGTCGAAGTCGATCGCCACGGACGGAACGTTGCCGTCGGGGAAGGCGGCCGCCACCAGGGACTTCGCACGCTCCGGGTCGTGGCCGCACTCGTCGCACGGATTCGGGTCGTGGCCCGTCACCCCGTCAGGCACCACGGCGTCGAGCGGGGCGGCCAGGTCTGGATAGACCGCCTCCACGATCGCTTGGCGGTCGATCGACGCCGCGATCGCCTTGCGCAGCTCGATGTTGGCGAGCGGCCCAGCCGTCACCCGCATCCCGAAGAACAGCTCGGCGTGGAAGGGGCTGAAGGCGTCGTCGCCATGCTCCTCCACGGCGTCCGCGTAGCGCTCGACCGGCACCAGGGCCCAGTCGACATCGCCTTCGTCGAAGGCGTCGTACGCCGCCTCAGCGCCCTCGTATGCCGACAGCTCAACCATGTCGAGGTGCCCCGGCGTTCCCTCACGCCGCTCGAGCATGATGGCGTCGTCCTCGGCTGACTCGACTGCCCACCCACCGCTCAGATCGAGGTCGGCCAGCCGCGCCCCACCTGCCGACGCCTCATCGAGCGACCCGACGTCGACCACCCCGTAGAGCGGGCTGGCAAGGATCACCGGCAGCACCCCTAGCGGGCTGTCGAGGGCGACCTTCACGGTGCTCGCGTCGGGCGCGGTGAGACCGGCGAGGTGCTCCGCGGTGCCGTCGACGAACGCCCTGAACCCGCTGATCGTCTCCAGGCGCAGGGCGGGCAGGGAGGAGTCTCCACCCTTCGCCATCCGCTCCAGCGAGGCCACGACGTCTTCTGCGGTCACCTGGCGCCCGCTGGCGAAGGTGGCGTCGGGATCGAGCTCGAAGGTCCAGGTCTTGAGGGCTTCGTCGGGCTCCCACTCAGCCGCCAGGGCGGGGACCGGCCGCCCGTCGTCACCCAGAGCGGTCAGGCCATCATGGAGCAGGTCGATCACAAGCATCTCCGCCGGCGAGGACAGATCGACGAGCACCGGATCGGGCTGCATCTGGCTCGCCAAGCCGAGGCGCACGGTGCCGCCGTCGACGACCTCGCCCGACGCCCGCGAGGTGGTCGAGCTCGGGTCGCCGTCGCCTCCTCCGGAGCAGGCAGCGCCGAGCAGCGCCAGCGCGAGCAGGGGTGAGCCGGCGACCCTGATCGTCCGCTCAGCGGCCCGCATCAGTCAGTCGAGCAGGAAGGCGAGGCCGGTGGTGGTGAAGACGAAGACCAGTGCGACGACCACGGTGATGCGGTCGAGGTTGCGCTCTGCAGCGGCCGATCCGAGCGCTGTGCTGCCCACGCTGCCACCGAACATGTCGGAGAGCCCGCCGCCCTTGCCGCTGTGGAGCAGCACCAGCCCGATCAGCATGGCCGACACGATGAGGTGGATCCCGATGACGATGTTGGTGAGCACGGGAGCTGACTCCTGGGTTACGGCCTGCGGGCCCCGGAACGCTACCAGGGGGCGCCGCCGGATCTGAAGGCGGTCAGATTGCTTGATGTCGTGAAGCGAAGTGACACGCCACCGGGTGCCCGATGTCGCGAGGCTCGAGAGCCGGCTCCTGCTCTGAGCACGCCGAGGTGTCGGACCCGGCGGCCTCGAGCTCCAGCTTCTTCCAGCAGCGAGTGCGAAAGCGACAACCCGAGGGCGGGTCGGCCGGCGAGGGGACGTCCCCCTGCAGGATGATCCGCTCGCGAGCCTGCTCGCGGCGGGGGTCGGGCAGCGGGACGGCCGACAGGAGTGCCTGCGTGTAAGGGTGACCCGACTTGCCGTAGATCTCGTCCCGCGTCCCCTCCTCGACGATCTTGCCCAGGTACATCACCGCCACCCTGTCCGAGATGTGGCGTACGACGCTCAGGTCGTGTGCGATGAAGACGTAGGCGAGCCCGAGCTCGTCCTGCAGCATCTCCAAGAGGTTCACGACGCCCGCCTGGATCGACACGTCGAGTGCAGACACCGGCTCGTCGAGCACGATCAGCTCGGGCTGAAGCGCAAGCGCGCGAGCGATGCCCACGCGCTGACGCTGACCGCCCGAGAACTCGTGCGGGAAGCGGTTGGCGTGCTCGGATGACAGACCAACGATCTTCAGGAGCTCCTGCACACGGTCCTGGACCAGATGGTCCTTCCAGCCGAAGTGGACCTTGAGTGGTTCGGCGAGCGTTGAACCGACCGTCTTCCGGGGGTTCAGAGATGCGTAGGGATCCTGGAAGACGATCTGGAACCGGCGGCGCATCTTGGCCAGCTCCTGGCCCTTCAGCGACGTGAGCGACTTGCCGTCGAAGGTGACCTCGCCTCCCGTGGGACGGATCAGGTTCAGCAGGAGGCGCCCTGTTGTCGACTTGCCACAACCCGACTCACCGACGAGACCGAGGCTCTCGCCCCGATTCACGTGGAGCGACACCCCAGCAACTGCGGAGACCTTGCCGACCGTGCGACCCAGCACGCCACCCCGGATCGGGAAGTCCTTGACCAGATCGCTTGCGACGAGCAACGCATCCGGCTGCGTCGCCGCTACTCCGGTCGACGGGGCGTCGCTGCTGGCGATCACGTCTCACCCAACGTGTCTGCCTCGATCAGCTCGTGCTCTTCCACCTGGGCTCGCAGGGCGTCCACGTCGACGTTCTCGAGAGTCTCCGCGTAGTGGCACGCGGCCATGTGGGACTCCCCTGCGACAAGGCGCAGCTCGGGAACGCTCGTGTCGCACAGACCCGGGAGCTCGGCGAAGCGACAGCGCGGATGGAAGGCACACCCGGGCGGCAGCTGGATCAGCGAGGGCGGCGCTCCCTTGATGGGGACCAGCGGCTCGTCTCCCGTGTCATCCAGCCGGGGCAGGCTGGCAAGGAGGCCCAGCGTGTACGGATGGCGCGACTCGTAGAAGATCTCGCTGGTGTTGCCCTTCTCCACGGAGCGACCCGCATACATGACCATGACGTTGTCGGCCAGACCGGCGACAACGCCGAGATCGTGCGTGATGAGGATTATCGCTGAGTCGATCTCGTCCTTGATGTCGACCAGAACCTCCAGCACCTGAGCCTGCACGGTCACGTCCAGCGCCGTGGTTGGTTCGTCGGCGATCAGCAGGTCGGGCTTGCAGGTGATGGCCATGGCGATCATCGCCCGCTGCCTCATGCCTCCAGAGAACTCGTGCGGGTACATGCGGGCCCGCTTGCGGGCCTCCGGGATGCCCACGAGATCGAGCATCTCAATGGCTCGCTCGAAGGCCTGCTTCTTGTTCAGGCCACTGTGGATGCGTGCCATCTCACCGATCTGGCGCCCCACGGTGTGCACCGGGTTCAGAGCGGTGAGCGGGTCCTGGAAGATCATCGCGATCTCCCCTCCGCGGACCTTGCGGCGCTCCTCGTCCCCGACGGTGAGCAGATCGCGGCCCCGCCAGATGATCTCGCCTGCGCTCACCTCCACCGTCGGGATGAGGCCCAGGATCGTCATCGCGGTGACCGACTTGCCCGAGCCCGACTCGCCCACGATCGCGAAGACCTCACCGCGGTGGACGTCGAAGGACACCCCATCGACCGCGCGGACCCGGCCATCGTCAGTGGAGAACCCGGCGTGGAGGTCCCTGACCGAGAGCAGGACCTCGGCGTGTGAGAGGGTCTGGGGCCTCACTTCAGCTTCGGATCCAGTGCGTCTCGAAGGCCGTCGCCCACGAAGACGAAGGCGAGCACGGTGGCGAAGATCGCCATGCCCGGGAAGAAGAGCAGGTGAGGGGCGACCGGCAGCAGGCTCTTCCCGTCCGACACCATCAGTCCCCAGGCCGGCGTGGGTTCGGCCGGCCCGACGCCGAGGAAGGACAGCGCCGACTCGGAGAGGATGACGCTCCCGACGGCGATGGTGCCGTACACAATGATCGGCTGCAGGGCGTTCGGAAGGATGTGACGGAACATGATCCGCCACTTCGAGTAGCCGAGCGCCGTGGCCGCCTCCACGTACTCGAGCTGCTTCAGTGAGAGGAAGCTCGACCGCACGATCCGACAGATCCCCAGCCATCCGGTAAGACCGAGCACGAGGATGACAGTGCTCTCGCTCCTCCCGAACACTGAGGCGATCGCTACTGCCAGAACGATGTACGGAATCGCCAGGAACACATCGGTGAGGCGCATGATCAACGTGTCGAGGAGGCCACCGAAGAAGCCGGCGGTCGCCCCGAGCAGAAGCCCGATGACGAGTGCGATCGACGTGGCCGCGATGCCGATCTTCAGTGAGACTCGGGCGCCGAAGACGACCCGGCTGAAGACGTCACGACCGATCGTGTCGGTACCGAAGTAGTGGTCCATCGAAGGGCCCTCACGGAAGTGGCCGGAGTCTCGCTCGCTGATGCCGTAGGGGGCGATCAGCGGCGCGAACACTGCCACCAGGACGAGCACGACGAGGATGACCAAGCCGACCATAGCCAGGTGGTTGCGCTTGAACCGCCGCCAGACGTCCTTCCGCAACGGGCGCGCCGCACCAACGGCAGCAAGAAGGTCACCGCCACCGGGCTCGGTGGCCTCGAGCTCGGATGCGGGGCCAGCGCGCCCCAGCGTGCTCACGTCGCCTCCCCTTCGCCGAGCCGGATCCGCGGATCGAACCAGGCGTAGGAGAGGTCGACGAGGAGGTTGATCACCGAGTACGCGATCACCACTGCGAGGGTGAGCCCGAGGGTGATGGGCAGATCGCGCTCCTGCACCGACTCCGCGATGGCTGAGCCGAGGCCGGGCCAGGAGAACACCGTCTCGGTGAGCACAGCCGATCCGATGACGGTTCCGAAGTCGATTCCGATGAGGGTGATGACCGGCAGCATTGCGTTACGGAGCCCGTGGCGGGCCACGACGTCGCGCTCGCGCAGGCCCTTGGCACGTGCTGTGCGCATGTAGTCCGCTCGAAGCACCTCGAGCATCGACCCGCGCGTCATGCGCGCAGCCAGGGCGGTGGAGACCGACGCGAGCGTGACGGCCGGGAGGATCAAGTAGCGCCACTGCTCGCCCGTGGGGATGAAGAAGAAGGCCCAGCTGTCGGGACCGATCCGCGAGGTGCGCAGCGCGGCCCACTCCGGCCAGTCGTTCAGGTTGGGGACGACTGCGAAGCCGTATTGGAGGATGAAGCCGAGCACGAAGACGGGCACTGCGGAGGCGCCGGCCGTGACGATGGTCGTGAGGCGATCGGAGAAGGAGTAGCGCCGGATGGCTGACACGAGCCCGACCGCGATGCCCACCACGACCTCGATGATCACGGCCCAGATGGCGAGGCGAAGGCTGTTGACCGCTCGCTCTCCGAGGACATCGTTGACGCTGCGGCTGGTCTGGTACGACTCGCCCAAGTCCCACTGAAGCGTCCGCTCCCAGTAGTTGGCGAACTGCACGACGAGCGGATCGTCGAAGCCATAGCGCTCAGTGATCTGTTGGATCTGCACCGGGTCGGGGACCCGGTCAGCCCCGCCGGCGATGAGGTTGGCAGGGTCGCCGGGCAGAGCGAAGAAGAGGAAGAACAGGAAGGACAGCGCGACGAAGACCGTCGGGACGATGAGGAGGAGGCGACGAGTGATGTATGCGGTCATTGCGTTGATCTCCAGAGGCAGGTCGGGGGGGGGCGAAGCCCCCCCCCACCCCCGACCCAGAGTCACCTCATCGAATGGGAATCACTCCGCGAATGCCACCTGCTCCCAGATGATCAGACCGAAGTTGGTCTGCGGGAAGCTGGCGATCTCGTCGCTGTAGGCGTAGTCGCCGCGGTACCAGTTCATCGGGATGACACCGGTGTCCTCGTTGAGGAGGATCTTCTCGGCGTCCTGGAAGAGCTGGGCCTGCTCGTCGGCGTCTGTCGTCTGCTTGGCCTCGTCGATCAGAGCGTCGAACTCCTCGTTGTTGAAGACGCCGAGGTTGTTGCCACCGATCGAGTCGGAGTGGAACAGGTCGTACATGAAGTTGTCGTACGTCGGGTAGTCGGCGAACCAACCGGCCCGACAGATCGCCTTGCATGCGCCGTCAGCCAGATCCGAGAAGTAGGTCTCCCCGGGCATGGGCTCTGCCACGGCCTCGATGCCGATCTCCGCCAGGTTGCTGATGACGATCTGAGCCACGGGCTCGTGACCGGCATCGGCGTTGAACTGCAGCGGGATGGGCTCGGTGAGCTCGTTGCCCTCGGCCTTCCACTCGTCGAAGAGCGTCTGTGCCTGCTCGAGGTCGAACGTGCAGTACTCACAGAGGCCCTCGGCGAAGCCGGGGATGCCGTTCGGGGTGACGCCCGTCGCAGACGTGCGGGTGCCGCTGTAGACGGCCTCGTTGATCTCGTCACGGTCGATCGCAGACGAGATCGCCTGCCGTAGCTTGAGGTTCTCCTCGCCCGCGAGCGGTCCCTCCTCTGTGTCGAGGACCCAGTGGTACGAGCCGAGGATGGAGACGTCGAGCGTCGTGCCGTAGTTCTCGTCTGCCTCGGCTGCGCGGGCAGGCGGGATGTTGGCGTTGTGACCCTCGCCGGCCTCGAAGGAGTTGTAGGAGGTGTCGGGGTCAGCCGTCACCCGGAACTCGATCGAGTCGAGCCGGTCATCCCAGGTCTCCTGGTTGTAGTCACCGGTCCAGGAGTCGCTCTTGATGAGCTTGATCGCCTGGTCGTTGCGGGCGGACTCCATCTTGTAGGGCCCGTTGCCGAACATGACCTGGTTCTCCCAGTCGGCGCCTGCGTCGATCGCTTCCTGCGGGACGGGCATGAAGAGCTGGAAGCCGGCCACCGCGTGGAAGTTCGAGTAGGGGGCGTCGAGGGTGACGGTCAGCGTCATCGCCTCGTCGTCGGCCTCGATCCCACTGATGGTGTCGGCCGTGCCGTCGAGTCGCTCGGTGCCACCGTCGATGAAGCCGAGGAGGTAGCTGTAGTCGCCGGCGAGGTCGGCTGCCCGCTCCCAGGAGTTCTGGAACGTGCTGGGCAGGATCTCCTCGCCGCTGTCGAACGCTTGGCCCTCCCGGATCGTGAAGGTCCAGACCGAGGCGTCATCATTCGCCTCGAACGATTCGGCAACGTGCGGAACGATCTCGGGGTTGTCCGGATCCTCCGTGCTGATGTCGGTCAGGCCGTCATACATCGCGTTGATGATCTGGTAGGCGTCCAGCGTCGAGTTGAGCGCTGGGTCGATGTGCTCCAACGGGTCGCCGACGATCGTGCCGAGGTCGATGAAGTCGCCGCCGGCGACACCAGCGGAGCCCTCGGTGGTCGCGGTACCTCCGTCGGTTGCCTCCGGGTCGTCGTCGGAGCCGCAAGCAGCAGCAACGAGCGACAGCCCGAGGACGAGGGCAAAGAGCTTGACGCCCCTGCGCTTGAGTCTCACCTGATGGACCTCCTCATGGCGTGGACAGGACGCCTGCCGGGTACCTGGCGGAATGCCCTCCCCGGAATGGCGCTTGGTCATACGTGAGGACGTGAGAGACCCCGTGCATGAACCGACATCGACGGTACCAGCATCGATCGCGGAGGGGTGGGAGCCCCGGGTCAGAGGCGGTACTGGACGATGCGAGCGAACTCCTCGGCCTCGAGGCTCGCCCCGCCGACGAGCGCGCCGTCGATGTCGGGCTGTGCCATCAGCTCGGCCGCGTTGGTCGGCTTCACGGAGCCCCCGTACTGAACCCGCAGAGCGGCTGCGGCCTCCTCGCCTGCTGCTCCCGAGACGACCTGGCGAACGAGGGCGCAGACGGCCTGGGCGTCCTCGCTGCTCGCGGTGCGACCTGTGCCGATGGCCCAGATCGGTTCGTAGGCGATCACCATCGAGGCAACCTGGTCGGCCGTGAGACCGGCCAGGCCGGCCTCCACCTGATCGCGCACCTTCGCCTCGGTGGCGTCGGCCTCACGCTCTGCGAGCGTCTCGCCGCAGCACAGGATCGGCGTCATCTCGGCCGCGAGGATCGCCCGGACCTTGGCGTTGACCGTCTCGTCGGTCTCACCGAACAGCTCCCGTCGCTCGGAGTGGCCGGCGATCACGTAGCGGACGTCGAGCTTGGCCAGCATGGGAGCCGAGACCTCGCCGGTGAAGGCGCCCTTCTGCTCGAAGTGGCAGTGCTGGGCGCCTAGCGCGATCGGGATGATCTCCTTCTCGCTCATGAAGTAGGTCTGCACGGTGCGCAGGTCGGTGAACGGTGGGTGCACCGACACGTCGACAGCCTCGTGGTCCGCAGCGGTGAGCAGGTAGCTCAGCTTCTGCACGAGCTGAAGTGCCTCGAAGTGGTTGTGGTGCATCTTCCAGTTGCCGCTGATGAGCGGCTTCCGGAGGCCTGCCTTGGTCATCTCGTCGCTCCTGACAGGTCGTGCCTCAGGGCCGCCAGGCCGGGGAGGTCGCCGGTCTCGAGGAGCTCCAGTGACGCTCCCCCGCCGGTGCTGATGTGATCGATGCGGTCGGCCAAGCCGAACTGCGCCACCGCTGCCGCCGAGTCGCCGCCCCCGACGACGGTGAAGGCAGTGCTGTCCGCTACGGCTTGGGCCACGGTGCGGGTGCCGCCCTCGAAGCGGGGGTCTTCGAACACGCCCATTGGGCCGTTCCAGAAGACGGTGCGCGCATCGAGGATGGCGTCGGAGAACTCGGCCGCCGAGCCCGGGCCGATGTCGAGGCCCTTCCAGCCATCCGGGATCGATGAGCCCATCTGGCGCACCTCACCGCCCCCCGATGGCTCGCCGATCACGCCACCCGGACCCAGCGCCGTCACGTCGGACGGCAGTCGGATCGCGGCGCCCCGCTCGAGGAGCGCTCGGCAGGTGTCGACCATGTCGTCTTCGCAGAGCGAGTCACCGACGGGGTGGCCCTGCGCCTTCAGGAACGTGAAGCACATGCCGCCGCCGATGAGGAGCTCGTCGGCCACGCCGAGCAGGGCCTCGATGACCTTCAGCTTGTCGCTCACCTTCGACCCGCCGAGCACTGCCACGAAGGGCCGGTTCGGGTGCTCGCGCATGCCGAGCAGGACATCGACCTCCTTCGCAAGGAGGCGCCCGGCGGCCGAGGGCAGGTGCTGTGGCGGGCCGACGATCGACGCGTGAGCCCGGTGCGAGGCACCGAAGGCGTCGTTGACATAGGCGTCGAAGCCGTCGATGAGGCGCTCCACGAAGGCGGGGTCGTTGCCCTCCTCACCGGCGTCGAAGCGCAGGTTCTCCAGCAGCCCCACACCCGGCGCCAGCTCGGCCAGCCGCTGTCGGATCGGCTCGACCGAGTAGCGGGGGTCGGGCGCGCCCTTGGGGCGGCCGAAGTGGGTGCAGGCGACGACGGTCGCTCCCTGCTGCTGGAGCCAGGTGATCGTCGGGAGAGCCGCGCGGATGCGCAGATCGTCGGTGATGGCGCCGTCGTGCACGGGCACGTTGAAGTCGGCGCGCAGCAGCACCCGCTTGCCCGCCAGGGGCGGCAGGTCTTCCAGGACGGGTACCCGGCTCACCCCTTGAGCTTGTTGCCGGTGATCTCGATCAGGTCGACCAGGCGGTTCGAGTAGCCCCACTCGTTGTCGTACCAGCCCATGACCTTGACCATGTTGCCGATCGCCATGGTGATCGGAGCGTCGAAGGTGCACGACGCCGGCGAGCCGACGATGTCGGAGCTGACGATCGGGGCGTCGTTGTAGACGAGCACGTTGGACAGCGGACCGGACGTGGCAGCCGCCTTGAAGGCCGCGTTGACCTCGTCCACTGTGACATCGCGAGACAGCACGCCGGTGAAGTCAGTGATCGAGCCATCGGGGACGGGAACTCGCAGGGACGTGCCGTCGAGCCTGCCCTTCATCGACTCCAGCACGAGGCTGGTGGCGCGAGCGGCCCCGGTCGAGCTGGGGATGATGTTGACGGCCGCGGCCCGGGCTTCCCGCAGGTCCTTCGAGGGGCCGTCGACGATCGACTGCGTGCCCGTGTAGGCGTGCACCGTGGTCATGAGGCCCTTCTCGACGCCGAAGGCGTCGTCGAGGACCTTCACCATCGGCACGAAGCAGTTGGTGGTGCATGAGGCGTTGGACACGACCTTGTGCTGGGCCGGGTCGAACGAGTCGTCGTTGACGCCCACCACGAACGTCGCGTCGGCGCCTGCCGACGGAGCGGAGACGATCACGAACGGGGCGCCAGCGTCGATGTGCATGGCCGCCTGCTCACGGCTCGAGAAGATGCCGGTGGACTCGATCACCATGTCGACGCCGAGGTCGCCCCACGGGAGCGCCTTGGGATCGCGCTCGGCGAGGATCTTGATCTCGACACCATCGACGCTGATGCCGGTGTCGGTCGCAGCGACTTCGGCGTCCCACGTGCCGAGGATGGAGTCGTAGCGCAGGAGGTGTGCCATCAGCTCCTTCGAGCCGAGGTCGTTGGCGGCCACGAACTCGATGTCCGCGCCCCGCTGCTTGGCTGCCCGGAAGAAGTTGCGGCCGATGCGGCCGAAGCCGTTGATCCCGACGCGGATGGTCATCGCGAGGTGCTCCTGTGTCGTTGGTCAGGTGAGGCCATCCGAGCAGATCGCGCCCGGCGGTTCCAGTTGACCGGGCACATCAGCGCCGGCTCAAGGCTCCCTCGGGCAGCAGCGCCCGGATGGCGAGCCCGAGCCTCGCCGGATCGTGCACCAGGCCGTTTGGGCCGGCGACCTCTGCCTCGACCACGGCAACATCGACCTTCCCCGCCGTCACCGCACCAGGGTGCGCCAGCACGACACCAGGCACGACGCCATGACGGAGCAGCGCATCCACGTGGGCTGCCAGGTCGTATCCGCGCGTCTCGGCCCCGTCGGCGCGCAGGTTGGCGATGTAGGCGATGCGGGCCGACGTGTCGGCCAGCGCATTTCGAATGTCGCCAACCACCGTCGCCGCGAGCACGCTCGTGTAGAGGGAGCCCGGGCCGAGCAGCACGAGGTCGGCCTGGCGGATCGCCTCGATCGCGATCGGTGACGCCGCCGTGCCGGCGGGGGCGACCCAGACCTCGGCCAGGTCGGGAGTCTCGGCGACTGCGACCTGGCCCACCACGACCTCGCCCGAGGTGGTGCGGGCGTGCAGCACGACGGCGTCATCGGTGACGGGGACGACGCGCGCTCGGCGAGCCTCGATCCGGTAGGCGCGGGCGACCTCGTCGCAGGCGGACTGCAGGTCGCCGAGCTCCTCGACCAGCGCGAGCAGGACCAGGTTCCCGACGGCATGACCGGCCAGCTCGCCGACGTCGAACCGCCGTTCGAGCACCCGCGTCCACACGTCATCCGGGTCGGCGAGCGCGCTGAGGCAGCGCCGAGCGTCGCCGAGCGCCGGCACGTCCCAGGACTCCCGCAATCGGCCGGTCGAGCCGCCGTCATCCGCCGTCGACACGACAGCCGTCACGGTCCCCGCCCAAGGGGCAACGGCGCGCAACGTGACAGCGAGGCCGTGCCCGCCTCCGATCGCGACGACCCGCTGACCCTGCCCGCTCACTTGGCGACGTCCCGGTGCACGACCGTTGGGGCGAAGCCGCGCGCGCGCAGGCGACTGGCGATCTCTTCTGCGATGACCACGGAGCGGTGCCGCCCGCCCGTGCACCCGAAGGCGATGGTCAGGTACGACTTGCCCTCGGCGACGTAGCCAGGCAGAAGGGTGCCGAGCAGATCGTCGAGATGCGTGAGAAGCTCCCGCGCCTCCGCCTGCGAGAGCACGTAGCGTCTGACGGGCTCATCGATGCCGGTGAGCGGGCGCAGCTCGTCGACCCAGTGGGGGTTGGGCAGGAAGCGGCAGTCGAGCACGATGTCGACGTCGAGTGGCAGGCCGTGCTTGTAGCCGAACGACACGATGCGCGTCTGCATGCCGCTATCGACCTGATCCTCGCCGAAGAGGTCGATGATCCGGTCGTGGAGCTCGTGGACGTTCAGCTCTGATGTGTCGACCACGACGTCAGCGACTGCCTTCACCGGCTCGAGGAGGTCGCGCTCGCGCTCGATGGCCTCCGCCAGGCCCTCCCCCGCGATCAGCAGCGGGTGACGCCGCCTCGTGCCCTCGTAGCGGCGTACGAGCACGTCGGTGCTGGCGTCGAGGAACAGCTGGCGAACGCGGCCGCCGGCCGCACGCAGACCGTCGAGCACAGGCAGGAGCTCGGGCTGGTGCGCACCCACTCCGACGACGAGCGCAACCCGCGGCGTGGAGGAGCCAGGTGACTGCACGAGCTCGGTCACCTTGGGGATCAGCTCCGCTGGCAGGTTGTCGATGACGAACCAACCGAGATCCTCGAGATCGTCAGCCGCCTGCGATCGCCCAGCCCCGGAGAGCCCCGTGATGACCACGAACTCGCTCATGTCGCGGCGAGGCTAGCGGTCGCTGCTCACTGCTTCTCGGCCCGGAGGAAGAGCAGCCGCGGGATGGTTCCTGCCTGGGCGTACTCCGGGGCACGAGCGAGGAACCCGGCCGGGGGCGCGGGCTCTTCCATGCGAGTGACCACCAAGCGGTGATCGGCAAGCGCGTTCACGTACCGAGACAGCGGTCGATGGATGAACGGGATGAACACTCCCTTCTCGACCTCCTCGATGGTCTGGTCCTCTACGAGGTACGGACCGATGCGCCAGTACTGCTCCGGGGGGTCCAGGATCTGGTCATCGATCCAACCGCTGTTCGGCGTCTGCAGCAGAGGGTGGTTCAGGAAGAAGAGAAATCGGCCGCCAGGCCGTAGGACACGGGAGACCTCCCCGATCGCGAGATCCACGTCGCGGATGTGCTCGAAGACCAGGCATGCGACGACGGCGTCAAAGCGTCCGCCCGCGAAGGGCAGCCTCGCGGCATCGGCCCGTCCGTAGTGCGGGCCCCCGCTTCGACGGTGGGCCTCGGCGACCTGAGCCCAGGTTGGATCGACTCCGATCGCGACCGTGGCGCCGACAGCGAGCGCGAGTCGAGCGACTTGACCCTCGCCGCAGCCCACGTCGAGGACCCGCCCGCAACCCGCCAGGTGATCGGCGGCCAGCGGAAGGATCTGCTCCTCGTACTCGGGATCAGCCCCCTCCGTGAAGCCGTCCTGCCACCAGCGCGCGTGCGCCTCCCAAGGGTCGTTGCGCTCGGCGGGGTGATCCTCCACGCCGCCAGCATCGCACCGTGCCCCTGCACCCGCGGGTCTCGGCAGTACCTTCGACTGATCATGGCGGAGCACTCGCGGCACTGGGAGACGGCTCTCCCACGGTCGTGGGGGGACCGGGCCCGCTCCCTTGCCATCCCGGTGCTGCTCGTGGCGGTCGCCTCGCTGGGCGTGCACCGCACCGTGACGCTCGACCAATCGTCGTGGCAGGGAGTCACCTTCGGGATGTTCGCGACCTACGACAACACGGTGTCCCGGATGGTCCGCGTCACGGTCACCCGACCCGACGGCGATGTCCGCGTCGTCCTCCCCGACCATCTGGACGACGACGCCCGACGTCTTCGCGTGGTCCCCACGCGGGAGAACGCTGACGGGCTCGCGCGATCCGTCATGGATCTCGTGCGAGCTGAAGGCGCATTGCGAGTGACCGTGGAGGTGGTCCGCCTGCGACTGCGCGACGCGGATGGCGCCCTCGGGCTGAGACTGGAGCGCCTCACGGTGGGGAGTGCCACGCGGTGACCGTGCCCGGCGTTCCCACTTCCACGCGAGCGATGCGCCAGCTGATGGCCGCGCACGACGAAGATCCGCTCCTCCTCCTGCTGCGCGCCTCGCTGGTGGTGCTCCTCGTCAACAGCAACGACGACATCCTCGTGCTCGTCGCTGTCGCGGCCGTCGCTCTTGTTGCGCTCCCTCGCCCTCCCGTACTGCGTCACCCAGCCTTCTGGGGCGCTCTGTTCATCGGCGTGGGGGCGCGGCAGCTTGCGACATGGCACTCGATCGACGATCACATCGTGGTCACCACCTACTGGTGCGGGGCGCTCGCACTGGGGCTGGGAGCAAGAGACGCCCGAGCGACGATTGCGACATCGGCCCGGTTCATCGTTGGTTCGCTGTTCGCCTTCGCCGCGGCCTGGAAGCTCCGTTCGGGTGAGTTCGTCGACGCCACGTTCTTCCGGTACTCCTTGCTCTTCGACGGACGCTTCGAAACCGTGGCGCGATTGATCGGTGGCACAACGCAGGCCGCGCTGGACGTAAACCATGAAGCTCTGCGCTCGCTTGACCTTGCTGCGTCGTCGGGCGAGGTCATCCTGCGCGAGGGGGGCCGCAACCGACTTCTCGCCAACGCGTTCACGTGGTGGGGAGTCGCGATAGAGACGACCGTGGCGGTCGCCTTCCTCTTGCCGCTGCCAAAGCCGAGGGGGTGGATGAGGCATGGCTCCCTCATCGCGTTTGCAGCCACGACGTATCTGCTCCTGCCCGTCGCAGGGTTCGGGGCCCTGCTCTTGGTGCTCGGTGCCGCGCAGGCCACGAGCACCCGGCTCAGCGTCGGCTACTACGTGGGCGCAGTCGTCCTGGTGTCCTGGGCGGCCGTGTGGCCGCGGCTGTTCCTGTGAGTGCAGCACCGGCGAACACAGCGGCAGCCGCCGCGCTGGCCACCTTGTCCCGACGTGTCGAGCTGCTCCTGGCTGGCGGGCTGCTGCTCGTCATGGGACTGGTCGTTCACGACTGGTCGTCGCAGCCAGCCTCTCGCTACCTCCTGACGGTGGCGGCAATCGATGATCACTCGCTCCAGCTGGACCGGTACTCCGACTATCTCGGCATCGATCAGGCTCGGTCTGGCGGCCACATCTACAGCGACAAGGCTCCATACCAGCCGATGCTCGCGGCTCCCGCATACCAGGTGTACCGCTGGGTCGGCGGCGATCCGTTCCCCGCGGGATATGCCAGCGGACGCTTCGATGAAGCCACCAGCTACGGGCTGTGGTGGGTCACGCTCTGGTCCTCCACGATTCCCGCCGCCGCTGTGGCCATCGTCGTGAGGCGCCACGTCGCGCGCACGCAGCCGGGCGTCGCCACACCGGTGGCGGCGGCGATCGTGCTGGGCACAACGATCCAACCCTTCGGCGGATGGCTGTTCGGCCATGTGCTCGCGGCACTGTTCGTCATCGGCGCGTGGGCGATGCTCCGGAACAACCCAGGCAGCGCTCCGCCTCGCAGGAACGCCTGCTTGGCCGGGGCTCTGCTGGGTCTCGGCATCGGCACGGACTACACGGTGGCGGCCATCGCCGTCGTGATCACCGCGAGTGTGCTGATCGACATGATGTGGCGGTCTGCCATCGCCCTCACCGTCGGAGCAGCCGTAGCGATGGTGCCGATGCTCTCCTACAACTGGTTGGCCTTCGGAGATCCCTTCGAGACGTCCTATCAGGGGCATCTCAAGAGCTTCGAAGGCCAAGGCGCACTCGGCGTCTACAACCTCCAGCTTCCGCGAGCAGATGAGATCACCAAGGCCCTGGTTGGAAGTCGCGGGCTCCTGGTGTTGACACCGCTGGTGCTGGTCGCACTGATCGGCGCTGGCGTCGCGATAGCTGAGCGCGGCCGCGCCCGCCGCGACGCCGTGGTGGCGCTCTGCTCTCTGGTCGCGCTCGTGGCCGTGTCGACCGGGATCGACGGCCTCGGGGGAGACTCTCCGGGACCGCGCTACCTGATCCCGGCGCTACCGCTCCTGGCGCTGCCCTTGGCCACAGCCTGGCGGCGGGCTCCAGCCGTCTGTGCGATTGCCGCCCTCTTCGGTGGCGGTTGGATGTGGGCTGCATCTGTCACGACCCCCGCCGTGGACACCTCCCATCCCCGCCCACTTCGAGTGTGGACTCAGCAATTGGCTGACGGAGACCTTGCGACCAACGTCCTGACCGGCGACTCTCACAGCTGGATCCTCGTGGCTGCCTCAGCCGTCGGTCTGGTGGCCATCGGCGCAGCTCTGCGTTCGGACCCCGGCCGGGGGCAACGCCCCAGCGAGGCCGCCTGAGCTCACCGCGGGCCGTGGATCTTTCTGTGGACGGCAGCGGCCACCGCCTCCGGCAACCAGCTCAAGCCGATCAGGTCCTCGAGCGAGGCGCCCTTCACGGCGTTGATGCCGCCGAGCTCCCTGAGAAGCCGCTTCCTGCGTGTCGGGCCCAGACCGGGGATCCCGTCGAGAACGCTCACCGTCATGCGCTTGCCCCGCAGCTCACGGTGATATGCGATGGCGAATCGGTGGGCCTCGTCTCGGATCCGCTGTAGCAGGTAGAGGGCCTCCGACTGCCTCGGTATGCGGACCGGATCCTGCTCCCCCGGTAGGTAGACCTCCTCGAAGCGCTTCGCCAACGACGCCACGGGGATCTCGTCGCTCAGCCCCAGTGACTCGAGGACGCGAACCGCCACGGAGAGCTGACCTTTGCCCCCATCGACCAGCAGCAGCTGTGGCGGGTAGGCGAACTTGCCTGGGAGGTCGCCCGGCGGTCGGCGACGCTCAGCCAGATACGCGGTGAGCCGCCGCGTCAGCACCTCCTCCATTGCCGCGAAGTCGTCGTTCCCCTGCGCACCCTTGATCTTGAAGCGGCGATACTCGGACTTCCGCGGCAGGGCATCCTCCATCACGACCATCGAACCCACGTAGTCGCTGCCCTGGATGTGACTCATGTCGTAGCACTCGATGCGCAGCGGGGCCTCGGGCAGCTGGAGGTGGTCCTGGAGCTCGTTCAGCGAGCGAGCACGACTGTTGTGGTCGCTGGCGCGCCGCAGTCGAT
Source organism: Actinomycetota bacterium (assembly GCA_049325515.1). Taxonomy (GTDB): domain Bacteria; phylum Actinomycetota; class Acidimicrobiia; order Acidimicrobiales; family VFJN01; genus VFJN01. The sequence goes on along the minus strand of JBMOLI010000001.1, from coordinate 136,041 downwards.
GGCGCACGAGCTCCTCCTTGGCGTTTCTGCTGACTGTTTCCTGGAGCTCCCGCTTGTCGCCGCGCTGCGGCACTCGCACCGTCACCCTCGAGCCACGCAACGATGTCAGCCACTCCTCGTAGAGCTCGTCGTCGTCCGTCGACGTCGGGACGAGAACCGATTTCGGGACCCCTTGTGGCGGATCGTCGTATAGGCCCTCGATCACGTCTCCGACGAGCTGCTCGCGGGTGAGGTCTTCGACCTTGTCGACGATGAACCCCTTGCGGCCGACGACGCGTCCCCTGCGCACCAAGAAGACCTGGACCGCGGCCTCCAGCTCGTCTTCGGCGATCCCGATGACGTCGATGTCCTCCGAGCGTTCGGCGACCATCTGCTGCTTCTCAATGGCCTTCGTGACGGCGGCAAGTCGGTCTCTCAGCCGCGCCGCCTGCTCGAACTCGAGCTGGGACGCCGCCGAGGCCATCCGGGCCTTCAGCTCATCGACGACTGGCTGCGTGTCACCGTCGAGGAAAGCGAGCAAACGGCGTACGTGGTCGTCGTACTCCTCCTTGGTGACAGCGCCGACGCACGGTCCGGAGCACTGCTCGATGTGGAAGAGGAGGCACGGCCGTCCGAGTCGTTGGTGCGACGCGAGCTTGTTGTCCGAGCACGTGCGCAACGGGAACGTGCGCAGGAGCAGGTCCAGGGTCTCGCGGATCGCATAGGCGTGGCCGTAGGGCCCGTAGTACCTGACTCCCTTGCGCTTCCGACCGCGCATCACCCTGGGGCGTGGCCATTCGTCATCGAGCGTCACGGCGAGGAACGGGTAGCTCTTGTCGTCTCGCAGCCGGACGTTGAACCGCGGCTGGTGGCGCTTTATCAGCTCGTTCTCGAGCATCAAGGCATCGACGTCGGTATCGACCTGGATCCACTCGACCGTCGCGGCGGCGGCAACCATCGAGGCGGTCCGTGGCGGGAGCGAGGCCGGGTTTGCGAAGTAGTTCGACAGCCGCTGCCGCAAGGACTTGGCCTTGCCCACGTAGATGACGCGGCCGTCGGCGTCCTTGAACTGGTATGAGCCCGGCGCATCGGGGATCGTGCTGGCGGGCGGACGTTGCAGCATCGAACCCGAGGATACGGACCACTCGGGCCCGGTGGACCCTAGGGAGCTGTCATCTTGAAGAGGCCGTCCTCCAGAGACACGAGGTAGACCTCGCCCTCGGAGTCCTCGGCGAACGACACGGTGCCGAACGGGACCTCACCATCCAACCTGCCGAGCAGCCAAGTGTCGCCGTCTTGTCTGAGTGTGTGGATGGCGTGCTCGCAGAGGTCGGCCCACAGGTAGGTTCCGCGCAGCTCAGCCACGGCTGCGCCCCGATAGACGACCCCGCCGATGACCGAGCAAGCGGCGTCACCGTGACGGTATTCGAAGACCGGCGGGACCAGGTCGTCCGGGGGGGCTCCAAGGTCGACCGGGTCGAGCGACCTGATGGGCTCGCCGTCGAGGCCCAGAACCGGGCCCTGGAACTCGTGGGCGCCCTCCGCGAACGGCCACCCGAAGTTCGCTCCCGCCCCACGATCCGCCCCCCGGCTCACCTCCTCGAAGCAGAGCTGTCCAACGTCACCGACCCACAGCTCGTCGGCGACTGAATCGATGCTCCACGCCCATGGGTTGCGCAAGCCGTAAGCCCAGATCTCCGCACGAGAGCCCGCATCCCCGATGAAGGGGTTGTCGGGCGGGATCCCGTAAGCGGCCTCCGCGGTGGAGCGTGGATCGATGCGCAGGATCTTGCCGAACAAAGACGAGAGGTCCTGCGCGGCCCCGGTCTGATCCCCGTTGCCACCGTCGCCGATCCCGACGAGGAGCATCCCCCGATCGTCGAACTCCATGTGACCGCCGTTGTGACTCGGATGCGGGTCCTGCAGGACGAGCACCTCCCTTCGCGTCGCGGGGTCCACCCCGTCCGGCGTGAGCGAGAACTCGAGGATCCGCGCGGTGCCGTCGCTGAGAGTGACGTTCAGGTACAGCGTGCCCCCATCGGGATGGGCAGCGACCCCAAGCAGGCCCTGTTCCGTTCCCGTCGCAACCTCATCCGCCAGGTCGAGGGCGACGGTCAGAGGAGCGCCGTCGGCTGGCCGCTGCCACAGCTGTCCGTCCTTCACCGCGATGAAGATGCGACCGTCCGGGACGACGGCTGCCGCCACGGCTCGCTCGAGCCGCGCGAGTTGGACGAACCGGGGCGCCACCCGGCGCGGATCCTCGGTTGCTTCCGAAACCGCATGCACCAGACCGGGCGGATCGCAGTAGTCGGCGCGCGTCCTGGGCCCGTCGTCCCGCCTGAGCAGCACTAGCGCGCCGGCCAGCGCGAAGACCGCGAGCACCGCGGCCGTGACCTGAAGTCGCCTGCGCCGCATGGTGCTCGACCCTACCGACGGGAGGAGGACCGGCGCGCCAGCCAGGTCAGCTGCCCGCGACCTCGCTCGGATCGAGGTCGGCTGGCGGGCATCGCATCGACTCCGCGGGCTCCAAGCCGAGAAGTGTCAGCAGAGTTGGTGCGACGGCCTGCAGCGACACGCTGCCCCCGTTCGCTCCCGTCCCCCCAGGCGTCCGAACCCAGAAGGCCCCAGCAGGATGGTGGTAGCCGCTCTTCGGGGTCTCACTCCGGTACATCTCTGCCGCAACTGCGACGCGAGCCCCGGTCGCAGCCACGAGGATCTCCGCCTCGGACGGGAGATCGTGCTTGATGGCAAACCCCGCGAAGACGTCTGCGCCTACGCGCCGTACTGAGAACGCGGGAACCTTCCCGACCGACGCCGAGCCGAGGATCGCGGCAGCCGCCTCAGCGTCGGCCTCCGAAGCAAAGTACAGGTGGAACTGCTCGGACATCACCGGCGAGACCTTCAAGACCCCGTGCACGCCCAGGCGGGCCACAAGACCGCCGATGTCGTTCGGCCGGTAGAAGCGGCTTCCACCGACCTGATCCGTCGACAGGTACGGCTGCTGGCTCAGCGCGGTGCAGAGAACGAGTGCCGAAGAGTCGCCGACGAGCGCGAGAGCATCGCCGACGATGCGGTCCATCTCGACGTACCCGAATCGAACGGCCTCACCGAACCTCCGCACGTCATCCGCGGACGGCTTGAGGTCGAAGGGCGTCGGGTCCATGTAGCGCCAGTAGAGGTGCTGGTAGTGCGCCGTGGTGTTCGAGAAGTACGTCGCGAAGGCCGGCTGCAGAGCACGAAGCTCGTGCCGGAACAGGTCCCACTGGAAGCGGTCGAGCAGGGCCGCACGCCGCCAACGCTCGCGTCGCCCCAGACGCTCCCCCACCAGCTGCCCAGCTGCTGCGCGGAGCGAGGCGAACGACAAGCCGTGGCGCAACATGAAGGCGCCGAAGCGGAGCTGTGCGGGCACGGTGAGTCGATGCGCCGGGTTTGTGTGCTCCTGCACGTTGCCCCGCACGAAGCGAGCGAAGGGTGCAAGCTCCGGGGGCACGGCGTGATCGTCAGGGTTCCACGGGTCCGGGAGCCACCGCCCTCGGACCGGCGCCGTCGGCACCACGTTCATGGGTCCGCAGAGCCACACCGTCCCTCCTGCCTGGACCACCAGATCGGCAACGGTCGGTGTCTTGAGAAGTGCCCCCTCGCCGAGCTTGAAGATCCGGTGAGCCTCGTAGGGGACGCCCGTGTGGGCCGTGACCCACTGGATCCAGGGGTTCAGGTGCTCCTGGACCTCACCCGCGTCGGTCACGTAGACGACGGACTCGTCGCGCAGGCGCGCGAAGTTCGGCAGGTCGCCGGCCGCGATGAATCGCTCGAGCAACGGCGGGCACAGCTCGTTCAGCTCGAGCACGAGCACCGATCGGCTGTCCATTGGCCCTCATCATCCTTCACGGCACCGGGAGGAAGGTTCCTCCGATCGACTGTAGGTGCGACCCAACCGTGAGAGATGCCACTACGCTGAGCTTGCCGGCCCGGCATCCGGCGACATATCTGGTTCCGGGGACGACATCCCCGCGGGAGAGGCGACCGGGCTGTCCCCGCCGTCCGCAAACCGGGACCCTCACCGTGGAGGACACCACAGCATGTTGAGGCTCCAGACCCCGCTGGATGAGCGCTACACCTCTGCCAGCCCCGAAGACCTGGCACAACGCATCCGAGCGGCCAAGCAAGCGCTCGGTCGTCGTGTCTTCATCCTCGGCCATCACTACCAGCGCGACGAGGTGATCCGCTGGGCAGACGCGAGGGGTGACAGCTACCGCCTCTCGGTGCTGGCGCAGCAGCAGGTGGACGCCGACTACATCGTGTTCTGCGGCGTTCACTTCATGGCGGAGTCGGCCGACGTGCTCACGGCGGACCATCAGCAGGTCATCCTTCCGGACCTCAACGCAGGCTGCTCGATGGCGGACATGGCCGATCTCGACGAAGTCGAGGAAGCATGGGAAGCGCTGGCCGCCGTCACCGACATCAGCCGGGTGGTGCCCGTCACCTACATGAACTCGAGCGCCGCCCTGAAGGCCTTCGTGGGCCGCAACGGTGGCGCGGTGTGCACCTCGACCAACGCTCGGGCGGTCCTCGATTGGGCGCTCGGGAGCGGCTCACGCGCCGGCACGGAATCCCTGGGTGCCACAGGTGGTGGCGACAAGGTCCTCTTCTTCCCGGACCAGCATCTGGGCCGCAACACCGGGCTGCAGATGGGCTACCAGCTCGACGACATGCGCGTGTGGAACCCGCGCCTCGAACGAGGTGGCCTCACTGAAGCGGAGTGCAAGGAGGCAACCCTCCTCCTCTGGAAGGGCCACTGCTCGGTCCACCAGCGGTTCAGGCCCGAGCACGTCGAGGCCTTCCGTGCGGCCAACCCGAGCGGGATCGTCGTCGCCCACCCCGAATGCAGCTATGAGGTCTGCCAGCTGGCCGATCACGTGGGCTCCACGGACTTCATCATCAGGACGGTTGCTGGAGCTCCCACGGGAGCGATCATCGGCGTCGGCACTGAGATCCACCTCGTGAACCGACTCAACGAGGAGACTCCAGACAAGACCGTCGTCTCCCTAGACCCACTGGTGTGCCCGTGCTCCACGATGTTCCGGATCGACGCCCCGCATCTGTGCTGGGTGCTGGAGAACCTGGTCGAGGGAGCGGTCGTGAACCGGATCACCGTCGACCCCGACACATCCGAGTGGGCACGGGTCGCTCTGCAGCGGATGCTGGAGATCGTCTGACGCGAGGCGTTTCCGTTGTGATCCTGCCTGCCCTTCTGAGAGTGCGACTGACCGCTAGGCGGACGAACGAAGGGCTGCACCGTGGCTTCGGCTGATCGAGAGTCAGAGCGACTTCGGCCCGCCGTTGTCATCGAGCCAGCCTCCCGATGGCGGGCGATCAACATCCGTGAGCTCTGGCGCTTTCGCGATTTGTTCGTCGCACTTGGGGTGCGGGATCTGAAGCTGCGATACCGCCAGACCGCCCTAGGCGCGGCGTGGGTCGTCCTGCAGCCTCTGCTAGCGGCCGGAATCTTCTCGCTCGTGTTTGGACGGGTCGCCGGGCTGCCGAGCGACGGCGTCCCCTACTTCCTCTTCTCCTATGCGGGACTGCTCGGCTGGACCACCTTCAGCGACACCGTGACAAGATCGAGCGACTCGCTCGTGACGCACCGTGCGATGGTCTCCAAGATCTTCTTCCCACGGTTGCTCCTCCCGGCGTCCTCGGCCATCTCCAAGCTGGTTGACTTCGGGGTGAGCGCGGTCGTCCTCCTGGTTCTCTTGATGATCTACGACGAGCCAATGCGGTGGCAGCTGGTCGCGTTGCCAGCTTGTCTCGTCCTGACGTTCATGCTTGGGCTCGGTCTTGGCCTCATCGCCACTGCCTACAGCGTCCCCTACCGGGACGTGGCGTATGTCGTGCCCGTCGCTATCCAGATGTTGCTCTACGCGAGTCCCGTGGCATACAGCGTCAGCTCCGTGCCTCCAGAGCTCCGCGGGTGGTACGCGGTCAACCCTCTCGTCGGTGTGCTCGAGACCTTCCGCTGGAGCGCCACGGGAACAGACCTCCATCTCGGATACCTCGCGTGGTCAGTCGTCGCATCCATTCTCATGTTCGTTGGCGGTGCCTACGTGTTCCGCGGGATGGAACGGCGGTTCGCTGATGTCATCTGAGGCCGCGATCCTCATCGAAGGCCTCGGCAAGTCGTACGCGATCAACGCCACGGGCAACGGGTCCAAGACCCTTCGCGAGGCCATCGTCGAACGTACCCGCCATCCATTCCGACGCCACCAGCTGGACACGTTCTGGGCGCTTAGAAACGTCGACCTCGAGGTAGCCCCCGGGGAGGTCATCGGCATCATCGGCGGCAATGGCGCGGGGAAGAGCACGCTACTGAAGCTCCTCAGCCGGATCACCGAGCCGACCGAGGGTCGAGCGGAGATGAGAGGGCGCGTCGGCAGCCTGCTCGAGGTTGGTACGGGCTTCCATCCGGAGCTGACGGGCCGCGAGAACGTGTTCCTGAACGGCACGATCCTTGGCATGCGCCGAGCGGAGATCGAGCGCTTGTTCGATGAGATCGTGGAGTTCGCCGGCATCGGCGTGTTCCTCGACACTCCGGTCAAGCGCTATAGCAGCGGCATGTACGTCCGATTGGCCTTCGCCGTCGCGGCGCACTTGCAACCCGACATCCTGATCATCGATGAGGTCTTGGCCGTCGGGGATGCGGAGTTCCAGCAGCGATGCCTAGGCACCATGGAATCGGCGGCGAAGGAAGGGCGAACAATCCTGTTCGTGAGCCACAACCTCGCTGCGGTCGAGTCGTTGTGCACGCGTGCGATCACGCTTAGAGATGGCAGCGTCTCATTCAGCGGGTCTGTCGATGGCGCGATCGAGGACTATCTGAATCCCGCAACCGAGAAGAGCCGACCGCTACGAAAGGGCGATCTGACCAGCCGCCACAATCCCCACCGGGACGATGGCCGCCCCATCGTCGAGGCGATGACGCTCGTTGATCACCGGGGCCATCAGGCCTCAACCATCCCGCTCGGCGGAGACTTGAGGATCCAGCTCCAAACCCGTGGGTTGGATCGCGTGAGGCAGCCAGTCGTTGGCGTACGCATTCGGACCCCAGCTAACTCCGTGGTCGCCTCGGCGTCGACCCGGATGGCCCCATTGAGGTATCTGGGCGAACGCTCGAACTTGGAGGGCGTCACGGTCGAGATGAAGGCGGTCATGCTCATGCCGGGCGACTACTGGGTGGACTTCACGGTGAAGGACGGCACTACCGGGGAGATCCTCGACCGGTCCGAGCGCGCCGTCTCCTTCACCATCGCAGCCGCGGACGTCTTTGGAACGGGTTATCAGCCATCATCCGCAGACGGGCAGCTGTGCATCCTGCACTCCTGGACGATGGCTCCCTTGATGGACACCGCCAAGTCACAAACCTGAGGGCACTCCGCCCCGACACACGCCGAAGCCCGTCCAATACTCCTCCGCGTGCATCTCTCCCCCTTTGCGCGTTCCCGGGAGGACCACCTCCTCCAGCAGTGGGAGATACGCGGTGAACATCTCGCGGAGCTGCGTTCTTGTGTACTCCGTCACGTGGTACTCCGAGATGAGATCGTCGCTGATGTACAGAGGGGTGCCGATAGCGACAGTTCCGCCATCTCTGACCATGGTCACGGCGGTTTCCAGCAACTGCTCGGGTGATGGCAAGTGTTCGATGACATCCATCGAGTAGACGAAGTCGAACTGTCCAAGGCCCATCGCGGCAACAGAGCCCACGGGCCCCCGCACGCATCGGACGTTGGTCACTCCAGCTCGCTTCAGACGGTCAGTCGCGCATTCGATTGCGTCGAAATCGGCGTCGACTCCCACGACTTCCCGGCACCGGTCGGCAAGTGCTGCGGCAAACGCTCCGTCGCCGCAGCCGAGGTCGAGGCATCGGTCGGATGGCTGGACTCGATCAAGGAGCAGGTCGACCTTCGCTCTGTAGCCTTCGCTCGTTCTGAGAGAGTCCCAGTGGTACGCGCCGTGGATCCGGTACTTGTCGAAGCCGACGAAGTTCGGATCTCTCGTTTGGGCCCTGGCGCGCCGCAGGTCTCGTAGGCGGTCGTTTACGAGCCGAGCGATTCGCATGGCCACTCATTCTGACAGCCGATCAGGGAGGTGCCACGCATCGCGTGCCTCGATCGCTTCCAAGCGCGTCACCGACGAGCGAACCGTGATCGGCTCGCCCTGCGCAGGCGTCCCAGCGTACGGCGCGCAGCCCCGAGGAGGTCAGGAGTCGGGGGAGCATCAGCCGACTGGAGCTGCGACATCATCCCTCGCCGGGCCAGCGCGTCCCTCAGGGCGCGGAGCTCTATCTCGACAGGAAGAAGCCGCCTCGTCGGCGAAGCGGGCTCGGTCGGAGCAGATACGACGTCGAGGAGCGATGCCCTGACCCAACCGGCTGCCACCGCTCGCTCGACCTCGACGAGATCAACCGCTCCGGCTTCCACGGCGCGGCGATACGCGTCCAGCCAGAGACTCGCCAAGGGGTTGCCTTCCACCCGCCACGGTTGGGTGGGCACAACCGTGAAGTGCACGTTCCGCGTCCGGCCAGGTTCGTAGCGTTCCAAGTGATTCCACTCTGGGGGAATTGACTCGCCGATCTGGTCGGTCGCGACCAGGGCCAGATCGAACATGAGCTCCGCATAGGTGAAGCGTCGGAGGTCCAAACCAGCGATGACCTCGTCGACATCCCATTGGACCCGAGCACAATCGATCAACATCACGCTGAACTGCCTGCCGGCCTTGAAGTCGGGGTGGTCGCGCCACTGCTCAGGCGGCTCGCCCTGACTGGTGCAGAGCACCGACTTGGAGCCGAAAGGGATCTCGAACAGCTCCGCGACATCACCAAGCACGAGCATGTCAGAGTCGAGGTAGAGCGCCACGCCCCGCTGGTGCATCAGAGCTGGGATCCGAAAGCGGTTGAAGGAGAAGGCCGTGCGGGGTCGATTCGCCTTGTCGCGCGGCAGGCGGGCCAAGGGCTGGTCGAGGATGTCCACCCGCACCGGCTGGGAGGAGTGCTCGACGATCGAGTGCTCCAACACCGCAGCCGGGATCGCCTGGGTGACATCGGCACCAACAAAGACCCGCAACGGCGGGATGAGGGGTTGGAAGTCCACGTGACGCTCAGACGCAATGCGCTCGAGCTCCCTGAACTGAGCGTTGAAGCTCGGCCGACCGTTCCGGAGAAGCGTCTTGTCCTCCAGACCTACGAAGCTGGGGCTGTAGCTCGCTCCTCCGTCGATGCCGAGCGAACGGACTGTTGAGGCTCCCATCGTGGCCACGATCGAGAGCGCTGCCTCGGAGCTGAAGTACCGGAGGTCCATCACCGGCGAGCCCGGTTCGGCGATGCCGGTCGCCGCGTTGTACCAGATCAGCCTGCCCTCGTCGTCGAGTTGCTGGAGCCACCTGCTCTGACCAACGAAGTCCTCGAGCTTCGCGACCGAGGCTTGGAACTGTACGTGTGGGTGGCGCGGCATGACGAGCCACCGACAGTTGTCTACCAACGCTGGTCCACAGTCCTCGATGACGTCGATGTCGACCACATGAGCCACGTCGACGCGCTGTTCGACCACTGCGTGGTTCAACGAGAGAAGGTTGTACGTCGACAGGTCGAACTCATCACGTCGACTGAAGGTGGGTCCCTTCCCCAGCAACAGCCAAGGCCGGTCGGGCAAGCGCGTCGCTTGCATCCACTCGATCAGCTCGCGCACGGCTGCTATCCGATCGCCGGGAGGCGCGGAAGTGTGTCGTGGAGCAACCGAAGGCTCGCAAGAAGGCCCGGCACGTCCGCCAGTCTGATCATGTTGGGCCCATCACTCGGCGCCACATCCGGATCGTCGTGGATCTCCATGAAGATCGCGTCGACGCCAACGGCCACCGCAGCACGGGCCAAATAGGGGGCAAACCTCCGGTCACCACCTGTCGACGCTCCGAGCGCACCAGGCTGCTGGACGCTGTGCGTCGCGTCGAACACGACCGGGGCACCGAAACCCCGCAGCAGCGGCAATGATCGGAAGTCAACGACCAGATTGTTGTATCCGAAGGTCGTACCGCGCTCGGTGACGAGAACGCGATCAGAAGCCCCGGCCCCTCTCACCTTGTCGACGACGTTGATCATCTCACCAGGCGACAGGAACTGGCCCTTCTTGACGTTGACGACTGCCCCCGATGCCGCGGCCGCCACAAGCAGGTCTGTCTGCCGACAGAGGAACGCGGGTATCTGCAGCACGTCGCACACCGCGGCGGCCGGCTCTACCTGCATCGTCTCGTGCACGTCGGTCATCACTGGCACCCCCAGCTGCCGGCGCACGGCGGCAAGAGCGGCGAGACCAGCATCCAGGCCCAGACCCCGGAACGATGCGGATGACGACCGGTTGGCCTTGTCGAAGGATGCCTTGAAGATGTACGGCATCGCCATGTCGGCGCATATGTCGCGGATCTCTCCCCCAACCTGCACAGCGTGGTCAACAGACTCCAACACGCACGGGCCGCCCAGAAGTCCTAGACGATGGTCCCCGATCGTCACGTCTTCTGTCACGCGAACCGGGATGGTGCTCACGTCGTCGTACCCATCGCGATCAGAGCCCTCGCCCGGGTCATGTCCTCGGGAGTGTTGATCTCGATCGTGGAGGTGCTCACCACGCCCACCCGGATCCTGTAGCCGTTCTCCAACGCTCGGAGCTGCTCCAGTCCCTCAGCGAGCTCGAGCGGTGAAGGAGGGAGGGTCGCAAGATGCTCGAGCACGACGCGCTGATATGCGTAGAGGCCGATGTGGTGGAGCGCGAGGTCGAGGCCCCTACGGACGTCATGCGGGATCGGAGCACGCGAGAAGTAGATCGCATCACCGAGTCGGTCGAGAATCACCTTGACGGTGTTCGGATCATCGATCTGATCGATCGAAGTGAGAGGGGTCGCAATCGTCGACACCGTGGGCGAAGGATGTGCGGAGAACGCGTCGACCAACGCCCTCAGCATCTCAGTCGTCACGAATGGCTGATCGCCCTGCACGTTCGCAACGATTGGGTGATCGTGGCGGGCGGCCACCTCAGCGACCCGCTCGGTCCCACTCCGGTGCTCGTCACTCGTCATCACAATGTGACCGCCGAATCCCTCGACGACCTCAGCGACCTCATCATCCGGCGTCGCCACCACGACGTCCGTGAACACAGACGACGCGACCGTGGCGTCCCACACCCATTGCACAACACTTCGATCGCCCAGCATCATCAGTGGCTTCCCGGGCAGCCGACTGGCCGCAAGGCGCACAGGGATCACGGCAAGCGAACGAACGCTCACGCGCCTGCCCGGACCAGGTCGTGCAGGCGCACCATCCCAACGAACCTGCCAGCATCGACCACCGGCAGCACTGAGATCTGGGACGGTCGGTTCTCCATCTCCTGCAGGGCGACGTAGACCAAGACCTGCGGGTCGACCTGCACGGGGTTGGGAGACATGATGTCCTGAGCTCTCGCAGCAGCAACCTGCTCCGGCGGTATCCGTTGCAGAGCGCGTCGGACGTCGCCATCCGTGATGATGCCCCGCAGCTCACACTCTTGATCAAGAACGGCGGTCGCCCCGATGCCGCCGTCCGTGATCGCGGTGAGAACATCGATCCATGTCGTTGCCCGACTTACGCTCGGAATGCTGCCAGCAGGTCTCATCACGTCCGACACGCGAAGCGTTAGTCGGCGTCCCAGAGCCCCGCTTGGGTGGTTCAGTGCAAACTGCTCGGGCGTCAGGCCGCGATGCTGGTACAGCGATACCGCCAAGGCGTCCCCGATCGCGAGTGCGACAGTCGTGCTTGAGGTCGGCGCGAGGTTGAACGGACAGATCTCATGATCGGCCGCAGCGTCGAGCGCCACCTCGGCCCCGGCAGCGAGGGAGCTGCTGAGGTTGCCGACGATGGCGATCTTCGGGACCCCGCGGTGCCGTAGGTACGGGAGGAGAGCGACCAGCTCCGAGGTCTCGCCGCTGTTGGAGACGAGGACCACCAGATCGCCGGGCAGGACGGCTCCGAGCCCTCCGTGCATCGCGTCATTCGGATGGAGGAAGAAGGATGGCGAGCCCGTGCTCGTCAGCGTCGCAGCGATCTTCCGGGCGATCAGGCCACTGGTGCCGGCGCCGACAACAACCACCTTTCCCTCACACTGCCGGAGCAGCCGGACGGCATCGGCGAACTGGGCCGAGTCGAGGCGATCTGCGGCCGCGCTTATGGCAGCGGCTTCCGCGCGCAGGAGGTCACGAGGACCGGCCGGACGGCCCACGAGCTCGCTCTCGTTGCCTGGCTGCACACGGCCGAGCCTAGGTCGTGCGTTCTCCCCTCCAGCCCATGGTGCCAGATGAAGCTGACCTCACGGCTCACGAACACGCCCGCTCGAACCTGCTCGCGCGAAGGTGTCGGCCATGCGCGCCCGCCTGCCTCATCGACTCAAGCTTCACCGATCCGCCCTGCTGTCGTCGTGTCGTGCCGCGGGGCAGGTTCCGTGATCAGGGCCGTGACCTTCGATCTCTGGAACACGCTGATCCTCGAGGGCCCTGGAGGGCTGCTGGGCCCCCGGGCGGAGCAGTGGGACCGGATTCTACGGAGCGCCGGATTCTCCCTTCCCCGTGACCTGCTTGAGGCCGCTCATGCGGACGCCCTGGCCGCGTATGTCGCGGCGTGGGAACGGGGCGAGCAGTTCAAGTCGATCGAAGCGACATCCGTCGCCCTAGCAGCTCTCGGCATCACGGTGAACGCGACCCAGTCGAAGCGGCTTGCTAGGTCGTTCCACGACGCTGGTCTCCACAGCGACATCGACCTGGCTCCGGGCGCGCTCGACGTCTTGGACGCCATCAGAGCTGCCGGCACCCAGACCGCCATCATCTGTGACATCGGGTTGACACCCTCGTCAGCACTCCGGCCCCTTCTCCGTCGAGCAGGGATCCTCGATCGGATCGTCGTAGAGGCGTGGTCAGATCAGATCGGCGCATACAAGCCGGACCCCGCGATCTTCACCTGGGTGCTGCAGCGCCTCGATGTCCCAGCGAGCTCAGCTCTGCACGTGGGTGACCGACTCCGCACGGACGTGGCGGGCGCTAGAGACGCCGGGATGCGAACGGTTCGGTACGCGGGCGTGTTCGACGATCCAGCCGCCCTTCCGGAAGCCGACTACGTCGTGTTCGATCTGTCTGCGGTGATGCAAGTCATCGAGGGCTCCGCTGACTAGAGCGATCGCCTGAGGCGCCCCGAGCTCGATGTGGTCGCCCGCCGGCGGCCGCGCAACCTGAGCCGATGGACTGGCATCCTGATCCAAGCCGGCAACCGCATCCACGATCGCTCGAGGATCGCAGCACGAACAGGGACTGCTGGCAAAGGGCCGTAGCGGCGCTCCATCGCGGCCAGGGCAGCCCCTCGCCCGGTTCGATCGGCGTCACTGTTGACATCGAAGCGCAGCACGTGACGTGCCACCCGCGCGGCGAGATCGACCGGCGGCACAGCTCGTTCTGCAGCGACTCGCACGGGCGCGAACGCCTCGTCACGCAGGAACTTCCACCCCAGTAGTGCAGTCTCACCGTAGGTCGTCCATACCGCCTGCTCCCGTCTGTTCCCCAGACTCGTCCCGTGGGGGTGGATGCGGAACGTTGCGAGCTTCTCGACCTCGAACCACAATCCTTCACTGGCTCCGACCCGAATCCAGTACTCCCAGTCACAGAGCTGCGTGAGGTTGGCATCAAACGGGCCGTGGCGATCGAACACGTCGCGCCTGACCATTGCCGACGTGGGCTCTCCAAGGACGTTGATCGCCCAGTAGTTGAGAGCTAGCTCGGCAACTCGCTCCGGCGGCAGAAACGCCGAGCGCTCGAGCATCGTGCACAAGTTCCTTCGCTCGATTGGGGCGAGAGATCGAGCCTGTCCAGGAGTCAATCCCTCCGCCATGACGCGCCGGCCCACGAAGGCGAGGACGGCACCGCTCTGGTCGACTCCCGCGCAGAGGCGCGCCAGGCAGGAAGGAGCAATGAGGTCATCCTGGAAGAGGAACTTGACCCAACGCCCACGGGACAGCTCCACCGCACGCTGCCAGTTGGCGGCGAGGCCCATGTTCTCGCGGTTTCGCTCGATGCGGATCCGCGGATCCTCGGCAGCATGGCGTTCAGCGATTGCGAGAGATCCATCACTGGACTGATCGTCGACGACCAATATCTCTAGAGGACTGACCGTCTGGCTGCGTGCGGACCTAAGAGCCTCGTCCAGGTGGGCTGCGCCGTTGAAGACTGGAATGCAGATGGAGACCTCACCCATGGCCGGCGCATCACTCACGTCGGAGCCCCGTACAGGCGCTCGTACGCCGCCCCCATCCTCGCTGCGCTGAAGCGTTCGAGCACACGGGCCTGTCCGGCCAGCCCGAATCGGCCACGCATCGCTGGATCACGAGTCAAGCGTGACAGTCGCTCGACCAGTGCGTCGACATCGCCGAACGGTACGAGGAATCCGGTGACGCCGTCTTCCACCACTTCTGTCGATCCCCCGTGGCTGGTTGCTACCACCGGTCGCCGCAGGTACATGGCTTCGGCTTGCACGATCCCGAAGCCTTCGAACGTAGAGGGCAACGCGAGCACGTCGATCGCTGCAAGCACGTTCAAGAGGTCGCGACGTGCTCCGGTGAAGGTAACCCTGGACTCGAGTCTGCGCCGCCGCACGATGTCCTCGAGGACTCGCCGATCGGGACCATCGCCCGCCAGCAGCAACTGCACGTCCGGGTGCATCGCGACCAGCCGTGCAAACGCTTCGACCAGGTTGCGCTGGCCCTTGTGCTCCACGAGGTGGGCGACCTCGCCGATGACCACGGCATCGACTGGAAGCCCAAGCGAGCGACGGGCATCGGCCTGGCTAGGGGGGTTGGCCAGCTCCTCGAGGTCGATCCCGTTGTGGATCACGGCGTACTTCTCGGCGGGGATGTGGGTTTGGACGCGAAGGATCTCGCGCACCGCTTCCGAGTCCACGACGACACGCTCCTGGAGCACGGCTACCAGTCGCTCCACCAGCGGCTGGAGCCGGCCGTAGTAGATGCGGTGCGTGGTTCCGAACACGCGTGCCCGACCAAGGCGAGCGAGCGGGGTGACTATCACTGAGCTCAGGAACATGTGGGTGTGGACAATGTCCCAGCGGCCGAGGATGAGCATGCGCACCAGCCTGCCGAAGGCCGCGAGCAGCGCAGGGAGCCGGTTCCTGACGAGAGGACGCACCAACCCCAGGTCGGTCACGTCAATCCCCGCGCCACGGAGGCGTTCACCGTAGGGGCCGGGAGGACCGAAGTTCAGGACCGCCACCTCGAAGCGCTCTGGATCGAGGGCGGCGGCGACCAGCGCGACGAGCTTCTGGCCTCCGCCGAGCTCGAGGTTGCCGACGGTGTGCAGCACCCGCGTCCGCCTCACAGCAAGCCCCTCGCCCGGTAGTCGGCGATCATCATTCGCAGTGTCATCTCTAGCCCGGGCACCACTCCACGTGAAGCGAGCCAGTCCTCGTTGCTGCTCTCGAACCTTGTCGTGTCGAGGGCCGATCCGACTCGGTGGAGAACCGCCAGGTCGCTCCCGGCCAGCGCCACGAGTCGACGCGCTGGTCGCGCGACAATCGAGGGCAGGAGGTGCACACGGTTGGGCACCCCGGTCAGCGAGGCCACCAGCTCAGCCAGTGCCACAACCCGCTCGGGCGCGTTCACGAGCAGCGCGCACGGTGGGGCGGGATCCAGCGCAACAGCAGCTACCGCTTCCGCCACCGCCTCCACGCCGACGTAGTTCGACCAGGCGCCGCCCCACGTCCACACGCGACCCCGCTCGACGGCTCGGATGAAGCGAGCCAAGGGGTCCAGCGGGTGGCCAACGCCCAGGATGTCGGTCGGGCGCACGAAGGTCACGCCGTCGGAGCGGCGCCGGCGGATCTCCGTTTCGGCCGCCGCCTTGGACACCTCGTACGGGCCGCGGGGAGCGAAGCGGGAGTCCTCACTCACACTTCCTCCAGGACGTCCGTGGACGCCAGCCGTCGAAACCTGGACGAAGCGGTCTGCCGCCGCAGAGGCGTCTAGCAAGCTGAGTACACCATCGACGTTGACACGATTGAGGGCCATCTCGTCTCGCGTGCGCACAAGCCCTGCGGCATTGATGATCACCGACGCGCCTGCCACGAGGGCGTCAACCGCCGACCGATCTTGCAAGCTACCGATCACGGTGTCGACTCCAGCTGGCGCGCACCCGCTGGTGCGACTCAGGGCCACGACGTCGCATCCTCGGGTGAGCAGCTCCGCGCACACGGCTCGCCCGACGAATCCAGATCCACCGGTGAGTGCGACGCGCACGCCGCCGCTCATCGCTGCCAACCGACCGTCCCGTCACCCCGAGCCCCGTAGCCTGCTGTCGTGCTCGTCGACGAAGGCCAGGACCCTGCGGTCTCGGTTGTGGTGGTTCTCTGGAACTGCGCGACCTTCCTGGAGGCATGCATCTCATCGCTGGTCCAGGACGAGACACCTGTGGAGGTGCTCTGCCTCGACAACGCGTCCTCGGACGGGGCCGCTGACCGCGCAGAGGAGCTGGGTTGCCGAGTGACGCGGTCGACGATCAACCTCGGGTTCCCCGCTGCGGTCAACAGACTGCTCCCCCAGTGCCGGGCGCCGATGACCCTGCTCTTGAACCCCGATGTGGAGGTCGCGCCGGGCGCGCTGGCACGAGCGATCCAGGCCCTCGGGGAGGAGCGGGTCGGACTTGTGGGCGTGAACCTCCGGCGCCCGGATGGCAGACCTGACCCTCCGGCCGCGCGCCGGTTCCGGTCAGTGGGCACGATCCTCGTCGAGTCTCTCGGGCTGCCGCTCGTCAGCCGGCGCTTCGATGTCCAGTACCTGCCGTCCTGGGATCGCAGCACCAGTCGCGACGTCCCGTGCATCAACGGGGCGTTCATGCTCCTACCTACCTCCACGCTGCGCGAGATCGGGGGCCTCGACGAGTCGGTGTTCCTCTACCTCGAGGACCAAGAGCTCTGCCGAGCAGTTGCAGCCCGGGGGGAGCGCATCCGATTCGTCGCGGACGCTGTCGCCGTGCACGTCGGCGGCGGTCCCACCGAGGCCAGCACTCCTGATCAGCAGGCTGCTGCCTACCTGCACCGCCTCGACGCCAGCGTGGAGATCGTGCGACGACGCCAGGGGTCGCTTGGCCGCCTCGCTGCCATCGTCATCCTCTCGGGCCGCTGCGCCGTTCAGTGGACCCTTGCTGCCGTCCGCCGCGACGCGGCCCGCCAGCTCAAGCACCGGGAGGGCCTGCGATGGTTGACCCGCCAGCTGCGGCGGCGCCACCCGCCTCCCGCCGTGCGATGAGCGAGAGTGCTCCGGTCACCACCCCGCTCCACCAGCCAAGGACCACTGTTGCGATGGCCGCGGCGCCGTGCACGTGCCCAAGGAGGCCGCTGGTCGGATGCGACGCACCAAACCGATCCGCGACTGCCAGCCCCGCCACGCACGCGGCAACCAGGCCCGCGAGCCCAACCGCGGGGGTGGGTGACTGGCTAGCCGCTGTCACCGCGAGCGCAACCACGACCGGCGGCGCAGCGATGAGGAGCAGCTGGCGCCGTTCGGGCCTGTTCCCGGTGCTGCGCCAGTAGGTCACCTTGGCCCGGCCGAAGCGCACGTACTGGTGCCACAGCGCCGAATAGGTCGCACGAGGCAGATAGCCAGAGCGGAGCGACGCCTCGAACCAGACCGTTCCGAGCCGTGCCATGCGTCTATTGAGGTCGAAGTCCTGGTTCGAGACGAGGCGCTCATCCCACCCGCCGACAGCGAGAAGCTCCACTCGCCGGAACGCGCCGAGGTACACCGTGTCGGACTGCATGCTCGCGGTAGCCCGGCGATACGGAGACCAGCCCATCGACCACCGATTGTTCAGAGCACGCGCGATGCCTTTCGACCGGGCGGTCTCGTCGCGGGCGATCGCCACCTGCGCGCCACCGACCACGGCTACTTCGGGACGTTCCTCGAGCAGCAGAGCACACGTGCGGACGTAGTGGGGCTCGATGCGGGTGCGGGCGTCCACGCGGCAGATGATGTCGCCCCGCGCGTGCTTGAGGCCCACGTTGAGGTTGCTCGAGGTCGTGCGCCCTGGATTCGACACGACCGAGGCTGATGCGAAGCTGCAGCCGGACAGGGCTCGTCGGGCGATGTCGGCCGTGCCATCGGCCGAACCGCCATCGACCACCAGCACTTCCAGGCGACTCAACGGGTGGTCTTGTGCAGCGACCGCCCTCAGACAGTCCTCGATGTCATCTGCTTCCTCGTACGTCGGGACGACGACGCTGACCAGCGGAGCATCGGTCATCGCCCAGAGCCTCTGCCGCCGAGGATGCTCCGGATCGTCCGACCAACTATCCGCAGGTCTGTCCGCACGCTCTGGTGTCGGAGGTACCAGAACTCGTACTGAAGCTTCTCGAGAGCGTCGCTCTCGCTCCCTGCGTAGCCGTACTTCACCTGCGCCCAGCCGGTCAGCCCCGGGCGCACCATGTGTCGAAGCGGGTAGAACGGCAGCTTCTCGGACAGCTCCTCGACGTAGCGCGGTTGCTCAGGTCTTGGACCGACCACACCGAGGTCACCGCGCAGGATGTTGAGCACCTGCGGTAGCTCATCGAGGTGACTGCGTCTCAGCATGCCTCCGAAGCGCGTGATGCGAGGATCCGTCTCACTGGTCCACTCGTCGGCGAGGTCTCCACCGGGCTGCGGGGTCATGGTGCGGAACTTGAGGATCGTGAAGCGGACACCCCCCTTGCCGATCCGCTCCTGGCGATACAGCAGAGGGCCTCGGTTCGCAACGCGGTTGCCCAGCCACACGATGGGCACAGCCAGCACGAGCGCGGCGAGACCCAGTCCGGCCAGCGGCAGGTCGATCAGCCGCTTGGCACGCCCGTAGCTGGTCCGATGCACCTCACCGATGTCGAACAGCATCGACGCCCGCTCGAGCTCGGAGATCGGCAGCTTGCCGAGCCACTCCTCGTAGAACATCGTGAGGGACCGAACCCGAACGCCGTCACGATGCAGGAGAGCCGCTTGCGCGACGATCGCTGGCGCCTCCTGGGCATCTCGGTCGAGCACCAGGACCGTCGGATGGTGCTCCCTGAGCAGGGCCGCTAGCGACCCTGGCCCGTCGGACTCCTTGCTGGCTGCGGCTGGCGAGAGGCTTCCCAGGATCGAGGCGGGCCTCTCCGGTGACTCCTTCAGCTCCTCCTCGAGCGTCGCCAC
This sequence comes from Actinomycetota bacterium, assembly GCA_049325515.1. Classification (GTDB taxonomy): domain Bacteria; phylum Actinomycetota; class Acidimicrobiia; order Acidimicrobiales; family VFJN01; genus VFJN01. The sequence continues at coordinate 116,791 of JBMOLI010000001.1, read as the reverse complement.
CTCCTCGGGATGTGCGACGACCACGACGCGGTCACGGGCCTCGGCGCGAGACCGGCCGCCGACCGCCATCCCTACACATAGGCGGTACCAGTCCGGAAGCAGGAGAGCTGAACCGAACACGACGAACCGTGGCAGCAAGGCGTCGCCGAGGAAGAGCTGGATGAATGAGATGGCCGCGGCGCCGAGGAAGGCGGCGCCAACCGCAGAACCCAGGGCGGCCCTTCGCGAACGCGGAACGTCGGGCAGGCCGAACCCGTAGGCGAACGCGCACATCAATGCGACATAGGCGATCGTCCAGCCAAACCGGCTTGTTCCAGTGAAGGAGTAGTCGTTGAGGACTCGGGCATGGACCAGAGCCAAACCGAACACGACGACCACGACCCCCCCGTACATCACGGGTCGCGCAGCGCGCCTCATGGGGTTCCCTGCCGGTCCATCAGGTCAAGCATCGACGCCCGACCCCTCGCGCTCAAGGACCCCTCTTCAGGCTGGGGACAGGAGGGGCCGCAGGAACTGACCCGTCCAGCTTCCCGAAACAGCTGCTACCTCCTCGGGGGTGCCCTCGCACACGAGAGCTCCGCCGCCGTTTCCGCCCTCGGGTCCGAGGTCGATGAGCCAGTCCGCCGTCTTTATGACGTCGAGGTTGTGCTCGATCACGAGCACCGTGTTGCCCTGGTCGACGAGACGGCTCAGCACCGTGAGCAGCTTGCGGATGTCCTCGAAGTGGAGGCCGGTGGTGGGCTCGTCGAGGATGTAGATGGTGTGGCCGGTGGAGCGCTTGGCGAGCTCGCTGGACAGCTTGACCCGCTGCGCCTCACCGCCTGAGAGGGTCGTGGCCGGCTGCCCGAGGCGCACGTAGCCGAGGCCGACGTCGACCAGAGTCTGCATGTGACGCGCGATGGCCGGCTGGTTGCCGAAGAACTCGAGCGCCTCCTCGCAGGACAGGTCGAGCACGTCGGACACGTTCTTGTCCTTGAAGGTGATGTCGAGCGTGTCGCGGTTGTAGCGCTTGCCCTTGCAGACCTCGCACGGGACGTACACGTCGGGCAAGAAGTGCATCTCGATCTTGATGGTGCCGTCACCAGCACACGCCTCGCAGCGGCCTCCGGACACGTTGAAGCTGAAGCGGCCCGGCAGGTAGCCCCGCACCTTGGCCTCCTGCGTCGCCGCGAACAGCTTGCGGACGTGATCCCACACCCCCGTGTACGTGGCCGGGTTCGAGCGCGGGGTGCGTCCGATCGGGCTCTGGTCGATGTTGATGACCTTGTCGAGGTGCTCGAGGCCCTTCACGCTCTTGTGCAGCCCAGGTGGTGTCTTCGACTTGTAGATCCGCTGCATCAACGAGCGGTAGAGGATGTCGTTCACGAGCGTGGACTTCCCCGAGCCAGACACACCTGTCACCGCTACGAACAGGCCGAGCGGGAACTCGACGGTGAGGTCCTTGAGGTTGTGCTCGCGCGCGCCCTGCACGACGAGGCGTGCATCATTCGCCGGGCGTCGCTTCTCAGGCACCGGGATCGAGCGCTTGCCGGCGAGGTACTGCCCGGTGATCGAAGCCTTGTTCTTGAGCAGCGCCTTCACGGTGCCGGAGTGGACCACCTCGCCGCCGTGCTCCCCCGCGCCCGGGCCGATGTCGACGACGTGGTCGGCCACGGAGATTGTGTCTTCGTCGTGCTCGACCACGATCACGGTGTTGCCGAGGTCGCGCAGGCGCACGAGCGTCTCGATCAGACGGTGGTTGTCACGCTGGTGCAGGCCGATCGACGGTTCGTCGAGCACGTACAGAACGCCCACCAAGCCGGACCCGATCTGCGACGCCAACCGGATGCGCTGGGCCTCTCCACCGGCGAGCGTTGCTGCAGAGCGTGACAGTGAGAGGTAGTCGAGGCCCACGTCGAGCAGGAAGCCCATGCGGGCGTTGACCTCCTTCACGACGCGCTCGGCGATGATGCGATCTCGCTCGGAGAGGTTGAGGCCTGCCAGGGCCTTGGCCGCCTCGCCGATCGACATGTCGCAGATCTCCGCGATGGTGCGGCCGTCGATCGTGACCGCCATGGGAAGCGGACCGAGTCGAGCGCCGTGGCAGGTGGGGCACGGCACCTCGCGCATGTACCCCTCGATCTGCTCGCGCTGGTTGTCGCTCTCGCTCTCGACGTGGCGTCGTTGGAGGTACGGCACGATGCCCTCGAAGTTCGCCGTGTACGCGCGCGTGCGGCCGTAGCGGTTCTTGTAGCGCACCTGCACCTTGCCCACCCCGGTGCCGTAGAGGAAGGCCTGCTGGTGCTTCTTGGTCAGCTTCGACCACGGAGCATCGACATCCGCACCAAGGTCCTCGGCCACCGCCTCGAGCAAGCGCTTGAAGTACTGGCTGTGGCCGCCCGCCCAGGGCGAGATCGCTCCTTCGGTGATCGACAGGTCGACGTTGGGGATGATGAGCTCCGGGTCGACCTCGAAGCGCGTGCCCAGCCCATCGCAGGTCTCGCAGGCTCCGTAGGGGGAGTTGAACGAGAAGTTCCTCGGCGCAAGCTCCTCGAAGGAGCCGTGGCCGTTGGGGCAGGCCAGGTGCTGGGAGAACGTGAGGGTGTCGTCCGCCTCGCCGTCCTCGGCTCCCCCGACAGCCTCACCGTCGCGCCGGACCATCTGCACCTCGGCCACGCCGTCGGCCAGCTTCAGTGCGGTCTCGAGCGAGTCGGTGAGCCGTCGCTCCAAACCTGCCTTCACGACGAGGCGGTCTACGACCACCTCGATGGTGTGCTGCTCATATCGAGCGAGGTCGACCTTGTCGGTGAGCTCGTGCACCTCCCCGTCGATCCTCGCTCTCGCATACCCCTGCGCCGCCAGGTCTGCCAGCAGCGTCTCGTAGGTGCCCTTGCGACCGCGCACCACCGGCGCGAGCACCTGGAAGCGCGTGCCCTCCGGCAGCTCGAGGATGCGATCGACGATCTGCTGCGGCGTCTGCCGCGTGATCTGCGCTCCGCACTCCGGGCAATGAGGCACACCTATGCGGGCATAGAGCAGCCTCAGGTAGTCGTAGACCTCGGTGATGGTGCCGACGGTCGAACGAGGGTTGCGCGATGCGGACTTCTGGTCGATCGAGATGGCCGGGGACAGACCCTCGATGAAGTCGACGTCGGGCTTGTCCATCTGCCCGAGGAACTGCCGGGCGTACGACGACAGCGACTCGACGTAGCGGCGCTGGCCCTCGGCGTAGATCGTGTCGAACGCCAGCGACGACTTGCCTGAGCCGGACAGGCCCGTGAAGACGATCAGCCGATCGCGCGGCAGCTCGATGGCGACGTTCTTGAGGTTGTGCTCCCGGGCGCCACGGACGACGAGCGAATCAGACACCCGGCCAGGTTAGCGGGCCCGGCAACTCCACGAACGCATGTTCGTCTAAGGCACGCGGTACGTGACCACTCCGATCACCTCGCCGGTGAGATCGAAGAGCATGCGATCCTCCTCGACCCAACCGGTGGGGATCACAGAGGGCGGGGCGGAAGCGCCGCCTGGCTCGACCACAGCCACCACCCGTGCGCCAGACGCAACCGCGACCTCGATGGCCCTGGCGAACTGATCCTCGCCCGCCGACGTGAGCCAATGGCGGTCGAGGAGGATCGGGCCGCCTTCACGCAGCAAGAAGGCGTCGCGCATGATGAGCACGTCGGCCTCGACCGAACCAAGGTCGTCGAACAGCTCATCGACTGAGCGGGTTCGGACTCCGACCCACACGATCCCCGTGACCGCGAGGACAGACGAGAGCCCGATGAAGCCCCGCCTCAGCGTCGGGCTGGCGATCGAGAGCGCCACAATGCCGAGAACACCGAGCAGCAGGCTGGAGCTGAGCGTGTACCGGCCGCCCCATTGCGGGCCAGCTCCACCCACGAACTGGAATGCCCAGACGATGGGCAGGGCGATGGTCGCGATCGACAGCACGATCGCATGGGCTTGTCGTCGACGAACCCCGAACGCCGCGAGGGCGAGGGGAAAGGCCGGTATCAGTCCGGGGATGAACGCGAAGTCTGTGAGGACCGCGGCCAGATAGACAGCCCCCGCAAGCACGAACGACAACTTCGTCATGAGGGCATCACCCTTGCGGTCGGCCCTGACCGCCATCAGGAGCGCGCCCACCACCCCGATCCCGATCACCCAAGATGACGCTGTGTCGCCCTTCATCCCGAGCAGCGTCACCAGGCCTTCGTTGAGCCGGTCGCCTGCTCGTCCCGCGGCATCGCGCGTCGCGCTCGTGGCTGCGCCGGTGGCGCGCTGGGTACGGGACGCTCCACCGACGTAGATCTCGAGCGCCCGGTTGGCCGCCCACGCAACGCCAAACCCTGCCACGGCTGCTGCACCGACGGTGATCGACCGAGTCAGCTCCCTCCAGCGCAACGCCATCAACGTCGTGACCGTGCCCACGGCGGTCAGGGCGTACACGATCGCCTCCGTCCGCAGCGCAGCGGCACCCCCGAGCAGCAGCCCAGCCACGATGGGTTGCCACCACGACGCTCTCCGCTCGACCACGTCCAACAGCAGCACGACGGCGGTGAGCACCGCTGCAGCTCCGAGTGAGTGCTCCCAGAAGTCGATCGCATACAGCGCCAGAGGCGACCCCAGGCCGACCACCCAGAACACCAACCAGCCATCCGGGTGGCCCAGGCGGCGGGCGAGAGCTCGCGCTGCAGCGGCGCAGCCGATGGCACCGAGCATCGGCAGGAGCAACGCGGCCCGATATCCGCCAACCGCATACAGCGGAAGCGCAGCCTCGAGCATCGGGAGGGTCGTCACCGCCACCCACGAGCCATCATCCAGCCGCTTCGACTGGTAGAGCGGATGGACCTCTCCTACCGGATCCCACTGTTCGGCCCAGTAGCCGACGTCGGGTCTGGCGGAGCCGGAGCGATCCATTGCCTCGAGCGTGGCGACCTTTGCCCCAGTGTCAGTTCCCAGGTAGCCGCCCGGGTCCATGCAGAGGGACAGCGCCACATAGATCGCCAACAGCGCTGCGGCAGCAGGAAGTGGGCGGTTGATCGCACCAACCAGTCTCGCGGAAGGGGCTGCCACGGCCGGGAAGTCTGACAGGCCCATCCCGGCGGGCGGTTCACCCCACCTCGCGCAGCTCGCGCTTCAGGTCTTTGATCTCGTCCCGCAGGCGCGCCGCGTACTCGAACCGGAGCTCAGCCGATGCCTCGTGCATCTCCTCCTCCAAGGTGAGGATGAGGCGCCGCAGCTCATCGCCCGGCAGGTTGGCCAGCTCCGCGTTCAGCTTGTCGCGGCTGCCGTCACGCCTGTCGCTACCGGGCACCGGCGCCGTCTCAGCCGGGCGCAGCACGGCCAGGATGTCGGTGACGGCCTTGCGGATCGTCTCGGGGTTGATGCCGTGCGCTTCGTTGTGCTCCAGCTGGAGCTTGCGCCGCCGCTGGGTCTCCGAGATCGCTCTGCGCATCGAGTCGGTGACCTTGTCGGCGTACATGATCACTTGGCCATCCACGTTGCGGGCGGCGCGGCCCATCGTCTGGATGAGCGACGTCTCGGACCGCAGGAAGCCCTCCTTGTCGGCGTCGAGGATGGCGACCAGAGACACCTCGGGAAGGTCGAGACCCTCGCGGAGGAGGTTGATGCCGACCAGCACGTCGTATTCACCGAGCCGGAGGTCGCGCAAGATCTCGATGCGTTGGATCGTGTCGATGTTGGAATGGAGGTAGCGCACCCGGAGCCCCTGCTCCAGCAGGTAGTTGGAGAGGTCTTCGGCCATCTTCTTCGTGAGCGTCGTGACCAGCACACGGGCACCAGACGCCACCCGACCGTTGATCTGCTCGATGAGGTCGTCGATCTGGCCCTTGGTGGGCTTGACGATCACCTCGGGATCGACGAGGCCGGTGGGACGGACGATCTGCGACGCGACCTGCTGGCTGACCTGGAGCTCGAACGGCCCGGGCGTCGCCGACACGAAGACCACCTGGTTGACGCGATCCATCACCTCCTCGAAGCGCAGGGGGCGGTTGTCGGCGGCTGAGGGCAGGCGGAAGCCGTGCTCGATCAGCTGGAGCTTGCGCGAGCGGTCGCCTTCGTACTGACCGTGCAGCTGCGGCACCGCAACATGGCTCTCATCGATGACCACGAGGAAGTCATCGGGGAAGAAGTCGAGCAGCGTGTTCGGGGGGTCACCTGGACCGCGCCCATCGATCGGCGCCGAGTAGTTCTCGATGCCGTTGCAGTAGCCGACCTCCTGCATCATCTCGAGGTCGTACTGGGTGCGCATGCGCAGACGCTGCGCTTCGAGCAGCTTCCCCTCCTTCTCGAACGTCGCCAGGCGCTCCTGCAGCTCCACCTCGATGCGCTCGATCGCCTTGCGCATGCGCTCGTCGCCCGCGACGTAGTGGGTGGCCGGATAGACGACCAGCTCCCCGAGCTGGCTCACCTGTTCGCCAGTGATCGGGTCGACCTGCTGGATCCGCTCGACCTCGTCGCCGAACAGCTCGATGCGAACCGCCATCTCGTCGTAGGCAGGGTGCACCTCGATGGTGTCACCACGAACGCGGAACTTGCCCCTCACCAGGTTCATGTCGTTGCGCTCGTAGCGCATGTCGACGAGCTTGCGGAGCACACCGCGCTGGTCGATCTCCTCCCCCACCTGCACGTGGAGGAGGTTGTCGCGGTACTCCTCGGGCGAGCCGAGCCCGTAGATGCACGACACCGACGCGACGACGATCACGTCCCGACGGGTCAGCAGCGCGGACGTGGCCGCGTGCCGCAGGCGGTCGATCTCGTCGTTCACCGAGCTGTCCTTCTCGATGTACGTGTCGCTTGAGGCGATGTAGGCCTCGGGCTGGTAGTAGTCGTAGTACGAGACGAAGTACTCGACCCGGTTGTCGGGGAAGAACTCGCGGAACTCGTTGGCGAGCTGTGCGGCGAGCGACTTGTTGGGGGCCAAGACGAGGGTGGGCCTCTGCACCTTCTCGATGGTCCACGCGATCGTGGCGCTCTTGCCCGATCCGGTGATCCCGAGCAGCGTCTGGAAGCGGTCGCCCCGCTTGATCCCCTCGGTCAGCGCTGCGACCGCCACCGGCTGGTCACCGGCGGGCTGGAAGTCGGACACCATCCGAAAGGCGGGCACTCGACGGATGCTACTGACGACCTGTGACAACCGATCTCAGCGGGCTGGTCCGAAGGCCGGCACGCAACGCTCGGGCTCTCGCAGATCAATGGCCCTGAACAGCTGGACCTTCTCGCGCCACTCAGGCGCGGCGTCGACCAGCTCCGGATCGTCCGAGGCTCGCTCGAGCGACACCGTCCGGCCACCGCGCCGATACGAGATGCGCACGTCGGGATGCACCGCGAGGAACTGGCGGAGCTGCCGCCATGTGAGGGCGTAGTCGGCCTGCGCGTAGTGGCGTAGCCCCGGAGAGCTGGTGGACAGGATCTCCACCAGGTCCGATTGCTCATCCGTCAGCGGGAGCGTGCGCCGGACGAGCAGGTGGTTGGAGTCGCCGTCCACCGTCCGCAGGTTCGAGTACATGTTCCAGCCATAACCGGTCTTGAGCTCGAGGTACGGCGTCAGCCCGTTGAGCACCACGAGCAGTGGCACAACCGCGAATGCCAGGTGGTGTGGCCGGAGGTACCGCGGCTCTGGAGAGCCGTTCTGCCGAAGGAACGCCCCTGTCATGCCGATGACCAGGACCGCGCTTCCCTGCCAGGGCCACCAGCCGATGTCTGCGCCGCGGTCGAGGGTGGCGACATCGAGCACCACCAGGAGCGAGAGCACTGTCGGGACCGCAACCAGACCCAGATGCACTCGCTCCGCCAGGCCCTCACCGCGGAGCGCCAGCCTGGCCCGGATCGAGCCGATGCGCTCAGCCACCCAGGTGCCGGCTGAGGTCGGCAGGAAGAGCACGAACAGCGCGTACAGCACGGCGGAGAAGTCGAAGAACTGGTGCGTTCGATCGAGTGCCAGGACCGCGTGGAACACGAGCCCGAGCACCACACCCGCGTGGCGAGTCCGCTGCACGACGAGGAGCACCGGGATCGCGAGCTCGATCGCGACCGTCCCGATGATCACAACCCATTCGAGCCACGACGCACCGTCTAGCTGCACGGCGCCAAGGCCCAGCGAGTCGGTCGACTCGCGAAAGAAGAACACGGCACAGCTGACGGAGCGGTCGAAGAAGGCCGAGTTCAACTTGGAGAAGGCCGCGAACATGTAGAAGCCCACCAGGCAGAGCCGGGCTACCGGGAAGAGGCGGTGTGCAAGGTCCGCACGGTCCCCGGCACGCCCGCGTGCGACGCCGACGCCCACAGCTAGGAGGATGGCGACGTTCACGAAGCCAGCCAGCAGCCAGTGGTTTCCCAGGAGCGGCGCCTCCTCCCACATCGTGATGAGGCCACCCGCGGCCAGGACGGCCAGCGGCAAGACTGCTCCCGGTCTCACAAGAGCCAGCGCTATGCCGATCGTCAGGACTGCTTGCGCCCATGCCGGCGCCGTCGTCGTGTTGCCGAGGAGGTGCCACGCCGCGGCGAGCGCCCACAGCACGGAGAACAGCGCCAGCAGGTCCGCCTGACTGGAGCGACCAGAGGTGCGCTCGCGGATCGCCACTAGCTGTCGGTCACTTCGATGGCCATCGCAACGATCAGGGGCCACGCGCGCTCGATCTCGGCGTCGAGATCTTCCAGCGTGCCCGAGTTGTCGATCACGAGGTCGGCCCTGGCAAGCCGATCGGCTCGGGATGCCTGCCGCGCCATCCGGGCTCTCGCATCGTCCTCGCGCATCCCCCGCTGCTCCACCAGGCGTCGGACCGCTAGCTCGGGATCGACATCGACCACAACGAGAGCGGCCATGTCATCGCGACCCGACTCGACCAGGAGTGGCACATCGAGGACGACCACATGATCGGTGGCCGCTTCCTCCTCGAGCCGCCGAGCGATCTCCGCGCCAACGGCCGGATGCACGATGCGGCCGAGGTCGGCCAGCGCGTCTTGGTCCGCGAAGACGATGTCGGCCACCGCCTGCCGGTCGAGAGAGCCGTCCGGCGACAGGATCTCCTCGCCGAACCGCTCAACCATCGCTTGGAGGACTGGGGTTCCCGGTCGCTGCAGATCCCGAGTGATTGCGTCTGCGTCGATCACCACCGCACCCCGCTCGGCGAGCCGCGCCGACACCGACGACTTCCCCGAGCCGATCCCGCCAGTGAGACCGATGAGCAGCACGATCGACGAGCCTAGGGTGCCACGCTGCGGTCACCGGCAAACGTCGCGCGCGCCCGGGCTGACTAGCCCGTCGCCCGGTGCGGAAATGGCCCGATCGGGGGGTGGTGGCGAACCCGGCAGATGCAGACAATCGCCACAACCTTGTACAACGCCCCTGGCGTGGGTGAGTCCAACGGTCCAAGGCGGGCCGAGGGTACGCTCCCGGCACCGGGCCCCAGCAAGGGTCGATCGCAACGCCCGCGCCGCCCGGTGCGGCTACCTCTGGAGGGTCCGTGCGCCGACGCTCAAACCTGCAGGTGCTGGTGGGGACGGCCTTCTTCGTCGTCGGCGGCCTTGTCGTGTACCTGCTCACCAACGACGAAGCCGACAGCGGCTCGAGCGATCCGGCCACGGTGAGCGTTGTCGTCGGCACGGTCGACATACCGGTGGGCGCCCTCGGCGACGACCTGATCGAGGCCGGCCAGCTGACAACAGTCGAGATCCCGGCCGCCGAGATGGTGTCGGGCGCCGTCCAGACCGTCAACCAGCTCGAGGGTGCGGTGTTCATCCAAGGCTTCGCCAAGGATCAGCAGATCACAGCCACCGGTCTCCAGCTGCGAAGTCGCAGCTTCGTGGTTCCAGAGGGTCACGAGGCGGTGGCAGTGCAGATCGACTTCGTGGCTGGCGGCGCCGGCTATGTGAACGCGGGCGACCGCATCAACCTCTACGGGCTCTACACCTCCGCTCTGAGCGGGCGTCCCGCACCGAGAGCCGAGCTGCTGCTGACGAACGTCGAGGTGCTCGACGTCGACCTCAGCATCGCCCCCCGCCGCGGCACTTCGCCGACAGACCCCTCTCAGCCAAGCGCTCAACGGGCCAGCGGGTCGACCGTCACCTACCTCCTCGCCCTCCGCACGGTCGACGCCGAGAAGGTCATCTTCACGACGGAGTTCGCCAGCTTCTACGCCACCCTCACAGGCGACGGAGCGCCACCGGCCGGACCCACACCCGGGCGTGACGGCGGGAACGTCCTCGAAGAAGAGCCCAACGACGCGGCCAACCGATAGGCACGCATTGGCCCCTCGCAAGATCCTCGTCCTCGATCGCAACGAGGCCCTCGCTGATCAGATCCGCGCGGCCATGGCGATGTCGCCGGCCCGGCCGCAAGTGGTGACATGCGCGCGTGTCGGAGCGGTGGCCGAGGTGCTCGAGGCCGACGGCCCGTTCGACGTGCTCGTGGCAGGCCCGAGCCTGGGCACGCGCTCCGGTCTCGCCCGGCTGCGGGTCATCCACGAGGAGATGCCCTCCATGTCGCTCATCCTCGCCTTCAGCCGCCGCCCTGAAGCCAGCCTGCGCGAGATCGTCCGTACGGGAGCCGTCGATCTCCTGCAGCTTCCCGTCGACGACGACGCGCTCGCCGAAGCCGTTGAGCGCGGTGTAGAGCTCGCCGACGCCACGACCACCACGCCGGCCATCTCGAGCGCGCCGGCGTTGGCTCCGACGCCCGATGGCCCCGGCACCGTCTTCACCATCTCCTCAGCCACGGGCGGGTGCGGCAAGACCTTCTACGCCACCAACCTGGCCTACTTCCTCAGCCGCTACACGCAGAAGCGGGTCTGCATCGTCGACCTCGACCTCCAGTTCGGCGAGGTGTCGACCGCCTTGCGCCTGCGCCCCAAGTACACGATCTTCGATGCGCTGCAGCGAGAGGACGCAGACGAGGCCGACCTGAGGGCGCACATCGAGGAGTACTGCGTCACCCATGAGACCGGGATCAGCGTGCTAGCGGCGCCACGCGAGCCATCCGAGGCCGACCGCATCAGCCCGCCGGACATCACTCGCATCCTCGAAGCGGTCCGCAACCGGTTCGACTACGTGATCGTCGACACACCGCCCGCTCTGGCGGAGACGGTCCTGGTCGCCTTCGACATGTCCGACATGCTCTACGTCATGGCAACGCTCGACCTGCCGAGCGTCCGCAACATGAGCGTCTTCCTGAGCACGCTCGAGCGGCTGAAGGTCCCGACGGAGAACGTGCGTCTGGTGCTCAACAAGGCCGAGACCGACGTCGGGATCGACATCGAACAGGTCACGAAGCTGTTCCCCCAGGGCTTCGAGTCAGTTCTGCCTTATGCCAAGGAGGTGAGCCGGTCGATAAACCTCGGCATGCCCGTCATGGCGGCGTCACCAACCTCCTCGATCAGCGGGCTAATGGCCGGCGGGATGAAGCTCGTGCTTCCCGAGAGCGACCGGATCCGCGTGGTCGAGGACACCCCACCGAAGAAGACCGGTCTGTTCCGCAGATGGTCGACGTGACCACGGGACCGCGAGGAGGCACGCCATGAAGCTGTCGGAGAAGCTCGCAGCACTCGAGCAGGAGGAAGCGAAGCAGCAGGCTGCCGCAGCCGGACCCACCGCGCCCGGCGGTGTTGTCAAGCGCTCCCGCGGCGCCAAGGCCCGCACCACGAGCCCTTGGGATGCGACGAAGAAGAAGGTCAGGGAGCACGTCCTCAACGAGGTGGCCCCCAAGATGCAGGGCCTGTCGGCAGAGCAGCTCGCAGCTGAGGTGAAGGGAGCCCTCGACCGGATCCTGCAGCGCGAGGACGTGGAGGTCACCCCGCTCGAACGTCGTCGGTTCGTTCAGGAGATGATGTCCGACACGCTCGGGTACGGCCCGCTCGATCCGCTTCTGGCCGACGATTCGATCACCGAGGTGATGTGCAACGCTCATGACGACATATGGGTCGAGCGGGAGGGCCGGGTCGAGCACACCGATCTGTCCTTCAGCGACGACACCCAGTACCGGGCGGTCATTGACAAGATCGTCTCGGCAGTCGGGCGGCGAGTCGACGAGGCCTCCCCGATGGTCGACGCCCGGCTGCCCGACGGGTCGCGCGTCAACGCCATCATCCCGCCGCTGGCCCTCCACGGTGCCGTGCTCACCATCCGGAAGTTCTCCAAGGATCCATACACGGCGAAGGACCTCATCGCCTTCGGCACCTGGACCGTCGACCTCGTGACCGTCATGGAGGCGTGCGTCCGCGGCAAGCTGAACGTGCTCGTCTCGGGTGGCACGGGCACCGGCAAGACCACGAACCTGAACGTGCTGTCGGCCTTCATACCCGACGGTGAGCGGGTGATCACGATCGAGGACTCTGCCGAGCTACAGCTCCAACAGCCCCACGTCATCAACCTCGAGACCCGCCCCATCTCGGCCGAGGGAACGGGTCAGGTCACCATCCGCGACCTCGTCAAGAACGCGCTGCGCATGCGCCCCGATCGGATCATCGTCGGCGAGTGCCGAGCGGCCGAGGCGCTGGACATGCTCCAAGCGATGAACACCGGGCACGAGGGTTCGATGACCACCGTGCACGCCAACACCCCTCGGGATGCGATCAGCCGGCTCGAGACGATGGTCCTGATGGCGGGCTTCGACCTTCCAGTCAGAGCCATACGCGAACAGATCGCGGCAGCAATCGACCTGATCCTGCAGGTCTCCCGCATGCCCGACGGGCGCCGTGTCATCACAGCCGTCACAGAGGTGCAGGGTCTCGAGGGCGACACGATCCTGCTCCAGGACATCTTCAAGTACCGCACGCTCCCGGGCGACGGATCAAAGCCCGCGGGCGAGCTGGTCGCCACCGGGCTGCGTCCCAAGTTCGTCGACAAGCTCCACGAGAACGGGATCGAGGTGCCGGCCTCCGCCTTCAAGGCACCGCATGGTGTGACCCCCGGTGGACGGCTCAGCGCCACGTCAGGGCGCTCCCGCAAGGTGCGGGTCCCGTCGGCGCGCGACGTGGCCGAACAGGAGCGCAGGCGGTGACCACCGGGCAGCTCGCTGCCATGGTCCTCGTGGGTGGCGGGCTGGCGCTCCTGGCGGCAGGGATGCTCGGACGTGTGTACGAGCGCGAAGAGCAGCTCGCGGACATCCTCGACCTTCCATGGGGCGAGCAGGACATCGACCTGGCCCAGGCCGTCGAGCAGCACTCCTCCATCGTCGAGAACACGATCGGGGTCGCCGGCAAGCTCATCGAGCAGATCGACGCCAAGGGCACCCTCTTCACGCTGCTCGAGCACGCGCGCCTGCCCATCCGCCCGGCAGAGTTCACTCTCTTCGTGCTGTCAGGTGGCGTGGTCATGGCCTCGTTCACGGCGGCGATCACCTCCAGCCTGCTGTTCGGGCTCGCCGTGCTGCTGGTCAGCCCCTTCCTCGGCGTCGCCTACCTCCGGCGGCGCATCGCTCGCCGAACGAGGCGCTTCGAGGAGCAGTTCCCCGACGCCCTCACACTGATCGGCTCATCCCTCTCCGCTGGCCACACCTTCCTGCGCTCCATACAGATGATGTGCGAGGAGGCCGAGGCGCCGATCTCCGAGGAGTTCGCCCGCGTCGTCTCAGAGACGCAGCTCGGCGACCCGCTGGTGGACGCGCTGGATCGCATGGCGCAGCGCCTCCAGATCCGCGACGTGGACTGGGTCGTTCAGGCGATACGCATCCAGCAGACGGTCGGCGGGCGCCTGGCCGACCTGCTCCACACCCTTGCCGACTTCATCCGGGCCCGTGAGGAGATCCGGCGCGAGGTCGACGTGCTCACCGCGGAGGGGAGGGTGTCGGCCTACGTGCTCGGCGCACTACCGGTGTTCCTCGCCGTCTTCATGCAGGTCTCCAACCCGGACTACCTGGCACCGATGTTCCAGGGCTGGGGACTCGCCTGGTTGGGCGGGTCCGCCGTCTCGATCGGCGTAGGGATGCTGCTGATCCTCCGCATGGTCAAGGTCGATGTCTGATGGGCGTCGCATTCGGCTTGCTGCTCCTCCTCAGTGGTGCCGGCATCGCCATCGCCGGACTGGCGCGAGCTGACCAGTCCGACGACCCTGCCAGCGCCGGCGCGTACCTCCGCAGCCTCGACGAAGACGAGGAGGTCCCTGACGAGTTCGAGCGACTGCTGGCTCAGCCGTTCCTGTCTCGGGTGATCCGGCCCATCGCGGGCTGGATCCTCTCCTTGCTCGGCTCGGCCCTTCCGAGCCGCTACCGCGACCGCATCCAGACCCAGCTGCTCCACGCGGGCCTCAGCGGTCGCCTGCGGGCGGAGGAGGTCATCAGCCTTCAGGTGCTGGGCGCGGCCGTGGGCTTCATCGCCGGTGTGCTCGTCGTCGCAACGGGTCTGGTTGGAGGCGGCATGGGCGCGCTCCTCGTCGCAGTGCTGCCTCTCGTGGGGGCGCAGCTTCCGAAGTCCTGGCTCGACCGTGCCGTCGCGGAGAGGGTCGACGCGATCCGGAGGGATCTGCCCGACACGCTCGACCTTCTCGCCATCTCGGTCGAAGCCGGCGTGGGGTTCGAGGGAGCGCTCGGGGTCGTCTGCGACAACTTCGAGTCCCCGTTGGCGGACGAGTTCGCGCGTACGCTACGTGAGATGGAGTTGGGCCTGCCGCGCAGGGAGGCTCTTCAGAACCTGAAGAAGCGCACGGAGGTGCCGGAGCTATCAAACTTCGTGCTGACCCTGACGCAAGCCGACGCGCTCGGGATGCCGGTGGGCCGCGTGCTGAAGACGTCCGCCGAGGAGATGCGGTCGAAGAGGCGCCAGTGGGCAAGGGAGAGGGCCGCCAAGCTGCCGGTGAAGATCCTGTTCCCGCTGGTCCTGTTCATCTTCCCGGCGATATTCGTGGTGCTACTGGGTCCAGCCGCCTCCGACATCGGGGGCGCCTTCGGCTGAGCTCGTCCCCTCGCGAGCCAGCGCAGCCTGCCGACCTGCTGAGCACGTTCGGCCAAGCGATCCTCGTCATCCGCTGGGGAACGACGATCGTCTCTCTGGTACTTGCCAGCCCGGGGATCCAAGACGGCGACGTGCGGTTGGTGGTGGCGTCAGCGGCACTGCTCGCCTACACGGGCTATCGCACGGCTCGCCCTCTTCGCTACGGGGACGACACCTCGAGCCTGCTCTTGGTCTTGGCAGAGGTGGCGGTGACGGTGCTCTGCCTGACCGCCACGGGCTATTGGCACTCGCCACTCGCGTTCTCGATGCTCACAGCTGTCGCGGTGGCAGGCTTCGCGCGCGGCTTCGCCTTCGGCGTACGCATCGCATTCGCGTCGATCCTTGCGGTCAGCATCCCTTGGTCCCTAGAGCCCGGGTTCAGCAACGACGAGGCCAGGGCGTCTGTGCAGTGGTCTGTTGAGATCCTCCTCGTGGCGCTCGTGGCTGGCTATGCGCGTCGGATAACGGGGGAGGCGGAGCAGCTTCAGTCGGCCGCTCTCGACCAGCTCGGTCGCCTGTCAGATGCCAACGACCTGCTCTACCAGCTCCACCAGGTCACCCAGACGCTTCCAGCATCTCTCGACCTCGATGAGGTGCTCGACGCCACTGCGAGTCAGCTGAGCGATCTCTTCGACTACGACACGATGGCGATCCTCCTGCACGACGACACCGACGCTCGGTGGCGAACGGTCCGGCGCGAGGGCGGCCGGCCACCCTCGCACCTGCGGCCGGAGGAGCTGCCGGCGCCGCTGACGCGAGCGATCCGCCTGCGTCGCCTCGTGAGCGAGCCGAACCTTCTTTCAAGCGGCGGTCCGGGCCTGTCAGGCAGCGCCGGCTCCGGGCTCTACACCGTGCTCTCCGCCCGGGGAGCAACGATCGGCCTGGTCTCGATCGAGCACGGTGACGCGCACCACTTCTCGCACCGCGACATGGAGCTTCTGGCCGGGTTCGCAGAACCCGCCGCACTGGCCATCGACAACGCACGCTGGTTCGGGCGGCTTCGCACTGTCGGCGCGGATGAGGAGCGCACGCGCATCGCCCGTGACCTGCACGACCGGATCGGCCAGTCGCTTGCGTACCTCGCCTTCGAGCTCGACCGGATCGTCAAGAACAACGGCAATCGTGACCAGGCCGTGTCCCACGCTCTCGACCAGCTCAGAGGCGATGTGCGGGGGGTGATCGGGGAGGTGCGAGACACGCTCTACGACCTTCGCACGGACGTGTCCGAGGCGCAGAGCCTGCCGACCACACTCGACGCCTTCCTGAGCCGGGTGCGCGAGCGCAGCGGCCTGAGAGTCAGCCTGCGGTCACAGGAGACCGGACGGCTCCCCATCCTCCAGGAGCGAGAGATGTGGCGGGTCGCTCAGGAGGCGGTCACCAATGTCGAGCGACACGCCCAGGCCACCCAGGTGAGCATCACCTGGCGCTGTGACGGCCAGTCCGCTGTTCTCGAGGTCGCAGATGACGGCGTCGGCTTCCCGGTCACCACGGCGGGACGGCTCGACTCCTATGGGATCCTCGGGATGCGGGAGCGTGCCGCGAGCATCGGTGCCACGCTCACGATCGACTCCCAGCCCGGCAAGGGCACCCGGGTACGATGCGCCCTGTCCACCGACTGAGCCCGGTCGGGAACCCCAAACCCCTGGAGGTCGCGTGACCATCCGACTGCTTCTGGCTGACGACCATCGCATGCTCCGGGAGGGCCTGCGCCGGTCGATGGTCGACCAGGGCTTCGACGTGGTGGGCGAGGCCGACAACGGCGAGGAGGCGGTCCGGCTGGTGGCTGAGCTGAAGCCCGACGTTGTGCTCATGGATGTCTCCATGCCAGAGCTCGACGGCGTTGAGGCGACGCGCATCATCTGCGCCAGCGATGCCCCCACCCGGGTCATCATGCTCACCATGCACGCCGACACGGACGTGCTCGCCGATGCCATCCGCGCCGGTGCAAGCGGCTACTTGGTGAAGGACTGTTCCACCGACGAGGTGGCCGAGGCCGTCCGCATGACAGCAAACGGCGACACCGCCCTCTCACCCCAGCTGGCCGCCACCATGCTGAGCGAGGTGCGGCGGATGGAGGTTCCCAACCCTGCCGAGGAAGACCGGATCATCACGAAGCGTGAGGAAGAGGTGCTCCAGCACATCGCTGACGGGTGCTCCACCCCAGAGGTGGCGGAGCGGCTCTACATCAGCCAGAAGACGGTGAAGAACCACCTGGCCTCGATCTACCAGAAGCTCGACGCACGCGACCGCACACAGGCGGTCCTGCAAGCCGTGAGGATGGGGATAATCCACCTCACCTGAGGCCGTACGGGCGCCGCCAGGGAGCCCTCTTGCGCACCCATCGACCAATTGGTCCGCATGACCTATTTCCTACGCGAGCGGCGCCACGGATACTTCGTGGAGACAGGAAGCCGGCGCCCGGCGTCATCCGGGAGCACCACCACCACCTAGGGAGCGCCACACACATGATCAGCACCTACGAGTTCCTCGCCACCTGGCTCAGGGCCCGCTTCTCAGACGAAGAGCGCGGCGCCTCCCTGGTGGAGTACGCACTGCTCGTCGCCCTTATTGCAGTCGTCTGCATCATCGCCATCCAGGTCCTCGGTCAGAACGCATCTGAGTCGTTCTCCTCGACGGGCTCGGCGATCGGCAACTAGAGCGACACCACAGCACACACAAGATCCTGATCGGAGGGGACGGGCCTTGGCCCGTCCCCTCCGACGCGATTGGGATGAGAGCCGTTCGGCCCATTCCAGATCACCCATCCACTGCGGATACTTCGATCTACTCGGATCATCGTCGGGCATCAGATCCCCCGCACCCGACCCCTCCCAACTCTCGAACCCAACCCGACACCCAACGGAGCTCGACCATGGCCACCTACCAGTTCATCAGTGCCTGGCTTCAGGCACGCAGCGGCAGCACGGATCGCGGTGCGTCACTTGTGGAATACGCGCTGCTCGTCGCACTCATCGCAGTGGTCTGCGTGATCGCAGTCCAGGTTCTCGGTCAAGAGGCATCGGGGTCCTTCTCGTCGACCGGCTCGGGACTCGCCGGAGCCAACTGACCTGGGCTGATCGGTCAACACACCCCGAGCTCCCCGTCCAGCCGTGCTTCGCGTCGGCACACCAGGAGCCAGAGCTCATCGCTGTAGAGGACGCGCCACGCGGGATCAACGGAGAGCCGCTGCGCGCTCGCGCTGGAGAGCTCCGCAAGCACGAGCTCGATCTCGAACTCATCCAGCTCGCTCACCAATGAGCGCTCCGCATGCACGAGGGCCAGGTGGGCGTTCGACACCCTGTCGGGGAACATGTCGAATCGGTCGTCGTAGAAGACCTCGCCCCGGGGCCCGTAGATCAGCTCCATGAAGTTCCCCACGATGTCCATTGCCGCGAGGCGATGCTGCGCCAGATCCACACCCTTCTCATCGACGAAGGCGAGCGCATCCACCGGATAGGCGCTCAGCTCGAAGTCGTCCTGAGCGATCCTGACGCTGGACAGCAAGACCAGGCTCGAGACTCCGAGGACACCAAGCACTGCGGCTAGACGTGAACGTGTCGTAGATCTGAGCGAGCCCCACCTCGGCGCGGCGTCGGCAAGAACAGGCACGAGCAGGAGCGATGCGACGGCGATGTTTCGAGAGCCGAGCAGAGCGGCCGGGGCGAAGACAGCGACGACCAAGCCCTCTCGGTAGCTCGGGAGCCGGACGAGGGCCAGCACCGCCAGCACGAGCTGGAGGAGGAAGGCACGCTGGCTGAACGACTCGAACGTCGGGGCACGCCATTCGATCACGTTTTGTAGGACATCCTGGCGTTGAACGAGCTCGAATGGGAACAGCAGCACCGATGGTCCCAGCGGGCCAACCGCCCCCAGGACCACCCCGCCCGTCAACCAGCACAGTGCACGCACCTCCGTCGACGGGCGCTGGCCATCGACCATTGTTCCGACGGCCACCACCCCTAGGTAGAGCACCCCGAGAGGGAACGAGCCGTGCACGTTCACCCAGAGCCAACCAATCGGCACAAGCCAGCGAGGGTCGAGCTCCCCACGGCCTGCCAGCACGGCCATCCCGAGCGCCAGAAGTCCGAGCATCAACGGGCGTTCCGCCCACATGCCCGCTCCCACAGCGACGAAGGCGGCACCGATCGCCAGGCGCGGGAGGAGCGACTCAGCCGTGCGGGTGAGGCGCCAGCCGAGCACGGTGACGCCGGCCGCGACCAGACCCGCGAGTAGGCGCAGTCCAGTGGCCCCACCAAGCTTCTCAGCACCGGCGTAGAGGACGGACGCCAACCAGCTCTGAACGAGCCATGGGCTGCCTGCAGCGGTGAACGAGTAGGGATCGGAGCTCGGGACGGCGCCCGAGTCGAGGATGATCCTTCCGGTGGCGAGGTGCGTGAAGAAGGAGTTGTCCGCTAGCGGGCGCAGACCGATCACCAGCCCGGCGACCACTACGAAGAGGCCGCTAGCGGCCCCGAGAGAGGGCCACGGCCGGGTGGACTCCGCGTCCACGGCGACGCTCAGAAGTTCTCGGCGATGTTGATGGCCGCGGGCCCGAGCACGATCACGAAGAGCGACGGGAATATGCAGAACACCATGGGCAGGAGCATCTTGACAGGTGCCTTCTGCGCCCGTTCCTGGGCGAGCTGCCGCCGCTTGATTCGCATCTCGTCGGCCTGCGCACGCAGAACTCGACCAATCGACACACCGAAGGTGTCGGCTTGGAGGATCGCCAGGACGAAGGAGCGGATCTCGGGAACGTTGGTTCGTGTGTCCAGGGCCCGCATGGCGTCAGCACGTGTCGAGCCTGCCCGAACCTCTCCCAGCATCCGAGTGAACTCCTCCGTGAGCGGTCCAGGCACGGCCGCCACCGTTCGATCCAGGGCCTGTTCGAACCCCAGACCGGCCTCGACGCTGATCACCAGCAGATCCATCACGTCCGGAAGGCGCCGACGGATCTCGTACTGACGGTCCTCGACCTGCCGGTTTAGAACGGAATCGGGGCCCATGACGAAGAGCGCGGCGACGATCAGCGTCGACATCAGGCGACCGAGTCCGTCGACCGGTATGTATCTGAACGCGAAGTAGGCGCCGACCGGTGCGAGCGCGACCGTGATGACACGCACGGCGAGGAAGCGATCGATGCTCTCCTGATCGCCCTTACCCGCGGATACGAGCTTCTTCTTGACATCTTCGATGTAGCCCTGAGGCGTGAAGCGCTTTCCCAGGCCTGTCAGCCCGGCAAGCACCGGGGCGATCGCTCGATCGCGCAGGGGGGCGAGCAGCTCCTTCTCACGAACTGACTCCACCTCGTAGTCGTCGAGCTGTCGCAGCGATGCGCGCACGACTGCCCTCTCCTCGACCTGGCTGAGGATCGCAAACAACACCAGCCCCACGGCGGCGCCCATTCCGGCGACTGCGACAGTCAACATTGCGGGCTCCTCGATCTCAGTCGGGCCATCAGATGTCGATCTCGATCGTCTTCTTCATCCACCAGAACCCGAAGAGCATCAGACCCGCTGCCCCACCCAAGAGGATCTTGCCGATCGTCTGGTCGAAGAGAGGGTCCATGTAACCGGGGTTCACGGAGTAGATGAACAGACCCAGGCCCACCGGGAGAATGGTGAGCACGATCGCGCTGATCTTGCCCTCCGCTGTCAGCGCATTGACGTCACGCCGAAGCCGTTCTCTCTCGGTCATCGTCTCCGCCACCGTGACGAGCAGCTCGGCCAGGTTGCCGCCGACCTCGCGCTGGATACGGATTGCCATCACAGCCCAAGCGAAGTCGCCCGAGTCCATGCGCTTCGCCACCCCATCGAGCGACTCCTCGAGCGGTCGGCCGAGCCGGGCTTCCGTGACGACCCGCCGCAGCTCGCGACCCACCGGCTCGGACACCTCCTGTGAGACGGCCTCTACACCCTGCATCAGGGAGTAGCCCGCTCGTAGCGTGCTGGCCAGGAGCTGAAGGGTGTCAGGGAGCAGCGAGTCGAACTGCCTCTGCCTGCGCCTAGCCAGGAATGCGAGCACTGCCGGAGGAACGATGGCGGCGCCAATCGTGCCGAGCAGCGCGACGAAGGCGTTTTGCGTGAGCGCCACCAGAACGAGCGCAATGACCACGACGCCCACGAAGTAGAAGAAGATCGCCTCCGCGGGACGAAGCGGCAGGTTTGCCCTCTCGAGCTGACCCTCGATCTTCGTGAGGAATCCCTGTCGCTCGGCAAACTGACCGGTGGCCTGGACCGCCCGCTGGAGCAGCTGGGTCTGCGCGAACGACTGCCCCTTGCCGTCCCCGCCGTCGTCCTCGTCGAACTCCGCCGCCGCTACATAGCCTTCCGAGTACGGCTGGAGCGCCGTGTTCAGACTGTCGTCTCGCCCGAAGAACGTGTCGCCGAGGCTCACCACGGCGGTGATGAGCGCCAACACGAGCAGGCCAAGCCCTATCCAGAGTCCGGTCGAGTCGCGCAGGAAGGCCGGGCCTGAGGGCTTGTCGACGACCTGAGGCCGCAGGCTGGCAGCGCCGCCTTGGCTGCCGCCGACCACGAACTCGGCGCGCGCTTGCTGATTGCCGACCGACAGGGTGAGCGGGAGCGTGCCGCTCGTCGCGGTCGACTCGTATGTCACGACATATTGCTTGCGCAGCGTCGACTGCACACCCTCGAAGAGGGCGCCCACACCGGCGGGGTCGTCAGCCACGGCCGAGCTCCCGCCCGTGTCCGCGGCGATCTCCTGGAGCACGTCGAAGCCGGCGTTCTCGACGCCCATGGCGAAGAGAGCGCCCCCGATGTTCTCGACAGATGCGCGCGCACGATCTGCCGACAGCGCGGAGGCCGTGTCCTCGCCATCGGAGAAGACGACGACATTCGGCTGCAGGGTGGTGTCCTCGCTGAACAGAGCGGAGGCCCTCACTATCCCGTCGTAGGCCGCTGTGCCGGGAAGACGTGAAAGGGCGATCTTCTCGATCGCGGCGTTGAGCTGCTCCTCGCTGGTCGTGAAGTCCTGGAGCAGGCGCACTTCAGCGTCGAATGTGACGATGGCGATCTGGTCGCTCGTGGCCTTGTCCGCCACGAAGGCCGTCACCGCCTCGAGCACGCGCTCGATCAGCGCTCCCTCCCGCATGGAGCCAGAGGTGTCGATGGCGAGCACGATGCCCAGGCTCTGCTGGTCGGACAGCGGCACGGCCGTCGAGGCATCGACGACGCGGTCGGCCTCGCGCACCACGAGGTCGGTGAGGTCGTTGCGATCGCCGGCATAGGTGAAGGTGACCTCGACCGATTCGGGATCCGTCGCATCGACCTCGCGGATGGAGATGGCGGGGCCCTCCTGCGCTGACGCCGGCGCCTGCACGCCGAGCGCGAGAGCGCCCAGCACAAGCCCGAGGAGCGCCAGCCCGGCACGACGCATCAGCCGGCCCCCGTGTTGCGCCGGGCGAAGGCCTCGGGCTGGAAGACCTCTGGGCCGAGGCGGATGCCGAGGTCGGCCAGCTTCTCGGTGAACTTCGGTCGGACACCGGTGGCCTTGAGGTGACCCTGAAACTTGCCGTGCTCGTCGATGCCCATGCCGAAGTCGAACAGGAACACGTCTTGCAGGGTGATGACGTCGCCCTCCATGCCCTGCACCTCGGTGACGTGCGTGATGCGTCGAGTGCCGTCACGCAGGCGGGTGAGGTGCACGATCAGATCGAGCGCTGACGCCATCTGCTCGCGGATCGCACGGACCGGCAGGTCGAAGCCGGCCATGAGCGTCATCGTCTCGATGCGGGCGAGCGTGTCGCGGGGACTGTTGGAGTGGATCGTGGTGATCGAGCCGTCGTGCCCGGTGTTCATGGCCTGGAGCATGTCGAGCGCCTCGCCGCCGCGGCACTCGCCCACCACCACCCGGTCGGGGCGCATGCGGAGGCAGTTGCGCACGAGATCGCGGATGGTGACCTGGCCCTTGCCCTCGATGTTCGGCGGGCGGGCCTCCATGGCGAGCACGTGCTCCTGGTGGAGCTGCAGCTCCTTGGCGTCTTCGACCGTGACGATGCGCTCCTCGGCCGGGATGAACGACGACAGCACGTTCAGGGTGGTGGTCTTGCCGGTGCCGGTGCCCCCCGAGACGATGATGTTGAGGCGTCCGACCACGCAGGCCTGCAGGAAGCGAGCGGCGTGGGCGTTGAGCGTGCCGAACCGGATCAGGTCGTCGATCTGGTAGGGGTCGGTGGAGAACTTGCGGATCGTGAGGAACGGGCCACCCACAGCGAGTGGGTGGATCACGGCGTTGACGCGCGAGCCGTCGGGCAGACGGGCATCCACCATCGGAACCGCCTCGTCGATCCGGCGGCCGACCTGGCTCACGATCTTGTCGATGATGCGGCGCAGGTGCGTCTCGTCCACGAAGCTGGCGGCCGTGCGCTCGATGCGACCGGCGCGCTCCACGTAGACCGACTCGGGCCCGTTGACCATGACCTCGGAGACCTCTTCGTCCTTGAGGAGCCGGTCGATCGGTCCGTAGCCGAGGATGTCGTCGGAGACGTCTTGGATCAGCTGTGCCTTGTCGGCCGCCGAGAGGGGCGCACGCTCCTGGGCCAGGGCCGCGTGGAGCTGCTCGTGGACACGGCGCCGCAGGTCGTCCTCCGACAGGCGCTTGTCGTAGAGGATCGGCCCCAGCTCGTCGATCAGATGGTGGTGGATTCGCTGGCGCAGCTCGTCGAGCACCGGGTCGCGGCGCTTCGTGCCTGGTGCAGCGGTGCCCTGCTGCACCTCGTGCAGGCGCTTGTAGAGGCTCATCCCGCTCTTCCCTTCATCGCTTCTCGTGCAGTGTTGCTCACCGTTTCCGCGGACGCCGGTCAGCGGCGCCGGCGGCCGCTGTCGGTGCTGAACATGTCGGCGAGCTGTTCGATCGCCTTGGTGACCCCCGACTTGGGGGCGTCGAGGACGACGGGCGTGCCCTTGTTGACGGACTGCGGCACGACGACGTCGCTCGGGATGAGCGACTCCGCCTTCACCTGCAGGGTGCGTTCGACCTCGCTCACGTCGAGCTTGACCTTCGAGTTGGCACGGTTGAGGACGAGGTGGAGCTTGCTCATCGGAACGTTGAGGAGACGCAGCGTCTGCAGGCCGATCTTCACGTTCTTGATGTTGGGGATGTCCATGCCCGCGATCAGGAGCACGTCGTCGCTCTCCTCGATCAGGCCCAGCACCACCTCGTTGAAGTAGGCCGGCGTGTCGATGACGACGTACTCGCAGAACGTGCGCAGCAGCTCGACGATCTTGACCATCTCGCCGGCGCTGATCTGATCCGCGAAGGATGGTTCGAGAGGGGCGGGCAGTATGAACAGCCCCGACGGCTCGTGGCGCATCAGGAACTGCTGGAGCAGCGTGGGATCGAGACGGTCGACGCTTCCCACTGCGTCGACGATCGTGTGCTGCGGCGCCAGCTTGAGCATCACCGCCACGTCGCCGAACTGGAGATCGGCGTCGACGAGGACAACCGGCTTGCTGCTGCGGCGGGCGAGGATCACCGACAGGTTGGCGGCGATCACGGACTTGCCTGCGCCGCCCTTGGTCGAGAAGACCGTGATGACCTTGCCCAGCTCGCCGCGCTCCCCCGCCGCCAAGCTCTCGCCGGCGTCCTGGCCTGCCCCGAGCGCGTCCGTGCGAACGAAGTCACCGAGGCTCTCAGCCACGCGGTCGACGGCCATCACCAGCTGATCCGTGTCGACGGGGGAAGCGAGCACGTCCTTGACTCCGGCTCGCAGGGCCATCTGCAGCAGCTCGGTGGAGAGCTGGTCAGTGATGAGGATCGTCGCAACTCCAGGCGACTGGAGCGCTTGGCTCGCCTCCGCCAACCCCTCTGACGTGGCGTAGGACGGACCCAGCACCAGCACGAGCGGCCCCTGAGCGGGCGCGGTGAGCTCGGCGACTGACCCCAGGACCTCTGCTTGAGGGCCGAGCTGGAGGGCCAGCCGGCTCCGGACAGCCTGATCGATCTCGATCACGACCACCGGCGCAAGGTTCGAAGGATGAGTGGCGATGGGAGTTGGTCCTTGTCTCAGCACTGGCGGTTGGTTCGCCGCCCGACCCAGCAGGGTCGGGCGGCCTGGCTCACGACTCGGGACGGCCGGCGGGGCCGTAGGGCGTGAGCTGGTCGGCGGTCTCGCCGGGCAGCGGCGCGTTCACGTCGAGCGGCGGCAGAGCCGTGGGCTGGTAGTCCTTGGGAACGAGGGTCAGGTAGAAGGACTCGCCCGCGACCGACGCGATCTGCTGGGCGGCGAGCGCCGGCAGCGCGAAGGTGAGCATTCCGGACGACGTCGACGCGACCGGCGTGCCATCTGGGTTCGTCGCGGCCGTCTCCCCCGGCTCGAGCTTGCGCGTCTGGCCCACCGCCAGGATCTGCACCTTCTGGAAGAGGTAGCGAGCTGGCTGCGAGTACACCTCCGCCCCGTCTTGGGCGTCAGGAGCCGGGGCCGCCGGATCTTCAGCAGGCAGGGCTCCCGTCACGAGCATGTTCACGAAGTCGCCCGGGACCAGCAGGCCGGCCACGCCTCGCACCTGGTCGATGGAGATCGTGATGGCCACCTCGTTGTTCTTGAGGAGGCTCGAGAAGGTCGACAGCGACTCTGCCTGTGACACGAACTGGTTGCTGACCACCACCTGGTTGGCCGGGAGGTCGGAGATGGCGACCAACCCGTCGATCTGTGCCGGCGTGGTTATCGCCGTGGCGGGCCGGTACTCCTTGGCGATCACGTCTTCCTCGATGAGGCCCTGCGCGAAGGCCTCGTCGCCGAAGGTGCCCTTCGGGATGTCGCCGACGATCTTGAAGATCTTGACGCGCTCGGCGTTGTCATTGGCCTCGTCCTCGATGCCACCCACATAGGTGAACAGGGCGTAGGCCGCGATCGCGCCGACCAGCACGGCCGCTATCAGGATCAGGGTTCGACGAGAGCTCACACCCACCTCTTCTCGGGTCGGACCTTCCGCAAGGTCGGGCCGAACCTTACCCCGACGCGAGGGCCGGAAAAGGGGATGCGGTCAGGCTGATCCGAATGACCCAGACGGATGATTCCTCTGCTCAGGCGCCTTCAGTCGGGGGCGCGTCATCGGCGCTCGCCTCGACCGGGGCGGCCTCGCCCCCGGCGGCAGGCGCCTCGAAGTACTCCGCCCACGCCGCCTCGGCCTCCTCGGAGTGCTCGATGACGGGACCGATGTAGTTGCCCTCGTCGTCATAGGCATGCTCACCGAAGTGCTCTTGGTACTCGGCGGCCACCACGCCACCCTCTGCCGCCTGCTTGATCGACAGGCTGATGCGGCGACGCTGCAGGTCGAGGTCGATGATCTTGACCCAGAGCTCCTCGCCCGGCGTGACCACCTGCTCGGGCAGGTCGACGTGGTGGGCTGACATCTCCGAGATGTGCACGAGACCCTCGATGCCCTCGCCCACCTGCACGAAGGAGCCGAAGGGGACCAGCTTGGTGACCCGTCCGTAGACGAGCTCTCCGACCCGGTGGCTCGTCGCGAACTCCTGCCACGGATCCTGCTGCGTGGCCTTGAGCGAGAGGCTGATGCGCTCGCGGTCGAGGTCGACGTCGAGCACCTGGACGGTCACCTCGTCGCCCACCGCCACGACTGAGCCCGGATGGTCGACGTGCTTCCAGGAGAGCTCGGACACGTGGATCAGCCCGTCCATGCCACCGAGGTCGACGAAGGCGCCGAAGTTCACGACGCTCGACACCACGCCCTCGCGGATCTCACCCGGCTTCAGGTTGGTGAGGAAGTCCTCGCGCTGCTCCTTCTGAGTCTCCTCGAGCCAGGCCCGTCGCGACAGCACGACGTTGTTGCGGTTCTTGTCGAGCTCGATGATCTTGGCCTCGATGTTGCGACCGACGTAGGGCTGCAGGTCGCGCACGCGGCGCAGCTCGACCAGCGAGGCGGGGAGGAACCCGCGGAGCCCGATGTCGAGGATGAGGCCGCCCTTGACCACCTCGATGACGGGACCGACGACCACGCCGTCGGTCTCCTTGATGCGCTCGATGTCACCCCAGGCACGCTCGTACTGCGCGCGCTTCTTGGAGAGGATCAGACGGCCCTCTTTGTCCTCCTTGGTGAGGACGAGCGCCTCGATCTTGTCGCCCAGGGACACGATCTCGTTGGGATCGACGTCGTTGCGGATCGACAGCTCACGGCTGGGGATGACGCCCTCGGACTTGTAGCCGATGTCGAGCAGGACCTCGTCCCGGTCGACCTTGACCACCGTGCCCTCGACCAGCTGCCCGTCGTCGACGGTGACCATGGTGCCGTCGATCGCATCGCCGAAGCTTCCGCCCAGGTCGTCGACCGTGATCTGGCGGGGGGTGTAGGTGCCGTCCTCGGCGAAGGTGCCCATGCCGGACACGGGAGGATCGACGGCTTCGGGGTTGGGCTCGTAGGTGGACACGGTGTCGTCGGACAAGGGAGTAGGCCTTCGGGGGTAGAGGGATCGGGGGCGCGCGCCAGGCGAGGCGCCTGAGCGCGCCGGGCAGCGTACACCGAGGCCTTCGCCCAGGTCACGGCCGGGTGGCGACCAGCAGGAGCTCAGGGGTGTCGATCGAGGGCGGGTCGGTCGTGTAGGCACCCGGCGTGACCGACCAGATGTCGCGAACCACGAGGCCTGATGACGCCGCCAGGAGACGCAGCTCACGGGGTGTGAAGCAGGTCGTCCAGAGGTCGACCTCGGCCTCGCTGCCGTCCTCGGCCCGGACCGAGGTGCGCTCGTGGTTGACCCCGGCGAGCGCGTCGAAGGAGTCCTGGTCCTCCAGGTACCGCAGCTGGAAGTAGGCAGAGAAGGCGGACACGGCCAGCACGCCGCCCGGACGCAGAGCCCGAGCCATGCCCCCTAGCACGGCGCCGTCACCGTCGAGCGGGGCACCCGGACCGCCTGTCAGACCGAAGGCGCCCTGGCACAGGGATATGGCAGCGTCGAACTCC
Source organism: Actinomycetota bacterium (assembly GCA_049325515.1). Classification (GTDB taxonomy): domain Bacteria; phylum Actinomycetota; class Acidimicrobiia; order Acidimicrobiales; family VFJN01; genus VFJN01. The sequence goes on along the minus strand of JBMOLI010000001.1, from coordinate 88,926 downwards.
TGCTCAAAGGCGAGCGCTCTCGCATCCGCCCGCTGGAAGGTGGCCCCCGCTGGTGCGGAGGAGCTGGCGAGGTCGACGAAGCGCTGGCTGATGTCGACGCCGACGACCTCCATGCCACGCCGTGCCATCTCGTGTGAGTGCCGGCCCGGCCCGCACCCGACGTCGAGCAGCCGCATGCCCGGCTCGAGACCGAGCTCGGACACGAGGAAGTCGACCTCCTGGAGCGTTCCCTTCGTGAAGGAGTAGCGCAGATAGGCGCTGCCGAGGTGATCGGCGACCGGCTCGAACCAGTGGTCGGGCTCGCTCACCCGAAGCCGGGTCGGCCGTTGCACTCCCAGCGAGGCGGCATGACGTTCCAGGTCTTGTCGCCGCCGGAGGCGTCGCACTTGTCCGCAGTGGAGGCGGCCACGGCCATCGAGTACAGCGCGAAGACCACCACGATCAGCGCCACGAACCACATGGGGCTGCTCCCCCGGCGGTACAGGTCCTTGCCCATTTCCTATCCCTTCGCTGCTGCCCAGCTCGGGCCTACCGACAGGTTCACCTCGAGCGGCACGCAGAGGTCGGCTGCACCAGCCATCGTCTCCACGACCAGCGCCCCAGTCTTGTCGATGTCCGTAGGCGCAACCTCCAGGAGGACCTCATCATGCACCTGCAGGATGAGGCGGCTGTCAAGGGGCTGCTCTGCAAGCGCCGCGTCGAGCCTCACCAACGCCACCTTGAAGATGTCGGCCGCCAGACCCTGGATGCCGGCGTTCATCGCCTGGCGCTCGCCCGCCTGGCGGATCCGGAAGTTGGACGACGCCAGCTCGGGGATCTGCCTGCGCCGGCCGAAGAGCGTCTCCGTGTAGCCGCGCTGCCTCGCCTCGGCGACCGTGCGCTCCATGTACGCCTTCACCGACGGGAACGCAGTGAAGTAGGCGGCCAGGATGAGGGCGGCCTCCTCGGTGGGGATGCTGAGGCGCTGCGCCAGCCCGTAAGCCTCCATCCCGTAGGCCAGCCCATACGACACCATCTTTGCCTTCGACCGCATCTCGAGCGTGACATCCCCCGGCTCGACACCGAAGATCCGGGCTGCGGTCTCGGTGTGGATGTCGCGACCGGACGCGAAGCTCTCGATCAGGCCCGGGTCTTCGGCCAGATGGGCGATGCAGCGCAGCTCGATCTGGTTGTAGTCGGCGATCATCAGCTCGTAGCCGGGAGCGGGCACGAAGGCCTTGCGGAACTCACGGCCCAGCTCCGAGCGCACGGGGATGTTGTGCAGGTTGGGCTGGTCAGACGACAGCCGGCCGGTGCGCGCGACGGTCTGGTTGAAGGTGGCGTGGATGCGGCCGTCCGGCGCGACCTCAGCGAGGAGCCCGTCGCCGTAGGTGGACCGCAGCTTCTCCACCTCGCGGTAGGCCAGCAGGTGCTCGATTATCGGATGCTGCCCGGCCAGCTTCTCGAGGCTGGCCGCGTCGGTGGAGAACCCGGTCTTCGTCTTCTTCTGCGGTGTCAGGCCCAGCTCGTCGAACAGCACCTCGCGCAGCTGCGGAGTCGAGTTCACGTTGAAGTCGTGGCCCGCCGCTTCGACGATCGCCAACCTGTGCCTCTCGGCGTCGGCGACGAGGCGGTCGCGCAGCGCGCGCAGCTCTGCCACGTCGACCCCGACCCCGAGGTCCTCCATGCGCGCCAGCACCCCAACCAGCGGCACCTCGATCTCGTCGTTGAGAGGGCGCAGACCCTGCGCATCCAGCGCACCGAGCAGCGGAGCGACCAGCCGGTCGACCGCCAGGGCCCTGCGCGCCGTGATCGTCGAGGCTGCGGTGCCTGAACCGTCGAGGTCGAGCTGGCCGTCCGCAGCGGCGTCGCCGTCGGGGATGCGCGCCGACGCGTAGCGGATGGCCAGCTCCTCGAGCAGGTAGCGGCTCTCTGCTGGATCGAGGAGGTAGGCAGCCAGAGCCGTGTCGAGGGCCAGGCTGCGGACATCGATGTCGAGGCCGGTGAGGGCGCGAACCAGTGGCTTGGCCTGATGGGCTGCAAGCGGGCGTCCGCCGGCGCCCACGAGGTCGGCCAATGCGGCCTTCACGGCCCCATCCCGCAGGAGCTCGCCGGCGATCCAGACAACCTCGGCTGCCGACGCGTCGCTGACCGCGGCGATCCCCTCCAGGCTCGAGCGACCCTCGACGCCGTCCCACGCAGCGGCGACGGCCAGGGGAGAGCCGTCCTTGGCCAGGCCCACGAGCGCCTCTGTCGCCTCGGCCGGTGTCGAGAGCACGACGACTTCGGCCTCCAACACCACCGACTCAGCCGATGCCGGACCCAGGTCGGTGTCGAGGGCCGCGGCGAGGCGGTCGAACAGGGTGTTGAACTCCAGGAACTCGAAGAGCCTTCGCACCTCGGCGACGTCGATCGTCGACGGATCGAACACGAGGTCCGCGATTCCCGTGTCGAGCGGGACGTCGCGCACCAGGACCATCACCTCGACGTTCTGGCGCACGTTCGCCTCGTGAGCGGCCAGGTTCTCGCGCAGCTTCGGTGACTGGTCGTCGAGGTGCTCGAAGATGCCCTCGATCCCCCCGTAGGTCGTGATGAGCTTGGCGGCAGTCTTCTCCCCCACGCCGGGCACGCCGGGCAGGTTGTCGGAGGGATCACCGCGCAGAGCGGCGTACTGCGGGTAGAGGACAGGCGGCACGCCCGTGCGCTCCTCGATGCCAGCCTCGTCGTAGAACGCGTAGTCGGACACTCCACGCTTGTTGTAGAGCACCTTGATGTGCGGGTCTTCCACGAGCTGGTAGCTGTCACGGTCGCCGGTAACGACGATGACGTTGTCGCCGGCATCTCGGCCTTGGGTGGCGAGCGTGGCGATCACGTCGTCGGCCTCGTACCCCGGCACCTCGAAGATCGGGATCCCGAGCGAGGTCACCACCTCACGGACCAGCCCCATCTGCTGCCGCAGGATGTCGGGCGCGCTGTCGCGGTTGCCCTTGTAGGTGGCGACGCGCTCGTGGCGGAAGGTGGGCTCGGGCCGATCGAGAGCCACCGCGATGCCGTCGGGGTGGTGATCCCTGAGCAGGTTGACGAGCATCGAGGTGAACCCGAAGACCGCGTTGGTCACCTGGCCCGACGCGGTGGCGAGGTCGGTGGGCAGGGCGAAGAAGGCGCGGTAGGTGAGCGAGTTGCCGTCGATCAGCAGGACGGTCCTCGGCACAGGCGCCTCTGTCACCTAGGGGGTGAGCTCGCCGGAGATCACCTGCTGGGCGATGTCTCTCATCGTGCGGCGGTCCTGCATGGCCCGCTTCTGGATCCACGAGAACGCCTCGGACTCGCTGAGTCCGTGGTCGTCCATGAGCATGCCCTTGGCGCGGTCGACGACCTTGCGGGTCTCCAGCTGCTCTTCGAGGGTGGAGTTCTGGTCGAACAGCGCCTGCATCTCCCTGAAGCGGCCCAGCGCGACCTCGACGGCAGGGATCAGCTCGGAGCGCTGGAACGGCTTGACGAGGTAGGCCAGGGCACCAGCGTCACGGGCCTGCTCGATCAAGTCGCGCTGCGAGAACGCCGTCAGGATGAGCACCGCGGCCTGCCGCTCGCTGGTGATCTCCCGGGCAGCCGCCAGACCATCGAGGCCCGGCATCTTGATGTCGAGGATCGCGAGGTCGGGCGCCAGCTCGCGAACGAGCTGGACCGCCTCGTCGCCACGCCCGGTCTCACCCACGACCTCGTAGCCCTCCTCCTCGAGGGTCTCCTTCAGGTCGAGCCGGATGATGGCTTCGTCTTCAGCGATGACTACACGGGTGCTCACCGTGGGTCCTTTCTCACTTGGTCTCGGCCATGAGGCGGTCGAGCAGCTCGTCCTGCGTCTGCTCGAGGCGGGCGATCGCGTCAAGCAGCTCGGCCTTGTGACGCTGCATGGCCTCGGCGTGGCGCTGGGCCTCGTGGCGCTCACGATCGGCCAGAGGCGTCTCGGAGACGAGCGAGCGCAGCCGCGCGTCATCAGCCGCGTCAGCCAGGTGCGTGAGCTGCTCCTCGGAGATCTGGAGATCGTCGCGGAGCTGCCGCAGGCGCGTCGAGACCTCCGACAGACGGCGCTCGACGAGGGACCTGGACATCGCGGGCAGTGTACGCCGGGGGCCCGTGCCCCCTCCGGTCCACGTGCGACCATGGACGCCGTGCCTGGCCCCCTGCCCGTCCCCTGGCGCTCGATCGCGCTGGTCACGCTCCTCGCCGCCGCGACCGCCGCATGCGGGTCCGACGGGGCCGACGAGACCACCGCCGACAGCGGCTGCGGGCCCATCGTGCGAGAGCCGCTCGACTCCGGCTACCTGGTTCACACCCTGGGGAACGCGGAGGAGCCCGAGTACACGACCGATCCCCCGACCTCGGGCCCTCACCAACCCGCCCCGGCCGTGGGCGGCGTCATGAAGGAGGCGATGACCCGCCCGGTGCAGGTGGGGGTCCTCGAGCGTGGGGACGTGCTGCTGCAACACGATGCAAACCTCCCAGCGGGTGACCGGAAGGGGCTCGAGGAGCTGGCGGGTGACGGCGTTGTTGTCGCGCCGAACCCTGAGCTGCCCGCGCCGATCGTGGCGACCGCTTGGACCTACAAGCGGATCTGCCAGTCAGCCGACGTGGCGGCGCTCACCGAGTTCATCGACCAGCGCCGCGGCCACGGGCCGGACGGTTGAGCCGACGTTGACGACCGACGCCTGGGGCATAGATGACGGCTGGGTCGGCACGAGCGGCGCCTGGCACCCCGCCAGCGACTCCACGCTCGCGGCCATCGGCGACGCGGTCGGCCGCACGCCCGGCGACCCCCCGGGGAGACCTGTGTGGGTCGTCCGGCCCGGCGCTCGTGAGCGCCTTCAGACGCCGTGCCATCTGGTGCTGGAGGACGGCACCGCCGTGGGCGAGATCGATGACCTCGACCCGGATGTCCCCCTCGGGATCCACGACCTGACACCGCTCGACGGCGGCCCGACCACGACGCTGATCGTCAGCCCCGGCCGCTGCCACCTGCCGGAAGCGCTGCGGGCGTGGGGCGTCGCGATGCAGATCCCCACGACTCGATCGCGCGCCGGCTGGGGAATCGGTGACCTCGGCGATGTGCGAGCGATCGCACGCTGGCTCGACGAGCTCGGGGGCGGCGCACTGGCACTCAGCCCGGTCCATGCCCCGACGCCGATCGCACCGATCCAGACGAGCCCGTACTACCCGTCGAGCCGGCGCTGGAGGAGCCCGCTGCTGCTGCGCATCGAGGAGGTGCCCGATGCCGCGTCGACCCCCGAGGTGGCGCTCTTGGCCGAACAGGCACGTCGCGCCTCTCGCCCGATCGTCGACCGGGACGTGGCCTGGCGCTACAAGCGGCAGGCGCTCGAGGTGCTGTGGGCGAGCCGCAGCCAGATGCAGGTCGATCGGCTGGAGCGGTGGCGCTCGCAGCAGGGCGAGGGTCTCGAGGCGTGGTCGCTGTTCTGCGCGCTGGCGGAGCGGCACGGGCCGGGTTGGTCGAGCTGGCCCTCCGAGCTGCGCGACCCGGCGAGCGCCGCGGTGAGGGCGGCGTCGCCGGATCTGGCAGACCGCGTGGCGTTCCACGCGTGGCTCCAGCAGCTCGCCGACGAGCAGCTGGGGCGAGCCGGATCCGGCGATGTGCGACTGATCCAGGACCTCGCGGTCGGAGTCGACCCAGATGGCGCTGATGCATGGCTCCTCCAACAGCTCCTCGCGCCCCAGGTGCGCGTCGGCGCGCCGCCAGACGGGTTCGCCCCCGCCGGCCAGGACTGGGGCTTCCCGCCGTTCGTGCCCTGGCGACTCCGCGACGCCGGGTACCGCCCGCTGGCGGACCTGTTGCGTGCCTCGATGTCGAGCGGGGGTGTGCGCATAGATCACGTGATGGGGTTGGCGCGCCTCTTCTGGATCCCGGCTGGCATGTCACCCGCTGAGGGGACCTACGTGCGCTTCGCGGGGCACGAACTGCTGGAGGTGCTCGCTCTCGAGAGCGCTCGTGCCTCCGCCCTGGTGGTCGGGGAGGATCTCGGCACGGTCGAGCACGGTCTCCGCGAGGAGCTGCGTGCCCGGGGAGTGCTCTCCACGCGGCTCGTCTGGTTCGAGGATGACCCGCCCGAGCACTACCCGAACGAGGCGTTGGCGATGGTCACGACCCACGACCTCCCGACCATTGCCGGGGCCTGGACCGGGGCGGACGAGGCCGAGCTCGTGTCGCTGGGCAGGCCGACGCCAGAGGCCGAGCGACGGTCGCTGCGTAGCCGTCTCGCCCAGATCGCCGCCCTTCCGGACGGCGCTCCTGCCGGCGCGGTGGTCGATGCCGTCCACCGCAGGTTGGGGTGCAGCTCTGCGGCGCTCGCGCTGGCCACACTGGAAGACCTGTGCGAGGTCGCCGAGCGCCCCAACATCCCCGGCACGATGGCTGACCAACGGCCGAACTGGTCACGCTCGCTCCCGCTCGAGCTCGAGGACCTCACGACGGACCCGACCGTGACGGCGCACCTTCGGAGCTTGGCCGAGGGCCGTGGTGACTAGCCCGGTCAGACCACGCGAAAACCACCCGAAGTCGGCATGGTCGCCGGCTCTGAACTGGTCGATACCTGTTGGGACGAACCACCTCATTGACCGCGGGCCGGAGGAAGAGCCGAAAGGCGCAGGGTGAGCGCCCCTACGGTTGTCCCCGCAAGGCCCCGTTGAGGTACCGACTGGCTGGAGCACCGCATGAAGCTCAAGAAGCGAGCAGGTGACGATGGCCAGGCGCACCGCCTCCGCGGCGATGGCGGCACGGCCATCCTCGAGTTCACCCTCGTCGCGGTGCTGCTGCTCACGATCGTCTTCGCGATCATCAACTTCGGCCTGATCCTTTCGTTCAAGCAGGACATGACCCGAGCAGCGGCCGAGGGCGCGCGCACAGGGGCCGTCGCCATCCCGTCCGCCGCCTACGGAGCCAGCGACCCCCGTCTGATCGCAGCGCAAGCCGCGACCGAGCAAGCGGTCGGCGGCTTCGACAAGACCTGCCAGGTGGACGGTCTCGACTGCCGCGTCACTGTGCACGACTGCGACGACGCCGTTCCCGACACGAACGGCTACCACGAGGACGACCCGACCGCGAACGTGCAGCCCTCCAACACCCCGAACGACCAGCCGGACTGCGTGACGGTCGAGCTGGTCTTCGACTACGACGCCCACCCGCTGCTCGTGCCGGTGCCGATGATCTCGGGCTTCCTACCCGACGAGATCAAGGCGAAGTCGGTCGCGAGGCTCAACTCGTGACGACGCTGCCGCGCGACAGGGGCGCAACGCTCCCCATCGTGGCGCTCGTCCTACCCGTCCTCATCCTGATGACAGCGTTCGCGGTCGATCTCGGGCGGCAGCGCTCGAGCCGTCGCACCATGCAGGCGCGCGCCGATGTGATCGCCCTCGACTTGGTCCGCCTCGCCGACGGTCGCCCCGAGGTCGAGGTGCTCATGGGCGACGCATCGCACCCCTCGGCGGAGACGGCGCTCGTGGAGTCGGCGGCGCGCAACGAGGTCGACAGGGCCAAGGTGGTGAGCGTCGACTGGGGCACGATGGTCAACGGCCTGTTCGACACCAACGCCGTACCCTTTCCCGACGCGGTCAAGGTGACTCTGCGCGAGACCACCGACTACTTCTTCCGGCCGGGCGGTGGCGATGCCGAGCGCTCCGCCGTCGCCACTGCTGAGCCGCTGATCGACCTCACCGTCGGGTCGGTCGCGGCTGGCTTCCAGCCAGACGTTCCGGACTCCGTCGCCCTGGACGCTGAGGTGAACGCGCTCAACGCACGCCTGGCAGCGCACTTCGGGGCCAGCGTCCCCAACCCCGGCACCGCCGGCTTCGACCTCGTCGGCTACAGGGGTTTGGCGGCCGCCGACGTGGACTTCAGACGAGTCGCTGCTAACGCCGGCTTCGCCTCGCCGAACGAGCTGTTCGACTCCGACATCACCGTCGGCGACTTCTTCGATGCGACCGCCACCGCACTCGACCAGCAGGCAGCCGAGGGCGATCCCAACGCAGCGACCGCCGCCGCCGAGATGCGCCGGTTCCAGACGCAGATGGGCGTCGACAACAGCGCCACCATGCGACTCGGCGACACCCTGAGCTACGAGCAGGGCGGCGACGATGCTGCTGCCACCGGCGACATCAACGTGCTCGACCTGCTCTCGGGCAGCGCCGACGTGATCAACGGCACCGACTTCGTCGCCTACCAGCTCACGCCGACCGTGCCCGGCATCGCCTCAGTCAATGTCTCGCAGCAGTCCATCCGCAAGGCCGACTGGCAGCCCGGTCTCGGCGTCGGAGGTACGGCACAGAACAAGCAGGTCCGGTTCCAGATCGATCTTGTGGTGGCACCGCTGACGGGCATGACCCAGCCCCTCACGATCCCCTTCGTCGTCGAGGCAGCGACTGCCATCGGCACGGTCGACCATCTCACCTGCGCCACCCCGACGATCGACAGCGAGGCAGGGATCGACGTCAGCACGACGGCGGTCACGGTCACTCTCGGCACGGCCGCTGACCTGTCGGTCACCACGCCCGGAGGCCTGGTGATCAACGCCGGAGTGCTGATCGAGGGTGGCGGGCTCACCGTCGCCGCCCTGCTCAACCTCGGCTTGAGCCTGTCGACCATCCTCGGCCTCGACCTGGCGGCGGACACGACGGGCACCGCCACAGCCAGCTTGGGAGGCGGCACCGACTTCCTCACCTTCTTCCCGAACGACGAGCCGGTCGCCTACCAGCGCGCACCCGGCGGGCTCGGCGCTGTGTCGATCGGCACGCAGCTCAAGTCCAGCTTCGTCGCCAGCCTCGGCAGCACCTTGCTCGGCACCACGGCCAGCACGGCGATGGCCAACCAGCTCGACTACGTGTTCAGCAACCTCCAGACCACGATCCTCGATCCGCTGCTGGAAGCGTCCGGCGTGGCGATCGGTGGTGCCGACGTGCTCGCCGACGAGCTCCAGTGCAGCGGTCCCAAGCTCGTCGGCTGAGCCGGTGACCATGATCGCGAGACCCGGGCACGCAGCCCCGATTCTCATCAAGTCCTCATCTGCGTAGCTCGGCGGCGGGTCATCGTGCTCGTGTGGGCCGCCGGCCCGGACCAAGGAGGTCGCTGTGCAGATCCTGATCGTGAACTTCAACCTCGACGGACTCTCTGAGGAGGACTTCGCGAGCTCGTGCGACGAGCTCGCTCCCGCCTTCGCGGCGGTCCCGGGACTGGCTGCGAAGGTTTGGCTGGCCGACCGCGCAGAGGGAGTCTTCGGCGGCGTTTACATGTTCGAGTCTGAGAGGGCTGTCGATGACTACCTCCAGTCGGACCTGTTTGCCGGAGTCGGCTCGACGCCCGGCATCGTGAACATCTCGGTCCACCGATTCGGGGTGCTCGACGGGCCCACCCGCGTGACCCGTGGGTTGGCACAGCCAGCCGGCGTCTGAGGCTGGCACGCTTGTTGCCATGAGCGACGGCGTCACGTTGAAGGGACGAGAGCGCGAGCTCGCGTCCCTTCAGCGTGTCCTCGACGCGAACGGGCCGCGTGTGGCCTTCATCTACGGCGTCGCCGGGATCGGCAAGTCGGCACTTCTCAACGCCTTCGCCGGCGGCGTGCAAAGGTCCGGAGCTCAGGTGTGGCGCATCGACTGCGCAGCCATCGATCCGACGGAGTCGAGCTTTCGCGCAGCGCTCGACGCGGCGGGCTGGCAGCCGGGAAACGCTGGCGTAGTGCTCGTCGACACCTACGAGATGTTCCGTATCGCCGATCCCTGGTTGCGGCGCGAGCTGGTTCCGTCGGTCTCGACGGAGCTGCGCTTCGTCATCGCCGGGCGCGACGCTCCGATGCTCGAATGGTCGACCGAGAGCGGTCGATTGGGCGGGCTCGAGATCCTCCCGCTCGTCGGGTTGACCGATGAGGCAGCGCGTGCCTTTCTCGCTGATGCGGATGTGGCGGAAGACCACGTTGACATGATCTGTCGAATCGCGCGGGGCCACCCTCTGTCGCTTCGGCTCGCCGCGGAGGCAGACGTCGCCCACATGCCGATCGACCAGATCGGGCCGCGGGTCGTCGCCGCGCTGGCGACCGCATTCCGCGCCGGCCTCGATGACGAAGGTCGCCGACTGCTCGACGCCGCATCGGTGCCTCGACGAGTGACGAGAGGTGTCCTCGAGGCAATGGCATGCCAAGACGCAGACGGCGCGATGGAGAGACTCGGGGCGCTCAGCTTCGTAGACGAGACCTCTCAAGGGTTGCGGCTCCACGACGCGGTGCAAGCCGCAGTCTCCGCTCGGCTGCGCGCCCTCGAACCTGAGCGGTTCCGCGAGCTGCGCTCGGCTGCGTGGCGCCACCTCCAGAGCGAGACACGGCGGGCGGGCGCGGGTGACCTCCACCGATTCACCGCGGACCTCCTCTTCCTCATCGACAACCCGTTCGTCCGCGAGGCGATGTTCCCCGCGACTGCCCATGCCTTCAGTGTCGAGAGATCGAGGGACGAGGATGCCGAAGCCCTGCGAGCCTTGTGGCACGAGTTCGAGACACCCGAGGGCGCCTCCGTGTTGGACGCGTGGCTGCGCCTTCGTCCTGACGCGGTCCGTTCCGTGCGCGACCGGACCGGAGCCGTGGTCGGGTGTTCGATCGTTGCCGAGTGGCGAGACATCCCGCATTCTCTCGAGCGAGCCGACCCGGTCGTCGCAGCTTGGTCGCGGCACGCCGCGCATGAGCCGCTGCCGCCCGGCCAGCGGACTCTCACGCACCGGCGCTGGCTAGCCGCTGGCACGGGCGAGGGGCCGAGCGGCGTGCAGGCCGCGGCCTTGCTCGACGTGAAACGGGATTACTTCCGCCTGCGGCCACACCTGGGCCGGCTGTACCTCGGCGTCCGCGACCCCCGGCCCTTCCTCGAGGCGCTGCGCACGCTCGGCTTCCGACCCTTAGACGAACCCATCGACGTCGGCGGCGAGCCGTTCCACCTCGCGGCGCTCGACTTCGGACCGGACTCCGTCGACGGGTGGCTCAACCGCATCGCCGCGGCCGAGCTCGGCGAGAGCGATCAGCCGTTCCTCGACGAGCGCGACCGCAGCGTCGATCTCGGTGGAGGTCGCGTCCAGCTGTCGCCGCTCGAGTTCGGAGTGCTGAACACGCTCGCCGCTCACCCTGCGGCACCGGTCTCGCGCGCCGACCTACTCCGCGAGGTCTGGGGCACGAGGTACGACGGCGGCAGCAACACCGTCGACGTCGTGATCCGCAGCCTCCGCAGGAAGCTGGGCGCCGTGGCCGACCGCATCGAGACCGTCCGCGGCGTCGGATACCGACTCAGGTGAGGCAGCCGCCCGGCCCCGAGCTCGGCGGCTGAGAGGCGTGCCCGGGGCGGGAGTCGAACCCGCACGCCCTTTCGGGCAAATGGTTTTGAGCCATCCGCGTCTGCCATTCCGCCACCCGGGCAAGCGCCAAACCCTAGCGTCGCCACCCCTGTCGCAGTTCGGACGTGGTTCACGAGCGGGCATGGGATTACCTGAGGGGAACTTGTCCGAATCGTGAAACGCACGCGCGGTGCTGGCGGTCCAACGCCAGATGCTCGCTTTCACGTTCCCTGGCCAAGGATCCCAACAGCCCGGCATGGGGAGGCCGTGGGCGGAGCACCCGTCGTGGTCTGTGGTCACCGCTGCATCCGATGCGAGCGGCCGTGATGTCGCCCGGCTGTTGCTCGATGCCGACGCCGAGGAGCTGCGCCGCACCGAGAACGCCCAGCTCTCGACCTACGTCCTGAGCCTCGTCGTGCACGACGCGGTGCGAGCTCTCGACGTGCGCTGCCATGTGGCGGCTGGGCACAGCCTCGGTGAGTACACCGCACTGACTGCAACCGGAGCCCTCTCGCTGGCTGACGGTGTGCGGCTGGTGGCGGAGCGCGGAGCCGCCATGCAACACGCAGCTGACGCCAGGCCCGGCACCATGGCCGCTGTCCTGGGTGCTGACGACGACATCGTCGAGCAGGCGTGTGCGCAGGCCGCTGGCGACGTGTGGGTCGCCAACACCAACGGGGCGGGACAGGTCGTCATCGCCGGCGACCCGGAGGCGATCGTGGAGGCTGGCGCGATCGCCAAGGAGCTCGGCGCGCGCAAGGTCATGCCGCTCGCCGTCGGTGGGGCCTTCCACACACCGTTCATGTCGCAAGCCGCCGAGCGCCTCCACTCAGCACTCGCAGCAACGCAGTTCGCGGACGCCGCGGTACCTGTCATCGCCAACGTCGATGCTCTCCCCCACCAGCACGCCGACCAGTGGCCCGGCCTGCTGGACGCGCAGCTGACGGCGCGCGTTCGCTGGCGCCAGACGATCGAGCGGATGGTCGCCGACGGCGTGACCACCTTCGTCGAGCTGGGCCCGGGTGCGGTGCTCACCGGCGTCGCCAAGCGCTCGGCACCGGGTGGGACCGCCATCTCCGCGTCGGAGCCCGCCGCGCTGGACGCCGTCGTCGAGGCCGCAAACCGCGTGGGTGCTGTCGAACACCATGAGGGTGAGCATCTCTTCGCTGCCGAACGGCTCGTGGTCAGCCCGGCAGCCGGTGTCTTCACACCTGCGGCGGATGTGGCGGAAGGCCACCACATCGAGCGTGGCCGTGTGATGGGACACGTGGCCGGCCACGAGGTGCGCTCACCGTTCCGAGGCACCGTGAAGGGGCTGCTAGCTGTGGCCGGTGAGCGACTGACCCGTAGCCAGCCCGTCGCCTGGCTGCGCACTGCGTGAGCGTCCCCATCCACCACCGCGAACCTGCGACACCCAGTCACGCCAGCTCTGACGTGCTGTCGCAGATTTGGTGGTTGGTCCGGTCCGGCGGTCTCGGCGCACATCGGTGGTGGGGTGCAGCACAATGGCTGGCGTGACGGCGTCGGGCAGCGCACCCGCATCCAGCGCACGGATCACGGGTTGGGGTTCGGCCCTACCCGAGAAGGTCGTCACCAATGTCGACCTCGAGTCGACGCTCGACACCAGCGACGAGTGGATCACGGAGCGCACGGGCATCCGTGAGCGCCGCGTAGGCGGGACCACCACCGGACTGGGGATCGAAGCGGCGCGGGAGGCGATGAGCCGAGCCGGCGTCGATGGTGCAGACATCGATCTCGTGATCCTGTGCACCTCCACACCCGACGAAGCGATGCCCGCCAGCGCATCGGTGATCCAGCACGCGCTCGACGTGCGTGGTGGAGCAGTCGATCTGAACGCCGCTTGCTCCGGGTTCGTCTACGGCCTGGTCGCGGCCGACGGCTTCCTGCGTGCAGGCCTCCGGCGAGTGCTGCTCATCGGCGCCGAGACGATGTCACGGATCGTGGACTGGGATGACCGTGGAACGGCGATCCTGTTCGGTGACGGTGCCGGCGCCGTGGTGCTCGAGAGCGGCGAGGGCCCGGGGCGCTTGCTCGGCTTCGATCTCGGGTCCGACGGGTCGCAGCGGCACATCTTGCACGCCGAGATCGGCGGCACGATCGAGATGGACGGACCCGAGGTCTTCAGGCGCGCGGTCCGGGTGATGGTCGACTCGGCTCGCAGTGCCTTGGACGCGGCCGGGGTCGGCGTTGACGACGTGAAGCTCTTCGTGCCCCACCAGGCGAACTCCCGGATCATCGCCTCGGCGTGCGCACGGCTCGGCATCCCACCGGAGCGCACCGCCGACATCCTGTCCACCACGGGCAACACATCGGCTGCGTCGATCCCCATGGCGCTGTACGAAGCGGCCGAGGCTGGCCGGCTCGACGCCGGCGACCTCGTGCTCATGATCGGCTTCGGTGCCGGCATGTCTTGGGCCTCAGCCGTGATCGAATGGGCCACATGACCACGAACGGCACACCGCGGACCGTGCTCGTCACAGGAGGGAGCCGCGGGATCGGACTGGCCTGTGCGCGCGCCTTCGCGGCACAGGGCGATCGCGTCGCGGTCACGTTCTCCTCCACGCCGGTCGACGAGAGCAACGTGCTCGCCGTGAAGTGCGACGTCTCCGACGCCGCGCAGGTCGAGTCCGCCGTCAGCGAGGTCGAGGAGTCGCTCGGTCCTGTCGAGGTGCTGGTGGCCAACGCCGGCATCACGCGCGACGGCCTGCTCGTGCGAATGTCGGAAGACGACTTCGCGACGGTTCTGGACACGAACCTCACCGCCACATGGCGGCTCGCGAAGCGAGTCGTGCCCAAGATGATGAAGGCGCGCTGGGGCCGTGTCATCGTCGTCTCGTCGGTCGGCGCCTACATCGGTGCACCTGGCCAGGCCAACTACGCGGCCTCGAAGGCCGGTCTGATCGGGCTGACTCGGTCGATCGCACGCGAGTACGGCCCACGTGGCATCACGGCCAACGTGGTGGCGCCGGGCCCGATCGCCACCGACATGCTGGCCTCGATGCCCGACGACAAGCTCGCCGCTCTCAGCGGTCAGGTGCCAGTCGCCCGGATCGGCACCGCAGACGAAGTGGCCGCAGCGGTGAAGTTCCTCGCTTCCCAGCAGGCCGCCTTCATCACCGGCGCCGTGCTGCCAGTCGACGGCGGCATCGGCATGGGGTTCTGACCCCTCTAGTTTGATCCTGTGCCCAACCGATCCACCCACCACCAAGGAGTCCCCCGATGAGTGATGTCCTCGAACGCTTCAAGCCCCTCGCTGTACAGGTGCTCTCCGTCGAGAGCGACAAGGTCGTGCCCGAGGCCAGCTTCGCTGAGGACCTCGACGCCGACAGCCTCGACCTGGCTGAGCTCGTGATGGCACTCGAGGACGAGTTCGACATCACCGTCGAGGAGGACGAGCTGGAGGGCATCACCACCGTCCAGCACGCCCTCGATCTCGTCGCCGCCAAGCTCGGCGCCACGGCGTAGCCATGCAGGGCCGGCGGGTTGCCGTCACCGGCATGGGGGTGCTCTCGTCCTGCGGGACGGGGGTCGACTCGTTCTGGGAGGGGCTGTGCGGCCCCGCACCTGAGGGCGAGCGCCGCATCCACGACTTCGACCCGGAGCCCCTCTTCGACAACCCCAAGGAAGCGCGCCGTGCCGACCGCGTCACGCAGCTCGCCTTGGCCGCCGCAACCCAAGCACTCGCGGGTGCGGGCGACATCAGCGTGGATCCGATCCGTCGAGGCGTGCTCATCGCGACGGGCATCGGCGGGATCGCCACCCTCGAGGAGCAGATCACCAACTACAACGAGAAGGGGGCGAGACGGGTGTCGCCCTTCCTCGTCCCGATGATGATGCCCAACGCCCCCAGTGCCACCGTGTCGATGCGCTGGGGATGGCAGGGCCCGTGCCAGACGGTCAGCACGGCCTGCGCGGCGGGCACCCATGCCCTCGTCGACGCCGCCATGTGGATCGCCAGCGGACGGTGCGACGTCGTTGCGGCCGGCGGCACCGAGGCCGCTATGACGCCGGTCGGCATGGCCGGGTTCACCAACATGACTGCGATGTCGTCGCGCAACGTGTCCGAGCCGTTCGCGGCGACGCGCGACGGGTTCGTCATTGCTGAGGGCGCTGCCGTTCTCATCCTCGAGGCTTGGGACGTTGCCCAGGCCCGCGGCGCCTCCATCCTCGGTGAGATCCTCGGTGGAGCGTCGACCGCTGATGCCCACCACATCACTGCGCCCGCTCCGGGTGGGCGTGGTGCCCTGGCGTGCATGGAGATCGCGCTGGCGAGCGCCGGGTTGGAGCCGAACGACATCCGCCAGGTCAACGCCCACGGCACGTCCACGCCATTGAACGACGCGGCCGAAGCAGAGGCGCTCGTCAAGCTCTTCGGCACCCCAGGTCCGCCCGTCACATCCATCAAGGGCGTCACCGGCCACTCCCTGGGTGCCGCCGGTGCGCTGGAGGCAGTCGCCGTGATCGAGTCGATGAGGCGCGGCCTCATCCCGCCCACAGCGGTCACCAGCGCCGTCGATCCTGAGCTACCCGCGATCGACCTCGTGATCGGATCGGCCCGTGAGTGGCAGGCCGGTCCGACGATCTCGAACAGCTTCGGGTTCGGCGGCCACAACGGCTCGCTGGTCCTCGCGCCGGCCTGACACCAAGCCCGGCGGCCGCAGAACGCGGTTCGCTCGGTGGCTCAGAACAGGGTGGCCTCGCCGGCCTCGAGTGCGAGGAGCTTGACCTTCGTCTCCAGCCCGCCCCCGTAGCCGCCGAGCTGGCCGCCCGTTCGCAGCACGCGATGGCACGGCACGACGATCGGGATGGGGTTCGTCGCCATCGCGGTGCCGACGGCGCGCGAAGCCTTGGGGTTGCCGACCATGGTCGCCAGCTCGCGGTAGCTGACCGTCTGCCCGTAGCCGACGCCGGAGTAGAGGTGCTCCAGGACGGTTCGCCGGAATCCCGACGACAACCGCCAGTCGAGCCTCAGGTCGAAGTGGTCTCGGCTCCCTGCGAAGTACTGGTCGAGCTCGCGCCGGACCTCGTCCAGGCGCTTGGCGGATCGAACGACCCTTGGCGCCACCCGGTTGGCGAGCTCGCGCAGGATGACGTCGGTGTCCTCCCGATCGAAGCCGACGCGAACGAGCCCTGCCTCGGTCGCAGCCAGAAGGAGCGGGCCGATGGGGCTGTCTGTGGTGGTGTAGACGACGTCCACCAGCCCTTCGGCCGCGGCGGCATCGATGGCGGCGGCCAGGTCCGGGCCAGGGTCGGTCGGCGGGCTCTGCCGCAGCGCGCTCTCAAGGGTTGCTCTCATCGGGTCACCTCCGCGCGCAGGCTGGCCAGGCCGGCCCGCACGTTCTGTCGTGCTGCTGCCTCGGAGCACCCCAAGGCGGCGGCGATCTCGGCATAGGGAAGGTCGCCCAGGTATCGCAGTGCGATCGCCCCACGCTGCTTGTCGGGCAGGCGGGCGACGGCCGACCAGACATCGCCATCGAGCGCGGGCTCTCCCAGCTCCGCGGTTGCGACGGATGACGCCGGGTCAGGGGCCGCTCCGACGGGAACGGCCCTGCGACTGCTGGCGCGATGGTGGTCGATCACCTTGCGGTGGGCGATCGTGAACAGCCACCCCCGCAGGCTGCTGGCATCGCTCAGCTCGGGGTAGGCCCTGAGCGCCGACAGCACCGTCTCCTGGAAGCAGTCCGGTCCCGCGTGCGGGCCGGCCTGGGCGACGCAGAAGCGATGCAGCGCGGCGGCGTGAGCATCCAAGAGCTCCTGAAAGGGGGGTAGGTCCACTGCGGTCTTCAACGTCCGAGCGCGGACGAGCGTGAGATCACGCGTCGACGATGACGAAGAGCAGGTCGACCTCGCAGGCGACCTCGCCGCCGACGGATGCGGTGCCGTGCCCCTTTCCCGCCCGGGCGGACAGGCGGCCCATCTCGACTCGCAGGTCGAGCGTCTCGCCAGGCTCTACCTGGCGTCGGAAGCGCACTGAGTCGATCCCGCCGAACAGCGGCAGCTTCCCCGCGAACCTCGGCTCCTGGAGCACTGCCACGGCACCGACCTGGGCCAGCGCCTCGACCATGAGAACGCCGGGGACCGTCGGCCGACCCGGGAAGTGGCCAGCGAAGAAGGGCTCCTCCCCGGTGAGGTGCCACCGGCCATGAGCGAGCTGCCCGGGCTCGAGCTCGACGAGCTCGTCCACGAAGAGGAACGGGGGGCGATGTGGGAGGACTTCGTCGGGCCGCGGGAGCGGGCTCACCCAGCCAGGGCCTTGAGGAGGTTCGTGGGCGTGTCCTTCGGGCTGACCTTGGGCCACGCCTGCTCGATCTTGCCGCTCTCGTCCACGAGGAAGGCCGAACGTATGATGCCCATGTACTTCTTGCCGTACATCGACTTCTCGCCCCACGCCCCGTAGGCCTCGGCCACTGCGTGGTCCTCGTCGGCCAGCAGGGGGAAGCCGAGCCCGTACTTCTCGTCGAACTTGGCTTGCTTGGCTGGCTTGTCGGGACTGATCCCGATCACAGCCGTGTCGCCGATCTCACCCAGCACGTCCCGCATTCCGCACGCCTGCGTGGTGCAGCCGGGCGTGTCCGCCTTCGGGTAGAAGAAGATCAGCACCTTGCGACCCTTGAGGTCGGACAGCTTGACGGTCTTGCCCGACTGGTCCTGAAGCGAGATCGCGGGCGCTTTGTCACCTGGCTTGAGCGGCATGCGCCGACGATAGGTCGGACCCATCGACATCGCATCTCCCGACATCGAGCGCCCGTGCACGCCGCAAGCGACGCCTTCTGGCGATCCTGGGGCGAAGAGCCGCGAGGACGACGGCGGCGGGCGCGGCGGCGTAGGCCAACCACCGGGCCGGCCCGATGTCGAGCGCGCCGGCCAGCTCACGCACCTGGGTCATGAGGAGCAGTCCAGCGACCGCCAGCCCGAGCAGGCGCGGCGGGAGGTAGCGCACCACGTAGGCGGCCAGCGGTGCAGCGATCATCCCTCCGGCGAGCATGGCGAGCACGACGCCGACCTCGAGGCCTTCGCTGCCCAGCGCGGTGACGAGGGAGCCGGCGGCGACCACGGCGACCGCCACCTCGGCGGTGTTCACCGAGCCAACGGCGTAGCGCGGCGGCAGACCCCGGTGGAGGAGGAACGGTGTCACCACGGGGCCCCAGGCCCCCACCAGCCCGTTGGTGACGCCGCCGGCCATGGCGGCCGCCGGAACGCCCCGCAGATCGAAGGCAGCAGGGCTGTCCCCGGCTGGCGGCTTGTCGGGTGACGTCGGCAGCGCGCGGCTGAACCGCACGAGGATGCGCAGGCCGACCAGGAGCAGCAGCACCGCCAGGATGGGGCGCAGGTCGTCACCGTCGACGTTCACGAGGACGGTTGCTCCAGCAAGCGCGCCCACCGCCCCGGGGATGGCCAGCCGCAAGACGAGAGGCCGATCGATGTTGCCGAAGTGCCAGTGCGACGCACCGGCGACGACGCCCGTCGCCACCTTGGCGAGGTTGACGGTGGTCGATGCCGCGGCCGGACTGATCCCCGTGGCGAGCAGGATGCTCGACGACGTCGGACCAAAGCCCATGCCGAGGGCACCGTCGACGATGGATGCCAAGAACCCAGCTAGCCCGACGAGGAGGAGATCCGACATTGTCAAGTAATCCTACCGATTAGATAGGAATATGCAAACCGGCGCAGGCTCAGCGGGCGTTGACCAAGAAGTCGGCCGCGTGCTCGAAGTAGTCGAGCATCTGCTGCTCGAGGTCGGGTGCCACTCCCCTGTCGGCCGCCACCGCCCGCAGTGCGGAGCGCATGTGGGCGAGCCAGGCATCTCGCTCGGCTTCGGTGATCACGAAGGGCATGTGGCGCTGGCGCAGGCGCGGGTGCCCCCGTTGATCGCTGTAGGTCTGGGGCCCGCCCCAGTACTGCTGCAGGAAGAGGGCGAGGTGCTCGACGGATTCGCTCAGGTCGTCCGGGTACAGCGGGCGCAGCAGCGGGTCGCTGGCCACGCCCGCGTAGAACCGCGCCGCCAGGTCGTCGAAGAAGCTCGCCCCACCAACAGCCTCGAACACGGACCGGATCGTACCGAGTGGCTGCCTCGCATCAGCCGCCCGGCACTAGCGGTCCTTGCGATGACCGTGGCCGAAGAAGCCGCCCTGCGGACGGGCGTGGGCGTGGTAGTGGTCCGGGATGTTGCGCATGTTGTCGTCGACGTAGTGGCCGTCGAACACGCTTGCCGCGATGCGAGCCAGCTGCTCGTGCATGTGAGCCATGTCGTCGTCGCCGGGCTCGGTTCCGTGCCAGCGCCAGACGACCATCGGGGTGTCGCAGATCTCGCACTCGGCGATCCAGCACACCTCGTCTTCGTGGAACCAGTGCGTGATCCGAGCCGCCTCGCACAGGTCGCAGTCGTCGCTCTTCATGCGCTCGCTCATCGTCGTCAAACTACTGGTCGCTCGCTACCGTGGCCCCGATGGACGCCAACCGCGCGGGCACCGGTTACCTCGCCGTGCCCGACCGTGGAGAGGGGCCGGGCATCCTCGTGTTGCACGCCTGGTGGGGCCTCAACGACTTCTTCCGTGGGCTCTGCGACCAGCTCGCCGAGCATGGCTTCGTGGCGCTCGCGCCCGACCTGCTCGGTGGCAGCGTCGCCACCTCTGTCGAGGCGGCCGAGGAGCAGCTGTCAGCCGCCAACGCCGACGAGCTGGCCCATCTCACCCGCTCCAGCCTCTGGACTCTGCGCGAGATGCCTCTCACTCCCGACGCCCCGTGTGGTGTCCTCGGGTTCTCGATGGGCGCCTCGATGGCCTTGTGGCTGTCAGCTCGAGCGCCTGACGCCGTCGCAGCGACGACGGTGTTCTACGGAGCCCAGGACATCGACTTCCAGGACGCCAGATCGGCCTACCTCGGCCACTTCGCCGACCGCGACCCCTACGTCGACGATGACGGCTTGGCTCTGCTCGAAGCAGAGCTGCGCCTCGACGAGCTCGAGGTGGAGTTCCATCGCTACCCGGGAACATCGCACTGGTTCTTCGAGCGCGATCGGCCCGAGTACGACGAAGCGGCCTCGACGCTTGCGTGGGACCGCACCATCGAGTTCTTCGGCCGCCACCTCTGAGGTGCGACTCAGCGCGAATCGTCGAGCCCGGCGCGCAGCCGTGCCACTTCGGACCCGAGATCGTCCGGTGAGGCACCGTCGAGGCGCATGCGCATGAGGGCCGAGGCGACCACCACACCGTCGGCATGGACGGTCGCCGCCCGAGCGTGGTCGACGGTGGCGATGCCGAAGCCCATGATCACCGGGAGGTCGGTGACCGCCTTCAGGCGCTTGGCCAGCACCGCCGAGGAGTCGGCCAAGTCCTCGCGCTCACCGGTCACGCCCAGCAGGTTCACCCCGTAGACGAATCCCTGAGACCTGGCGCACAGCGCCGAGAGCCGGCCGTCTGGTGTCAGCGGTGACGCCAGCTGCACGGTCGCGAGCCCTGCGTCCTCTGCCGCCGGCTCCCACTCGGAGAGCTCCTCCATGGGGAGGTCGGGGAGGATGACACCCGAGACCCCGGACGCGACGGCTTCGGCCGCGAAGCGCTGCCAGCCAGTGTGGAACACCAGGTTCACGTAGGTCATCACGACGAGCGGCACGCCGGCGTCGACGGCGCGGAGGTCGTTCAGGATGCTCCCTGCTGTCGTGCCCTGTGCCAGGGCGGCCTCCGAGGCCTGCTGGATGGTGGGCCCGTCCATGACCGGGTCAGAGAACGGGATCCCCACCTCGATGGCATCGGCACCCGCCGCCGCGTAGGCGCGGACCACCTCGGTCCAGTCGTCCCCCAGCCCGCCCGTGACGTAGGGGACGAGGAGCTTGCGCCCGCGGTCGCGAAGCTCGCGCAGATGCTGCTCCAGGGCCAGCAGCTGCTCAGCCACCGCCGCGCTCCAGGATCTCAGCAACCTGTGCCACGTCCTTGTCGCCGCGACCTGACAGGTTGAGGATCACCGTCTTGCCTGCCAGCTCGTCCTTGGCGCGCAGCACCCACGCCAGAGCGTGGGCCGACTCGAGAGCAGCGATGATCCCTTCGGTGCGGGCGAGCACCCCGAAGGCGTGCAGCACCTCGGCGTCGGTGACCTGCTCGTAGCGAGCGCGGCCCGTTGCGGCCAGGTGAGCGTGCTCCGGCCCGATCCCCGGGTAGTCGAGGCCAGCCGAGATCGACTCGGCCTCGAGGACCTGACCGTGCTCGTCCTGGAGCAGGTACGACTTCGAGCCGTGCACGATCCCCGGCACGCCGTGGCCCACCGCGGCGCCGCCGGCGGGCTCGACGCCGACCAGCTCGACGCTCGGGAGCTCGGCGAAGCCAGAGAACAGCCCGATGGCGTTCGAGCCACCCCCGACACAGGCGGTCACGACGTCCGGGTCGCGCCCGAGCATCTCGCGGCACTGCTCCCGCGCCTCGTCGCCGATCACGCGGTGCAGCTCGCGCACCATCCACGGGTAGGGATGCGGTCCCATGACCGAGCCCAGCAGGTAGTGGCTCGTCTCCACCGTGGCGACCCAGTCGCGCATCGCCTCGTTGATGGCGTCCTTCAGCGTGCGGCTGCCGGAGGTCGCCGTGCGCACCTCGGCTCCGAGCAGACGCATGCGGAACACGTTCAGCGCCTGCCGCTCCATGTCGACCTCGCCCATGTAGACGACGCAGTCGAGCCCAAGCAGCGCGGCCGCCGTGGCGCTGGCGACCCCGTGCTGGCCCGCGCCTGTCTCGGCTACGACTCGACGCTTGCCCATCCGCTGCGCGAGCAGGGCTTGACCGAGGACGTTGTTGATCTTGTGGGAGCCAGTGTGGTTGAGGTCTTCGCGCTTCAGCAGGAGGGTGCAGCCGAGCTCATCGGACAAGCGCTTGGCCTGGTAGAGCCTCGACGGTCGGCCCGCGTAGTCGGTGAGAAGCCGGTCGAGCTCTGAGCGGAAGGCCGGATCGGCCCATGCTTCACGGAACGCACGATCCAGCTCGGCGCACGCCAGGACCAGGGTCTCGGGGATGTAGCGCCCACCGAACTCCCCGAACCGTCCGGTCGGGCCGGGATCGCCCATCACGGGTGCCGTGCTCATCCGCTAGAGCCTCCGCCGCGGGAGCGCGGCCGCGCCAGTCGGTTCACACGGGCAGTTAGGACGGCGAGTACGCCGAGCGGGTCAGTCGAGCATCCAGTCGTAGGGCTTCTCGCCCTCGTTGCCGTGGTAGTCGGCCGGCTCGGCCTCGCGCGCGGCGCGGATGAACAAGCGCATCCTCGTCGCGTCCTTCACGCCCGGGGCGGCCTCCACCCCAGAGGCGACGTCGACACCCCAGGGCCGCACCCGCCCCACGGCTTCGGCCACGTTCTCAGGGGTGAGGCCGCCGGCCAGCAGGATCCGCAGGCCAGAGGGCGCACCCTCGGCCAGCGACCAGTCGAAGACTCGCCCTGAGCCAGGACTGGCAGAGTCGATCATGACGATGTCGGCTCCGTAGCCAGGTGCCCGGGCCAGCTCGGGGTCACCGCCGGGGAACGCCTTGATCACCACCGGGACGCGCTCGCGAACCCAGCGAGTGTCCTCGGCCGACTCGTGGCCGTGGAGCTGCGCGGCCCGCAACCCTGCTTGATGCGTGAGCTCGACGACGCGCTCAGGTGCATGGTCGCGGAAGATGCCCACCGTCAGGATCTCCGGCGGCAGCCGCTTGGCGATGTCTGCCGCTCGGCTCGTCGCCAGCGAGCGAGGCGACGAGGGCACGAAGTTGAACCCGATGGCGTCGGCGCCCATCGCCACTGCGAGGAGTGCGTCTTCCTCAGTCGTCACCCCACAGATCTTGACGAACATGCGGTCAACCTACTGACGCGGGCGTCGAAGCGCAGAGACCGCACCTGCTGGATCGCTCGCGGTGACAACGCTCTCCCCCACCAGCAGCGCATGGAAGCCGGCTTCGATGAGAGCGGGCACGTCATCGGGGCCGCCTATCCCCGACTCCGCCACGCGGACGATCCCTTCCGGCATCGCGCGCGCCACACGCGCAGCACGCGCCCCGTCCACCGCGAAGGTGACGAGATCTCTTTGGTTCACCCCGATCAGCGTGGCTCCGGCACGAAGCGCTCGGTCGAGCTCGGGCTCGTCGTGCACCTCGACCAAGGCGTCGATGCCGAGCTCTGTCGCCAGACCTTGGAGCTCACCGAGCTGATCGTCGTCAAGCGCGGCCACGATGAGCAGCACCGCGTCAGCTCCCATCAGCCGCGCGTCGCACACGTCCTTCGGGCCGACCGTGAAGTCCTTGCGCAGCACGGGAACGGAGACGGCCGCATGGACTGCCTGCAGGTCGTCCGCCAAGCCTCCGAAGAACTGCTCGTCGGTGAGCACAGAGATGCAGGCGGCTCCGCCTCGTGCATAGTCCTGCGCGATCGCCGCGGGGTCGAGCCCTGCCGCCAGATCACCCTTGGAAGGAGACCGTCGCTTCACCTCGGCGATGACCGCCATCTCATGGTCGGCGCACGCCCTCAGCGCGGCGGCGAACCCTCGGGCGGCCGGTCGCTTCCGAGCGGCATCGAGCAGAGGCTCGAGAGGCCGCGGGTCAGCCGCGTGGGCTTGCCGGTGCACCTCGAGGATCCGGTCGAGGTAGGTCGTCACGGGCGGCGACCCTACCGGTCGGCCGCGACGGCGGCGGAGTGAGATGACTGTCCTAGGTGGAGGGTCCACGGGCGCGGCCGCGCGATCGTGAGGCCAGGAGCGCGATGAACGGCGCCGCCAAGAAGAACAGGAATGAGAGAAGCAGCTCGACCATGGCCAGACCGACCAGCGATCGAGAGGACAGCTGCACCCCGAGGACGAACGTGGCTGCCGCCGCCGCCAGGAGGGTCACGGGGATCAGGCTGACCCAGCGAGGAACGTCGACGACGTGCACCGGCCGGTCGTCGGCCAGATCCGCGGCCAGGTCGTCCGCCTCGTACAGGTGGTCGGCGTCATCCGAGTCCGTCCCACCTTCCCAAGGGGGCCGTGCGGTCGGCTTGGCCATCGCCCTGTCGTAGCGAGCACGGCGCACCGGATCGCCCAGCACCGCGAAGGCCTCGTTGAGCGCCCGCATGCGGGCCGCGTCACCGCCCGTGACATCGGGATGGTGGCGGCGCGCCAGCGCGACGTAGGCCCTCCGGACGGTCGCGTCGTCAGCCTCCGGTGCGACGCCGAGCACCTCGTAATGGCTGCTCACGCTCCGAGCCTATTTGTGACTGGCGCAGCGCACGCCGGTGGCGGCACTAGGGCTGGGTGGTCGATGGTGGGGCAGCTGTGGTCGTCGTCAGAGTCGTCGGGTCGACACAGTCCGGGAGCTCCAAGGCGACTGTCTGCGTGGTCGTGCGGGTCGGGCCCGGTGCGCCGGACGCGTCGGGGGCGGACCGCACCGTCACGGGGACCCGCAGCGAGAGGCCGGGCGAACCGGTGGCGACGCAGCGCATCTCGTAGCGGACTCGGCCGGAGGAGTCGGTGCGGGCCACCGGGCTGGGACGACTGCCGGGAGTGGTCGTCGTGGTGGAGGCCGTCGTGGAGAAGGGCTCCGAGGTCGATGTGGTCGAGGACGTGGTCGTGTCGTCATCCTCATCGTCGGGAGGCTCGCTGTCGTCGCGCAGCTCCCAGCGCCCCATCCCGACCAGCTCGACCGTGACCCCGGTGACGGCGACGTAGCGGACGACTCCGTCCGCATCGACGGAGCGGTTGAACAGTGCGACCACCACGTTCACGGGCCCGTCGAGCAGCGGGGGATCCGGAGCGGCGTCGCTGCGCACCACGAGACCGGACTGCTGCTCGAGGACCAGATCGAAGGTGTGCTCCTTGCCGTCCTCGAGGAACCGCACGACCGGCGCGAGCTGCACGAGCGTCGGGGCGAGAAAGGCACGGACTCGGTAGCGACCACCAGGAGCGTCCGCGACCGAGAACCTTCCGTCCGGACCAGTCAGCACATCGGTGCGGATCTCGCGGCCGGCGACCAACCGCTCGATGCGAACGGTCGCGCCTGCCACCAAGCCGTCAGGTCCCGTGACCGATCCGGTGAGCGTGGCGGTCCCGCGCTCGACGATCGTGGTGGTGGTCTGACCGTCGACCCCGGCGAGCAAGATGCCGCTTCGGTCGATGACGGTCGTCGACACGTCGGGATCAGGGTCTGGCTTCGGCGCCGAGTCGTCGTCTCCCGAGCAGGCCGCCGCGCCCGACAGGGCCAGCGCGATCACAGCCGAGAGCAGGCGCCTCACAGGAACGGGAGCCCCGCGATCGTGGCCTCGCCGCTTCCGTCCGCCCACCGCAGCTCCACGACATCGCCGACGGCGGCCGCCCGACCGACCAGAGCGAGGGCGATCAGCCCTAGGCGGGGCGATGTGGCGGCTGAGGTAACCGTACCGATGCTGCGTCCGGCGGACTCGACGTCGGCCCCCACGAGCGCGGCTGCCGACACCTCGCTGCTCGCCGCGACCTTCAGGCCGCGCAGTGGGCGCGGCACGTTGCCGCCGCGACTGTCGACCCGCGCCACGAGCTCCTGGCCGGTGTAGCAGCCCTTCGTGAAGCTGACCGACGAGTCGATGAGCCACTGGCCGGCCTCGGCCGGGATCGTGGCGTCAGTGAGCTCTGAGCCCATGGCCGGAACCCCGCACTCGACGCGGAGAGCGTGCAGCGCGTCGCTGTCGACGAGCGGAATGCCCGCGACCGCGAGCTCGCCGTCCGACAGGAGGTCAACACCCTCGATGCCAGGCCAGCCAGCGGGCAGAGCCATGGCGCCGCTGGGCGCGTCGACATCGGAGGCCCCTGAGCCCCGTACGGCGAGGCCCGACCAGCGCTCGCACGTGAGGTCGACCTTGGTGCGCAGCTTGAAGCGCTGAAGCCGAGCGTGGACCTGATCGCCGAAGCCGGAGTCGACGTCGAGCATCAGCTCCTCAGGACCGACCCTCGTCACGCGGAGCCAGGCGTCGACCTTGCCCGTCGGCTGCAGCAGGAGAGATCGGGCCGACCCACCATCCTCCAGCGAGAGGACGTCCTGGCTGAGCTGGCCCTGCAAGTACTCGACCGCGTCGGGCCCGCTGACGCGCACGACGTCGCGCTGGATCGCGACGGCGCCGAGTGAGGCGCGCAGATCGGGCACATCGGGCATGCCGCGACGCTACCGGGGCGTGGCTCCGCTCCCGCCCGCGAGGGCTCGACGGCGTGCGGTCATGCGCCGGGCTGCTGGGATGGCGGCGAGCAGAGCGCGCGCCTTGTTGTGGCACTCGAGGTCTTCGTGCTCGGGAACGCTGTCCGCCACAATCCCGGCCCCCGCCTGCACTGATGCGCGGCCGGCGTCGTCGACGACGAGCGTGCGAATCGCTATTGCGGTGTCGATGTTGCCGGAGAAGTCGAGGTAGCCGACGACGCCCGCGTAGGGACCGCGCTTCGTCGGCTCGAGCGCGTCGATGATCTCCATGGCGCGCACCTTCGGAGCTCCGGAGACGGTGCCAGCGGGCAGCGTTGCCCGCAGCACGTCGATTGCGCTCTTGTCTGGGCGCAGGCGCCCCGACACCTGCGACGTCATGTGCATCACGTGGCTGTAGCGCTCGAGCGTCATCATCTCGTCCACGTGCACGCTCCCGAACTCGACGACGCGGCCGACGTCGTTGCGGGCGAGGTCGACGAGCATGATGTGCTCGGCGATCTCCTTGGGATGCTCCACCAGCTCCGCCGCCATCCGCCGGTCTTCCTCATCGGTGCGGCCGCGGCGCCTGGTGCCGGCGATCGGACGCGAGATGACGGTGCCGTCGAGCAGCTTCACGAGGGGTTCGGGCGATGAGCCGACCAGCGTCACGCCCGGCTGGCGCACGAAGTACATGTACGGGCTCGGGTTCACCTGGCGCAGGACCCGGTACACGTCGAAGGGGTGGGCGTCGAGGTCGAGGTCGAAGCGCTGCGCCACGATGATCTCGAAGATGTCGCCCGCCAGGATGTGCTCTTTGGCGACCTCGACGGCGCGGCAGTAGTGCTCGGAGCCGAACGTGCTGCGGACGTCGGGAAGCGGATCCTCAGGATCGGGCGGCTCGACGAGCGGCTCGTCGATGGCGCGGGCTCCGTCGAGCGCGAGCTGGTCGAGCCGTGAGACTGCGCCGGCGTAGAGCGCATCGAGCTCCGCTTCGCTGAGGTCCGGGTCGACGAGCACGTTCACGATCAGGCTCACCCGCTGGCGCCAGTGGTCGTAGGCGGCCAGCTCACCGATGACCGAGACGACGGCGTCAGGATGGCCCAGGTCGTCATGCGGCACATCGGGGAGGTGCTCGACCTCGCGCACCACGTCGTAGCCCAGGTAGCCCATGATGCCGCCGTGGAGCGGGGGCAGGTCCTCGAGGGCGGGGGCCCGCCATGCGGCCAGGACGTGCTCGACGGCTGCGAGGATCCCGCTGTCCAGAGGTACTCCCTCCGGCAGTGTGCCCTGCGCCTCCACCGCACGGCCGCGGGCTGTGAGCGTGGCGAGCGGGTTGCGGCCGATGAACGACCAGCGGCTCCACCGCTCGCCGTGCTCGACGCTCTCGAGCAGGAAGCCGGGTTCGTCGCCGACCAGCCGTGCGAAGGCAGCTACAGGCGTGGTGAGGTCAGCGAGCAGCTCGCGCCACACCGGGATGACGGTGTGGGTGCGGGCCAGCGCCCGGAACTCGTCCTGCGAGGGCCGCAGCGTCACCCGAAGGCCCGGTGGAAGCAGGAGCGCTCACCGGTGTGGCACGCTCCCTTGCCCTCCTGCTCGACGACGAACAGCAGCGCGTCCTCGTCGCAGTCGTAGAACGCCTGGCGCACGAACTGGCGGTCGCCGGAGGTGTCGCCCTTGCGCCAGATCTCTTGGCGGCTGCGTGACCAGAACACGGTGCGCCCCTCGGTGAGGCTCATGCGAAGCGTCTCCGCGTTCATCCACGCCAGCATCAGCACCTGGCCGGTGCCCTCCTCCTGCACGATGGCCGGCACCAGGCCGGCATCGTTGTACTTCACGAGCGCCAGCTGCTCGTCGGTGGCGTCGATCGGTGTCGCGAGGGGCATCCGGCCATCGTACGAGCGCACCCCGATCGGCCCGAAACCCGTAACCAACCAACGTCTGTGAACCCTCGCGTCCGCTATGCGGCCATCGGGGTTCACAGACGTTGGTTGTTAGAGGTAGAGGCCCGTGCTCGACTCCTCCAGCCGCTTGGCGGCGACTGCGTGGATGTCGCGCTCGCGCAGGATGATGTAGTCGTCGCCGCGCACCTCGACCTCGTAGCGGTCCTCGGGGCTAAAGAGCACCTGGTCGCCGACCTCCATCGTGCGGACGCTGGGGCCAGCCGCACACACCTCGGCCCAGATGAGCCGCTTCTTCAGCTCGGCCGTGGCCGGGATGAGGATGCCGCCGGATGTCTTGCGCTCGCCCTCGGCGGTGAGGCGCACGAGGATGCGGTCGTTGAGCATCTTGATGGGGAGCTTGTCGCCGTCGTCCTCGGGGCCGGTCATCACGCCCACGATAGGTTCCCCGTCCGTGGACCACGACCTCCACCTGCCGCCAGGCGGCCTCGTCACAACCGCCGCCGCTGTCGTGCTGCACCCGCACCCCGCGATGGGCGGCGACCGCCACCACCCGCTGGTGGTCGCCATGTCCGAGGGCCTGGCTGCGACGGACGTGGCGGCGCTGCGTGTCGACCTTCGCGATCCGGACGTTGACGCGGCCGCCGCCCAGGTCGAAGCGATCGCGGCCGACCTGCTCAGCGACACGGGCGCAGGTCTGGTGGTGCTGGTCGGATACTCGTGGGGTGCCGCGGTGGCAGCTCAGACGAGTCCTGCGGGGCTGGCCGCTCGGGTTCTTGTCGCGCCGCCCGTCGCCATGCTCCAGCCCGGCACGACCTCGACTTTGCGGTCCGGTGACATACCTGCGCTGGCGCTGGTCCCTGCCCACGACCAGTACGGGTCGCCCGACGAGGTACGAGCCGTGCTCGGCGACGTCCCGAACGTGGCGATCGAGATCGTCGAGGGCTCCGACCACTTCCTGGCCGGCGCGGTCACCCGGATCGCCGACCGTGCGGTCGCCTGGATCAGCGAACAGCTCTGATCGCCGCGGCCTTCGCGCCCGTCGGCAATGAGGATGCTCCCCTGCTCTATTCGATTGGGCCGCCGGCGATGGCGTCGGCGCACTCGATGCAGTCCGCTTCTGGGCAATGCGTGATCGACGGGGCGAGCCGAATGGCGGCGGCGGCCAGGTCGAGCGCGGGCCTCGCAGCGAAGACCCGCCAGCGGCTCTGACCAACCTTCGCGCCGTGTTCGACCGGCGCCAGCGTTGCCGCGAGCTGCTCGAAGCCCTCAGAGCATCCGCCGACCCCCGCGCGCGCTGGCTGACCGTCGGTGCCTCTGGACCACCGAACGAAAGGCCGCCTGCCTGCCTCGACCTCGGCCAGGTGCAACAAGGTCATGCGGTTGAGCCCAACGCCCATGAGAACAACCGCACCGTCGTGGTCAGCCAGGGCGCGCAGTGGGCCGAACACGTCGGCTTCGGTCTCGGCCCCGATGAGCTCCCGCGCAAGTGGCCCCACGGCTGCGAGCTCACCGCTTGCCAGCCGGCATCGCACCCGGTCGGGGCGTGCCGCCACATGCGCCGAGAAGGCGCCAAGCCAAGACGACACCTCTGGACGACTCGAGTCGAAGGTGTCAATGAGGCCGGGCCACGACAGCGGGCTGCGGTCCATGTCCTGTTCCTCGTAGTCGATCCCGTTGCGCGCTGGACGGTCGTCAAAGGGAGCGGGGATGCCAAACAGCTCAGGCGCCATCGTTGCAGCCAGGACGGTGCAGCCCGCCGCAAGCAACCCGTCGATGATCGTCGCAGGGCCGTTCGCCAACGATCCGAACGAACGCAACGAGGCATGAACGCACACCGCCCGGTCGGTGAGGCCCAGCGCCCGAGCCGCTGCCTCGATCCCGGATGCGTCGATCTCGTGTGCCTCGATCGCGGCCCCAGCAGTCACATCGCGAGTCAACCAGCGTTGGTCGAGCTGACCACGCAGATTTGGACGCCCGAGTGACGGCTATCGAGGCGGAGGTTGCTGGACGGGATCGCCGCTGCAACGCGGCAGGGGGCGATGTGGCGGCGCTCGTGGAAGCCGAGCACCCGAGAGGGTTGTTGCATGGCGAACGTATGTTCGATACACTGGCGGCCTTCCCCTTCGGGAGCGTCAGCTCCCGGCCCTGTCGATCAGCGCGCCCGAAGGAGGATTCACATGGCGGTCTCGGACCACGAGTCGTGCTCCGCTTCCTCCCGCGCCCACGCTGTCGAACAGCTCGCGGCGCTGGCGTGTGCCACCTCGGCAGAGATGCTCGATGTGATCATCGCGATGGACCGGGCCGAAGACCACCGGATCGACGGGGCGCTTGACATGACCTCATGGCTCGTCGCCATGCTGCACGTCTCCCGAGCGACCGCACGGGAGTGGGTGCGCGTGGGCCACGCGCTCGCCGAGCTCCCGAAGATGCGGGAGGGGTTTGCGTCTGGCCGGCTCTCGTGGGACCAGGTGGCCGCCGCCACGCGCTTCGCCACGCCGGAGCTCGACGAGCTGCTCGCGGAGGAGCTCCCGAGCTGCACGGCGGCACAGATCGAGGAGATGGCTCGCCAGCGACGCAAGCGCACTCGGGCAGACTCACAGCACAGCCACCACGAGCGCGGCTTCAAGTGGCGCAAGGACCACGATCTCGACGGATACCGCTACAACGGCTTCCTGCCCGCGGCGGAGGGTGCGCTGGTCAACGCCGCCCTCGAGCGAAGGGCGGAGCGAGCCGGAGCCGATCCCGAGTCCGGCGTGTGGGCTCCGCTCCACCAGCGCTGCGCCGACGCCCTTGTCGACCTCGCCCGACAAGACCTCACGGTCGACCCCGGCCCCGACCCCGCTCTCGTCGTGGTACACGTCGATGCCGACGTGCTCGACGGCATGGTCGCTGGCAACGGCTCCGTCGACGACATCCAGGTGCCGCTGCACACCGTGCAGCGCCTGATGTGCGACACCCTCATCGAGTTCAGCGTCGACGGCCCCGACGGCACCTGCGTCGGTGTCGGCCGCGCCGACCGCAACCCGCCGCGGTGGCTACGTCGCCGCATCCACCGGCGCGACCGCGGCCTCTGTCGCTTCCCCGGCTGCGGGCGACGGATCCGCCAGGTGCACCACGTGCGCTGGTGGCACCGAGACGGAGGCCCGACTGACTCATGGAACCTCGCGGGGCTCTGTTGGGCACATCACCACCTGGTCCACGAAGGCGGTTGGACGGTCGAGGGCAACGCCGACGATGAGCTCACCTTCACGAGTCCATGGGGTCGCACCCTCTCCAGCCGACCACCCCCGTTGCTTCCCGAGACGAAGCAGCGCATACAGGACATCACCGGGCTCGATCTCGGCTGAGGCAGCGCGCCCCTGCGCGGTCGGAGTGGTCAGACCGGGCGGACGACGATTCCGGCCGCGGTCATGGCTTCCTTGGCCTCGGCGATGGTGTGCTCGCCGAAGTGGAAGATCGACGCCGCCAGCACCGCGTCGGCGTGGCCATCGGTGACGCCCTCGACGAGGTGGGCGAGCGTGCCGACCCCGCCCGACGCGATGACCGGGATGCCGATCGCATCGCAGACCTCGGCCGTGAGCTCGCAGTCGAAGCCGGACTTCGTGCCGTCGCGGTCCATCGACGTCAGCAGGATCTCCCCCGCACCGAGGCTCTCTGCCCGCCTCGCCCAGGTGACGGCGTCCCACCCGGTCGGTGTGCGGCCGCCGTGGGTGAAGACCTCGGCGCTCCCGTCGTCCCGTCGCCGCGCGTCGATGGCCACCACGACGCACTGGGTTCCGAACTCCGCGGCTATCTCGGAGATCAGCTCCGGCCTCTCGACTGCGGACGTGTTCACGGAGACCTTGTCTGCGCCGGCGCGGAGAAGCCTCCGAGCGTCGGCAACGCTGCGGATCCCGCCTCCGATCGTGAAGGGTATGAACACCTGCTCGGCGACGCGAGCGGCCATCTCCACTGTGGTGTCGCGAGCATCGGACGAGGCCGTGATGTCGAGGAACACCAGCTCGTCAGCACCGGCGGCGTCGTAGCGCGCCGCCAGCTCGACCGGGTCGCCCGCGTCGACCAGGTCGACGAAGTTGACGCCCTTCACGACGCGCCCCGCATCCACATCGAGGCACGGGATGATGCGGGCGGTCCTCATGAACGGCCTCCTGCGAGCGCAGCCACCGCTGCCGCGAGATCGACACGGCCCTCGTAGATGGCGGTCCCGACGATGGCCCCGGCCAGCCGCCGGCCGTCAACCTCGACTGCGGCCAGCTCGTGCAGGTGCTCGAGCCGGCCCACCCCGCCGGATGCGATCACGTCGAGCTCGGTGGCGGACAGCACCTCGGACAGGCCTGCCACATCGGGTCCATCCATCAGCCCCTCGACCTGGATCTGCGTGACGACCACGGCCTCGGCGCCGCTGTCAGCCAAGCGGGCCAGTGCGTCGCCGAGCACCACACCGGATCCGGTCTCCCAGCCGTGCGTCG
Organism: Actinomycetota bacterium; assembly: GCA_049325515.1. GTDB lineage: Bacteria > Actinomycetota > Acidimicrobiia > Acidimicrobiales > VFJN01 > VFJN01. Next base: position 56,072 of record JBMOLI010000001.1, on the reverse strand, counting down.
CCACCTCGCTGCCCCGCACATCCAGCCCCAGCGCTACGGGCTGGCGCGCCGCTACACGAGCCACCAATGCGGGATCCTCCATCGCGGCGGTGCCCATCACCACTCGCGCCACGCCGACGTCGGCCAGCGCGGCGGCCGCATCGAGCGTGCGGACCCCTCCACCCGCTTGGACGGGCACGTCGACCGCGGCCGCGATGGCCGCTATGAGGTGGCGGTTGGCGGGCTCACCGGTGCGAGCCGCGTCGAGGTCGACCGTGTGGACCCAGCGCGCGCCTGCTGCGACGAACCCGAGCGCGATCGCGACCGGATCGTCGCCATGCACGCGCTCGCGGTCGAAGTCGCCCTGCGTCAGCTGCACGACCTTGCCGCCGCGGAGGTCGATGGCCGGGTAGAGGTCCATCAGCGCCCCGCCGCTCGGTCGACGAAGGCGGCGAGCGCCGCTAGCCCTGTCCGACTCGACTTCTCCGGGTGGAACTGCGTGGCCCAGACGCTCCCCCGCTCGACGGCCGCCACCACAGGACCCCCGTAGTCGCAGGTGGCCGTCACGATGGCGTCGTCGGTGTCGGCGGCGAACGAGTGGACGAAGTACGCCCAAGCAGGATCGGGCGCACGGGCGAGCAGTGCGGGGTCGCCGTGCCGCTCGAGCAGGTTCCACTGCATCTGTGGGCGCTTGACGCCGTCGGGGAGCAGTCGAACGGTGCCAGGGAGGATCCCGAGCCCGGGCGCCTCGGGTGACTCCTCAGAGCTCTCGAACAGCATCTGCATGCCGATGCATATCCCGAGGAACGGCACGCTCCGCTCCGCAGCCTCATGCGCGAGCACGTCGAGACCCGTTCGGCGCAGCGCTTCCATGCAGCGACCGAAGCTCCCCACCCCCGGCAGCACCACGCCTGCCGCTTCACGGATCAGAACCGGGTCCGCGGTAAGGCGCGCGTCGGCACCGACGTGCTGGAGCGCCTTCTGCGCGGAGCGGAGGTTGCCGATCTCGTAGTCGAGCACGGCGATGAGGGTCATGCGGCGCTGAGGGTAGACGGGCCCCGCGAACGGACCCAACGCGATCGAGCGTCGTCTAGATGACGCCCTTGGTCGACGGGATGCCGCCGCCCTCGATCCGCACGGCGTCGCGCAGGCAGCGAGCCACCCCCTTGAAGGTGGCCTCGACGATGTGGTGGGTGTTGCGACCCTCGCGCAGGCGCACGTGCAGCGTGATGCCCGCGGCTGTGGCGAACGACTGCCAGAAGTGCTCCGCCATCTCGGGGTTGAACGGCGGGTCACCCAGCGGCAGGACCTCGCCGAAGGGAACGTCATACGCAGTGAAAGGGCGGCCGGACAGGTCGAGCGCCACCTCCACCAGTGCTTCGTCGAGCGGGAAGAGCCCGCTCGCGAAGCGGCGGATGCCGGCCTTGTCGCCCAGGGCATCACGGAAGCACTCGCCCACCGTGATGGCGACGTCCTCGACGGTGTGGTGGCCGTCGACCTGCAGATCGCCTTTGGCCTCGACCGTCAGGTCGAAGCCTCCGTGACGGCCGAGCTGGTCGAGCATGTGGTCGAAGAACGGCAGCCCGGTGCTTGCAGCCACCTCGCCAGCCGCTCCGTCGAGGTCGATCGACACCGCGATCGTCGTCTCCTTGGTGGAGCGCTGCTTCGTGGCACTGCGCGTCACGCGGTCGCTGCGCTCACTCATCCGAGGGTGTCCTCCAATGCAGCGAGGAAGGCGTCGTCCTCTGCTGGCGTGCCGATCGTGACACGCAGGCAGCCCTCGAGGCGAGGCCACGACGAGAAGTCCCGCACCAGCACCGAGTGGTCCAAGAGGCGCTCCCACACCGCGTGGCCGTCCATCGACCGCGGCCTGAACAGCACGAAGTTGGCGCCCGATGGCCAGACGTCGACGGGCAGCTCGCTCAGGCGCGCCACCAGGCGGCCCCGCTCCTCGACGAGAGAAGCGACCCGGGCGCGCATCTCGGTGGCGAAGTCGAGAGCGATTCGCCCAGCCGCCTGCTTGAGAGCATCGAGGTGGTACGGCAGCACCACCTGGTCGAGCTGCGCCACGAGCTCGCGCGGGCCGACCAGGTAGCCGAGGCGCGCGGCTGCCATCGACCAGGTCTTCGAGTAGGTGCGAGTGACGACGAGGGGAACGTCGTCGTCGACCAGCTCGAGCGCCGACCACGGCGCGAACTGACCGTAGGCCTCGTCGACCACGAGCAAGCCGGGAGCGAGGCTTAGGACCTCGCTCACGGTCGTCTGCGTCTCGACCATCCCGGTGGGGTTGTTGGGCGAGCAGAGGAAGGTGATGGCTGGCTTCGACTCGGCCAGCACGCGGGCGACCTCGCCGAGATCCAGCGCGAAGTCCTCCGTGCGCTCGCCGGTTGCGACGCCGGTCGCAGTTATCCGGGCGATGTGGCTGTGCAGCGCGTAGGTGGGCTCGAAGACGGCCACGGCGCGCCCAGGGCCTCCGTAGGCAAGGCACAGCGTCTGGAGCACCTCGTTGGAGCCGTTGGCGGCGAACACCTGCGCCGGCTCGATGCCGTGGTGGGCGGCGATGGCGGACCGCAGCTCGGTGTAGGAGCGATCCGGATAGCGGTGCCACTCGATCTCCGACAGCTCGCGCGAGAGGGCCTCCGAGAAGCCCTCAGGGGGCGGAGCCGGCGCCTCGTTCGTGTTCAGCCGGACCGCGACCTCGACCTGAGGCGAGTGGTACCCGGCCATGAGCCTCAGGTCGTCGCGCGGGCCGATCATCGCTCGCCTCGACGGATTCGCACCGACTCCGCATGTGCGTCGAGCCCCTCATAGGTCGCCAGCGCCTCCACGTGGTCGGCCACCTCGGCGAGCGCAGCTGCGTCCATGCTGACGACGTGGATGTGCTTGAGGAAGTCGTCGACTCGTAGCGCGCCCGAGAAGCGGGCCGAGCCGTAGGTGGGGAGGACGTGGTTGGGCCCAGCCAGGTAGTCGCCGACCGATGCCGGCGCGTGGCGGCCGCAGAACACCGCGCCCGCGTGGCGCACCAGCGGCAGGAGCGCGGCAGCGTCGTCGAACAGGAGCTCGAGGTGCTCGGGTGCGATCGCGTTGGCGATCTCGATGGCGTGCTCGGGTCCGTCGCAAAGGACTGCGTAGCCGCCTTCTGCCAGCGTCGCCTCGAGGTGCCGGCGCCGAGGTGAGCGCGGCACGATCTCGGCCACCGCCGCCGCGACCCCATCGGCCACCGCCTCGTCCCACGTGATCAGCCAGGCCAGGCCGTCCGGGCCGTGCTCGGCTTGGAGCACCACGTCGATGGCGGCGAAGGCGACCGGCGTGGACGAGTCGGCGATGACGACGACCTCGGAGGGGCCGGCGAAGGCCGACGGCACGCCGACGAGCCCGGCGGAGGCCACCTCGCGCTTTGCCTGCGCGACGCGCGCACTGCCGGGGCCGACGATCACATCGACGGGCCGGATCGACTCCGTGCCATAGGCCAGCGCCGCGATCGCCCCCGGGCCGCCGACCCGGTGCACCTCGTCGACCCCGGCCAGGGCTGCTGCGGCGAGGATCCCGGGCGCGACGGAACCATCAGCTCGAGGCGAGGTGACGAGCACGACCTCGGGCACCCCTGCGACCTTGGCCGGGATGGCCGTCATGAGGACGGTGGACACCAGCGGCGCCAGCGCCGAGGGCACGTAGCAGGCCGCCCGATCCACCGGCCGCTGCAGCTCGCTGACAGCGATGCCGCCGTTGCGGTGGATCGCGTCGGGGCGGCGCTGGGACTCGTGGTAGGCGGTGATGTTGCGGTGCGCTACCTCGAGCGCCTCCCGGAGAGCGGGATCGATCCCTTCGAGGGCTGCGGCCAGATCGCCGGGGGGCACGCGCAGCTCATCGATCCGCGCACCGTCGTAGCGCTCGGACAGATCGCGCAGCGCCTGGTCACCTCGGCTGCGGACATCAGCGATGATCGCCCTGACCTCGTCGATCGGCGGGTCGACCTGTGCCTTCGGCCGGGGCAAGACGCTCCGCAGATCGCCACGGATCCCGCGGAGGTCGAGTCGCTGGAGCACGACCGGCGAGGATAGGTGGGCGGTCCGGAATCCCTGCAACCTGTTCGACGCGGCCACACTGGCGCGATGGAGCTGGATGCCGCGCAGCTGTCGTCCCTCTCGACGGCCCTCGAAGACCTCAGCGAGCGCATCACCGCGCTCGCCAACGACTACCAGGGCTCACCTCGCGAAGACGTGGCGGCAGATCTCTTCGAGGTCGAGCGGCTCTTGGTGTCAGCGCACCGACGGCTGCGCACGCTCGTGTCGAAGCTCTGACTGAGCACCCGGGAAGCTCGGACTGGGCAGCCGGAGAGGCCGACAGGCCGCTAGAGACGAAAGGCGCTGGGGCAGAAGTCAGCCAGGATGCAGTCGCCACAGCGCGGCTTGCGGGAGACGCACACAGCGCGGCCGTGGAGGATGAGCCTCAGACTGAACATGCCGCGCTCAGCGGCCGGCACCATCGGGTTGAGCGCCATCTCGACCTTCACGGGATCGGTCTCGCCGGTGAGCTCGAGCCTGCGCGCGAGGCGCCCTACATGGGTGTCGACCGGCAATCCGGGGAGGCCCATGGCAACGCTTCGGAGCACGTTGGCCGTCTTGCGACCGACTCCCGGCAGGGTGACGAGGTCGGACATGGAGCTGGGCACCTCACCGCCGAAGCGCTCGACGACCCCGGTGGCCATGCCGATCAGGCTCTTGGCCTTGTTACGGAAGAAGCCAGTCGGACGGATGATGTCCTCGAGCTCGCCCGGCTCTGCCGCCGCCAGATCCTCCGGCGCGGGATACCTGGCGAAGAGGTGCGGCGTGACCATGTTGACGCGCTCGTCGGTGCACTGGGCCGACAGGATCGTGGCGGCGAGCAGCTCGTAAGGATTCTTGTGATCCAGCGCGCACAGCTCCGCCGCCGTGCCTGGGTATGCCCTCCCCAAGCGCTCGTGCGCACGCCTGGCACGGCCGGCGGCGGTCCTGGGCCGGCGCTCCTGAGGCATCTCTGTGACGGGGGCCATCGAGCGGCGAGGGTACCGGTCGCTACCCTGCGGTCATGCGACGGTCCGAGAGCTCCCACCCCTCGGGAGCGCTCGCTCTGGAGCCGACCGCGGTGGACGGTGGCTGGCTCGTTCCTGTCGAGGACGGCTGGGAGCTCGACCTCGGGGTGATGCCTGATGACCCTGCAGCAGCGATCCGCAGCGGCACCAGCCGGGTGCGCGAGGCCGAGCTGGCCGCCGCCCGGCTCGGCGGAGGCACGCTTCGTCTGTGGGTTCGCGGTCCCGATGAGACGCGCATCGCCATCGCGGAAGCGGCTGGGATGACCATCGGCCGCGAGCTGCTCCAGATGCGTCGACCGCTGCCGGTCGGTCGTCCTTGGAGCATCGAGCTGCGACCCTTCGTCGTGGGGGTCGACGAGGAGCGCTGGTTGGAGGTGAACAACCGGGCCTTCGCCTGGCACCCCGAGCAGGGCCGCATGACGATGGAGGAGCTGCGTCAACACGAGTCGGAGCCGTGGTTCGACCCGGAGGGATTCCTGTTGCACGAGCAGGACGGCAGGTTGCTCGGCTTCTGCTGGACCAAGGTCCACACCGACGAGGAACCACCTCTGGGTGAGATCTTCGTCATCGCGGTCGACCCGTCAGCGCACAAGCGCGGTCTCGGCCGTCAGCTCGTGCTGGCCGGTCTCGACTCCCTGCATCAACGCGGACTCGCCGTCGGGATGCTCTACACCGAGGCGGACAACCTGCCGGCCGTCGAGCTGTACCGCGACCTCGGCTTCGCGGTCCACAGCACCGACCGCGCTTACGTGCTCCAAGTCCTCCCGCGATGACCGACACCCGCTACGGCATCGACCGGGCGGGCCTCGCCGCTCTCCTGGAGAGCGAGCCCGCCTACCGGGTGGACCAGGTCTGGTCGGGGCTCTACGAGCAGCTTGCCGAACCCGCCGCCCTCACCAACCTGCCCAAGGCGATGCGCACCCACGTGGACGCGCTGCTCCCCTGCGCGCTCGACCTCGTCACAGAGCAGACGAGCGACTCGGGCGAGACCATCAAGTGGCTGTGGGCCCTGGCCGACGGCACCCGCGTCGAGACCGTGCTGATGCACTACGACGAGCGATCGACTGTGTGCGTGTCGAGCCAAGCGGGTTGCGCCATGGGATGCACGTTCTGCGCCACCGGCCAGGCGGGCTTCGACCGCCACCTGACCACCGGTGAGATCGTCGAACAGGTCGTGCGTGCCGCTCGCCGTGCCCGGGATGAGGGCCGCCGGCTCTCGAACGTCGTGTTCATGGGCATGGGCGAGCCACTCGCCAACTACGAGCCGACGTGGGCTGCCGTCGAACGCCTGCACAGCGACCTCGGGCTGTCCGCAAGGCACCTGACCGTCTCCACCGTGGGGATCGTCCCTGGGATCCGGCGTCTCGCAGCGGAGGCGCTCCCCGTGAACCTGGCGGTGTCGCTGCACGCCGCCGACGATTCGCTTCGCGATGAGCTGGTCCCCATCAACCGCCGCTACCCGCTCTCCGTGCTGATGGACGCATGCGCCGGCTACCTGCAGTCCAAGGGTCGACGCCTGTCGTTCGAGTGGGCGCTGATCGACGGCGTCAACGACCGAGACCTCGATGCCGAACAGCTGATCGAGCGGTCGCGGAGCTTGCCCCTCCCTGCGCACGTCAACCTCATCCCCCTGAACCCGACTGCCGGATATGAGGTGCGTGGCACGCCCATGCGGCGCGTGCGTGCCTTCCGCGACCGGCTCAGGCAAGGCGGTGTCAACGCGACTGTGCGCCAGACGCGCGGCACCTCCATCGATGCGGCGTGCGGCCAGCTGCGCGCCAGCCACGACTCGCAGGAGGCCGTGTCGATCCGTCGACGCGGCAGCTGAGCTGCCTCAGCGCACCAGCACGGTGATCAGCTCGGTCGGCCTGATGGCACACACGAGGGACTCGCCGGGGCGCACCACTCCAGAGCCCCACACCACGCAACGATCGAGCTTGCCGGCGACCACCGCCCCGTCACCCACCACGCTGCACCCGCCGTTGGCGAGCAGGTTCGCTTCGAGGTACTGCGACGGCGTGCCACAGTCGACGAAGGGTCCGTCGTAGCGGACCACGTCCAGCCATCCCTCGGCCTGAGCGCGCGCCCAGACCCTCTCGTAGAGCCCCGCGGGCTCCTCCTGGAGCGAGGCCACCGCGGCCCACGGCATGAGAGCGCCGGCGATCTTGCTCGTCGGGGCGAGCCTCGATGCACCGACCAAGAACAGCCGCACGGTGGCGCGGTCCCAACCATCGATCAGCGGCTGCAGCCCGCCCGGACACCAGGCGTCGGCGTTGACGACGAGCGCGTCACGGCCGTCGAGCCATCCGCGCATGTGACCCAGCGCCCCAGCGGTTCCGAGCGGCATCTCCTCCTCGAGCGAGATGTGCACCCGTCCTGACAGGTGCTCCTCCATGGCCGCGCGGCCATGGTGCACGTTCACCGCGATGTCAGGCGCCACCGCTACGAGGCGTTGGATCGCCAGGTCGACGAGTGGGACATCGGCGACGGGGCAGAGCGGCTTCGGGCGAAGAAGGGTGAGCGGGCGCAGCCGCGTGCCCATCCCTGCCGCCAGCACAACCCCAGCCAGGCCGTCGGTCATCGCGCCCATCCTCCCATGGCGCGTGCCGCGCCGTGCCGGCAGGTCGGGCATGATCGGGACATGACCACCATCGTGCAAGGGATCGCCGGCCTCAAGGAGCTCGTGGGGCAGCACCTCGGATACAGCCCGTACATGGAGATCACCCAGGAGCGGGTGAACCTCTTCGCCGACGCAACCGGGGACCACCAGTGGATCCACGTCGATGTCGAGCGGGCGACCGCTGAGAGCCCCTTTGGCGGTCCGATCGCGCACGGCTACCTCACTCTGTCCCTCGGGCCCGTGCTGGTCCCTCAGGTGGTGCAGGTCCAGGGCATCAAGATGGGCGTCAACTACGGATGCGAAAAGGTGCGCTTCCCGTCGCCCGTGCCCGTCGGGGCCAAGCTTCGGGTCGGCGTCGAGCTCGTCGACGTCACCGACATCGCAGGTGGCTGCCAGGTGCAGATGCGCTTCACCTTCGAGTGCGAGGGCGCGGCCAAGCCCAGCTGCGTGAGCGAGAACCTCTTCCGCTACTACGAGTAGCCCGGGTGCTCGTCCGCCGCGCTGCCGCACTGCTCGCAGCAACGGCTGCTCTCGTGGCCTGCGCCTCGCCGGCGAGCACAGCCTCGTCCTCTACCACCGGCCCAAGAGCTGCACCTGACACGTCGCAGGCCACGACGACCGTCCCAGCCACGACTACCACCACGCTCGTGCTGCCCCCGGCCGTGCCGATCCAGTGGCGCGGCTGCGGCGGCCCCTTCGACTGCGCCACGGTTGCGGCGCCGGTCGACTACAGCGACCCGGGCGGTCCGACCCTGGAGCTCGCCGTCGTTCGCCGCCGGGCCGGCGACCCCGGCCGCAGGATCGGCTCGCTCCTCGTCAACCCTGGTGGCCCTGGCGCGTCGGGAGTTGATCGCGTGCTGCGGGGGTTCACCATCAGCCCTGAGGTGGCCGACCGGTTCGACATCGTCGGGTTCGACCCACGCGGCATCGGGGACAGCAGTCCGATCCAGTGCGGGGCGTCGGTCGGCGCGTTCAGGTCACTGGACCTGGCGCCCGACTCGGCCCAAGAGGCTCAGGCGCTCGCCACGGCGGCGGAGGCCGTGGCAGCAGAGTGCGCGCGGACCGAAGGCGAGCGGCTCGCACACCTGGGAACATCCGAGGTGGCGCGTGACGTCGAGGTGATCCGCCGTGCCATCGGCGAGCCGCAGATCAGCTTCGTGGGCCTCTCCTACGGAACGCTCATCGGGCTCCTATGGGCCGACGAGTTCCCCGGTTCGGTTCGGGCGCTCGTGCTCGACGGAGTCGTCGACCCCGCCAGCGACGGTGAGGCCAGCGCCATGGAGCAGCTCGAGGGCATCGACCGCACCTTCGCTTCGATGGACTCCCGCTGCGCCCAGGACCCGGCCTGCCAGCTCACCTCGAGTGGCGGGCTGGCGGCCTCCTACGACGAGCTGGCACGCCGGCTCGAGGCGGGCGAAGCCGGTGGCGCGGGTGTGGGCCCCACCCAGCTGGCCTACGCGGCCTTCTCCGCTACCTATGGCCCCAGCCGCTGGCCCGAGCTCTGGCGAGCCGTGAGGCGCGGCCTCGACGGCGACCTCGGCGGCGTCGCCGAGATGTCCAGCTGGTTCACAAGGCTCGTGCCGTACGCACCCTTCGCGATCGTCAGCTGCCTCGACGCGCCGCATCCGGTGGGCTTCGATGCGTGGCAGGCAGACACGGCCGACGTCGCGCGCGCCTCGCCCCGCTTCGGCCGCGTCGCGGCGAACGAGCTGCTGCCCTGCGCGTTCATGCCCCTGACCGACCACGAGCCCCATGAGGTGTCGCTGCGCGGCGCACCTCTGACGCTCGTCATCGGCAGCACGGGCGACGCAGCCACTCCCTACGACCAGGCGGTGCGAGTGTCGCAGGCCCTGGAGTCAGCTTCGCTGCTCACGGTCGAGATGGAGGGACACATCGCCATCGACGACTCGGCGTGCACCGACGCCGTCGTCACCCGGTACCTGGTCGACCTGGTTGGCCCGGCACCCGGTGTGCGCTGCTAGTGCGGCGGGGCGAGTTCGCCGCTTCGAGGCTCAGCCCATAGGGTCCCAGCAAGCCACTCGACACGGGGGGAGCCGGTCAGCATGGAGTTCAACCTCGCGCAGGTCCACGAGGCGGTGTCCGCCGTCGTCCCGGATCGCGAGTGCATCGTTTGGCGCGATCGGCGCCTCACCTATGCGCAGGTCACGGACCGCACGAGGCGTCTCGCCAACCACCTCCTCGCACGCGGCCTCAGCATCTCCAGCGAGAGGGACCGGCTGGATGGACACGAGTCTGGCCAGGCCCACCTCGCCTGCTACATGCACAACGGCAACGAGTACCTCGAGGCGATGCTGGGCGCCTACAAGGCCCGCGTCGCCCCCTTCAACGTCAACTACCGCTACGTGGCGGAGGAGCTCAGGTACCTGCTCACGGACTCTCGTGCCCGTGCGATCGTCTTCCACTCGGCTTTCGCGGACAGGCTCGCCGAGGTGCTGCCAGACCTCCCCCTGCTCGATGTGCTGCTGCAGGTCGACGACGGCTCGGGCGTCGACCTGCTGCCCGGAGCGGAGTGGTACGAGGATGCCCTTGCCGCCGCCAGCGCAGCCGTGCCGGAGGTCGAGTGGAGCCCCGACGACCTGTACATCCTCTACACCGGCGGCACCACGGGAATGCCCAAAGGGGTGCTCTGGCGGCAGGCCGACATCTTCGTCGGCGCCCTCGGCGGCCGGAACCTCGCGACAGGCACCGAGTGGGAGTCACTCGAGCAGCTCACCGAGGCGGCGGCCAACGGCGGGACGCGACTGCTTCCGGCTCCGCCGTTCATGCACGGCGCGGGTCACTGGCTGGGGTTCGGCGCGATGAACGGCGGCAACACGGTCTGCATCCAGGACGACACCGTCGCCTTCGATGCAGCCGATGTGTGGCGCACCGTTGCACGCGAGCGAGCGAACATCCTGCTCATAGTGGGCGATGCCTTCGGCCGCCCGCTCGTGGACGAGCTCGAGCGCGCGGCCGAAGCGGGCGAGCCCTACGACTTGGCGTCGATGCTGATGATCGTGTCCGGTGGCGCGCCCTTGAACTCGACGTTGAAGGACCGGTTCCTCGCGCAGCTCCCGACGGTGATGGTGATGGATGCGGTGGGTGCGTCCGAGACCGGCAGCCAGATGTCGCACATGAGCGCGGCGGGCAAGGCGGCCACCACGGGCACCTTCAACCCCGGCCCGGGCGCCGCCATCGTGAACGATGACCTGTCTGCCGTGCTCGCGGCGGGGCACGCTGAGATCGGCTGGCTGGCGCAGCGCGGTCGGGTGCCGCTCGGCTACCTCGGCGACGCCGAGAAGACCGCTCGGACCTTCCCCGTCATCGACGGCGTTCGCTACTCGGTGCCCGGCGATCGCGCTCGCCTGACGGCGGAGGGGATGATCGAGCTGTACGGCCGCGACTCGGTGACCATCAACTCCGGTGGCGAGAAGATCTTCGCGGAGGAGGTGGAGCAGGCCATCGCCCACCACCCGGATGTCTATGACGTCGTCGTCGCCGGCCGCCCCTCGGAGCGATGGGGCCAAGAGGTCGTCGCTGTGGTGCAGCTGCGCGACGGAGCGGCTTGTGACGAGGACGCGCTCATCACCGAGGCGGCCTCGCACATCGCTCGGTACAAGCTCCCCAAGGAGATCCGCTTCGTGGAGGCGATCGTCCGCTCGCCGGCCGGCAAGGCCGACTACCGCTGGGCGCGCGAGCAGGTCATGAGCAGCGCTCCGTGACCGACCGCCGCCGCGGCGCGCCGCTCAGCCAGCGAGGCTGATGCCTCCAGCGGCGCGTGGAGTCACGAGGCGCGTCACCTGGCCCGTGCCCGAGTGGGACAGGAGAAGCTGCTCGAACTGCTCGGGAGGCACTGGCTGGCTGAACAAGAAGCCCTGCATCTCGTCGCATCCCAGCTCCCGGAGGCGCTCCAGCTGCTCCGTGGTCTCGACTCCCTCCGCCACGACCTCGAGCCCCAGACCGTGGGCGAGCGCCACGACCGCCACCACGATCGGGGCTTCCCGATCCGTGTCGATGGTCGCCACGAACGACTTGTCGATCTTCAGCTTGTCGATGGGGAACCCGGTCAGGTGGCTCAGACCTGAATAGCCCGTACCGAAGTCGTCGATGGAGCAGGTGACTCCCAGCTCTCGGAGGTCGAGCAGGGTCGCGCTCACGGCCTCGGGGTCGTGCATGGCGAGGCTCTCAGTGACCTCGAGCTCGAGCAGGCCTGGATCGAGACCTGTCGAGCGGAGGATGCGAGCGGTCACATCCTCGATCCGTTGCTGCTGGAACTGGCGCAGCGAGAGGTTTACTGCCACGACGAGAGGTTCGAAGCCAGCGCTCACCCACTCCTGGTTCTGACGGCAGGCCTCTTCCAGAGCCCATTCTCCGACCGGCACGATGAGCCCGCTCTCCTCCGCCAGGGGTACGAACTCAGAGGGCTGCAAGAGGCCGAGCTGCGGATGCTCCCAACGCAGGAGCGCCTCCATGCCCATGACTCGTCCGGTTGGCAGGTGGATCTTCGGCTGATAGTGGAGGCGCAGCTCGCCGTGCTCGATCGCCGTGTGGAGCTGGCTCTCCAACGCCAACCGCTCGTGCGCGTGGTCGTTCATCGAGCGGTCATAGGTGCAGAAGGTGCGACGTCCCTGCTGCTTGGCGCGGTACATCGCGATGTCGGCGTTCTCCAGCAGCGCGTAGGCGTCCTGCCCGTCGGAGGGGAACACTGCTATGCCGATGCTGGGGCTGGCGAACAGGCGATGCGACTTGAGGGTGAAGGGCTCGTCAAAGCGCTCCAGGATCTTGGAGGCCACCGCCGCCGCCGTCTCCGGATCCTCCAGCTGAGGCAGGAAGACGACGAACTCGTCGCCGCCGAGGCGCGCCACGGTGTCCTCGGCCCGGGTCGAGTCGCGCAGCCGTCGCGCCACCGCTTGGAGCAGGAGGTTGCCCACGGCGTGTCCCAGGCTGTCGTTGACGGTCTTGAAGCGATCGAGGTCGAGGAACAGGACCGCACTGTGGCTCTGGGTCCGGCGCGCGTGCGCGATGGCGATCCCAGCCCGATCCTGGAACAGCGTGCGGTTGGCCAGCCCGGTCAGGTCGTCGTGGTGCGCCCGGTACTCGAGGGCGGCTCGCCCCTGCACCAGGTGGACCAGGTAGGCAACCGAGACGAGAGGGATCAGGAGCGAGGCCGCCAGGACTGCGCCCGAGCCATGGGTGTCGTCCCAGCCCAGCGCCGCGATGGCGGGCCCTACAGCGACGGCCGCGGCCAGCAGAGCCATCTGCGAGAGCGGGAGTGCGCTGAGAGGATCGATCATCGGCTCCAGCTCGCGGGACCCGTCCGGGTTCAACGCCCACGCGCCCAGCAGGCCGCACAGCAGCAGGGTCGCGGCCGACGCCGGCACGCCGTCGTTCTGGCCTCCGAGGACCGTGGTGAGCAGCCCGGACGCATCGACCGCAAACCCGAACGTCCAACCGATGAGGAGCAGCCAGCACCCGCGCGGAGCTCCGCGCCGAGTGGTCAGGATCTGGAGTCCGAGGCCGACCGCCACGAGCCCGGCCACTGGAGCTGCCATCTGTTCGAGCGCCGCCGCGCTAGAGGCCGCGGAGAGCCCCGCATTGCGGCCTATCGCCACCCACGTGCAGAGTCCCACGGTCATCGCCGCGATCACCGCCAGCAGCAGCGCATCAAGGCCGCGCCTCGGGGCCAGATCCCGGAACAGGACGAGGTACCCGGAGATCGCGAGCACTGCCGCGGCCGTAGACGGCATCCAGGCGGCGCTCTCGAACACCCTCGAAGCGGAGTCACCGCCGAGCGCGCCAGCGAGCTGGGGCGCCGAGCGAGCCGCTAGCGCGGCCGCGAAGAGCAGGAACGGGTCGCGCTGATGCGGGACTGACGCCGCCGCACGCTGGTCGCGTAGCCGAACCGAAGCCGCTAGTAGCGCGGCGATCGAGACGGCGGCGACGAGCGCGACGGCGGAGCGCTGGACACTGCCGTCCGGCGACGTCGCCAGCACGAATCCTGCGACGACAGCGGAGGCGCCCGCGAAGCAGGAGCCGAGCCAGACGGCACCATGAGCCTCTCCCGCGCGGGGTCCTGACGTTGGCGAACCTGGAGACCGCTGAGACACCCCCGACCGGCGCCGCTCGCGGAGCGGCGCCGCCTCACCGTCGTCTGAGCTGGTGCGCTCGACGAGATGCCCACGAGCACCGATATCGATCGACATGGCCGCCACTCCGCCCACGTTCTGTGATCAATCGACCACATAGCGTGTACATAGGGTGGCCAATCGGACCGGCCGCAGCAATGGTGCGCTCGGCCCATAGTGCTTCGATCACGGCGGTCGGCGCACCCAGCCGGGCTCTAGCGCGCTCCTTTCGGGCGCTTCGTCCCCTTTGATCCGACCACGCCGGTCAGAGGGGTAGCTTCCCGGTGGCGTTGCGAACGGTCTGGTTGTCCTTCCAGTCCGCGATCGTGCGCTGCGCTATTCGCATCTGGTGGATCTCGTCAGCGCCGTCCGCGAACCGAGCCCAGCGCGCCTGCTTGGCCATGTCCGCGAGTGGGGTGTCAGTCGAGTAGCCCAGCGCCCCGTGGACCTGGATCGCCCGATCGATGATCCGCCCGAGGCTGTTGGCGACGAAGTGCTTCGCCATCGAGACCTCGGCGATGAAGTCGTCGCCCTTGTCGATCAGGTAGGCCGCGTGCAGCACCATGAGCTTCGACTGGTAGAGCTCCATGGCCGAGTCGGAGATCATCCACTGGATCCCCTGCTTCTCCGCCAGGAGGCTGCCGTGGCTGAACCTGTTGAGGGACCGGTCGACCATCATCTCGAGCGCTGTCTCGGCCTGGCCCAGCCATCGCATGCAATGGGCCAGCCGCGCCGGCCCGAGGCGGTACTGGCCGAGCAGGTGGCCCTGCCCGCGACCCCCGAGCATCTTGTCCTTGTGCACGCGCAGGTCGTTGATGCGGATCTCGCAGTGGTTGTGGCCACCAGACATCGTCTCCACGTCCCGGACTATCTCCCATCCCTCCGAGGGGAGATCGACGATGAAGCAGGAGTTGGCTGCCTGGGGAAGGTCGGGGTCGTCCTCGGTGCGAGCGATCAGGAGGGCGAACTTGGCTCCCCTCGCTCCTGAGATGAACCACTTGTGGCCGTTGATGACCCACTCGTCGCCGTCGGGAACAGCGCGCGTCTGGATCAGCGTGGGGTCGGAGCCGGCCACTTCGGGCTCGGTCATCGCGAAGCACGAGCGCGCGTAGCCGTCGCACAGCGGCTTGAGGTACTTCTGCTTCTGCTCGTCGGTGCCCCAGTGCAGCAGCGTGTGCATGTTGCCCTCGTCGGGTGCCTGTGCGTTGAGCGCGAAGGGGCCCATGCGAGACCTCGCCGCCTCTGCCGACACGCTTGCCATGGCGACGTGACCGAGCCCCATGCCTCCCCATTCGGTCGGCATGTGCGGCAGCCACAGCCCCCACTCCTTGGCCGCGCCCCGCATCTCGATGATGCCCTTGATCCACTCGTCGCGGCTCCACGAGTCGGCCTCCGCCTTCTCCTCGATGGGCTTGACGATGTCCTCGACGAAGCGGCGGACCTTGTGGCGGATCTCGTCGATCTCGGGCGGGAAGGTGAAGTCGATTGCCATGCTCCGAGCATGCCACGAAATCTTGACCCGCGGGTCAGGCCGCCTCCCACGGCAAGCAACCAACGTCTGTGAACCGTGGCGGCCGCATAGCGGACATCCGGGTTCACAGACGTTGGTTGTTCAGCTCAATCGCGCGCGCAGGAGCGGCCAGCGCGGATCGTCTCGGACCGCGGCCAGGTCGGGTTCGCCGTCGACGATGGTGGGCGCCCGGAAGCCCTGGTCGGCCGCCTGCCCGAGCCAAGTGACGGCCAGGTCCACCTCGCCGGCTCGCGACCAGCTGCATGCGACTTCGAACGCGGTCTGTGCGGGGCTGGGTGGACCGGAGCCGTAGACCGCCTCCCCCACCTCGGCTGCGGCCCGGTAGTGGTCGCCGTAGTGAAGGTGCGTCTGGAGGGTCGCTGCACCCTCGCGACCCGACCCGTCGGGCCTTGCGACAAGGCGGCGGGCGACTGCCGTCGCAGCGCCCGACCTCGCGAGCAGGTCGGTTGCGACGAGGTTCGGTGGCCCGCCGGGCTCAGACGCGTAGGCCTCCTCGAAAAGCTCGAAGGCCTGAGGCTCGCCTGCTGCGAGTGCCATCGCAGCCCGCAGGTACCGGCCCGCCGAGCCCGGCCCGAGCCGATCCACCAGCCTGCGCGCGGTGGCGGCGTCGCCTTGACGCAGAGCGTTCCACGCCATCTGCTCGAGGCGCGCGGGATCGTCCGGGGTGAGCGTGGGAGCTCCGGCCGCGCCCGACGGCGGACCCGTGACGACCTGTAGGTTCGGCCGCCGACGCCCTCGGCTCGGCCGACCAGGGCCGCCCGCATCCGGCGCGTCCACCTCGAACACGTCGACGTTCTGCCCGACCTGCTCGGCACGGATCTCCTGCCAGTTGTTGAACGCTATGAACAGCGCGAAGAACCCCGCATAGCCCTGGTCGTTGGCAAAGGCCCATATGGCCCCGAGGATCGCGGCGCCGATCGAGATGCGCCGGGCGGCGGGAAGACCGAACAGCTCCGCGATCACGTTGCCGCCGTCGAGGGGCCGGATCGGAAGCAGGTTGGCGATGGACCACCACAGGTTCTGGAACTGGAGGAAGTAGATCAACCACACGAGGTTGATCGGCTGATCGAAGATCCAGTCCGAGCGCAGCAGCTGCCTGGCGGGAAGCCAGAGGACAGCGAGCGCCGTGAGCGAGCCGGCCAGGCTCACGAAGATGCTGCGAGCGGATGAGATCCGCGTCCGTCTCTGGCTGATCGTCACGCCACCGAACCCGTGAAGGACTATCGCCGACGGTTCGCCGAAGACCTTGAGCGAGATGCCGTGGCCGAGCTCGTGGACCATGATCGACACGAAGCTGGCGACGATCCATATGCCCACGACATCGAGCCCGATGTCGATGTAGCGCAGGCCGAACAGGCCCGAGATGATGAAGAAGGCGGGCTGGACGTGGACCGGGATGCCGGCGATCTTGAAGTGGGCGCGGGCCGACACGGGACGGAGCCTACGAGCCAGACGGTGGCTGCGGTTGGGGCTGCGGCACGACCGGTTCCTAGCATGCGACCGATGTCTCGCTTCACCATGCCCGAGGCGCTGCCGGAGGGCGACGAGAAGGTGGCTGCCGTGCGCGGGATGTTCGATGCGATCGCGCCGCGCTACGACATGGTGAACAGGATCATGACCTTCCGCATGGACGTCGGCTGGCGTCGCCGTACCGTGCGCTCCCTGTCTCTCCCGACTGGCACGAGGATCGTCGACCTGGCCTGTGGCACCGGTGACCTCTGCCGCGAGCTCGAGCGGCAAGGCCACCGTGCCATCGGCCTCGACCTTTCGTTCGGCATGCTCGCTGCGGCGCGCACGAGTGCGCCGCTCGTGCACGGCGACGGGCTGCGGCTCCCACTCCCCGACGGCTCGGTCGACGGCATCACCTGCGGCTTCGCGCTCCGCAACCTGGAGAGCCTGCCGCCGTTCTTCGCGGAGCTGGGCCGGGTCGTGCGCCCGGGCGGTCGCATCGCACTGCTCGAGGTTGCCGAGCCGCCCAACCGGCTGTTGCGACTCGGGCACCGCTTCTACTTCGGCAAGGTCGTGCCTCTCGTCGGGGGGCTGCTGTCGGATCCCGCCGCCTACCGCTACCTCCCACGATCGGTCGCCTACCTGCCCGAGCCCGCCACCATGCTCGGCCAGATCGCACACGCGGGCTTTGTCGAGGTGGAGCGCCGGCTGCTGTCGCTCGGCATCGCGCAGCTCGTGGTGGCGACACGCGGATGACCGCTGCCGGCGGCCTCGTGGCGCGCACGCGCCGAGTCGACCACGACTTGGATCTGCTCGAGCTGGCCGGGGCGAACGGGTTGCTCCTCGAGCGGTCCCGAAGTGGCTTGGCGGGACGCGGCAGCGCGCTGGAGGTCGACTTGGCGGACGTCGACGCTGTCCTCGCCGAGATCGCCGTGGACGACGAGGTCGGCGCGCCCGGCACGGGACCGGTCGCCTTCGGTGCGCTGCCGTTCCGCCTCGAAGGGGGCGCACAGCTTGTCGTACCGGAGGTCGTGTGGGGGCGTGCCGAGGACGGCACCCGTTGGGTGACCACGATCCGGCCGGACGACGGGGACCCAGACGTCGATGTGCCGCTGCTCTGCCGACCGGCGAGCCCGGACCGCGAAGTGATGCCCGGCCGCGTGACGGTTGCACCCGCTCGGTCCTCCGAGTGGTGGTGTGAGCTGGTGGCGACCGCTACCAAGGCGATGCGTGACGCAGGTCCGGGCGGGCTCAGCAAGGTGGTGCTCGCTCGCGAGGTCCTGGTGGAGAGCGACGTTCCGTTCGACAAGGCGGCCGTGCTCGCCCTTCTGAGAGCCAGCTACCCGGGTTGCTTCCTCTTCCATGTCGATGGCTTCCTCGGCGCCAGCCCGGAGCTGCTCGTGAGCCGAAGTGGCGACGTGGTGCGCGCCCAGCCGATGGCCGGTACCGCTCCGCG
This sequence comes from Actinomycetota bacterium, assembly GCA_049325515.1. GTDB lineage: Bacteria > Actinomycetota > Acidimicrobiia > Acidimicrobiales > VFJN01 > VFJN01. The sequence goes on along the minus strand of JBMOLI010000001.1, from coordinate 37,841 downwards.
CGGTGGCGACCCAGCGACCGACGCCCGCCTCGGCGCCGCCCTGCTGGCGTCTCCCACCTATCGCCGCGAGCACCAGATCACGATCGACATGGTCTACGACCTGCTCCTCCCCTGGTGCTCCTACCTCGACTACGAGGCCGAACCCTCGGTCATCGGGGTCGCCAACGTGCAGCACCTCGCCACCCTCGTGGAGGGGCGCCTCTCGCAGCCCGCACCGTCGATCATCGACCTGGTGGCAGCCATCCACCCGACGCCCGCCGTCAACGGGTGGCCGCGCGAGCAGGCCTACGAGTGGATCGCCCAGAACGAGGGCTTCGACCGCGGGCGCTATGCCGGCGCCGTCGGCTGGGTCGACTCGCGCGGCAACGGCACCTGGGCGGTGAGCATCCGATGCGCCGACGTGTCGGGCTCGACAGCCCGGATCTGCGCCGGCAACGGCATCGTCGCTGAGTCAGACCCGGCCACCGAGCTGGCCGAGACCCAGGCCAAGCTCCAAGCCATCGTCGGCGCCCTCACGCGCCTCTAGCGTCGCCCTGGTGCTGGTCGTCCCGGCTCACAGCTTGTCGGACGGCGGCTGCGACCGCTGACGCACCCGCGCCGAGCACGATCGTGAAGTGGTTGGTGTCGGGCACGACCGACTCCTCGACCACGGTGGGCCACCGGGCCCGAAGGTGCTCCAGGCTGGACGGGGGGTAGAGAGCATCCCCGTCCAGCAGCCCGCGAGGCGCGAACAGCAGGTGGGCCGGGCAGGTGATCGCCTCCAGCGCGTCGCGCACCTCGGGCACCGTCAGCTGCTCCGTCGCATCGCCACGCACCGCATCGATGGACACGCTCGAGCGGCACTCAGGAGGTGATCCCTCGAGGTCGTAGTCGACGTAGGCCTGCACGAGGTCGCTCCAGTAGCGCCCGCCGACCGCAGGATGCTCCTGCCAGAACGCCCGGTACGCGGCCGCGTCAGCGAACGTCATCGAGAGCCGGGCGATCGATGGCCCGAGCACCGCTTGAAGCACGACGTCGACATCGAGGCCCTCGGTCATGGGGAGGGCGATGCCGCCGTCGACGAGGACGAGCCTGCGAACGCGGTCTCGGTGTCGCACCGCGGTGGACGTCGCCACCCACGCCCCCATCGAGTGCCCCAGGATCGTGGCGGAGTCGACCTGGAGGTGATCGAGCAGAGTCGCCACGTCGTCGGCGTGAGCGGTGATGCCGAACGGGCCGGTGATGGTGTTGCTGCGCCCTCGGCCCCGCAGGTCGGGGGCGACGACTGTCATCTCAGTCGCAAGCTCGCGAGCGACCAGGTCGAACGATGTGTGGTTGGCGGTGATGCCGTGCACGGCGATGACCGTCGGTGAACCGGGCGGGCCGGGCCAGCGGCCCACCTCGAGGTTCCCACCTCTCACGGCGACCGAGAACGTCTCGGGTGCCACCGAGCTCACGGCCTCCACCCCGCCAGAGCACGGCGACGCCGGTCCAACATGAGGAGAGCCACCCCGCCCACGAGCAGCATCACCATGACGGCATTGGCTGCTCCAGACCAATGTCGCCCGATCGTGCTGACGCTGATCGTCGACACCCGCCCCGGCTGACGACCGGTTGCCGCGGGCTGCGTCGGCTCCGCGGCGACCGAGTGGGGCGGAACGACGATGTCAGGCGCCACGAACCCACCGGGGCTGTTGAACACCCCTTGACGCAGCGGAGGCTGCACCGGCACTGGCGCCGGACTCGGAACGACCGGGGCTGCTGGTTGACTGCGCCGCCGGCCGCCGTCGGCTGTCTCGATGAAGGACCGGTAGGCCTTCACGATGGCGGGATCGAGCCTGAGGTCGTTGTGGTAGGTGCCCGCGAACTCGCGGTTCTCGGCGTTCTTGAGCTGCGGGCTCTTCTGGTAGTCAGGGCCGGCGAAGGCCGGATCGGCCACGCCGCTCCCGTCGTAGACCGTGAGCCACTTGGCGGGTCCGTAGGTCTCGTCGGACCCGTCCTTGCCGTTGAGATCGGCGAGCCACTGCGTGCCGCGGGCGATCTCGTCGCAGCTCACCACGTTTCCCTCCGAGCCCGGAGGGCAGAACGAGGTGCCGTGGTTGGCACCGGCGATGCCGACGAAGGCCACGAGGTCGTCACGCAGCTCTGGGTGGAGCTTCAGCGTTCGCCGGGCCAGCGTGACCCCCAGCGAGTGACCGACGATCGAGAACTGGTCTGAGCCCGTGTAGGTGCGCACGGCCAGGAGCATGTCGTGGAGATCCGGGACGTTGACCTCGTTGTTCGTGACCCTCGCCTGCCCATCCCACCCCATCTCCCGGTGCTCGGCGTCGCGCTCAGGGTTCATGGTTGCAAGCGCCGTGCCGTTGTTGCTGCCCAGGCCGTTGTAGGACAGCGCCCACAGCTCCTGATCGCTCCAGCCTGCAGCCCTGAAGGCATCGCGCACGGGATACCAGTCGGCCGCGTCGACGTTGTTGCCGTGCACGAAGATCACTGGGGCGTGCTGGATGGGCGCGCCCTTGGACACGCCACCGAAGCCACCGAGCTCGAAGCCCCACTCGTGGTCGACGAGCTCGGGGAAGTCGGCCGCGAACGCGACCTTGGCCGCCTTCTGCGGCTTGCTGTGCTCGGGTTCAGCGCGAGCCGAGCTCGGGACCAAGCCGAGCAGCGCGACCACGACGGCGGCGATCCGGAGCCGGGTCATGACCGCCCCGAGGCCGCGGGCTTGCCAGCGGACGATCGGCGACTGGAGCGACGCCTCGAGGCGAGCGCCGAGCCAGCGGTCGCTCCGAGCATCCGCCCGACCCCGAGGTGCTCAGCGAGCCGCTGCTGGTCGAGCTCGGCGACGGGTCCGCTGTGAACCACGGCCCCGGACTGCATGAGGTGGGCGACGTGAGCAAGGCGGAGGCCGAAGCTGATGTTCTGCTCCACGAGCACCATCGTCACCCCCGTGGCCGCTACCTCTTCGAGGATGGCGAGCAGCTCACGGACCACTGTGGGAGACAAGCCCGCGGAAGGCTCGTCCACAAGGATCAGGCGAGGGTCGTTGATCAGTGCCCGGCCCACCGCCAGCGATGCCTGCTGACCGCCCGACATGGTGCCGGCGATCTGCGACCGGCGGTCGGCAAGGATCGGGAACTGAGCGAGCACGCGCTCGAGTCGGGCGGCGTAGCCCGCTCGGTCACGGCGGCGCGAGGTGTAGGCGCCCAAGCGCAGGTTCTCGTCCACCGTCAGCGCGGGGAACACCTGGCGCCCCTGCGGCACGTGGCCCATCCCGATGGCCACTCGGTCCTCGGCCTCCATCGTGGTGATGTCCTGGCCGTCGAAGGTGATGCGCCCGGACCAAGCGGGGACGAGGCCCGCAATCGCCTTCATCGTCACGCTCTTGCCAGCGCCGTTGAGGCCGAAGACCCCTGCGATCTCACCCTCGGCAACGGAGAAGGTCACGCCATGCAGGACCTGGCTGGAACCGAAGCCCGCGGTGAGGTCCTCGACCTCGAGCAACGGGCCAGTCATCAGATCGCCTCCCCGAGGTAGGCCTCGATCACCTCGGGTCGTGCGACGACCTCGTCGGGCTCACCGTGCGCGATCAGTGCACCGTTGGCGAGCACGTAGAGCTCGTCGCACACGTCGAGCACAAGAGGGATGTTGTGCTCGATGAGGAGCACGGTGCGGTCGAGCTCGTCGCGGATGTCACGGAGCCGCACAGCCAGGTTCTCGACTGCACCAGGCGCCATCCCAGCCGAAGGCTCATCCAGCATCACCAGCTCCGGCGCAGTCACGAGCGCGCAGCCGATCTCGACGATGCGCTGCTGGCCGTGGGAGAGGTTCTTGACCGGAGTGTCCGCGTAGCGTTCGAAGCCGAGCGCGGCGATCGCGTCGGTGGCTCGTTGTCGCAGCTCGGCCTCCACCCGCGGCGCTCGCCCGAGACCGATCAGCGCCTCGATGGGGCTGTACCCGGCCACCTGATGCTGCGCGAGCAGCAGGTTCTCGTTGACCGAGAGGTCCTTGGCCAAGCCGATCATCTGGAACGTCCGGCCGATCCCTGCCGCAGCGCGCTCGTGCGCCATCGATCCGGTGAGGTCGACACCAAGCAGGGAGACGGTTCCGGAATCGGGCTTGAGCGCGCCCGAGATGGCATTGAACAGCGTCGTCTTGCCGGCCCCGTTGGGCCCGATCAGGCCGACGATCCGACCCTGTCGCACGTCCAGCGACACAGAATCGACCGCGCAGAGCCCACCGAAGCTCACACTGACGTCGCGCACGGCGAGGAGCGTGCCGTCGGCCAGACGTGTGGCTCTCGCCGGGAGTCCCGCGGGCCGTGGCAGGTCGACCATCTGCGGGGCGGCCGGGGCGCCTTCAGGGCCGACGGTCCCCGGAAGGTGCACGGACCTCTCGTTGCGCCGGTCGCGGGCTTCGCGGATGGCGCCGGCCAGACCGGTCGGGTGCTGGGCGATCGTGAACATCAACAGCACGGCGCTGCCGAACACGACCCATCCGGCGGAATCGGTGCCGAAGGCCTCGTCGAAGGCGAAGTCGAGCACGCCGTAGAGACCAGCCGCTGCCACGACCCCAGCCCGGCTGCCGAGCCCGCCGATCACCACCAGCGTCAGCAGGAACAGCGACTGAGTGAGGTCGAAGGTCCCCGAGTTCACGAACGTGAAGAGGTGCCCGTAGAGCGCTCCGGCAAGCCCAGCCATCGCACCCGAGATCGTGAAGGCCATCAGCTTGTAGCGGGTGACGTCGACACCGAAGGATGCCGCCATCGTCTCGTCGGACCTGATCGCGTGGAAGGCCCGCCCCAGCTTCGAAGCGCTCAGGTTGGCATCGACGAGCCATGCGAACACCAACATCGCGAGGAGCACGGCGACGTAGTCGGCGTTGCGGACGAAGTCGAAGGTGCCGATCAGCGGGCGCGGGAGCTCCACTCCACCAGACCCGGACGACAGCCACGACGATTGGAAGAGCGATTGCACCATCACGAAGTTGAAGACGATGGTGATCACCGCGAGGTAGAGGCCGCGAAGCCGAAGCGCTGGTAGACCGACAACGAAGGCGACGAGAGCCCCTGCGCCGGTGGCGGCCACCAGCCCGAAGATGAACGGCATGCCCACTGGGTTGCCCGGGGTCGGCGCAGTGAGCTTGGAGCTGGCGAACGCGCCCACACCGAGGAGCGCGAAGTGGCCCAGAGAGATCTGGCCGGCGTAGCCCATCAGCACGTTCAGCGAGAGGGCCGCGATGGCGAGCGCCACCGCCTCGCCGAGCACGAGCGCACGCGTGTCGTTGAGCAGGCCCATCTCGCCGAGGAGGATGGGTGCAGACACCGCGATCATCAGCGCACCGGCGTAGCGGAGCCACACCGAGCGGGTCATCGGCGCGGCCCGTCCGCCGCGGATCGGCACCTCGATGGTCGGGTCCGGCCCGGCGGGCTCGACGAACGGGTCGACGTGTGCGAGGGAGCTCACGAGGCGCTCCGGAGCCGCGTCGTGCCGATCATGCCGTTGGGACGGAACAGCAGGACCGCGACGCCGATGACGAGGTAGACGAGGTACTCCTTGCCGGGCAGCGGCGACTCGGAGAACACACGCAGCACGCCCGACTTCATGACGCCGAGGGCGAGGCCGCCGACGAAGGCGCCGGGCAGGCTGGAGAGCCCGCCCATCACGGCCGCGATCAGGGCAACCACGAACAGGTGCGAGCTCGCAAAGCCGGGGGTCAGCACGCCCACCGTGGGAGCGACGAACAGCGCCGCCAGCGCCGCCACCGCGCCGCCCGCTCCCCACACGAAGGCCGTCACGCGACGCAGCGGCACTCCGATGAGGCGCGTGGCGTCAGGATCCTGCGCTGCGGCGAGAACGCCGAGGCCGAAGTCAGTGCGGCGTAGGAACTGGCCCAGCCCAACGGCGATCGCGGCCACTACCACCACGGAGAGGAGCTGGGTGGGGCTCACGTTGATGCCGACGATGCGCACTCCCAGCCCATGGATCGGTACGGGCACCTCGCGGGGGCTATCGCCGAAGCTTTGGAACTCGAACGACAGAAGCGCCGTCAGCAGACCAACCGTGGCGACGGAGATGGCGAGTGGGTTGCGCACCTTCATGGGCCTAACGACGAAGCGCTCGAAGGCCAGGCTCAGCGTCACGGATCCGACCACCGCCCCGGCCGCGCCCACGATCCACGGGAGACCTCGGTCGACGTCGAGCCACCAGGCGACGTAGAGGCCGATGGTCCCGATCTCTCCGAGAGCGAAGTTGATCGATCCCGTGCCGCGGTGGATGAGAGTGATGCCGACGGCGAGCAGTCCGAAGAGCGTTCCCTCGACGAGGCCGATGATCAGGACCTGCGCCATCAGAGCAGGTGCTCCACGCAGGTTGCGGTGTTGCGGAGGTTCACCTGGCCGCTCGGCGACATGTAGGCCTCCATTGCTGACACGGTCCACCCGCCACGGTGGTCGTTGTCGGCGCCGGGACGCATGAAGTCCAGCGGGCAGGCGCTCGAGGTGGGCAGACCGCGGTAGCTGCGCATCACCTCGATGAAGCGGTTGCGCCCACAGCTGGGGCCGCACAGCTCGAGCAGCTTGTGAGTGGCCTTCTGCGCCGACCAGTTCAGGAAGAGGAGGTCTCCGGCCACTCCGTTCAGGTCCACGTTCGGGCGGTACTTGGCGTACTGGGCCTCGAAGAGGCGCATGTCGTCGGCGTAGGCCGCGAAGGGGCCCGAGTAGTCACCGAAGCTGTACGCGTTGGACATCATCACGCCGACGATCGGCGGGTTGAGCGCATCCTCACCGAGGGTCTGCATCGTCAGGTTGAACGGGAAGACCATGAAGTGGGGGCTCCAGGCCTGACCCTTCGCCTGCTTGATGAACGTCGTGCTCTCCAGTGCGTTGAGCCAGAGGAAGACCACCTCGGCTCCAGCGATCTGGAGGTCGACGATGTCCTGCAGGTACGAGCCCTTGTTCTGCGGAACGGGACGATCCAGCACGATCTCCACGCCATGCTTGGCAGCAAGTCGCTTGAAGCCATCGACGCCGGGCTCCCAGTTCTCGCTCTGGCGCTTGACGATCCCGACGCGCTTTCCCGGGAAGCGCGTGATCGCCAGCTCGGCGAACATCTCGCCCATCTTCTCCGTGGTGGGTAGTGCCGTGTAGCTGAACTGCTTGCCCGCAGACCCGTTCACCGTCGCCGTGTGGTGCAGGTAGAGCATTCGGCGCTGCTCGGCGAAGTTGCGCACCGATGGGATCTGATCGAAGCCGATGCCTCCGAGCAGCATGAAGGGGTCGTACTTGTCGAGGCAGGCGGTCGCAGCCTTCTGCGCGTCGGTTGGCGTGTAGTTGTCGTTCTCATAGAAGGCGTGCACGTCCCGGCCGTAGATGCCGCCCGCGTCGTTGACCGCGGTCCAGTAGACGTTCAGATCGTCAGGGCTGGTGTTGAACGCGGCCGCGTAGGTGAGCGCGGCGTGCGCGCAGATCCGGATCTCGTCCTTGCTGATCCCACGCGAGTCCTCGTCGGGGTTGAACAGCCCGGAGATGTAGCTCGGGCCACCGGGCCCCGTGCTCTGTCCAGCGTCGCTCGCGCCACCTCTCTCACCCGGACCCCCGGTGCCGCCGGGGCCGCCGGCCGAACCGGTGGACCCCCCGAGCGACTCTGCTGATGCCTCGTCGCCGCCAGCGACATCGCCATGGGCGTCACCCGGTGAGCGGGCGCCCCCCTCGACAGCCACCTGCTGCACCCCTCGATCGAAGCGAGCACCACTGCAGGCCGCCGCGAGCAACAGCGGCACCAGGCACGCGGCGGCGCGCCGGCGGGCCCGCGGTGCAGACATCAGGATCAATCGGTTCATCGACCCCCCCAGCGAGCCGTCGGCCAGATAGGGGGATTCGCTGCAAGGAGGGCATCAACCTTTGCGCCTTCCCTCATTTTCGTCGTCAGACCTTGTGGATCCCACAACCCCCATGGGATCGGGAGCGAGCAACGCAACCGTGAGCAGGGCCGCCTGTTGGGGGATCCGGGGGTCGCAGCCCGTGCGCTCAGCCACCCTCCGGAGTCGGTAGGCCACGGTGTTCGGGTGCACCATCTCGATGGCAGAGGTCTCCGGTATCGACCCCGTCCGCAGGAACGTTCGCAGCGTCGCCTCCACCAGACCGCCCCGATCGCCGCTCCGCAGCGGAGCCAGCACAGCACGCCCGAGCGACTCGGCGACAGCAGGGCTCGAACCGACGAGCCGCTCGAGCAGCAGGTCGTCAGGTCCGTACCATCCGGGACGACCGACCTCGAGGGCCGCTGCCAGGAGAGCCTCGGTGCGGCGCAGCTCAGCGGCGAGGTTCAGCCCGGGCTCCGCTGGGTTCCCGACCGCGACCGTGGCATCGGGCACGTGCAAGGCGATCGTCGGGTCTGGTGCGGCGTTGGGCGACAGCACCACCACGTGGGTTCCCCTCACGCCCGTCACACTGCCCGCCGGCACGGCGGCCGCGATTCGGTCCACGTGAGCAGCGACCGCGGGCGCCGCCAAGAGGACGACGACGTAGCGATGCGCCAGCGCTACGGAGAATTCAGCCGCAACTGCCGCTGCATCACTGGCGTCAGTGGCCGCGACGAGCGAGTCGAGAAGAGCTCCCCGCTGCGCGTCCAGACGGCGCAAGCGCTCATGGCTGGCCTTCAAGTACTCCGAAGCTGCGACAGACGACGCTCGGTCGATGTAGTCGATCCAAGCGCGCCCCAGCACTGCGAGCTCGTCCTTCTCAGTCGGTCCCGCAACCGCGGAGATCTCATCGAACACCAGCCGGCCAGCGATCCGGTAGACGTGGAGCATCGGCTCCAGCGGCACCCCCATCTCGAGCCTTCGACGACCTGACAGAGCCGCGGCGGGGAACCCGTGAGCCTGGTCGAGCTCGCCTGCTGCCGCGGAGCGAAGGAACCCGCTCACGATCTCGCGCGAGGTCGCGAGGACCTCCTCCTCGATGACACCCGGCGGGAGTGCCGCGTACTCAGGGACTGTGCGGTACGCGGCGCCCAGACGTGCGATGAGCCCCTCCATGCGGCCCAGCATCCGCTGAGCAACTGCGGCGGCGCTTGCCGTGACGGAGGGCTCGACGGTCACCTGTCGATCCTCCCACCCCTCACCGTGCGGTCGTCTATCGCACGCGAACCAAGCGCAGCACGTCGGTGGTGGGATCGGACTCGTGCGGGGCGCCGACGAGCACCCCGACCACATCGCCGGATCGGATCAGGCCCATCTGCGTGGCGCGCTCCACCGAGTGCCAGACGATCTCATCGGTCGTGCCGTGGGTATCCATCACGATGGGCTTGATGCCCCAGGCCATCGCGAGCTGGTGCGCCGTCTTCGATGAGGGCGTCATCGCCAGGATCGGGCAGGTGGGACGGAAGCGGCTGATCATCCTGGCGGTGCGCCCGGAGTCTGTGCAGGCGATGATCGCCGCCAGCTCGGCATCGACCGAGGCACGCCATGCAGCAGCAGTTATCGCGGCCGTGATCCGCACGGTCGTCGGTGCGTTGTGCATGCCGATGATCTGCTGCTCACCTAGGCGCGTGCCCCATCCGCGGTAGTCGAACTCGCGCTCGGCGCGAAGCGTTATGCGTGACATAGCTTCGACCACCGCCACCGGATCGACACCGATCGCCGTCTCGGCCGACAGCATCACCGCGCTGGTGCCGTCGAACACGGCGTTGGCGACGTCGGTGACCTCCGCCCGCGTCGGCGTGGGTGCGGTGATCATCGACTCGAGCATCTGGGTGGCTGTGATGACCGGCTTGCCGTAGGCGACACCGGTGCGGATGATCTGCTTCTGGATGTGCGGCACGTCCTCGAGCGGCAGGCGCACGCCGAGATCGCCGCGCGCCACCATCACGCCGTCGGACACGTGGACGATGTCGCTCATCGCGTCGACTGCGCCGGCCGTCTCGATCTTGGCCACGACCATCGGGCCGTCCGGGCCGACCGCCATCCTGATCGTGGCGACGTCGTCGGCGGACTGCACGAAGGAGACTGCGACAGCGTCCACGCCGACCTCGACCACGCGCTCGAGCATCAACAGGTCGTCATCGGTCGGAGACCGCAGGGGCACGCGGTCCTCGGGCAGAGCGACTCCGGGCCGGCCACGCAGCACGCCCCCGCTGAGCACACGAGCCTGCACACCGTCGCCTGTCGCCTGGTCTACGACCAGCGCAACGCCTCCATCGCCGAGCGCCACCCGGTCGCCGGGACCCAGCGCCTCCACAGCGCCTGCCAGCGCGACAGCAACGACCTCGGCCGAGCTGCGATCGCCATCGACCGCCTCGGTCAGGCGGACCGTCGAACCGACCTCGAGGCGCACCCCGGCCTCGTCGAAGGGCGCGCAGCGCACCTTCGGGCCCGGCAGGTCGACGAGGATGCCGATGGGTCGGCCGACGACGTCGGCCGCCGCTCGCACCCGCGCGATTCGGTCGATGCTCGTGGCGATGGGTCCGTGCGCCAGGCCGAGCCGCGCAACGTCGGCGCCCGCCTCCAGCAGCCCGCGCAGCACGTTGGGAGGATCAGACGCCGGGCCGATGGTGGCGACGATCTTCGTCCGACGGGGCATGCGCTTCACGCTACGCCGCGCCCCAGGCTGCGCCGCGCAGCGCGGTCGACCTCAGCGAACGACGGCTTCAGCTACCGCCGCGTTCAGCGCGTCGTGGAGGCGCGCGTTGGATGATCGCTCCGAGCGAGCGACGAGGACATGGACGCCACCGGCAGCGAGCGCATGGCCCAGCGCGGAGTCGAGGTCGGTCACGACGCTGGCCGTCGCGCCGTAGGCGGACGCGAGCCGAGCGAGGTCGAGACCGTGAGGCGTGCCGTACAGGAGCTCGAAGACGTCGCGATCGACAGCGTCGGCCTGCGGGAGGAACGAGAAGATCCCACCGCCGTCGTTGTCGACAACGACGACGACCAGGTCGATGCCTCTGGCGGCTGCTGCGATCAGACCGTTGGAGTCGTGGAGGAAGGCGATGTCACCGATCAGCAGGGCGGTTGCTCGATCGCTCCCCAGTGCGACTCCGACCGCCGTAGAGACGACGCCGTCGATCCCGTTGGCCCCTCTGTTGGCGAACACCGAGACCACCTCGCCCGGCCTGACGAACCACTCGAGGTCGCGTATCGGCATCGACGACGACACGACGAGAGCCGCACCTGCCGGTAGGGCGCTGACGAGCGAGCGGGCGACGCCCGGCTCGGAAGAGGGGTTGGCGTCGAGCACGGAGTCGACCGCCCTCTGCGCGGCGCTGCCCGCTCGTCTCCACGTGTCGAGCCAGCTACCGCCGTCTACGGGCTCGACATGAGTGACCTCGTCGCACCACGCCACGAGGATCTGGCCAGGATCGAACGGCATCACGACGGATGCCGTTCCCGCCGGGTCGATCCACACGCCTGGCCCCGATACGACGATCTCCGCCGCGCCTGTCTCAGCCACCCACTCGTTCACGACCCGCGAGGCCAGCGGACCCCCGAGGCGCAGCACGACCTCCGGCCGAAGCTCCTCTCTCATGGCCGGCACTCGCAGCAGCGGGTCGGCCGCGGGGATCGCCACATCGTCGTGGAGCCACACCGGCGCCTGCGGTGAGGCGATCACCGGCCAGCCCAGTGCCACGGCCACCTGCTGCACCATCTCGCCGTTGCCCGAGCCCTCCCCCGCCAGGATCAGACCCCGGCGACCGGCGCAATCCTCGACCAGGCTGATCACGGGGTCGACAGGTGGTTGCACAGGCGGCTGCCATGACCATCCTGCGCCGTCTACGGAGCGTGGTGCCGGGAGCGGGCCGGCTTGGCCCAGCAACGGCTCGCGGAACGCCAGGTTGAGGTGCACCGGTCCCCGGCGCGGACCCGTCGCCTCCGCGTACGCCCGAGCTGCCAGCGGGCGCCACCGCTCGAGAGCGGCTTCGTCCGCCACTCCGGGGGCGTGGAACCAGCGCACGGATCGACCGTAGAGATGGGTCTGGTCGATGGCCTGGGCGGCGCCGACGTCGATCAGCTCCGGGGGCCTGTCCGCGGTGCAGATGATCAGCGGAACGGCTGCCAGGTCGGCCTCCACCACCGCAGCGTGGAGCTCGACCGCCGCCGTCCCGCTCGTGGTCAGGACCAGGGTCGGCTCCCAGGCAGTCAGCGCCAGGCCGATCGCCATGAAGCCAGCGCTGCGCTCGTCGTGGTGCACATGTAGGCGGATGCTGCCGTCGGCCGCGAGTGCGAGCGCCATGGGCGTGGAGCGCGACCCCGGTGAGACCACGGCGTGCTCGACGCCGCACCTGACCCACTCATCGACGAGGGTGGCGCAGAACGTGGCCTGCAGGTCCTGGGGGCGGGTCGCCATCGGCTGCACATCCGAGCACACCTCGCACCCGCTGTGCGCATCAGCTCTCGGTCCCTTCTGGAAGGATCATCGCGATGTCCCTGTACGTCGAGCGAGATGGAAGCGGTCCCCGCCTCGTCCTCGTGCACGGGTTCACGCAGAACCGCCACTGCTGGGGGATGGAAGCGACAGACCTCGCTCGCGACCACGAGGTCCTCCGACTCGATGCGCCCGGCCACGGCCGCTCGGCGGGGGTGGCGGCCGACCTGCTCCGAGGGGGCGAGCTGATAGCCGCTGCAGGTGGCACCGCGACCTACGTCGGCTATTCGATGGGAGCGCGCTTGTGCCTCCACGCGGCCCTCGTCGCCCCCACCGAGGTGAGAGGCCTGGTGCTGATCGGAGGCACCGCTGGGATCGAGGATCCCACCGAGAGGGCCGATCGCCGGGAGCAGGACCTGCGCACCGCCGGTGAGATCGAGGCCCAGGGCGTCGCTGCGTTCGTGGAGTCGTGGCTGGCGCAGCCGATCTTCAATCACCTGCCCTCCGAAGCCGCTTTCGCCGAGGAGCGGCGCGAGGCGACGGTCGAGGGCCTGGTCTCGAGCATCACGCTCGCGGGCACCGGCTCGCAGGCTCCGCTGTGGGACCAGCTGCCAAACCTCGGGATGCCCGTGCTGGTGATCGTGGGGGCGCTGGACGCGAAGTTCACAGCGCTCGGTGAGCGAATGGCCGAGACGATCGGTGACAACGCGACGTTCGCGACAGTGCCGGAGGCCGGACATGCAGCACACCTGGAGCGGCCTGCCGCCTTCCTCGCTGTCCTCCGGCCATGGCTGTCGAGCCACGGGCTCTGAAGCCGCGCACGCTGGGCCAACCGGCCAGCCGCTCGGCCGCGATCAAGCGCCGAGCCAGATCCCAGCGGCCAGCAGCGAGCCGGTCACCAGCTGCACGAGCGCGGTTGCTCCGAGCACGGGGATGAGCGCGGCACCCGCCGCTCCCTCGAGCACTCGCAGCACCGGCCGGCGCGCGAGGACGACGCCGACCAGCGCGGCCGCGGCGGGAGCGCGATCGAAGCCGCCAGCCACGACCGGCACGACGGCGAAGGCGATCACGAGCATCGTCACGTAGAGCGCCCTCGTGCGACGATCGCCGAGGCGCACGGCAAGCGTTCGCTTGCCGGATGCGGTGTCACCCGGGATGTCCCGCAGGTTGTTGATCACGAGGAGCGCCGTCGCGAGCAGACCCACCGCCACCGCAGCCGTGATCGACAGGGCCGTGACGGTCTCGCTGTGCACGTAGGTGGACCCGACGGTCGCCACGAGTCCGAAGAACACGAACACGAACAGCTCGCCGAGCCCGTAGTAGCCGTAGGGGTGGGACCCGCCCGTGTAGAACCAGCCCGCCGCGATCGCGGCGGCGCCGACCGCGAGCAGCTCGGGTCCGACGGCGATGGCCAGGCAGAGCCCGGCGAGGCCGGCGACCCCGAACGACACGACCGCCGCTCGCTTGACGAGTCGTGGTGGTTGAAGCCCCCAGCCCACCAACCGGACCGGCCCCACTCGCTGACCAGGCGCGTCGGTGCCGCGGATCCCGTCGCTGTAGTCGTTGGCGAAGTTGGTGCCCACCTGGAGTGCCACCGCGACGACAGCTGCGGCAACGGCACGCCAGAGGATGACCTCCGCTTCGCCGGCCGCGCATGCGGTTCCGACCAGCACGGGTACGACCGACGCCGGAAGTGTGCGGGGCCGTGCACCCGCCACCCACGAACGCCAACCCGAGGGCGGACCGGTGCGCGGAGCGGGCGGCGAGGAGGTGGGCATGGCGGCGCAGAGTCTTCCCGGTGGCACCCTAGGGTGCCACCGTGGCAAACCGGCTAGTGGTGCTCGACGCCGACCGAGCGGACTTCGTGAGCGCGCTCGAGCGCGCCTGGGAGGCCGGCGATGCCGTGCTACCGGTCGATCCACGGCTGCCGCGTGCGGCTCGTCAGGAGGTGCTTGCCGCGGCGCGGCCAGACGCACCCGTCGAGCCCGGTGATGCTCTCGTCGTCGCCACCAGCGGCACCAGCGGTGCTGCCAAGGCAGCGGTGCTGACCCACGCTGCAGTGCAGGCGTCCGCGGAGGCCACCAGCCGACGCCTCCAGGTCGACCCGCGCAGCGACCACTGGCTGGCCTGCCTCCCGCTCGCCCACGTCGGAGGGCTGTCGGTCGTCACGCGCGCCCTGCGCACCGCGACGCCGTTGACGGTGCAGACCGGCTTCGACTCGGCGGCGGTCGAGGGAGCTGCGCGACGGGGGTGCACGTTGACCTCCCTCGTGCCCACCGCACTGGCCCGCGTCGACGCGTCCCTCTTTCGAACCGTGCTCCTTGGCGGCCAGGCACCCCCCGATGACAGGCCGCCGAACGTGATCGCGACGTACGGCATGACTGAGACGGGAAGCGGCGTCGTGTACGACGGCCTGCCGCTCGATGGGGTCGAGGTGCGAATCTCCGCCGAAGGCGAGGTGCAGCTGCGCGCGCCGATGCTCATGCGCGCCTACCGCGACGGCAGCGACCCCCGACTGCCAGGAGGATGGTTCCCGACTGGCGACGCCGGTGAGCTGCGCGACGGCGTTCTACACGTGCACGGGCGGCGTGGCGACGTGATCGTGACGGGTGGCGAGAAGGTGTGGCCGACCGTTGTGGAACGAGCGCTGTCAACGCATCCGGCGGTCGCCGAGGTCGTCGTGCTCGGGATGCCCGACGAAGAGTGGGGTCAGCGCGTGACGGCTGTGGTCGTCCCGCTCATGCCCAGCGCGCCACCATCGCTCAGCGAGCTGCGCGACTGGGCCAAGCGCACGCTTCCCGCCTACGCCGCCCCGTCCGCTCTGAAGGTTGTTGCATCGCTGCCGCGCACCACCAGCGGCAAGGTTCGCCGAGGAGCCGTGGAGGCCTGATCCGGGCCGCGATCAGCCGCTCGGAGGGCGTCGAGCGGCTGGGCCGAGCAGGGCACCGCCGTCGACCACGAGGGTGTGGCCAGTCACCCACGAGGCAAGGTCGCTGGCGAGGTAGAGCGCGGCGTTGGCGATGTCGACGGGCTCACCGAGGCGCGCCAGCGGCATCGACGCCGCGATGCGGTCCTCGGCCGGCTCCCACAGGGCGCGCGCCATGTCGGTCTTCACGAGGCCCGGCGCGATGGCGTTCACGCGAACGCTCGGTGCGAGCTCGGCAGCCAGCGTCTTGGTGAGGTGGATGAGAGCTGCCTTGGTGGTGTTGTAGATCCCGATGCCGGGCTCGATGGACATGCCGCCCACCGAGGCGATGTTGATCACCGCGCCGCCGCGATCTTGCATCGAGCGCCTCCAGGCTTCCTGGGTCCAGACGAGCACTCCGCGGAGGTTGACCTCCCACGTCTTGTCGTAGCGGCCCAGGTCGATGTCCATGGCCGGCCCGAAGTACGGGTTCGTGGCGGCGTTGTTGACGAGGATGTCGACCGCTCCGAATCGCTCGACGCAACGTGCGACGGCTGTGGCCGCCTGCTCCGGATCACCAGCGTTGGCGACGAACACGTCGACATCGCCGCCGATCTCACCGGCAGCCGCCTCGAGTGCGTCGAGCTTCCTGGACGACAGGAGGACCGACGCGCCTGCGTCCGCATAGCTCCGCGCGATCGCCTTGCCGATTCCACGGGACGCACCTGTGACCAGAGCGACCTTGCCTTTGAGTGAGAGCTCCACCGCGGGGACCGTACCCGAGCTGCACGACCGTAGGGTGGGCCGGTGAACCGCCTCGCTGAGGAGACCAGCCCGTACCTGCGGCAGCACGCCCACAACCCGGTCGACTGGTACGCCTGGGGCGAGGAGGCGTTTGCGGCCGCGAGGGAGCGCGACGTCCCGATCCTGCTTTCCGTCGGGTACTCCGCCTGCCACTGGTGCCACGTCATGGCGCACGAGTCGTTCGAGGACCCGGCGGTGGCGGCGGTGATGAACCGCGTCTTCGTGAACATCAAGGTCGACCGCGAGGAGCGTCCCGACGTGGACGACATCTACTTGGAGGCCACCCAGGCCATGACAGGCCAGGGTGGCTGGCCCATGACGGTGGTGCTCACGCCAGATGGCCGCCCCTTCTTCGCCGGCACCTACTTCCCCAAGCTGCGACGCGGCGGGATGATCGGGTTCGTCGAGCTGTGCGAGCGCATCGAGGAGCTCTGGCGCAACCGTCGTGACGACCTGCTGGCACAGGCCGACCAGCTGACGGGCGCCCTGGGGCGATCCGCACAGCTCGACTCGGGCGCTGTGCCCAACGACCGCGACATCGAGGCCGCCATCGATCGGCTCCTCAGCGCCACCGACATGGCTCGCGGGGGCCTCGGCGGCGCGCCGAAGTTCCCACAGCCGATGGCTCAGGAGGTCTTGGCGGCTGCCGCTGCGCGAGGCGACGAACGCGCCCTGACCGCTCTGGTGGTGACGCTGGACAACATGGCGGCGGGCGGGATCTACGACCACATCGGAGGCGGGTTCTCGCGCTACGCGGTGGACGACGTGTGGCTCGTGCCGCACTTCGAGAAGATGCTCTATGACAACGCCCTGCTGATGCGCCTCTACCTGCACGGCTGGCAGATCACCGGCGCCGAGCGCTTTCGGCAGGTGCTCTCGGAGACGATCGCCTACGTGCTTCGCGACCTGAGGCTCCCGGGTGGCGGCGTCGCCTCAGCCGAGGACGCCGACAGCGAGGGCGAGGAGGGCAAGTTCTACGTCTGGAGCGATGACGATCTCGTCGCCGCGCTAGGAGATGCGGCGCAGGTGGCGCGCGATTGGTATGGGTTTCGGCCGCAAGGCAACTTCGAGCACGGCTCGACGATCCCGAACCGCCTCCACGCGGTCGGGACGCTCGAGCGGCCGGCCGAGGTGGAGGCGGTCAGAGCACGACTCTTCGACGCTCGGTCAGGGCGCATCCGACCAGGCCTCGATGACAAGGTCCTCACCGAGTGGAACGCCTACCTCGTGGCGTCGCTTGCCGAGGCGGGAGCAGCGAGCGGTGAGCAGGCCTGGGTCGCCGCGGCAGTCGACATCGCCGACTTCCTCCTCCAGAACCTCCGCCGCGCCGATGGTCGCTGGCTGAGGTCCTGGCAGGCGGACGCCGGTGCCAAGCACCTCGCCTACGCCACCGACCACGGTGCGCTGCTCGATGCCTTCACGCGCCTGGCCGAGGCAACGGGCCGAGCCCGGTGGATCGCCGAGGCGCGTGCTGTCGCCGACGCCCTTCTCGACCTCTTCTGGGACGACGAGCGTGGCGGCGTGTTCACCGCGGGACATGACGCCGAGGCGCTGATCGCTCGCCCGAAGGACCTGATGGACAACGCCACCCCAGGCGCCAACGGGCTCGCGGCGGTCGGACTCCTGCGACTGGCGGCTCTCACGGACGAGGCGCGCTACCGAGAGGCAGGCGAATCCGTGGTGAGGCTGGTCGGGCCGGTCGCGGTGCAGCACCCGACGGCGTTCGGGCACGTGATGGCCGCCGTCGACCTCCTTGCCGGAGGCACGACGGAGATCGTTGTGCCGGGAGATCGACCAGACCTGGTCAGTGCGGTGCAGCGCCGGTTCCTGCCGAACGCGGTCCTGGCGTGGGGTGAGCGCTTTGCCAGCCCGCTCTGGGAGGGTCGTGACGACGGCAAGGCCTACGTGTGCAAGGGGTACACGTGTCGGCTGCCCGCCACCGATGTCGAAGAGCTGGCCGCCCAGCTGCAGGCCTGACGCGGCGCCACGCTCAAGTGGCCACGCGTATGACGATCTTGCCGATGTTCTCGCCAGTGAACATGGCGTTCAGCGCCTGGGGCGCGGAGTCGAGGCCCTCGAACACGTGCGAGCGGTGCTTGAGACGGCCATCCGCGACCCAGCCGGCCAGCACATCCGTGATCTCAGCCCACCGGCCCCAGTAGTCCCACGAGATGAAGCCCTCCATCCGGGCGCGCCGCGAGATCAGGTTCAGGTAGTTGGGTGGCCCGGGCGGCTTGTGGTGATCGTTGTAGGACGAGATCGCCCCGCAGAGCACAACCCGAGCGCGGTCGGCGAGGCGACCCAGCACGGCGTCGAGGATCGGGCCACCGGTGTTGTCGAAGAACACGTCGATTCGCTTCGGGCACAGCTCACGAAGCCGCGAGGGGAGGTCGTCGGTGCGGTGGTTGATGGCGCCGTCGATCCCGAGCTCGTCGACCAGCCATGCGCACTTCTCAGCGGTGCCCGCCACCCCGATCACCCGGCATCCCAAGATCTTGGCGATCTGGACCGCGATCGAGCCTGTCGCGCCGGCCGCCGCGGATACGACGACGGTCTGGCCTTCCTTGATGCGGCCGATCTCGGTGAGACCGACGTAGGCGGTGAGGCCGTTGGCGCCGAAGACGCCGAGGGCCGCCTGCGGATCGGTGCCCTCCGCCAACGGCGTGGTGAGCATCGGGTCGTCACCGACCACTGCGTACTCCTGCCAGCCGGTCAGCGTGGCGACCAGGGCGCCCTCGGAGATCTTGTCGCTCTTGGAGGTCACGACCCGGCCGATGCCGCTGCCCCGCACGACATCGCCGATCTCGACCGGCTCGATGTAGCCCTCCGCCTTCGACAGCCAGGTGCGGACAGTGGCATCGATGCCCAGCCACTCGGTTCGCACGAGCACCTCGCCGGCACCGGGCTGTGGGATGGGCTGCGTGTCATGCGTGAAGTCCTCCTCGCGCACCAGCCCGTCGGGTCGTTGCGCGAGCAGCACTCGGTGGTTCATGTCGTCGGCCACGCGCCAGAACCTAACTGACGGCCCGTCAGATCGACTCGGCCTCACTCCGGCGCCCGGCGAGCCGACCTCGGCTCGCCGCCGGCTACCAGCCTCCGCGATGTATGACCTCGTCCAGCAACGGGCGGGGGCGGCCGGCCGACCGCCCCGGCTCGTCCGGGGCCGGGTGCCCCAGAGCAACGGTGCCTACAGCGCGCCAGCCTGGCGGCACGCCAAGGTCGGCGAGCACCGCCTCCTCGTGCTGGAAGAGGCCGAAGAAGCAAGCACCGAGTCCCTGCTCGACGGCGCCCAACAGCATGTTCTCGACCGCCATCCCGGCATCGACCCACCAGTAGGGCACGGGCCAGGCCGCTGTGCCAGTGCCGAGGCTCCTGGAGGCCTTGTCCGGCTCGGCGTAGCGCTCCACCCAGGCCTCCGGGCGCACGAGCACGATCACGAGGACTGGTGCGTCCACGAGGCCGGGCCAGCGGAAGCTCGCCCGTCGATCCGGAGGCAGTGTGATGTCCCAGTACCGCGCGGTCTCTGCCGCGCCCTCGAGCACGACGAAGGCGGCCCCCTGCGTGTTGCCTGCCGAAGGCGCCCGGCGCGCCAGGTCGATCAGCCCGTCGACGGCGCCGGGCGCGACGGCCTCATCTGTGAACGCTCGCACCATCCTCCGACGTCTGTGAACCCTGGCGTCCGCCATGCGGACGTGGTGGTTCACAGACCTCGCGGGGCCTAGGCCAGCTTGGCGAGGTCTTCGGCCATCGCCCAGCCGAAGGCGACGAGGGAGTCGCCCCGGGCGGCGGTTACGCCCTTGAAGAAGGCCGCTACGTCGGCCGGGATCGCATCGGGCTTGAGGCTCTCGTGGTCGAAGACCTCGGGGTGCGAGCCAGTGCCCGTGGCCAGGAACGAACGGTCGTCGTAGGCCGAAGCCTCGACACCGAAGCGCTTGGCCAGACGCCTGCCCCAGGCGCGCTCCTCGCCGCTCGCCTTGTGGTTGGGGCGTGGCACGACGTCGTTGAGCGTGCGGAACGCCTCGAAGCCGGCTGGGGTGCTGAAGCGCGTTCCGAACAGCACATCCTCGTCCGGGAACGCCAGCACGGCACGCCGCAGCTGGTCGTGGACGATGGCTCGCAGGACGGTGTCTCGCTTGGCGGTGCGCTTCACCGAGGCCAGGCCGATCAGCACGGACGGGGTGCCGCCGATGCGCTCGAGCGTGGAGAACGCAAAGCCCTTGAGCTTGCCGTTCTCGGTGGCCTGGGTGACCAGCACCCATGCCTCGGCCTGCTTGGAGAGCAGCCCCACCTCGTAGGGGATCGGTCCTTCGGCGCACAGATCGGCTAGCTCAGCCAGCTCCGCGTCGCCCAGTGCAGTGCAGTCCTTGGTCTCGACCTGGATCGACATTCGCTTTCCAGCCCCCGGATCACTCGTGGTTCGGCCACACCAGTCCAGTAGACGCGGGCGCAGAGCGCAACTCGACATATCTATCGGGCGGCGCGAACAGCCTGCTCAGCCGTCGTGACCCGCGGGTCAAGCAAGGCTCAGCCGATGATCGCGGAAGGTCCGAGCAGCACGCGCAGCTCGGCCAGCAGAGCCGGCACCACGCTCACGGTCCACGCCGCCGGCAGTCGCAGGATCTTCTTCTCCCCGAGGTGGAGAAGCACCGGGGAGTCGCCCGGGTGCTCGGCCAACAGCCCCTTCAGGTCCTCGATGAGCGCCTCCGAGAGCGCGGCAGCGGCCACCTTCAGACGCAGCGGAAAGGCCTCGCCGGTCATCGGTTCGAAGGGCTCGACGTCCATGGCGATGAGCTTGGGCTGGTCTTCCCGGCCGTCGACGCGCGCCTTGACGAGGACGACCGCATCGTCCTCGAGCTTGTGGCCGTGATCGGTCATCGTCCGCGGGAACACCATGACCTCGACGGAGGTGTGCAGGTCCTCGAGCGCGAACACGGCCATGAGGTCACCCTTCTTCGTCCACTTGCGCTGGAGGCCGGTGATCACTCCACCGAAGGTTCGGATGGCGCCGTCGTCGATGTCGCTCAGGTCGGCGAGCAAGCCGTCGCACTTGCGGCGCAGCGATGCCTCCGCGCCCATGAGCGGGTGGTCGCTGACGTAGAGGCCGAGCATCTCCTTCTCGAAGCTCAGGCGCTCGCGCTTGGCGAACTCGAGGTCGGGGATCGGCGGTCGCTCCTCGAACATGGCGCCCGCTTCCTCCACCTCGCCGAACAGCGACATCACGCCCATGTCGCGCTCGCGTCGACGGGCGACGGTGGAGTCGACGATGTGCTCGAAGGCGCGCAGCAGCCCCTGGCGCGGGTGGCCCAGGCTGTCGAAGCCGCCGGCCTTGATGAGCGACTCGAGCGTCTTCTTGTTGAGGACCTGGAAGTCGACTCGTTCGACGAAGTCGTAGAAGTCCGCGAACGGGCCGTTGGCCTGACGCTCGGCGAGCAGGAGCGCGACCAGGCCTTCGCCGACGTTTCGCACCGCCGACAGCCCGAAGACGATCGACTCGCTCTCGGTGCCATCGGGTCGGGTCTCGATGAGCGGCGTGAAGTCGGACTCGGAGCGGTTCACGTCGGGGACGAGCACCGGGATGCCCATGGTCCGGCACTCGGCCAGGTAGATGGCCGCCTTGTCGAGGTTGGTCTTGACGCTCGAGAGCAGCGCAGACAGGTACTCGGCCGGGTGGTGCGCCTTGAGATATGCGGTCTGGTAGGCGATGTATCCGTAGCCGAACGAGTGCGACTTGGGGAACGCGTAGTCGGCGAACTGCTCGATGATGTCGAAGAGCGAGTCGCCGAGCGCGCGGCCGTACCCAGTTGCCTCCACGCCGTCGACGAACGCGGCGCGCTCCTTGGCCATCAGCTCGCGGACCTTCTTGCCGCACGCCTTGCGGAGGTTGTCCGCCTGCGCCAGCGAGTAGCCCGCGAACTTCTGCGCGACCCGCATCACCGACTCCTGGTAGATCATCAGGCCGTAGGTGTCGGCGAGGATCTCCTCAGCATCGGGGTGGAAGTACTCGACCGGCTTGCGACCGTTCTTGCGGTCCGCGTAGTCGTTGTGCATGTTGGCCGCCATCGGGCCGGGCCTGTAGAGGGCCACGAGAGCAGCAACGTCCTCGAAGCTCGACGGCGCCAGCGAGCGGGTGAGCGCCCGCATCGGCCCACCCTCCAGCTGGAAGACGCCGATCGAGTCACCGCGGCAGAGCAGAGCCAGCGTGGCTTCGTCGTCCAGAGGGATGGCGTCGATGTCGAGCTCGAGGCCGCGCGTCTGCTTGACGATCTCGAGCGTGTCGCTGATGACGTCGAGGTTGCGAAGCCCGAGGAAGTCCATCTTCAGGAGGCCCAGCTCCTCAACGCCGTGCATCTCGTACTGCGTGACGATCGGCGCGTCGTCGGGGTCTTGACCGCCCTCCGGCTTGCGCTGGATGGGCAGGTAGGTGGTGAGCGGCTCCTTCGTGATGACCACTGCCGCTGCATGGATGCCGTCCTGCCGTCGGAGTCCCTCGAGGCCCTTGGCCACCTCGAGGACCTTGGCCGCGTCAGGGTCTTCGTCACGCATCTTCCGCAGGTCGGCGGCCATCTTGTAGCCGTCCTCGTGCTTGGGGTGGCGGTCGAGGCAGGCGTAGAGCGGGGTGTCGCGTCCCATCACGAGCGGCGGCATCGCCTTGGCCACCTTGTCTCCGACGCTGTACGGGTAGCCGAGGACGCGGGCCGCGTCACGAACCGCCGCCCGCGCTTTGATCGTAGAGAAGGTGACGATCTGGGCCACGTGGTCGCGCCCGTAGCGCTCTGCCGCGTAGCGGATCATCTCCTCCCGATAGCGCGAGTCGAAGTCCATGTCGATGTCGGGCATCGATATGCGGCTCGGGTTCAGGAAGCGCTCGAAGAGCAGGTCGTAGCGGATCGGGTCGAGGTCGGTGATCTGGAGCGCGTAGGCCACCGCACAGCCCGCGGCAGAGCCCCTGCCGGGGCCTACGCGGATGTTCGCGTCGCGCGCGTGCTTGATGAGATCCCAGACGATGAGGAAGTAGGAGGAGAACCCCATCGACTCGATGACCTGGAGCTCGTAGGCGAGCCGCTCGACGATCTGATCCGGCAGCGGATCGCCCCAGCGGCGCTTCGCTCCGTCGAAGGTGAGGTGGCGCAGGTACTCGGTGTCGTTGGCGAACTCCTCTGGCACGGGAAACGTCGGCAGCTGCGGCTTGCCGAACTCGATGTTCACCTGGGCTCGCTCGGCGATCCACAGCGTGTTGTCGCACGCCTCCGGCAGCTCTTCGAAGAGCGATCGCATCTCATGCGCCGACTTGAGGTAGTGCTCGTCGCCATGGAACTTGAAGCGATCCGGGTCGCTCATCTGAGATCCGGTCTGGACGCACAGGAGAGCGTCGTGGGCGACGGCATCGCTGCGCTGCACGTAGTGGCTGTCGTTGGTGGCGACGAGCGGTGCTTGCAGGTGCTCCGCGATCTCGAGCAGCTGCGGGTTGGTGCGACGCTGCTCGGGGATGCCGTGATCCTGCATCTCGATGAAGAAGCTGTCGCGACCGAAGATGTCCTGCAGCCGCCCCGCCGCCTTCACCGCGCCGTCGAAGTCGTCTTTCAGAAGGTGCTGCAGGACGTGCCCGCCGAGACAGCCCGAGGTGACGATGAGGCCCTCGCTGTGCTCGTCGAGCAGCTCGAAGTCGACGCGCGGCTTGTAGTAGTAGCCCGACAGGAAGGCACGACTCGAGAGCTGGATCAGGTTGCGGTAGCCCGTGTCGTTCTCGGCCAGCGCGGTCAGGTGGTAGTAGAGCTTGGCGCCGCCGCCAGCGTCGCCGCCCCCGTCGTCCATGCGGCCCCGCCGCGGTGGCCGCTCGTGGCGGCTCTCGAAGGCCATGTACAGCTCAGAGCCCAGGATGGGCTTCACCTCCTGCCGCTGGCACTCCTTGTAGAAGTCGAGGATGCCGTACATGTTCCCGTGGTCTGTGATGCCGATGGCGGGCTGGCCATCCGCCACGGCGGACCCCACGACGTCCGCGATCCGGGCTGCCCCATCGAGCATCGAGTACTCGGTGTGCACATGCAGGTGGGTGAAGCTGTCAGCCACTCCGGGCACACCTCCCTTGACCTGACGCCGTCATGCGTGCCTATCCGCGCACAGTTCTCCACAGACCGTCCACAGGCCGTTGTCCACAGCCTGTGGACAAACTACACCCGTGTGATTCGACGGTAGCACCACCGCCGGCGGCCAGGTGCCGGGTCCCGACGCGGACCCGCGACCGCTGGCTCAGCGGTGCAGTGAGGCGTCGAGGCGTGTGAAGTCGGCCCGCAGCGCCTCGATGCCGTCCTCGTCCCCCGGGAAGGTCAGAGCACGGGCCGGCAGCTGGTCGACCTCGATGGCGACACCGCGCGACGTCAGGTACTCGCGCACGCGCGCGTCGAACCGGCCGCGGAAGATCTCAGCGCCCTCGTGGGCCGTCTCGGGCAGCACGGCAGCGAGGCGATGCACGTCACCGTCACGAGCGTGCACGACGTGGTCGACGTTGCGCACCCCCTCCCCGAGCAACCTGCCGAGGTCGCGCAGGACAGTGCGCCGCGCGCGCGGCTTGAGAGCGAGGAACGGAGCGGACGGCAGGTCGAGCAGCACGACGGAGAAGAGCGTCTGGTAGCGGCGGGCTCGCGAGATCTCGAGGTCGGTCTGATGCAGCAGATGCCGTGCGTTGTAGAGCCCGGTCTCGTCGTCGACCTCGTCATACAGCTCGAGCTTCGTGAGCGACCCCTCCAGCACCTGGGTCGACCAGCCGCCTATCGCGCCGAAGATCAGGTAGGCAGCAGACCTGGAGACGATCAACCCGGTGAACTCGCTCAGGCCCACCGCGTCGATCGCCGGATAGCGCAACGCGGCATAGGTGGCGATCGCTCCCAGCGAGGCGGCAACGCCGCCGACGACGCCCCGGAAGACGAACGCCAGGAAGATCGGCACGAACAGCAGGGTTGCGACGACCTCGATGCCGTCGACGCGCCTCGCGTACATCACGCTCACGACCATCAGAAGGACGACGAGGCCGGTGAGCACGATGAGCCGGCGCGCCTTCGAGTAGCCGAGTCGCGACAGCTTGTCCGAGAAGGTCGTGGCCACGAGCCGCAGCGTAACCACCGCCGCGGGGGCCATCGGGGTTTACGATGCGCGCATGCCGTCTGCGCTGCGAGCCCAGGTCGCCTTGATCGGGCTGCTGGCAGTTCTGCTCATCCCCATCGGCACGTCGTCGCTGCGCGGGCTCACCCACATCCTCACCTGCCGCGACCGCAGCGCCACGCCCTTCAGCGTCGACGTCCCCGAGGACGGCCCCCCGACCATCTCGTCCTCGACGGTGATCGAGCGCGACTCGTCCGGCAACGTCGTGTCCAAGGAGATCTGCGGCGGCCTCACCCTCGACCTCGAGATGGGAAGCCGGCGGGAGAACCGCGCCGACGTTCGGCTGGTGATCACCAACAACAGCGAGTTCGGCTGGCGCGGGAGCGTGCAGCTGAGGCTCGGCGACACACCGATCCCCATCGACATCGGTGACATCCCGGCAGGCGGCACGGCCACCGACGACTTCGTGCTGAGGGTCGAGTCGGGCCGCACCTACGAGATCGACGGCTCGCTACTCGTCGGACCCTGAGCGACTACAAGTAGGTGCCGGGCCGCGAGTCCTCGCCATCGGACTGAGCGTTCCCGGCGGCCGCCATGCCGCGGCCGCCGCCGGGAGGCAGCTGGCGACCGTGCATCTGCTCGAGCTGCTGGCGCGCCGCCATCTGCTGAGCGAACAGCGTGGCCTGGATACCGTGGAAGAGACCTTCGAGCCATCCGACGAGCTGTGCCTTGGCGATCCGCAGCTCGGCCTCGGACGGGGCGGCTGGAGCATCAAAGGGGTGGGCCAGGCGCTTGAGCTCGTCTTGAAGGTCAGGAGACAACGCCGATGAGAGCTCGCTGATCGAGGTCTCATAGATCTCGCGCAGCCGTTCGCGGCTGGGCTCATCGAGGTCGGACTGACGAACCTCCTCGAGCAGCTGCTTGATCATCGATCCGATGCGCATCACCTTGGCGGGCGACTCGACCATCTCCTGAGGGGCGTCGTCCTCCACCACGGAGGGCACGAGGACCGGATCATCGGCGGAGTCGTCGGGAGAGGTCTCGGACATGTTGGTCAACCTACCCGCACGATTCAGCGAGCCACCCCTGCGAGCAGCGGCACCAACATCTCGTCCTCGGTGAGCGAGCCATGACGACCGATCAGGACATAGGGGCCCGTGTCGTTGGGGTCGGCGAAGGCATGGGTGGACTTGGCCGCGAGGAGCACGTCGCCCAGGCGGCCTGCGGCCGCATCGGTGACAGTGGGGCCGTACCAGCCCTCCGCCATCGCTTCCGCCCGGCTGCGCACCCAAGCGACGTCACCGAAGGAGTCGCGCGCTGAGTCGAGCAGTGCGGCAGACCGTCCGCCGCGCGCGTGCAGCCAGCGGAACCGTCCCTCGCCAGACTGCGATGCCACATGCGCTTGCACCTCGCCCGGCAGCTCGAGGATGTGCTCCTCGGGGACCACGACCTGGCCGTGATCCGCGGTGACGACCAGCACCGTGCCGCTGGGAAGGCGCTCGAGCAGCGCTCCCACGAGGTGGTCGATCCAGCGCAGCTCTTCGTCGTACTGAGCGTCGAGGCCGTATTCGTGGGAGACCTTGTCGAGCCCGTCGTAGTAGGCGTAGACGAACGGCTCGCCCGCCCTGGCCAAGCGCACGACCTCAGCGGCAAGCGTGCCGAGGGTGCGATAGCCGACGAAGCGGGTGTCGTCGAGGTGGGCGACCGTGAAGCCAGACCGCTCGAACTCGGCGCGAGTCACCACTGGGGGGTGCGCCCCGTCGAAGGCTCGCTGCAGCTGCACCTTGCCCGGGGGGATCGACTGGCGCGCGTCACCTGCGGCCGTGCTCCAGCGCAGCACGTTGAGAACCTCGCCGTGGACCGCCATCCGGTAGCCGACGACCCCGTGCTCTCCCGGCGGCAGACCGGTGGTGATCGAGGTGAGCGCCGTCGCCGTCGTCGAGGGGGCGACGGTGGTGATGGGACCGCCCTCGAGGCCGTCGAGAACAGGAGTCGACGAGCGGCGCTTGGCGAGCTGGTTCCAGCCGAGCCCGTCGATCACGAGCAGCACGACGCGAGGCGCACCGGAGGCCAGGGCGGGCAGCCAGGGCGGGACCGGATCGGTCGTGCGGAGCAGGGCTGGCACCAGGTTGGAGATGCAGGCCCCGTCGTAGGAGGGAAGGACTGGTTGATCAGACATGGTGAGGCTCCCCAGACCGTACCGGCCCCGAACGACAACACCCGCGCGCTCGGTGTTGCCTCGACTGTTGCCAGCGTCGAACGTCTGAGCAAGCCTGAGGCGATGGCGGGCACCATCAAGTGGTCTGACGACCACGAGTTCGAGCTGGACGGCGTCACATACCGATCGATGGGCGGCAGGACCGAGCCGAGTCAGATGGTCCTCCTGAAGACACCCCCGATGGTCGAGGGCTACGCCAGCCTGATCGCCGAGCTCGCACCCCAGCGCATCCTCGAGCTGGGGATCTACAGCGGCGGGAGCACCGCACTTCTCGCACAGCTGGCCCGCCCCGAGAAGCTCGTGGCTGTCGACATCATGGACGGCTGCGCGCCGCTGGAGCAGTTCATCCACGATCACGACCTGGGCGACGTCGTGGCGCCCTACTACGGCGTCGACCAGGCAGATGGGGAGCGGCTGCAGCAGGTTCTCGCGGCCGAGTTCGGGGGACGACCTCTGGATCTCGTCGTCGACGACGCGTCCCATCGTGCCGACGCAACCCGCGCAAGCTTCAACCGCCTGTTCCCCCACCTGCACCCGGGCGGCGCCTACCTGATCGAGGACTGGTCATGGGCTCATCACCGCGTTGCGCACCCGGAGCGCACGTACCACGCCGTCGAGCCCCTGTCGGCCTTCGTGTGCGAGCTCGTGCTCGCATCGGCCTGTCGCCCTCGAGTGATCGCCGAGGTGAGGGTTCACGAGCACTGGGCACTGGTTCGACGCGGGATCGCCGACCTCGATCCCGAAGTGTTCGATCTGAAGGCGAACTTCGACTCCGTCGGTCGAGAGATGGTCGAGCGCCTTCAACAGGTGAGATCGCTCGGCGCTGGCGGGAGCGCCGAAGTCCTTACGAGGTGGCGATCGCCCTGAGGCATTGCCGCGAGCCGGGCTCGCCAACGGCGCCCCGACCTCTACAGTTCGCCAGGTGAAGGTCTCGACGCGTGGCGACTATGCCAGCCGGGCGCTGCTCTCGCTGGCGCTGCACGCCGATGAGACAGGCCCCACGTCGGTCCGCGACATCGCTGAGCGCACCGGTCTGCCACAGCCCTATCTCGAGCAGATCCTGCTGGCGCTGAAGGGGGCG
Source organism: Actinomycetota bacterium (assembly GCA_049325515.1). GTDB lineage: Bacteria > Actinomycetota > Acidimicrobiia > Acidimicrobiales > VFJN01 > VFJN01. Next base: position 9,406 of record JBMOLI010000001.1, on the reverse strand, counting down.
GGCATCGTCCGTTCTAAGCGAGGAGTCGGTGGCGGCTACATCCTCGCCCGCGACCCGGCCCAGATAACCCTCGGTGAGATCGTCTCGGCCGTCGACGGGCCGATCGTCCTAGGAGACTTCGGCGAACCGCACAAGGACGGCGCCTGCGACCACGAGGGCCAGTGCGTGCTGCTCGCCGTCTGGGCGGGCTTCAGCAATCGCATCCGTGAGCAGCTCGACAGCTTCACGCTCGCCGACGTCGCCGCGATGGCGCGCGGCCAGCGGGACTGGCCCGAACCCACCCCGACCTGATCTTCAGAGCTCCGGCGGTCAAGCCCTCAACCCTGGAATGTGCCTGCCAGCAGATCGTCGAAGTGCTCCAGGTCCTCGGCCGGCTCGCTCAAGCGCTCGAGCGGATCGGTCTGGGCCAAGTGGGTGCGCACGTACAGCCGCGCAACGAGGTCGCCGCGACCCGCCGACGCTGCGCCCGACTCATGCTCCCAACCGGCATGCTCCAGCAGCAGCGACGCCGCGTAGACGTCGACCAGCATCTGCGACAGCGGGAACAGCCGAGCCTCGGCCGTCTCCTCGTCGAGGTGGCCCCAGCTGTCGATGGCCGTGTCGGCGCGCTCGATCGACCGCTCGACGATCTCGACTGTCTTGGGATCGCTGCGCGGTGAGCGCTCCAGCGCCACCCTCATGCGCTCGAGAAGCGCCTTGTGCGCGTCTTCCCTCGTGATGGCCCGGCGCACGTCGAGGCAGAGGATGTTGTCGGGGCCCTCCCAGACCGGGTTCACGAGCGCGTCGCGCACGATCCGCGCGATCGGCCACTGCTCGATGTAGCCGTTGCCGCCGTGGATCTCGAGCGCGTCGACGGAGGCCGTGATGCCGAGGCGAGCGGCGCGCAGCTTGATGAGTGGAGCGGAGATCCGCATCGGCTCCATGTAGCCGTCGAAGACGAGGTGCTGAGCCGCCTCGACCTCGACGATGAGCTCTGCCAGCTTGCGCCGCATGAGCGGTTGGTCGACCAAGGGCCTTCCGAATGCTTCCCGCGACTGCGCGAAGCAGATCGACTCGACCAGCGACCGCCGCGCACAGCCCAGGCCCATCATGGCGATGCCGAGACGCGCGCCGTTGGTCATCTCCATCATCCTGGCCAGGCCCCGTCCGTCACCGGCAGCACCGGTGACCGCACCAGCAGGAGACGAGCCCGACGGCGCCAACATGAAGGCCTCGGCGTCGTTGAGCTCCACCTCGCACGACGCCACGCCCTTCGTGCCGAGCTTGTCCTTCAGGCGACGGATGCTCAGCCCGTTGCGCTTGCCGTCGCGACGCTCCCACAGCACCAGGAACGGAGCGATCCCGCGAATGCCGTCGTCCGAGCCGACCGGCTTGGCCAGCACGACGAAGGCGGCGCCGTTGGCGTTGGACGCGAACCACTTGTATCCGTTGAGGCGCCAAGCGTCGCCGTCAGGCGTTGCCGTCGTCTCGAGCATCGCGAGGTCGGACCCGCCCGTGCGCTCCGTGAGCAGCTGGGCCGTCTCTCCGGCAAGCGCTCCGGACGCTGACAGCGCCCGCACGCGCTCGCGCACATCGTCCGGGGCGAACTGCTCGACGAGGCGCTCGACCATGTCGGTGCCCGTGCCGAGCGCGCACGCCATCGCGATCTCGGCCTGGTTGAGCAGGTAGCTCCATGCAGCAGTCAGCGGCCTGATGGGGACTCCCGCAGCGTTGGCGTCGCGGCGGAAGTCCGGGAGCCCGAAGTGGTCGGCCAGCAGGTCGCGCCGCGAGGCCTCGAAGCTCTCCGGGAAGACGACCCGGCTGATGTCGTGCCCCCACCGGTCGTAGCGCTCCAGGCGCGGCGGGTTGCGGTCAGTCTCCTCAGCGCGCTCGGCTATCGGGCCTCCCATCAGGCCGCCGATGCGCCTCAGATGCGGTTCCGCCCACGCCAGTCCGTCGGGCCCGAGGTGGCGCAGCATCAGCGCCTGAAGGCCGGGGTCGCAGTCGTACCAGTTGCGCCCGACGGCTCCCTGGTAGCGCGCTGTGTCATAGCGCCGGGCCTTCTCCGGCGTGCCGAAGGGCAGCTGCTCGAAGCGATCGTCTGGGCTGCTGGTCACGGTGGAACGCTACGCGCCGAGCGGTCTCACCGCCCACCGCGGCTGGCCGGGAACTTGATTGCCAAGGATCGGACATTCGGCTCGAATGGGTCGGTGCTGGGGGTCCGGGGGTTGCGCAAGTCGTATGGGGACGTCGTCGCGCTCGACGGCGTAGACCTCTCGATCGCCGAAGGTGAGATCTGCGCCCTGCTCGGGCCGAACGGGGCCGGCAAGACCACGCTGGTCTCGATCGTGTGCGGTCTGCGCCGCCCCGATGCGGGAGAGGTGACCGTGAACGGGATCGACGCAGTCGAGCGATCAGCGCTCGCCCGACGCGACATCGGCTTCGCTCCACAGGAGCTGGCGATCTACCCGACGGTGGCGGTGAGGGACAACCTCGCCTTCGCCGGCGAGCTCGCAGACCTGCGCCGCCGCGACCTCCTGGCGCGAACGGAGCAGGTCGCGGATGCTCTGGAGCTCACGGCTCTGCTCGATCGCCCGGTCCGGACCCTCTCCGGTGGTGAGAAGCGCCGCGTCCACACAGCCATGGCCATGCTCCACGGGCCGCGCCTTCTCCTGCTCGATGAGCCGACCACGGGCGTCGATGTCGCCACGCGCGTCCGGCTGCTGGACACCGTGCGGATGCTCGCCGAGACAGACGGCACGGCTGTCTGCTACTCGACGCACTACCTGCCCGAGGTCGAGGCGCTCGGCGCATCAGTGACGATCATCGACCAAGGACGCGTGATCGCTCAGGGCACCGTGCCCGATCTCGTCTCGCGACACGCCCGCACTGTGGTCGAGCTCACCTTCCACGGCCCCCCACCCGAGCTACGCCTACCGGGCTCGCATCGAGTCGAAGGCGAAGCAGTCAGGTTCGAGAGCCAGCAGCCCGCCGTCGACGCCGCCATGGTGCTCTCGTCGCTCGGTGACCGCGCGCACCTCTTGCGGGGGCTGGAGATCATCACGCCGAGCCTCGAATCGGTCTTCCTGGCGCTGACCGGCCGCCGCTACACAGACGCGACAGAGGCCCTCTCCGAGGAGAGCAGTGATGTCGCTGTCGCGTAGCTGGGCGGTGGCCAAGCACGATCTGCGGATCCTGCGCAGCGACCCCGCCTTCCTCCTGATCATGACGGGCATGCCCCTCATCATCATGGCCTTCATCAAGCCGGCGTTCACCGCTGGCTCGGCCCCGTTCGGAGGAGGTGGCGGCCCCGGCAACGGAGCGGAGCACGCTGTGCCAGGCGTGACCGTCATGTTCGCCTTCTTCCTCGTGGGCAACGTCGGCTTCGGTGTGTTCCGCGAGCACGGGTGGAACACGTGGGAACGGCTGCGCGCGAGTCGGGCGACGCCGGCGGAGGTGATGGCGGGCAAGGTGGTGGTTCCACTGATGACGCTTGCGCTGCAGCTGACGGTGCTGATCGGCCTTGGTGGCGTGCTGTTCGACCTCGACATCCGCGGCTCGCTGCTCGCCATGGTCGCGGTCGCAACGGCCCTTGCCCTGTGCCTCGTGAGCATGGGGCTGTTCCTGTTGGCGGTCACCCGTACGATCATGCAGCTCAACGCCATCAGCAACCTCGGGACCATGCTCTTCGCCGGCCTGGGCGGCTCACTCGCACCGATCTCGGTCCTGCCGGACTGGGCTCGCACCATCTCCCCCGCCACGCCCAGCTACTGGGCCATGCGCGGCTTCCGTGACGTGATCGACGGCGGTGGCCTCTCGGAGGCTGCCCTGCCGGTTGCTGTGCTGCTCGCCTTCGCGTTGGGCTTTGGGGCGCTCGCTGCGCTCCGCTTCCACTTCGACGAGGTCAAGGTCTCCTTCGCCTAGCGGCTTCAAGCCTCACGTCGGGACAGCTGAGCGAGGACGTCGGTGAGGTCGGGTGGCAGGGCTGACTCGAAGTGCATCGGCTCCCCGGAGACGGGATGCTCGAGCTCGAGCAGCTCGGCGTGCAGGAACGGTCGCGACATCGGAAGCGACTGCCGTGCGCCCTTGTAGCGGAGGTCGCCGACGACCGGGTGCCCGATCGACAGCAGGTGCACCCGGATCTGGTGCGTGCGCCCGGTCTCCAACGTGCACGCCAGCTCCGTCACCTCGACCGGCTCGTCGTAGGTGGACAGGACCTCGTAGCGCGTGCGGGCCTCCTTGCCGCGCACCGCGACCGCCATCTTCATGGCATCGCGCGTAGAGCGCCCGATCGGCGCGTCGATCAGACCCGAGGCCGCGGCGACGCGGCCCCAGACCAGCGTGCGGTAGCGCCGCTTGACCTGACGGGCCGAGAGCATCGCGACGAGGGATTCGTAGGCTCGCTGCGAACGGGCGACGAGGAGAAGCCCCGACGTGCCCTTGTCGAGGCGGTGCACGATGCCGGGCCTGGCCGCGTCGACCCCGACCCCGCTGATCTCCGGGTAGCGGGCCAGCAGGCCGTGCACGAGCGTGCCGGTCGACTGGCCGGCACCGGGGTGGACGATCAGCCCCGCCGGCTTGTCCACCACGAGCAAGTCGTCGTCCTCGTGCACGACCGCGACGCCGACGGCCGGCTCGGGCACGAGCCGCGCAGCCGCGGCCCTGTCGGGCATCTCCACCGCAACCTCGTCGCCGAGGCGGACCTTGGCCGACCGCGATCGCGCCATCTCTCCCCGGACGAGCACCTGTCCCGCCTCGATCAGCTCCACCGCCTCCGCTCGGCTGCAGCTCGTGAGCATGGCGACGACTCGGTCGATCCGCTCTCCTGCCAGCGCCTCGGGCACGCGCTCGACCAGCCTCACGCCAGCGATCCCCTCTCACGCCAGCCGGCCAGGAGGATGAGACCGATCCCGACCCACAGGGACATGTCCGCCACGTTGAACACGGGCCACCACTGCAGGTCGATGAAGTCGACCACGCGGCCACCGAGGAGCCCCTCTCCGGCACGGAAGGCTCGGTCGGACAGGTTGCCCAGCGCACCGCCCAGCACGACCCCGATGCCGATGGCCCACAGTCGCTGCTCTGCTCTCAACCCCAGGCGGATGATCACACCGACGATCACCAGGCCCACCAGCGCGATGAGCGTGGTGCGCCCACGCCCGAGGCTGAACGCAGCGCCGTCGTTGAACGTGAGCTGCAGGCGAAGCGAACCGATGAGGTCGATGGGCCCATCTGCCAGCGCCGAGAGGGCCCACTGCTTGCTCAGCTGATCGAGGGCTACGACGACGGCTGCTGCAGCGGCGAAGGCACCGCGATGGTGCGAGGTGGTGGGAGGTCCGCCGCCGGCGGGGACCTCGCTCACGGTCACGTCACCGACGAGAGAACCCGGCGCTCTTGCACTGCACGCACAGGGCGGCGTACGGGAGGGCTCGGAGGCGGTCCTTGGGGATCGTGGTGTAGCACTGCTCGCACACGCCGTAGGTGCCGTCGTGCAGCTTTGCTATGGCGAGGTCGATCTCCTCGACCAGCGCCGACGCCTGGGCGCTCAGGGTGAGGTCTCGCTCGCGCTCGACGGCGAGCGTGTCGCCCTCGCCGGACTCTTCGTCGAACTGCACGTCGCCGGGCTCTCGCTCGGCAACGAGCAGGTCGGCTTCGGCCTTCAGGGAGGCAGCCTGGCGCGTGTAGGTGGCGCGCTCCTCCTGAAGGGCCTCGAGCTGGCCCAGGAGGAACTTGTCGAGCGGGCCCTTGCGCTTCGGCGGCGCCTTGCGGGCCCCGTCCTGGGGCATGCGCTTGGCGAGAGCCGGGATGACCCGGCTTCGAGTCGCTGCCGCCGGAGCCTTCGGCGCCGGGGCCGGCTTCTTCGCCGCCGGCTTCTTCGCAGCTGGCTTCTTGGCGGCGGGCGCGGACTTGGACTTGGGGGCGGCGCTCTTGGTTGCTGGCTTCTTGGAGGCGCTGCCTTCTTGACCGGCACCTTCTTGGTGGACTTGCCCGCGGCGGCCTTCTTGGCTGCCTTCGCCGGCGCCTTCGTGGCCTTGGCCGGCTTGGTCCTGAGTGCCATGTGTGGTCTTGTCCTCTCGCGGGCCCGTTGGTCGCCCCAAAGGGTGCGGCATTGTAGGCACGACCCCGGCAAAGGGCAACCTTTGCCCCGCAATGCCTGTCAGTGCACTTGGGACCATGTCGTAGCCTGGACGGATGCCCTTCGGTCCCGTCGAAGCGTCCCTCGACCTCGTTGCGCTCGAGCAGCGCGTGCTCGAGCGCTGGAGGGAGCGCGGCGTCGTGGAGGAGGTGCAGCGCTCGCGCAAGGGCGCCGAGCCATGGGTGTTCTACGAGGGTCCGCCCACCGCAAATGGCAAGCCGGGGCTGCACCACGTGTGGGCAAGGGTGTTCAAGGACCTCTACCCGCGCTTCCAGACGATGCGCGGCCACGACGTGCCGCGCAAGGGCGGCTGGGACTGCCACGGCCTGCCGGTTGAGCTCGAGGTGGAGAAGGAGCTGGGTCTCGCCACCAAGGGTGACATCGAGGCCTTTGGCATAGAGGCCTTCAACGACCGCTGCCGCGAGTCTGTGCGCCGCTATGTGGAGGACTGGTCGGCGCTGACGACCCGCTCTGGCACGTGGATCGACACGGCCGATGCGTATTGGACCATGAGCAACGAGTACATCGAGTCCGTCTGGTGGCTCGTCAAGCAGCTCTGGGACTCCGACCTCCTCTACGAGGGCCACAAGGTGAGCCCCTACTGCGCTCGCTGTGGCACCGCCCTGTCCTCACACGAGGTGGCGCAGGGCTATCGGGACGTCGTCGACCCGTCCATCTTCGTGCGCTTCCCGTTGACCACGGGGCCCGCGGTGGGAGCCGACCTCCTGGTCTGGACCACCACCCCGTGGACCCTGATCTCCAACGTGGCCGCCGCTGTCGGGGGCGAGATCCCCTACGTGCGCATCGCCGACCCGGAGGGCGGCGCAGATCTCGTGATGGGCGAGTCGGCGGCGAGGCGCCGCTACCCGGACCACGTCGTGCTGGCTCGCTGGAGCGGGCGCGAGCTCGTCGGTTGGCACTACGACCGGCCCTTCCACATCCTCGAAGCCGGGGATGGCGCGCCCTGGAGAGTGGTGGCCGCTGACTACGTGAGCGATGCGGACGGCTCGGGGATCGTGCACATCGCTCCGGCGTTTGGCGAGGAGGACGCGCAGGTCGGCCGGGCCGAGGGTCTCCCCACGCTGAACCCGGTCGACCAGGACGGCGAGTTCGACGCCCGCGTGCCCGAGTTCCAGGGCCGTTTCGTGAAGGACGCCGACAGAGCGATCATCGACGATCTCGCCGCTCGCGGCCGCCTGGTGGCGGAGGAGGCTCACGAGCACTCGTACCCGCACTGCTGGCGCTGCGGCACGCCCCTCATCTACTGGGCCAAGACCTCGTGGTTCGCCCGCACCTCACAGCGCAGGGATGAGCTGCTCGCGCAGAACGAGAGCATCGGCTGGCATCCCCACCACATCCGAGGTGGCCGCTTCGGGAAGTGGCTGGAGGGGAACGTCGACTGGGCGCTGTCGCGTGACCGCTACTGGGGCACCCCCCTGCCCATCTGGCGTTGCGGGGAGTGCCACGTCGACAGATGCGTCGGTTCGGTGGCGGAGCTGTCGGACCTGGCGGGACGCGACCTCACCGACCTCGACCTCCACCGACCTCACGTGGACGACGTCACCTTCCCTTGCGCGAGCTGCGGTGGCACGTCCCGCCGGCTCGCGCCGGTGCTCGACGCTTGGTTCGACTCCGGCTCGATGCCCTCGGCACAGCACCATCATCCGTTCGCAGAGGACGGGCGCTTCGAGGCGGCGTTCCCCGCCGACTTCATCTGCGAGGCCATCGACCAGACCCGCGGTTGGTTCTACTCGCTGCTGGCGGTCAACACCCTCGTGTTCGGCCAGACGCCCTACCGAAACGTCGTCTGCCTGGGCCTGCTCGTCGACGAGCAGGGCGCCAAGATGTCCAAGTCCAAGGGCAACGTCGTCGACCCGTGGGACATCTTCGGCACGTTCGGCGCCGACGCGCTGCGCTGGTACTTCTTCTCGGCCGGTCAGCCGTGGACGCCGAGGCGGGTGTCGGAGGACGGGATCCGCGAGAGCACCCGGCAGACCCTGCTCACGCTGTGGAACGTCTTCGCGTTCCACTGCACCTACGCGGACATCGACGGTTGGACGCCGATTGACGAGCCCCCACGCCCCACGCATGTTCTCGACCGCTGGGTGCTCTCAGAGCTGGACGACACGGTCGAGTCGGTGACGGCCGCTCTCGAGGGCTTCGATGCGCTCGCCGGCGCGACGCGGCTCGCCACGTTCGTGGACGACCTGTCGAACTGGTACGTCCGCCGCAGCCGACCGCGGTTCTGGAAGGCGTCCGATGCGAGCGCTCACGCGACCCTGCACCAGTGCCTTCGCACGGTGGCCGAGCTACTTGCACCCTTCTGTCCGTTCTTCGCTGATGATCTGCACTCGACACTGACAGGGAGCACCTCGGTCCACCTGGCGGACTGGCCCACCGAGGGCGGCTGGCGCGACGACGCGCTGGCCGCGTCGATGGCGTCCGCCCGCAGGCTCGTGGCCCTCGGTCGAGCTGCTCGCACCGATGCGAAGGTGCGAGTCCGTCAGCCGCTGTCGCGAGCGCTCCTGCTCCACCCGGGTGACAGCCTCACGCGCGACGTGCTCGAGGAGATCTCCTCCGAGCTCAACGTCAAGGCGCTCGAGGATGTCGACACGCTCTCGGGTCTCATGTCGTGGACCGTCATCCCCAACTTCCGAGCACTCGGTCCGCGCCTCGGCCCTCGCATCAACGACGTGAAGCAAGCACTAGCCGAGGCCGATGGCTCCGAGCTGCAGCGCCAGATCGAAGCGGAGGGCTTCATCGAGGTGGCAGGCGAGCGCCTGGCGGCCGACGAGGTCGAGGTCCGAGCCGCACGCCACGACGCCTTCGCGCTGGCGGAGGACAGCGGATGGGCGGTGGCGCTCGATCTGGAGCTGACCGAGGACCTGCGCCTAGAGGGGACAGCCCGCGAGATGGTCCGTGCGCTGAACGACCTGCGCAAGGAGACCGGCCTCGAGATCGCCGACCGAGTCGTCGTCGGTCTGGCCGGTCCCCCCGAGATCGTCGCCGCAGCGCGGGCCCACGCCAGCTGGATCGCCGGTGAGGTCCTGGCGACGTCCTTCGAGGTCCACGAGAGCCCGGCAGCCCTCCAGGAAGCCCAGAGTGGGATCGCTCACGTCGTCTCGGTCGACGACGCGGAGGTGCAGGTGGTGCTGCGCAAGGCCTGACACGGCGCTCTCGGCGCCGCTGGCTGTCAGCGCTTGTTGGCCTTCTTGGCCGGTGCCTTCTTGGCCGGTGCCTTCTTGGCCGGTGCCTTCTTGGCGGACGTCGCTGACTTGGCGGGCGCCTTCT